>DATGMN010000089.1:0-38845 GCA_035293585.1 Bradyrhizobium sp. | reverse complement strand
CGGCAACCGCACGCTTACGCAGATCATTGGAAATTGGTCGGACCATCGATGCTGGCCTCCAGCCCAGCCAGCATCTTGAATCATATTCGCCCGAAATCGGGAATCCCTCCCGATTCAATTAAGTTGTGAACCGCTCTAGCGGACAGAAGGCCGTGAACGAAAGGCCGAACCCCTTCAATAACTTGGACCTACTGATGATAGAATGGACCAAGTATCATCAGTAAAGATGAGCAAGCCCATTGCACGAGTACGGCGATCCCTTGAAAAACGGCGGCGACCCACCGGTAAGACCGGCGTGAAATCCGTTACCTGCGAATCTGCCAATGCTTTGTGCGCTTACAACGGTTGACTACCTTCTTAAAGATGTCTTTTCATCCACCGTTAGGAGATCAAATGGCTGCGATAGGTCAGCTCTCCCTTGAGACAAATGGGACTGTTGCGGGGGGACTTGGACAGCTCCTCGTCAAACCTCCGAAGGCCGAACGCGAGTTCAATTATGCGGGTGCGACGTTTCGAGTTTCGCCAAAGTCCCCCTTCGTAGTCTGTTGCTTTTCGGGCGCTGGATCCCACTCGGAAGTTCTAGCTAAAGGAACTGAATTGCTACAAGAAGGTCTGGATATCCTCTCGATGACGGGTGGGGCAGACTTAGCAACCCGTGACGCGAACGAAGAATATATTGCTTGGTGGAAAGAAGCCGGTACGAAAGTCATTGCTGTCGCATCAACGGCGACATTCTCGTTTTCGGTTGGTCCCATAGAATTGGAGGTTCGGGATGCTTCTGGTACGCCTGTTCCGCCCAAGATAGTAATTCCCCAACACCATTTAGCTTTTCGGTTTTACAGATTGGCTCAGGTTTCCGATGATCTCTTTGATGCTTACCGCAATATGTATTTGGCGTTCGAGTTACTTCTGTCGGCCAGATATCCAAAAGCTAAGGAGCGTGAGATTAACTGGCTTCGTAAGTCGCTCACAACCGCAGCCAATGAGCTTGGCCTATCGAATCTCGTAGGGGTTACAAATCCTGCACCTATCGAATACTTAATCGACGCACTGTACACAAATACCCGACTGCCACTGTTCCACGCCAAGGATGGCCGCGCCTATTTCGCGTCAAACACGGCCAATCAGGACCGCCGAACGGTCGCCAGTTCCCTGGAACTCCTTACCAGGATTGTCATTAGGATGGCCGAGGCTTGGCATCACACTCGGCGGATTGGCGGCGCCGTGAACTTGGAGCTGATGGAGCGGAGCTACTCAAATACGTTCGACAAAGTAGAATTCGTGGCTGCAACCGGTTCAAGCTTTAGTCCTGAGGACGAGTTGTCTAATCCCAATATAAGGGATGGAACGCGCTTTGCGGCCAAACTGAACGATGAGTTCAACGGCGAACATCGTCCCCACATACAAGGTCGCCTCAACATTCCCTCAACGATCGGTGGAGCAGTTCTGGGGGCTCTTTATATCGTAGACAAAGAGGTTACATTGATCACGCATGTGTTGGATGTAGCCTTAGATATTCAAGGCTTTGACGTCTTAGAGGCGTGTTGCTTTTTCAGGCAAACCAACTCCAGTGAACCTCGGCTGCTCTTCCCGAGATGATGCTGTAGTTAATATCACGACGACGCATTCTAGACGAGGAAATGCGAGCGCTTCGTACGCTCATTCAATTTGACAGCCTGGGCGCGGAGGCTCGACCGCGACAGAAGAGGCCTTTTCAAAATATGGTCGTGTCGACATGCACCACCAAGAGTCGCGACCCATGGTGCGATCGGCCAACGGCGCAGGAGCTGAGCGCGGCAGCGGCCGAAATTCTGAAGTTCTCGACTCTGGAGAGAGAGAGAGAGAGAGAGAACGCTACCACGCGCCTGAACGTATCGAGGCTAGGAACTGGCGTGTGGACAAGTTCGAAGAACTGCTATGAGTTCGATCATTGGGTAAAGGCAATTGGGCAGCGTGGGGGCTGTTGGTCTCGACAATATTCCTGAAACGGTCTCACCGGGGCACGGCTAGCCGGTTGGTCAACGGCTTACATGAATTGGAATGAGGGAATCCATGTCACGCAGAGGGCGCTCTGAAAATTCCCTCTCTGTCAGGACAGTGATGTCAAAATGAACTCCGTATTTTTTGTCAAAATTATCGAATGCCGCCTTTAGTTCATAAAATGTAGTGAGGCGAGATTGGCATCCTTGCTGAAGCACAAGTAGCACGTCGATATCATTAAATGGTTCGTCTCGAAAAAATGAGCCAAAGCCAAATGCGGCGCGAACGTCAGGCCACTTTGTAGTAGTAGACCGGATTTCCTTCTTTATCTCGTCGATGGTAAGCCCAATAGTCCGTCTTCCACAGCGCTCCATTCATTTCATCCGTCACGAATAGCCCAATATTTTGAGACTGACAGAATTCCTTCGCTTCCTGAGTATAGCCGCACCAGCCTCCGCCAATGTAGAAAATATTGACGGCTCCAAATTCGGCCAGACCTCTCTGAACCAAAGTCACTCCCATGGTGTATTCATTGCAGCACAGTATTTTCAGGTGATCTTTTTGAGTTACTCGGTCGACTTCGAAGATTATGTCGTCATGCCTTTGAACGTTTGTCAGGTTCTTATGACTCAGCAAAAGCCTTTCGAACCAAGCTATGTGGCTAAATCGAACGTTCCAGGTGTTGCTCCCATTAGTCATACTCGAAACACCTCTTCGAATTTTGTTGGAAATAGCGGGTAGGAATCGAGCCTGTTGTATTGATTCCGCTCAAAGGCTGTCGCGTGATTCCTGAAGTCTAAGAACGCCGCATATTGCTCGGGTGACAGGAGAGCTGCGTTAGCCTCAATCGCGTTCATGATTTTCTGGTTGTTGGGGAGCATGGTATCGAGCTTTCGAAACGTCCAGATTTGATGGGTATTGGAGCCGGGGTCCTCTGCGCTCTCGGAATGTGGGCCGAACGTTTTGAAGATTGAGGCGTTCTCGGCCAGCAATCGCGTTACATAGGTTTTCAATTCCGCTACAGTTTCGAACTTGAGCTTTGCGCCGTTACTTCGGACCTCGCGTTCGTGCTCCGTTTTCCAACGCTTAAGGAGATCTTCGGGATATTCGTTTGGCGACTTGTCTATGTGCGTGTGACACGTCGGGCAAAGGAGGATTAGGTTTTCATATGTATCCGGTCCCCCGCCCGTTCTTCCTCTTGGCCCTGCTTCATTTCTGGCAATGACATGGGCCATCTCACCGACGTTGTAATTCTGCTTGTCTCCGAGAACCACGGTGAGATCATCGCGGCATGCCGGGTTAGAGCATATACCGGCAGCGCGTCCCCAAAGAAGTTTGATATCGGACTCGGAGATCGCCATATATTTGCTCCCGTCTCTTTTTCAGGATGCTCGCTGGCTCGTAACATCATGCTTACCTGGGATTGCATAGGCTCGGTTGCAATCCGCACCTTTGGAAATATTCCCGCTCTTCATTACCAGCGTGGAACGACGTCCATTGCGTACTGTTATTCCGCAGAAATCGAAAACACGACCTTGTGTGCTGGTTTGCGACTACGTCCCAAGTGGATCGCCCGATATGTTGGAGAAGATCGGTCATGATCGGTCAGTTCGGACCGCTCGGCTTGGGCAGCTAGTCGGCACTGAAAAAACTCCTACCAGAGATACCGGCCTTTTCAAAAAAGGCCTGATTTCGCTCGCGTGCGTCAGTCAGTAGGGTATCCCACCCGATCAGCTCGATGACGCCTCTAAATCCGTACTGTGGTTGGAGGAATCTGCCGCGACCATCAGCTGTGCGAGGCCAGGAGTAGGTCCAGTCGTCTAGCTTTCCAATAATATCAGCGACAATAAAGCAGTAGAAGACTGTGTCCGGTCCAAGGTTGATCGGCCGACCTCTTACATCGATCTTACCTCCCGCCAATAGTTGTTTGACGTAGCGCTCCACCTGCATATGAGGATTTTCATCATCTGCATACGTGGTGCGACCAGGCCGCTTCAATTCGACAAGGAGGATCTTGGATGGCTGATCGCTTTGCCTCAAACCGTGGACATGATCGAATATGAGGATGTCCGGCCGATCCTGGCTGTCAATAGATGACGACAACAACGCAAATTCGGTATCGGAGCTAAAATATTGCGCGAACGTCAATCTTTCATCGATGATCCAGAGGTCGTGCGACGCAGCTGGCTCTACCTTCTTTGTTCCATCTTTGAGTGTGTTGATCCGGATTGGACAAATGAAGGAATGTAGAATGTCCTCACGTTGGTAGGAGCTGTCCCGGGCATCATCGCGGACATTTTGCAGAAGAATTTCCACAAAGTCCAAGACCACTTTTCTTCTAACGACGTACTCCGCCAAGCTCTTCTGCTCCGCATCTTCAATCGCCTTCTTGGCGTCCTCAATCGCAGACGTAAACGTATTTATATCGACCGAACCTTCCTTCAGGCGCTTTAGGACCCCCCTTATCTTCTCGCCTTGTCTTTGGTCTCTCCGGAAGCGCTCTCGCGAGAGATGACCGTAAATTGCGTCGTCATTTAACTCGCCAGATGGAATCTTGTCTTGCAGTTCTTCAACAGTTCCGAAAGCTACGGAGGGATAAGACTCCGTAATATCACTAATAACCTGGCGTTGCTCGTTGCTGAGTTTTTGAAGCGGCTCATTTAAGAACTCGACAATGCAAGGCCAGCACGGATCATTCACGATGCGCTCCAGCACTGCGTCGTCGAACATGAAAGCAGTGCGCTCTTGATTGACGTTCTTGTCTAAGAAATCGCCTGTCAGGATCGCGTGGAAAACACGATCCTGCTCGGGACCGAAATACTTGAACCCCAATTTGCTGTCGATGTTTTGAGATCGTACCGTTCGATCGTGGGCGATAAAGTGAACGAAATGGCTGCCCTTCAGATCAGAACTCGCGACCTTGTCGCATTCCATTAGTGTTAAATGAAGCTCGCCGTACTCCTCCGTCTTGAGCAGCTTCTCCGGCTCTCGCCTACGTACCACCGCGTTGATCGCATCCGGAAAGATTCGCTCTTCATCGGCGCAGATTACCGTTATCCTGGGGCAACGGCCTCCGATAAAGGTCGGAAGGAAGTGAGAGGTTATATGTTGGAAGATATACTCTTTCCGGCCTGGAAACCTACTCAAGTAACCATTGTCGCGAAGTCCACTGAAACGGACGTAGAACATCGTCGAAGATCCGTTCGGTACATCCTCGATCGTCTCGTCCTGAATTTGGTCCTCTGCCGCCAGCACAAACTTGAATGAGCGCTTTTTGGGCTTAGTAACGTCCTGAAAGACGGAGATGACCTCAATGTTTTTAAAGCAATCCAGCCACAACAGTCGGCCAACCCCTTTGCCACCTATATCGATCTTGTTGTCGGTGTCTGTGGTGGTGAAGGCATCATAATTGTCCTGATTTAGGCCGACGCCGTTATCTTCGACGGTCGCCCAAAATGCCTCTTTCTTTCTGTCGATCGAGACAGTGACCGTGATACGGCCAGCAGTCGCCACGGCCTCACCGAACTTCTCTTGCGTTGAATGAATGGCGTTACTTACGGCCTCGAAGAGTGGCTGCATAGCTCCCGCTACATTTGTAGGTTTGGGCAGCCTTTGAATGCGTTTGACAATATCCGATTTCAATGAGGACATCTTCGATCGGGATCCTGTGAATGTGTGACGGAAATCGTACTGGGTGGGAGCGCGAGTGGGGGGCGTAGCTGGGGCCCATATTAGCGAGCGGTACCCGAATGATTCAACTTAGGCTTTTGGTCAATTTTGGCCAGTTACAAGTGCATACGCGATGTTAGAATCGGCTGGGTTTGTCCAATCAATGGAGAACCCAAATGCCTGTCCTGAAGTCCCTCTCCTTCACCGCCATACCCAAGGACACCAACGATCCGGTTCATATCCGGAGGGCCAAATTCATCCAGAAGCTAGAGGAGCAGAAGCAGCTCCTACAGGACCCTGGGTACGTCCGGACCGTTCACCGGACCGCTGAAATCGATGGCCAGAAGCAGGTCGTCGTCCGCAAACAGAGGGTCAAACCCTGGTGGAAAATCGATCCGTCGGGCCAGATCGTCATGTCCATCAAGTTCGGCACGAAGCCCATCGAGTTCGAGAAGGGCAAGGCGGGCATCGTCGTGCCGTCGAAGGACAAGCTCCCCACGATCATTAATACCCTGATCGAGGCCGTTCGAGCCGGCGAGCTGGACGATCTGTTTGCGCAGGCCAGCAAGCAGAGGCCCGCGTTCAAGAAGAAGGCAGCCTGACTAGGCCTCTGGAACGGGTGGGCTTAGGTTCACCCGGTTCTGGGCTTCTGGAACGTCTTTGGGCCGCCCGAAGGGGCTACCCTGGTCCAACGGCATTCCGACGTTCTGGGGTGTCCGTTGGCCCTCTATCGGAGGACTTAAGGTCGACTCAGGACTTCCGGGACTTCCGGGTCGGGGGCTTCAGGAAGTCAGCGGGCTCGACCTCCAGGACTTCGGCGAGCTTCACCATGACCTCTAGCCCCACGAAGCTGCCGCCCTTCTCCAGCTTGCTCATATAGGTCCGGTTCACGCCGGCCTCGTACGCCAGGGCTTCCTGAGAAAACCCCTTTTCGTGCCTGATGCGGCGCAGGTTGCTGGCGAAGACATGGCGATAATCCATGCCCCAAAGAACCTTGATGTCTGCTATTGACCCACCGCTTTAAACAGACAAAAATATTGGTATTGGCCAGATACAAGCACTGAAGCTCGGGATAGATCTGGCCCCTGAGCTAGGTTTCGAGGTCCTCCTAATCAATTTTCTGGTCGCTTAAATGTCGCGGTCAGGAGCATCAACTTCGATGATCCAGTCGATCCCTTCGTGGTCTTATGCTGCCTCCACAAATAGGCGTCGGCCGTGAACCAAAACTTATCAACATGGCAACCTTGATCGAGGACATATCCGGTCATCGGCGAGCAGCGAAAAGGAGAAATGGAATGTCGATATGGCACTGGCTACTGATTCTCATAGTGGAGGTCGTCTTGCCCTTTTTCCCGGCCTCGAAAATATTGAAGAGGGCAGGGTTCAGCAAATGGTGGGCGATTGCGTACCTCATTCCGTTCGTGAGTTTAGTTGTGCTCTTCGTTTTTGCCTATTCTGACTGGCCTAATCGATCGAATGCCGCCGCTTGACGCCGACCAGGGGTCCCAAGTCTTTGAGGTTGGGAGAGATGAATAATGAGGTTGGTTAAACTGTGTGGCACAACAGTCATGATCGCAGGAATTCTTGGTCTCGCCTACGTATCGCAGTCGGGCTTTAGGCCGTCGGCGATCGTAGACGACATGCCTCCGGCGACTATCCAACAGCTAGACGCGGTGGATGCTCCCCAACATCCAAGTTGGACATACTATGTGGAAAGAGTAGGCGAGGCGCTGCTTTTTCCAATCCTGCCCTGGGGAAGGATGTGCACTGACGAGGGCGCCCTCAAGATGGCCAAGCACTTGATCAATGATCAGTATCCAAGCGCGGCAAGGCTTGGCCCATTAATGAACCAGCTGAAGCAGTTGGATGATCAGCGAACTGGTGGTACTCCTCAGCTACTTCAGAACGCGCAAAATAGCCTAGAAATGTACCGCAAGTTGGAGGCAGCCCAGCCGAGAAAGGACTGGGAAGATGAGATTAGCCAGCTCGAAGCGAGGATAGTGACGCTGAAGGAGAAGATTGAGAGCGAGAAACACCGAGCTCCGGATGCCAACGTTTCCTTGCCCGACAATGAGGTTGTGATAAGTGGCGAAGCCTTTCCGGTTCGTTACGGTCGCGACATCGACCAAGTAGTGTGTCAGATTCGCTTCAGGATCACTGGGCCGGGATGGGAAACGATCAACGCAATCCAAGGAAATGCTCTCAAGGTGGCGATCTATACTGTCCAGCCGGGTAAGAAAGGTTGGATCGTCAACTTGATCTCAGTGGATCAGTAAGCCGGTCCAGCTGCTGAATACTGAGGGCGAGACGGGTTACATGCGTGTAACCTGCTGCTCTCCAACGTCGGCCTCTGCGCATACACTCTCATCGTACCGAACACAACGATGAACAAGTTGCGAGGCGTTGATTCCGATTGATCTGGTTTCTAGCCATGGTTAGTGCACTGGCTTCGGTCTGTCCGGACAGGCCCGAGTCTCCTTCGCGGCGAGAGGTAAATTTTTGGGATGACGTGCCGCGAAATTGCGTTGAATGAGTGGTCGTAGTCAGTCCGAGCCGCTTGCTAACCCGATTCGCACTTCGGCCGCTGCCTAGCAGCTTCTGTGTGCGCTTGATGCGGTTGCAAACGGAGGCGGTGGAATTCGCAGCCGGTGTCGTTTGATGCCGCGGGAGTATTCTCGGGGGGCCAGCCCAATCCACATTTGGGTTTAAGGATGAGCACGCCTAACTCATCTACTGGTGACTCTGCGATACCGAATTTTGTGGCCGTGGCAGACTTCGTGGACATTCTGATCCATTTTGCTTCATTGCCTCGATTACGATGCTGGGCGACATCGGTGGTCAGCTACAACCGTGGAGTTGCATCTCTCCAAGCACAGCGCTTTCCGTCACGAGCGAGAAGCCTCCGTCGTTGCCCATTGCTGGACGAGAATGACGCGACTTGCCAGTCGGTAAGCAAGCGTCTTCATCAAGGCCTCGTTGTCGAAATCGCCTGCCCCAGAATCGAATACAGGATCTGATTGTTCATGGCGTCGGATGCTTTCACTTCCCCGTTGGCACCTATACTTGGCCGCCCCATCGACAATATAAGTGTGTTGGTATCCTTACGTGTTCCTGATAGGAGATTTGCAGATGTCGGCGCAGTAACTCGCACGAGCTTCCAGGTCGGCGCTACACTTCCAGTTACTGTCACGTAGAAGTTTATTGTTTCGCTGATTACGGATATCGGGTCGTATAAAGGTGGTCCTTGTTTCTTGGCTGCCGCTTTGATCTGTTTTGTCTTCAGCGTGCAATCCGCCATCTGACCAGCCATTTGGTTGGTTTTCTCGATAACGGCGTTACGCGCGCTGTTGGCATCATCGAGAGCCTGAGCAGAATCCGTTAGCGCTTGCGCTATGTCCGCCGAGGTCGCAGTCTTGCTTGCGGCCCTCTCCGCCGCTTTATCAGCCCGAACGACAAACGTTGAAACATTTGCCGATTGAGCGATCGCTTCAAATTGCGACTGAGTTATCGGTCCAAGGCACGATGCGTCGAGCGATGATTGCGCTATGCTGTACCTCGGTTTAACGATATCGTTGATGATCGCTTGGGTTTTTGTCTCAATCGCCGTCGCGTCGACCGAATTGGACAGCAACTTCTTGACGGTCTCTGCATCACCCTTCTCTGGCGGGTTTTGCTCGTCAAGTTGAGGGCCAGTCATCTCGGCGACTTCGGGGCTGATATTGAATCTCTGTAAGAGTTGCTTTGAAACAAGCTCGTTTTTTGGAAGCTTCGCGGCAATTCTATTGATGGACTCCTGGGGGGCTTCAGCAGGATTCACGGGACGCACCTCGACTTTTCCGAGCTTTGGATAATCAGCTTTCGGGATCGGCGCTGGCGGTCCCACGTTCGGACCTACATTGTTACCCGGCTTGAGAACACCGCTCTCAACGGGCTTCAGCGCTGCATCTACGAGAGACTTCAATCCAAGGTCGCTCTCCAGCAGTATTCCGGGTTCGGGCTGACAATAGTGATACAGTGGCGTAGCCAGCTGCCCGTTATTGTTTTCGGTATCTACATCCTTGAAGGAAACAAGAAACTCAACATCCTCTTGGCGCTGAACCTCGGTCGTGAGCCCCCCTCCGACGCCAAGGGTAAACGTCTGAGCGACGCCGTTCACGGTGCGGAGTGGCGCCGTGTACGATGCTCCTGGAGTGAGCTGGGCGCTATCGTCAACCACCAAGGTCAGGTGAACTTTGGCCGCCCATGATCGAAGGAACAAAAAAGGTTGTCGGCCTTCAACTGGGCTGTACGCTTTCTGCAAGACAATCGTATTGAGGTCGCACTTAATGCGCCTAATAACTGCGTTGACGTCTGCGGCAGCAATGCCGTCCCGAGGCGGTATCTGAACACAACTTGCAAGCGAAGTCGCCCCAAAAGCCATCATTGGCACAAAGACCACGTGTGGTTTGCGCAAGGCATGCCCCCATCCTACGCATTGTCACGGGTTAAAAATAATTCCCGCATTAATTGCAGTCTCGCCCGTCAATTGCTGCCGGTCAACTAGCTTTCAGAAAGAATTGTTCGCAAATCTGTTGCTCTATCACCGCTTTCCCTTTTCAGCCGGCTGTGGCCAGTGCGCGATGACGGTCTTTTAAGCTCGCTATAACGGAAGGCGCACGTTGGTAACCCAGACGGTCGCGCGAGCGCTGCATGAGCGCGTTAGAACTGTCGTGCCAGTCAGACACCCATACATCTTATAAATTCAACTATGATTAGCGTCGCATTATCCCTCAAGGTCTTCGACGAGAAGGGGAACTGCGCGATGCTTCGTCAGTTCAGTTGCCATCTTCGGATCCCGCATTCGCTTTTTGCCATAGAAATTTTCGATCATCTCTACCGAGGTCCCCATATTAGCGGCGAGCTGGAAGACGTTGACGCCCTCACCAAGCCGCATGGTGGCATACGTGTGCCTGAGAGAATAGGGGACTCGTTTCTTTCCGCCGGAGGCGAACAGTATACCAGCCTCCTTCAAGGCCCGCTGAAAACCTCCCTTGAATGACCCAATTTGCTTTCCGGAGGGATGGCAGAAAACATATTCGTCGGCGGCCGGAAACTCGTCCAATTCCTCAGTTCTAAATGTGCGTAGCTGTTCCAAGTAGCGCTCTACGCCGCGGTTACACACAACCTCGCGTTCACCGGTCTTGCCTCTAACCAACACAAGCGCTCGCACTTCATCGGTCAAAGTTCTTGTGGTCGAGACATCACGCCAACGAAGCCTCCGAGCCTCTCCAACCCGTAGACCCGTATTTCCCATAATCAAGATGTAGAGGGCGAGGTAGAAGCGCTCTCTTTGTCGTCGCTTATCTTGGGCGCGATCCACATACGTCGGAAGAAGGCGAATTAGTCTATACCACTCGCGCTCGGGGATGTCCGGACGGGCGTTGATCCGGGTAGACTTGATCTCAAACTCCGGTACTTCTGCGATATACCCCTTCCGCTTGGCAAACTTTAGAAGCTGTCTGATTGCTGTCCGTTCGTTCTTGAGCGTTACAACTGCCGGTCTCTTCGCTTGTGAGAGACGCCAGTCGAGGTAGTCGGCGAGGGTCGATTCTGTCACCCGATCAATGGTGAGTTCACCAAAATATTGGAGAGCCCAAATCTCGACGCGTCGAACGTTGCCATCAACGTACTTGGCAGTGCGCACCACTTGATCAATGACTGGGACTTTAGCCCACTCAGCAAACACCCTACCGAATGTGGGGCAATTGATCGGCTCTCCTCTTCGGGCCTTCCCTTCAAGCCGGTAATACAAATCCTCTGCAAACCGTCTTGCCTCGAAAACGTCCGTCGTTTTGGCGGACTTGACGACAAAGCCCGACGTTTCCGGGATCTTGAGGCGTACTGTCCATTTGGGGTTATGGTGGTCGGCTCTCTTATAGAGCACGATCCGGCCGTCTCCCCTGAGGTCCAGGTAATCCTTGTAATGGGAATGGGATTTGGGCAATCGGCCCGACCGGATTTTTTTTCAAGTAAATCGGGAGTAAATCGAGGTCAGGGGAAAAGACAGGGTCCGCCCTCAGAAAATCTGAAGGTTTGGTTCAGGAAATGGCGGTCCGCTCGGTCGCTATTCAAGGCGCTGGCTTCCCTCTGATGATGACTGATGATGTGTGTGGGAAAACATCAGCCTAAGCGCTTGTTTGCGACGCGCTAACAAGCTGTGATTGTGATATGGGCTCCTGATCACGCGCGCCAATCGCCTCGCCTCCGACCGCGCCGTGGTGATCATGGCCTTCGCCGGCATGGCGATCGGCTTCTGCGGCCTAGCGATGGTGGACGGCATCGGCCTGCTCGCTGTCTTTCTCACCCTGGTCATCGTCGGCTTCATGTTCACCCGCGCCACGCTGACGTTTGAATTGTCGCGCAGCGCGGCGGTCAACCGCCAGGGCATGATCATGGGCTTCAATCAATCATTGATGTCGGTCGCCAACATCGCCGCGCCCCTGGTCTCCGGCGCCCTGATCGGCCACCGCCTCTATGCCTCATGGGCGCTGTCGATGGCCGGCATGTCCGGTTGCGGAGCGGTGATGGCCGCCATCTTGTTGGCGGCGCGGCATGCGGAAAATCTCTGATGCGCGCGGACTTCGTGACCGCCGCGTGTCCGTCCGTCCCCACATCGGGGCGAAATTCCAGCCGTCCTTGAGGCTTCCGGTTCGCGCCGCGCTCTGCTATGGAGCATACCCAGCGCCAAGGGCGCTGCGCGGTCCCGTAGCTCAGCTGGATAGAGCGGCGGTTTCCTAAACCGTAGGTCGCATGTTCGAGTCATGCCGGGATCGCCAATTTTCCTTTGGCAAACGCCGCACCTTCCGCCCGGAGGATCGACTTTCAGCGCAGCCGGTTTGCGACCTCGAGCCCGCCGATGATGCCACCGCCTATTGGGGCGACAATCTTCCGCGGCTGATCGCGGTGAAGCAGCACGACGATCCGGACAACCTGTTCCGCCATGCCCAGCGCGCGCCGCTGCCGCGGCAGGCGTGAGCACACTCGATCGGCCCCTGATTACGTCTGGGCAAACGCCTGCCACGCTTCGTCGTGCAGCTCGAAGCCGATGCCGGGCGCATCCGGCAGGCTGACGAAGCCATCGGCGATCTCCATCCCCGAGGCCAGTCCACGAAACGGCTTGAAGCCGAGCGGATTGATCTCGGCGCCGCCGACGCCGAGCGCGGCGACAACATGCAGGGAGAACAGGTGGCCGCCATGTGGCCAGAAGGCGGTGCGGGGCCAGCCTTGGGCGGTGAGGTGGCTGACAATCTCGATGTAATGCGTGAGCCCGTAGCAATGCACGGGGTCGAACAGCAGGATGTCCTGCGTCGGCCGCAATCCGCCGTGCCGGTCGAGCAGTTTTGCTTCGGCAAGCGAGAACAGGGCTTCGCCGGCGGCGATCGGGTGTGGATAGGCGCTGGCGACCTCGGACAATGTGTCGAAATCGAGCGGATCGCAGATGTCCTCGAACCACCAGAGGCCGAGGGCGCCGAGCTCACGCGCCGCAGCCGGGGCCTGCTCGCGGCCGTAAGCGTTCATCGCGTCCACGGCAAGATGCGAAGGCGCCGTGAGCTCCGCGGCCGCAGTGTCGATCCGCCGCAGGTCCTCATCGAGCGGCGCACTGCCGATCTTGATCTTGGCATGGGTGAAGCCGAGATCGACAAAGGCGCGGATTTCGTCCTTCAGCCGCGCAAGGTCGGCCTGCGGATAGGAATAGCCGCCGCCGGCATAGACGCGCACCCGCCTCGGCGGTGCGTCGTTGCCGAGACGCTCGGCGAGAAGCCGGTGCAACGGCATGCGGGCGATCTTCGCGGCGGCGTCCCAGATCGCCATGTCGAGCGTGCCGACGGCGACACAGCGCTCGCCATGGCCGCCCGGCTTCTCGCCGCGCATCATCGCGCGCCAGGCGCGACATGGATCGAGATTGGTGCCGGCATTGTCGAGCAGCGCAGCCGGGGCTGCGTTCAACAGCCGCGGCGCGAAGCGCTCGCGGATCAGGCCGCCTTGCGCAAAGCGGCCGACCGAGGCGAAGCCGTAACCCACCACGGGCGAGCCTTCGCGCATGACATCGGTGACGACGGCAACCAGGCTGGTCGTGAGGCCGCCGGAGGGCATCGCGGGATCGGCATAGCGGGAGACGGCGATGCTGCGCTCCCGGATCTCCACGATGCGCATCGGCCGCTCACCTCATGCGTCGCCAGACCGAGATCGGGACGTCGCCGTTCGGCCGTGGCGGCACGCGATAGCTGAGCTCGTCGCCGGTCAGTTCATAGCGGCGGGTTTGTGCGGCGCCCTCCCAGTTCGGAAACGAGGCCGCGTCGATCTTGAAGGTGAGCGTGCCGGCCGCCTGGTCGACGCTGATCTCGCCAAAATGCGTGCTGGAGCCGAGCACGGCTGCCTTGAACTCGGCCCCGGTGCCGGTGGCCTTGTCGCCGCTGGCAAAGCGCGGCCGCTCCGCCCTGAATATCTGCAGCGAATAGTGGCCTTCGCCGTCGATCAGCAGCATGCCTTTGGGCGCCGCGCCGTAATCGCGGGTGCGCGATCCGTCGGCGTGAATGACGTCGGCCGCGACCAGCGTCCAGGTGCCGGCGAGCGGCGAGGCGGCCGAATCGGCGCGCAGGGATGTGGTTGCGAGCAGGCCTGCGACGGCTGCGATGGCGAGTGTCTTTGAGGATGGGGCGACCTTCATGAACAAGCTTTCTGCAGGGTGAAGTGAGCGCCGGCCAAAATAGAGCTATGGACACATAAGAAAATGCGATAATTCTGATCTCGAACTTTTGAAAAACTGAACAATGATCCCCGTCAACCTGGACATGGACGTGCTGCGCACGCTGGTGGTGGCGCAGCAGCTCGGCAGCTTCAACCGCGCTGCCCACCATATCGGCCGCTCGCAATCGGCGGTCAGCCAGCAATTGCGCAAGCTCGAAGAGCAGGTCGGCGAGCCGCTGTTCCAGAAGCAGGGCCGCCACATGGTGCTGACCGATGCCGGCGAGGTCGTGCTCGCCTATGCACGTCGCATTCTCGATCTCAACGACGAGGCGGTGGCCGCCCTTCGCGGCCGTGCGGTGGAAGGTCTCGTGCGCTTCGGGCTGCCGGCCGATTTCGCCGAAACCTGGCTGCCTGCGGCGCTTGGGCGGTTCAAGCGAACGCATCCCTCGGTGCGGATCGAGGCGGTGGTCGATCGCAATCGGCGGCTGCTCGGGATGCTGGACAAGGACGAGCTCGATCTCGTGCTGGCCATCGGCAGCGGCACGCGCAGCGATGCACGGATGCTCGCGACATTGCCGCTGCAATGGATCGGGGCGGCCTCGGCGAACGCGACATGGGCGGAGGGCGAGCCGATCCCACTCGCAGTCTATGAGGCGCCGTGCTTCTTCCGTCAGCGTGCGATGGCCGCACTGGACAAAGCCGGCCTTGCCTGGCGGATCGCGTTCACGAGTCCGAGCCTGCACGGACTCTGGGCCGCGGTCGAAGCCGGCCTCGGCATCACCTTGCGAACGGCGGTCGGCTTGCCGGCGACGCTGCGCGTGCTCGACGGCCTGCCGCCGCTTGCCGAGCCGGCCCTGCCGGTCTGCCTGCATGATGGCGGTCGCGCGCTTGCCGCCACGCCGGCATCGCTGCGTGCCGCAATCGTCGCGACCTTGGCGGACAAGCTGCCCGGATCGCGGCCTTACAGCGGCTGGTCGTCGACGGTGGAGGTTTCCTCCGGCAGCGAGGCGAAATCGCCGCCGCCATACTCGTCTTCCGGTGCGGGGTAGATGGTGAGATCGTCCTTGACCTTGCTCACCCCCGGCACGTTCTCCGCCGCGACGATCGCGGCCTGGCGGGCCTTGTCGCTTCTGACGCTGCCCCTCAGGCTGACGATGCCGTCCTGAACATCGACGTTCATCGCACAGGGACGCCAGGGCGCGTCCGCCATGGCGGCGATGACGAGCTCGCGGATGCGGTCGTCGTCGGGCGCGGCGCCTTTGCTCACGGTGCGGCGCGCAAGCCGCGCCACGGCAGGCAGGAAGTCGGTGCGGGTGACCATGCCGACAAGGCTATCGCCGCGCATGACCGGAAGCCGCTTCACCTTGTGCGTCTCCATGATGTCGACGATGTCGGCTAGCGGCGTGTCCTCGCCGATCGTGAGTGGATTCCGGGTCATGACCTCGCCGACCCTGCGGCCATGCGAACGCGCGAAGTCGAGCGCGAGGCGGTCGGTGCCGGCGAAGAAGCTCAGCCAGCGCCCGCGCTTGCGCTCGGTGTCGATTTCCGCCCTGTGGAGGAAGTCGCCTTCCGAGACGATTCCGACCAGCCGGCCGGCGGCATCGACCACCGGCAGCCCGCTGACGTGATGTCCAAGCATGATGGCGATGGCGTCAGCCACGGAAGCATCGACGCCCACCGTGACCACGTGGCGCGACATGATCTGGTGCGCGAGCATGGGATCATTCTCCTGAAGTTTGCAGGCAGGCTAGGCCGCGACGGCGCGCGCATGTTGATCGACGTCAACGCCGTCATCGACGCTGCCGGCGCGTGGTTCGGCAGCTCGGCGTTCCAGGCGTAGGCGCGATTCATGGACTGCGTCGCGCCGTCGTCGTTGATTGTTTGCCCGCAGCTGCCGGCCGGCGCGGCCGCTTGATCAATGTCAAGCGGTGGAGCTGGCGTTTCTGCTTGCCTGATCTCGACCGAGGACAGGATCGAACCGCGTGCGCGCCCCCTTCATCGCGATACTCCTTCCCCTGCTGCTGCCGCTGGCCTGGCCGGACGCGGCTCAGGCACAGCAGCCGGCCGAGACGGCCGCGCGGGCCGATGCGTCTCTGTCGGCGCAGATGACTGCGACCCAGTTTCGCCACATCAAATTGTGGTTTGCCGGCAAGCTCGGCAACTGGAAGCTTGCTGCCTATGAGCTGGATCAGCTCGCCTCCGGTCTCGATGAGGCCGCCAGGCGCATGCCGGCCGGCACCGCACCGGACGACACCGCAAGGCAGGTCACCGCCTTGCGTGCTGCCATCGACAGCAAGGATTCCTCGGCGTTCACCAGGACCTATTCGGAGCTGACCAATGGCTGCAATGCCTGCCACCGCGCAGCCGGCCGCGGCTTTGTCACCGTGCAGGTTCCGGCCGCCTCCCCCTTCACCGACCAGGACTTCGCCGATCAGCTCACCGAGGGCCGCAAGCTCGCTTACAACGTCTGCGGCGTCTGTCATGTCGTTCCGGACAAGCCGAACGCGCCGCTCGGAATGAGCTTCTCGGCACCGAGCTTCGTGGAGCTGGCGCGCCGGCCCTCCTTCACCGAAGCAACCCTGCGCCAGTTGCTCGGCTCCGAACACCGCCGCGTCGGCCCGGGCCAGGCCATGCCCAATCCGCGGCTGAACGACAATCAGATCGACGACATCGTCGCCTATTTCGAGGCGTTGAAAGCCGAGCAGAAGAAGTAGGCCGTGACCGCTTCTTCACCCGCTCCTGGAGGGGGCGGGTCGGTTCGCATGAAGCGAAGCGGAATGCGGACCGGGGTGGGGTGACAGTCTCCCAACACGATCACTGTCGACGCGGATAGACCGTCCCCGATCGCGCATGTCATGCGAGGGTCGAATGAAGAGAAGGCGGAGGCCGCAGACCTAACGAGCCCCGCCTCAATGCGTCATCAGGGTCGGTACCGTCATGGCCTGCAGCATGGCGCGGGTGACGCCGCCGAGCAGTCCTTCCTGCAGCCGCGAATGGCCGTAGCCGCCCATCACCAGCATGTCCAGGCTCTCATCGGCCGCCAGCGACAGGATGGCCGGCTGGATCTCGCTGCGGCTTGCCGTGAGATCGACGGACTTGATCGGCAGGCCCGCGCGGGCAAGATGCTGGGCGAGCCTGTCGGTCGAGGCATCGGCCGGCACGTTGTCGGCCCCGTTGATCGAGATCGCCACCAGCGCGTCGGCCTGTTCCAGGAACGGCCGGGCGTCGCGCAGCGCGCGTGCGGCAAGCCGGCTGCCGTCCCAGCAGATGCCGATGCGCTTGGCCCTGAAGGCGCCGCGGAAGATATGCGGCACGAACAGCACGGGTCCGCCGGAGCGGAACATGATTTCCTTGGGCAGCGTGTTGTCGAAGGTCTCGTATTCCGACATCGGCTGCAGCACGACCGAGAGATCGTAGAGGCGCGCGGCCGCGCCGATCGCGTCCGCCGCCTCGGCCGGCACGGATTGCATCGGATGGCACGCATATTTGATGCCGGCATTGCGCGCCTCGGTTTCGAAAATCTCCAGCGCCGCCGTGGCGCGCTGGGTGGCGCGTTCCTGCTCCATCTCGAAGACGCTCGCGACCGCGGCGCCGGCCGCGCCGTCCATGACATAGGCCGTGCTCGACGAGATGTAGCCGGCTGCCACGGCGTCGAGATGGGCGCCGAATGTCGCGGCCAGCGAAATCGAGGCGTCGATCACCGGGCGCCCGGGGCGCTCCGTCGGCACCAGCACCAGAATGTCCTTGATCATGTGCTCAATTCTCCGCGGGATGCGTTGCATCATATTCGCCGCTGAGACGAAAATGATGTTGACTTGCATCAAGCGCGCAGGCGCCTCTTTGCACGGCTTGCCCGGACCGGCCGACGAGTTGACCTGCCTCAACCCGTCGGTCTCCTGCTCCGCCTAGCGTTACGGCCAGCGAGTGGTCCGACATGGCTTCGACAGCTCATCATTCAAGGAGGCGAGCCGCGCACATCTGCGCGGCGCTGCTGTTGAGCACGGTTCTCGTGCTGCCGGCGAGCCGGCCGCTGCACGCCGCCGAAGGGGCCGCCGCGTTTGCCGAGGCCGCGCTGCCGAGCCTTGCACCGCTGGTCAAGCGTGTTGCGCCGGCGGTGGTCGCGGTGACCAGCTCACGGCGCCCCCCCGGCTGGTTCGCCATCGATCCCGGTGCGGGTTTCCCCGATGCGCCGCTGCCGCAGGAATTGCAGGTCGCCGGCGCCGGGGTGATCGTCAACGCCCGCCTCGGCCTGATCATGACCAGCAACCATGTCGTTGAGAATGCCGAGGCGATCAGCGTTGCGCTTGCCGACGGTCGTCATTTCGATGCGACGATGGTCGCGCATTCCGACCATGACGATCTGGCCGTGCTCAGGATCACGCCCTCCGATCTTACCGCAGTCGGCCTTGGCGATGCCAAAGGCGTCGAGGTCGGCGACTTCGTGCTCGCGCTTGGCAACCCGCTGGGCGGCGGACAGACCACGACCTTCGGCATCGTCAGCGCGTTGCATCGCTCGTGTCCCGGCATCGATAACAGCGATCTCGTCGTCACCGACGCCCTGATCGAGCGCGGCAATTCGGGTGGACCGCTGCTCAATCTGCGCGGCGAGCTCGTCGGGATCATGGTCGCCCGCGCCGGCGACAGCGATGGCGCCGGCTTCGGCTTTGCGATTCCCCTGGGAACCATCCGCGAATTGCTGGCGACAATCGCCATTGAGCGGTTGAGCGCGGTGCATTGACCGGGTTTTCCTAAACAACACAGCCCCGCCCGGCAAAGCCGGCGGGGCCGCACCGCTCTAACCGATCGCGAGGTGCTTCAGGCTGCCTTGATCGGAATGGTCTTCTGCTTGTCCTTGGCTTCCGCGGACTTCGGCAGCGTGATGGTGAGCACGCCGCTCTTGTAGCTGGCCTCGATCTTGTCGGGGTCGACGCTTTCGGGAACCCGCAGCGTGCGGCGGAAGGAACCGTAGCGGCGTTCGGACACGTAGCGGTCCTTGGCCGTCTCCTGCTTCTCTTCCGTCTTCTCGCCCTTGATCATCAGCACGCCGTCGGCAAGCTGAAGATCGATGTTGTTGGCATCAAGCCCGGGCAGTTCGGCCGTGACTTCGAAGGCATTGTCCTTTTCGACAATGTCGATCGCGGGCGTGACCGCGAGGCCGACATCACGGTGCAGGAAATTGTCGACGTCGCGATAGAAGGGTGTTTGCAGGAACCCGCGCTCGAAATCCCGGAGCAGCCGGTCCACCTGGCCGCGCAGGCTGTCGAACGGCCGCCACTCGGCGACCTTGGACGGTTCCGTGGTCGAGGGCGCTCCGCCCTTGACGGCTAGCTTGGTTGGAGTTTCCGCCATGACTGGTCCTCCTGATTGTTGCCTGACATAACAAGCATACCGCCCGCATCGGCGACGCTTGTTGATGCCGATCAACGACGGACTATTTCTTATCCTTGAGGCGCGGCTTGTCGTCGGCGATCTCGAGGCAGGTCTGCAGCTCGACATAGCTCGGCGAGCCGTCGAGTCCGGTTTCGCGGACACAGGTTCTCCTGTCCTCCTTGGTGTAGTGATCCCATTGCGGCATCAATTCCTGCCGGGCCTGCTCCTCGTCGCGCGTGCAGGATTCGAGCGTTTCCCCGATGCCCGAGTTTTCGGAAACCTCCGCCTTGCAGTTCTTGGCGATGTCGAATGTCGGGAACGGGTCGGCGGCTTGGGCCGCAGAGGCTTCGGTCGCCAATGAAAAAGACAGTGCGGCAGCGAGTGCCGCGATGAAGATGGTCGTACGCATTTTTAGCCTCCAGTCGCTTCAAAAGATCGAAAATCGTGCGATGGTTCTCGCTCGGGATAGCTGCGATGAATTGTCAGCTCAGCGCCGAGCGGAAGCGCAGCAGCGAAAGCATCAGAAACAGTGCGGCGATGGCGCCGACGGCGGCGAATTGCGGCCAGACCACGTCAAGGCCGGCCCCGCGATACAGGATCGACTGCGCGAACGAGACGAAGTGGGTCGAGGGCGAGATCTGCATGATGGTGGCAAGCCAGGTCGGCATGCTCTCCAGCGGCGTCGCATTGCCGGACAGGATGTTCATGGGAACGGCGACCAGCATATAGAGCAGGCCGAGCTGCGGCATCGAGCGTGCCACCGTGCCCAGGAACAGCCCGAGCGCCGTCGCGAAAAACAGATAGAGCACGGCGCCGATCATGAACAGCGGGATCGAGCCGGCGATCGGGACCTTCAGCAGCATGCGGACCACGAGGTAGAGCGAGAGGCCGACGGCCACCGTGATGACGAGAGCATTGGCCCAGATCTTCGACATCGCGATCTCGAAGGGGCTGAGCGGCATCACCAGCAGATGGTCCATGGTGCCGTGCTCGCGCTCGCGCACCAGGGCGGCACCGGCGAGGATGATCGCAAGCATGGTGACGCTCGATATGATGCCCATCACGCTCGAGAACCAGGCGGTCATCACGTTGGGGTTGAACGCGATCCTGACCGCGAGATTGACCGGCGACAGCGGCACCTTTTCCGAGCGCGACAGGAATTCGGCGATCTCGGTGTTGATGATCTCCTCGGAATAGGACGAGCCGAGGCCGGCCTGGACCATGGCGGTCGCGTCGACATTGACCTGCAGGCCCGGCTGGCGCCCCGCCTCGACGTCGCGCTGGAAGTTCGGGGGGATGTCGAGGACGAAGGTGTATTTGCCGGCATTCATCAGGTGCTCGACATCTTGCTGCGCAACCATCTGCGGCGGCTTGAAGAAGGGCAAGAGAAACGCATGGCCGATCCGCCGCGACAGCTCCGACTGGTCCTCGTCCACGATCGCAATCGAGGCATGGTAGAGCTCCTGCGAATTGCTCTGGGCCTGGCTGATCACGGCCAGCGAAAAGGAATAGATCACGAGGCCGAGCAGCACCCAGTCCTTGAAGAAGCCGCGCAGCTCCTTGGTGCCGAGCCAGAAGATGTTGGACAGCGAACGCATGGCCCGTCACGTCTCCTGCTTGGGAAGCAACAACAGGCTGATTGCGGTCAGCGCGGGGATGAACAGGCTGAGCAGCAGGATCGAGGACCCGAGATCGGCAAAGCCGAGCCCCTTGGTGAAAGTGCCGACGCTGACCGGTCGGTAATAAGTCATGGGAAACAGCAGGCCGATGATCTGCGCCGTGCCCGAAAGCGAGGACACCGGCACCATCATGCCGGAGAATTGCTGGGCCGGCAGGATGGTGAGAATGGCGGTGCCGAACAGGGCGGCGATCTGGGTGGAGCAGAAGGTCGAGATCAGCATGCCATAGCCGGTGGTGGTGAAGACATAGATCAGCGTGCCGGCGAGCAGGGCCAGGAAGCTGCCCTTCAACGGCACGTCGAACACGAAGATCGCCATCATAAACATCACGGCGAAATTGATCAGTGCGACGGCGACATAGGGCAGTTGCTTGCCGAGCAGGAATTCCAGCCGCGTCACCGGCGTGACATAAAGATTGGTGATCGAGCCGAGCTCCTTTTCGCGAACCACCGCAAGCGCCATCAGGATTGCCGGAAAAAGCGCCAGCATCATCGCGATCGTCGAGGGCACCATGGCGTAGATGCTGTCGAAATCCTGGTTGTATTTGAACCGGATCTCGATATCGGCGGGCGGTGCCGCCTGTGCCTGCGTCGTCTTCACGACGGGGTCGGCGAGATAAAGCTGATGCATGCCCTGCAGGTAGCCGCGAATGGTCGAGGCCCGGTACGGCATCGCGCCATCGATCCAGGCGGACACGAAAGCGGGGCGGCCGCGCTTGATGTCGGTGCCGAAATTCGGCGGGATCTCGATCGAGGCCGAGATGTCGCCGTTCTTCATGCGGCGTTCGAGATCGGCGTAATCGGCCAGCGGTGCCTTCTCCACGAAATAGCGCGAGCCCCTGAGCTCCTCGAGATAGGCGCGGCTTTCCGGGGTCTGGTCGCGGTCGAGCACGGCGAAGGTCAGGTTGTTGACGTCGGTGGAGATACCGAAGCCGAACACGATCATCAGCAGCGTGGTGCCGAACAGGGCGAACATCAGCCGGATCGGATCGCGGAGCAGTTCCAGCCCCTCGCGGATGGTGTAGGCGAACAGCCGCTGCGGGCTGAAGAAGGCCCGGCGGGCTTGGCGCATACCGAGCTCGCTGCCGGCCGCTGCAGGCTGCGCCGCTTGATCGATCGTGACCGTTGCCAGGCCCCCCGGCTTCTCCTGTTCGAGGAAGCTGATGAAGGCGTCCTCCAGATTCGCGGCATCCCTGGCCTTGACCAATCCGCCGGGCGTGTCGGTCGCGAGCACGCGCCCTTCATGCATCAGCGACAGGCGGTCGCAGCGCGCGGCCTCGTTCATGAAATGGGTGGAGACGAAGATGGTCATGCCCTGGTTGCGCGAGAGGTCGATCAGAAGCTCCCAGAACTGGTCGCGCGCCACGGGGTCGACGCCGGAGGTCGGCTCGTCCAGGATCAGCAGATCCGGCTTGTGCACGACGGCAACCGCAAGCGACAGCCGCTGGCGGATGCCGAGCGGCAGGGCCGAGGCGAGATCGTCGAGATAGTCGGCGAGGTCGCATTTTCCGACCAGCTCATCGATGCGCGTTTCGGCGAAGTCCGACGGCAGATGAAACAGCCGGGCGTGCAGCCAGAGATTCTGGCGAACGGTGAGCTCGCCATAGAGCGAGAAGGATTGCGACATGTAGCCGACGCGGCGGCGGGCGTCGAGATCGCCGGCGCGCAGGGTTTCGCCGAAGATCAGCGCCTCGCCCTCGGTCGGCGGCAACAACCCGGTCAGCATTTTCATGGTCGTCGTCTTGCCGCAGCCGTTCGAGCCGACGAAGCCGAAGATCTCGCCCTGGCGGATGGTGAAGCTGACGCGATCGACCGCGGTAAAATCGCCGAACCGGCAGGTCAGGTCCTTGGCGACGATCACCGCCGGCGCATGGCCGTCGAGCGGCGGCCCGCCAGCCTTTGTCGACGTGGTGCGCGCCCGCTGCGGCAGAAGCGCAATGAAGGCGTCCTCGATCGACGTGGTCGCGGTCTGCCGCTTCAGATCGGCGGGCGAACCGGTCGCCAGGATCTTGCCGTCGTTCATGGCGAGCAGCCAGTCGAAGCGTTGCGCTTCCTCCATATAGGCGGTCGCCACGATCACGCTCATGCCGTCCCGGCGCGCGCGCAGCCGATCGATCAGGTCCCAGAACTGCCGCCGCGACAGCGGATCGACGCCGGTGGTGGGCTCGTCGAGTATCAGAAGATCGGGATCGTGGATGAGCGAGCAGCACAGTCCGAGCTTCTGCCGCATGCCGCCGGAGAGCTTTTTCGCCGGACGGTCGGCGAAGGGGGAGAGACCCGTGCTGTCCAGCAGCTCGCGGATGCGCCAGTCGCGCTCGGCACGCGCCTGTCCGAACAGGCGGGCGAAGAACTCGATGTTCTCCCGCACGCTGAGGTCGGGATACAGGTTCTTGCCGAGGCCCTGCGGCATATAGGCGATGCGCGGGCAGATCCGCGCGCGGGCCGCGTCATTGGCAATATCGGTGCCGAGCACCAGCACTGCGCCGTCCTGGATCGCGCGGGCGCCGGCCAGGATCGATAGCAGCGAGGATTTGCCGACGCCGTCAGGGCCGATCAGGCCGATCAGCCGGCCCGCCGGCAGCTCGGTCGAGATGCAATCGAGGGCGGTGACGGAGCCGTAACGATGGGTGAGTTCCCTGATGATCGCGACCGCATCTTGGCGGCCGCTCATGGCGTGCCTTCCAGATTGCTCGGCCACGCCAGGGTCGGATTCCAGCGCACATAGGCGATACCGGGCAGCCCGCTCCTGATGGCATCGGCATGCTTGGCGAGGCGCTCCTGGTCGATGCGCACGCGAATGCGGAACATCAGCTTGTCGCGCTCGGTCTTGGTCTCCACGGTTTTCGGCGTGAACTGCGCCTGGCTCGCGACGAAGGAGACCTTGGCGGGAATCGGATGATCGGGATAGGCGTCGAGAACGATGCGGGCGTCCGCACCGACCTTCACCTTGCCGGCTTCCTCGGTCGGCAGATAGACGTCCATATAGACGTAGGAGAAGTCGAGCATGGTGAAGACCTTGCCGCCGGCCGCGAGCACTTCTCCGACATTGGCGAGGCGGTACTGGATACGACCCTCCTTGGGCGCGACCAGCGTGTTGTCGGCGATCTGCACCTTGTAGAAGCCGGCATCGTGCTGGGCCGCTTCCAGCGCGTGCTGGGCGACCTCGACCCGGGCCTGGGCGGCGTTGTAGGCCGCGACCGCGCCGTCAAGCGCCTGCTTGCGCTGGTCGGCGATTTCCTGGGTGGTCCAGCCGTTCTTCAGGAGCTGCGCGGTGCGCTCCATCTCCTGCTGGGCGAGCGTCCGCTGGGTTTGCTGCTGGATCAGATTGGCCTGCGCCTCGTCGATCGCGCGCTGCGCCTGTCGGGCCTGCGCTTCCGATTTGGACAGCGACTGCTCGATGTCGCGGGTGTCCATGCGCGCCACGACCTGGCCGGGCGCGACCATGTCGCCGATATCGGCAAGAAGTTCGGCGACGCGGCCGGCATATTTGGTGGCGATGTCGATCTCGTCGGCCTCGATGCGCCCGTTGCCGACGCTGATGCCCAGCGGCAAGCCCGGATGCGCGACCTTCCAGGCGTAGTAACCGGCGCCGCCGCCGGCGAGCAGCACGACCATGATGATCGCGGCCGTCCGCCGCAAGCGCCGTTTTGCGCCATTGCTGTGCACCGGGACCGGCAGGCTCACGCTTTCGGGCACAAGCGACGGCGATCCCGAGGGCGGCAACGCCTGCGTGCCTTCTGACAGTGGTTCTTTTTGATCCTGCATCGGTTGCGCCTTCACATTCCGGATTTTCGGGCGCGATACTGCGATGCCGCATGGCCAAGCAGTTGACCTAACGCAAATTCTCGCCGCGCCCCCGCGAGCATGCGGCGTTCAAGTTTCGGTGACGATACCCCGGGCGCGGGCCGTGACACAGGCGCGGAAGCGGCTTGATTTCGCTCAACGTGTTCAGTCCTCGATCAAGCATGCTTTCCCGCGACGCTTCCAATCCAGCTGACATGAAGGACAAGTCATGGCCGACGAACAGGACAAGGTGGTTGCCGCGCAACCCGCGCCGACCAGCAGGGGCACGCCCGGGCACAAGGGCCAGCCGAGCGTCGAAGAGCGCCGGATCCAGGATGCCCTGGAAGATGACGACGTCCGGGAATCGCTCAAGGAGCTGCACGCGCAGAAAGCCAAGGGTGGCTAGATAAAGCCAAGCGTGGCTAGATCCAGCAGCGAGCCGGAACGTGATGAGACCAGGTCGAGGTGGCTGCTGCGAGCTACACCTCTCTCGATCGGAGAGGTGCACCGCGTGCGCTAGCTCGCGGCCGCCGCGGCGCTGACCGTTTCCTGCTCCGCCTGATGGACGATCTGCATCGTCCGCAGCACGCTCGACGGATTGACACTGATCGAGTCGATGCCGAGACCGGTCAGGAAGCGCGCGATTTCCGGATAGTTCGCCGGCGCCTCGCCGCAAATGCCGACATGGCGATGATTGCGCCTCGCTCCGGTCACCGCCATCGACAGCATCTGCAGCATCCCGGGATCGCGCTCGTCGAAGTCGAACGCGACGATGTCGGAGTCACGGTCGACGCCGAGGGTGAGCTGGGTCAGGTCGTTGGAGCCGATCGAGAAGCCGTCGAACAGCTTGGCGAACTGGTCGATCAGGATGACGTTGTTGGGGATCTCGCACATCATGAAGATCTCGAGCCCCCGGTCACCGCGCTTGAGGCCTTGCGCGGCCATCGCGTCCAGCACCTTGCGGGCCTCCTCGAGACGGCGGCAGAACGGGATCATGATCTTCAGGTTGGTCAGCCCCATGGTCTGGCGCACGTGCCGCAGCGCCGCGCATTCCAGCGCGAAGCCCGCCGCATAGGCCGGATGGGCGTAGCGCGCGGCGCCGCGGAAGCCGAGCATCGGGTTTTCCTCCTTCGGCTCGAAATCGGCGCCCGCGATCAGGCTGGCATATTCGTTGGTCTTGAAGTCGGACAGCCGCACGATCACCGGCCGCGGATGGAACGCGGCGGCAATGGTGCCGACGCCTTCGGCAAGGCGCTCGACGAAGAAATCCGCTGGTTGCTTGTACGCCTCGGTGAGCGCCTTGATGGTGCGGCGGTCGCGCGCGGACTTGACGTTGCCTGGCTCCGCCAGCGCCATCGGATGGATGCCGATGTGCTGGCTGATGATGAACTCCATTCGCGCCAGCCCGACGCCGTCGTTCGGCGCCATCGCCGTCTTGAACGCGATCTCCGGATTGCCGAGATTGACCATGATCTCCGTATGTGGCCGCGCGAGCTTGTCGGTTGCGATCCGCTCGACATCGAACGGCAGCGCGCCTTCATAGACATGGCCGATATCGCCTTCCGCGCAGGACACCGTGACGGACTTGCCGCTCCTGGCTTTCTGCGTGAAGTCGCCGGTGCCGACCACCGCCGGCACGCCGAGCTCGCGGGCGATGATGGCGGCATGGCAGGTTCGGCCGCCATGGTCGGTGATGATCGCGGATGCGAGCTTCATCACCGGCTCCCAGTCCGGACTGGTTGCCGACGCGACCAGGACTTCGCCGGGCCGGAACGCCCCGAGCTCGCCCTCGTTCCTGATCAGGCGCACCTTGCCCGCGGCGATCTTCTCGCCGACGGCGCGACCGGTGGCGATGGTTTTGCCTGCCGACGTCAGCCGATAGGTTTCCAGCGCCTCGGCGCTGCGGCGCGATGCCGCCGTCTCGGGGCGCGCCTGGATGATGTAGAGCGCGCCGTCCTTGCCGTCCTTGGCCCATTCCACGTCCATCGGCGTCGGACGGCCTGCCTTTTTCGAATAGTGATTTTCCACGACGATGGCGCTGTGGGCGAGCTCGAGCACGTCGCCATCGCCGATGCAGAAGCTCTTTCGATCGGCCGCCGAGGTCGCCACGTTGTGGGTGGTCTTGTGTCCCTGCGCATAGACCATCCGCTTGTCCTTGGCGCCCAGCCGCCGCGACAGCACGGCCCGGAAGCCGGCGTTGAACGTAGGCTTGTGCACATAGAATTCGTCGGGATCGACGGTGCCCTGGACGATGTTTTCGCCGAGCCCGTAGGAGCCGGTCACGAACACCACGTCGCGAAAACCGCTTTCGGTGTCGAGGGTGAAGATCACGCCGCTTGCCGCGAGGTCGGAGCGGACCATCTTCATGATGGCGACCGACAGCGCCACCTTGAAATGATCGAAGCCGTTGTCGATGCGATAGCTGATCGCGCGGGTGGTGAACAGCGAGGCAAAGCAGCGCCGGCAGGCGGTCATGAGCTCACGGGGGCCGCGGATGTTGAGGAAGCTTTCGTGCTGCCCGGCAAAGCTCGCAGTCGGCAGATCCTCCGCGGTCGCGGAGCTTCGTACGGCCACGGCGACATTCGCGCCATAGTCCGCTTCCAGCTGCCGATAGGCCGCCTCGACCTCGCCGCGCAATGTCTCGTTGTCGGTCGCCGCATAGACCATGGCGCGCGCTTCCGCCGCCCGCCTTTCGAGATCGGCAATGCGCTGCTTGTCGATGCCGGCCAGCAGGGCGCGCAGTCCGTCCCAGGCGCCGGCCTCCGTCAGGGCGTCGCGATAGGCCTGGGCCGTCAGCGCAAAGCCGTCGGGGACCCTGACGCCTTGCGAGGACAGCACCGAATAAAGCTCGCCGAGGGATGCAGTCTTGCCGCCGACC
This sequence comes from Bradyrhizobium sp., assembly GCA_035293585.1. Taxonomy (GTDB): domain Bacteria; phylum Pseudomonadota; class Alphaproteobacteria; order Rhizobiales; family Xanthobacteraceae; genus Bradyrhizobium. The sequence continues at coordinate 10,760 of DATGMN010000089.1, read as the reverse complement.
AGAGGCACGTCCTCAAGCCGGATATCCTTGAACCAACGGGTGTAGGAGGTATCCATGGTTTTCTCCCGCGCTGCAGCGTTGCGATGACGGGCGGACCGAATGTGTGGACACTTTGTCCGGCCTGCGCGGGCGGGCTTTGCGAAAGATCAAGGGCGCGGCGATGATAGGCTTTTAGCTGTCGATCCGAATGATGTCCGAAGACGATCCCCATCAAGCCTGGTCCCGCTTCTGGGCGAGCGCGTCCGGCTACTGGCGCGGGCCGCGAGCCTGGCGCGTCTGGCTGTTGTGCGCGTTCCTGGTGGCCGTCGTCGTGATGCAGCTCTATGTGCAGTTCCGCTTCAATTACTGGAACCGCGACTTCTTCAACGCGCTGGAGAGCCGAGACCACAGCCGATTGAAGAGCCAGGCGCTGCTCTTGATCCCCTTGTGCGGCGTCAGCGTCGCGCTGGCAATTGCGTCGGTCTGGGGGCGCATGACGGTGCAGCGGAACTGGCGGAAATGGCTGTCGTCCAAAATCATCGAATACTGGATCGACAACGATCGCTACGCCCGACTGGCGGCGGTGCAAAGCGAGCAGCAGATTCCCGAATATCGCATCACGGAGGACGTGCGGATTGCCACCGATGCGCCGATCGACTTCGCGCTCGGGCTGGTGTCCTCGATACTGACGGCCATCATCTTCATCCGGGTGCTGTGGAGCGTCGGCGGCGATGTCACGCTCGTCCTCGGCAGGCAGGAGCTCTGGATTCCCGGCTATCTCGTGATCAGCGTGGCGGTCTATTCCGGAGTGGTCACGATGGCGATGATCTGGGTGGGCGCGCCGCTGACCCGGCTGGTGCAGATCAAGAACCAGGCCGAGGCGGAATTGATTGCGGCCGCGCACGCGTTGCGCGACATCGGCGAAGGCGTGGCCCCGAACATGCCGGAGCGGGACGTCAAGCTCGGCATCTGGCAGGCGCTGCAGAACACCATTCGGCAATGGCGCCGGATCTGCTGGCAATTGATGGGCACCACGCTGGTGACGCAAGGCAACACGCTGCTCGCGCCGGTGATCGGGCTCGTGCTCTGTGCCCCCCAATTCCTGTCCGGCACCATGACGCTCGGCGAACTGACGCAAGCGGCTGCGGCCTTCACCCTGGTGCAAGGCTCGTTCAACTGGCTGGTCGACAATTGGGGCCGCATCGCCGACTGGGTTTCGTCGCTGGAGCGGGTCGGGGGCCTCCTGCTGTCGCTCGACCGGCTCAATCACGTGGTGCCGCACGCGGAAGCCCAGCAGATCACGGCTGCGGTCGAATCGGTCAAGCCGCTGTAAGCACCACCTGTTGCGCCAGCCGCTCGACGTCGGCGGGCCGGCAAAGCCCGGTGCCGGGATTGAGCAAGGCTGCGGCACCGGCGGCAACGGCCTGGCGGAAGGCGTCGTCGAGATCGTGGCCCTCGGCCAGCCGCCAGATCAGCGCGCCCAGGAAGCTGTCGCCGGCGCCCACCGCGCCGACAGGTTTCACCGCAATCGGTTCGGCGCGCAGCACTTTCTCCTTGTTGACCAGCACGGCGCCGAGATGACCCATGGTCAGCGCGACGACGGCAACCCTGCCGCGATCGACCAGCGCTCGCGCGGCGTCCTCCCATTCCTTCGCATCTGAGGGTTCCTGCGCGGTGAGCTCGCGCATCTCGCGCAGGCTGGGTTTGATCAGGTCGACGCCGTCGGCAACGGCGGCCGAGAGGGCCCGTCCCGAGGTGTCGAGAATCATCCTGGCGCCGCGCTGGCGCGCGACTCGCGCGACCCTTGCATAGAAATCCTCAGGCACGCCCGCGGGCAGGCTTCCGCTCGCGACCACGAAGCGGGGAAAGGGCTCGGTCGCGGCCAACAGCCTGAGGCATTCTTGCCACTCGCCTTCGCTCAGACACGGCCCCGGCAGGATGAAACGGTAGGGCTGGCCGGTCGCGATTTCGCTGACGAAGAAGTCCTCGCGGGTTTCCTGCGCGATGGCAAAGGTGCGGCTCGCCACGCCTTCCTGATCGAGCAGGCTGCGCAACAGCTCGCCGGTGACGCCGCCGATCGGATAGAGCGCGCTGACCTCACCGCCCAGCCGCTTGATGACGCGCGCCACATTGATGCCGCCGCCGCCGGGGTCGCGCCGCTGCGAGGTGCCGCGGAGCTTGGTGACCGGGACGATCCGTTCCACCGAGGTCGACAGATCGACCGCGGGATTGGGCGTCACGGTCACGATGTCGGTCATGTCAGCTGTGCCGCGGATCGGTCGCGGAGCCCGCTGCCTCGGCGTAGGCCTTGAGCCCGATGAAGCTGATGTCAGGGGTCATGACGATGCTGGTCGGGACTTTGCGGAGATAGACCTCGTAGCGGCCCTTGCTCTCGAACTTCGTGCGGAATTCGGTCGCCGCGAGATGGGCCGCAAAGCGGGGCACGATGCCGCCGGCAATGAACACGCCGCCCCAGGCGCAGAAGGTCAGCGTCAGATTTCCGGCAACGTTGCCGAGCAGGCTGCAGAACATGTCGAGGGTTGCCCGCGAGGTGGCACAGCTGCCGTCGAGCGCAGCCTTGGTGATTGCGGCGGCATCGCGCCCCGGCACGGAAGCGCCGTCCACGGCGGCCAGCGCATGATAGAGGTTCTCGATGCCCGATCCGGACAACACGTGCTCGATCGAAACATGGCCCATGCGCCGGCGCAGCTCGGCGATCACCTCGGCCTCGCGATCCGAGGTGGCCGGCAGGGTGGCGTGACCGGCTTCGGTGACGACCACCACGGGCTCCGGTCCTTGCAGGAAAAGACCGGCCGCGCCGAAGCCCGTGCCGGGCCCGATCACGAGCCTGGGCGCGCCCTGCAACGGCTGCTGGTTGCCGAGGGCGAGGAGATCGGCGGCCTCGAGGGCCGGCAGCGACCAGCCGAGCGCCTCGAAATCGTTGAGCAGTTTTACGCAGGGCAAACCAAAGCGCTTGCCCAGCTCCGCGCCATCGACCACCCAGTCACTGTTTGTGAAAGCGACACGGTTGTTCTGGATCGGGCCGGCGACGCCGAAGACGGCACGCGCAGGCGGTTCCGCGCTTCGCTCGCTGGACAGGAATGCGGCAAGCGCATCCGACACGCCGTCCTTGCCGGGGAAATCGGCCACCCGCAAATGCTGGACCGGGCCGATCTTGCCGCGGTCCATCAGCGCAAAGCGTGCATTGGTGCCGCCGATGTCGGCAAGAACGACCCGATCGTTTGTCGCCGTGCGGCTGTCCGTCATGCCTTTGGAACCATGCTTCCTTGCCTGGCAATGAGGTCGGCATACCATCGCGCGGATGCTTTGGGAATGCGCCTCTGCGTCTTGAAGTCAACGTAGGTGAGCCCGAAGCGTTGCGAGTAACCCGAGGCCCATTCGAAATTGTCCAGAAGTGACCACACGAAATAGCCCCTGACATCGGCTCCCGCCGCGATCGCCGCCTGCATCGCATCGATATAGGCGTGCAGATAGGCAATCCGCCCGGGATCCTCGATGTGGCCGGTATCATCCAGCCTGTCGTCAGCGGCGGTACCGTTTTCCAGCACGTAGATCGGCAGGCGAAAGCGGGCGTGAAGATCCAGCAGGGTGTCGCGGAAGGCATCGGGCACGATCGGCCATCCGATCGGGGTGCGCGGCACGTCGTCCGGCGGCGCGCCGAAACTGGCGCCGATCAGGTTGGCCTCAGCCTTTATATAATGTGGCGAATAGTGGTTCAGTCCGAACCAGTCGACCGGCCTTGCGATCTGCGCCAGGTCGCCCGGCTTCTGGTAGGGCTCGATCGCCTCCGCGAGCTCCGGCGGATAGCAGGCGAAATGCTGCGGCGAGGGAAAGGCGTCGTTCCAGTATTGCGAGAAGCGCCGCGCGGCGGCGGCGTCCTCGGGGCGCGGCGTCGCCGGAAAGCAGGGTTGGCGATTGTGGACGGCGCCGAGTGATGCGTTCTTCACGACGGCGCGCAGCACGTCGATGGCACGCCCATGGCTCAGATTGACGTGATGGATGGCCTGATGCAGCGCGGCCTTGTCGGCGATCCCGGGCGCATTCCAGCCCATGCCATAGCCGAACAGGGTGAAGACGCAGGGCTCGTTGAAGGTGGCAAACCGCCTGACGCGGTCGCCATAGCGGTGGGCAACCAGCGCGGCATAGTCGGCGAACCATCCCGCGATGTCCCGGTTCTGCCAGCCGCCGAGATCGTGCAGCGCCTGCGGCAGGTCCCAGTGATAGAGACAGATCCACGGCTCGATGCCGGCTTTAAGCAGCGCATCGATCAGCCGGTCGTAGAACGCAAGCCCCGGCGCGTTGGGCGTGCCGCGGCCCTTCGGCAGGACCCGCGGCCAGGCGATGGAAAAGCGGTAGGCGCCGACGCCGAGCTCGCGCATCAGGGCGACGTCCTCGGCATAGCGATGGTAGTGGTCGCAGGCGACGTCGCCGGTGTCGCCGCCTTTGACGCGCCCCGGCTCGCGGCAATAGACGTCCCAGATGCTGTCGCCCCGCCCCTCGCTATGCGCCGCCCCCTCGATCTGGAAGCTCGAGGTCGAGACGCCCCAAAGGAAGCCGGGCGCTTGGTGGCTGGTTTGTGCGCGAGCCTGCGGGCTCGTCTTGTTCATTGCCGTTGTCCTGTCCTGGCTGAGGTCGACGACAGAATGCAGGTGGTTGCCGTCAGTCGTTTGATGAAGATCAAGACGAGACGGGGCTCAGGCGAGGGCGCTTCGCGTGGTGGCTCTCAGGTCCCAAGTCTGACGCGGCTTCGAATCTTGAACCGTCACCCTGAGGTGCTCGCGGAACGCGAGCCTCGAAGGGCGATGGCCCGGCTGCAGCGGGGCCGTTCGTCCTTCGAGGCTCGCTTTCGCGAGCGCCTCAGGATGACGGGGTTGACAACCGTTAACTCAAGCGGATGCAGCGATGGCCTGCGCTATATGGGGCGATGCTGGGGCTTGCGCGTTGGCGATCGCGACCACGTCGTCCCAGCGCGACAGGAACGCCTCGACGCAGGCGGGGTCGAATTCGATGGCGCTTTTTTCCTGAAGATAGGTGCGTGCGACGGTGAGCGGCATCGCTTCCTTGTAGGGCCGCTTTGTCGTCAGCGCGTCGAACACGTCGGCGACCGCGACCACGCGCGCCGCGATCGGAATCTCCGATCCTTTCAGCCCGCGCGGATAGCCGGAGCCGTCCCAGCGCTCGTGATGGGCCGTCGCGATCACGGCGCCGAGCTGGATCAGCTCGCAATGGCTGTCGGCCAGGATGCGCCCGCCGATTCCGGCATGGGTGCGGATGACCGCCATCTCCTGCGGGTCCAGCCGGCCCGGCTTGAGCAGGATGCTGTCGCGGATCGCGACCTTGCCGACGTCGTGCAGGGGCGCGGCGAGATAGATGTCGCGGCACAACCGCGGCGGCAGCTTCAGCTCTTCGGCAATCAGGCGGCTGTATCTTGCAACCCGCAATGTGTGCTCGCCGGTATCATTATCGCGATATTCGACCGCAAGCGCGAGCCGCAGGATGATTTCCTCCTCGCGCTCCTGAAGCTTGCGGGTCGCTGCCGCGACTTCGCCGGCGAGATCGGCGGCCCGGTCGTTGAGCTTGCGCACGGCGACACCGAGCCGCACCAGGTTGCGCAGGCGCACCTGCACCTCCAGGCTCTGCGGCCGTTTCGGCAGGAAATCGGTGGCGCCGGCTTCAAGCGCTTCCATCTTCACCTTGTCGCTCTCGATCGAGGTGATCATCACGATCGGGATGTCGGCGCAGTTTGGCATGCGGCGCAGCTCGCGGATGAAGCTGATACCGTCCATTTTCGGCATCTCATAGTCGACCAGCACGATGTCGAAATCGGTGGCCCGCGCGGCGGCGATGGCCTCGACGGGATCGAGATAGGCGGTCGCGTGCACCGTCCCATCGGCCTCGATGTGCCGTTTCATGAAATTGAGCACGGAACGGCTGTCGTCGACAACAAGCGCCTGGGTCAGCATCGGCCGATCTCTTGGGATCGCTGGGATTGGCTTCAGTACGATCCGGAAAGCGTATTTCACCGGAGCTTAACGCGAGGCTAAATGCGGGTTGTTGATTCGCGTGAGGTCTCGCGTGGAGATGCGCGCCCGATCTTCTGGCGATTGATTATCGTTTCCAATTGTTTCGGGTCGAATAGTGGCCCGCGCAGGTGCGGCACCTCGTCGCGACCGAGAGGACGTTTTTGATCGAAGTGCACGCCGCCGAACGATCGCGCTTCGCCTTGAGGACGGCAACGATCCTCGTGCCATGCTGCATAAGCAATGTGCGGTGCTCATGGCTGCGATGCAGCGACGCAGAAAATTAACGGCCTATATCGTGTTCGTGCATGCAATCGGGCGTTTTCGAAACGCTGTGCATTTGTTTTCGGCAAACACGGCCTGGCACGCCATCCAGTTCTCGCAAGCGTTGCAGCGGGGGTGTCGCTCGCGTTATGCAACCTGAAGTGCATTAACCCCGTATTCACACGGGGCGCCTAGTTAGTGGTTTGCACACCTGCCATTGGGAAAGTCCCGTTCGATTGAGTTCGCGCTGGACGAGCAGGCGGACTCAAGCGTACGGGGGACGCGACATTGCAAAATCCCATTGATCCCAAGTGGTCGCTGCGACTTCCAGCGGACTGCAGCATCGCGGCTATTCGTGGTGTTTATGACCTGATCCGCGATGCGTTCAACCGGCGGGATAGTCTTGAGATCGACTGCTCGGATGTCGCCAAGGCCGACGTCACCTCGATCCAGCTCCTGCTCTCGACCGCGAAGACCGGCCAGGCCCAGGGGCGCCCGGTGGTCCTGACCGCCTTCTCGCAAAACTTTCGTAACACGCTTCGCCGTGCGGGTTTCCTTGGGCAGGCGATGATCGATCATCCTTTTCATGACAAGAAAGATGGCAGCTAATGGCCACCGTCCTCACCGTCGACGACTCCCCCTCGATCCGCCAGATGATCAAGGTAACGCTCGAGCCGGCAGGCCATAGCGTCATTGAAGCCGGTGACGGCGCGCAAGGGCTGGCCCAGGCCCAGGCCAAGCGGCCGGACATCGTCATCACCGATCTCAATATGCCCACCATGAACGGCCTCGAACTGATTCGGGCGTTGCGCAAGCAGCCCACGCTCACCGGCCTGCCGATCGTGTTCCTGACCACCGAATCGAATGAAGCGGTGAAGCAGGAGGCCAAGAGCGCCGGCGCAACGGGTTGGATCACCAAGCCCTTCAAGCCCGAGCAGCTCCTTGCCGTCGTCGCAAAGCTGGTGCGGACATGAGCACGCTCGATCCGACAGAGGTCTTTCGCCAGGAAGCGGCTGAGCTGTTCGAGACCCTGGAAGGCGCCCTGCTGGATCTGTGTCAGCGTCCCGATGACCGGGAGCTGGTCGATTCCGCCTTCCGCGCCCTGCATACCATCAAGGGCTCCGGCGCGATGTTCGGCTTCGACAAGGTCGCGTCCTTTACCCATGAATTCGAGACCGCCTTCGAAAAGGTCCGCAAGGGCGAGATCAAGCCCACCCAGGAGCTGATCTCGGTGGCGCTCGCCGCCAAGGACTACATCCGCGCTCTCATCGAGGCGCCCGACTCCACCGACACCATCATTGGCGATGCCATCCTGGACGACCTGAAGCGGTTCGTCGCGCCATCCGCGCCCGCGGCGCCCAAGGTCGAGGCCGCCGCACCGGCGGCGCCAGCCAAGGCGCAAGCCGGCTGGCAGCTGCACCTGGAGTTCGACTCCCACATCCTCTGCAACGGCTCCAATCCGCTCGATCTGCTGGAGGACCTTGCCAAGCTCGGGCCGTGTTTCGTCGTGCCCGTGACCGACGATGTGCCGATGCTCGACGAGCTCGAGCCGGACTATTGCTACCTGAAATGGGACGTCACGCTGCATGCCGCTTGCGACAAGGCGGCCATCGACGACGTCTTCATGTTCGTCTGCGACGAGATGAAGCTCGCGCTGACGCCGCTTTCGGAAGTGACGCTGCCCGCACCCGTGCCGATGCTCGAACTGGCCGAGGTCGAGGTTGCGCCGGCCGAGCCCGTGGTTCTGCCGCCTCAGCCGGAGCCCATGGCCGCAGCGCCCGGGCCTGCGGCCCCCGTGCCCGCTCCGCAGGCCGAGCCCAAGCGCGAGGAAGCCAGGCGGGAAGAACCGAAGCGCAACGAGGAGCGCGGCATCGCGACCGTGCGCGTGCAGGCTGAGCGGCTGGACGAGCTGATGGACCGCGTCGGCGAGCTCGTGATCGCGCAGGCGAGGCTGTCCCAGCTCGCGTCGGCGAGCTCGGACCTCAGCATCAAGATGATCGCGGAAGAAATCGAGCGGCTCGCCTCCAGTCTGCGCGACACCACCATGGGCGCACGCATGGTGCCGATCGGCTCCCTGTTCGCGCGCTTCCGGCGCCTCATCCACGATCTGTCGCGCGACCTCAAGAAGCCGGTCGAGTTCGTCACCTCGGGCGAGGATACCGAGCTCGACAAGACCATGATCGAGTGCCTGGCCGATCCCCTGGTGCACCTGATCCGCAACGCCATCGACCACGGCATCGAGGATACGGCGACCCGCGCCGCCGCCGGCAAGACCGAGCAGGGCCGGATCGAGCTCTACGCGGTTCATTCCGGCGCGCAGGTGTTGGTCACCGTGCGTGACAATGGCGGCGGCCTCAACACCGCACGCATTCGCGCCAAGGCCGAGGAGCAGGGGCTCATCGCTCCCGGCGCGGCGTTGTCCGACCACGAGATCCACCAGTTCCTGTTCCATCCCGGCTTCTCCACGGCGCAGACGGTGTCGGCGCTGTCGGGCCGCGGCGTCGGCATGGACGTGGTCAAGCGCACCATCGAGAACATGCGCGGCTCGATCGACCTCACGACCAAGCCCGGCCAGGGCACCACCGTGACGCTGCGGCTGCCGCTGACGCTCGCCATCATCGAGGGGCTTCTGATCAGGGTCGGCACCGGCCGCTACATCATCCCGCTGTCGGCGGTCGAGGAGTGCGTCGAGCTGACGGCAGCGGACCAGCGTTCGCGCGGCCGCAGCTTCCTCAACGTGCGCGGCGGCCTCGTGCCGTTCCTGCGCCTGCACGATATCCTGCAGGTGCCGGGCGCGGCCGAAGAGCACCAGAAGACCATCATCATCTCGACCGGCGAGACCTGCGTCGGCCTGGTCGCCGACCAGATCATCGGCAACCACCAGACGGTCATCAAGTCACTGTCCAAGCTGCACTCCGATGTCACCATCTTCTCCGGCGCCACCATCCTGGGCGACGGCAGCGCGGCCCTGATCCTCGATGTCGGGCAGCTCGTCGCGCTGGCTCAGACGCATGCCGAGAAACAGCAAATGAACGAGGCTGCCTGATGACCGCTTCCCAGACGCAGCACGCCGCAATCCACGACGACGGCGCGATCCAGGTGGTCATGATCGGCCTCGGCGAGGAGAAATTCGCGCTCGACGCCGGCCTGGTCCGCGAGATCATCGATCCCATTCCGGCGACGAAAGTGGCCGGTGCCAAGGCCTTCGTGCCGAGCGTCATCAATGTCCGGGGCAACGTCATCCCGCTGGCTGATCTGCGCATCCGCTTCGGCATGCCGGTGACGGAAGATTCCGCCGACACCCGCATCGTCGTCATCGAGATCGATATCGACAACGAGCCGGTGCTGGTCGGTGTCACCGCGGACAAGGTCTACGAGGTCACGGAGATCTCGCGCACCAACGTGCAGCAGACACCGCGCGTCGGCATGCATTGGAAGCCGGAATTCATCCGCTTCATCACCAAGTGGCGTGAAGAGTTTGTCATCGTTCCCAACATGGAACGCATCCTGAATTGATTGAAGTGCGTCTCGGGGCTGAGACGAGAGGGGCTTAATATGAGGTTTACCGTCAAGGCCAAGCTGGCCGTCGCGTTCGGCATCATCATCATGTTTTCTGCCGTCGCCGGTACGATGGCGTATACGCGTCTGAGTGACATGATGACCGAGATGAACGGTCTGGTATCCCGCTCGGAACGCATCCAGATGGTGGGCGACCTGCAGAAGTCATTGCTGCTGCAGAACCGTGCCGAGAAGAATGCGCTGCTCGCCGCAAGCGAGGCCGACATTGACAAATATGCGACCGAGATTGCCAGTCTGCGCAGCGACGCCAGCAAGACGCGCGAGCGGATCTCCGCCGTCGCGACGGAAGCGGGCAAACAATACCTCGACCGTTTCGAGACCTCCTACGCCCATCTGAATGCGGTCCAGGACGAGACGATCAAGCTTGCGAAGGTCGACAAAGCGAAGGGCATCGAGAATTCGACGACCAACGGGCGCAAGGCCATGGCCGAGACGACGGGGCATCTCGACGAATATGTCGGCTACGTCAAGAAGACCATGGTCGAGCGGACCGAGCAGGCGAGGGAAGACGGCAGCCGCGGCCAGATTACGGTGATGGCGCTGGTGATGGCCTCGCTGGTCGTTGCAGTTGCCGCCGCGCTCTGGATCTCGATCAGCCTCAGCCGCGCGCTGGGCCGAGCGGTCGGCCTTGCGGGCGCGGTCGCAAGCGGCGATCTCAACCAGACCATCAGCATCTCCAGCAATGACGAGATCGGCGACCTCATCAGGTCGCTCAACTCCATGACGGAGAAGCTGCGCCAGATCGTGGCCGAGGCCTTGACCGCGGCGCAGAACGTCTCCGCCGGCAGTCAGGAGCTCTCGGCTTCCGCCGAGCAGCTGTCGCAGGGCGCGACCGAGCAGGCCTCGTCCGCCGAGGAAGCCTCGTCCTCGATGGAGGAGATGGCCGCGAATGTGAAG
>DATGMN010000088.1:0-18283 GCA_035293585.1 Bradyrhizobium sp. | reverse complement strand
ACCATGTTGTTTCACGACGATGTCGTGGGACATGGATAGCCCAAGCCCGGTGCCTTCGCCAGCCGGCTTGGTGGTGAAGAAGGGATTGAACATCTTGTCCTTCACCTCGGGCGGAATCCCGGTTCCGTTGTCGCGGATGCGGATCTCGACATGATCGGGCCGGCCGCTGGTGGTGGCCTTCACCGACGGCGCGAAGCCGGCGCCGGTCTGTTCTGCCTCGCGCTTGGCGACGGCATAGAAGCCGTTGGAGATCAGGTTGAGCAGCACGCGGGTGATTTCCTGCGGGAATACCTCGATCGTGCCGGCATCGGGGTCGAGCTCGCGCTCGAGCGTGACGTTGAATTGCGGCTTTTCGGCGCGCGCGCCGTGATAGGCGAGATTGAGGCTCTCCTCGACCAGCGCGTTGATGTCGGTCGGCCGGTGCTCGCCCGATCCCTCGCGCGAGTGCAGCAGCATGTTCTTGACGATGGAATCGGCACGCTTGCCGTGCTGGACCACCTTCTGCAGGTTGTCCTTGAGCATGCCGGTCAGCTCGTCGACCTCGGCGCGGACGTTTGCATCGAGCTCGGCCGGCTTGAGCACGTCGTTCAATTCGTCCGTCAACTCGGCCGAGAGCGCGGCGAAATTGTTGACGAAGTTGAGCGGATTCTTGATCTCATGCGCAATGCCGGCGGTGAGCTGGCCGAGCGAAGCCAGCTTCTCGGTCTGCACCAGCCGGTCCTGCGCGGCGCGCAGCTCGTCGAGGGAGGCCGCAAGCTCCCTGGAGCGCGCCTGGGCTTCGTCGAACAGCCGCACGTTCTCGACGGCGATGACCGCCTGGTGGGCGAAGGTCTGCACCAGATCGATCTGGCTCCTGGTGAACGGACCGGGCTCGGGTCTCGTCAGCACCAGCACGCCCTCGACCTTGTTGTCCCTGAGCATAGGCACGCCCAGCGTCGCGCGAATCCTGGCCAGCGCGCCCGCGGGCATTTGCACCTCCGGATCCTCGAGCACATCCGGGATGATCTCGACCTTTCCCGACGCGATCACGCGCGAGGTCGCCGAACCGCGGCCTGCCCGCGGCGGATTGGCCGCCCAATATTGCAGGAACTCCGGCGTGGTGCTCGACGCCGCCTTGAGCGGAAAGACATCGCCGTCGCGAAGGAAAATCGAGCCGCGATTGGCGCCGCTCAATTCCACGGCCGACTTGATCAGCGTCTCGAGAACCGTCTGCAGGTCGAATGTCGAGCGGCTGATCACCTTGAGCACGTCGGCGGTCGCGGTCTGCTGCTGCAGCGCTTCGGTGAGGTCCCGCGTGCGCGCCTGCAATTCGTCGAACAGCCGCGCGTTCTCGATCGCGATCACAGCCTGGTCGGCGAAGGTCTGCACCAGCTCGATCTGCTTTGCGGTGAAGGGACGCTGCTCCATGCGCACCAGCACGAACACGCCGACCGCGATGCCCTCGCGCAGCAGCGGCACGCCGAGCTTGGAGCGGGCCGGCTCCGGCTCGTCCGGAAACCGATAGGCCGTACTCGCAAGCGAGTCCTCGATGTGGACGATCCGTCGTTCGCGCAGCGCCAGCGCCGCCGCGGCCGGGCTGTCGGCAGTGATCGACTGGCTGCGCAGGAACGCGCGCTTGTGCTCGGGGATGCCATATCCGGCTGCCAGGCGGAAGGCGTCGCCGCCGATCGGGCGGAAGATCACTCCCTCATCGGCCTCGCACAGCCGCGTGGCCGACTCGGCCAGCGTGTCGAGCACGGTCTGCAGGTCGAAAGCCGAGCGGCTGATCACCTTCAGCACCTCGGCGGTCGCGGTCTGCTGCTGCAGCGATTCGGAGAGATCGCGCGTGCGCGCCTGCACTTCGTCGAACAGCCGCGAATTCTCGATCGCGATGACCGCTTGGTCGGCGAAGGTCTGCTGCAGCGCCAGCTCCTCCGCCGTGAACGGCTCGGCGCGGTCGCGGTGCACGATCAGGGCGCCGATCGCCTTGCCCTCGCGGCGCAGCGGCGTGCCGGCCATGACGAGGGTGCCGGCCGCGCGGGCGTGGCGCAGGCCCGGGAAGTCGGCATAGGCCGGCTCGACATTGAAAATGTCGGGCATGTCGATCTGCCGGTTCTCGGCGACCACGGTGCCGGGAAAATTCCGGCCGCCGATCTTGAGGTCCGAGGCGGCAACCGCCGCAGCGATGCGCTGCCCGCCCGGGCCGACGGCGATGGCGCGGCTCCAGGGATTGGCGGCCGTCGGATCGCCGACGATCCGCAGCGTGACGCTGGAGGCGTTGAACAGGCGCACCGTGGTCTCGGCGATCTGACGCAGCGCATGCTCGGCATCGCCCGAGGTCGCAGCGATGGTAGAGAGGATCTCGGCCGCCCCGCTCTGGCGGTCGCGCGCAATCGCAAGCTCGTGCTGCAGCCGCGCGTTCTCGGCCGCCTGCGCTTGCGCCTGCCGCTCGAGCTCCGCGATCCGGCGCGCGAGCTCGGTCACCTCGTCCGTGGACAGCGCAGTCATTCGACAAATCCATATCGCCTGGCGCAGCGACGGCGCCGGGCCAAATGCGTTCGCAGCCTCAATGGCGGCGGATTATTCCATCCCGGCCCGCGCAGGGCTAGGCCCGTTCCGCCGATTTTGGCGGCTATCCGGAGGAGGGGGCGAGGGGCGGACGGCTCAGTCGTTATATGCGAACAGCTCGATCGGCTCGCTGAAGCCGCGCACCGGATATTCGCCGACACGTTCCAGAGCGAACTCCTCCTTGACGAAGTCGGCGAACGCGCTGGACAGCAGCACCCTGCGGCCGACCTGCTTGGTCAGCGCTTCCAGCCGCGAAGCCATGTTGACGGCCGGACCGATCACGGTGAAATCGAGCCGCGAGCGCGAGCCGATATTGCCGTACATGACGTCGCCGACATGGACGCCGACGCCGTAATTGAGCGGTGCGCGCCCGCTGCCCTGATGCGTCTCGTTCAGCGCCGCCATGGCCTGCCGCGCCTCGGTCAAGGCGTGCAGAAGATTGGCGCAGGCCTGCGGCTGGCTGAGCGGGAAGATCGCGAGCAGGCCGTCGCCCATGAATTTGAGGATCTCCCCGCCATGCCGTGCGACCGGCTCCGATATCGCGTCGAAATAGCCGTTGAGCAGCTCGATCACGTCGTCGCGCGGCCAGTTGTCGGAGATGGCGGTGAAGTCCCGGAGATCGCAGATCATGATCGCGGCGCGCACCGTCGTCCCGGTGCCCCGGCGGGTGGCGCCGGCCAGGATCAGCTCGCCGGCGTGGGAGCCGACATAGGTCTCGAGCAGGGTCCGCGCCAGCCGATTCTTGATGCGGATCTCGCTGACCAGCGCCAGCACGGGCAGCAGCGTCTTGAGGCCGGCGATATGCGCATCGGTGAAGCCGCCGCTGCGGTCGGTCGCAAAGGTCACGATGTGCCGCTTGCCGAGCGTGTGATACAGCGGCCAGGCCACATAGTCGGTCAGGCCCTTGGCGCGCATCTCGTCATAGACGGCGTGCTGGCGGCGCTCCGCGCCATCGCGCGCGAGATGTTCGCGCACCTCGGTGGCGCCGTCATGAATCTCGTTGGCCGGACTGCCGATATATTCGGCCCTGCCGGTGACGTCGAAATCGACCCGCGCAATCTCGGCCTCGCGCATGCCGTCGGCCCACATGATGCGGGCGCCGAGCCATTGCGGATGCTGGATCAGGACGTGCAGCGTCGCCCGCTTGACCGGGATGCCGGCCTGCTGAAGCCGGATGCACATCTCGGCGAAAATATTGTCGATGAAACGCTGATCGCGGGTGTCGTTGGTCAGCCAGCGCACGACGTCGTCGGCGGATTGCACGGTGCCGGGATCGATATTCGCAGGCAAGTCCATGGTTGTTCCTCGGGGGTGCCCCGGAGCTGCAGTGCAGCATATGTTGTGTCGACGCCGCGGCGTATCAAGACGCCGTGTGCTCCGGCCTGTGGTGTCGATCGGGCCGCAAGTCGCGCCGCCTGCGCGGGGCGCGGCCTACCAGCCCCAGCCCTGTTGCATCGGACGGTAGTATTGGCCGCCGCGCGGACGCGCATAGACTTGTGGAGGCTGCGGATTGCGCTGGCCGAAGAAGCCGTTGTCGCCGCCCCAGGAGCTGCCCCAGGAATTGCCGCCGAACGAGTCGTCGCTGGCAATGAGGTCCGCCGGTGGGGCCGACGGCTTGCGCGTGATGAAGCCGCCCTGGGGCTGGTTGCTCAGCACCGCGACGAACTCGGTGCGATAATTGGTCTCGCTGCTGAGCGGCTCGTCGGAGACGATGATCGAGGATCGCGGCATGGCGGTCGGCGCGATGCGATCGAGCACATCCTGCGGGATGGTGATGCGGTCGAGCGCGTCCTTGGCGTCGTCGCCATTGTCGATGGTGACGACGCTCCAGCGCAGGCCCTTGTCGCTCCGCGCCATCGCCGTGAAGACGTGGGTGCCGATCGGCTTGTCGGGATCGCGGATGGTGACGGGAACTTCGATGCTGGAATCGAACACCTCGCCGCCTCCGTCCGGCGCCGGCTTGTGCGTATTGCGCCGTACGTAAAGCTTCTGCGTGGCGCGGCTGATGTAGACCGAGACCGGCTCGAGCGCGAGTTTCGCCTCGGTTGCCGCCTTGGCGGTGTCGGCCTTCCTGGTCGCGGCGGCCTTGGCAACATCCTTCGCGGCGGCCGCGGCATCGACCTTGGACTTGGCGTCGGCCCTGGCGGTGTCGAGCTTCGTCGTCGCATCGGCCGCCTTGGCGGTGGCTTTTTGCTGCAGGTCCGTGGCCCTTGCCTTGGCCTGGTCCGTCTTCGCGTTGGCGAGCACCTTGTCGGCATAGGCGAGCTCGGCGTCGGCGCGGGACTTGAGCAATTCGAGCTTGCGCAGCGACGCCGCAAGCGGGGCCGCCTCGCGCGCCGCGGTCGCTGCCGCCTTCTTCGCCTCGTCGGCGGCGGTGGCCGCGGCCTCGGCGTCCTGGGTGAGCGCGTCGGCGCGGGCAGGCGCTGCCGCAAGCGCCTGCGCGTTTGGCTGGAACAGCGAGGGATGCGAGACATCCACCGGGGCCGCGTCGTCGGGCGAGATGATCACTCGCATGCCGATCTCAGTCTTGTCGAACAACTTCTCGGCGAAGTCGTAGGGCATCCGCACGCAGCCATGCGAGGCGGCATAGCCGGGCAGGGGCCCGCCATGCAGCGCGATGCCGTTCCAGGTGATGCGCTGCATGTTCGGCATCCAGGCATCGTCATACATGGTCGAGTGGTGGTCCTTGTCCTTCTCGATGAGCGCGAAAACGCCGGCCGGCGTCTCGCGTCCCGTGGTGCCGGTCGACACCGGCGCACGCAGGATCCAGCCGTCGGCGTCGTAGAAGGTGACCTTCTGGCTCTTGATCGACACGATCGCCATGATCGGCTCGCCGGCCTCGCGCGGCGCCGCCGCCTCGACGGCTGCCGCGGGGCGCGGCTGTCTCGCCACGGCGCCCGTGGTCAGCGCCGCCACTGCGGCCAACGCCGCGAGCGTCACGACAACCGGACGTCCCCGACGCCACATGGAAAAGCCGGATTGCGCCATTGTCGGTCGAGTTGCCATGCCAAGCCCCAGGAAAATGCCTGCCCCTGCTTAAGCCAATTTGGTGGCTTTTGCATTAACCATCCCAGCCACGCCAATGTGATGGTTCTGAGACGGTTGGGCCGACGACAACGATGGGCGCGGCCCTACGTTCCCGGCCGCGAGACCTCGGTCTCCTTGGCCGTGATGAACTCCAGGAGCACCGGGACGCCGGCCTTGGTCTGCTCGATGCCGCGCCTGATCGCCGGCACGATCTCCTCCGGCTTCGTCACGCGCTCGCCGTATCCGCCGAAGGCGCGGGCCATCGCGGCATAGTCGCCGGAGATGTCGGTCGAGCGATATTTCTCGGTCGAGATCGGCATCACCTTCAATTCGATCGCCATGGAGAAATTGTTGAGCAGGATCGACATGATCGGAATCCGCTCGCGCACCGCGGTCTCGAAATCCATTCCCGTGAAGCCGATCGCGGCATCGCCCCAGACATTGATGCAGAGCTTGTCGGGATGCGCGAGCTTGGCGCCCATCGCAAGACCCAGGCCGTAGCCGAGCTGGGTGGTCTTGCCCCAGCCGAGATAGGAGAGCGGCTCGACCGCCTTCCAGAACGGCGACAGCTGGTCGCGCGGGCTGCCGGCATCATGGGTGATGATGGTGTTGTCGATGTCGACGGTGTGCTGCAGGTCCCATAACACGCGATAGGGATTGAGCGGCGCGGCCGGGCTCGTGAGCTTCGGCATCCATTTTTCCAGCCACTCCTTGTGGGACGCGGCGATCTCGGCCGCCACGCCGCGCGCATCGCGGTCCGCCGTGACGGTCTTGCCGATCTCCTCCAGGAGCGCATCGAGCACGAGGCCGGCATCGCCGACCAGGCCGATCCTGGCCTCGACATCCTTGTTGAGATGGTTGGGATCGAGCGTCGAATGGATGATGGTCTTGCCCTTGGGCATCGCGATGCCGAAGCTGGTCTCGGTGAAGGAGCAGCCGATGCCGAAGATCACGTCGGCATGGCTGAGGAATTTCGGCACCGCGCGCGGTACCGCAAGCCCGCCCGAGCCCAGCGAGAGCGGATGTGTCTCGGGGAACGACGACTTGCCGCCGAGGCTTGTGGTGACGGGAATGGCGAGCCGCTCGGCGAGCCGCTTCAGTTGCGGCCAGGCGCGCGCGTAATGCACGCCCTGGCCGGCATAGATCACCGGACGTTTTGCGTTGATCAGGAGCGCGGCGGCTTCCCTGATATGGACGGGATCGGCGCCGTAGCGCGTCCGCAGCACCGGCGTGTAGTCGAGCGGCTCCGGCACCTCCTCGTTCCACATGTCGGCGGGAATCTCGACGATCACCGGCCCGCCGCGGCCGTTCTTCAATTTGGTGAAGGCGCGGCGGAAGATGTTGCCGACCTCGCTTGCCAGGATGATCGGCTCAGCGGATTTCGAGAACGCCTTCATCGCCTGGCTGGAATTGAAGTTCGGCTCGATGTTGGACAGCCGCCGCGCATAGCCCATCGGCAGCACCAGCACGGGAACGGACTCGCCGAAACATTGCGCGACGCCGCCCATGGCATTCTCCGAGCCCGGGCCGTGCTGCATGCAGAATGCGCCGATCTTCCAACCCGACGTCACGCGCGAGATCGCGTCCGCCATGTGCAGCCCGATGCGCTCCTGGCGCACCATGACGGGGCGGATGTCGGCGTTGGCGGCATATTCGATCAGGTGATTGACCGGATAGCCGCAGAGAATGTCGATGCCTTCGCGCTTGAGGATTTCCGCTATCGCAGCGCCGAGTTTCATGGCCGTCTCTCCCGAACACCGGCCGATTGTCAACTCGGCCTATGCTCGAAGAGGAACAGGAATCCGCGGGCCGGTAAAGCGGGCAGGCGATCACAAGCGAGAAGCTCTGCCATCCGCTTTCTGCATCTCACGATCGGAAGAAGCTGAGGATCTGGGCTGGCGCGTTCCCGGCAGATCCATGGATCGACCGGCTCGACCCTCATCCCATGCGCCATCGCCCCTTGTGGATGTCGAACTTCACCAGGCCTTCGTCGCGCATTTTCAACAGGAGCGACTGGCAGGTTTCCTCGTTGACGACATTGGCGCGTCTCATGACCTCGTACACTTTGAGCGGCTTCTCGCCGAGCGCCTTCAGGATATTTTCGCGGTCAGTCAGCACGACTGGACTCCTATCGTCATCGAGTGGAGCAAAATCACTGTGAATAGGAAAGCTGGTCTTCGGTAACGATCCGCTCGACATTCTCCGACTTGCTCTTGATGCGGTATCTGAGACGTCCGTCGGACTCGATCGGCATGAGCTGGACGATGGTGTAGATCATCGGCGGATCGGCTGCCGCACGTCCTTGCGGGCCTTGGGGCTGGTGGCGAACGGCTTCAAGCAGCTTATAGGCATATGACATGTATCTACCGATCTGTCGCTCTCGTGGGATCTGTCGCAGCTCTAGCGCGGACCATGCCGTGATGCAATGCATCATGGCGGGCACCGCTGCGACCGGCAGTCGAGAGATGTCGGACGTGTCAGCAGGCGTGACCTAATAAGTTCCGCGCGCTTTGTCTGCGGCGTTGCTATTTGATCTCGGCCGGTGGATGGTGTCGGCGCGCACAATGGAGGGCAGCATGAGCAAGGCCACTCTTGACAATCGCCACCGCAACAGGGACGGCGAAATCAGCGCCAAACACGGAAACACCCTCATTGGCACCTTGCGTAAGATCTACGGCCACAGTTTCGCCGCCGGTTACCCCGACAGCGAGACGCTGGGCGAGGTGCTGCTCAAGCTGAACGAGACCTCGTTGAGCCAGTTGCGCCGCGATCATGAGACCGGCCACCTGACGCACAAGATCACCAAAGCCGCGAAGTAGGGCGGCTTGCATCCCGCTGCGTCGATAAAGTCCGGGCGCGACACGCAAAGCGCGCATCGCGGCAGGACGCAGGCCTGCAGACCTTGACGTGGCTCAATTCGTGTCCATATGGTGCCGGTCGACACTGGGCCGAACGATCGGCTGCTCCGCCTTGTTGCTGACAGGCGTGCATTTCATTCAACTCAACAAGCCACTGACGATTGCGGTTGCGCCGAAAGCGGAACGCGAGAGCGAAATGGCGCGAGCCCTGCGATCGGGAGGCCTCGGTTTTCATCTTGAGCAAAAAACATGACCAGGCTGCGGCGACCCCCGACAATCGGCGTTGGACGCGCATCCTCACCAGCTATCGGACGCCAAATCACCTTCGCAGCGTCGCCGAGCTCGCGATCACGGCTTTGCCGCTGGTGGCGTTATGGACGGCCGCGTGGTTCGCGTTCTCCCTCGGCCACGCCTGGGTTTCGTTGTTGATCGCCATTCCGGCCGCCGGCTTCCTGCTGCGCCTGTTCATGATCCTGCACGATTGCGGCCATGGCACCTTTTTCGAAAATCGCCTGGCGAACGACTGGGTCGGCCGCGTCATCGGCGTGCTCACGCTGACGCCCTACGACTGGTGGCGCCGCACGCATGCGATCCATCATGCCACCACCGGCAATCTCGACCGGCGCGGGATCGGCGATGTCGATACCCTGACCGTGCGCGAATATCAGGCGCGTTCGCGGTGGGGCCGTCTGAAATACCGGCTTTACCGCCATCCGCTGGTCCTGTTCGTGATCGGACCGGCCTATCTGTTCTTCCTGCAGCACCGCCTCCCCATCGGCTTCATGCGCGACGGTTGGCGGCCCTGGGCCAGCACGATGGCAACCAATCTCGCCATTGCCCTGATCGTCGCCACGCTCATGTGGTTCATCGGCATCGAGGCGTTCCTGCTCGTGCATCTTCCGATCATGCTGCTCGCCGCCACGGGCGGCGTCTGGCTGTTCTATGTGCAGCATCAATTCGAGCAGACCGCGTGGGAGCGCGACGCGCGCTGGAATCTGCATCAGGCGGCGCTATACGGCAGCTCGCATTACGATCTTCCGATATTGCTGCGCTGGTTCACGGCCAATATCGGCATCCATCACGTGCACCATCTCTGCAGCCGCATCCCGTTTTACCGGCTGCCGCGCGTGCTGCGCGACCACCCGGAGCTGCGCGAGGTCGGCCAGATCACGCTGCTGCAGAGCTTTCGCTGCGTGAAGCTGTCGCTGTGGGACGAGGCGCAGCGCCGCCTGGTGTCGTTCCGGGAGGTCAGCGCCCGAGAGGTTCATGCAACGGTGCCAGCAGGGCTTGGCCTGGTTCGCGCTGCTCCAGCGGAGTCATAGCGAGGCGACAAGCGCCGGTTACGTCGAAAAGCCCGGCGCTGCGCGCCGACGCGGAAACGCCGATCTGATCAGGGCTTCGGGTCCGATTCCTCAAGCGCACGGCGCAGCCGGCGGATGATGACGCGGCGTGAACGGTCGTCGGCGGCCGCCGCAATGCGCTCGTTGATGTCGAGCACGAGGCCTGACATCTCGTTGTGCCAGTCGAGCTGTACCACCGCTTCTGGCGCCAGTCGGCGCCGATGCGCGGCGTCGCGCAGCGCGGGCACCGCGGCCGTCAACTCATAGACATCGTCGATGACAGGCTGGAACAGCTTCGCCGCCGGCACGATCCGTTCGGCGATCCGCTCGGAGAGTCCCGTGATCGCCGCGTCCTCGCCGTGGACGAAGAACAGGCCGCGCTCAATCGGCCGGCGGGCCGCGATCCAGCGTGCGAGCGCCGCGGCATCGGCATGGCCGGAGTAATCGTCGATGCTGCGGATGCGGGCGCCGACCTTGATTTCGTCGCCAGCGATACGCACGGCCTTGGCGCCGTCCTGCAGGAAGCGGCCGAGCGTGCCGTGGGACTGATAGCCGACCAGGAGCACAGTTGCGCGCTTGTTCCACAGCCAGCGCTTCAGGTGATGCCGGATGCGGCCGGCGTCGCACATGCCGCTTGCGGCGATGATGATGTGAAACCCGGTCAGCCTTGCGATCGATTTGCTCTCCTCGACCGTCTCGGTGAATCTGAGATGGGGCGACGAGAACAGGTCCGCAATTTCGATGCCGGCATCGAGGCTGTCGGCATGTTTGCGAAACACCTCGGTCGCGTGAATGGCAAGCGGGGAATCGAGGAAGACCGGCGCGGTCGGAATCTCGCCGCGCCGTATCAGATGCATGAGATCGACGATCAGTTCCTGGGTGCGCTCGACCGCGAAAGCGGGAATGAGCAGGGCGCCCTTCGCGCTTGCGGCCTCGCGCACCTCGGCGGCGAGCTTCTCGCGGCGCTGGTCCGGGGTGCTCGGAGCACGGGTGCGATCGCCATAGGTCGATTCGCAGAGCACATGGTCGAAGCCTGCGGGCGCCCTGGGATCTGGCTCCAGCAGTTTGGTGTCGGGTCCGATGTCGCCCGATGCGAGCACGCGGAGCGGACGCCCGGCGTCATCGCTCTTGATTTCAATCTCGATCGAGGCCGAGCCCAGCAGGTGACCGGCATTCCAATAACGCGCGCGAACGCCCGGGATCACGTCGACCCAGCTTTCATAATCGACCGGATGGAATGCGGTCAGGGTCTCGATGGCATCGGCCTGGGTGTAGATCGGGCTGACCTCGGCCCTGCCGCGAGCGGCGTTGCGGCGGTTTAGCGCGGCGACCTCGGCCTCCTGGATGTTGCCGGCATCGGGGAGCATGTAGGAGCAGAGGTCGATGGTGCCGCGCGTGGCGAAGATGCGCCCGCGAAAACCTTGGCGAAAGAGTTTGGGCAACAGCCCGGAGTGATCGATATGGGCGTGCGTGAGCAGCACGGCGCTGATCTCTGCCGGGTTGAACGGGAAGGCGCCGTAGTTGAGCTCCTTCAGCGTTTTTTGTCCCTGGAACAGGCCGCAGTCGACCAGGAATGGCCCGGACGGGGTGCGGAAGAGATGGCAGGAGCCGGTCACCGTATGGGCCGCTCCGCAGAATTGAACCGTGACGCTCACGGAATGGCCTCCGGTGATCGGGAATCGGAAAATTCGCGCACGAGCGCTCCGGCGAGCACGTCGTCGAGGGGGATGGCGTTGGTCGGATGCGGCACGCTGCAGGTCGAACGCACCGAGCGCACGCCGGCTTCCACGAACGCTGCGATCATGTCGGGTGGAAACAGCGCATGCGTGATGACCGCATCGATGGCGGTGGCGCCGGCCGCGCGCAACGCCTTGGCCGCCGAGATCAGCGTGCCGCCGGAGGAGACGATGTCATCCGCCAGCAGCACGGGCCGCCCGGAAACCGACGCCGGTTCGGTCAACGCGACCTCGACCGAGCGATCACCGCGACGGGATTTCTGTGCAACCGTAAAGGCAAGCCCAAGGCGGTCAGCAAGATCGCTGACCCAGCGACGCGACTCCGCGTCCGGTCCGACAATGACCGTTGCGGGATCGATGCCCTGTTTGAGAAGCGTAGCGCCGATCGCAGGCATGGCCGAGAGATTGTCGGCCTCGATGCCGGCAAACACGGCGCGGATGTCCACCGTGCGATGCAGATGGGCGTCCACCGTGATCACACGATCGACATTCGCGGCCAGCAGGCGGCCGACGGCGCGCTGGCTGATGGCTTCGCCCGGATGAAAGGCCGCATCCTGGCGCATGTAGCAGAGATAGGGGGCAAGCAGCACGAGCCGCGTGGCGCCGTCGCGGCGCAGGGCCTCGGCGGCGAACAGCAGGCCGATGAGCTTGTCGTTCGGCTGATCCAGCGAAGCGTAGATGATCGTGGTGCATGCGGCCGGCGCAACCGTCACCCGGAGCTCGCCGTCGGGAAAGCGGTGCAGGGCGATCTCGTCGACGGGAAGGCTCAGCCGCGACGCCAGCCGTCTGGCATCGGCAAGACTGGCGGGCAGGGCCTGGATGGCGAGCTTCCTCATGCCGGGCTGCCCTCGGCCGCACTGTGCGCGCCGATGACGTAGCCGGTGCCGGCGGCAGCGGCCGTTGCCGCCAGGTCACGTTCGGATGCATCGAAAGTGTAGACGCGGTAGAGCGGCTCGCCCTGCGCGACACGGTCGCCGATCTTCTTGAACAGGCTGATGCCGGCGCCCTTGTCCAGCGGCGCGCCCGCGGTGCGCGCCAGGCGATTGAGTTGCAGGCAGTCGATCGCAGAGACGAAGCCGTCGCGGTCGGCCGTGACGTCCAGGGTCAAATTGCCGAGCTCGCTCTCGCAGCCCGAAGGTCCCTGCGCGTCGATGATCTTGTGCATCTGGGCAAGCGCAGCGCCGCTGTCGAGCAGCTCGCGGGCGCGGGCGTAACCCGCGCCGCCGCGCAGATGCGGATCATATTCCAGCAGATGGGCGGCGAGTCGCAGCGATTTTTCGCGCAGGTCGCGCGGGGCCGCCGGATCATTGGCCAGCACCGCCATGACATCGCGCGCTTCCAGCACCGGGCCGATGCCGTTTCCGATCGGTTGCCGTCCGTCGGTCGTGATGACCTCGACCGACAGACCGAAATGATCGCCGACGAACTCGAACAGCTTGCGCAGCCGCATCGCCTCGATGCCGCTCGTGACCTTGGCAGTCGGCCCGACCGGCAGATCGATCAACAGATGGGTGGAGCCTGCGGCGATCTTCTTCGACATGATCGACGCGACCATCTGTTCGCGGGTGTCGAGGCTCAGTGGCCGTTCCACCGAGATCAGGATGTCGTCGGCCGGCGACAGGTTCACATGCCCGCCCCAGATCAGGCAGCCATTGCAGGCGGCGACGATCTCCTTCATCTCCTCGGCGCCGACATTGACCCGCGCCAGCACTTCCATCGTGTCGGCGGTGCCGGCGGGCGAGGTGATCGCGCGCGACGAGGTCTTCGGGATCGGCAGGCCGTGCGCCGCCACGATCGGTACCACGATCATCGAGGTGCGGTTGCCGGGGATGCCGCCGATGCAGTGCTTGTCGACGACGACGGTGTTGTTCCACTTCAATTGCGTGCCTGCGCCGGCCATCGCGCCGGTGAGCGCGATCAACTCGTCGCTGGTCATGAAGCTCGCCGAGCCGATCAGGAACGCGGCGATCTCCATGTCGGAATAGCGATAATGCGTGAGGTCATCGATGATGGCGCCGATCTGCGCCTGGCTCAGCCGCTCGCCGTGGATCTTGGCGCGCACCGCCTCCAGGCTTTGCGGCGCCGCCGCCGGCGACACGGTCACAAGGCTGCCGGCGGGCTCGGCGAAGCGGCGCAGCGCCGGCTCGGACAGGCCGATCTCGTCGGGGCCGACCAGCGCGTCGTCGTCGGTGATGAGCAGCGTCGCCAGCAACACCTTGCCGTTGCGGCGCAGCTCGACCCGGCTGAAGGCCCGGAAGATTTCGGGGCGCAAGGCCAGCGATTGGCGCGAGATGACAATGACGTTTTCGCGTCCGGTATCGAGATTGACGCCTCTGACCTTGAGCTGGGGGCGGCGCGGATCGGCAGGATCGGAGGGCGGCATTTGAGGCTGACAGGGCAGGGACATGTCCGCTCAATAGCCGGCGCTGCCGCAGCTCAATTGATGCAAATCATGATTTTGCCGCCGTGCCGCCCGCGCCGATCGCGGGAATCCTGCCTCGTCCTTAACCCTCTGTTCAGGTTGTTTTTGAACGTTGCCGAAATGTGTCCGAACCTACATTGCCCCGCCTCCGGCAATGCGGGAATGTGCCTGTCATTGCGGGCATGGTCGGGAACGGCGCGGAGCGGCTGTCCGGCGGCACCATGCCCAACCGGAAAACCCGAAACGCGATGGCGATGCCGTCGCCATCGCATTTCAGGTCCACAGGAGCATTTCCATGAGCGCGGCGATTGGGAGACTGATTTCGAAATTCCTGGCGGATCAGTCCGGCGCCACTTCGATCGAATATTGCCTGATCGCGGCCGGCATCAGCATTGTCATTGTCACCGTCGTCAATGGCATGGGCACGCAGATGAACAACAAGTACACCTCGGTGAGCACCGCGTTGAAGTAAACGCTCAGCTCGCCTTGCGCGACCGGGCAGGCGCGCGCGCCGGCTTCTCGGCCTTCTTTGGCGTCTCCTTCCGCGCCTCCTGCGCCTCTTCCTTTGCTCCCGCCTTCTTGCCGCTGATCGGCAGCAGCATCTCGCGCTGGCCCTCGACGCGTTTCTTCGGCCGCTTGCCCGCCTTCGGCTTGGCCGCCGCAGGCGCGCTTTCGCGCTCGCCTTCGCTGGCGAGGCTCTTCTTGAGCGCGTCCATGAGGTTGATGACGTTGCCGCCCGTCTTCGGCGCGGCCTTGGCCGGAAGCTTCACGCCGGCGCGCTTCTTGTTGATGAGGTCGACGAGTGCGGCCTCGTAATGATCCTCGAACCCTTCCGGTTCGAACGCCGCCGACTTTTTCTCGACGATGTGCTTGGCGAGGTCCAGCATGTCCTTGGTGACTTTGACGTCCTGTATGTCGTCGAAATAGTCCTTCTCGTCGCGCACTTCATAGGGATAGCGCAGCAGCGTGCCCATCAACCCCTTGCCGAGCGGCTCGAGCGCGATGACATGCTCGCGGTTGGTCAGGACCACGCGGCCGATCGCGACCTTGTTCAGGCTGCGTGCGGTTTCGCGGATCACCGCAAAGGCGTCGTGGCCGACCTTGCCGTCGGGCACGAGATAATAGGGGCGGATCAGATAGCGGCTGTCGATGTCGCTCTTGGGCACGAACTCGTCGATCTCGATCGTGTGGGTCGATTCCAGCGCGATGTCGTCGAGCTCGTCCTTGGTCACCTCGATATAGGTGTCGGTGTCGACCTTGTAGCCCTTGACGATGTCGTCGTTGGCGACTTCCTCGCCGGTCTCGGCGTCGACCTTGGCGTATTTGATGCGGTGGCCGGTCTTCTTGTTGATCTGGTTGAAGGAGACCTTTTCCGACTCCGAGGTCGCCGGATACAGCGCCACCGGGCAGGTCACCAGAGACAGCCGCAGAAAACCCTTCCAGTTGGCGCGCGGGGCCATGGGGCACTCCATACTCAACGGACGACAAACAACAAGGATAACACCCGGCCGCGCGCAAACAAGCACGCCGGACCGAGATTCTCCGAACGCCGTTAACCGGCGCGATGGGCAGGGCGGGCGGCCGGAAAGAACGGAACATCATCAGGCATTTGGCGTTGCATGCGAGAGGTGAGGGCCGCGAGCCGCCCGCGGCGCCCGCCGCAACTGCATGCTGATTTGAGGACCCCATGGCAACACGAGACGAGCACCGGATCGTCGAAACGTCGACCGAGGCCCGGCAGGGCGAGCCGGGGCCGTCGGTCGCGGCACTGCTTGCCGTCTCGCTCGGGCTTGCCGTGCTGATACTGGCGGTGGTCTGGTTCGTCTTCTTTCGCACCTGACGCCGGCGCGCCGGTTGGACGCAGGGCGTACGGGCTTACCGTTTGCGCGGGCTTGGCGAACCGACCGCCGGCGGTCTAAACCGTTTGCGTCATGGCGATGTTGCCGCCCGGCGATGTCGCGGCCGGACCGCGCGGCCGAAACTTGCGCCAACGCACTATTTTCATGAATAAAAAGTAACGTTGCCGGGCGTTCCCGTTCATGGGCGGTTCACGCCGTCGGCCCTCATCTTAAGGGTACGTAAGTCGTGCAGTTCACCTTTGGAGGCAAGCGTGCGCCTGCTCGTTGTTGAGGACGATCCCGATCTTAACCGTCAGCTCACCACCGCCTTGAGCGACGCGGGTTATGTGGTCGATCGCGCATTCGATGGAGAGGAGGGGCACTTTCTCGGCGACAGTGAGCCCTACGATGCGGTGGTGCTGGATATCGGTCTGCCCAAGATGGACGGCATCTCGGTGCTGGAGGCCTGGCGCCGCAACGGCCGCGCGATGCCGGTCCTGATCCTGACCGCCCGCGATCGCTGGAGCGACAAGGTGCAGGGGTTCGATGCCGGCGCCGACGATTATGTGGCAAAGCCGTTTCATCTGGAGGAGGTGCTGGCGCGGATCCGCGCCCTGCTGCGCCGCGCCACCGGCCATGCCCAGAGCGAGCTCGTCTGCGGGCCCGTCACGCTCGACACCCGCACCAACAAGGTCTCGGTGTCGGGCAATCCGGTCAAGATGACCTCGCACGAGTACCGCCTGCTGCAATATCTGATGCACCATGCCGGCCGGGTGGTCTCGCGCACCGAGCTCGTCGAGCATCTCTACGATCAGGACTTCGACCGCGACTCCAACACCATCGAGGTGTTCGTCGGCCGCATCCGCAAGAAGCTCGATGTCGACATCATCCAGACCGTGCGCGGGCTCGGCTATCTCCTGGCGCCGCCGCAGAACGGAGCGTGAGCGCGCGCCGGCGGCGCCGCATGTCCGGCGTCCCGGCCGGCGAGCCGACATTTCCGCGTTGAGCCGTGGCCTGCGGCAAAGCTTTTCGTTAATGTGATTCCATGCGCCGCAGTTCGCTCGCGACCCGGCTGTTTCTCTCTGCGACCGCCTGGGTGGTGGTGATTCTCGTCATCACCGGTTTCATCCTCTCCTCCGTCTATCGGGACGCGACCGAGCGCGCCTTCGATCGACGGCTCAATCTCTACCTGCGGACGCTGATCGCCGAGGTCGCAACCCCCGACGAGCCGCCGGACCGGCAGTTCCAGTCTCTCGGCGAGCCGCTGTTCGAGCTGCCGCTGTCGGGCTGGTACTGGCAGATCACCCGCACCGACACCGACAAGCCCGACGTGCGCGCCTCGCGCTCGCTGTGGGACAAGAAGCTGCCCAAGCTCGAGGACCAGGGCATCGAGCTCACGCCCGCCGGCATCCGCATCGGCTATGTCGATGGCCCGGAGGGCCAGACCCTGCGCGTCGTGGAGCGGCCGGTCGATCTCGGTGCCGACGGCAAGTTTCTGGTGGCGGTGGCGGGCGATGCCAGCGAGATCTTCGACGAGACCCGCAGCTTCGACTACTATCTCGGCGGCACCTTTGCCGTGCTCGGCTTCGTTCTGCTGCTCACCACGATCTTCCAGGTCCGCTTCGGCCTTGCGCCCCTGAAGCGCATCTCGGAAGCGATCGCCGATATCCGCTCGGGGCGGACGGAGCGGCTGGAGGGCAATTTTCCAGTCGAGATCGCGCCGCTGGCGCGCGAGACCAATGCGCTGATCGATGCCAATCGCGGCATTGTCGAGCGCGCCCGCACCCATGTCGGCAATCTCGCCCACGCGATCAAGACGCCGCTATCGGTGATCGTCAACGAGGCCTCGGCCCACGGTCCCGATCCGTTCGCGAGCAAGGTGCTCGAGCAGGCCGAGGTGATGCGCAACCAGGTGGCGCACCATCTGGAACGCGCGCGCATCGCCGCCCGCGTCACCATCGTGGCGACCGTCACCGAGGTCGCGCCGGCCATCGAGGCGCTCAGGCGGACCATGGAGAAGATTCACCGCGACCGCGGCATCGCGATCGAGGTCAAGGCCGATCCGCATGCCCGCTTTCGCGGCGAGCGGCAGGACCTGGAGGAGATGGTCGGCAACCTCGTCGACAATGCCTGCAAATGGGCCGCCTCCCGCGTCTTCATCGAGGTGCTGATGGAGCGTCCGACCGAGCCCGGCGCGGGCCCGATGCTGCGCATGATCGTCGACGACGATGGGCGGGGCCTGTCCACCGACGAGCGCGCCCAGGTCTCACGTCGCGGACAGCGGCTCGACGAGTCCAAGCCCGGTTCGGGGCTCGGCCTCTCCATCGTGACCGATCTCGCCGCGCTCTATGGCGGCAGCCTGTCGCTCGGCACCGCGCCGATCGGCGGCTTGCGGGCCGAGCTGCTGCTGCCCGCCGCGTAAGTCCCGCGCCATCAAGGAGGCTAAAATGGCCAGGATTTGCGCCAAATCCGTTAGTCCTAAATTCGTCATTGCTCAACGGCTTCTTAACGGGGT
>DATGMN010000087.1:0-49731 GCA_035293585.1 Bradyrhizobium sp. | reverse complement strand
GCGCTCCGCCCAAAAGCGCACCATCGACGACGTTTGCCGCCACATCGGCGGCCTCGTCACAACCATCCAGCCAAGCGAATGCGGCAACTACTTCAAAAACGCCGGATACGCTTCCATCAAAACGTGAAACGCTCTAGAGCGAACTGATGTCAAATCGGCAACTGGGCATCTTTTAGTAATCAGAGGCAAGTCAGCTCTTCCTCGATACCTGCCATGACCGGCATCTCAGATTTGGCCCGAGGCGGACCCTATCGTTCGCGCGGGCTCGGAGAAGAAGATGTTAGAGCGAACCAGCGTCGTCTGACCCGGCAGAACGACCACCCTCTTTGGCTTCGAAAGGGTGCCGTTCATAGTCTTGATTGATTTCCGCACGACATCCTGCTCGAAATCGCCTAGAATTCCTGTGCGTCTCGAAGTCATGGTGAGGATGACTATGAAATCACTTGCGATTTTTATGCTCGTCGCTGCAACCTTAACTACAGAATCGGCGTATGCAGACGACGACACGGTCACGCAGGTCGGACAATGGACCTGCCCCGTGCGGAACGGTGAAAACGCTCCGATCACGTGTCCGAAAATCAATTTCCCTACAGAATTTGGCAACACCCCGAGTGTTATTGTTCCGGCAGGCTGTGATGGTCTTGGCTACCCGAACTCCGGGCCACCTTTCGAGTGCTGGGGACCAAACGCGTTCTCGGTCCAGCAGATCACGCCACAAGGTTTTTCGATCGTTTCCAACGTTGGAGGCTATTGGCGCGACAGCGATGGAGATCACGCAACGGCGCGGCAAATTTCTGGAACATGGATTGCGGTGGGGCCCAAGTTGCTCCCGGGCACAGTCATACCGAACTATTTGGTCCTGACCGTGATCTATGCGCCCCCGGGTACAAATGGTGGAAAGAGCCAGAGTTCAGTTTCGTACGGAGCGGGTAGCTCGACTGGCACTACAACATCATCAAGCCACACATTCAAATTTGCCAATACCATCTCGTTAGAGGGCAAAGTTAATATTGGAGGAAATGGAGGTGGGGGTGGCGTAAGCTTTGAGGCTTCGCGGTCGGCCACCGACGCTCAATCATTAGCCATTAAGAAGTCTAGTAATTCGTCGATATCGGTCGGCGGACCGGCCCAAGACGGGATAAATCACGATGATGATGAAATTTGGCTATTGTTGAAACCGAGCGTCAATCTCGCTGTATCCTCTTCGACGGCACAGTGGGTACTGTCGGAAGCGGATAGCTCCTCGGCGGTGCAGTTCGTAACCGTCGGGCAGTTGAAGGGCACGCAGGCCATTGGCACTGGGCTAGCTGCCTATCTTCAAAGTGCCGGAATTACCCCTGCAGAATACCCCAACATCCTTAAACACGATCCGTTAGCTAATGGATCAACTGCGCTCGACCCAAACCGTTTCGTGCTCGTTACAAGACAGATTCCGTATGAGCCTCCCGGCGATCCGAACCAGGCACCCACCCCCGTATCTAGGTATGAGCAAGACAACAGCTCAACAACGACACTCACCAACACGACTGAGAATAGCTATACCGTGGGACTCACTGTCTCAGGATCCGCGAGCTATGCGAGTTTGGTCACAGCTACGTTAGCCGACAAAGCTAGTTGGACCTGGACGGATAAATCGGAATACTCGACTCAAGCGGGAACGACGCAGACGGCGTCCCTGAGCATTGGTGGACCAGCATTTGGCTATCCAGGACCAACCTTGCTGGAGATATATTTTGATACCATGTACCAGACGTTTGCTTTCGTTCTTGTTTCTCCAGACTCACGCGAGTTGGCGGTCGCGGGAACGTTGACTACAGCTGCGGGAGCGCCGATCGAACGCACCCAAGTGAAATTGGTCCAAAAGGGCGCGATCAAGCAAGTTACGGTCACAAACGCGAAGGGCGAGTTTCGATTCTATGGTAGGATAGACGGTCCTGCCACTGTGGAAGCAGACGGGCTCGCTCCCCAGACAATCAATCGACCCTCAACACCGGTTACCGTTGCTCTCCGCAAACAGTTGGCGCCTTGAGAGATCACGTTTGGTGGCGCTGCCGGCAAGACAGCTGGCCGGCGTCGCATCCCTGGCCGTCCGGGCGTCTGCAACAGCTTCAGCGCCCAGTGCTGCAGCCGCTACGACGAGAATTGCATGGAAGGCAACACGCGTTGAGGCGGCTCGCCTCAATCTACCCAAGGCTTGGCAAAGTCGGTTTTGCCAAGCTCTCTTGCGGGCTAGCCACGCTCGAGGCAGCCTGCTGGAAGCGGCCCATGCCGCCATCTCCGCTGCTCTACATGAAGTGGTGGAGTAAGGCATAGCTCATGCGCCCGTTCATGGCGCGTCGCTGAAGTCGCCACTAGAGGTGAGTCCGCTTTTAAGCCCAAGAACAGCCCTGACCATCCCTGTACGATTGCCGGTAACTGTCTAATCTCCAGTTCGATTTTCCTCAGGAGGTCCGATGTCACTGGGAAGACAAGCAAAGGTTCTAGGCAAAGGGCAACTTGAAGCCGCGCTGGGTTTCTTGTCCAAGACCAGGTATCCAACCAGAAACCGAGTGATTTTCCTTCTCTCGGTCAAGGCGGGATTACGAGCAAAGGAAATCGCGCGTCTCAAGTGGACGATGGTGATCGACGCTGAAGGCGAAGTGAGCCACGCTATCCACTTGGCTAACAACGCGAGCAAGGGGCGATCCGGACGGACAATTCCAATGCACGGCCAGTTGCGAGCCGCACTGGCGGAACTGTACCGAGAGGTCAAACCTAAGCCGGATGAGTTCGTTGTCGGAACGGAGCGGTCGAAGCGGACCTCACCTCAGGTGATCGTCAATCTTTTTGCTCGGTGGTACGAGAGTCTTGGCTTCAACGGGTGCTCAAGCCACAGCGGGAGACGGACCTTCATCACGAACGCGGCGCGGAAGATATCGACCGTAGATGGCTCGCTTCGGGATGTACAGATGTTGGCCGGGCACGCAAATCTCCGCACGACGCAGCGTTACATCGAGCCGAATGCATCGGCACAAACAAAAGTCGTTCAGCTGATTTGATCGACGCCAATGGTTACACACGTTTAATCCTACCCGTTCCGCTTTGGCTATCCCGATCCCAATAAATATGTCGAAATCTCAGCGCTGATAGCGCTTTGGCAAGTGCCGTGACGGGGCCGTGAGGTGAGTACGCGCGATAGTAAATCCGGTTGGCTGAGAAACCGGTTGGACAGCGTAGTCCATGATGAAGCTAACGGCCAAAGCAGGCAATGGCCACTAAACAAAGCCTGTAAGAGAGACGGAAATCACTTTAGTCCGTCAAAGGACGATGAAATCGTTGGGTCGGTTCATCAGGTCCTTGCGCGCAATAGCAGAGGATAAAAGGTCAATCCGCAGTGCCTGATCTTATCCATAGGTTCCTCTGACCCAGCTGATTCGAAGCACTCTACGCATCGCAACGGTCAGTTTCGCCAAAGTTCGTTGGTCATTTCTCATCAGAAATGGCTAGCACTCGATGGCAAAGCTGATTGCTCGGCACTGCCGCATCGTACAGGTTGCCAGTAGTTGACAGCGTAACCCACACTCAAAAACAAAGAAGCGAAGCATCACCCGAACGAAGTGAGGGTGATTATTGGCCGTCTTACGGATATTGCGGATCATGATCTTTGATCCTTTATATGACGAGCGGCCTCAAAGGTTGCGACAAGATCCAATTTCATCAAAGCCTCGGGCTTATGGATGAGTAGAGCTTGCTCAAAGGCTTCATTGAAGCTTTCGACCTCGATCCACGACTTCTCGGCCATCTGCAGTGGCCACATCGCGATCCGCTTTTCAACATCCCGCAGTTCATCAAGCTGAGCAATGGATATAAAGTACTGTTGATGTCTGGCTGAGAGCCCCCCGTTATTGATGGTCCACTCAGCGTTTTGCCAAATGGGTGCTTTTGCGCTCATATTGATCGATTCCAGATTGGAGGGATGATTCTCGATGAGGGAGATACGGGCTGGCTTCCCCCTGCTTCGTGCGACACGGACCAGGGCCGCACCCTCAAGCTGTTGCAGCGCTCGTGCTTTAGCATCCCTGGTAACGCCGAGCTGAGACATCAATCCTTTTGGCAAGCTGACCCACTGCTTACGACTAAGTGCGGCTTGGTGATGTATCGCAATGTATACACCGAGTGCCTTACCGGGCAGTTTGGCCGCTTGCCCAATGTATTTCATGGGAACTGGACCCTTGAGAAAGCGCCCTTGCGTTCGCGTTTGCTTTCGACGGCTCCAATCAGTTTCGACTTCAGACTCAAGCTGCTTAATCATAATTAGATTCCTTATAAGAGGAGTGGGTGTCGTGCGACATCGACACCACTGATCCGTCCGCGCTACACTTGGCTTTCGGGATTTCTGGCGAGCTCAACGACGAGATTCCACATCTCCGCTCCCTGTGGGTCCATGAAACGGTTTGGGAACTTGATTACCTTTGCTTCGGTGCGAATTTCAACACCGCCGGTCACCTGCCTTCCAGCTCTAACCATTAAGTCGCGAGCTTTGGCGATCTGCTCGTCGAGCACTTCGAGCGGGGCGGAGATTAGAAAGGCGTCATGCACTGGAGCGCAGACTTCGATACCCGCCTCTGTCATTGCTATGGCGGCGATTCTCATCATCTCTGCACCATTCGACTGCATCGGGAAATTCATGAGTGATGTCGGTTTATCGATGTACCGCAGCTGGCGACGCCACCCGAAGATCGACGATATTTCACCACTCAGCAGCGCCGACGTGACTAAATCGGCGCTCCACTTCCAATATACGGGATAGGTCTCCCGGTGACGCTGGATGAGTTCTTTGGCCAAAGCGACTGAGATTTGCGCTTGGTAAGCCATTTTTTCCGCGCCCAGGCCGTAGTTCAGACCCAGAACAACTGTCTTGCACTGTTCGCGCTCCCTCGAATGGGAGTCGCGCGTAGCTTCGGCGGGGACCAAACCTGCTTGTTTTGCAAAAGCCAAATACGGATCGCCGCCACAATAAGCGTCGATCAATTTCTCATCTCCAGAAAGCCCTGCGGCGATGCAAATTTCCTGCGACGAGAAATCGATGTAAGCAAGCCCATATCCTTCATCGGGCTTGATTACGCCTCTCTGCCAACGAGAAAGACCGAACGCGAATCCTTTCGTAGATGGCTGGTTACGACCTGTCTTTGACGAAAACTGTCCAATGAGCGTGCGACTCCGACCATCTCTGCCAATCTGAAGGCTCGGCAAATACATGCGACCGAGTGTCTGTCGAAGCTCTCGGATAGGCTCCAATATCGGCCAAGCAGCCGCCTGCTCTTTAAACGTCTCGTCGTCGAGCTTAAGTATTCCGGCCTCTGATCTCGGCCAGGGAATTCGATGATCGCGGAGCCATCGGCTGAAACGACCCCGCTTAAATGTCATTCCGTCATATAAGCCAAAATCTTGATCAATGAATTTGACCAGACCCCGCCGTATCACGTCCCAGTTCGTTACGAGAGTCGCATGCACTTCCCTATCGATCGGTATGCCGGCTCTCTCCATATGAGCCACCGCCTTGGTGTACCGCCCGCGCAACAGTGCCCGCTGCAAGTCCATTTTGGGAAGCATCGAGGAAAGCAATTGAGTCGCCGCTTCAACGTCTGAAGTGCAGTACGCCAGTATCTGGACCTGTTCTTCGGGGGACCAACACGATTGACCGAGAATAAGGTCTCGCATCGAGTCCTTAACGGCAACATCGATCCGTGCCAGTCCGCGATAAGCCAGCGCACCCAGCAGACTGTTACCAGTCGGCAAATAAAGCCCATTGGTCTCAACCCGATGCTCAGCGTGAAGGTCCACGATATTCTGAGGCAGCGGCCAACCAAGCTCCAACATGCACCCAAATTCTGCGGAGGCATAGAACGCGAGCACCAAGTCGGTTTTCCCTATAGGAAATGGGCATTCGTTGAGGCGAATGAGATCGTCTCGCCAGAATCGCTGGAGACTTCCTGTTCGAAGGTCCTTTACGACCAGACAAACGGGGTTGGGTCGATTACCATTGAGACTTTGAAATTCGAAATCGATAACTGAGATGCTGCCGAACGCATTCAGCAGCCCGTGCGCGATGCTGGACATGATGTTGATCCGATTGTGAGCTTGAGAAGGGGAGGAGGTGGGCTACCCACCTCCTCCAAAGCGGATCAGATGCGACCGCGAAGCTTATTGAAGACAGGGTGATCATCGCTCGCGATGACCCGGTCTTTGAATGCAATGTCGAGCATCTCATTGAGCGACATGTCCGGCCATTCAGGCTCGCTGAGCTGGCCTTCCGCCTGGAAGACGCGATAGGCCCCCAGTGCCATATCGGCCTGCATTCGAACCCATTTCGTCTTGGCCAGTTCGGCAGCAGCCATGGCCGTATTGTGCCAGCCGGTAGGAGCGGTAGCGTCGGTTGCGATCTTTAGCGGAAAGATCCCGAACACCTTCTGCTTCGTTGCAAATTGCACCAACGTGGCGATCGAGAGGTCAGTCACTGCTCGCAAGTGTGGGATAACAGCTGGGGCTACAAAATAGTACTCCCGCGTCTCCTTATCTTCGTACAGCACTGTAGTGAAACAGTTGTCCTGGCCCTGCTTGACCCGGAAGTACTCGTGTTTCAGCGGCTTCCGAACTGGAACACGCATGAGCACTTCTGTCGCACTATAGCCCGCTTCTTCAGGTGAGAGCTTGAGGGCGTCAAGATCGTCGAAAAACCCCCCGATCCCGGTGGGAAGACTTGGCAACTGAACTGCAGCTGCGATCGCGGTGGGTTGGGTGGAATTTGTCATAACCGTTCTCCTTTTTCATTGGCCGGGATTGGCCGGGAACGGCTGAACAATCAGCTCACATTTCGAGTTTAAGCAAAGCGTTTGCGAGGAAAGTAATCCAAGAAAGTTCTCGGAATTCTTTCCTCACGCTGAGCTTGACACCTCAAATCGGCGCGGGACCGTACTCGTGGCCGCTACGGTCTCTGTCGTTCACATAACTTTTCAGAATCTTGTCGATAGTGCTCCCAGCCACCTTGAGATTGGCGACTTCGAGGACGCTTGAAATGAATTTCTGGTGGTTGACCGCGGTTGAGACTGCGGGACTTGGCTTCTTTGAGTTTGCTAGCTTTTGACCTAGGCACTTGTAGAAGACAAAATCTAAATGATGAACCAGCTCGTAAAGTGGCCCATAGGACGGATTACCGCGACCACGCTTGAGACGACGTTGGCAATTCTCGAGAACACCGATTGCCCGAAAGATTTGCTCGCACGTCTGTTCTAGAATCTCGCGCTGCTCGATAGCAGACTTATCGAAATGAAGGATTTGGCCTTTAAACAGATCCTGGTTGCTAGCGAGAGCGCTAAGTCTAAGGCCCGATTTTTCTAGCAGGGCGCAAACGCTCTCAATCTCCGGTGCAGTTTTCGGCGACGTCGTTTGGGTGAGATGGGCGTACCAATATCGCTTGAGCGCGATATTGATCTCAAATCGAGCTTGCACGGGGAGACCTGATAGGGCGCTTACCTTCTCCCACTGCTCCTCCGATAAGAATGGGATCGGAATGCCAAACTTCTTCTCGATCTCGGCCGTCAATTTCGAATCGTTGTATCCACCTGCCACGCTCGCTTTGACGACATCATCACCCTCAGGCCGCCTCGCTACGCGTGTAGCTTTTTTCCGCACCTTCTTTTTGGATTGACCCGTAGTTTTCACTGATTCAGCCCCCAGCGCCTGGAAGATAAGAAATAACAAGATTGGCTGGTGTCGTCTTAGCACAACGCTACTGACGGACTCGCAGGACAGGAGTTTTACTTTTGATTTACTGGTTGGGTCCGTATCGATAAAAGCCAATACGTCAATGGCTTAGGACAGAGCATTATTTTAGGAAACCGCCGCTCTATCCAGCTGAGCTACGGGACCGCGCAGCGCCTCAGGCGCCTTGTATGCTCCATAGCAGAGCGCGCGGCGAACCGGAAGCCTGAAGGACGCCCGCGGTTTCACCTGCTCCGGGCTGGACACGCGGTCGTCACAAAGCGTGGGAATCAGAGCGGCTCCATATGGCGCGCCGTCAACAGCGCGGCGGCAAGACACGCCCCGCAGCTGGAGAGGCCGGCCATGGACAGCGCCCAGGCGACATGGAGGCGGTGGCCGATCAGGGCGCCGGAGATCAGCGGCGCCGCGATATTGGCGACCGACATCAGGGACTGGTTGAAGCCCATGATCATGCCCTGGCGGTGGATCGGGACGCTGCGCGACAGTTCGAAGGTCAGGGTCGCGCGGGTGAACATGAAGCCTGCGACGATCAGCGTCAGGAATACGGCGAGCAGGCCGATGCCGTCCACGACTGCAAGGCCGCAGAACCCCGTCGCCATGCCGGCAAAGGCGACCATGACCACGGCACGGTCGGAGGCGACGCGATTGGCGCGGGTGATCAGGAAGAACTGGACGATGATGTTGATGAAGCCGGCATAGGCGAACACCCAGCCGAGCTCGCGCGCGCCGAAGGCGTGCCCGTCCCAGGCAAAGCGTGCCGCGAGGTACAGGCCGAGCTGCGACAGGAACATCGAGTTCACGAAGAAGAACACGATCAACAGCACAAGCACGCCCCAGGCGTACCGCATCCCGAGCATGGTGCGGGTGGTCTTGCGCTCGGGAATGCGCTGCAGATAGAGCGGCTCGGAGGCATCCGGGGGCAGCAGCGTCATCGTCGCGACAATGGAGACCAGCGACAGCAGGGCCGCGGCCCACACCGGCGCCGTCACCCCGTAGGGCACCAGAAGTCCCGAGAGCGCGGGGCCGACCACGAGCCCGGTTCCGATGGCGCCGCTCGTCGCGCCCAGCGCCTGCTTGCGCGTCTCCGGCGTCGAGTGCTCGGCTGCATAGGCGTGCGCCACCGAGATGTTGCCCGACGTCAGACCGTCGATGATGCGCGCGAGAAAAACCAGCGCGAGATTGGGGGCGAGCGCAAGCAGCACGAAGCCCGCGAGCGTGCCGAGCTGGCTGACGAGCAGAACTTTGCGCCGGCCGTAGCGGTCCGACAAAATCCCGACGATCGGTCCGGCGACCAGCTGGCACACCGCATAGGCCGAGACCAGCGCGCCGACCAGGAACGGGGTGGCGCCCAGGCGCTGCGAATAGAACGGCAACAGCGGCAGGATGATGCCCATGCCGGTCGCGTCCACCGCCACCACGATGAAGGTCGGAACCAGCGACAAATCGGGCGCGCGACCGCCGCCGGAACGGTCGCCTTTGGCCGAAACGAAGGACGTCGCGCTCATGGTTCCAGGCTTTTCCTCGCCTTTTCGCGATCACGAACATGTTCCGGGCAATATAGTTGCAGCCTAATCGTTTGTATCCTATCTAATTTGCATGGCACCGTCGCTTCCCACCATCCACTCCGAAATCGGCCTGCTGATCTCCCGGCTGGCGCGGGCCTGGCGCCGCGAGGCGGACCAGGCGCTCGCCGATCACGGCCTGTCGCAGGCGACCGCGCTGCCTCTGATGGTGCTGTCGCGCCGGGGCAAATGCGTCCGGCAAGGCGTGCTGGCGGACGAGATCGGCATCGAGGGCCCGTCACTGGTCCGACTGATCGACCTGCTGCAAGCGGAGGACCTGGTGGAACGCCGCGAGGACCCGACCGACCGCCGCGCCAAGACCCTGCATCTCACGCCGACCGGCGAAGCCAAGGCCGAGGAGATCAACCGCGTGCTGCGCCGCGTCCGCGCCTCGCTGCTCAAGGACATCGCGCCGGACGATCTCGCCGTGACGTTCGACACCCTGCACAGGATCGAGCAGCGCGCCAACCGCATGAGCCAGCAGCGGTCGGATTCCACGGAACTCTAGCGATGCACCCGAACTCTTTGCTGGCCCGCCATGCGGATCTCGTCTTTGCCTGCAAGACCTTTCTCGCCGCGGTGCTGGCGCTACTGACCGCGCTCTGGCTCGATCTGCCGCGGCCCTATTGGGCGATGGCCACCGTCTACATCACCTCGCAGCCGCTGGCGGGCGCCACGAGTTCCAAGGCGCTGTATCGCGTGCTCGGCACGGTCGCAGGCGCCGTGGCCACGGTAGCGATGGTGCCGAATCTCGTGGATGCGCCGGAGCTGCTTTGTCTCGCCATGGCGCTCTGGGTCGGGCTTTGTCTGTATTTGTCCCTGCTCGACCGGCAACCACGCAGCTACGCCTTCATGCTCACCGGCTATACGGTGGCCTTGATCGGCTTTCCCTCCGTCTCGGACCCCGGCGGCATTTTCGACACGGCGCTCGCAAGGGTCGAGGAGATCACGCTGGGCATTGTCTGCGCCACGCTGGTTTCGACCGTGGTGCTGCCGCGCCGCGTCGCGCCTGCGGTCGCCCAGCGCGTGGAGAGCTGGCTGAAAAATGCCCGTGACCTCGCAAGGGACGTGCTGGCGGGAACCGGCGAGGAATCCGAGCTGCGCGCGCACCGCCTGCAGCTTGCGGCCGATGCGGTCGAGATCGACGCACTCGCCGGTCACCTGTCCCATGACCGCGCCAGTGACGCCAACGCCGTCAGGGGCTTGCAGATGCTGCGGCGGCACATGATGATGCTGCTGCCCTTGCTCGCCTCGATCACCGACCGCCTGGAAGCGCTCGGCGGCGGCATCCGCCAGACGCGCCCCGCGCTTGCGGAGCTGCTCGACGGTCTCGGGCAGTGGCTCACGGCCGACATCGACGGGCGGCCGCCGGCCGAGCCGCTGCGGGCCGCGATCGCCGGCCTGCGGCCCGACCTGAACACGGGCGCCTCCTGGGAGGAGATCGTTCTGGCCAATCTGTCGATCCGCCTGCGCGAGCTTGTCGACCTCTCCGATGACTGCCGTGCGCTCGAGCGTGCAATCGCCGACGGTCGCGATCCGGCCGAGATTGCGCTCGCCTTCGAG
Organism: Bradyrhizobium sp.; assembly: GCA_035293585.1. Lineage (GTDB taxonomy): Bacteria > Pseudomonadota > Alphaproteobacteria > Rhizobiales > Xanthobacteraceae > Bradyrhizobium. The sequence goes on along the minus strand of DATGMN010000087.1, from coordinate 38,845 downwards.
CCGGAAGCCGGCGTCATGCCGTCCCGCCATCGCGATCACGCGCTGGCGCTGTGGTCGGCGGCGGGCGCGGCGATCGCCATCCTGCTCTGCTGTGCGCTCTGGATCGCGACCGGGTGGGCCGACGGCGCCTCGGCGCCGATGATGGCGGCGGTCGGCTGCTCGTTCTTTGCCGCGCAGGACGATCCGGCGAAGGGCATCAAGAGCTTTGGCTGGTGGTCGCTGGTCTCGATCGTCGTCGTCGCAGTCTATCTGTTTGCGATAATCCCGGCGATTTCGCATGTCGAGATGTTGATCGCGGCGCTCGCGCCGACATTCCTGCTCTACGGCATGCTGATCGGCCGTCCGAACACGAATTTCATCGGCATGGCGCTCGCAGCCAACACCGCGACATTGCTTGCGCTGCAATCGACCTACAGCGCGGATTTCCAGTCCTACGTCAATTCATCGATCGCATTCATGCTCGGCATGGCGATGGCGGCAGTCGTGACGCGGCTGGCCCGCGGCTTCGGCGCCGAATGGATTGCGCAGCGCCTGATGCGGACCAGCTGGACCACTCTTGCCGTGACCGCCGAGCGGCGCGGGCGCAATGACCGCGCCGCCTTCGCCGGCCTGATGCTGGACCGGCTCGGGCTGTTGACCCAGCGCATTGCGGCCATCGACGAGGCCGACCGCGGCGACGTCGTCAATCTCAACCAGCTTCGGGTCGGCCTCAACATCATCGACTTGCGCCGCGCCCGCAGGTCTCTCGCCCCGGCGACGCTCGAGGCCATCGACGACATGCTGACAGAGCTTGCGATCGCCGCGCGCGCTGGCGGTGCGATGCCGACCGAGCTGCTGACGCGGATCGACGCGGCATTATCGCAATCGGTCGGGGAGCCCGCAGGAAAAGCGCGGGAGGATGCGCTGATCGGCATCACCGGCATTCGGCGCGGGCTTTTCCCGCAGGCACCGGCTTACCGCGACGAGACGTCCGGCCGGAGGAGGCTCGTGGCATGAGATACGAACTCGACATGTTCGGCGTGCTCGCGCCATCGCTGCTGCTCTGGCTTGTCGTCGCCTATGGGCTGCTCGCCTTGCTGCGCGCCGGTTTCGAGCGAACAGGCCTCTATCGCGCAGTGTGGCATCGCGCGCTGTTCGATCTTGCCGTGTACGTCTGCCTGCTGGGTGGCTTGGTGTACCTGTCTTCGGAGTATCTGTCGTGAACAATGGTCTTGTCCAAATCCGCCGCTTCGGCCTGACCGCGGTGGCGGTCGCCGCGGCGGCTGTCGTCGCCATGCAGCTCTGGTCCTACTACGTGGATGCGCCATGGACGCGCGACGGCCACGTGCGCGCCGACGTCGTCCAGGTCGCCCCCGACGTGTCCGGCTTCGTCACCGACGTGCTGGTGCGCGACAATCAGCGGGTCCACCAGGGCGAGGTGATCTTCCGCATCGACCGCGCCCGCTTTGCGCTGGCGCTACAGCAGGCCGACGCCGTGGTCGCCGGCCGCCGCGCCTCGCTCGATGAAGCCAACGCCGACCTCAAGCGCTATCGCGCGCTGACCACCGACGCGGTATCCCAGCAGAAGCAGGAGCAAGTGCTGGCGACGCAGCAGCAGGCCCAGGCCGCCTATGACCAGGCGGTCGCCGACCGCGCGGTGGCGCAGCTCAACCTCGATCGCAGCGAGGTGCGCGCCTCGGTCAACGGCACCATCACCAACATGGATCTGCGCCCCGGCACCTATGTCACGGCGGGCCACGGCGTGATGGCGCTGGTGGATGAGGATACGCTGCGCGTGGAAGGCTATTTCGAGGAAACGAAGCTGCCGCGCATCCATGTCGGCGACCCCGTGCGGATTCGCCTGATGGGTGATGCCGGCACATTGACGGGTCATGTTCAGAGCATTGCTGCCGGGATCGAAGACCGCGACCGCGCCGAAGGCTCCAACCTGCTCGCCAACGTCAACCCGACCTTCAACTGGGTCCGCCTCGCCCAGCGCGTCCCCGTTCGCATCGTCCTCGACGGCAAGCCCGATCCTGCGCGCCTGGTCGCAGGACGGTCGGCGACGGTCGAGGTCATCGACCGGGAGGCGAACGCGGGCCCGGCATCGGGCCAAAGCGGCACGTTCAGGGACGCGCGAAACGATTAGGAGCTGGTTCGGAGGTTCTGTTGATGCTGTCGCAGCCGCCCCTGGAGGGGACGGATCGTTTGGCTTGAAACGACGCGCAATGCGAAACGGGGTGGGGTGATTAGTCTCTCCGCGTCGCACAATGGGTGCGTGGAGAAACTGTCACCCCACCCCGATTGCGCATTTTCATGTGCAATCGACCCGCCCCCTCAAGGGGCGGGTGTGGAACGAGCCGGTTGTCATGCGAACCGAGTGCGATTGCGCTTCAGCAGGGGCGGTCGATCACCAACGAAATGATCTCTCCCCTGCCACCTTATTTCTGATCAGCCACGTGGCGCAGAACGAGATCGGACAGCTGCGTCACAAGCGCCCGCAGCCGGGCATTCTCTTCCAGCAATGAAATCACGTCAGTATCGAGATCGGAATCCGGATGATCGGCGTCGCATTGAATCCGGGATGGCTTGATGGGATCGACGGTCGATGACGAAAAGGCGTTCACCATGAACAGACTCCTCTGGCAAACTGAACTCCGCCGAGTCAGGTACGGTTACGTAATGTCCGTAAGAGTCCGGTGAGTCGGCGTCGAAATTTGGACCGTTCGAAGGTCAAAATCGAGCGCTCCCTGCATGAAGCTTGAGCAGGATCGGCCGATGGCGCTCGCCTGTACCGGCCGACGATGAGCGGATTAACATGTGTTATGACGTAGTTAGCCGTCAGGCCGCCCACACGCTTCGATCGAGTGCTCTCAGTCCTTCGAGAAAGGGATGTATTGTTGATATTCTTTCGGCACTGAGCTGCGATAACGCGATGGCACTGTGCCACTGTCGATCGACTTCTCGATCTCCTGCCGCCGCGCCGTGCCCGTTGCCTTTTTCTTTTTGCTCTTCGACGGGCTATTGGGCGGATTATTGGGCGCGTTGTCCGTGGTGGCCGCTGGCGCATTGGCCGATGGCGGGCTTGCCGCGGGTGAATTGGTTGCAGGTGAATTGGTGGACTGCGCCGCTGGAGCCGGCGCATTGGCCGGCGCCGTCGGCGCGGCGGCTGCAGGGGCAGCCGCAGGAGGAGCTGGAGGCGGCGGCGCCGCGGTGGTGGCGGGCGTACCCGGATCGGTCGCGGTTTGCGCCAGCGCCAAACCGGACGGGGCGCAGAGGATCGCAGTCGCAGCAAGCAAAGCAATGGTCCGCATCGAAAACTCCTTATTTTTCACTGCTTGAAACCGGATTTTCCAATCACGCAGGTCAAATAGTTGGACGTACGAACTGAGTTGAACGTTCACCTGGACAAGTCGACTTGGACAAACTGCGTTGAACGAGTTCACTTGGACGAATTCACTTGGATGAAATGTGGCGCGCTGCAGCCCTTATTCGCACCGCGTATGGGAGGTCAGAATATCGTGGATCACCTGCTTCTGCATCGACGGAAGCGTGGTCACCGAAACGTGTCCAAGCTCGGGATTGCTCTTGAGATCGACATTGCTGAGCGCTCCGTGGAAGTTTTCACCCGGCTGCATGGTCGTGCCGACGCCGTTCGAGAGATAGAAATTCTCGAGCCGGTGCACATTGGCAGGAACGGTGCCCTTGATCACGGGATCGAGAGTGACGACCAGCGCCACATGCAGGCCGGCCTTCTGCATGCGCTCCGCCATCATCAACGCCGCGGTTGCGCCGAAGGAATGGCCGACCAGCACGACGGTGCTGACCCGCCCGCTCTTGCAGTCGTCGATGGCCTCGCTGGCGAGCGGAATCGCAAAAGCGTGGTTGGCGACCTCGATGTCGATGTTCTTCTCTTTCAATTCCTCTGCCAGCTGGTCGATGCCAGGCGACAGCACATTGGTGAAGCCGCGCAGCAGGAACACCTTTTCGTGTGGCACTCCAGCCGGATGCGATTGCGCGACGGCCCTGTCGACCGAGAGGGAGGCGAGAACGGCGAGAGAGAGGCAGGCGAAGACGGCACGTGACATCGAAAAGTTTCCAGCAAGAGCGTCGTCAAGAGAGTGGAGCCAAGGGACTCTTTGCCGCCGATCTTATTGCAATCGAACTTGCCGCGAAAGTCGTCCCTGGCGAAGCTCCCCAGTCGCAAGCGTTCGCCGCAAAATGACGAACTCACTCGAGCGCGCGGCGCTCCGTCGCCGGGTCGGCGCTCAATTCGGCCCCGCCGGGTCCGACGGCGCGCCGGCCGGCAGCAGGGCCGGCGCCGGTTGGCGCATCTCGGCGAGCCGCGCGCGGCAATATTCGCGGTAGATGATGTTGAGCAGGGCGGACATGGCAATTCCTTTTGTTCTTTTTGCTGCATTCCAACCCGAGAGTTGGCGCAGTGTGGACTTGATCGGTCTGGACGCAGGCAAGCGCGCCTTGCGCGGTCGCGGGTCGCCGTACCACGGGCCCGCTCAAGCGCTGCAAAACAGGTAGTCATGACTGGCAATAGGACCATAACGGAAACGCGAAAAGACCATTTCGCCGGGGCGAACAATCGGCCAAATCATCGCGATTGATCGCAGCGCCGTGATCAGCGCTCGGCGGCGCAGCCCGGAAGCTCGAACAGCGCGGCGAGCCCGCAAGGCGAGGTCAGCATCCTGTCGCCGTCATGGCCCACGTCAGGCACGTCCCAGAGCCGGTGGTTGGGCGTGCCGCCGTCCCGGGCGGCCATCGCCGCCGCATAAGAGTGGCCGCGAACATAGCGGTAAGGGCCCTGCGCCTCGGCCATGCAGCTCTTGTCCAGCGCCGGATGGTTGGGATTGGTGTCGCGCGTACCCAGGAGATAGATCACCTGGCGAGCGACATAGCGCTGCTCGAGCTCGGTCGGACTCGACGAGGCAAGATAGGGCGGGCGCTCCCCCATGCCGTATTTCCAATTGTCATAGCCGGGGCAGCTTGCCGCGATCAGCGGCTCGGGCCGGTCCGCGCTGAAATAGGCATAGGAGGAGGGATTGGCGATCACATAGCGGATGCCGATGCTCTCCGCCTTCAGCGCAGCCTCGCCCTTGGCGGCAATGGCATAGCGCTGCACCACCTGGCCGCCGCCGGAATGGCCCGCGACGACCACCTGCGTCAGGTCGGGAAACAGCTGGCGGTCGGCGAGACGCGCCAGGATCGCATCCAGTGCATCGAAGGAGCTCGCAGGCTGCGGACCCTCGGCCGCGTCGCCGCCCTCCCAGCCCTCCAGCGACCAGTGCAGCGTGTCGGCGGGCAGATGATAGGCCTCGACGTCGATGCGGGCGAGAAACTGCGGCACGATCATGATGGTGGATTTGCCGGCGTCGCCCGCGGCCGCCTGTGCCGTCAGCGCCGAGCGGTAATAGACATCGGCGTTGCGCAAGCGGCCATGCAGCACCAGGATCGCGCGGGTGATGCCAGGTTGCGGCTTCGACCAGTCGGCGGAGACATAGAGCGGCAGCATGCCCTGATTGCCCACCGCGATGCGCGCATCCGCGACTGCCTTCACCGGCTTGCGGTTGGGCGCGTCCTCCTCGGCGGCCCGCGCCTGGAACACGATCGAGGCCAATGCGAGCGAGGCGAGCAGCTTCAGCAAGGTCATGCGATCATCCCTTTCATGTCCTGCCGGCGTCTAGCGCCCCGCTTCCGGCCCGAACAGCGGCTGCAGCGCGAACATGCCGAATTGCGCAACCCAATGGCCGACGGCCTGATAGCTGCCGCGCCAGTTCGAGGCCGGCTGATAGCCGGCCTTGAGATGCGCGGCATAGGCGGCCGCGACGTCGGCACGGCCGCTCGCCGCGTACATGTCCCAGAGCCCCCAGGCCCGGCTGAAATTCAGGCCGAACTCATGATCGCTGTCGGACCGCGTCAGCGGGGTCGGCAGGCCGTTCATGGCGATGAACCTGTCGAGCCAGGGCACATAGTCCTCCCGCGCCAGCACGCGCGAGACCAGCGCCGCCCAGTTGCTGCAGATCGCCATGAACTCGCCGCGCTCGCGATTGGTCGCGCATTTCACCTCGACCTCGACGAAGTTTTTCCTGACCGCATCCGTCACCTCCGCCTCGAGATCGTCGAGATGGCGGCGCCGCGCATAGTCGAGCAGATTGATCAGCGCCCAGGATGCGCTTTCATAGGCGCCCGAGAAGCGGTCGATGCCGCGGCGGCGATAGAAATCGCGCAAGCTGAAGGCGACCTCGTCGGCGAACGGCAACAGGTCCTCGGAGCCCGTCAGCCGATGATGCTCGATCGCAAGCCGCAGGAACCAGGCGCGGCCATAAGGCATTTCGAACAGCGGCAACTGCTTGAGATGCGCGCGCTCCTGCGACAGCGCCTCCCTGGTCAGGATCGACCCGACCAGGGAGGCATATTGCGTATCACCCGTGGCCCGCTGATAGGCCAGAAGCGCCCACACGCCATGGACCGCGGAATGCCAGTCGATGCAGCCCTTGAACGCCGGATGCGACGTATCCTGCCTCGCGCTGCAATACGCCACCTGGCGCGCCAGCCCGGCGGCCATCGCCTGCTTGTCATGCTCAAGCGCGGCAATCTCGGCCGGAGGCCCCGCGGCCCGGACGGTTCCCCCAGTCAACAGGGCCATCCAGAGGATGGCGGCCCCGACGATCACGGCCCTCCCCGCCACCATCATGCCCCTTTGCGCGTCAACTCGCCAAGATGAACGATTTTTTAGCGGAGCCGGCCGCGATAGTCTATTAAACCGGCGGTCCGTCGAGGTGGCGCAAGCCCGGCCGGCTTGACCGGGCCGCGGCGCAATGTCATCGCAGACGCGGGCTGCCGATTTTCTCACACGCCCCGCACGCGAGTGCGCGCATCTTCCAATTCTAAGGACTTTCGATGATCAAGAGGTCGTTCGTTTTCGGCATGCTTCTCGGCGCGGTCCTGCCGTTTTCGGGGGCTAGCGCGCAGGACAGCCGCAACCTGCTGGAGTCCAAGGAATCGCTCTACAATAACATCTATGTGTACTCGGAGCCGCCCTATGTCAGCATGACCTTCGGTCACAACCGGCGCATCTACACCGAGAGCATGTACAACACCCATGACGACCGCGATCTTCCGGTCGAGTACACGCGCTACATGACCGCGAGCCTGATGTATGCCAAGGACGTGCATTCGATCCTGGAAATCGGCTTCGGCGGCGGCCGCACCTCGTGGTACCTGCACCGTTTCCTGCCCAACGTGTCGGTCACCTCGGTCGAACTCGACCCGGCGGTGCTGGAGCTCGCCAAGAAATATTTCGGCATCCACGACGAGCCGAACTTCCAGGTGGTGAACCGCGACGGACGGCTGTTCCTGTCGGAATCCAAGGACAAATACGACATCATCCTGATCGACGCCTATCGCGGCCCGTTCGTGCCGTTTCATCTCCTGACCAAGGAATTCTACCAGATCGTCAAGGACCATCTCGCCGATGGCGGCGTGGTCGCGCAGAATGTCGAACCGTCGACCATGCTGTTCGATTCCGCGGTCAAGACCATCAACGCGGTGTTCCCGCAGCTCGACTTCTACAAGGCCGACGGCAATATCGTCACCGTCGCCTATGACGGCGCCGAGCGGAAGCCGGAGGATCTGGCCGGTGTCGCGCGCGACCGCGACAAGGCCTACGGCCTGCGCTACACCCTCACCGAGATGCTCAACCAGCGGCGGCGCATCGATATCGCCGGCGGCAAGGTGATCGACGCCAATGCCAAGATTCTCACCGACGATTTCGCGCCCGTGGAGACGCTGAAGAGCATCGAGAAGCACAACAGGAAGATGCCGTGACGGCGCCGTCCCCGATCCTGTCCTTCTCGATCTATGCCTGCGCCTTCGTGGTCGGCGGCGTCCTGATGGGCTTCGAGATGCTGGGCAGCCGCTATCTCTTCCCCTATTTCGGCGGCAGCATCGGCACCTGGGCGAGCCTGATCTCGACCGTGCTGTGCGCGCTCGCCATCGGCTATTTCGCAGGCAGCGCGATCGTGGCACGGCATCCCTCGGCGCGCGTGATCGCCGTCGCGATCCTGATCGCTGCGGCTTATCTGGCGCTGGTCCCGGCCACTGCGGACCCGATCATGCAGGCCATCCTGGACTCGTTCGGCGACGGCGCCTACGCCACGCTGACCGCCTCCACGGCGCTGTTGCTGGTGCCGCTCACCCTGCTCGGCACCTTCTCCCCAATTGCGGTCAGCCTGTTGACCCGTTCGGCGGACGAAGCGGGACGCGTGGCCGGCCTGGTCTATGGCGTCTCCACCATCGGCAACGTCGTCGGCACCCTGCTCACGACCTTCACGCTGATCCCGACCATCGGCTCGCGCGCCATCACCTATTATTTCGCCCTGGTGCTCGCGCTCTGCGCCGGCGTGTTGTTCCTCAATCCCGTCAAGCGGACCGCGTGACGGCTCGGACTTCCATGATGCGCCAGCCATTCCTTGCAACGATCGCAGCCCTGCTCGTGCTCGCGCTGCATCCGCCCGGCGTACGCGCGGCCGACGTGCAGCTCGATCTGTGGGACGGCCAGCGCGCGATGAGCCGGATCGCCGATCTGCTGCGCTTCACGCCGCGCTCGATCGACGCACCGGGTCATGAGCAGGCGATCGACTACATCAAGGCCGAGATGGCCAGTACCGGTGCCGACGTCGTCACCACCCAGCGCTGGACCTTCACGGACACCGGCGGCAAGCCACATGCGATGACCAACATCATCGCCCGCTTCCAGCCCGCAAATCCGCACCGCATCATCGTCGCGACCCATTACGACAGCATCGTGCGCGCCTATCGCGATGCCAAGAGCCCGGACGCGCCGATGCCCGGCGCCAACAATTCCGCCTCCGGCGTCGCGGTGCTGCTCGAAACCGCGCGGGTGCTGACGCTGCTGCCCAAGCCCCAGGTCGGCATCGACATGATCTTCTTCGACGGCGAGGAGGGACCGAAGGCGCTGGGTGCCGGCGATCCGCAGTGGATGGCGATCGGCTCGCCCTATTTCGTCGCGCATCTGCACGATTATTATCCCGCGCAAAAGCCCGACAAGGCCGTTGTGTTCGACATGGTCTGCGACAAGGATTTGCACCTGGAGCCCGAGCCGTCCTCGCTCGCCGCCGCTCTGCCCGAGGTGAAGAAATTCTGGACGGCGGGGCTTGCGATCGCGCCAAAGGCGTTCTCGACCAAGTCGACCAGCTACCCCATCAGCGACGACCACACCGCACTCAACGGCGCCGGCATTCCGAGCTTTCTCGTCATCGATTTCGATTACGAGCCCTATTTCAACACCGCCCAGGACACCATCGACAAATGCTCGGTGGACAGCCTGCAGGCGGTGGGGCGGACCTTGCTGCAGTATCTGTATCTGCCGTGAAGCTCTCTCCGCTCCCTCGCCCCGTTCTTACGGGGAGAGGGTCGGGGTGAGGGGCTGCCGCCACATATTCGCAAAGCAGTGGAGCGCGCGGAGAGCCCCACTCACCCGGATCGCATCTTCGATGCAATCCGACCTCTCCCCGCAGGCGGGGCGAGGTGCAGCGAGCGTGCGGCCGAACGCGCTCACCGCGACATGATGAAGTCGCCGCGGACGTTCTTGATGGCCCAGCGGCCGTAGATGGTGTGCAGGTCGGGCGAGACCGTGCCGGTGTAGAGTACCGAATGCGACACGCCGCCGGTGCCGTCATAGGTCTTCACGATGGTGATGAGCTGTCCGGGGCTCAGCGATGTCACCGAGCAGGACAGGTTTGCGAAAAGTTTCGGCGCGGTCCGGTCGCCGAACGTGTTCGGCTCCTCGCTGCGACCGGAGCAACCGGTCTGGCTGAAGGTGAAGACGAATTGCACCGGCTGCTGCTTCTTGCCGCTGGCATAGTAATAGGTGCCGCTCCAATTCCCGGACAGGCCGCCCGGCGCCAAGGGCGGCGGCGGAGCGGGCTGCGACGGCACAGCGAGCGCAAGCTCGCGCTTCTTTGCCTGATCGAGCCGCGTCCTGGCGACGCTCGCCAGCATGCCGGATGGATGGTTCTGCAGGAAGGCTTCCCAGATCTCGCGGCTGTCGATCTTCTGCGCGATGTCGAAATCCTTTTGCACCTCGTCGATCAGCGGCGCGGGCTGCATCGCAACGCCCGTCGCGGGAGGGCTTGCGAAATAGAATGCGCCCGAGATCGGCGACGACGACACCCAGGGCTGCTGCTCGCCGCCGGTCGCCTTCTTCACTTCAAGCCCGACCTCGTTGAACGCCTCGAACAGGCCGAGCCCGGGCTTCCGAATCGTGGTCGCCAGCGCCCTGGAATAGGGACTGTTGGCGCCGTCGCCGTCCTGGGCGACATTGCCGGGCTGCGTCGCGTAGGAGATCAGCGTGCCCTCGGGCGCCTGCATCTGGGCCAGCCCGCCGCCGGTGGCGCGCAAGCCGCGACCGCCGAACGGATTGTTGCGGCAGGCATCGAGCACGACGATGTTGAGCTTGGTGCCGGCGCCGTCCATCTGGCTCAGGACGACCGACGTGTCGACCATCTGCAGATAGACGTCCGCCTCCTTGGTCGGATTGGCGCCGACCGGCACCAGGAAATTGCGCCCACCGACCTGCACGCCATGGCCGGCATAATAGAACAGCGCGACATCGGCGCCGACCACCGCGTTGCCGAATTTCTGCAGCGCGCCGTCGAAGCCGGCTTTATCGAGATCGATCTGCGGCCCGTTGCCGATCAGCTGAAAGCCGAGCCCCTGCAGGGTCTCCGCCATCAGCTTGGCGTCGTTCCTCGGATTGTCCAGCCGCGCGATGTTCTGGTACGCCGAGTTGCCGATCACCAGCGCGACGCGCTTCTCGGCCCGCGCCGGACCTGCGGCAAGCAGGCAGCCGATCGCAACGGCCAGCCAGAAACATACCGAGAGTCTTGCCCGTTGCATGCTACGGCCCCCGCGGCGCATGGTTTTGAGACGCGCCAGCATAGCACGGCATGGGCCATCTCGTAATGTGCGCGAGGTCACGGAGGCGGTCGCAGCGGAGCGCGCCAAGAACGCGGCTCTATCACCGTCACCCTGAGGCGCCGTAGCGCAGCGGAGGCCTCGAAGGGCGACGGCCCGGCTGCATCAGCGGGGCCGCTCATCCTTCGAGGCTCGCCGAGCGTCGCAACTGCGCCGCAAGGCACGCGCCTCAGAATGACGGGCCGCAATTCGTGCGAAAGCTTAGGTCAGCCTGCGTCAACGCCCCGCCCGCTCGCGCAGCATGTTGTCGAATGCCTGCTTGATGGCCGCCACCGCAGGCGCCTTGTACGGGAAGTCCGGGTTGTCGTTGTGCACCAGCATCGAGGCATTGACCTCGAAGACGACGAGATTGCCGTCACGGTCGAGGGCGCAGTCGACGCCGAAGAAGTCGAGCCCGATCCGCTCGCGGATCTCGGCCAGCGCGCGATAATTGGCGGCGGAGAACACCGAGCCGGGCGCGTTCAGGAACGCCGCCTCCTCCTGCTGCATCCAGGCATGATCGGCCATGTCGGTGTTGTCATGGTGCAGCTTCCAGTCCTTGCCGATCGCCAGATGATAGGGCAGCACCTTTTCGCCGACGAAGATGAAGCGGTATTTGCGGAAATGACCGTCGGCGGAGGCGTAGTCGATATAGTCGATCACATAATGATCGCTGTCCGGCCGGTGCTCGAGGAAGCGCGCGAGCTCCTCGAGGCCGGCGATCTTTTCGAAATCGTCGCCGCCATGGGTCCCCGCCGGGCGCGCCAGCACCGGGAACGGGAACGGCAGCATCTTTGCCAGCGCGTCAACCGAAACGTCGGCGTGCGCGGCAAGCCGCAGGATCCGCGGAATGCGGCAGCCGGCAATCCCCGGCAACAGGTCGGTGACCGCATCGCGCGTGGTGTGCTGGATCTTCGAGGGCTCGTTGATCACGGGCCTGCCAAGGCTGGCCACCAGCCGCGCTGCCCGCGGCAGCACGGCGCCGCCCTGGTCGGCATCCGAAATCAGGTTCACGACCAGATCGGGCTCGCCGAGCGCGGCAAGGTCGACCTCGCCATCGTCGAGCAGGGACAGCGTGTCGGTGTCGTGTGCGGCGTTGGAGAGGAGATATTCAGCCGGCGTGTTGCCGGCGAACGGCGCGTACAGCGCGAGCACGCGAAAATCCGCCGGCGCCTTGGCGGCCGGACGGCGGATCAGCGGCTGGATCCGCGCAGCCGCTGCGTAGGCGGCCTGCGCCCCTTCGTTGTCGTCCATCTTCTGCCTGATGGCGCCGGTCCAATAGAGGCTCTCGGCGTCGCGCGGGTCGATGTCGAGCGCGGACTTGAAATGCGCAAGCGCGGCGTCCATGTCGTTCAGCTCGAACGCGACCCGGCCGAGCTGGTGATGCAGCCTGCCGTCCTGCGGCCGTGCGGCGATCAGGTCCGCAAGCAGCCCCTTGGCCATGTCGAATTGGCGCGCCGCCATCAGCGCATGCGCCAGATTGGTGAGCGACGGCCAATGCGCCGGATCGAGCTTCAGCGCCTCGACATAGAGGGTGATCGCGGCCTCGACATTGCCCATCTCCAGCTGCGCATTGCCGAGATTGCACCAGCAGCCGGTCAGGGTCGGCTTCAGCCGCAGCGCGCTCCTGTAGGCGTCCGTCGCGGAGCCGAACTGCCGGCCGACCATATAGGCATTGCCGAGCTTGGCATGCAGCTCGGCAAGGACGTCGGCGGCGACCACGCTGGTGCCCACGATCGCGGCCGAATCAAGCCCGCTCTGGTAGGCCGATATCGCCGCGCCGATGCGGCCCTCGGCAAAATATTGTTGTCCGATCAGAAGCTGGCGCGCCATGTTGGAGGCGGCGAGCTCGGCAGGAGGCAGGGCTGTGGCGGCTGACGCTTCGCTATGCACGGAATGGCTCGTTTCGGGTTGTGATTCCGTTAACCATGCCCTCGGCATGGTAAACAATTCGTTGTCGCGAGCCGCGCCGGCGTCCCCCGCCGCAAGCTTTCAGGAATTCGCAAAGCTTGGGAACTCATGACCCCTCCATCGCGCCCCGGGGCGCGAATCGCGCCGTCTTGGTGTAGGTGGTCCCCATGCGAGACCGAGAAACTGGGCCGCCGGGAACGCGAAGCTCCAGCGAATCCGCCTCCCCGGCTGCGCGCCGGAATGAGGCGGGCTGGGCACCGCGTCTGGCGCAGCTCGCGAGATTGGAGCACCTGGACGCGCAGCTGCAGCAGGAGCCCGGCAGCGAAGCGGCGCTCACGGCGTCAATCGAACGCGCCGTTCTGCTCGCGGCGCTCGACCGGCGCGAGGACGCCAAGCTCGCCTTCATCGCCATCCTGCAACGCCACCCGACCCATTTCAGCGCGCTGAACGAATTCGCCACCCTTCTCGCCGAGATGGGAGCGATCGATGCCGCCTGCCGCGTCTATGCCGAGGCGATCGCACATCATCCGGACAATCCGATTCCGCATGTCAACCTCGCCAATCTGCTGCTGCGCGCCGGCAGATATCAGGAGGCACGGCGGCATTATGAGACCGTGCTTGCGCGCGATCCCGATCATGCGCCGGCGCATCAGGGACTGGGCGCCGTGCTGTCCGATCTCGGCGAGCGGGAGGCGGCGCGCGCGCATTTCCGCAAAGGCTTTCGCGGCCGCGCGATCTCGACCCTGCCCTATCGCGGCAACGCTGCGCCGATAAGGCTGCTGCAGTTCGTCTCGTCAGGCGGCGGCAACATCCCGACCGCGCTGTTCCTCGACGACACGCGCTTTCAGACCACCATGGTCGTCGCCGACCATCTCGCGGCATCGGAGACGCTGCCGCCGCACGACATCATCTTCAATGCGATTGGGGACGCCGACCTTTGCGAGGCGGCGTTGGATGCGGCCGGCCGTATCACGGCTGCGGCCGAAGCGCCGGTCATCAACGATCCCTTCGCAGTGATGAAGACCGGGCGGCTTGCCAATTCGGAGCAATTGCGCGCCGTGCCGGGTGTGAGGACCGCCCGAACGGTGATCGTCGATCGCGGGCTCCTTGCAGGCGCCGGCGGGGCAGACTTGCTCGCTGGATACGGCTTCAGCTTTCCACTGCTGTTGCGCTCGCCCGGCTATCACACCGGCCGCAACTTTGTTCGGGTGGCGGCGAGCGAAGATCTGGCCGCCGCCGCGACCGGCCTTCCGGGCGAAGAGCTATTCGCGATCGAATATCTCGATGCGCGCGGCCCTGATGGCAAGGCGCGGAAATACCGCGTGATGATGATCGGGGGACAGCTTTATCCGCTGCATCTGGCGATATCGCAGAACTGGAAGGTGCATTACTTCACCTCCGACATGGCCGACGAGGACCATCACCGGCACGAGGAAGCGCGGTTTCTCCGGGACATGCCCTCCGTGCTCGGCGACAAGGCCATGCACGCGTTCGCTGCAATCAAGGATGCACTCGCCCTCGACTATGCCGGCGTCGATTTCGGCCTCGACGGCGATGGCAATCTCCTGCTGTTCGAGGCCAACGCCACCATGGTGATCGCCAAGCCCGGCGACGAACCGCACTGGGCCTATCGCCGCACGGCGGTGGAGCGGGTGCTGGCGGCAGTCACCGGGATGATCATGGCCAAGGCAGGAGAAAAGGCCGCTTCCGCGTAAGGCGGCCCGAAATACCAACGCAATTCATTGTCGCGGATCTCGACAGTGAGGGATGAAAACAGGAACCCGCTGCCGGTTCACGCCCAATGGTCATCGCCGGCACCGCGCTCCTTGCAGGCGTGATGTTCGTCCGTCTTTGCCGCTATGGCGCCTGGTGTGTGCCAGGATATTCACGATCACGGTCATCGCGGACTCACGCCTCCGCTTGCTCGGCCCGCCGACGATCGGCCGGCTCGCCTGAGCGGTCGCGCGCCTTCGCAACAGCTGGCGGTCGCGCGAGCAGCCCGGGAACAAGCGCTTCCGCGGCTTCGGCGCCCGAGATCACCACCGCCTCCACGCCCCCGCCCGCATTGCCGGCGCCGGCGACGACGAGATTCCGCACCGGCGATTTCGATCCTTTCAGGCGCGCCGCCCTGGAGACCCCGTAGATAGCCCCCAAGCTGGCCCAGTCGTAGCGGGCATAGGTCACGGGGCTGGCGTCGGTGCGATAGACGATATGCGCCCTGAGATCGGGGATCACGGTCTCGGCGGCGGCGATCATGTCGTCGCCGAACTTCTGCTTGCGCGCTTCATACGCGTCGGACCGCCGCCAATCCTTCCAGTCCTCGGCGCCCCCAAGCGGGAACCAGCCCTGCGCCGTCGCATGCGGCATGATCGAGATCAGCATCAACGTCGAATGGCCCGCCGGCGCTGCCGACGGATCGAGCTTGGACATCATCG
Source organism: Bradyrhizobium sp. (assembly GCA_035293585.1). Taxonomy (GTDB): domain Bacteria; phylum Pseudomonadota; class Alphaproteobacteria; order Rhizobiales; family Xanthobacteraceae; genus Bradyrhizobium. The sequence goes on along the minus strand of DATGMN010000087.1, from coordinate 23,531 downwards.
CAAGGCCGACGCCGATGGGTTGATCGACATGGACAGCGGGCCGGATGTCGGGATCGAAGTCGAGCCCGAGATGCACGGAGAAGGCGGAGTTTGCGGGCTCGGCTGCGGCGATCCGTCTGCGGAAATCGGCAGGCAGGTGGTCCGGCTCGACCAGTTCGAGAAAGGTCCGCTTGAGATCGGCGTTGGATACGACCGCGGTCGCGCGGATCGTCTTGCCATCGCCAAGCACGAGGCCCGTGGCGCGGCCCTGCTCGATCAGGATGCGGCTGACCCTGCTCTTCAGATGCAGCTCGCCGCCGCGCCGTTCGATCGCCTCCACAAGAGCGTCGGTGAAGGCGCCGGAGCCGCCCAGCGGATAATGCCCGCCCCTGAAATAGTAGCCGAAGATCGGGACCATTTGCGCGCAGGTCAGCCGCTCGCCGCCGTCGCCGAGATAGCCTGACAGCGCATTGATGAGGCGGATCAGGTCGGGATCTCTGACATGTTGCGCGACAAGCTCTTCAAACGGCCGATCCATCCACCGGAATGCCTGCGGATGTTCCTTCGGAAACGCCAGCATGGCCTCGACCGTCTCGGGCATGCCGGGAATGCCGGAACGGTCGCGCCCGGTCGAGAACATGTCCTCGAAAATGGCGTGGATGGTTTCAAACAAGCGGCGGATGCCCGGTGCGCTGGCGGGAAATTGCGCGCAGAGCAATTCCACATAGTCGCGCCAATCGTCGGGCACGTCGATGCGCGTGCCCGCCAGATGATAGCTGTGGCGGACGCGCTGCCATTTCAGCTTGGCATCGATCCCCAGCCGTCGCAGCACGCCCGAGACGGAGCCGTCAGGCGCAAGGCCGGAGAAATCATGCGGGCCGGCATCGAAGCGATAGACCACCGGCTTGTTGTCGTGATGGGCCTTGCGCAAGTAGGTATGGCAGAAGCCGCCGGCCACGACGTGCTGGTCGAACACCTTGACCTTCAAACCCGCATCCGCAAGCAGCGCCGCAGCCGTCAGCCCGCCGATCCCGGCGCCGACGATCGCGACATCGCAGTCCCTGTCCGTGTCCTTGTCCTTGGCCGCAGCGAAGGACGGCACCGGCCAATCGAAGCTTTCGCGCGCGGCGCGCAACCGCTGCAGCGCATAGCGGATCGCAAGCCTGGGGCCGAAGATCGAGACCAGTGCGCCGAAAACGACGATCGTCGTCGTCACCCAAGTGGAGACATCGAAGGCGCGGCAGGCGGCGATGGCGAGAAACAGGATGCCCCACAACAGTGAGATGCCGGCATTGACGACGCGGAATTGCGGCGTGCCTGCGGTGTCGGGATAGGCCGCACGCGAATAGTCGGCGGTCCAGGGACGACCGATCAACACACTGAACAGGCTGATCACCCCGAGCCCGGCAAAGGACAGCCACAATGCATTCGCGGCGGCCCGATCAGGCGTTGCGAGTTGCAGGGCCGCCAGCAACGCAAACAGCACGAGGCCGCCGGCTTCCAACATGACAATGTCATGACGCCAAAGGCGCCAGCCATTGCCGGCAACGGACAGCAGCAAGCCCGACCAGATCGCCCAGTCCGGGTGATGGGCGCCGAGCAATGTCCAGAACAGGATGAAGGGAATGAGCGCGAGCTTGACGGTGAGAAAAATTGTCATCATCGCCTCGGGGTTTGATCCGACAACGCTTTTCCCGCCCCATCGCGGCGGGGTGGCGCAATTACACCGATCGTGCTGGCGTCATCGCTGATCCAACTCAATCTTTTCGCTGTAAAGATACGAATAAGGCCCGACCGATGCGCCGTCGAAGGGAATCTTGACGGCGTCAAAATAAGCACCGGCCGAGGCGACGGCTGCCGCAAGTCGCGTTTCGATGCTCCTGCCCTGCTTTTCGCGCGGTCTCGCGCCCGCAAAGCGTGCTATCCTGCGGTCGGCACATGCGAGGTGCGGCATGTCTTCGACGGAGTCCTTGTCTGACCTCCTGAACGGGATGCGGGATCTGCCGCTGCGCGGCCGGCGCCGCAAGGGCTCGCCGTTTCTGATCGTGGCGGCGGCGCTGGCGCTGTTCGCGGCCGCCGCCGGCGCAGCCTTCCTGATTCTGCGGCCGACGACCTTGCGGATTGCGGTCGGGCCGGTCGGCAGCGACGACCACGGCATCGTCCAGGCGATGTCGCAGACCTTTGCCCGCGAGGGCCTGAGCGTCCGGCTGGCACTGGTTCCAACCGCCGGGCCTGTCGACAGTCTTGCGGCGCTGTCCGCCGACAAGGCCGATCTGGCGGTGGCGCGCGCGGATGAACAGATGCCCGACGGCGCGACTGCGGTCGCCGTGCTGCGCAAGAATGTCGCGGTTTTGTGGGCCGCCCCGCGGCCGAAAACGTCTGGCAAGGGCGGCAAGACCGGCATCAAAGGCATCGCCGACCTCGCGGGAAAACGCGTCGGCGTGGTTGGCCGCACCGAAGTGAACCTCAAGCTGCTCCGCGTCATCCTGACGGCGTCAGGCGTGAGCACCGACAAGGTCAGCATCGTCCAGTTCAATGTCGGACAGATCGGAGAGATGGTGCGGGACGCTACTCTCGACGCGTTCATGACGGTCGCGCCGGTCGACAGCAAGCTCACGGCGGAGGCAATCGCGACCACGGCAAAGCTGCGGGGTGAGCCGAGTTTTCTGCCGATCGAGGTGTCGGAGGCGATCGCCTCCCGCAATCCGGCCTATGAATCGGAAGAAATCCCCGAAAGCGCCTTTTCGACCTCGCCCGCGCGCCCCGACGACAAGGTCGAGACCGTCAGCATCAGCCACCTCATCATCGCGCCAAGCAGCCTGTCGGAAACCACCGTCGGCACGCTGACCCGGCAGATCTTCGCCGCGCGCCCTGCGTTGATTCGCGAAACTCCCGTCGCCGCCAGGATCGAAAAGCCGAACACCGACAAGGACGCGGCGCTGCCCGCACATCCCGGTGCGGCGGCCTATATCGACGGCACCGAGCGCACCTTCATGGAGAAATACAGCGACTACATCTGGGGCGCGGTGCTGCTGCTCTCGGTGTTCGGGTCCGCGACCGCCTGGCTGCGCCACTATGTCAAGCGCGACGAGCGCAGGCTGAACACCGTGCACCGCGAGAAACTCTTGCTTGCAATCGGCCTGTTGCGGCAGATCGAGACCATGGAGGATCTCGACACGCTGCAGCGGGAAGCCGACGATATCCTGCGCGAGACGCTCACGTGCTATGACGATGGTGCCATCGAGGAGGGCGACCTGCTCGCCTACAGCCTCGTGCTCGACCAGTTCCATAACGCGATCGTCGACCGCCGGGCCGCGATCGCCACCGGCACGAATCCCGCACGGCTGCGCGCCTGAGCGAGGTTCCGCCGGGGGTTCCGGCAGAACAAAGCTAGCGCAAGGATTACGGGGAAAAAAATTTACGCCCGAGCGCGAGCGGGAAAACGTCAAAGTCTAGATTGAGTTAGCGGTTCCCGACCGGAGGCCGTCACCGCTTCGCCCGAGCAGTTCCCAGATAGTGGAAAGCCTCGCCACAAAATGGCGACAATCGGAAACCCAATTGTGTCCGGGGTAGAGTTCCGGGGGATGGTTGTCCGTGTGTGGAATGCGTCGTGCTGCGCTGATCGCGGCAGCATTGGCCGTGGTGGCTTTGCTGCAGCCTTCACGTTCGTCTGCAGAATGGTGGAAGCGCGCGCCGGTCGATTTCGAGGAATGCGCGCAGGCCGCAGACAACGCGGCCAGCAAGCAGGAGAAGATCTCGGCGCTCGCCGACTGCAATGCCAAATTCGCCGGCCGCCGCAAGCCCGGTGGCGGCTATACCTATTATGACTTCATGCAGGACCGCAGCTTCGACATCGCCGGTCCCAATCCGACACCCGAAGAGCAGAAATACATCGATCAGCAATATACGCTCTATCTGGAGAAACAGCGGCGCAACAGCGTCGAGGCCGCGATCTCGGCCAGGCAGCGGCAGGAGCAATTGCAAGAGGAGCAGCCGCAGCCGCTGCAGCCGGCGTCGTTGCAAACCGACCCCGAGCGGGTGCCGATCCCGCTGGCCCGCCCGTACAAGCTGATCGATGGCCATCCACGTTGCACGCAGCCGCAGTCATTCTCGTGCAATTGGCCGCATTTGTCGGCAACCATTCACGATTTGAAGAAACTGTTCGGCGGCAGCCAGGCCAAGGGCAAGAAGAGCTGACGGCCGTTTCGCCGGAATGCTCGATCGCCCGGGCGGCCATCAGTGGCCATGCTTTCGCCGGACATCGTGCCGCGGCGCCACTGCTGCATTGGCCGGCGCAGGCGATTGGTCCGACGTGGTTGCCGTCGCCTTGCGGCTCTCCTGCAGCCGGGCATCGTAGCCCGGCGAGGGCGTTACCGTGGGCGGCGCAGCCAGCGACGGGCCGCCGGCAAGCATTGGCGAACCTGCAAGCAGGAGTCCGGCAAGCATCAGTCTGGTTCGTCGGTCCAAATGCATCCCGGACACCGCTGTTCGCATCTTCGTCCATCCTCGCTGCCATAACAGCGATTTCAAGGCCGCCTTGTAACCGTCATGCGCCGCCGTTATGTTTTTGGCCAGCGGGGCAGCAGTCGGTAGGAGCGAACAATGGGTTTACTCGATGTCCTCAACGGCATGCAGAACGGCCCGCGGGGCCCCTCCACACCGAGCCAGCAGAGCTCCGGCGGCATGTCGCCAATGACCATGGCGATCCTCGGATTGCTGGCCTGGAAGGCGTTCAAACATTTCACCGCCAGTTCGCCCGCGGCGAGCCCGGCCTCGGTGCCGCCGTCCGGCCCGGCGCCCTCGCAGATTCCGTCGTCGGTTCCCGGCGGCGGAGGCGGTCTTGGCGATGTGCTCAAGGGGCCGCTGGGCGGGTTGCTTGGCGGCGCCGCGGCAGGCACCGTGCTGTCGGGCGGGTTGAACGACCTGCTCAAGCAGCTGCAGGAGTCCGGCCATGGCGAGAAGGCCAATTCATGGGTCGGCAGCGGACCGAACCAGCAGATTTCACCCGGCGATCTCGCCAACGCGCTGGGCGCCGACCAGATCAACCAGCTGTCCTCGCAGAGCGGCCTGTCGCGCGACGAACTCCTGAATGGCCTGAGCCAGTATCTGCCGCAGGTGGTCGACCACCTCACGCCGGATGGACGCGTGCCGAGCGGCGATGAACTTTCCGGGCGGCTCTAACGAGCTAGGAACGATGCGCGTTTTGTTGAGGGGAGGACGGCAATCATGAGCATAGGCGGCATCATCTGGATCATCGTCATCGGCTTCGTCGCCGGACTCATTGCGCGCCTGCTGTCGCCGGGGCCGAACAACCCGTCCGGCTTCATCCTGACGACCTTGCTCGGCATCGCCGGCGCGTTCCTGGCGACCTGGATCGGCCAGGCCATCGGCCATTACGGCCCCGAGCAGGGCGCGGGCTTCATCACGGCCACCATCGGCGCGCTGGTCGTGCTGTTCATCTGGAACCGGCTGGTGGCGAGCGGTGTGATCAAGGATTACAATCGCTGACAGCTTCCGTCATTCCGGGGCGCCTCGAAGAGGCGAACCCGGAATCTCGAGATTCTCAGGTGTGCAATTGCACACCGGGGTTCGATGCTTTGCAGCGCCCCGGAATGACTGCGTCTCTGTCTCACAGAATCAAATGCATCCCCGCGTCCATGCGGACGCATTCGCCGGTCATGTTGCTCGACGCCGGCCCGGCCAGGAAGCAGACGAGCTGCGCGATGTCCTCGGCGGTGGAAGCGACCTTCAGCGGCACCCGCGCCACCACGGCATCGCGCACCTGCTTGGCGCCGGCCTCGCCACGGCCCTTGGTGAACCAGGGCGTATCGATATAGCCGGGGCAGACGGTGTTGACGCGGATGGCGGGCGCCAGCGCACGCGCCAGCGACAGCGTCATGGCATTGAGCGCGCCCTTGCTCGCGGCATAGGCGACCGAGGAGCCGCCGCCGCTGATGCCGGCGACCGACGACACGTTCACCACCGCCGACGCGCGGCCCGAAGCTTTCGATCCCGCCTCGAGCAGCGGTCGCGCGGCGCGGATCATCTGATAGGGCCCGATGGTGTTGACGGCATAGATGCGCTGGAAATCGTCCGCCGACAGCCCGTCGAGATCATGATGCGGCACATGCTTGGTGGTGCCGGCATTGTTGATCAGCACGTCGAGCCTGCCCCAGGGCGCGGCGGCCGCGACGATCTTCCTGCAGTCCTCGTCGCGCGAGACATCGCCCTGCACCACCACGACCTCGGCCGCGCCGGCCTTGCGGCAGGCTTCCGCGGTCGCCTCGGCGTCCGCCTTGCTGTTGGAATAATTGACGACGACGCGCGCGCCGCCCTGGGCCAGAAGGCCGGCAGTCGCTGCTCCCAGTCCCGACGCCGAACCCGTCACGATCGCGTACAAACCATCCTTCGACATCGTTTCCTCATTGCTTGTCTTGAGAGCCGCACTTCCCGCGGCCGCCGCTCGCCTACCATATCGCGCGGCCGGCTCCACGCAATCTCGCTACAAACTCCATTGCGCGGAATAACAATTTCCGCAAGCTGCGGTGGCTCACCCCTCATATGCCGGCACCGCAGGCGCCCCTGCGGAGAGCGCTTGTCAGGGCCATGGCTTTTCCCCATCATCGGTGCAAGAAACGCGGTCAAGAACGGAAATGCACGAAAGAGGCCCCGCGGGGCCTCGGCGTGGCAATGTTTCAAGCGAGGAACGCTGTGGCGGAGAGCGAAAACATCGTCGTCGAGACTGCGGAGAAAATCTTCACCGATCTCGCCGACGTGCAGACCATCACCAGCGACAAGTCCGGAGCGTGGAAGGCGCCGCTGTGGCAGGCGCTGACCGAAGCCGGCCTGCCGCTGTCATGGGTATCGGAGGATTGCGGTGGCGCAGGCGCCTCGCTCGCCGACGGCTTCGGCGTGCTGGGTGCCGCCGGCCGCTTTGCCATTGCCGTGCCGCTCGCCGAGACCATGCTCGCCGGCTGGCTGCTGGCGCAGGCGAAGATTGGCTCTCCGGACGGCGAGATGACGGTGGCGCCCGCAAGCCCGAAGGACCGCATCACGCTTCACCCCGACGGCACACTCTCCGGCCGCGCCCGCGGCGTGCCGTTTGCCAAGGCGGCAAAGCATGTCGCGGTGCTCGCAAGCGGCGCCAATGGCTGGTCGATCGCGCTCACCGATGCCGCGAAACTGCGGATCGAGGCCGGCCTGAACCTCGCCAATGACGACAGCGATACCGTCACCTTCGATCGTGTCGCGCCCGTCACGGTCAAGCCGGCGCCTAAAGGCTTCGACCAGACCGCGCTGATGCTGATGGGCGGCGTGGTTCGCAGTCTGCAGATCGCCGGCGCGCTGGAATCCATGCTCGAGATCAGCGTGCGATATTCCAACGAGCGCGTCGCGTTCGAGAAGAAGATCTCGAAATTCCAGGCGGTGCAGCACAACCTCGCCCGCCTCGCCGGCGAGTCGGCGGCAGCGCTTGCGGCTGCGACCTCGGCCGCGGACACGCTCGGCGACAACGCCTCCTTCAACGATGATGCGGTGTTCCTGGAGGCGGTGGCGGCCAAGATCCGCTGTGCGGAAGCCGCCGAAAAGGGCGGCGCCATCGCGCATCAGGTGCATGGCGCGATCGGCTTCACCATCGAGCACATCCTGCATCGCTATTCCCTGCGCGCGCTGTCATGGCGCGACGATTTCGGCTCGGAGAGCCATTGGGCCGTCGAACTCGGCAAGCGCGTCGCGGCGCGCGGTGCCGACGAATTGTGGCCCCTGGTCGCCTCGCGCTGAGAAAGGATTTTTCAGATGACCGCAGCGCTCCGTTTCGATCCGATCCGCCTGCCGCCCAGATGCGAGGAGTTGCGCAGGGAAGTGCGCGCCTTCCTGGCCGAGGAAATCGCCGCCGGCACTTTCTCGCCGTTCAAGCCCAACCGCGAGGACACCGACGTCCCGGCCTTCTCGCGCAAGGTCGGCGAGCGCGGCTGGATCGGCATGACCTGGCCGAAGCAATATGGCGGCCATGAACGCTCCTTCCTGGAGCGCTATGTGGTGACCGAGGAAATGCGCGTCGCCAATGCGCCGACCCGGCGCTTCTTCGTCGCCGACCGCCAGAGCGGGCCAATCCTTCTGAAATACGCGCCCGAGCACATCAAGATGGACATCCTGCCGCGCATCTGCCGCGGCGAGCTGTGCTTTGCCATCGGCATGAGCGAGCCGAACTCGGGCTCGGACTTGTTTGCGGCCCAGACCAAGGCGACCAAGACCGACGGCGGCTGGCTGATCAACGGCACCAAGATCTGGACCTCCTCGGCCCACATCGCCGACTACATGATCGCGCTGTTCCGCACCTCGCCGCCGACCAAGGAGAACCGCCGCCACGGGCTGACGCAGTTCCTGGTCAAGATGAAGCAGCCGGGCATCAAGGTGAACCCGATCGGCCAGATCACCGGCCAGTTCGAGTTCAACGAAGTGGTGTTCACCGACCACTTCATTCCCGACGACCATGTGCTCGGCGAGATCGATGGCGCCTGGAAACAGGCGACATCGGAGCTCGCCTATGAGCGCTCCGGTCCCGAGCGCTTCCTCGAGACCTATTATGTGCTGACCGAGCTGGTCCGCGCCGTAGGCAAAAATCCTGATACGCGCTCGGCGGAAGGCATCGGCCGGCTGGTGGCGCAGGTGCACACCATGCGGCGCATGTCGGTCTCGGTCGCCGGCATGCTGCACGCCGGCAAGGAGCCGGTGGTGGAGGCGGCGATCGTCAAGGACATCGGCACGGTGTGGGAGCAGCAGCTGCCGCACCGGGTGCGCGAGCTCGCCGCCTTTGTCGAGGAGGACACCGGCAATCGCGAAACGCTGGAGCACCAGCTCTCCTTCGCCATCAAGACCGCACCGAAACTGACCATCCAGGGCGGCACCACCGAGGTGCTGCGCGGCATCATCGCCCGCGGGCTGGGCTTGCGGTGACGAGACGAACGCAACAGCGAGCTCCGCTGCCCACCTCTCCCATCGGGAGAGGTCGGATCGCATCGAAAGATTCGATCCGGGTGAGGGGGTTACGGTGCATCGATCGCACTGCGGCCCCTCACCCGATTTGCTGCGCAAATCGACCTCTCCTCGTTGGGGAGAGGTGAAGGACGCAGCGGTGCGCACAATCTAATTGGAGACACCCATGAGCAGCTACACTGAAATCGGCGTCGAACGACACGGCCATGTCGGCCTGATCGAAATCCGCCGGCCGCCGCTGAACTTCTTCGACGTCACCCTGATCAACCAGATCGCGGATGCGCTGGAGGAGTTCGACCGCGACATCGAAATCCGATCATCGGTGCTCGCCGCGCAAGGCAAGGCGTTCTGCGCCGGCGCCAATTTCAACGATCCCGCGCGCAAGGAGCAGGAGGCGCGCGCGGAGAGCGATCCCGCGGCCAATTTGCCGATCAATCATCTCTACGTGCAGGCGGTGCGCATCTTCCGCAACAAGAAGCCGATCGTCGCCGCCGTGCACGGTGCCGCCATCGGCGGCGGGCTGGGGCTTGCGGTGTCGGCGGATTTCCGCGTCACCTGCCCCGAGGCACGCTTCTCCGCCAACTTCACCAAGCTCGGCTTCCATCCGGGCTTCGGCCTGACCGCGACGCTGCCGGAGCTGATCGGCAAGAACAATGCGGAATTGATGTTCTACACCAGCCGCCGCGTCACCGGCGAGGAAGCCTATCGCTGGGGCCTCGCCAACGAGCTGGTGCCGCAGGACAAGGTGCGCGAGACCGCGATGAAGCTGGCTGCCGAGATCGCCGAATGCTCCCCGCTCGGCCTCGTCTCCACCCGCGCCACCATGCGCGCCGGCCTCGCCGACCGCGTGCTCGCCGCCACCAATCACGAGCTGGAGGAGCAGACCAAGCTGCGCGCCACGGAAGATTTCAAGGAAGGCGTCAAGGCCACCGCCGAACGGCGCGCGGCGAATTTCAGGGGGCGGTGAGCGCCGCACATCCGCTGTCGTTCCGGCGAAAGCCGGAACCCATAACCCCAGGACGCAGTTTTGCGCGTGGTAGCAGTGCGGTCATTGCGAGCGTAAGCCAAGCAATCCAGAGCCACGCACGCCACTCTGGATTGCTTCGTCGCGTTGCTCCTCGCAATGACGGGGAGACAGCAGGGCACAACCAACTACGTCCTGTGGTTATGGATCGTGGCTTCCGCCGCGACGACGGACTCGTGGCACCACCAGCGCGTCGACAATGGTCACGCCGCGCCCCTCGGGATGCACCAGCACCGGATTGACCTCGATCTCCGCCACCTGTTCACGCAGGCGGGCGGCGAGCAGCGAGAGCTGCGCGATCACTTGCGCAAGCGCCGCGACATCGGCCTTCGGCGCGCCGCGAAAGCCGTGCAGCAATGGTGCGGCCTTCAGCTCGTTCAGCATCGCGGTGGCCGCGGCAACGCTGACCGGCGCCGGGCGGTAGACCACGTCGCGGAACAATTCGGTGGTGATGCCGCCCAGCCCCACCATCACCATCGGGCCGAAGGTCGCATCCAGCAGCGTGCCGATGATGATCTCGACGCCCTTTTTCGCCATCGGCGCGACCAGCACGCCCTGAACCTGCGCATCGGGGCGGGCCTTCCGGACATTGGCCAGCAGCGCCTCATAGGCGAGGAAGACTTCGCCCTTGGTGGTGATGTTGACGCGCACGCCGCCGACCTCGCTCTTGTGCGGAATGTCAGGCGACTGCACCTTCATCACCAGTGGAAGAGCCACGCGCGCAATCGCGTCGTCGAGCCCGCTCCTCTCGGTGACCAGCACCTCCTCGGGCAGCGCAATCCCGGCCGCGCGGAGCAGCGCCTTGCTGTCGGCTTCCGACAGCACCGGCGACTTGAGCTGGTCGGAGAGATCGCGGTCCGGCAAAACGGCTGCTTGCGCCGGCGCCGGCAGCTCGAATGCCGCGTAGTCGACCAGCCGCCGCAGCGCCGTGCCGGCATGGGTCAGCCCGGACAGCACCACCACGCCTGACTTGGCCAGCTCCCGCCGCGCGAAATCCGACGGCAGCGTGTAGGAGTAGAACACGACCGGCTTGTGCTGCGCCTGCAGAACCGGCCTCAGCTTGGCCTCCTCGAACGGCACGCGCGTTTCGCTCGACAGCGACAGCACGACCAGGATCGCATCGACCTCGTCCGAGCTAGTGAGCAGGTCGATGCTCCGCTGCAGGCCGCCGCTGTGAACGCCCTGGGCGGTGACATCGATCGGATTGCGCGCGCTGCCGTAGGACGGCAGCAGCGTCATGATCTCGTCCTGGATATCCTGCGACAACTCCGGCACCTGCAGCCCCTGCAGCGCGGCGGCGTCCGCGCCCCAGATGCCGGCGCCGCCGGAGACGGTGAGCACGGCGACACGATCGCCCTTCGGCAGCGGGTTCGAGGTCAGCACGGCCGCGATGGTCATCGCCTCGTCGAGATCGTTGCAAACGACAAAGCCGTATGTCGCGAACACCGCGTCATAGGCCGCCGACCATCCCGCCATGCTCGCTGTGTGCGAGGCCGCCGCGCGCTCGCCCGCATTGGAGCGGCCGACCTTGGTGACAATGACGGGCTTCTTCAGCGCCGCGGCGCGCGCGGCGGCGGCGAGGAATTTCTCGACGTCGCGGATGCCCTCGATGAACAGCATGATCACATCGGTCGAGGCGTCCTGCACCATGAAGTCGAAAAACTCGCCGGCGCCGAGATCGCTCTCATTGCCGGTGGACACGACATGGCTCACGGCGACGCCGAGCGCTCGCGCGCGATTGAGATAGGCGAAGCCGATGCCGCCGCTCTGCGCGACAATGCCGATGCACCGTTCGGTCGCGACCAGCGGCGTGATGCCAGGCTTCACATCGACGGCCGGGCTGAAGGTCGCCGCCACCCGCGGCCGGCAGCTGAGGAAGCCTTCGGCATTCGGACCGGAGATGCGCATGCCGGTTCGCCTGGCAAGGGCTGCGATCTCCTCCTGCATGGCCGCGCTGTCGCCGCCCTCCTCTGCGAAACCCGACGAGATGATCACGGCATTCCTGGCGCCAGCATCCGCGCATTGCCGGAGTGCTGCGAGCACGCCGCGCGCAGGGATCATGATGATCGCGAGGTCGATCGGCGCTGTGACGTCGGCGATGGACTTGAAGCAGGCGAGCCCGTCGATCGCGTCGTAGTTCGGATTGATCGGATAGATCTTTCCCGGGAAGCCATTCTTGCGCAGCATCGCAAGCAGCCGTCCCGGGATCTTCTCCTGATCGCGCGAGGCGCCGATCAGCGCGATGCTCTGCGGCGCGAAGAAGCTGTCGAGCGGGTGGGACATAGAGGTTTCCTATCGTTCTTGGCTACCGCGCGCTCGCTCCATCACCGTCATCCTGAGGCGCGAGCGCAAGCGAGCCTCGAAGGATGAACGGCCCCGCCGCTTGCGGCCGGGCCGTCGCCCTTCGAGGCTCGCGTTCCGCGAGCACCTCAGGGTGACGGAGCAAGAGAAGGTGGGCGCGGCTCACGCGGCAAGCCGAAACATCACCCCGCCAAGCAGAAACGCGTTGCCGGAGACATCGTATCCCCGGGCGCGGGCGGCCTCGCACACATCCTTGGCATTCGTGACGCGAAAAACGAGCGCGCTCATGATCTCGCTGTCGCCCGCAACGAACCGGAAGACCGCATTCGGCAGCTTCAGCTCGGGCACGCCGCCCTCCCCGCGCGAGACGGCCACCCCGAGAATCCGGCCCCAATGCTCCGCCAGCCCCGCCGGATCCGGGCTCTGCATCTCCACGCCCGTCAGCGCCTGCGTCACCTCCTTGCGGATGAAGGTCTGCCAATCCGGTCCGGCCGGCGGATAGGCGCCGAGCACGTCGTCGCTGCCGTCGGTGTGGTTGAACTCGATGAAGGCGGCGCGGCAGTCGCGCGGGTGCAATTGCACGCCGTGATAGGGCGCGTGCGTGATCACATTGGCCGTGCGCACGCCGAGCGCGCCCGCGGCCCTGGCGCGGGCGTCAGGGTCGTCGCAGCAGAAGATCGCCATATAGCCGCCGCGGCCGCCGGTCTTGTCGATGAAGCGCCCCGCCGCCGTGCCGTCGCGGAACGGCGACACCACTTCGAGCAGGATGGTGTCGACCGGCAGCAGCGCGTTGACGAGACCATATTTCTCGACATTGCCGTCGCGATAGCAGACGGCAAGGCCCATGATGGCGGCGATGTCGGCGATCACGGGCTCGAGCTTTGGTGCTACCAGGCAGATCTGCCGCAGCCGGAGATAACCGGACATGGCCTACTCGCCCCGGAAATTGGCCTTGCGCTTCTCGACAAAGGCTTTCGACGCTTCCTTGTGGTCGGCGGTCTCGCCGGCGCGGGTGTGATGGATCGCCTCGCCGTCGAAACAGGCTTCCAGCGACATCGTCTCGGCATTGTTGATGTTGCGCTTGATATAGCCGAGCGCGATCGAGGGTCCCTGCGCCAGCGACATCGCGAGCTCGCGCGCGGCCGCATCGATCTCGGCATCCGGCACCACCTTGGTCACCATGCCGAGCGCGAGCGCGTCATGCGCCGATAGCACCGGCGACAGCAGATAGAGCTCGCGCGCCTTGGCGCTGCCGAGCAGCTGGGTGAGGAAATAGGTGCCGCCATAGTCGCCGGAGAAGCCGACCTTCGCGAACGCGGTGGTGATCTTGCAGGACTCGCTGGCGACGCGCAGATCGCAGGACAGCGCCATCGACAGCCCCGCGCCGGCGGCCGCGCCGTCGAGCTGCGCCACCACGGGCTTCGGCATCTGGTGCAGGATGCGCGACACCTCCATGCCGCGGCGCAAGTTTGCGAGCTTGGCCTCGAACGGCAACGGAGCACGCCCCTCGGCCATCGACTTGACGTCGCCGCCGACACAGAACGTGCCGCCGGCGCCCTTGAACAGCACCGCGCGCACCTCGTGGTCCTCCGCCGCCCGCCGCGCGGCTGCGACGAGGCCGACGACCATGTCCGGATTGAGCGCATTGCGCCGCTCCGGGCGGTTCATGGTAATGGTGAGAAGCCCGGCGTCGAGATGCTGCAGGACCATGTCATTTGCGCTCATGGGATTTTGCTTTCGTCGTTGTTGGTTGTTGCTTTGCTCCGTCATTCCGGGGCGGTGCGACAGCACCGAACCCGGAATCTCGAGGTTCCGGGTTCGGTCGCTTCGCGACCGCCCCGGAACGACGGTAGGAATTATTTTTTGACGAGCGGGCAGCGCGACTGCTCCAGCGACTGGAACGCCTGGTCGCCCGGCACCGTCGCCAGCAGCTTGTAATCGTCCCAGCGGCCCTTCGAGTCCTGGGGCTTCTTCACCTCGAACAGATACATGTCGTGCACCATGCGGCCGTCCTCGCGGATGTGGCCGCCCTTGGCGAAGAAGTCATTGATCGGCATCTCCTTCATCTTCGCCATCACCGCGGCCGCGTCGGTGGTGCCGGCGGCCTTCACGGCCTGCAGATAATGCGTGACCGAGGAATAGACCCCGGCCTGCGCCGAGGTCGGCGGCCGCTTCACCCGCTCCATGAAGCGCTTCGAGAACGCGCGGGTGTCGTCATTGAGGTCCCAGTAGAAGGCTTCGGCCAGCAGAAGCCCCTGCGCGGTGTCGAGCCCGATGGAATCGATGTCGGTGACGAAGGCGAGCAGCGGCGACAGCTTCTGGCCGCCCTTCATGATGCCGAACTCGGCCGCCTGCTTGATCGCATTCACGGTGTCGCCGCCGGCATTGGCGAGCCCGATCACCTTGGCTTTCGAGGACTGCGCCTGCAGCAGGAAGGAGGAGAAATCCGACGTGTTGAGCGGATGGCGCACGCTGCCCAGAATCTTGCCGCCGCTCTTGAGCACCACATTGGAGGTGTCCTTTTCCAGGTCCTGGCCGAAGGCGTAGTCGGCGGTCAGGAAGAACCAGGTGTCGAGCCCGCTTTTGACGGCGGCCAGGCCCGTGACATTCGCCTGCGCAAAGGTGTCGAACACATAATGCACGGTATAGGGGCCGCAGGCCTCGTTGGAGAGCCGGATCGAGCCCGGACCGTTGAAGATGATGACCTTGCCGCGCTGCTTGGCGATCTCGCCGGCCGCGAGCGCGGTGGCGGAGGCCGCGACGTCGTAGATCATCTCGACGCCCTGGTTGTCGAGCATGTCGCGCGCGATGTTGGCGGCGAGATCGGCCTTGTTGAGATGGTCGGCCGCGATCACCTCGATCTTGCGGCCCAGCACCTGGCCGCCGAAATCCTCCGCCGCCATCTTCGCCGCCTCGAGGCTCCCGGGGCCGGTGATGTCGGCGTAAAGGCTCGACATGTCCAGGATGCCGCCGATCTTCAATGGCGGCTTGTCCTGCGCCAGCGCGGCACTCGCGGTCAGCGCGAGCGAGCACGCAAAAATGGCCGATAGACATCTTTTCATCGAGCGATCTCCCTGGACAGCCGCGATTGAGGCTTGCGGCCTTATCTCCCTTTGCGAAATTGCGCGCGATCATGCCGCATGCCTCACACAGCGGCAAGCGACGCCATTTTTCCACTAAGCGGAATGGATGAAATGTGCGAACATGCCGCAATGGTTTTGCCTGTCCGGCTGGCTCGCCTTGAGCGCGTGCGCATATCTGCTGTTGCGTTCGGCTTTGCCGTCATTGCGGCGACGCCATGTGCTGCGGCATGCGCGCCGCCGGAGCTCGGCCAAGGCCATGTCGCCGAGATCATCGATGGCCGCAGCTTTCGTCTCGACGACGGACGCGAGATCCGGCTCGCCGGCATCGAACCTGCGGGCGCGACCAGGGCGGATCGCGTTCGTGCCCTGGCGGCTGTGCTTGCCGACCGTGATGTGAGCCTGCGTGGCGCCGATGATGCGCCCGACCGCTACGGCCGCCAGACCGCGTTCGTTTACCTCGGCGGGTCCGACACGCCGGTTCAGGCGCAACTGCTGTCCGGGGGCGCCGCGCTGGTCGCGCCCGACCTCGACGACAGGGACTGCGCCGCTGCGCTCCAGGCGGCCGAATCGGAGGCCCGGCAGGCACAAAGGGGAACCTGGGCCGTTAACGCTGTCATAAAAAACGCGGAAAGTCCTGACGATATTTTGGCGGGGATAGGGCGCTTCACGGTCGTCGAGGGCAAGGTTCTGTCCGTCCACCAGTCCGGCGCGACGACTTACCTGAACTTCGGACGAAGCTGGACACGAGACTTCGCTGTGACTATTTCAAGGCGCGCGCTGCCGGCCTTGGCGCAGGCCGGGCTGACGCCCAAGTCGCTTGAAAACAAGCGGATTCGGGTGAGGGGTTGGGTCGAGGCGCGGCAAGCGCCTAGCCAGGGTTCGAGCCCGGGTCCAAATCAGGGCTCGGGTGAAGGTTCAAATCAAGGTCCGCTTCAAGGACCGAGGATCGACGTCGTTCGGGTGGGACAAATAGAATTGCTGGGTGGGAACTGAACCCCGGCAGGGACGAGACGGGTTGCCAAGCGTGGATGGTTTTCTTGGACGGGG
The DNA here is from genome assembly GCA_035293585.1 of Bradyrhizobium sp. Lineage (GTDB taxonomy): Bacteria > Pseudomonadota > Alphaproteobacteria > Rhizobiales > Xanthobacteraceae > Bradyrhizobium. The sequence continues at coordinate 7,103 of DATGMN010000087.1, read as the reverse complement.
CGACCGGGGAATGAGCCGCCAGCTTTGGGCTGCGCCGGTATTGCTGCTGTTTGCGCTTTCGCTGGCGGCCTGCGGGGACATGACCCGGTTCCAGGTTGCATCGCCGGCCGCGGTGCCAACCCCTGTCGCCAAGCCGAAGCCGGTCGTCGCGGTCACGCCGGCGACCGAGAAGGAGCATGAGCGGATTCTGGCGACCTATGGCGGCGCCTATGACGACCCGCAGCTGGAAGCCCTGATCGGCAAGACGGTCGACCGTCTTGTCGCCGCCTCCGACCGCCCCGACCAGGGCTACAAGGTCACCATCCTCAATTCCGGGGCCGTCAACGCCTTCGCGCTGCCGACCGGCCAGCTCTACGTCACCCGCGGCCTGATCGCGCTCGCCAACGACACCTCGGAACTGTCCTCGGTGCTCTCCCACGAGATGGCGCATGTGCTGGCCAAGCACGCTGCGATCCGCGAGGACGAGGCGCGCAAGGCCGCGATCGTCACGCGCGTCGTGACCGACATGAGCAACGATCCGGATCTGACTGCGCTTGCGCTCGCCAAGACCAAGCTGACGATGGCGAGCTTCTCGCGCAGCCAGGAGTTCGAGGCCGACGGCATCGGCGTTGCAATCTCCGCGCGCGCGCATTTCGACCCCTATGGCGCCTCGCGCTTTCTGACCTCGATGGAGCGCAACGCCGACCTGAAGGCCGGCAAGGCCTCGTTCGACCCGCGGGCGCAGGACTTCCTGTCCTCGCATCCGGCGACGCCGGAGCGGGTGCAGAACGCGCAGAGCATCGCCCGGCAATACACCGCGCCCGAGAATTCCGATCGCGACCGCGAGGCCTATCTGTCGGCGATCGACAACATCGTCTATGGCGAGGATCCGAGCGAAGGCTTTGTGCGCGGCCGGCGCTTCCTGCATCCCAAGCTCGGCTTCACCTTCCAGGCGCCGGAGAATTTCACCCTCGACAACACCGCCCAGGCCGTGATCGGCGTGCGCGACGGCGGCTCGCAGGCGATGCGCTTCGACGTGGTGCGGGTGCCGGCGGAGCAGTCGCTCGGCGATTACCTCAACTCGGGCTGGATGGAGGGGGTCGACAAGGGCACGACCGAGGACCTCACCATCAACGGCCTGCCTGCGGCCTCCGCGACGGCCCGCGGCGACCAGTGGCAGTTCAAGATCTACGCGCTGCGCTTCGGCTCCGACGTCTACCGCTTCATCTTCGCCGCGCGGCAGAAGACCACCGAAAGCGAGCGCAATGCGCGCGAGACCGTCAACTCCTTCCGCCGCCTGACGCTGGAAGAAATCCAGGCCGCCCGCCCCTTGCGCATCAAGGTGATCACGGTGCAGCCCGGCGACACCGTCGAATCGCTCTCCCACCGCATGGACGGCGTCGACCACCCGATGGAACGCTTCCGCGTGCTGAACGGGCTCGATGCGCATGCCCAGGTGAAGGTGCGCGACCGGGTGAAGATCGTGGTGGATTGAGGCGCGGCTCGCGAGCTCGCACCGTCGAGAGCGCGCTACGCCGCCTTCAGCAGGCGTTCGAGCTTTCCGGCACTTCCTTCTTCCTGCAACGGCGTATAGACGACCAGCTTCATGTCAGGCTGATCCGAGACGGCAAGGCTCGTATATTCGAACAGCATCCGCCCGGCGCTTGGATGGTCGACGCGCTTTTGGCCCGCCAGCGGGCTCGAGACTTCGTGCCTCCCCCACCAGCCACGAAACTCCGGGCTCGCCTCCTTGAGCAGGGTAACCAGCCGGTCGAAATCCGGATCGCCGGCGTGACGCACGCTGTCCGCTCGGAACATGGCGAGCGCAGCGCGCGCCACCTTGTCCCAGTCGACGAGCAGGCGGCGATGGTCCCGATCAGCAAAGACTTGATGCATGATGTTGCGGCGATCGCCATCCAGGCGACGATAGTCGCCGAAGACGACGACGGCTGCCCGATTCCAGCCGAGCACGTCCCAGCGGCGGCCGAGTACATAGGCCGGCTGGCCGCTCATGCTGTCCAGCATCCTCAGCAGCGGTGCCGGCACCATCTCCGGTCCCGGCACGCGCACCTCGGGCGGCGGCCGATCGCAGAGCAGGAACAGGTGCCGACGTTCGGCGGGATCGAGCTTCAGGGCGCGCGCCAGGGCCGACAGCACTTCCGCTGACGGGCGAACGTCGCGTCCCTGCTCCAGCCAGGTGTACCAGGTGGTGCCGACGCCGGCGATCAGCGCCAGCTCTTCACGTCTCAGTCCCGGTGTGCGGCGACGAAAACCTTCGGAAAGGCCAACATCGGCGGGCGTCAGGCGTTCTCTGCGGCTGCGCAGAAAGGCCGCGAATTCCCGGCGGCGGCCATCGTCGATGTCTGGGCGCGTATCGCTCATGGATCATAGTAGTACCAATACCGGGATAACACCAGTTCTGTTTGCACGTCCACCGGCGTGCGAAGGCCAGACCGACGCCGGATCGAGGCGTCGGGTGAGGGCTAGGCCGAAACATGAAGAACAGGGTTGTTCTGATCACGGGATCGACTGACGGCGTCGGGCGCAGGCTCGCTGAGCGCCTCGGTCAGGCCGGCGCGACGGTCTTGATCCATGGACGCGACGCGACAAGAGCAGACTTGCTTTGCGAAGCGATCCGATCCAACGGCGGTCGCGCTTTCCCCCATCTTGCGGACTTCGCCTCGCTCGGCGCGGTCCGCACATTGGCTGCTCACGTCCAGCGCGACCACGGACGGCTCGATATTCTGATCAACAATGCCGGCATCGGCGTCGGCCGTCCCGAGATGCCAAGGGAGCTCAGCCGCGACGGCCACGAGCTGCGCTTTGCCGTCAATTATCTGGCAGGCTTCCTGCTCACGCGCCTGCTTTTGCCGGCGCTCGTCGCAAGCAAGGGACGGATCGTCAACGTCGCCTCGATCGGCCAGCACCCGCTCGACTTCACCGATATCATGCTGAGCCGCGCCTATAGCGGACGGCGAGCTTACTGCCAGAGCAAGCTTGCCCAGGTCATTTTCACCTTCGACCTTGCCGACGAGCTCGCAAGCACGGGCGTCTGCGTCAATGCGCTGCATCCCGCGACCTACATGGACACGACCATGGTGCGGCGGGACGGCATTCAGCCCGTGAGCAGCATCGATGAAGGCGCCGACGCCATTCTTCATCTCGCCGCGGCTACGGAGCTGGCGGGCCAAACCGGGCTCTATTTCGATGGCCGCAGACCGGCGCGCGCTGATCCGCAGGCCTACGACGCCACGGCCCGAAAGCTACTCCGCGCCCTCAGCTTCGAGCTGACCGGGCTCTCACCGACTTCCGCTTCCTAACCCCAAAGAGGACTTAAGAATGTCAGCTCAGCACATCGTCATCGCCGGCGGCTCCTCCGGCATCGGACTCGCGACCGCGCGCCGGCTTCTCGACGCCGGTCATCGCGTCACCATCACCGGACGTACGGCTGCGCGTCTGGACAAAGCGCTGTCGGTGCTCGACGGACGCGTCGCAAGCGTGGTCATGGATGCGGCAGATCGAGCCAACGTCAAATCGGTTTTCGCCGAGCTTGGCGCGTTCGACCACCTCGTGCTGGCGGCGGGCAGTACAAAGGGAGCCGGCTCCTTTGCTTCCGTCAGCATGGACGATGTGCGGGCCTCGTTCTCTGAAAAGGTCTTTCCGCATTTCGGCACTGCCCAGGCGGCGCTTCCTCACCTGGCCAAGGATGGATCCCTGACTTTCGTCGCAGCGGTGACGGCGCATGCTGCCATGCCGGGTACGGCTGGCATCGGTGCGGCCAACGCAGCGGTTGCGGCGCTGGTGCCGATCCTTGCCGCCGAGCTCAAACCCTTGAGGGTCAACGGCGTCTCACCGGGCGTCATCGACACGCCCTGGTGGGACTTCCTGACTGACGAGCAGAGGATGCAGCTGTTTGCCGACTACGCAGCCAAGACGCCGGTCAAGCGCATCGGCACGCCCGACGACATCGCTCAGGCGATCGCCTTCCTGATCACCAACACCTTCATGACTGGAGAGTTGATCGTCTGCGACGGCGGGCTGCGGCTGGCGGCGTGAGCCATGCGGTCACGTCGCGAGCGCAGAGGCCAAAAGCCTCGCACGCTGATCGGATAACGATCGGCCGGCTTGCAAAAACATGGAGCTGGCGTTCGCTGCAGGACTGCCCGGGCTGCGACTCCGAACGGGAGGAGTCGCGTCCACCTTCTTCCCTTGTGCTGAAGGATGCCGCTACTCGCGTTGCCGACGACGGACACGGCCTGCTGTAATTGTGTGACGATTCCCGAGCAATCAGAGCGTGGCCCGTCCGACGTGGCCACCTCAATCGCGCGCGGCATCAATTTACCTACTATCGCTTGCAACGCGCCGCTCACGCGGTGCCCGTAGAAACGCGGAGCGATTCTTCGGCGCCACGGCAATCGCCGCGGTTTGCTCTCGGCCGATGCAGTTTTAGCGTGCTCGGTAGTATTACGAGACTACCGGAAAATTAAACGCACGTTAGCGAAATGCGGCGAAGTCTGATTCACTACAAGATTTTTTTTGGGGTGATATTCATGTCCTGGGTTAACAACCTTCGCATGTCGGTCAAGCTGTCCGCCGTCTTTACGGCGATCTGCCTCGTCATCGGCATCAGCACCATCAGCATCTACGGCTCGCTCGGCACCATCAACACCGCCGACAAGATGACGGTGCACACCTATCAGGTGCTCGAGCAGCTCAACGAGCTGGTCACGGGCATGGTGAATTCGGAAACCGGCGTTCGCGGCTATCTCATCTCCGGCGACACCGGATTTCTGGCGCCGCTGGAAGGGGGACAGAAGCAGTATCAATCCGCGGTCAGCCAGGTCGCCAGCCTGACGTCGGACAATCCGGCCCAGCAGAAGCGCATCGAGCTCGTCAAGCAGCACGCCAGCGACTGGTTCAACAATATCGCTCAACGCGAAATAGCCCTGATGAAGGATCCGGCGACGCAGGCGAAAGCGCGCGAGCTGGAGGCATCCGGCGCCGGCAAGAAGGCCATGGACGGACTGCGCGGCGTCGTAAAGGAAATGGACAATGAAGAGCGATCGCTGCTGTCCGTGCGCGCCGCGGCTTCCGAAGCCGCTGCCTCTCAGGCGAACATGGCGATGTGGGCCGGTGGCGCGGTGACCCTGGTGCTCTCCATTCTGGGCGCGCTCGGCCTTACTTTCGCAGTCACCCGCCCGATCCAGAACATCACGCGCGAGATGAGCGTGCTTGCCACCGGCGACACGTCGGTTGCGATCACGGGCATCGAGCGGCGCGATGAGATCGGCAACATGGCCGGCGCGGTTCAGGTGTTCAAGACCAACATGATCGAGGTCGAGCGGCTGAAGGTGGCACAGCAGGAAACCGAGCGGCAGAACGCCGAACGCCGCAAGGCCGAGATGATCAAGATGGCCAATGATTTCGAGGCCGCCGTCGGCCAGATCGTCGGCACCGTGTCGTCGGCCGCGACGCAGCTGGAGGCCTCGGCCGGGACGCTGACCATGACCGCGCAACGGGCGCAGGAGCGCAGCGGCCTCGTCGCCTCGGCCTCGGAGGAAGCCTCCACCAATGTGCAGTCGGTCGCGTCGGCCACGGAAGAGATGGCCTCCTCCGTCAGCGAGATCAGCCGCCAGGTGCAGCAATCGGCCAAGATGGCCAATGATGCGGTCGATCAGGCGCGCAAGACCAACGATCGGGTCAGCGAGCTCTCCAAGGCGGCGGCGCGGATCGGCGATGTCGTCGAGCTGATCAACACCATTGCCGGACAGACCAATCTTCTCGCGCTCAACGCCACCATCGAGGCGGCGCGCGCCGGCGAGGCCGGCCGCGGCTTCGCGGTCGTCGCCTCCGAGGTGAAGGCGCTGGCCGAGCAGACCGCCAAGGCGACCGGCGAGATCGGACAACAGGTCGCGGGCATCCAGGCGGCGACGCAGGAGTCCGTCGGGGCGATCCGGGAGATCAGCGACACCATCGGCAAGCTCTCCGAAATCTCGTCGACCATCGCGGCCGCGGTGGAAGAGCAGGGTGCAGCGACGCAGGAAATCTCCCGCAACGTGCAGCAGGCGGCGCAGGGCACCAAGGACGTGTCCTCGAACATCATCGAGGTCCAGCGCGGCGCGTCGGAAACCGGCTCGGCGTCGTCGCAGGTGCTTTCATCGGCAAAGGCGCTGTCCAGCGACAGCAGCCGCCTGCGGTCCGAGGTCGGCAAGTTCCTCAGCAGCGTGCGGGCCGCCTGACGCCGATCTCCCGGGCCGCCGGCGTCCCGCCCCTCGGGCGCTGGCCCTCCGGCCCGAGGCGACCGCGCATCCATTCGGGCAAGCCCAGCTCGCTCGCCACGCTTCTCGCATGCAAGAGCCTGCGTTCTGACCGGATCAGAACGGAGGCTCTGCTTTTGGTCTGGAGTTTTGTCGTGCGCGAGCCGCCGGCCGCCGCGTGAGCTTGTTCGGTCCTGACTGAAGCCGAACCGAAACTCCAGCTTCTCTTTTGGCGCCTTTCGGTCTCCTCTCAACGACCGTCGTGGCGCAAACAAAAAGCCCGGTCTTGCGACCGGGCTCTTGCATTCGAAACTTGAAACGATCCGCTTAGGCGGCCTCGTCCGCGGCGACGGTGTCGTCGCCGTCGGTGTCATCGACCTCGTCGATATCGCCTTCGGCATCCGCCTCGCCGCCCTCGGCTTCGGCCTTGGCGGCGCCGCGGCGCGGGCTCTTGGCGAGCTGGCTCTCGATTTCCTTGACCGCTTCGGTCTCGGTCGAGTGCTGCACCACCGCGATCTCGCGCGACAGCCGGTCGAGCGCCGCTTCATAGAGCTGGCGTTCGCTGTAGGACTGTTCGGGCTGCGATTCCGAGCGATAGAGGTCGCGTACGACCTCGGCGATGGCGACGATGTCGCCCGAATTGATCTTGGCTTCGTACTCCTGGGCGCGGCGCGACCACATGGTGCGCTTGACGCGGGCACGGCCCTTCAGCGTCTCCAGCGCACGCTTGACCAGCGCGGGATCGGACAGCTTGCGCATGCCGACATTGGCGACCTTGGCGGTCGGAACCCGCAGCGTCATCTTGTCCTTGATGAAGTTGATGACGAACAGTTCCAGCTTGGCGCCTGCGATCTCCTGCTCCTCGAT
>DATGMN010000086.1:0-27514 GCA_035293585.1 Bradyrhizobium sp. | reverse complement strand
CCCAATCTCGGCGGCGGCAGAGCGCCCTCGATCGCGCCCGGTGCGGACGGCGATTTCGAGGACGAGGAGGAAGACGAGGCCGAGGACGACGAGGAGGAGGAAGAGGAGGCCCCGCGTCCGCGCAAGAAGGCCGCCTCGCGGCCAGGCTCGCGCAAGAACGACAAGTTCGAGCTGCCGTCGGTCTCCATGCTGGCCGCGCCAAAGTCGTCCGATCGCCAGCCGCTCAGCAAGAGCGAGCTCGAGAACAATTCGCGCGCGCTGGAAGGCGTGCTGCAGGATTTCGGCGTCCGCGGCGAGATCGTGAAGGCCAATCCCGGCCCGGTCGTCACGCTCTACGAGCTCGAGCCTGCGCCCGGCATCAAGTCCTCGCGCGTCATCGGTCTCGCCGACGACATCGCGCGGTCGATGAGCGCGCTCTCGGCTCGCGTGGCCGTGGTGCCCGGCCGCAACGCCATCGGCATCGAGCTGCCGAACGCCCATCGCGAGAAGGTGTACCTGCGCGAGCTGCTGGTCGCCAAGGAGTTCAACGAATCGGTGGCCAAGCTGCCGCTGTGCCTCGGCAAGAACATCGGCGGCGAAAGCATCATCGTCGACCTCGCGCGCATGCCGCATCTGTTGATCGCCGGCACCACCGGCTCGGGCAAGTCGGTCGCCATCAACACCATGATCCTGAGCCTGCTCTACAGGCTGCGCCCGGATCAATGCCGCCTGATCATGGTCGACCCGAAGATGCTCGAACTGTCCGTCTATGACGGCATCCCGCATCTTCTCACGCCGGTCGTGACCGATCCGAAGAAGGCCGTCGTCGCGCTGAAATGGGCGGTGCGCGAGATGGAAGAGCGCTACAAGCGCATGGCCAAGCTCGGCGTGCGCAACATCGACGGCTACAACGCGCGGCTTGCCGAAGCCAAGGCCAAGGGCGAGGAGCTGACGCGCACGGTGCATACCGGCTTCGACAAGGACACCGGCAAGGCGATCTACGAGGAAGAGAAGCTCGACCTCGATCCGCTGCCCTACATCGTCATCATCGTCGACGAAATGGCCGACCTGATGATGGTCGCCGGCAAGGACATCGAAGGCGCGGTGCAGCGCCTGGCGCAGATGGCGCGCGCCGCGGGCCTGCATGTGGTGCTGGCCACGCAGCGTCCGTCGGTCGACGTCATCACCGGCACCATCAAGGCGAACTTCCCGACCCGTATCTCCTTCCAGGTCACTTCCAAGATCGACAGCCGCACCATTCTCGGTGAAATGGGCGCCGAGCAGCTGCTCGGCCAGGGCGACATGCTCTACATGGCCGGCGGCGGACGCATCAGCCGCGTGCACGGCCCGTTCTGCTCCGACGAGGAAGTCGAGAAGGTCGTGCGTTATCTGAAGACGCAGGGCGCGCCCGAATATCTCGAAGCGGTCACCGCGGAGGAACCGAGCGAGGAAGACGGCGCGGTGTTCGATGCGACCGGCATGGGCGGTGGCGGCGAGGGCGATCTGTTCGCGCAGGCCGTCGCCATCGTCAAGCGCGACCGCAAGGCCTCGACCTCCTACATTCAGCGCCGGCTGCAAATCGGCTATAACCGCGCCGCCTCGCTGATGGAGCGGATGGAACAGGAAGGCATTGTCGGCCAGGCGAATCACGCCGGGAAGCGTGAAATCCTGGTCCCCGAGGAAGAAGGCGGTTTTTAGAGCGTTGACGGACGAATTCCGGGAGACTCGGACCAAGGCGCCGCCAACTTCACGGAAAAGCCATATCTCCCGTTATCGAACCAAGGTAGAATGGCTCGAACCCAGGCAGGACGACGCGTTGCATAAAGCCCCAAAAATTCAATCGGCCGGTTCACCGTCGTGCGGCCGCTCGATGCTCGCGCGGCTGATGATTGCCGCCTCCATGGCCGCACTCGCCGTGCCGCTGTCGGCGCAGACGGCGCCGGTGCCGCCGCAGACCATCCCGGTGCCGAAGCCCGCGCCGAAGGGGCGCACCGGCCCGCAGCTTTCCGCCGAGGCGCAGCGCGGCCCCTCGGTGACGGGCACGACACCCGCGCCGCCGCCGGATCCCGTGATTCCGGATCCGCGCCGCAATGTGCCCTCGAGCATCTTCACGACCTTCGATGCCAGTCAGAAGGCGCAGGCGGCGAGGGTGAGCGCCTATCTGTCCTCGCTGCAGACATTGGTCGGGAACTTCGTGCAGGTCGGGCCCGACGGCGCCAAGACCACGGGCGATTTCTTCATCCAGAAACCCGGCAAGGTCCGCTTCGAATACGATCCGCCGACCCCGATCGAGATCATCGCCGACGGCTCGTCGGTCGCCGTGCGCGATCGCAATCTCGCGACCCAGGACATCTATCCATTGTCGCAGACGCCGCTGCGCTTTCTGTTGTCCGACCGCATCGACCTGATGAAGGACACCAATGTGGTGAGCGTGACCTCGGATGACGTCTTTGTCAGCGTCACCATCGAGGAGAAGCAGGCGCTGGTCGGCACCAGCCGGTTGATGCTGATGATCGGCGCCAAGGACGGTCTGCTCAAGCAATGGACCGTGACCGATCCGCAAGGCTACGACACCACGGTCGCCGTCTACAATCTCGACACCAGCAAGAAGGTCGATCCGAACCTGTTCAAGATCGACTTCACGAAATATCCGACCTCGCCGGGATAGCGCGCGAAAAAGCCGTGGATGGCCGGGTCGAGCCCGGCCGCGGCGCCGATCGACACCCGTCAAATCCATGCTAAGACGCAGTTCCCATGCGTCTTTCCCTGACAACCTGGAACATCAACTCGGTGCGGCTGCGCATCGACCTGGTCGCCAAATTCATCAAGGCGGTGCGGCCGGACGTGCTGTGTCTGCAGGAGACCAAATGCATCGACGATGCGTTTCCGCTGAAGCGGTTCAGGCGGCTGGGCTATGAGCATGTCGCGCTGAACGGGCAGAAGGGCTATCATGGCGTCGCCATCATCTCGAAGCTGCCGTTCGACACGACCGACGTCCGCACCTTCTGCGACAAGATCGATTCGCGTCACATCTCCGTTGCCTTCGGCGAGAAGGCGCAGTTGGCCGCGCCGCTGGTGCTGCACAATTTCTACGTTCCGGCCGGCGGCGACATCCCCGATCCCGACGAGAATCCGAAATTCGACCACAAGCTCAAATTCCTCGACGAGCTGAAGGCCTGCGAGCCGCTGCATCCGCGGGGGCAGGACCGCCACATATTGGTCGGCGATCTCAACGTCGCCCCGCACGAGAACGACGTATGGTCGCACCGGCAGCTCCTGAAGGTGGTCTCGCACACGCCGATCGAATGCGAGAAGCTGCTCGCGGCGCAGGCCCATGGCGAATGGTTCGACGTCGCGCGCGAGCGCATCCCGATGTCGGAAAAGGTGTACACTTGGTGGAGCTACCGCGCCGCCGACTGGACCGTCGGCGATCGCGGCCGCCGGCTCGACCACATCTGGGTCTCGCGCGCGCTGAAGGACGGGATCACCGATTTCCAGATCCTGCGCGCCGCCCGCGGCTGGGAGCGCCCCTCCGACCACGTGCCTGTCACGGTGACGCTGGAGGTGTGATGGGCAGGGCGGATGAGCGCAGCGCAATCCGCCCTGGTGCGGTGGATCTCGCCTGGCTGCTCCACGCGACGCGATGGTCGCCTTGTTGATAGACTCGGCGGCACGGGTCCCGGCCTTCGCCCGGACGACGATAATGGAAGCAGCGATGGGTAGACAGAGACACAGCATTCCGATCGGGGCCGCGCTTGCCGTCGGAATCTTGCTTGCGGCATTGAGCGTAGTCTCTCCGACCCTGGCGCAACCGGCCTCACCATCCGCCGCCCAGGCCGATGCGCTCGGCGCCTACGATCGCGCGCTGAGCGACTTCAAATCGATCCTTGCCGAGCGGCGCCACCAGATCGATGCGCATCAGGAGCTTCCGAACTTGCCCGGACAGGCGCTCTACCTCGCCCGCATCGAGATGATGAGCACCTACAAGGACCTCACGGACGCGTTGCCGTCGAGGATCGGGCGGCCCAACAAGTTCAAGATCCCGCCGCAATATTTCGACGCCGACAATGAGCCGCTGATCGACGAGTACCGGGCGCTGTTCGCCGTCATGGAGGCTCCGCCCGCCTACGCACAAACCTCGGCGACGCCGTTCAAGGACGTGGCCGAGCTCGGCACCGCGATTGCGCGGGCCAAAGGCCTCGACCCCGCCGACGCCGCCGTGGCCGGCCGTATCAGCCTCGGACTGTTCTACGCCGAGACCAGCGGCACTCAGAATGCCGGCAATGCACGCTCCAACAGCTACAAGGGCAGCTTCCAGACCTCGCCGTCCGAAGATCGCAACGGCCGCAGGAAATGGGACGCCATCAAGCCGACGATCGCGGCATTCGATCCGCAATTGATCGCGCGCGATGACAGGGAGGAGCGGCGGGCGGCCAATATCGATCACCGCTACAATCACTGGACGGCCGTGCGCGACGGCCTGATGAACGCCCATGCCGAGCTGTTCGGGCAGATCCCGGCGATCGTGAAGACCTTGCCAAACCCGATCGATCAGATGAAGTTCTTCGAGCTGATCCAGATCATCCCGACGCCTGCACGATCCGCGCTGCAATCGGGCGACCTGCTCGGCTACCGCATCTCGAATCCGCGCATCATGGGCTATCTGCGCAACAATGGCATCTTCGCGCTCGGAAAGTCCGAGCGAGCCAGAACGTCCGCAAGCGTCCGCGAAATCTTCGACGCGATGTGGCTATTCAACATCAAGTTCGAGCAGGCCCGCGCGAAATTCGAGGAGGTCACGCGGCGGTAGGGCTACGGGCCACGCGCGCGCACATAGGCGCGGTTGCCGCTCGGCGGATGAAACCAGACCTCGAGGGTTTCGCCGGAGGAGGGATCGACGAAGCGCTCGTCGGTGCGCAGCCAATCGGGACCCGGCGGAACGTCGAGCGGCGTGCGCTTGTAGCCGCCGCTGCGGAACACGAACCAGACCAGCACGATCAGCGCGAGGAAACCGAGCCAGATCGCAAGGCCGATCATCGCGCCGGCTCGATCACCGCGGCGGTGCCGTAGGCCACGATCTCGCTCATGGTGTTGCCGATCTCCGCGCTGTCGAAGCGCATCATCAGGATCGCGTTCGCGCCCATCGCGGTCGCGTTCTGCACCATGCGGTCCAGCGCATGGCGGCGGGCCTCCTCCAGCATCTGGGTGTATTCGTGAATCTCGCCGCCGACGATCGAGCGCAGGCCGGCCATGAAGTTGCCGCCGAGCCCGCGGCTGCGCACCACCACGCCGAAGCACTGTCCCAGCATCCGCACCGTGCGGTAGCCGGTCACGTTCTCGGTTGTCACGACGATCACCTGGGCTCTCCGTATTTCGTTATTTGACGCGGCTCGACGAGTGAAAGCGGAAGCACCGCCCGCGGAAAGATGGCAACAATGACGGAAGGCGCACTTTCACCAAAGCTTAGCATATCCTAGTCTGAAGCAATCCACCGTCAGGTCGCGAAATCATGAGCCGTTTCTGGAGTCCCGTCGTCCACAGCCTGTCGCCATACGTGCCCGGCGAGCAGCCGAGGCAGGATGGCATCGTCAAGCTCAACACCAACGAGAATCCCTACCCGCCTTCGCCCCGCGTGCTGGCTGCGATCGCTGCGACGACCGATCGCCTGCGGCTCTATCCCGATCCGCGCGCAACCGCGCTGCGCGAGACCATCGCGGCCCATTACGATGTGAGACCCGACGAGGTGTTCGTCGGCAACGGCTCGGACGAGGTGCTGGCCCACACCTTCCAGGCCCTGCTGCGGCACGACGCACCGCTGCTGTTTCCCGATATCACCTACAGCTTCTACCCGGTCTACAGCCGCCTCTACGGCGTCGCTTGCGAGGAAGTGCCGCTCGATGCCGCGATGAGGGTGCGTCTTGCAGACTACCGGCGGCCCTGCAGCGCCATCCTGTTGCCCAATCCGAACGCCCCGACCGCCATCGGCCTTCCGCGCGACGCGATCGAAGCTCTCGTGTCCGAACATCCGGACCAGCTGGTGGTGATCGACGAGGCCTATGTCGATTTCGGCGCCGAAAGCGCGGTGCCGCTAGTCGCGCGCCACGACAATCTGCTGGTGATCCAGACCCTCTCCAAGTCGCGCGCGCTGGCGGGGCTGCGCGTCGGCTTTGCCATCGGCCAGCGTCCCCTGATCGAGGCGCTGGAACGGGTGAAGGACAGCTTCAACTCCTATCCGCTCGATTGCCTCGCCCTCGCCGGCGCGATCGCGGCCATCAGGGACGATGCCTGGTTTGACGAGACCCGCCGGCGCATCATGGCAAGCCGCGAGACGCTGGCCGGCGCCTTGTCCGACCTCGGCTTCGCGGTGCTGCCGTCGCAGGCGAACTTCGTGTTCGCGCGCCACCCGAGCCACAGCGGCGCGAAGCTCGCTGCCGAGCTGCGCCAGCGCGGCGTCCTGGTGCGGCATTTCCAGAAGCCTCGGATCGAGGACTTCCTGCGCATCACGATCGGAACGGACGAGCAATGCGGCCGGCTGATTGCGCTGCTGCGCGAGTTGGTCTGAGCGCTCGGCGCTCGGGGGGCGCGCCGGATGGGCAACGATGCGGTCGCATCGCGCGTCATTTTCCGGCCGCCAGGCGCCTCGCGCCGGCGGCGGTCAACCCGAGCTCTCCAAGCCGCCTGATTGCGTAGCCGAGCGCGACGAGACGCTCCCCATGCAATTGAGGAATCTCGCTTTGGCGATCGGACTTGCCGACCTTGTGCAACGAGACGAACTCGTCGTCGCTCAGTGGCGGAGGATGATTCGTCATGACGCGATCTCGTCGGTCCAGACCTTGAAGCTGGTCAGGGTGTTCGGGCCAAAGGTCTGCGTGATCGGAACATCGCAGGCATCGCGGCCCTGCCCGATCAGGATGCGGCCGATCCGGGGAACGTTGTTGCGGGGATCGAAGGTGTGCCAGCGGCCGCCGATGAAGGCTTCGAGCCAGCCGGCGAAATCCCCGACCGCCCAGGGTTGGGGCGTGCCGATATCGCTGAGATACCCGGTGCAATAGCGCGCCGGAATGTTCATGCAGCGGCAGAACGCAATGGCCAGATGGGCATAGTCGCGGCAGACGCCATTGCCTTCCTGATAGGCCTCCCACGCCGTCTTGGTGGGGCGCGCATGCTCGTATCCGAAGGTGATGTGGCGATGGACAAAGTCGCAGATCGCCTGGACCCGTGCCCAGCCGGGAGGCGTCTTTTCGAACAACTGCCACGCGATGTCCGAAAGCCGGTCGGTCTCGCAATAGCGGCTGCCGAGCAGATAGACCAGGGCATCCGCGGGAAGATCTTCGACGGCATGTTGAGACGCCGAGGCAAACACCGGATCGGGCAGGCCGCTGTCGCGCACGACGCCATCGGCAGCAAGGCGTACGCGCCCCGCCGGCGCAACCATGCGGGAGCACCAATTGCCGAACATGTCGCGGTAGGGCGTGATCTCGACCACGGGGCTGGTGGTCAGGAAGTCCGGCACGACGACATCGGAGGCGCGGGTGAAGTGGGTGCCCAGCACCATGATCATCGGCGTCGGCTGCGGAAAATCGTAGAGCATTTCGAATCCGACGCGAAGCTTCATTCGACGTGTCTTTCCGGGCTGCCTGCGCGTCGCCGATCAGGCCGCGCAGCAAGGAACGTGACGGTTTCAGAGATTGGCTGCCGCCAGATCGTAGGAGCCCCTGCTGCCGCGGACATACAGCCTGGCAGCGGCCGCACAGATCGCGTCGCGATTTGCATCGAACGCGGCCAGAAAGCCGGTCTCGTTGCACTGCGCGTCCGGCTGAAGTCGCCTCAACGCGTCTTCGTCGATGAAGAACGATGCCTCGATGGCGCTGTCGTGTCCCCAAAATCGCACGGCACGCCGCGTGCGGTCATATGAACGGCTGTGATTAGGAAACGCGATCATGGTTTGGCCGATCTTGTTGCGGGTGCGATGAACCGGCTCGTGCACGGCTTGCGTCGGACCATCTTCCACGGAGCAAGCCGGTCCAGCAGATCGTGCAGCATCTCTATGCGCTGACAAGGATCCGGCAACGGGATTCGCGCGACGGAAACGCGTGTTGAAGCGATCCGATTGCGCCGACCGCGGCAGACTGTACATGATAGCTCCGGACGCTGGTTACAAGCGGACCGGGCGCTCGCCACAACAAATAGTTGCGCCCGGACCTCGTTTTTCCGCGGAAAGACATTATGTGATGAATATCACCGCGCGCTCCCGGCTGTTATCGGTGACTGAGAGCATTGCGCTCCCGCCGTGACCAGAGGCGGTCCATGTCAGATATCTCCAGATTCAACGCGCGCGAGTGGCTCGTGCCTCCGGTCCTGCTGCCGATCTTCTTCGCGCTGCTGATCGCCGTTACGGTGCTGATCCGATGGTAGTCAGCCTCCGCGGCGTCGCGCGATCGGCTGAGGCGAACGGCTCCTTCGAGGCAATGACACGAAGCCGGTCGTCGTTGGCTTGCAAGCTGAGCATCAGGGCGGCGGACGCCCTCGATGCGGCCCGCAGGATGCCCGCGGGGTGCCAGCGCACGGAGGCAATGAACAAGGCAAAGGTCCTTGGAAACGCCGCTGACATACTCGATCACTTCGTCGGCCCGGTTAGCGCGCCCGGAATCGGCGCGCCCGAAAAATGACCGCTCTGCGCCGATGTCCAGCGATCCGCGGTTCACCTGGCCGGAACGGCTCGGATGTTCGGGACAATCGTGCGCTGGATGGTGCCCGAGTTCCCTGGTTACGACGGGACGTTCCGGCGAAAACGATGTACGGGGCCCGGTTCGAGGTGATAGGGTCGCGAATGCCTGAAGCCGATCGACGCCCACGCTCCGGCAGCGCGGATTCTCACGAGGACTTTCTCGCGGCAGAGAATGTCAGCCTGCGGCTTCTCCTGGCGCAGGCCGAGATCAACGCGACGGTTCTGCTTGCCAAGGCAGGCATCGACGCCAGAGAGCGGGAGGCGTCCGACAAGCTGCAAAAGCTGATCGTCGAAGAGTTGCACCACCGCATCAAGAATACGCTCGCGACCGTCGCCGCCATCGTCTCCCAGAGCCTGCGCAACGTGCAGGGAATCGAACACGCCCAGCGCGCCATCGAAGGCCGGCTGCTGGCGCTCGGCCGCGCACACGATCTGCTTCTGCAGGGAAAATGGTCCAGCGCCGGCCTTGGCGCGGTGGTCCGCAGCGCGATCGCGCCCTTCGACGATCCCGACATATCGAAATTCCGGATATCGGGGCCGGATATCGAGATAGCGTCGAGTGCAGTCATCGCCATCGCGATGACGCTCAATGAGCTTTGCACGAATACCACGAAGTTTGGCGCCCTCTCGGTCCCCGAGGGGCGCGTCGACCTCGTCTGGACGATAGACCAGGAAACACAAAGCCTGCACCTGACCTGGACCGAGACGAACGGTCCGGTGGTTCAGCCGCCGCCGAGGCGCAGCTTCGGAACTCGGCTGATCGAGACGCTTGGCAAGCAGCTCCAGGGGCGCGTGCAGCTGGCCTATCCGTCGACTGGCTTCTTGTACACGTTCGACGCGCCAATCGCTGCGCTGAATTCGAGCGCGCCGGAACCGGTACCCAATATCGTCACGTAAGCGGCGGCCCGTTCGTCCTGCCCAGCGCAGCGCTCGTTATTCGAACCTTGCTGCCCACATCCACCACGATCGGCCCTGGTCGATCATGGAGCGTGGTCTGCGGAGACGTTCAACCAAAGGAGTCCGCATGTTCAAATCCCGACACTATCGCGCAAAGGCGGCCGAGTATGGCGAACTGGTGAAGAGTTCGGCCGACGAGGACGAAAGCCGCAAATTGCAGCAGCAGCAGGACAGCCTGGCAACGCTCGCGGATAACGAGGAGATCCTTGCGGAGAACTATGTGACCGCGACCGAGGCGGAGCGCTCGCGCGGTGCGGCCCTTGCCGCCGAAGAGGAGCACGTCTTGCGGTGCCTCGGAGCCGCCGTCATCATGCAATGGAACGCCCTGCCGACGGCCCTTCAACGGGAAATCTTCGATACCGCCGGATCGGTCGGAATGCTGTTGGAGACGGCGGCCCTCCGCGCGCAGATTGCCCGGTTCCTGCACAAGCACAAGAATGACGCTGCCGGCGACAAGCCCTGATGGCGGCTGCACATGTGCGAGGAAAAAGCCGCAGCAGCAGCGCTGCAAGAACTGCGGACGCAAACAGACGCAGGCAACAGGAGGACTTCAGATGTCGCTGACCCAATTTCACCTCGATGAGGAATCCCACAGCATGGACGGACTACGGCTTCTCGCCCAGGACGGCGCGGTCCAGGTCGAGGCGTTCATCAGCCGCAAGGTGATGGACGTCTGGGTCGAGTCCATCGAGCACCGTGGAGGACGTCAAAGTCTGTTCCGTGACCAGTACAATGGGCTTGGACGACGGAATTTTGCCGCGCTTCAGCGGATTGTCAGCGCGAAATACCAGCGAGGCAACGCGTTCAACCGCCAGCATCCCTTTGTCGACGTGCTGTTCTCCGACATCACGGACAGCGGCGAGGTGCTGGATCTCAGTGAACTCGTGCGCGAGCCCTTGCCCCCGGCATTCCACAGGCTTGCCTGAGCCAGGTCGTCGGCGGCCTCGCGCTTCGAGACGCTTCGGCTCCGCCGCCATGTGCTGCGAGGCATCTGCTTGTTCGACGTCGAACTGATTTGCCCGCCGAGACTGAGCAAGAATCCGGAGACTCCATCTCCCTGTCGTCCCGGCGGAGGTCGGGACCCAGACCGCGGAATCCATCGGTGGTATTCAGTAGGAGACATTCTTCGCGAAACAAAATTCTGTGGTTATGGGGCCCGGCCTTCGCCGGGACGACGGCGGTGCCCCTGACGCCGGCCTGCAAGTGATTTGCCCGCCGGGCGGGGCCTGCGAATTCCAGTCAAGCCTTGCCGCGCTAAATATTTCTGTTTTTGCTAAGGTAGAATCAGCTGTATCTTCGTCTCATCCCGCCTCGCTTGACAGAGGGGCGTTTCGCGGACGTCACGAGACGTGAGGCGGGGATGCGGTGGACGTGGAGGCGCTGTCCGACGAGCGGCGCTGATACGGACGGCGAAATCGTGTGGTTCTGGCACGCCCATGCAGGTGCCAAGTTGGCGACAATGCCCAGCGCATCGTGGCCCGCGACGGTGGCAACGCGAGGTTCACCGGGGAGAGCGCGTATAAGCCGTAACACCACTGCGCAGGGAAGGCCGGAGTGTCTCCGCCTGTACCTGTGGTCACGCGCCCTTTGCGCACATTTCTGGCGCGAGGGCCCCGGGTGCAGCGGTCACCCGGCCTTCCCTGCGCCCTCTGACCTTAGAAAGAGGGCGGAGATGATGCAAAGCTCGGGCGATTTCCGTCGCGAGAATGCGAAGGCGTGCGCTGCGCGACGAGGTCCTCCGCGACGAGAACACCCCAAATGAAAGCCACATCAACCATTCAGCTTGGCGCCCGCCATCAATATGTCGCTGGCGAGCTGGCTGGACCGGATGGCGAATTCGTCGCGGAGCCTGCGCGCTGCGGCGGGGTCGCTTTCAAGCACGCGCTGGAACAGGCTGCGGGCGATGCGGATGACGGTGGAATATTCCAGCGCGATCGCAGTCGAGGGACGGCGCATTGCCACCACGAGGGCGAGCTCGCCGATCAACGAGCCTGGACCTGCAGTGACCTCGGCGCCGGAGTCGTCCTGGATACGGAAGGATCCGTGCTGCACGACATAGCCGCAATCGGCCTCGTCGCCCTGGTTGAACAGCGTGTCGCCGCTGGCGACGTCGCGCTGTTCGGAGCCGATCGCGAGCATGCGCAGCGAGGCGCCGCCCAGGAGATGCAGCGTAGGGACCCGCGCGAGGAGGGCGACATCATCGTCGATCGACATTCAGGACCGGGTGAATCGGGACACTTTTTTGGCGAATCGGTGTCCCAAATCGTATCACGGCACCAGTTTGTAGCCACCGGCTTCCGTGACCAGGATTTCGGGGTTGGCCGCATCCTTCTCGATCTTCTGGCGCAGCCGGTAGATATGGGTTTCGAGCGTATGGGTGGTGACGCCGGAATTATAGCCCCACACCTCCTGCAGCAGCGTCTCGCGCGACACCGGAAGCTGGCCGGCGCGGTAGAGGAAACGCAGGATCGCCGTCTCCTTCTCCGTCAACCGCACCTTGCGCGCGTTGGCGCCGGTGAGCATCTTCGAGCCGGGGCGGAA
Source organism: Bradyrhizobium sp. (assembly GCA_035293585.1). Taxonomy (GTDB): domain Bacteria; phylum Pseudomonadota; class Alphaproteobacteria; order Rhizobiales; family Xanthobacteraceae; genus Bradyrhizobium. The sequence continues at coordinate 15,309 of DATGMN010000086.1, read as the reverse complement.
GCTGTAGGGGCCGACCGAGAACACCGCGTCCTCGCTCGCCTCGTGCTGCCGGAGCTGGGCCCGGATCCGGGCGAGCAGCACGGCAAAGCGGAAGGGCTTTGCGACATAGTCGTTGGCGCCGGATTCGAGGCCCAGGATGGTGTCGGAATCGGTGTCGTGCCCGGTCAGCATGATGATCGGGGCCTTGAAGCCGCCCTTGCGCAAGGAGCGCACCACCTCGCGACCATCGGTGTCGGGCAGTCCGACATCCATCAGCACGAGATCGGGCGAATTGGCCTTGGCGGCGCTGGCGCCCTTGGCGCCGGTATCGACAGCGGAAGCCTCGAACTCGTCGTGCAGCGACAATTGCTCCACCAACGTATCGCGCAGATCGGTATCGTCATCCACGATGAGGATCTTGCGGGCATTGGCCATAGTTACATCCTTTGAGAGGGCTGCGGCGGGAGCATCAGGCTGACGGCCGGCCCAGTTTGCGGTTGAGGCCACCTCCAGTGGATACGCCTGAAAGTAGGCGGCCGTTACCGATTCACAAGTCAGACCTGTACTTTACTCCATAAAAACGGGCCGTTCAGATGAATGTCCTGTAATGCAGCAAGCAGCGTTAAGGAGCTTGCCGGGACCGGCAAGTCGATGGAAAAGTCAGATATGTCAATTAATTACGGAAAGGCTGGGGGGAACCGACCCCTGTCGGCCGTGACCATTCGTCCCGCCGCCGGTAACCCTTGCCGCGGCTGGATGACCGGGGGCGGACTGACGGTGCCGGTGGCGCTGGGGCGCGGCGGGATCCTCGCCAACAAGCGCGAGGGCGACGGAGGCACCCCGCGCGGCACCTTCCGCCCGCGGCAATTATGGTGGCGCGCCGACCGGCATGCGCGGCCGCGCACCTTGCTTCCGGTTCGACCAATCGGGCCGGAGGATGCCTGGTGCGAGGACCCGGGCGACCATCATTATAACAGGCCGGTGCGGCTGGCGGCGGGCGGCAGTGGCGACCGGCTGATGCGCGCCGATCATCTCTACGATTTCATAGTCGAGATCGACCACAACACCAGGCCGCGGGTCGCAGGCCGCGGCAGCGCCGTATTCCTGCATCTGGCGCGGGAGAATTATCGGCCAACGGCGGGCTGTGTTTCGATGAGCAAGGCGGCGATGCTGCACCTGTTGCGGCGGCTGTCGCCGAAAACAAAAATCGTCATCGGGTGAGGACGTCACATGCTTGGACAGGATCAGATCGAAACCGCTTCGCGGCTGCTGCATGGCCACTGGCGCGCCGGCACCAAAATCGCGGCGCTCGAGGATGCGCTGCGTCCGCACAGCCGCATCGAAGGCTATGCGATACAAGCCGTGCTCGAGCGCTACTCGCGAGAAAAACTGTTCGGCTGGAAGATCGCGGCGACCAGCGAGGCCGGCCAGCGCCACATCAATGTCGCGGGACCGCTTGCAGGGCGCATCCTCGCCGAGACCGTGCTGCCCGACGGCGGCCGGGCTGCGATGGCCGGCAACGAGATGCGGGTTGCCGAGCCGGAATTCGCATTCCGGTTTGCCAGGGACCTGCCGCCGCGCGCAACACCGTTCTCCGTCGCGGAAGTCCTGGATGCGGTGGCGACGCTGCATCCGGCGATCGAAATTCCCGACTCCCGCTTCGCCGACTTCGTCTCGGCCGGCGAGGCCCAGCTGATCGCGGACAATGCCTGCGCGCATCTGTTTGTGCTGGGTGAAGCGACCGCGGCTGACTGGCGCGCGCTCGATCTGGTCGAGGAGCGGCCGCGCATCACGATGCGGGGCCAACTCCATATCGGCCATGGCAAGAACGTGCTCGGCGATCCGCGCATTGCTCTTGCCTGGCTCGCCAATGAATTGCGCGGCCTCGGCATCACCTTGCGCGCCGGCGAGGTGGTCACCACGGGCACCTGCCATCCGCCCTTGCCGATCGCGTCGGGCGACCGGATGGAGGCGGATTTCGGCGTGCTCGGCAAAGTGTCGGTGGGGTTTGAATAGCTTCCGCAGGTCGTCCCGGCGAAGGCCGGGACCCAAAACCACAGGATCAAATTGTTGCGAAGGTCGTCGACCACCGACTGCCGCCGAGAGACGCCGCGGTACGGGTCCCGGCTTTCGCCGGGACAACCCTTAGCGATGCCCGAAGATCGCGGATCCAACACGGATATGCGTGGCGCCGAACTGAATCGCGGTGGCGAAATCGGCGCTCATGCCCATCGAGAGCTTTGCCAGGCCGTTGCGCGCCGCGATCTTCGCAGTCAGCGCAAAATGCGGGCCCGGCGCCTCGTCGACCGGCGGGATGCACATCAGTCCCGCGACGGTCAGGCCATAGCTCTCGCGGCAGCTCTTGATGAACGCATCGGCCTCGCCGGGCGCCACACCGGCCTTCTGCGGCTCCTCGCCGGTGTTGATCTGCACGAACAGCTCAGGATGTCTTTTTTGCGATTCGATCTCTTTGGCTAATGCCTGGCAAATGCTCGGCCGATCGACCGAATGAATGGCATGAAACAGCGCGACCGCCTCTTTCGCCTTGTTCGACTGCAACGGCCCGATCAGATGCAGCGCGATATCGGGGTAAGCAGTCATTAACGCTGGCCACTTCGCCTTGGCTTCCTGCACGCGGTTTTCGCCGAAAACGCGCTGTCCACTTTCGATCACCGGCGTAATCGCGTCGGCGGCGAAAGTTTTCGACACCGCAATCAGCGTGACGGACGAACGGTCGCGACCGGCCTCGCTGCAGGCGCGCGCGATTTCCCTTTCCACCTCGAGCAGCGCGTTTGGTGAATGCGGAGTTACAGCGGATGTGTTGTCAGGCGTCATGGCTGGTTACAAAGGCGTAGTTTTACGGGGGTCGCTCGAATTTTACGGAGTTCGAGAAAGGCTTCTTGAACCATTCCCGTTAGCCTCGCTCCCGGGGTAGGGATCGCGATGTCTCAGGTCAGTTTCAACCGTAAACGAGTGAAACTCAAGCAGCTCTTGGGTATCCGCGCGCGGCTTGCGCTGCTCGCGGTCATCCTTGTGGCGCCCTTGATGCTGGAACGCGCACGCTCGCTGGAAGATGCGCGCGCAAGACAAATCGCGGCTGCCACGGAGGAATTCTCGAGCCTTGCCAGGCACAGCGCCGATACCGAGCGCGAGGTGATCTCGTCGGTCGAGACCGTGCTGCGGTCCGCGGCCTATATCAGGGCGACCTCCGGCGGCATCGCCAAGAGCTGCGACATGCTGCGCGCCAGCCTGCCGCGCAACCTGCCCTGGATCCGCAATATCCTGATCGTCGGCGGCGACGGGCGCGTGCAGTGCTCGACCAGCAACACGTCCATCGGCGTCGACCTGAGCGACCGCGCCTATTTGCAGCAGGCGCGAGCGACGCGCGATTTCGTCTTCAGCGACTTCATTTTCGCGCGGCAGAGCCACGTGCCCGTCGTGATGGCAGCCTATCCGGTCGCGGCGCTCAACAGCGATAGCGATGCCGTGGTGCTCGCCGCCATCAGTCTCGACTGGATGTCGAAGGTAATGAGCAATCTCGGCGACCGGCCCGGGGTCTCGGCCGTGCTGGTGGACGGCAACGGCATCGTGCTTGCCGCGCCCTCCGATCAGAGCCATCTGGTCGGCAAGTCGCTGGACAGTTTGCCGCTGCTGTCGGCGATCGCCGAGCCGGCGCTGACCTCGAGCCAGGCGGAAGGCTCGCTCACCTTCACCGCAGCCGACGGCTCCAAGCGCGACATCAGCTTTGCACGTATCGCCGGCACCAGCGCACGCCTGATCGTCAGCAACGACGAAGATCTGTCGACCGCAGCGATCGATCGCAACATCCGAACCGCCTATCTGCAGCTCTGCCTGGTCAGCCTGTTCGTGCTGCTGGGAGCGCTGATCGCGGCCGAAACGCTCATCATCAAGCCGATCGAGATCCTCGCCGGCACCGCAAAGCGCTTCGGCCAGGGCGACTGGTCGGCGCGCGCCAGCCGCGACCGCCTGCCGTCGGAATTCGTGCCGCTGGCGCGCTCCTTCAACGCCATGGCGGCGAGATTGAGCCAGCGCGAGCGCGAGCTCTTGGCCACCAACGATCGGCTCACGGTGATCGCCTCCATCGACATGCTCTCCGGGCTCGCCAACCGGCGCGGCTTCCAGAGCCGGCTGGAATATGAATGGATGAAGGCGCAGCAATATGGCTCGGAGCTGTCGCTTCTGATGATCGATGTCGATCATTTCAAGCTCTACAACGACACCTATGGCCACCCCGAGGGCGACGCCTGCCTGACCCGGCTCGGCGAGACGCTGTCGGGAATTGCGGCGGAAAACCTGGGGTTTGCCGGCCGCTATGGCGGCGAGGAGTTTTGCCTGTTGTTGCCGAACACCGACGCCAGCCGCGCCCGTGACGTCGGCGAGACGGTGCGCGCGGCCGTGCAGGAGCTCAACCTCCCGCACCGGACCTCGCTGCATCTGTGCGTCACGGTCAGTGTCGGGGTGGCTGCGACCAGGCCGAACGACGGCCAGCGCCCCGGCGACCTCATCGAGGCAGCCGATGCTGCGCTCTACGCCGCCAAGCACCGCGGCCGCAACACCGTGGTCGAACACGGCTTTGTGCGGTCGGGCGACGGCGGCGACGGTATCGCGATGGCGAGCTAGAGGCGGCCGCAAACCCCGTTTTCAGGACTTCAACCGTTGACCGTGCGGCCGCTTTTGTGGCCTAGTCCGCCGTCTTTAAGACGGGTCCGAATCCACGAAAGCCCAAGCGATTCCATGAGTTCCGAACGCTATAACGCCCGCGAAGCCGAGCCGCGCTGGCAGCGCCAGTGGGACGAGCAGGCGATCTTCGCCTCCAAGAACGACGATCCGAGGCCGAAATATTACGTGCTCGAGATGTTCCCCTACCCGTCCGGGCGCATCCATATCGGCCATGTCCGCAATTACACGCTTGGCGACGTGATCGCGCGCTACATGCGCGCCAAGGGCTTCAACGTCATCCATCCGATGGGCTGGGACGCCTTCGGGCTGCCGGCGGAGAACGCCGCGATCGAGCGCAAGGTGGCGCCGAAGCAGTGGACCTATGACAACATCGCGGCGATGAAGAAGCAGCTGCGCTCGATCGGGCTGTCGCTCGACTGGGCGCGCGAGTTCGCGACCTGCGATCCCTCCTACTACAAGCATCAGCAGAAGCTGTTCCTGGACTTCCTCGCCGCGGGCCTCGCCGAGCGCGAGAAGCGCAAGGTGAACTGGGACCCGGTCGACATGACCGTGCTCGCCAATGAGCAGGTGATCGACGGCCGCGGCTGGCGCTCGGGCGCCGTCGTCGAGCAGCGCGAGATGAACCAGTGGGTGTTCAAGATCACCAAATACGCCCAGGAGCTCCTGGACGCGATCGACACGCTCGATCGCTGGCCCGACAAGGTCCGGCTGATGCAGCGCAACTGGATCGGCCGCTCCGAGGGCCTGTTGATCCGCTTCGCGCTGGATGCGGCGACGACCCCCGCCGGCGAAACCGAGCTGAAGATCTTCACCACGCGGCCTGACACGCTGTTCGGCGCGAAATTCATGGCGATCTCGGCCGACCACCCGCTGGCGCAGGCCGCCGCCGCCAAGGACCCGAAGCTCGCGGAGTTCATGGCCGAGATCAAGCGCATCGGCACGGCGCAGGAGATCATCGATACCGCCGAGAAGCAGGGCTACGACACCGGCGTCCGCGCGATCCATCCGTTCGATCCCGGCTGGACATTGCCGGTCTATGTCGCAAACTTCGTGCTGATGGAATACGGCACCGGCGCGATCTTCGGCTGCCCGGCGCATGACCAGCGCGACCTCGACTTCGTCAACAAATACGGCCTCGGCAACACGCCGGTGGTGTGCCCGGAGGGCCAGGACCCGCAGAGCTTCGTGATCACGGACACCGCCTATGACGGTGATGGCCGCATGATCAATTCGCGCTTCCTCGACGGCATGACCATCGATGCAGCCAAGGAGGAGGTCGCCAAACGGCTGGAAGGCGAGCTGCGCGGCAACGCGCCGGTCGGCGAGCGCCAGGTCAATTTCCGCCTGCGCGACTGGGGCATCTCGCGGCAGCGTTATTGGGGCTGCCCGATCCCGGTGATCCACTGCGAAAAGTGCGACGTGGTGCCGGTGCCTGAAAAGGACCTGCCGGTCCAGCTACCGGAGGACGTGACCTTCGACAGGCCGGGCAATGCGCTCGACCATCACCCGACCTGGAAGCACGTCACCTGCCCGCAATGCGGCGGCAAGGCGTTGCGCGAAACCGACACCATGGACACGTTCGTCGATTCGTCCTGGTATTTTGCGCGCTTCACCGATCCGTGGAACGAGAAGGCGCCGACCACGCGGCCCGTCGCCGACCGGCTGATGCCGGTTGACCAATATATCGGCGGCGTCGAGCACGCGATCCTGCACCTCCTCTACAGCCGATTCTTCACCCGTGCGATGAAGGCGACGGGCCACATCGACATGGACGAGCCGTTCGCCGGCATGTTCACGCAAGGCATGGTGGTGCACGAGACCTACCAGAAGGCGGACGGCACCTATGTGACTCCCGCCGAGGTGAAGATCGAGACCGGCAGCAATGGCCGCCGCGGCGTCATGATCGCTACCGGCGAAGAGGTCACGATCGGCTCCATCGAGAAGATGTCGAAGTCGAAGAAGAACACCGTCGACCCCGACGACATCATTGCGAGCTACGGCGCCGACGTCGCACGCTGGTTCATGCTGTCGGACTCCCCGCCCGATCGGGACGTGATCTGGAGCGACGAGCGGGTGCAGGGCGCGGCGCGCTTCGTGCAGCGGCTGTGGCGGCTGGTCAACGAGGCCGCCGAGCTCGCCGGGAAAACCCCGGCGCGGCCGGCAAGCTTTGGCGCCGACGCCCTCGCCTTGCGCAAGGCGGCACATGGCGCGCTCGACAAAGTGTCCGCCGGTATCGAGCGACTGCACTTCAATGTCTGCCTCGCCCATATCCGCGAGTTCACCAATGCGCTGGCCGAAACTCTGGCCAAGGTGTCGGAAAACGGCGGTCGGCCGCCGGCCGACCTCCGCTATGCGATTGGCGAAGCGGCCACGATCCTGGTCCAGCTGATCGCCCCGATGATGCCGCATCTGGCCGAAGAATGCTGGCACGTGCTGGGCCACAGCGGGCTGATTTCGGAAGCCGACTGGCCGCAAATCGAACGCGATCTGCTGGTTGAAGACAGCGTGACCCTGGTGGTCCAGGTGAACGGCAAGAAACGGGGCGACGTGACCGTGGCCAAGGCGGCCCAGAATGCCGAAATTGAGGCTGCCGTTTTGGCGCTCGATGCGGTAAAAGCCGCGCTGGGGGACAAACCCGTCCGTAAAGTGATCATCGTTCCCATGAGGATCGTGAATGTGGTTGGCTAAGACCCGCATCGTCCTGCGGCTGGTTGCCGTGCTCGCTCTGGCGGCAACGACGGCCGGCTGCTTCCAGCCGATGTATGCCGAGCACACCGACGGCACGCCCGACCTGCGCGAAAAACTCCTCGGCGTCGAAGTTCCGCCGGTCGACAAGCCCAATGGCTCACGCGAGGCGCGGATCGGCGTCGAAATCCGCAATGCGCTGGCGTTCAAGCTCTACGGCAACGCGACTGGCATGCCGCCGACGCATCGCCTGGTGCTGCGGTTCAACACCACCAAATCCTCGCTGTTGGTCGACCAGAACACCGGGCTGCCGACCAGCGAGAATGTCGGGATCGATGCGCAGTACAATCTGGTCGAGATCGCCTCCAACAAATCGGTCATGACGGGCACGAGCTTCGTCCGGGTGTCCTATGACCTGCCGGGCTCGTATCAGCGCTTTGCCCGCACCCGCGCCTTGCGCGATGCCGAGGACCGGGCGGCCCAGGAGATCGCGGACAAGATCCAGACCCGGCTCGCCTCCTTTTTCGTGGCCGGGACCTGACGCGACACGCGTTCAAGCCACCGCCCATGCGCCGTAACCGGCGACAGTCAGCTATGCTTCGGTGCTAGATGGTCGCGCTGCGCGGAAGAGACATCGACGCCTACCTTGCCCGGCCCGACGCGGGCCGGCCGATCATCCTGCTCTACGGACCGGATGCAGGCCTAGTGCGCGAGCGCGCCGATGCACTGATCGCCTCTGCCGTCGATGATCCCAACGACCCCTTCTCCCTCGTCAGGCTCGATGGCGATGAGCTCGCCGCCGAGCCGTCGCGACTGGTCGACGAGGCGCTGACGGTTCCCTTGTTCGGCGGCCGCCGCGCCATCCGTGTCCGCGCCGGCTCGCGCAGTTTTGCCAGCGGCGTCGACACGCTTGCCGATACGCCGCTGAAAGATTGCCGGATCGTGATCGAGGCCGGCGATCTGCGCGCCGAATCGCCGCTGCGAAAGGCCTGCGAGCGCGCCAAGACGGCCGTGGCGATCGCCTGCTATCCCGACACTGAACGCGATCTGGCAAAACTGATCGACGACGAGCTGCGCCTTGGCAGCTTGAAGATCGCGCCCGACGCGCGAGCGACGCTGACGACCTTGCTCGGCGGCGACCGCCAGGCCTCGCGCAACGAGCTGCGCAAGCTGACGCTGTTCGCTCATGGCGAGGGCGAGGTGACGCTGGACCATGTCATGGCTGTCGTCGCCGATGCGTCCGAGCTCAAGCTTGATCCGATTGTCGACGGCGCGTTTGCGGGCAAGCCCGAGCTGGTGGAGAGCGAGTTCGCCAAGGCCATTGTGGCCGGCACCTATCCCGGCGTGATCATGGCGGCTGCACAGCGCCAGGCCGCCTGGCTGCACAAATCCGCGCTCGCACTGGCCGAGGGCACGCCGATGTCGAGCCTGCTCGAAGGCGGCTATCCGCGGCTGCATTTTTCCCGCAAGGGCGCCGTCGAGATTGCGCTTCGCAATTTCACTCCCCAGCGGCTGGTGGCGATCATCGACCAGCTGGCGACGGCCGCGCTCGACATGCGCAAGCAAGCCTCGCTCGCCGCGGTCATCGCCCAGCGCGCGCTGATGTCGGTTGCGGTGAATGCGCGCCGGCGGGGATGACGATTCCTACGAACCCCGCGCCAGCCGTTTCATCACTTCGTCGAGCTGTTCCAGGTTGCGGTAGCTGATCTGCACCGTGCCGCCGGGATCGCGATGATTGACGGTGACCGCAAGGCCGAGCGCGTCGCTGACGCGCTTCTCGAGCGCCACCGTATCGGGGTCCTTGACCTTGGTCCCGGCGCGCGCCTTCTGCGGCTTGCGCTCGGGCACCCCCTCCTCGTGCGCCAGGGCCTCGACCTGGCGCACATTGAGGCCTTCCTCGACAATGCGCTTGGCGGCGCCGAGCGGGTCCGGCACGTTGATCAGCGCGCGGGCATGGCCGGCCGACAATTGACCGGTTGCGATGAACGCCTGCACCTCCGCCGGCAGCTTGGTCAGCCGCATCATGTTGGCGACATGGCTGCGGCTCTTGCCGACGATCTTGGCAATGTCGTCCTGGCTGCGTTTGAACTCGTTGGCGAGGGCGTGATAGCCCTGCGCCTCTTCCATCGGGTTGAGGTCCTCGCGCTGCACGTTCTCGATGATCGCGATCTCCAGCGCGTCGCTGTCGCTGACATCGACGGGAACGATCGGCACCTCGTGGAGGCCCGCCGCCTGCGCCGCGCGCCAGCGCCGCTCGCCGGCGATGATCTCGAAGCGGTCATGCGTGCCGCGCACCGGCCGCGCCACGATCGGCTGGATCACGCCATGCTGCCTGATGGACTCGGTCAGCTCGGCCAGCTCGGCGTCGGAGAATGTACGGCGCGGGTTGCGCGGATTGGGCTTCAAGAATTCGATCGGCACCTTGCGCTGGCCGCGCGGGCGCTCGACATGGGCGGCCTCGCCGCCGACGTCGCCGATCAGACTAGCAAGACCCCGGCCCAGTCGCGAACGCGCTTCGTCGGCCATCGCCAGCTCCCTTGGGTTCAACTTGAGCGCTCCTGTCATCTTGCTTCTCCGGCCGAGGGCGTTACTAACCGTCGCCCCGGACTTCTGTAGGGTGGGCAAAGGCGCGCTTTCGCGCCGTGCCCACCATCAGACGATTTCACATGCGTCGATGGGCACGCTTCGCTTTGCCCACCCTCCGATCACGGAGTCGTCGGCTTAGCCTGCCCGCAGTTCGCGCTCGCGCTGGATCACCTCGGTGGCAAGCTTGAGATAGGCTTCGCTGCCGACGCATTTGAGATCGTAGACCAGAACCGGCTTGCCGTAGGACGGCGCCTCGGAGATGCGGACGTTGCGCGGGATCATGGTCTTGTAGACCTTGGTCCCCATGAACTGGCGGACGTCGGCGACGACCTGGTTCGACAGATTGTTGCGGGAGTCGAACATGGTCAGCACGATGCCATGGATCGACAGGTTCGGATTGAGCGTCGAGCGCACCTGCTCGACCGTCGACAGCAGCTGCGACAGACCTTCGAGCGCGAAGAACTCGCACTGCAGCGGCACCAGGATCGCGTCCGACGCCGCCATCGCATTCACCGTGAGCAGGTTGAGCGAGGGCGGGCAGTCGATCAGCACATAGGTGTAGTCATTGTCCGGCGAGACATTGTTGTTGAGCGCTCCGATCGCATCGCGCAGGCGGAACGCGCGGCCGGGCGTGGTGCCAAGCTCGAGCTCGAGGCCGGAGAGGTCCATGGTCGAGGGCGCGATATGCAGGCGCGGCACCGCCGTTACCACCACCGACTCGCGCAAGCTCGCTTCGCCGACCAGGACGTCATAGGTCGAGCAGCTGCGGTTGCGGCGGTCGATGCCGAGGCCGGTCGAGGCGTTGCCCTGCGGATCGAGATCGACGATCAGGACACGCTCACCAATCGCTGCGAGCGCCGTTCCAAGATTGATCGCGGTGGTTGTCTTACCGACCCCGCCCTTCTGGTTGGCCAGCGCCAGGATACGCGGATGGCCCGCTGGAACCGAAGCGCTATCTCCTTGATAAACTTGATCAATTACCGTCATCGGCGATCGCCATCTGCTGCCGCGGACATTTTTCGCCGCTCGATCCGGTCGAGTTGGACGATCCAGCCTTGTCCGCCCGTTCGGCTGGGAGTGAGTTTCGGTTCGATATTCCAATATCTGGTGGCTTCGGTCAATTCTGCCTCAACATCTTGACCCTTTAAAAACAGCGCTTTCGCACCTTTTTGCACCAGCGGCTCGGCAAAGCCGATGAGTTGATTTAGCGGAGCCAATGCGCGTGCGGTGACACAATCGACTGCACCAACGAATCTATCCACAGTATGTCCGATATCGGCGAGATGCACCACGCCCGGCGCGCCGGTGACCCGCAATGCTTCACGCAAAAAGGCGGCCTTCTTGGCGTTGCGCTCGACCAGATGAACGCGGGCGCCCTCCGCTTCAGCCAGCGCGCAAGCCAGCACGATACCGGGAAAACCGCCGCCGCTGCCGAGGTCGATCCAAATCCTGGCCTGAGGCGCGAGCGACAGAAGCTGCATGGAGTCGGCGACGTGCCGGGTCCAGAGCTGCGGCAGCGTCGATGGCGCGACAAGATTGGTCTTGGCTTGCCACTCCCTGAGGAGTTCGAGATAGCGGTCGAGCCGCGCCTCCGTTTCACGTGAAACGGGGATCAAGGCCAGCGCCGCAGCTTTGTCGGCCGCGATGGCTTTGGCATCGGCTCCGACAGAAGCAGCTTCCCCCGTCCGGCCTTTTGCTGGCCCCTGTTTCACGTGAAACACCTATGCGCCTGCGCGCGCCGCTTTCTGCCGCGCCTCGCGACGCAGATAGGCTGCCAGGATACCCAGGGCAGCCGGGGTCATTCCATCGATACGGCCCGCCTGTCCGACCGTCCATGGGCGCGCGGCCGCAAGCTTCGCCCTCACCTCGTTGGAGAGACCCGGGACCTGGTCGTAGTCGATGTCGGCCAGCACCATTCCTTCGTCTCGTCGGAAGGCCTCGACATCCGCGGTCTGGCGCTTGAGGTAAACATCGTACTTGGCATCGATCTCGAGGTGGACGGCGATGCCGGGTTCAATGGCCGACAACTCCGGCCAGATGCGCTGGACCTCGGTCCAACCGATCTCCGGATAGGCCAGCAGTTCAAAGGCCGACCTGCGGTGTCCATCCCTGTTCAAGGTGATGCCGTGCTTGGCGGCTTCGTTTGGCGTGAGCGTGAGAGACTTCGCCAACGACTTCGCGCTTTCGAGCGCGGCCATCTTGGCAGAATGGCGGGCCCGGCGCGCCTCCCCGACGCAGCCCAGCGCGATGCCCTTGTCGGTCAGGCGCTGATCGGCATTGTCGGCCCGCAGGGTCAGCCGATACTCGGCGCGGGAGGTGAACATCCGATAGGGCTCAGTGATGCCTCGGGTCACGAGGTCGTCGATCATCACGCCCAGATAGCCATCGGCCCGATCAAAGACCACCGGAGTCGATCCGCCCGCCGTCAGCGCTGCATTGAGGCCGGCGACGATGCCTTGCGCCGCCGCCTCTTCATAGCCTGTGGTACCGTTGATCTGGCCGGCCAGAAACAGCCCTGGCAGCCGCTTGGCCTGCAGGGTCGGATCGAGTTCGCGGGGATCGATGTGGTCGTATTCGATGGCATAACCTGGCCGGATCATCCGCACCCGCTCCAGCCCGGGGATGGTCGGGAGGATCGCCAGTTGGACGTCCTCCGGCAGCGAGGTGGAGATGCCATTGGGATAGACCGTGGTGTCGTCCAGCCCCTCGGGCTCCAGGAAAATCTGGTGTCCGTCACGATCGCCGAAGCGGACGATCTTGTCCTCGACCGAGGGACAGTAACGCGGGCCGCTGCTCTTGATCTGGCCCGAATACATCGGCGAGCGATGCACATTGGCCCGGATCACGTCGTGGGTCGCCGGCGTGGTGCGGGTGATCCCACACTGGATCTGCGGCGTGGTGATGCGATCCGTCAGCACCGAGAATGGCTCCGGAGGATCATCGCCGGGCTGCATTTCAACCCCTGCCCAGTCGATGGTGGTGCCATCGAGCCGCGGCGGCGTTCCGGTCTTCAAGCGCCCAAGCCTGAAGCCCGCCCGCTCAAAGGACTTTGACAAGCCCAGCGCTGGAGCTTCGCCGACCCGGCCAGCCGGCCAGTTGCTCTCGCCGAGATGGATCAATCCACGCAGGAACGTGCCGGTGGTGATCACCACCGCGCCGCAAATGAGTTCACGGCCATCTGCCATCCGGATGCCGGTGATCCGGCCGTCTGAGACCAGGAGTTCGTCAGCCTCGCCCTCAATGACCACGAGACCAGCGGTCTCCCGAATGGCTGCCTGCATGGCCAATGCATAGAGTTTGCGATCGGCCTGAGCACGAGGCCCCCGAACCGCCGGACCCTTGCGGCGGTTGAGGACCCGAAACTGGATGCCACCGGCATCCGCGACCCGGCCCATCAGGCCATCCAGGGCATCCACCTCTCGAACCAGATGGCCCTTGCCAAGCCCACCAATCGCGGGATTACAGGACATCGCACCGATGGTGACAAAGCGGTGCGTGACGAGCGCCGTCGTAGCGCCCATGCGGGCAGCAGCGGCCGCGGCTTCACAGCCGGCGTGGCCACCCCCGATCACAATGACATCAAACGATTCTGCGCGCGTGCTCATGGCGCCGACTTCTATAGCGAGATGACAAAAGCCGAAAGACGTTTCACGTGAAACGTCGCAGAGAAGCTTCGGGGTGTTTCACGTGAAACATTAGAGCCAGCCGTTGCCCTGTTTCACGTGAAACGGCTCATTAACCCCGATCCGAAACCACTCATTAATAATCTATTTGCCGATGCAAAACTCGCGAAAGATCACGTCGAGAATATCCTCGACATCGACCCGTCCCAGCAGCCGACCTAACGCATAGGCGGCACGCCGCAACTCCTCCGCTGCCAGCTCCTCACCTTGGCCAATCACGATCATGCTTCGCGCCAGGGCCTGGGCGGTCTCCTGCAACAGGGTCCGCTGCCGCTCCCGGGTTATGAGGCCGCTCTCCTGGCCGCCCAAATATTCCTCCGCAAAAGCGACCAGGGCGGACACCAGCTCGGCAACGCCGTCACCGCGCGCTGCCGAGATGCGAAAGCGTGGATCGCTGCCAGCTGTGGCTTCAATCAAACTTGGCACTGAACCATCCAGGTCGGCCTTGTTCCGCACCAGCCAGGTCGGGGCAGAGCCCTCAAGCGGGGGCAAAACGCCATCCGTGTCGGTCAGCCAGAGGACGAGGTCGGCAGCCGCAGCGCGCACCCTCGCCCGTCGCACGCCCTCCTGCTCGACGGGATCGTCGGTCTCACGAATGCCGGCGGTGTCGATCACCGTCACCGGATAGCCATCGAGATCGAGCTGAATCTCGATCACATCCCGTGTCGTGCCCGCATGCGGCGAGACGATTGCGACCTCACGCCGCGCCAGCTGGTTCATCAGGGTCGACTTGCCGACATTGGGCGGACCGGCGATTGCGACGACAAGACCATCGCGCATCCGCTCGCCTCGGCCCTCGACGGCCAGCACCTCCTCGATCTCGCGGAGCAATCTGCCGACCTTTGCGAGCGCCGGCTCGATAAGCTCCGTCGGGACATCGCCTTCATCGGCAAAGTCGATGCCGGCCTCGAACAACGCCTGCGCCTCGATGATACGCGCGCGCCAATCGCGTGCCTTGTCGCCGAGCAATCCCTTCAACTGCCGCAGTGCCTGGTGGCGTTGCCGGTCGGTGTCGGCATGGATGAGGTCGTCCAGACCTTCGGCTTCCGTCAGGTCGAGCTTGCCATTCTCGAATGCACGGCGGGTGAATTCGCCTGGTTCAGCCGGGCGCAGGTGATCGATGGCCACGAGGCCCGCAAAGACTGCCTTGAGCACCGCGCGTCCGCCGTGGACATGAAATTCCGCGACGTCTTCGCCGGTCGCGCTCGCCGGCCCCGGAAACCACAGCACCACCGCATCGTCGATCGGGTTGGCTTTGGCGTCGCGCAGCAAAGCGCGCGTCGCTGTTCTCGGTGTGGGAATTTTACCCGCAAGAGCTTGCAGCGCGGGGCCGGCCTGTGATCCGGACACTCTGACGATGGCGATCGCACTTGGCAGGCGGCCGGAGGAGAGCGCAAAGATGGTCTGGTCGCTGGGGTGCATCGCGCCAGTGTTTGTGCTGCGATCCCGCTAAAAGGCAACTTGATTTGCACGGACCGAAACGCCCGACGCGTCGCTCGGCCGCGGTGCCGCCATATTGCATCGCAACATATTTGCAGCCCGCTCTGGCCAAACAAAAGGGCGCCCGCTTGTGCAGACGCCCTTTCGAATACTCTGTCGGCCGATGTCAGGTGTTCATCGACTCGAAGAACTCTGAGTTGTTCTTGGTGTTGCGCAGCTTGTCGAGCAGGAAGTC
>DATGMN010000085.1:0-2760 GCA_035293585.1 Bradyrhizobium sp. | reverse complement strand
GATACTGAAAGCTCGGTCATTTTGCGCTCCTCTCGGCGCCAAGGATGCGGGCCCCGATATTGAGGGCGAGCACGGTCAGAGTGATCAGCAGCGCGCCGCTCCAGGCCAGCTGCTTCCAATATTCGTAGGGGCTTTGCACGAAGTTGTTGATGGTCACCGGCAGGTTCGCCATCGTCTTGGTGAGGTCGAGGCTGAAGAACTGGTTCGACAGCGCGGTGAACAAAAGCGGCGCGGTTTCGCCGGCGACGCGGGCGGTTGCCAGCAGCACGCCCGTGATCAGCCCCGAGCGCGCCGCGCGGTAGGCGATCCGCTTGATCACCAGCGAGCGCGGCAGCCCGAGCGCGCTGGCCGCCTCGCGCAGGGGATTGGGCACCAGCAGCAGCATGTCCTCGGTCGTGCGCAGCACGACGGGAATGACGATCACGGCGAGCGCAAGCGCGCCGGCAATCGCGGAAAAGCCGTGCATCGGCACCACCACGGCGCCGTAGATGAACAGGCCGATGATGATCGAAGGCGCGCTGAGCAGGATGTCATTGATGAAGCGGATCACCGAGGTCAGCCGGTCATGCCGGCCATATTCGGCAAGATAGGTGCCGGCGAACAGGCCGAGCGGCGCGCCGATGCCCACCCCGATCACCGTCATGATGACGGAGCCGACGATGGCGTTGAGCAGGCCGCCGGAGGTCCCGCCCGGCGGCGGCGTGCTCTCGGTGAAAATCTGTAGACTGAGCCCGGCGAAGCCGTTGTAGAGCAGCGTGATCAGGATCAGCGCAAGCCAGGTGACGCCGACCGCGGCCGCAGCGAAACAAAGCGCGCGGATGATGATGTCCCAGCGCTTGCGGCGCAGGTAGATCGGGTTGAGGCCGGCGCTCATTTTATCTGCGCTCATGTCAATTCCCCGCCTTCTGTTCCAGGCGGAGCAGCATCAGCCGCGCGGCCGCAAGCACGAAGAAAGTCAGGACGAACAGCAGAAGTCCGAGCAGGATCAGGCCGGACTGGTGCAGGCCGTCGCTTTCGGCGAATTCGGAGGCGATCGCCGCCGAGATGGTGGTGCCCGGCGCGAAGATCGAGCTGGAGATGCGGAACGAGTTGCCGATGATGAAGGTGACCGCCATGGTCTCGCCGAGCGCACGGCCGAGCGCCAGCATGATGCCGCCGATGACGCCGACGCGGGTGTAGGGGATCACGACGTTGCGGACCACCTCCCAGGTGGTGCAGCCGACGCCGTAGGCGGCCTCCTTCAGCACCGGCGGCACCGTCTTGAACACGTCGACCGAGATCGCGGTGATGAACGGCAGCACCATGATCGCCAGGATCAGCGATGCGTTGAACAGGCTGAGATAGGACGGCGGACCGGCGAAGATCACGCCCAGGACCGGGACCGAGCCGAAGGTGTCGATCATGAAGGGCTGGAACGTATAGGCCAGGAACGGCCCCAGCACGAAGAAGCCCCACATGCCGTAGATGATCGAGGGGATGCCGGCGAGCAGCTCGATGGCAATGCCGATCGGCCGCCGCAGCCATTGCGGACAGAGCTCGGTCAGGAAGATCGCGATGCCGAGCCCGACGGGAATCGCGATCAGCATGGCGATGAAGGAGGTGACGAGCGTGCCGTAGATCGGGCCGAGCGCGCCCATGACCGGCGGATCGGCTTCCGGCGCCCAGCGCTCGGTCCACAGGAAGGCGAAGCCGAATGCCTTCACCGCCGGCCAGGCGCCGATGATCAGCGACACGATGATGCCGCCGAGGATCAACAGCACCGAGATCGCGCTCAGGCGCGTGATCCAGTAGAAGGTGACATCGCCCACCTTGAAGGCGGAAAGCGCCCTCGCACGATCATACGGTCCGGCGGACTCGAGTACGTTGCTCACGTCGGTTTCAACGGCCATCTCTGCCACGCCAATCCCCTTGATAGATGTTTGCCACGCCAACTCTGTCTCGTTTGATCGATCCACTTTTGATCGATCCACTTACGGCTGTCGTTGCGGCTTCTTGCTCCCGGCGAGGGAGGATCCCTCCCCCGCCTTGCGCGGGGGAAGGAAGCTTGCGTTCAAGTCCGAGCGCGAGGCTCAGCTCTTGATGTCGGACGACCAGGTCTTCTCGATCTGCTTGACCACGGCCTCGGGCATCGGGATGTAGTCGAGATCCTCGGCCATCTTGCCGCCCTTCTCGAACGAGTACTTGAAGAACTTCAGCGCATCCTGGGTGGCCGCCTTGTCCGCGGCATCCTTGTGGAGGAGGATGAAGGTCGAGGCGACGATCGGCCAGGAGGCATCGCCCGGCTGGTCGGTCAGGATCAGGTAGTAGCCCGGGGCATGCGCCCAGTCGGCATTGGCGGCAGCCGCCTGGAAGCCTTCGTTGGTCGGCTGCACGGCCTTGCCGGCCTTGTTGACGAGACCCGTATAGGTCAGCTTGTTCTGCTTGGCATAGGCGTATTCGACGTAGCCGATCGAGTTCTTGGTCTGGCCGACATTGGCCGACACGCCCTCGTTGCCCTTGGCGCCGACGCCAGCCGGCCACTCGACGGTGGTACCGGAACCGATCTTCGACTTCCAGTCGGCGCTGACCTTGGCCAGGTAGTCGGTGAAGTTGAAGGTCGTTCCCGAGGCGTCCGAACGGTGCACGACCGAGATCGCGGCCGAGGGCAGGTTGACCTTCGGATTGAGCTTCTTGATCGCCGGATCGTCCCACTTGGTGATCTTGGCCTGGAAGATGTCGGCGAGCGTCTGGCCGTCGAGCATGATGTCGCCGGGCTTCACG
>DATGMN010000084.1:0-63164 GCA_035293585.1 Bradyrhizobium sp. | reverse complement strand
CGCATCAGCCCGTGTGACGGCCAGTGCCGGGATGTCGTCCAGCGCGGTCTCAACGGGCAAAAGCGCGTCGGCGAGGCTTCCCTCGCCCGACGCGGCTCTATTGCATAAAGCCTCCAACTGTTCCAGCGGAATCATGTCGTTCTCGCCGAAAGGCCCGACCAGGGTCCGTCTCAGCGCCGAAATATGCCCGAAACAGCCAAGAATCCGGCCGATGTCGCGGGCCAGCGCCCGGACATAGGTCCCCTTGCCGCACTCGGCCTCGAACAGAGAGTGATCGCTATCGGGTTGATCCAACAGGGTTAATTGGTGAATCTCGACCGGCCGCGGCGCCAGCTCCACGACCTCGCCATCGCGTGCGAGGTCATAGGCGCGCTCGCCCTGGATCTTGATCGCCGAATAGCGCGGCGGGGTCTGCTCGATCAGGCCGGTGAACTGCGGCAGCAGGGCACGAATAGCGTCCGGCGTGGGCCTGGCATCGCTGGTCTTCACCACCTGGCCCTCGGTGTCGTCGGTGTCGCGCTCCTCGCCCCAGCGCACGGTGAAGCGATAGCGCTTGCGGCCGTCCATCACGAAGGGGACGGTCTTGGTGGCCTCGCCAAGTGCGATCGGCAAGCCGCCGGACGCGAGCGGATCGAGCGTGCCCGCATGACCGGCGCGCTTGGCCGAAAACAGCCGCTTCACGACCGCCACGGCCTGCGTCGAGGTCATGCCGATCGGCTTGTCGAGCACGACCCAGCCGTGAATGTCGCGCTTGTCGCGACGCGGCTGGTTGTTCTTCTGCTGCTTGGCCGCGCGCGGGTCATTGTTGCCGCGCGGCTCGTTGCGCCGCGCATCGACGAAAATATTTTTTTCATCGCTGCGCGAATCGGCGCCGGCTTGCGCCATAGCGCTCTCTGCCGGGCTCTTGGCCGGAGTTATGGTCATTGATCGTCGTCCGAATCGGGTGCGAGGTCTCGTTGCACCGCAGGCGTTCGCAGTAATTTCTCGATACGTTCCGCTTCGTCGAATCGATCGTCGACGCGAAAGCGGACATCGGGAGCAAATTTTAGGTTAACGCGCCGAGCAACCTCGCCGCGCAGGAATTTCTTGTTGCGATCGAGCGCTGCGAGCACGATGTCCGTGTCGCGTCCGCCGAGTGGCATCACGTAGATTGTTGCAAGCTTGAGGTCCGGAGACATCCGAACCTCGGGGATCGTAATGATATGACCCTCAAGGTCGGGGTCGTGAACGTCACCGTGCACAAGAATATCGGCAACAGCGTGGCGCACGGCTTCGCCGACGCGCAGCTGGCGCTGCGAGCCGCCTTGCGTTGCGCCTTTTTTCTGGTGAGCGCGAGGCATTTTGAAAAATCACCTTGTCATGCCCGGGCCTGACCCGAGCATCCATCGAATCATTTCAAAAATCCGCTTTCGGCGGACGGATTGCCGGGCGAGGCCCGGCAACGACCAACGAAGACCGAAGCGCTTTGTAAGATTTGGACTTACAGCGAGCGCTGGATGGTCTCCACGCGATAGCATTCGATCACGTCGCCGGCACGCATGTCGTGATAGTTCTCGAATGCCATGCCGCATTCCTGGCCGGCCTGCACGTCCTTCACTTCATCCTTGAAGCGCTTCAGCGTCGACAGCTTGCCCTCGTGCACGACGACGTTGTCGCGGATCAGGCGGACATGGGCGCCGCGTTCCACGGTGCCGTCGGTGACCCGGCAGCCCGCGACCTTGCCGACCTTCGAGATGTTGAAGATCTCCAGGATCTGCGCATTGCCGAGCATGGTCTCGCGCAACGTCGGCGCAAGCAGGCCGCTCATGGCCTTCTTCACGTCGTCCACGAGGTCGTAGATGATGTTGTAGTAGCGGATCTCGATGCCGTTGCGCTTGGCGGAGGCCGCGGCCTCCTTGTTGGCGCGCACGTTGAAACCGATGATCGCGGCGTTGAAGCCTTCGGCCAGCGTCACGTCGGATTCGGAGATGCCGCCGACGCCCGCATGCAGGATGCGGGCTGCGACCTCCTCGGTGCCGAGCTTCTCGAGTGAGCCGAGAATGGCTTCGAGCGAGCCCTGCACGTCGGCCTTCACGACCAGCGGGAACTCCTTGCGGCCCGCGGTCTTGAGCTGCGACATCATCTGCTCGAGCGAGCCGCGCATGCCGGAGATCGAAGCCGCCGCGTTCTCGCGCTTCTGGTGGGCGCGGTAGCTCGTGATCTGGCGGGCGCGCGCTTCGTTCTCGACCACGGCGAGGCGGTCGCCGGCTTCCGGCGGGCCGTTGAAGCCGAGCACTTCGACCGGGACGGAGGGACCTGCCTCCTGCACGGTCTCGCCCTGGTCGGAGATCAGCGCGCGGACGCGGCCCATCTCGGCGCCGGCCACGATGATGTCGCCGACGCGCAGCGTGCCGCGCTGGACCAGCACGGTGGCCACCGGACCGCGGCCGCGATCGAGCTTGGCCTCGATCACGGTGCCTTCCGCAGGACGTTCCGAGTTGGTCTTGAGGTCGAGGATCTCGGCCTGCAGCGCGATCATCTCGAGCAGGCGGTCGAGATTGGTCTTGTTCTTGGCGGAGACCTCGACGTCGACGACGTCGCCGCCGAGCGATTCGACCTGCACCTCGTGCTGCAACAGCTCGGTGCGCACGCGCTCGGGACGGGCATCAGGCTTGTCGATCTTGTTGATGGCGACGATGATCGGAACGCCGGCCGCCTTGGCGTGATTGATGGCTTCCACCGTCTGCGGCATGACGCCGTCATCGGCCGCGACCACCAGCACCACGATGTCGGTGACCTTGGCGCCGCGGGCGCGCATCGCGGTGAACGCGGCGTGGCCGGGCGTGTCGATGAAGGTGATCTTCTTGCCGGTCTCCGGCGAGCTCACCTGGTAGGCGCCGATATGCTGGGTGATGCCGCCGGCTTCGCCGGAGACGACATTGGCGTGGCGCAGCGCGTCGAGCAGCGAGGTCTTGCCGTGGTCGACATGGCCCATCACAGTGACGACGGGCGAGCGCGGCTCGGTGTCGGTGGAATCGTCGACGGCATCGAACAGGCCTTCCTCGACGTCGGAGGCCGCGACGCGCTTCACGGTGTGGCCGAGCTCCTCGGCGATCAGCTGCGCGGTGTCGGCATCGATCACGTCGGTGATCTTGTACATCGCGCCCTGCTTCATCAGCAGGCGAATGACGTCGACCGCGCGCTCCGCCATGCGGTTGGCGAGTTCCTGGATGGTGATGGCTTCCGGAATGATCACCTCGCGGATCAGCTTCTCCTTCGGCTCGTTGGAGGCATGACCCTTCAGGCGCTGGGTGCGCCGGCGGAAGGAGGCGATCGAACGCTCGCGCACGTCATCGGCATCGAGCGCGGTGACGACGGTGAGGCGGCCGCGCTGCTTCTGCGGCGCAGGCTTGTGTGTGGTCTTGGGCGCGGCGACAGGACGTGCGGCGCCGCCGGGGCCGCGACGGATCTGGCGCGGACCCTCGTCCTCCTCTGCCTCGACGGCGACGCCCGGCGCACGGGCCGGGGCGGGGACACGCGCCGTGGCCGGCGTTGCCGCCCGTGCGGTTGCGGATGCTGCCGCGGGTGTGCGAGCCGGAGCGCCGGGCGCGCGGGCGGGTGCTGTTCCAGGCGCGCGGGCCGCCGCGGCGGGCTGCGGAGCTCCGGCGACGGGAGCGGCCGCAGCAGGGGCTGCGCCTGGGGCCGCCGGCGCACCGCGCGCGGCTTCGCCCTCGCCGAAGCGCTTCTTGGCCTCGGTTTCGGCCTTGCGCCTGGCTTCCTCTTCGTGGCGATGACGCTCTTCCTCGGCCTTGCGCCGGGCTTCCGCAGCGTCGCGCTCCGCCTTCTCGGCGGCCTCGCGTGCGGCGCGGCGCTTGGCTTCTTCCTCGGCCTGGCGGCGTTCCTCGATCTCACGCACCTTGGCATCGGCCAGCGCGCTGGCGCGCGCGGCATGCTCGTCCTCGGTCAGGGTGCGGAGCACCACGCCGGAGGAGTTGCGCGACTGGGAGGATTGTCCTCCGCCGCCCGGGCGAGTCTGCTGCGGCCTTGCGGCCGGGGGCGCGGCCTTCGGCGCAACGGGCTCGGGCGCGTGCGGGGCATCATCGCCGCCGACCCTGCGCTTGCCGCGCTTCTCGACGACGACCTGCTTGCTGCGGCCATGGGGGAAGCTCTGGCGCACGGTGCCGGTCTCGACCCGCGGCTTCAGCGTCAAGGTCTTGCTGGGCACGCTCAATTTCTTGTCGCCAGGCGTGTTGTTATCAACCATTCAGTCGTCCCAATCCGTTCCTCAGGATGCGCGGCAAGCGCACCAATCATTATTGCAGGTCGTCGCCCTCCCGCGAGAGCGACGTTGAATGCGGTTTCGAATTCCTGGCACCGGTTCCGGCAGTCTTGTCGGCGTCGGCCATCCGGTATCGGACCAAGGTCTGGCTGCGCGACAGGAAAGTCTTGCTCGCCGGGCCCGCGAGCAGGGCTGCATGTATCACATTTGACCGGGTGAGTGCCAAATCCAATTCTAGAGAAGTTAGGGCAGTGATGACGGGAATCCGCATGGATTCCCCCAAAGCCGAGCTTTCCGGCCCGGTATTTTGCCCCAGCAGGCTGTCCAGTTTGCGGATTCCATCCGCCGCCCCGTCGGAGGCATGGATCAGCGCCTGGACCGCAACCCGGCCATGCCGCTCTCTCAGGGCCGCCTCGACCTTGCTGAACCCGGTCACGACCTGACCCGCCTTGGCGGCCATGGCCAAGGCATCGGTCACGCTGCGGACGAGCAGGGCTTCGGTATCGGTGGCGAGGGTGGGCGAGACCCGAAGGTCGCGCTTGAACCCTTTGGAGAAATGGTGACGGCGGACCGCTTCTGCAACCGCCTGCCGTGAGGCGGTGACCCAGAGGCCACGGCCCGGGAGCTTGCGCTTCAGATCGGCGACCACCTCGCCGTTGGGGGCAACGACGAAACGGATCAGGTCCTCGACCGGGCGCACCTCGCGGCTGACCGCGCACATACGTTGGGTCGCGGACTTGGTCGTCCGCGGTCCAAAGTCGAGGTCGGGGTCAGCGTGGGCAAGCATCCGGCGGTCATCTCCTCAGACCTATGCCACGGGCGTATCGGCGGCGGCCTCGGCCGGCTCGGCGGGCTTGGCGAGATCGGCCTCGCTGATCCAGCCGGCCTTGACGCGGGCCTGCATGATCAGCTGCTCGGCATCGTCACGCGAGATCTCGATGCCGTCGAGCGCGCCGACATGCTTGACCGGCTCGCTGCCTTCCTTGCGCTCGGTCCAGCCGACCAGATCGTCGGTGGCGCAGCCGGCGAGATCGTCGACCGTCTTGATGTCGTTCTCGCCGAGCTTCACAAGCATCTTGGAGGTCACGCCGGGGACGTCCTTGAGCGCGTCCTCGACGCCCAGCTCCCTGCGCTTGGCCTCGAGCTCGGCCTCCTGCTGCTCCAGATATTCCTTGGCGCGGTTCTGCAGCTCGGTCGCGGTCTCCTCGTCGAAGCCCTCGATGCCGGCGAGTTCCTTGACGTCGACCAGCGCCAGTTCCTCCACCGAGGTGAAGCCCTCGGAGGCGAGCAGCTGTCCCACCACCTCGTCGACATTGAGCGATTCCATGAACACGCGGGTGGAGTTCTCGAAGTCGGCCTGGCGGCGCTCCGATTCCTCCTGCTCGGTCAGGATGTCGATGTCCCAGCCGGTGAGCTGCGAGGCGAGGCGGACGTTCTGGCCGCGGCGGCCGATCGCCAGCGACAGCTGGTTGTTGGTGTCGGGAACCACGACCTCGATGCGCTCGCGGTCCTCGTCGATGACGACCTTGGCGACTTCCGCCGGTGCCAGCGCGTTGACCACGAAGGTCGCGATGTCGGGCGACCACGGAATGATGTCGATCTTCTCGCCCTGCAGCTCGTTGACCACGGCCTGCACGCGCGAGCCGCGCATGCCGACGCAGGCGCCGACCGGATCGACCGAGGAATCGCGGGAGATCACGCCGATCTTGGCGCGCGAGCCCGGATCGCGGGCGACCGCCTTGATCTCGACGATCCCGTCATAGATTTCCGGCACTTCCTGCGCGAACAGCTTCGCCATGAACTGCGGATGGGTGCGGGACAGGAAAATCTGCGGGCCGCGGGTCTCGCGCCGGACGTCGAAGATATAGGCGCGGACGCGGTCGCCGTTGCGGAACACCTCGCGCGGCAGCATCTCGTCGCGGCGGATGATGGCTTCGCCCCGGCCGAGATCGACGATCACGCTGCCATATTCGACGCGCTTGACGATGCCGTTGACGATGTCGCCGATGCGGTCCTTGAACTCCTGGTATTGCCGGTCGCGCTCGGCCTCGCGCACCTTCTGCACGATCACCTGCTTGGCCGATTGGGCAGCGATGCGGCCATATTCCAGCGGCGGCAGGGTGTCGGCGATGGTATCGCCGATCTGCGCGCCCGGATTGGCGCGGCGGGCGTCTTCCAGCGAAATCTGGTTGGAGGCGTTCTCGACCTTGTCGACCACCAGCATGTGGCGCGACAGGCGCAGCTCGCCCTTCTTCGGGTCGATCTCGGCATGCACGTCGGTCTCGCTGCCGTAACGGGCGCGGGCGGCCTTGGCGATGGCATCTTCCATCGCGGAGATCACGATGCCGCGGTCGATCGATTTCTCGCGCGCCACCGCGTCTGCGATCTGCAGCAGTTCTAATCGGTTGGCACTGACTGCCATGGCTCAATCTCCTTATTCAGCGTCGCTTTCGCCCCTGCGCGCGCGATCGGCGGCGAGGCGGTGTTGCTTGGTGTTCTTTGGAAGGCTCTTGGGCGCCGGCTTCTTTCTTGGGTCGTTCTTGGGTTTCGGCGCAGTGGTTTTGGTCTGTCGCGTGGCGTGCGGGGGAGCCGGAGGTTCGAGCCCGAGGTTCCGTTTCAGCTCACGTTCGGCGGCCTTGCCGCGGCGCATCGATTCGGCAATCAGCTCGTCGGTCAGGACGAGCTTTGCCTCGGCGATGTCCTCCATGGTCAGGAGCACATCGGCGTCCTCCCCCTCAGGGGTATCATCCCGGCGCAGCTTGACGCAATCACCCTCGACGCCTTGCAGCGTGCCGCGGAACCGCTTGCGCCCCTCATGGGCGACCGCCATCTCGATCCTGACGAGATGGCCGCTGGCGCGCTCGAAATCGGACCGGCGCACCAGCGGCCGGTCGATCCCGGGCGAGGAGATTTCCAGCCGGTAGGCACGATCGATGGGGTCGGCGACATCGAGCACCGGGGACAGGGCCTTGGAGACCGCTTCACAATCCTCGATCAGCATCGAGCCGTCAGGCCGCTCCGCCATGATCTGGACGGTGCAGCCGGCCTCGCCGGTAATTCTGATGCGCACCAGCCGATAGCCCATGCCCTGCAGGACCGGGCCCGCCACGGCTGCAACCCGCGCCGCCACGCCCGGCTCGACCACGAGGCGCGGTTCAGCCAGGAGGTCGGCGTCCGTGTGCGGCGCGATCGGATCGGTCATATCGAGCGTCAAGATAGGTCTAACTTGCGACAGGTCTATTCTGCTTTCAGCTGGGCCGATTCCTGCTTGCTTTCAGGTCCGGTTCCATTGGCGTTAACCCATGCCGGCCCGCAATCTTCCGCCGAGCCTGCTTCAGGTAATAAAAAAGAGCGGGTCCTTGCGGGGCCCACTCTCAATACGCGTTTCGTATGAGAACTGTAAGTTGAGCGCGATATAGCGATTTTCTGCGCCTCCGACAAGAGGCCAGGGACGCCCGGCAGGCTGATTTTGACCGGTCGAGCCTCGCCTGGCGGGGTCTAACCCTTCGTTCACCAAGCCCGCGTAAATTTGATGAGAGCGTCCGCTGCCGCGTCCGACGCGGCCACATCATCGGATTGAGTTCGGTTGCGTATGGCGAAGATTCGATGACAGCGGCCGCATCGCTGATCCCCGGGCTCGACGGCATCGTCCGCCACAGCGATCCGGCGCGCCGCGCCGAGGCCGCGCGGCTGATCTGCGAGCTGTTCTTCGAGGATGCGGCGAAGCTGCGCGCGAGCCATGTCGCGCTGTTCGACGACATCCTGATCGACCTCGTTCCCTATGTCGATACGGTGGCGCGCGCCGAGCTCGCCGAGCGCTTCTCGCTGATCGCCAATGCGCCGCGCGCGCTGGTCGGCCAATTCGCGCGCGAGAACGAAATTCTCGTTGCCGCACCGGTGCTGCGCCGCTCGCACGTGCTCGATGACGACGTGCTGCTCGAAGTCGCGCGGATGAAGGGGCAGGGCCACTTGCTGGCGATGGCGGAGCGCAACGTGCTATCGACCGGCTTGACCGACATCATGGTCCGGCGCGGCGATCGCGAGGTGGTGCGGCGCACGGCGGGCAATGCCGGCGCGGCGTTTTCCGCAACCGGCTATCAGGCGCTTATCAAGCGCGCGGCGCAGGACGGCGTGCTGACGCTCACCGTCGGCCAGCGCAGCGATCTGCCCGACGCGCATCTGAAGGAGCTGCTCGCGGGATCGTTGGACGTGGTTCGCCGCCGCCTGTTCGACCTCGTCAAGCCGGAGCGGCGGGCCGCGATCACGCGGGCCATGAACGAGATCAGCGACGACCTCGCGACGGTCGGGGGCACTCGGAACTTCGTGCCGGCCCAGCATGCCGTTCTGACCCTGCACAGGGCCGGCAAGCTCAACGAAGCCGCGCTGCTCGGCTTTGCCAAGAGCTATTCCTACGAGGAATCGGTTGCAGCGCTTGCGGCGATGTCGGGCATCGGCATCGCGACGCTCGACCGCTTGATGTCGGGCGAACGCAACGACCCGGTCCTGGTGA
Organism: Bradyrhizobium sp.; assembly: GCA_035293585.1. GTDB lineage: Bacteria > Pseudomonadota > Alphaproteobacteria > Rhizobiales > Xanthobacteraceae > Bradyrhizobium. Next base: position 54,396 of record DATGMN010000084.1, on the reverse strand, counting down.
TCGGCAAGAGCATCGGGCTCGAATGGGCGACCGTCCGCGCCCTGGTTCTGCTCCGGCTCGGTCCGCACCGCATGTTGGCCCCGGCCGATCTCGAAAATGTGCGGGTCAACTATGGTCGCCTGATGCCCTCCACCGCCGATCGCGTGGTGAGCTTCTGGAAGACGCGCCAGTCGGGGTGAAGCTTGACCCGCTCTTCCCAAGACCGGAAGGCGCGCGCTATCCTTGCTCCAAGGCGCGCGGCAGCGCCATTGGGGAGTGAACATGCTGACCGAGGACGAGATATGCGCGCATGTCGCGCGCATCCATGACGATGGCTATACCGTGATCGAGCGTGCGGCCTCGACCGACCTGGTCGAAGGCTTGAAGCAGACGCTCGAGCGCGTCGAGCGCGAGCACGGTCTGGGTTACGCCAGGACCTCGTTCGAAGGTTTCAGGACGGTGCGCATCAACAATCTCCTGACCTATGACGATCTGTTCTGGCAGGTGCCGTTGCACGAGCATGTACTGCCGGTGGTCGAACGGGTGCTCGACAAGGAGTGCCTGCTGTCCTCGTTCTGCTCGCTGGTGCTGGGACCGGGCCAGGAGGCGCAGCCGATCCACGAGGACACCCAGCTCATTCCGCTGCCGCGGCCGCATATCCCGATCGTGCTCAATGCGATCTGGGCGCTTTCGGATTTCACGGCTGAAAATGGCGCGACGCGGATCGTTCCGGGAAGTCACAAATATCAATCCTCGCCGGACTACGGCAAAGACTATGAGACGGTGACGGCCAGCATGCCCGCCGGCAGCGTGATGCTGTTCGACAGCGCGCTGTGGCACGGCGGCGGCGCCAATGTCAGCGACGCCAGGCGCTTTGCTTTCTCATGCGCCTATTGTTGGGGCTGGATGCGGCAGCAGGAGAATCTGCAACTCGGCATTCCCCGCGAGACGGCGATACGGTTTCCGCGGCGGCTGCAGGAATTGTGCGGCTACAGCGTCTACAAGGGGCAATTCGGCCACATCGACAATCACGATCCGATCGAGCTCCTGGGCCGCGAGCGCGGCAAGCGCATGGTCTGGGAAGCAACCGATGTGAAGAAGGCAAGGATGGCGGTCGAGCGGTAGTTCGATGCACCGTCATTCCGGGGCGCCTCGAAGAGGCGAACCCGGAATCTCGAGCTTCCGGGTCCGGTGCTGTCGCACCGCCCCGGAATGACGGTGCCTCTCTCACACCCGGCGAAACCGCAGATACGTCGCCTTGCGTCTCTCGCGCTCGGCCTTCTGGCCGTAGCGCGTCCTGGTGAAGCCGGCCCAGGGCAGGCGCCAGTCGTCGGCGCGCCTCGCGCACCATTCGAAGTCGCTCGCGCGCAACAGATGCGACAGCGTCCAATTGGCGTAGTCGTCGATGTCGCTGACGAAGCGAAACTCGCCGCCGGCCTTGAGCACGCGCGCCATCGCCGCAATCGTCGCGTCCTGCACGAAGCGCCGCTTCCAGTGCCGCCGCTTCGGCCAGGGATCGGGATGGATCAGATCGATCCGCGACAATGATTGCGGCGGCAGCCAGGCCAGCAGCTCGGCCGCATCGCCGGCGAGCAGGCGGATATTCCTGATGTTGTGGGCCTCGATCTGCGCCAGGATCTTGGCCATGCCGTTGACATAGGGCTCGCAGCCGATGAATCCGGTGTCGGGAAACTGCATCGCTTCGGCCACCAGATGCTCGCCGCCGCCAAAGCCGATCTCGAGCCGCACCGCCTGCGCCGGCGGGTCGAACAGGCCGGCGACATCCGCCGGCGGCGGGCTTGCGAGGTCCAGCGCCAGATGCGGCAGCAGATGCTCGACCAGGTCGGCCTGGTGGGCGCGCAGCCTGTGCCCCTTGCGGCGGCCGAAGAACGAGCCGGCCTGCCGCCCGCCCTCGCCATGCGAGGCCTCGGGCCGCTCATCGTCGCGTGTCGGGGCACTCATCGCAGCGTCTGAAACAGCCGGTACAGCAGTCGCGCGCGCGGCTCGATCGAGGAGATATAGAGCTGCTCATAATGGGTGTGCGCGCCCTTGCCGTCGACGCCGAGGCCGTCGAGGGTCGCAGTATTGGCGGCCGTGAAATTGCCGTCCGAACCGCCGCCGGTGAACATGTCGACGAGCTCGAAGCCGAGCTCGGCGGCGAGCTCCCTGGCGTGCTCGAACAGCGCGGCCCCTGCATTGCCCTTCTCATAGGGCGGCCGGTTCAATTCGCCCGTCACCGTGACGCTGACGCCCTCGCTGCGCGAGGTGATGCCGAGGATCCTCTCCACCAGCTCGTCGGCGGCGGCGACCGACGGCACGCGCAGATCGACTTCCGCATAGGCCTCTTCCGCGATCACATTGGGGCGGGTGCCGCCCCTGACCACGCCGACATTGACGGTGATGCCGCGCGTCGGATCGTTGAAACCCTCCAGCGTGTGGATGACATTGGCGAGCTCGCGGATGGCGCTGCGGCCATCCTCGGGCCGGCTGCCGGCATGCGCGGGCACGCCCCTGATGAACACCTCGAAACGGCCGACGCCCTTGCGCCCGGTGACGACCTTGCCGCCGTCGCGGGCGGGCTCGGTCACCAGCACATATTTCGCCTTCTCGCCTTCCTGCTCGATGAGCCGGCGCGAGGTCGGGCTGCCGATCTCCTCGTCCGACACGTAGAGCTGGGTGATGCCGAGCGGCGTGCCCCGACCTTCCGCGCAAAGCTGCCGGAAGGCGTGATACGCGAGATAGGCGCCGCCCTTCATGTCGTAGATGCCGGGCCCGAAGGCGCTGTCGCCTTCGATCCGGAACGGCAGCCGCTCGATGAAGCCGAGCGGATGCACGGTGTCGAGGTGGCTCAGCACCAGGATGCCGGGCGCATCCTGGCCCCAGGACGAGCGCGCGATCAGGTGATCGCCGCGACCGTCCTGTCCCGGGATGCGTTCGACCTGGGCCGCGAGATCGCGATAGCCGTCGGCGACCAGCGCCACCAGGCGATTGACCTGCTCGGGCGCCTCCGTCGGCGTCTCGATCTCGACCCAGCGGCGGATACCGTCGAGGATGGCGCCGGCATCGAACGGATTGGAAGGCTTGAGCATCGCGAGACCTTGGCGTGGAAAGGGGCAACCTTGCCCGACATAGGCCAGATTTTGCGCTCGCTCAAATCCAAATGGCAGGGGTTCAGGGCAGGGTCAGCCCGGCCCGGGTGCCTCGCGCGCGGCGATCTGCTCGACCAGGTCGACGATGCTGCGCCTGAGCTTGGAATCGGCGATCCGCGTGAATGCGCGGGTCAGCGCCAAGCCTTCCGAGGTTGCAAGAAAATCGGACACATAGGCCGGCGAGGTGCCCTCGCCAAAATTATCCTTGCCGGGCGAAGAGGTCGGGCCGCCCTCGAACAGGAACGAGACCGGCACCTGCAAGACCTCGGCGATTTGCTGGATGCGGCTGGCGCCGACCCGGTTGGTGCCCTTCTCGTATTTCTGAATCTGCTGGAAGGTGAGGCCGAGAGCCTCGCCGAGCTTTTCCTGGCTCATACCCAGCATAATTCGGCGCATCCGCACCCGGCTGCCGACATATTTGTCAACAGGGTTCGGTGCTTTGGTAGACATTTCCGACGCTCCTTCTGCGATCAGGCATCAACGAGCGATGCAAATCGCGCGCGGATCGGCCTCGTTGCCTGCACCGTCAAACCTTGCTCGGGGATCGGGGAAATGATCAGAGAATGTGACAAGGCGTTGACAGGTGGATTGTTACCGGCGGCCGCAAAATGCGAAGGGCTGTGGCCCTCTGTCAACAGGTGGAACCCTGCTTGGCCGAAATAATTTGCTGTTTGGAGCCCGAACAACACTAGAAACAATCCAAAGAACAGTTGGAAGCCCTCAATGCCGCAGCAGACGGCGGCGAATGACGAACAATAAGGCGGCTGCGACGCAGATCGCGGCAGGGATGTCGCCGACGCGCGCGTACACGGTCGGCGCGATCGGGGCCGGCAGCGGGGCGTCCAGCACGCCCTCGATGCCAAGCGGCAGATGCGCCACGATGCGCCCCACGGGATCGATGACGGCGGATATTCCGGTGTTGGCGGCGCGCACCAGCGGCAGCCCCTGCTCGACGGCGCGCATCCGCGCCTGCTGCAGATGCTGATACGGCCCGGTCGAGATGCCGAACCAGCCGTCATTGGTCAGGTTGACCATCCAGCCGGGCCGGTCGTCGGGGGTGGCGACAGCCGAGGGAAACGCCGCCTCGTAGCAGATCAGCGGCAGCGCGCGCGGCGCGCCGGGAATTTGCAGCGTGCGCCGGACCTTGCCGGCGATGAAGCCGCCGCGGACCCTGGTGAGCTGCTCGAAGCCGAGGCGCTCCATCAAATCCTGGAACGGGAGATATTCGCCGAAGGGCACGAGATGCAGCTTGTCGTAGACCGACAGCACGCTGCCTTCGTCGTCGATGACATAGATCGAATTGTAGGCCTGGGTGACCCTCACGCCCGGCGGCAGGTCGGGCGCGCGCACCGAGCCGGTGATCAGGGTCGTCCCCTTTGGCAACAGGTCGGCGATCTGCGCCAGCGCATCGGGCTCGCGGGTCAGGAAGAACGGGAAGGCCGATTCCGGCCAGATCAGCACGGTCGCATCGCGCACGCCCGATGTGCTCGGTCCCGTGGCGCGATCGGACAGCGTCAAATATTTCTGCATCACCGCCTGCTTGGCGGAGTAGTTGAATTTCTCGTCCTGCTGCAGATTTGGCTGCATGATCCTGAGCTTGACGCTGGTGGCGAGCCTGGTCGGGTGCAGGCTGAGCCTGACGACGCCGAACACGCCCATGGCGATCAGAAGCGCCAGCGCCGCAACGGGCGCAATGAGGGCCCTGCGACCGCGCGCGCTGCCGTCGATCAGCACGGCGGGCGAGGCGAAGATCGCAACGGCAAGAAAGGTGAGGCCCCAGATGCCGATCAGCGAGGCGGTCTGCGCCAGCGCCAGCGGCTCGGTCAGCGCATAGCCGAATGCGTTCCAGGGAAAGCCGGTCAGCACATGGCCGCGCAGCCATTCTGCGACGGTGAGGCTCGCCGCCAGCCCAATCACCCGCGAGCCGCCCTTGGTCCAGACCAGGCGGGCGAGCGCAAAGCCGAAGGCGGTGAACAGCGCGAGATAGGCCGGCAGGCCGAGGACCGCGAAGGGCAGCAGCCAGCCGAACGTGTCGGCCTCGACCAGGAACGCGTTGCCGATCCAGTACAGGCCCGGCACGAAATAGCCGAGCCCGAACCAGAAGCCGGTGAGCGCTGCGGCCGGCAGGCCTTGGGCGCGGCCGGCGCCGGCACCATCGATCAGGAACACCGCCACGGGAAATGTGAAGAACAGCACCGGCCAGGCGTTGAACGGCTCCATCGCGAGCGCGGACACCGCGCCCGCCACCAGCGCGATCAGTGCGCGTTTCCAGCCCCAAGACAGGATGATCGGCAGGATGACGGCCAATCCTGCGCGTCGAAGTTGCTTGGATGAGATCACTGCGATCCGGCTCCATCACCGGAAGTGGGCGGGCCTGAATTGTCGTTGCTCGGCAGCGGCCCGGACTCGGGCGTTGCCTCCCGCGGCTTTCGGCCCTCGCGTGCCGCGCGCGGCGGCGCGCGCTCCTTGCGGACGGCGATACGCAGCCGCTTCACCCGCCGCGGATCGGCATCCAGCACCTCGATCTCGAAATTGCCGGGGCCGGAAATCACCTCGCCGCGCACCGGCAGCCGGCCGACATGGCTGACGAGATAGCCGCCCAGCGTCTGCACCTCCTCGCCGGCCTCGCCGGTGATGAAATCCTCCCCGATCACCGAGCGGACGTCGTCGAGGCTTGCGCGGGCATCGGCGATGAAGGAGCTGTCGGGCTGGCGCACGATCGCCGGCGGCTCGTCGCTGTCATGCTCGTCGTCGATCTCGCCGACGATCTGCTCGACGATGTCCTCGATCGAGACCAGGCCGTCGGTGCCGCCATATTCGTCGACCACGAGCGCGAGGTGAATGCGCGAGGCCTGCATCTGCGCCAGCAGATCGATCGCACGCATCGAGGGCGGCACATAGAGCAGCTTGCGGATGATGGCGGCTTCCGACAGCGGCATGGCGAGATCGACCGTGCGCAAATCGAGGCCCGCGGGGAACGGCTTCTTGCGCCGGGTCTTGGCGGGATCGCGCACCCGGGCCCGCGCCGTCATGAAGGCGAGCAGGTCGCGGATATGGACCATGCCCTCGGGATCGTCGAGGGTCTCGTTGTAGACCACGAGCCGCGAATGCGCCGCGCTTTCGAACAGGTCCATCAACTCGCCGAGCTGGATGTCGCGCTTCACCGCAATGATGTCGGCGCGATGCACCATGACATCGGCGATGCGCCGCTCGTGCAGCGACAGGATGTTGCGCAACATCGTGCGCTCGACCGCGGTGAAGCCGACATCGTCGGGCGCCGACGCATCGAGCACGACCTGCAGGTCGTCGCGCACCGAGCCCGGCTTCCAGCCGAACAGGGTGCGAATCGCCCGCACCAGCCAGTTGTCGGTGGCGGGACGGCCGACCTCGTTCGCCGCCACCACCGCAGGCAGATTGCGGGTGTTGCGCGGGTTGTCGTGGATCGGTTCGGAATCGGGCATCTCAATCCATCCGTTCCCGTTCCCCATAGGGATCGGGAATTCCGAGCTGCGCCAGGATCGCGACCTCGAGCGCTTCCATCTCCTCGGCTTCCTCGTCGGTCTCGTGGTCATGGCCGATCAGGTGCAGGAAGCCGTGCACCGCAAGGTGGCTCAGATGATGCAGGAACGGCTTCGCCTCCTGCTCGGCCTCGCGCCGCAGCGTCTCGTAGGCGATCGCGATGTCGCCGAGCGCGCGGGGCGCCGGCGCTTCATCGTCCGCGATGTCCATGTCCGGCGCCGGAAACGACAGCACATTGGTCGGCTTGTCGATGCCGCGAAAATCCTTGTTGAAGGTGCGGATGGTGGCATCATCGGTGAGCATCACCGCGACCTCGGCATTGGCGACGTCGGCGTCGGTCGCTTCGCTTGCCGCGACAATCGCGCGCTGCACGGTGGCCTCGGCGTCCGGCTCGCTCTGCCAGCAATCGGCGGCGACGACGACCTCGGTGATGGGGTGACCTCTTTGTGGCATGTCAGGCGGAATATCTTTCGGCCGGGAACGGCGCGGCCGGCCGGCGCGATCCTTCCATCAGGTCTTGTTGGCCGCCGGCTTTTGCGGCGCGCCCTCATAGGCCGCGACGATCCGCGCCACCAGCTCGTGGCGGATCACGTCTTCGGCCGTGAACTTCACTTGCGCAATACCTTCGACGCCGTTGAGCAGTTTTGCGGCTTCGGCAAGGCCCGAGGTCTGGCCGTTCGGCAGGTCGACCTGCGACGGGTCGCCGGTCACGATCATGCGGCTGTTCTCGCCGAGCCGGGTCAGGAACATCTTCATCTGCATGGACGTGGTGTTCTGCGCCTCGTCCAGGATGATGGCGGCATTGGTGAGCGTGCGGCCGCGCATGAAGGCGAGCGGCGCGATCTCGATCTCGCCGGTCTGCAGCGCGCGCTCCACGATGCGCGCGTCCATCAGGTCATAGAGCGCGTCGTAGATCGGGCGCAGATACGGATCGACCTTCTCGCGCAGGTCGCCGGGCAGGAAGCCGAGCCGCTCGCCGGCCTCGACGGCGGGGCGCGACAGGATGATGCGGTCGACCTCCTTGCGCTCGAACAGCTGCGCGGCATGCGCGACCGCAAGCCACGTCTTGCCGGTGCCGGCCGGGCCGACGCCGAACACCAGCTCATGGCGCTTCAGCGCACGAATGTAGGAGTCCTGCGCAGCGGTGCGCGCGCGCACCGGCCGCTTGCGCAGATTGATGATCTCGAAGGCGCCCTTGGCGGATTTGGCGTCGTATTCGAACAGCGAGCCCTGCGCGATCACGGCGCGGATCGCGCCTTCGACCTCGCCCTGGTCGAGGTCGTGGCCCTGTTGGGCCTGGGTGTAGAGCGCTTCCAGCACGCGCCGTCCCGCATCGCAGCCGTCGCGCGAGCCGGCAATGGTGATGTGGTTGCCGCGCGAGTCGACGACGATGCCGAGCCGTCGCTCGATCTGCGCCAGGTTTTGCCCGTAGGGGCCGACCAGCACGGACACCGCGCGGTTGTCGTCGAAATCGATGACGACTTGCGTCTCGGGCGGAACCTGCATGTCGCGGTCAAATTTGCGGCTGGGAGCGAGCGAAGGCGAATCCGATGCGCTTTTAGGCAAGGGTTTCAGGCTCCAATGGTCATTTGAGAGGGCGCGGGCTGGACGTCCGAAGCAGGTGCTGCGAGCGTGCCGAGCAGGCTGAAGCGCTCGAGTGATTCGATCCGCACCGGCAGGACCTTCCCGATGATGTCGGGAGAAGCCATGACGTGGACCGGCTGCAGATAGGCACTGCGGCCGACGATCTGGCCGGGGTTGCGGGCGGGGCCTTCAAACAGCACGTCCATGGTTGTGCCGATGGCGACCTTGTTGAAGGCCGATTGCTGGCTGTTGATCAGGTCCTGAAGCCGCGCCAAACGCTCGTCCATCCCAGCTGCCGACACCGTCTCCTGCACGTCCGCCGCCGGCGTGCCGGGCCGCGGCGAATATTTGAAAGAATAAGCCGCAGCGTAGCCGATTTCCGTGACAAGCGCGAGGGTGGCGGAAAAATCCTCCTCCGTCTCGCCGGGGAAGCCGACGATAAAATCCGATGAAAAAGCAATATCTTGGCGGGTGGCCCGAAAACGGTCGATGATTTCGCGATAGTCGCGGGCGGTATGTTTGCGGTTCATGGCCGCCAGAATCCGGTCGGAACCCGACTGCACCGGCAGGTGCACGAAGGGCATCAGCTGGGGCAGGTCGCGATGCGCCTCGATCAGGCTGTCGTCGACGTCGCGGGGGTGGCTAGTGGAGTAGCGCAGCCGTGCCAGTTCGGGGATCTCGGCCAGCCGGTGCAGCAGCCTGCCGAGCGGCCAGCTCGCGCCGTCCCTGCCCTCGCCGTGATAGGCATTGACGTTCTGCCCGATCAGGGTGATCTCGCGAACGCCATTGTCGGTGAGGCGCTTGACGTCGTCGACGATCTTCTCCACCGGCCGCGACACCTCGGCGCCGCGCGTGTAAGGCACAACGCAGAAGGTGCAGAACTTGTCGCAGCCTTCCTGCACGGTGACGAAAGCGGAAATGCCGCGGGCGCGGATCGCGCCGGCGGCAGGCTGCGGCAGGACGCCGAACTTGTCCTGAACCGGAAACTCGGTCTCGATCGCGCGGCCTTCGCGTCTTGCGCGGGCAATCAGCTGCGGCAGATGATGATAGCTCTGGGGACCAACGACGATGTCGACCACAGGCGCGCGGCGGACGATCTCGTCGCCTTCGGCCTGCGCGACGCAGCCGGCGACCGCGATCTGCATGTCGCGGCCGGCAAGCGCGGCCTGCGTCTTGGCCGCACGCAGCCGCCCCAGCTCCGAATAGACCTTCTCGGAGGCCTTCTCGCGGATGTGGCAGGTGTTGAGGATGACGAGGTCCGCGTCGTCAGCGCTCGCGGACTCGACAAAGCCCTCGACCGCCAGCGTGTCCACCATGCGCTGGGCATCGTAGACGTTCATCTGGCAGCCATAGGATTTGATGTGGAGCTTGCGCTGCGAAGTCATGAAACTCGGGTTGAATTGGGGGTAGCGGCGCCCGCGCCCCCGGTTCGGGCTTCGCGCGCGTGGCTGAAATATAGGTTTGGTGGGCAAAAAGCTAGAACGCGCCGGGTCCGGACAGCATTCCGGCCGGAAACGGCCGAATTTGGTGCTGAAAGGCTCATTATTTCGTTTGGGTAGCGTCAATCCGGGGCGGTCCGAAGGACCGAGCCCGGAATCTCGAGATTCTCAGGTGTGCAAGGGCACACCAGGGTTCTGTGCACCGCCTCGGAATGACAGTGCAAATTGCGGCCGTCAGCCCTTATCTTCGTCCAGCGGCACGCAATACAGTTCCAGTCGGTGATCCACCAGCTTGTAGCCCAGCTTGCGGGCGATCTCGGCCTGCAGCTTCTCGATCTCCTCGGAGGTGAACTCGATCACCTTGCCGTCGCGCAGATTGATCAAATGGTCGTGGTGGCTGTCGCGCATCTGCTCATAGCGCGCGCGGCCCTCGCGGAAATCGTGGCGTTCGATGATGCCGGCGTCCTCGAACAGCTTGACCGTCCGATACACCGTCGAGATCGATATCTTGTCGTCGACCGCGACACAGCGGTGATAGAGCTCCTCGACATCGGGATGGTCTTCGGCTTCCGCGAGCACGCGCGCGATGACGCGGCGCTGCTCGGTCATGCGCATGCCGGTCGCGGCGCAACGCGCTTCGATGTTCGCGGTCTTCGGGACTGGTGACGGTTTAAGTGCGGTCATGGATATCCGGCCTTGATAGATTGCGCCAAGGGATGACGGGCTCGATGAGAGCCTTGATGAACCTTCATGAGCTGCTTGCCGCCAAGCCCATGTTACGCCAAGTCGCGGCGCATCAGAAGCGCGTTCAGCTGTTCCCCCCCGGGCTCTTGGTAGTATCGCTCGCGTCGTCCGACGACGGTAAATCCGGCCCTTTTGTAGAGGCTCAGCGCCGGCCGGTTATTTTCCTCGACTTCAAGAAATATAGTTCGCACGCCGCGCCCCGCGAGATGGCCGAGATGGGTCAGCAGGAGATTTCGCGACAGCCCCTGGCCCCGATATCGCGGGTCGACGGCGATGGAGAGGATCTCGGCCTCGTCGGCGCCGATCCGCGCGACGGCGAAGCCGACGATCTTTCGTCCGAGGCGCAAGCGGTGCAGCAGCGTGTTGGATTCGCCCAGCATGTTTTCGAATTCGCCTTCGCCCCAGCCGCGGTGAAAGGAAGCGCCGTGCAACTCTGCCAGCCGCGGCGCATCCGCAAGCGTCGCGGGCTCGACCGCGGGCGTGCCGCGGCCCCACAGCGCGCCGAACCAGCTCATGAACCCGCTCGCGAATCCGCGTTCGAATCTGCCGTTGGCATCGCTGCCGGATCGGCCGGGCTTCGCGGCGGCGCCTCGAAGCTCGGCTTGGCGTCGGGCGCGCGCAGATAGAACGGGCGGGCAGGGGCGGTCGCGGGATCGGCAGCGGCGCCGAGCCACGCCACCCAGCCGATGTCGGGGGCTGCCTGTGCGTCCACCTTGAGCGGCGGCGGCGCGTCCTTGGGCCAGCGCTCGGCCAGGATCGCGGCGGCGTTACCGACGAGATAGGGGGCACCGAAGCGCGCCGCGTCCAGCGCGTCCGCGACGGCCGAGACCCGCGGTTCGACCAGCGACGAGCCGTCGCCGCCCACGACCTGGAAATAGACCTGATCATGGCGCGCATCGATCGCAGAGATGATCGGATGCGCCTCATCCTCGCCGATCACAGGGGCGGCATAGGCGGACAAAGTCGTGAGGCCGACCGCCGGCTTGCCGGCAGCAAGCGCGATCCCGCGTGCCGCCGACAGGCCGACGCGCAGACCGGTGAAGCTGCCGGGACCGGTGGTCACCGCGACGCGGTCCAGCGCGGCAAAGGGCAGGCCCGCATCCTTCATCACCTGCGCGATCAGCGGCATCAAGGCTTCGGCGTGTCCGCGCTTCATGGCCTGGGACGCCTGCGCGATCAGCCGGCCCGGACCGGTGTCGAGCACCGCGGCCGCGCAGGCATCGAGCGCGGTATCGATGGCGAGGATCAGCATGTTCAGCTCTTAACATGCCTTGCGGGCTCGAAGGTCAAGACCGCACCCCCGTCCGGGCGGCCTTGTCCAAGCGGTTATTTTGGACTGCCCTTGACGCCCCCCAATCGAAGGATAGCCTTCCGGATGCGATGTGTGATCAGCTTAACCCATTGAAATACTCGAGCTTTACGGAAAAACGCGGTCTGCATTCGCGACGCGGAGACAGGAAGCGGATGCGTGCCGTCGCGCAGGGCGGTTATCTCGAAGCGCCCGAGCATCATCCTGGTGAAGCCCGGCGCCTGTGTCCGGACCGGGGCAGCCGCAGCATACGCGCGAGCAAGCTGAAACGGGTATTGTTCCCTCTCCGAAAACGGCCGCCATCCTCACGGCCGCCATCCTCGACGAAGGTCCGCAAGACGGGATTTTTCGGTAGATCGTTTCAGCGCGCCGGGAACGCCAGGCGGCGAAGGGCTTTGTTGCCGAGGAGCAGGTCATGCAATCCGATCGTTCACCCCACCTTCCGTCACGTCTGGTCGGTCGATACGTCCTGGTGACCGGCGCGCCCCAGGGCATCGGACGGGCTATCGCCATCAGGTTCGCGCAGGAGGGCGCCACGGTTGCGATCAATTTCGTGGGGCCGCGCGAGAAGGCCGAGGAAACGCTTGCGCGGGTGCGCAGCGCGTCGGCCGATCGCGGCCATGGGGACAGGGATCATCTCGTCGTTGAAGCCGATATCGGCAGCGAGAGCGAGATCGGGCAGATGTTCGACACGGTCCTGAAACGCTGGCCGCGGCTGGATTGCCTGGTCAACAATGCCGGCTTCCAGCAGGAGTCGCCGAGCGAAGCCCTCGATGTCGAGACCTATCGTCGCATTCTCGAGGTGAACCTGACCGGCGCCGTGCTCTGTGCGCAGAAGGCGCTCGCGCACTTCGTCAGCCGCGGCGGTGGCGGCAACATCGTCAACTGCTCGAGCGTCCACCAGATCATCCCGAAGCCGCGCTATCTGGCTTACGCGATCAGCAAGGGCGCGATGGCCAGTTTGACCCGCACCTTGGCGCTCGAGTTCGCCGGCCGGGGCATTCGCGTCAACGCCGTCGGGCCCGGCGCCATCGACACGCCGATCAACAGCGCCTGGACCGGCGATCCGGCCAAGCGAGCGGTTGTCGAATCGCACATTCCGCTCGGGCGCGTCGGGACGGCCGAGGAGATTGCCGGCGTGTTCGCCTTTCTCGCCTCCGACGAAGCCGCCTACATCACCGGACAGACCATCTATGCTTGCGGCGGCATCACGCTGTTTGGCGAATTCCGCGAGAATTGGGCGAGCTAGCCGCCCATTCGCGTATCAAGAATTCCGCGCCCGTTCTGACGGGCGCCTCTTCCGAAAAGATGGAGCTGGATCATGTATATCGCCGGTTTCGTGATTCCCGTGCCCGCGGACAAGATGGAGGCCTATCGCCAATGGGCCGAGAGCGGCGCGGCTCTCTTCCGCGAATATGGCTGCATCGAGATCGTCGAGGCCTGGGAGGATAATGTCCCCAGCGGCCGACATACCGACTTCCGCCGCGCCGTCGCTGCGAAGGATGGCGAGAGGATCGTCTTCACCTGGCAAGTGTGGCCCGACAGGGCGACCCTTGATGCTGCCGAAGCCAGAATGCAGCACGACAAGCGCTTCGAGCCGTCGGGAGAAATTCCGTTCGACCCCAAGCGCCTCATCCTTGGCTGCTTTGCGCCGATCTTCACCATGGGCCGAGGCTGAGAGAATTTCGCCGGCGGCGAGCCGGCTTCAATTCGCCTTATGAATGTTGTTTGATATTCAGCATCTTCTGATAGAACAAGGGCGTTTGTGCCAACAATCAATTTCGCGAGGCGATGATGGGTTGGATTACATTGACTGAACCTAACGGTGGCTCCGTGCAGCTTAGCGTCGATCAAATGGTTCGTATCAGAACCCCAGTCCAAGGTGAGGTGGCGCCCGGCGCAAATGCGATCGTCGATCTCGCCAATGGTCAAAGCCAGGCCGTGAAAGACAGCCCGGACCAGATCACCGCGCAGCTCGCCACCACGGCTGCGTCCGCGAAGAAAGCCAAGTCTCGAGGAAAATAGCGGCGCTCTTGCCGGCTCATCGGCGGCTATTGCTGTCCGCCCTCCAGCAGGTGGTCGCGGACCAGCCGTGTCGCGCCGCGGCTCCAGGAATAATTGGCGCCCATGCGCAGGCCGCTGTCGGCGGTGGCGATGACGTTGCCGCCATGCGCGTCGCGGAGCTGGATACCGACGATGTATTCGGTGCGGCTGATCCGCCTGATCACGCCGACCAGCGACTGATCGGCCCCGAGCCCAAGCGCGATGGGTGCATCGCAGCCGCTGCAATCATGCAGCGTCGGGGTCTTGGCGGCGGCGCCGGAAGTGGCGACGTCGACCAGCCGATAGCGTCCGCTTTGCGCCAGCAATTGCCGGATCGCATCGGTGGTGTCGGCGAGGCCAGTGGCATCGGACGTGGTCTCGCCGGTGCTCTCGGCAGCCGCACTGGTGTCGTCGAGCTCGAACGGAAACACCGCAAGCCTGATCGGCGCGAGAGCAACCGGCGACGCTGGCGCGGGTCCGCCGGCGAGCCCTGCACGAAGTTCCTCCGATACGAACGAAGCGGCCCGCTGCCAGGCCTCGTCATTGTCGCCGCGGAAGGTGAAAAGCTTCTCCAACACCACGCGGCCGGAGGCAGTATCGATCGCGGCCAGCCGCGCCCATTGCACCAGCGTGCTCATCTTGTGGATGTTGCCGATGATCAGGATCGTTGCGCCGTCCTTCGCAGCGGCGCGCAGCCGCTCGGCCAGCGCCGGGCCGTCGTCCGCGCAAGCCGGGGCGCAGGATGAGGCGACCAGCTGAAAGCGCTGGTCCGCGCCGACGTCGCCGCGCAGCGCCGCCATGAAGTCCTGCAGCCGCCGCTGATGCGCGGCCGCCTGATCGGTCGGCTCGTTGGAGGTATCGAGATAGCCGAAATCGTCGATGGCGACGGACTTAGCCGGTTTGGCCGACGCATCCGACAGCGCCGCGGTGCTGCCGAGCGAGCCAAGAAGGAAGATCGCGGCGACGGTGAATGACAGCCGGCGTGACAGCAGGGCATTGCGCATGGCGGGAACTTCCATTGCAGCGAGGTTTCCGTTGAACGGAGTGCGTCAGTATAGAACGTCCGCCGGTCGCTGGCGCGATGCGATTTCCCGTCGCAGGCCGGGAAAATGTCACGTCCGTTCGCCCGAGCTTTGTGCCCGCAAAGGGAACTCTCGGGGGCCTGCTAGTATTGCGAGTCTGATACTTCATTCCGTCATTCCGGGGCGCCGCGTCGGCGGCGAACCCGGAATCTCGAGGTTGCGGCGCGAGATTCCGGCTTCGCCCTTCGGGCGCCCCGGAATGACACCGAGTGAATCAAGCGTCTGGGTCACAACACTGGCTTCGCTCGCGCGCACCTGGTGCTGCTGCAAAACCGGCCATGGCGTCAGGCCTCAATCCACCACGAGCGCGTCGCGGCCGCATTTGAACTCCGGCCCGATGCGGTCCGCGATCTTCGCTGCCTCGTCATTCGCATCATGACCCTTGCGGACGTTGACGATGGCGGCCACGCAGGAGGTCTTGTCGGGCTGCAGGCGGTGGATGGTCAGCACCTGACGATCATCGAAGACATAGCGATGGATCGCGGCGAAGGGCCGTCCGTCACGCAGGCGCCATTCGATCATCCTGTGCGGGTCGGCGAACGCGCCGTCCAGCGCCTCGGATACGGATTTTCCGCCCTTCGCCTGGCGTCCGAACGACACGTATTCGCGTGCGTCGAACGAGGACATCGTCACGGTCCAGCCATCCGGTCCCGACGGGCAGCGTTCTTCAAGGACTGGATTGTCCTGGTCGCCGTTCGAGTGAATGGTCTTGCAGAGCGCGTACCGGTTCGCGCGGACGTCGTCGATCTCGGTATACACCCGCGTTACCGATCCGATGGGTGCGTGTTGCGCGACAGCGGGGCCGCCGATCGAGGCCGCGATGAGGCTGGTTGCGGCGGAGAGAAGCAGGATCTGGCTGCGCATGGCGAGAACCGGTCGGTGGAATTGCCCAAGGCTCTATCCAAGCAAGTTTGCCAGTTCGTGCCAGCAATAGGCGCAAGTTTAATCGTCTGTCTTGGGCATCCGCGCCTCATTCACTGCACGCCTCATTCACTGCACGATGACTTTGCGGCTCACCAGATCGACGGTCATTTTGCCTTGCTTCTCGTAGCCCTCGGGCACGTAGGCCTCGCCCGGACCGAGCTCGCCAGAGGTTTCCGCCGGCTTCGGAAATCCTTTGCCGCAGGCCGCGTGGATGGTGTCGGCATCGGCATAGCTCACCTCGACGGTCACCGTGTTCGGCGCCGCTCCTGCGCTCAGCTTCGAGAGGTCGAAATATTTCGGCTGCCCGTAGCAGTCGACGACATTGGAACCATAGGCTCCCACCAGGTTTTCCGCCTCCACCAGAAAATCCAGCGACATCGTAATGTGCCTGATCGGCTCTTCCTTGAAAGCGACCCGTGCGAGGCGGGTTTCAAGGTCGCCCTGGCCCATGTGACCGGTGAGACAGATCAGGACGTCCTCGCTCTCGCTTCGCGCCATGGTGACGCAGTGCGTCCCCTGCATACCCGGCTGGAAACCCCGGAACGCGTATGTACCACCCGCTTGCTCGAACAGCGCGACGCCCCCGAAGTCATTGACGTGCGCCTCGCATCCGCTTTGGTAGTTGACCACCAGCAGGGGATTGCGGGATGCGATGAACCTGCCGCTGTAGCGATCCGCAGTCAGCTTCACGTCGCAAGCCCGACGCCCCGCATCGGGATAGAACCTGGCCCGCTTGCAAGTCGCGCCCTGGATGTTGCCGGCATCGCAAAAGGTCGACAGCAACGCGCGGTCGATCTCATCGGCGCGTGCCGCGGCGGGGAAGGCCGTCGGCATCAGCGACAGCGCAACGAGGATAGGAAAGGCTCTTGTAGAGGCTCTTGTCATGGGTCCGCGTCCGTATCCGTCGCATGATCGGCTCCAAGGAAGACAGTCGCCGGGAGCGTGCGTTGCCATTCTTTGCACTCTCGCCCCATGGCTGTAAACCATCCGGAGGGCCTGTCTGTCGGACCTGGCGGCGGAGCCACGATCCCGGGATGACGCTCGCGGTCGCCTGCAAACCGATTTGCCCGACGGGCGCACCCTGCAAAATCCTGTCAATCCCGACGCTTGGAAATAATTCTGTTTTCCGGAATGGCGAATCGGTCGTATGATCTCCGCATCCCGCCTCGCTTCCAGGGGCGTATCGCGGTCGTCACGACACGTGAGGCGGGGATGCGGTGGACGCAGGCGTGCCGTCCGACGAGCGGCACGGAGGCGTACGGCGAAATCGTGTGGTCCTGACGCCCCAAGGCTCCGGCGTCAAGTTGGCGACGATGCGAAGCCGCATCGCGCCGATGACGGTGGCAAACGAGATGGTTCACCGGGGAGATCACGTATAAGCCGTCAAACCATCGCGCAGGGAAGGCCGGTTGTCACCGCCTGTACCTGTGGTCACGCGCCCTTTGCGCACATTTTCTGGCGCGAGGGCCCCGGGTGCAGCGGCCACCCGGCCTTCCCTGCGCCCTCTGACTTTCGCAGAGGGCGAGACGATTGGCAAAGCTCGGGCGAAACGCGCCGCGAGGCGAAGGATGCTTGTCCTTTTGCTCCTGACTGCATCAGCGGCCTCCCTCCAGGAGCAAAAAATGCGGCTTTGCTGTCATTTTGAAATGCTAGGCAGAAGAGGCCATATCTGTTCGATTGCGAGCAACGCAGGGCCCTTGCGCCCGTCCGGCGCAATGCGCAATGTCGCGTGATCTGGCCCCAGGAGGTTTCGAATCGCGATGAGCTTTCACTCGATCTATCGCCAGGGCTTTGCCCGTGTCGGGGCCTGCGTCACCCTCTCCATTGTGGCTGACCCGACCGCCAATGCGGCCGCGATCCTGAATGCGGCGAGGGCCTGCCACGACAGGTCGGCGGCGGTTGCGGTCTTTCCGGAGCTTTGCCTGTCGGGCTATGCGATCGAAGACCTGGTCATGCAGGATCCGCTGCTCGATTCGGTCGAGCGGGGCCTTGCCGCCATCGTGCAGGCTTCGAGCGAGATCATGACGGTGCTGATCGTCGGTGCGCCGTTGCGCTTTGGCGCGCGGATCTACAACTGCGCCGTGGTGATCCATCGCGGCTCCATTCTCGGGGTTGTGCCCAAGATCTATCTGCCGACTTATCGCGAGTTCTATGAAGGGCGCCACTTCGCCTCGGGCGCTGGCATCGTCGAAGCGGAGATCGAGATCGACGGAACCCTGGTGCCGTTCGGCGTCGACCTGCTGTTTGAGGCCGTGGATGTGCCGGGCCTCACCATCGGCGTGGAAATCTGCGAGGACATGTGGATTCCCGTGACCCCGGCCTCCGAGCTGGCGCTTGCCGGCGCCACGGTGCTGGTCAATCTCTCGGGGAGCCCGATCACCATCGGCCGCGCCCGGTCGCGCGCGCTGCTCTGTCAATCCTGCTCGGCGCGCTGCCTCGCCGCCTATGTCTATGCCGCCGCGGGCGCCGGCGAGTCGACGACGGACCTCGCCTGGGACGGCCAGACCTCGATCTACGAGAACGGCGTGCTGCTGGCGGAGGGCGAGCGCTTCCGGCAGGACGGACAAATCACCCTTGCTGACGTCGATCTCGACCTGCTGCGGCAGGAGCGCGCCCTGATGGGCACGTTCGACGACAACAGGCGCGAGCACGAGAGGCGGGCGGGCAAATATCGCAGGGTTGCGTTCTCGCTCGAGCCTCCAGCCGACGATGTCGGGCTGATCAGGACGGTCGAGCGCTTCCCCTTCGTGCCCAGCGATCCCGCCCGGCTCGAGCAGGATTGCTATGAGGCCTACAACATCCAGGTCGCGGGCCTCGTCCAGAGGCTGCGGGCGATCGGCGCGAAGCGCGTCGTGATCGGTGTCTCCGGCGGTCTCGATTCGACCCATGCGCTGATCGTCGCCGCCAAGGCCATCGATCTCCTGGGCCTGCCGAGGTCGAACATCCTTGGCTACACCATGCCCGGCTTTGCGACCGGCAGCGAAAGCAAGACCAACGCGCTGTCGCTGATGCGCGCATTGCAGGTGACCTCGCAGGAGCTCGATATCAGGCCCGCGGCCACGCAGATGCTGAAGGACATCGGCCATCCCTACGGCCAGGGCGACGCGGTCTACGACATCACCTTCGAAAACGTGCAGGCGGGCTTGCGCACCGATTATCTGTTTCGCCTCGCCAATCATCAAGGCGGCATCGTCCTCGGCACCGGCGACCTCTCCGAGCTCGCGCTCGGCTGGTGCACCTACGGCGTCGGCGATCAGATGTCGCACTATAACGTCAATTCCGGCGTCCCGAAGACGCTGATCCAGCATCTGATCCGCTGGGTCATCGCCTCGCGGCAGTTTGCCGACGAGGTCGGCGTGACGCTCGGCGCAATTCTGGCGTCCGAAATCTCGCCCGAGCTCGTGCCCGTCGCGGCCGGCGAAAAGCCGCAGAGCACGGAAGCCGCCGTCGGCCCCTATGAATTGCAGGATTTCAATCTGTACTACACGCTGCGCTTCGGCTTGCGGCCCTCGAAGATCGCCTTCCTCGCGCTGCACGCCTGGAAGGACGTCGCGGCGGGTGCGTGGCCGCCGGGCTTTCCGGCCGACAAGCGGCGCGGCTATGACCTCGGCGAGATCAGGCGCTGGCTCGAGGTGTTCCTGCGGCGCTTCTTCGCCTTCAGCCAGTTCAAGCGCTCCGCCATGCCGAACGGTCCGAAGGTGTCGGCCGGCGGGTCGCTGTCGCCGCGCGGCGACTGGCGGGCGCCGTCGGATGCAAGCGCTGCGGCGTGGCTGGAGGATCTGGAGCGGAACGTGCCGAAGGCGTGACGCGGGGCGGGTTGATTTCGCTCAAGGCCGATGCGCGGCGAAATGGTCAAATGCCCGGTCGATGGAGGCAATCATGGAAACGCCAGCTCAAATCGAATTCGAAGGCGTCCGGGACTCGGCCGGAGTGCAGGGCGCCGTCGATCGGCATGTTGCGGAATTGGAGACGCATTTTGGTCGGATCACGGCGGCTCGTATCGTCGTCAAGGGACCCGGCGATCATCACCAGACGAGCGGCCAATACCAGGTGAGCATCCGTCTGGCGCTGCCCGACGGCAGGGAGGTTCATGTCGGCCGCACGCCGAAGGAGGATCAGCGATATGCCGACCTGACTTTCGCAATCGACAGCGCCTTCAAGCGCGCCCGCAGGCAACTTCAGGACCAGGCCCGGATCATGCGCGGGGATGTCAAGCATCACGCGCGGTCATGAGGCGGATGCGACGCCGATGAGGCGGCCTGCCGCGATCGCAGCTGCGGCAATGTGCCTTCGTCGATCGCCGCCGACAATTCGGCGCGGACACGTGCGACCACACTTGCATAGTCGCGGGTCGCGGCCTGCCGGAAGAGCCGCACGGCCGGGTACCAGGGGCTATCGTCACGACCGAGCAGCCAGCGATAGTCCGGTACGTAGGGCAACAGAATCCAGGTGGGACGGCCGAGGGCCGCGGCAAGATGCGCGACGCTCGTATCCACCGCGATCACGAGATCGAGGCACGACACCAGGGCGGCCGTCTCCGCGAAATCGGTCAGATCGGCGGTGAGGTCGATGATGCCGGTCAGTTGGCGGAGCGTCTCGATATCCTGCGGTCGCGGCTGCTTCTGCAGGCTGACGAACGTCGCATCGACATCGAGGATGGGCGACAGGGCCCGCAGCGATATCGATCGGTTGTGATCGTTCCAATGCTCGGGATTGCCGGACCAGACCAGCCCGACCCGCATGTTGTTGCGTGGTCCGAGCCGGTCGTCCCAGGCCTGCACCCGATCGGCCCTCGGTGCGGGGAAGTAGGGCTCGGCCGGAATATTGTCGAGCTCGGTCCCGAATGCCAAAGGCAGGCTGGAGATCGGCACATGCAGGTCGTAAGCCGGCAGCAAGGTGTCCGGCGACTTCCGCAGACATTGCGCAACGCCGCTCAATCCGGACAGCATGGAGCGGAGCGGTTCGTCGACGATCAGGATCACGCGCGCGCCGCGCGCCGCCAAGAACGGCACGTAGCGCACAAACTGAATCGCGTCGCCCAGTCCTTCGTCTTGGCAGACGATGACCGTTTTTCCGGCAACCGATTCCGTCCCAAGCCACATCGGCTGGCGCAGATCGAGATATTTGGACGACATCGCGGGGATTCTCCAGCGCGCCTCGCGTCCGCTCCAGCCCGCCTTGAAATCGCCGACGAGCATCTGGACCAGAGCGAGATTCCAGGGGGCCTCGGCGAGGTCCGGGTCGACCGCCATGGCGCGCTGGTATGTGACGATCGCCTCGTCGAAACGTCCGAGCTCGTACAGCGCGCTCGCCTTGTTCGTGATGTTCCGCGCGATATTCGGGTTGATCGCCAACGCGCGGTCGTACCAGGACAGCGCCTGTTCGATCTGCCCCAGCGCCCCGAGGATGGCGCCCATGTTGTTGCAGATATCGGGATTGGCCGGGTCCAGCTCCATCGCCCGCAGATTGTCGGCTATCGCCGCGTCGAACCGCTTCAGCTTCCTGAGGGCAATGGCCCGCATCTGCAGCGTCGGCGCATGGCTGGCGTCCATCTCGACGCTCCGATCGAAATGAACGAGGGCTTCCTCGAACCGTTCCAGGCCCACGAGAACATAACCCGCGCCGTAGGCGGCATCGCGATGACCGGGGTCGAGCGCGAGCGCGTGCTCGAAGCACAAGAGCGCATCGGAGGAGCGGCCCGCATCGAGCAGGGCGCTCCCCAGTTGATACCAGAGCTGCGCGTCCTCAGGCTTCAGCTGGACCGCCTTGTCGAAAACCTTCAGGGCATCCTCGTGCCGTCCGAGGTTCCGCAGCGCGACGCCGAGGGTCACGAGAAATGCCGGTTTCGCGTCCTTCCTAATCGCGCGCGACGCCCATTCCGCCGCGTGGTCGAACTGCTTGAGCTCGTTGCACGCAAGGCCCATGAGATGCATGGTCTCCGGATTGTCCGGGTCCAGCGCAAAAGCCCGCCGGCAGCAGGATTGAGCATCGAGGAATCGCCCGGCGCGTATGTGATCGAGAGCGGCCGCATGGAGCAGCGCGAGATCCGGCGCTCCGCGCTCGGCCCTGACGACGTCACTGGCCACGGGATCATTCAACTCGAGCCTGCCTTGTTCGGGGCGTCCATGCGGCGCTCGCGATGGCTCATCCGCAGTTTCGAAGGACGATTCGCCGGTCCAGCTCTAGGTGATTCGGGGAGGGACGGATACCAGGGGCTGCCGTCGCGGCGCATCCTACGCTTCGGTCAGCTGGTATCGGCTGAGGTCGGCGTCATGCGTCATCGCCCAGTAGTCGACGAAACGCCAGGGCATCGCGGAAAATACCCGGCCGCTCCTGTTGCGGTAATAGGTGGACATGCCCGGGTGGGTCCAGATCATCGCCTCGTGCTCGACATCGACCTTGCGGACGTAGTCGTCGTGAACATCCTGGCGAACGTCGATAGCCGCTATGCCGCGCTCCATCATCTCGACCAGGCAGGCGGAGATGTAGCGGCTCTGGCATTCGGACTGAAAGATCACGCTGCCGCCATGGGCTGGCCCGGAATTCGGACCGAGCATGCAAAACAGATTCGGGAAGTCGGGGACGGTAAGGCCGAGATAGGCCGTCGGATTGTCATTGGCCCATTTGTCGCGGAGAGTCCTGCCGCGCCGGCCGGTGATATTGAGCCGGGCCGCCATCTCGGTGACCTTGAAACCGGTGGCGACCACGATGATGTCGAAGGGCCGCTCCTTTCCGTCCACGGTCCGAATGCCATCGCGCGTGAAGCGGTCGATGCGGTCGCTGACGAGCTCGACATTCGGCCTGGTGAGCGTCCTGAACCAGCCATTGTCGAGCAGGATGCGCTTGCCGTAGGGCGGATAGGTCGGCACGCATTTCTCGATCAGATCGGGCCGGTCCTTCAACTCGGCGCGGATGAAGTCGGTGAGCTCCTCGCGGTGCCGATCATTGCCCTTGTTGACCGCACGATCCGGGTATGGCCAGGCGGGATCCTTGCGCAGGAACGGCAACAGCCCGTCGCCGTAGCGCCAGAACATGTTGAAGCGGTACCACTGCACGTAAAACGGCAGATGGGCGAGCAGCCACTGCGCGCCTTCGGTGATGGGATCCGAATAGCCTTGCACCGGCCGCACCCATTGCGCGGTGCGCTGAAACACGGTCACCGAGGCCACGCGGTCGGCAATGGACGGCACGAGCTGCATCGACGTCGCGCCAGTGCCGATCACGGCCACGCGCTTGCCGTCGAGCTTGATGTCGTCGGACCACAGCGCGGAATGCAGGATCAGGCCCTGGAAATCCTCCTCACCCCCGAAATGGGCGCGGGAGGGATCGTTGAGCTGCCCGATGGCGCTGACCAGCACCGTCGATTCAAAGGTCTCTTCGCCATCCCTGGTCGTGAGGGTCGAAATCCAGCGCCGCTTGCTCTCGTCCCAGCGCGACGATGTCAGTTGCGTGTCGAGGCGCAAATGCTCGCGAATGCCGTATTCGGCTGCGACCTTCTTGAGGTAATCGAGCAGTTCCTCCCGCTGGCAGAAATAGCGGGTCCAGGCGTTCCGCGGCCCGAACGAGTACGAATAGGAATGGTTCGGCGTGTCGACGCCGCAGCCGGGATAGCGGTTGACGTACCAGGTGCCGCCGAGCTCGGCATTCTTCTCGACGATGGTGTAGGGAATGCCGAGGTGCCCCAATGCGACGGCAAGCGCGATGGCGCAGACGCCGGCACCGACGATGAGCACGTGATGCTGCGCCAGGGTCCGGTCGGACGGAGGTCGGCTCCAGCGCGCCTCGCGCGGGACAAATCCCATCTCCTCGCGCATCAGCGGCGCGTATTCGGGGGCGACATTCTCGCCGAGGCAGGCGCGCATCATCGTCAGCATCAGCTCGTTGCCGGGATCGGTGATGACAGGCTGCGGATTGCCGTGAGCGAACAGCTGGACGACCGCGGCGCGGATTTCATCCCTGATCTCCGCGGGCACGCCGGCGTTCGGATCGGGGATCAGGCGGACGTCACGCTTGGGCTTGTAGGGCGGCTCCAGCCAGCGCTGGTCGCCAGTCATGTGGACCAGCACCATCAGCAGGCAGCGGATGTCCGCCTCGGCGATGGCCGAGGAGAGGTCGAGCGTTCGGTGTGGGAGTTCGACATTCATGATCCGTCGTCCTGGATGTCCACGGAATGGCGCCTCGTGCAACCGCCGTTGGAAGCGCCGTCCCGATCGCTACATTGCAAGATAGCGCCGGCGGATATCCTGGTTTCCGGCAAGCCCCGCCGTATCCTGGCGATGTACCACTTTTCCCTTGTCGATGACGACGGCCTCCTCGGCGATCCGCAGGCAGAAATGCATGTTCTGCTCGGCGAGCAGGATGGTCGCGCCGCTCGTCCCGAGTTCCCGCAGCACCTTGCCGATGGTGGCGACCACGATCGGGGCCAGCCCTTCGCTCGGCTCGTCGAGCAGCAGGACGAGGGGATTGCCCATCAGCGCACGCGCGATCACCAGCAGCTGCTGCTCGCCGCCGGAGAGGCGGCCGGCCTGGCGCGACCGCAGTTTCGTCAGCAGCGGGAAAGTGTCCCAGACGCGCGCGAGCGTCCAGTCGCGCCGTCCGTCGGGGCCGCTCTTGGCCGCGATCAGGAGATTGTCCTCGACGCTGTGCTCCGGAAACACCTGCCGGTCTTCCGGCACATAGGCGAGGCCAAGCCGGGCGCGCGCATGCGGCGGTGCGCGGGTGATGTCGCGGCCGGCAAACAAGATGCGGCCATGCCGGGCCGGCACTATGCCCGCAAGCGTCTTCATGGTCGTGCTCTTGCCCGCGCCGTTGCGCCCGAGCAGCGCCAGCGTGCGGTTTTCCCCAAGGGCGAGATCGACGTCGAACAGGATCTGGCTGGCGCCGTAAAAGGCGCTCAGTCCTTCGGCGCGCAGGAGGTCTGTCATGCCGTGTGAGCCTCCGTGCCGAGATAGGCGTCGATCACCGCCTGGTTGTTGCGAATCTGGTCCGGCGTGCCTTCGGCGAGGACGCGGCCGTAGCACAGTACGCGAATGGTGCTCGCGACCTGGAACACGATGTCCATGTCGTGTTCGATGAAAACCAGCGTGAGCTTGTGCTGTTCCCACAGGCCGCGGACACGCTCGATCATGCGCCAACGCTCCTCCGGCCCCATGCCGGCCGTCGGCTCGTCGAGCAACAGCACCTTGGGCTCGAGCGCAAGCGCGATGGCGATATCCAGGAGCTTCTGGTCGCCATGGGAAAGAACCGCGGCCTCGACGTCAGCGACATGCGTCAGGCCCGCCAGCTCCATCACCTCGCCGGCGCGCTCGCGTATCCCGGGAAGTGGAAAGCGGCGGGCGAGATTGCCCCACTGGCCGACATGGGCCGTGACGGCGGCCATCAGGTTCTCCGCCACCGTCATGGTCGGAAAGCAGCTTGCGACCTGAAACGCTCGCCCGATGCCGAGTTGCATCCGCTCGGCCTTGGACAGGCGAACCACGTCCTGACCGTCGAGCAGCACCTCGCCGGCGTCGGGAGAGAACGCGCCGCTGATCAGGTTGAAGAAGGTGCTCTTGCCGGCGCCGTTCGGACCGATCACCGCCGACAGCGATCCGGACGGAAACGCCATCGATACGTCGTCGATGGCGCGGACGCCACCGAACGCCTTGGTGAGATGTCTGATCTCGAGCTTCATTTTGAGCCTCGTGGCCAGGCAAGCCTGAGAAAATCGAGCACGCCGCGGCGCAGGCCGAGCGCGAATGCTAGGATCACGATGCCCAGCACCAGCCCGTAATATTCGGTGAAGCGCGTCACGACGTCGTTCAGCGCAAGCAGGATCGCCGCGCCGAGGACCGGACCGAGGAAGCTGTTGATGCCGCCCAGCATGACGGCGAAGATCGCCTGGCCGGAATTCGGCCAGTCGGCGAGTTCGGGATAGGCGCCCGAGACGAACAGTGCGGCCAGCACGCCGCC
This sequence comes from Bradyrhizobium sp., assembly GCA_035293585.1. GTDB lineage: Bacteria > Pseudomonadota > Alphaproteobacteria > Rhizobiales > Xanthobacteraceae > Bradyrhizobium. The sequence continues at coordinate 28,673 of DATGMN010000084.1, read as the reverse complement.
CAGCCCTGCGAAGCCGCCGGCGATCGTAAAGGCCCAGAGCCTGGCTCGCCACAGCACGACGCCCAGAAAGCTCGCGCGGTTCTCGTTGTCGCGGATCATGCGCAGCGTCTGGCCGAACGGGCTCGCCGAGATATGACGCAGCGCGAGCAGCCCAAGCACGGCCACGACTGCGCAGAATTGGTAGAGATGAAGCTGCGACGCCAGCTCGAAGCCGAAGATCTCGCGGCGCGGCAGGCCGCCGCGCAGGCCCTGGTCGCCGCCGGTGAGGCTCTGCCAGGAGATGATGAGGCTGTAGAGCAGCATCTGGAATGCGAGCGTGATGAAGGCGAAGTAGTCGGTGCCCAGGCGTACGCAGATCGCACCGACGCAAAGCGCGGCAAGGCTCGTGAATGCTATCGCGAGCACGGCGGCGACGGGCAGCGGGAGCCCGGTCATCTGCATCGTCAATGCGAAGGCGTAGGCGCCGAGGCCGTAGAACATGCCATGGCCGAACGATACCATGCCCGTGTTGCCGACCAAGAGGTTGAGCGAGGTCGCAAACAGCGCCATGGCGCTCAGACGGATGATGAAATCCTCGAAAGCCGGGCTGCGATGGAAGAATGGAATCACGAGGATGGCAATCAGGGCGATGGCGGCGATCGTGACATCGCGTTGGGCGGGGCGGAGCTTCATGAGCTGCGTCCGAACAGGCCCTGCGGGCGCAGGAGCAGGATGGCGATCATCAGGATATAGATCAGTCCGTCGGTGAACTGGGGAAAGCCGATCGTGCCGAAGCCGCGCACCATCCCGATCAGGAGGGCGGAGACCAGCGCGCCCGCAATCGAGCCCATGCCGCCGATGACGGTGACGATGAAGCTTTCGATCAGGATCGAGAAGCCCATGCCCGGCGACAGCGAGCGCACGGGCGCGGCGAGTGCGCCGGCCAGTCCCGCCAAACCGCCGCCGACCGCGAAGACGATTGCGAACAGCAGGGTCGTGTTGACGCCCAGCGCCGAAACCATCTGGGCGTTGATCGCGGCGGCGCGCACGGTCTTGCCGAGCCGCGTCATCGACAGGCCGAGGCCGAGCACGATCGCGATCAGCGCTGCGATGCCGATCAGCACGGCGTAGAACGGCGGCACGACGCCGCCTGCGATGAAGAGCGGCGGCACCTGGAAGGCAGGCGGCATGCCCATGGCGTGGAACTCGGGGCCCCAGACGATCTTCACGACGTCATCGAAGATCAGCACCACGGCATAGCAGACCAGGAGCTGCATCAGCACGTTGGAGCCGTAGACGCGACTCATCAGAGCGCGCTCGAACAGGACGCCGAACAGCGCCATGGCGAGCGTTGCCGACAGGACCGCCAGGGCGTAGCTGTCGGTTACGCCGAGCGCGGTGTAGGCGACGTAGCCGCCAAGCATGTAGAAGGTGCCGTGGGCGAAGTTCACGATCTTCAGCACGCCGAAGATCAGGGTCACGCCGGCGGCAACCAGGAACAGCAACATGCCCACGATCAGCCCGCTGGTGGTCTGGGTGACCACGCAAGCGGGTGTTGTGAGGCAGGCGCCGAGCGCGTCGAGGTCCATCTGAAGCTCAGATGTACTTCTGCTGCTTCTTCCACTCCGTCTCGAGCTCGATGATCTTGCCCCAATCGGCAGGCTTCACGTCGACGATGAAAGGCTCCTTCGGCGTGGTCTGGCCCCAGCCGATGGCGTAGTTGATCGTCGTGTGGTCGTCGCGCATGGTGATGGTGCCGTCGACGCCGAACGGTGTCTTGATCGTCATGCCCGTGAGCGCCGCGGCAATCGCCTTGCCGTCGAGCGAGTTGGCTTTCTTGATGGCGGCCTCGTAGAATTGCATCGCCACCGTGTTCTGCCACGACCAGTTGGTCGGCCGCTCATTCCACCGCTTCAGATAGGCCTGGCCCCATTCCTTGTTGGCCGGTGTATCCGGGAACGTCTCGAGGTAGCGCGTCGCCGACTGGATGCCTGGAGGAAGAGTCTTGATGGCGGCGAGCACGGGATAGTCGACATTGGGCGTCGCCACCGCCATCTGCGAGAACAGCGCATAGATGTTGCCCTGGTTCACGAATGCCGAGAGGTCGCCGGCATAGAGCAGGGTAAACAGCGCCTGGGGCTTGGCCTGGATCAGCTTGGTGATCACCTCGGTGAAGTCGGGCTGGCCGAGCTTGGGCCAGGCTTCGGTGGTGATCTCGATGTCCGGCTTGAACTGCTTGAAGAACTGCAGGTATTGCGCCGTGGTGTCGCGGCCGTAGGCGTAATCGGGCGAACAGGTCGCCCATTTGTTGAGCTTCTTGGCGTCCGCGTAGGCCGAGAGATAGATGCTGCCGGCCACCGCGTCGTGCACGCCCTGGCGTGCGACGCGGAAGGCGGTGGGGGCCCGGATCTTGGGGTCGGCGGTCAGCGACGAGGTCTCGCTGTTGGTATGGATACAGGCGACGCCGAGGTCGCGGACGACTTCCTGGACGGCGAAGGCGCCGGACGAGGCCTCGGCATCGATCAAGAGCTCGCATCCGGTGCTGTTCACCAGCTCGCGCGTCAGTCGGGCGGCCTCCTGGGGCTGCCCCTTTGAATCGCGGAATACGAATTCGATGGGCCGGCCGAGAAAGCCGCCGCTTGCGTTGATGCGATCCTGCTCCATCATCAGTGCATTGCGGGAGGACGTGCCGAGCAGCGCGATCGGCCCGGACAGGATGCTTTGCATGCCGATGTGCAGCGTATTGGCCTGCGCCCTGGCCACCCAGGGAGCGGCAAGCAGGCTGGCCGTCCCGCCGGCCAATAGAGTTCGACGCGTAATGAAATCGCTCATTGAAATGCACCTCCCGTGACCTGGTTATCGCGGCCTGTCTTCGCAGGCCGGTTTTTTTATTCAGGCGGCCGACTGTAGATCGGCGATTACGTTCCGATCAAGCCGCATTTCGGTTGCTGCCGATTGCCTGCACAGCGTCGGACGGCCCGGTCGTCGCCGGGCAGAGCAATCATGTTTGCAACCGGGTAGGTGGCCACCGAGACTCGCCGGCGATGTTTCGCCCGGCGAAATAACCTCTCTTGCCGGCGTTGCGAGAGTTGCCGGCCTGAGTCCGTCCTTGCTGCCATGCAGCAAGCGCTGAACGCAATTTCGTTGGCGGCCCCGCGTCGAGGACCTGCACAACCGCCACAATCCTGTGCTAACAATCCAGCGTCCTAAAGAATTATAGAAACAAGTTGAACAGGGAGGACGACATGCTGCTGCGTTGTGCGAAAGTCCTTGGCGCGTTGACGATAGGACTGCTCCTGACGGCCGCCGGAGCGATGGCGGCCGAGGCCCCGAAAGAGATGAAACTCTACGTGTTCAGCTCCGGGGCGTTGAACCTCGACAAGTCGATCATCCAGAACGGCGCCAGCGGCAAAGTGCAGATTCCCGTCGGCTTCTTTCTCATCCGTCATCCCAAGGGAGACGTGCTGTTCGACTGCGGCAACAACGACAAGATCATCACCGATGCGGATTACTGGGGGCCGTTCGTGAAGGCGCTCGATCCGGGTCGCTCGCCGGACATTGCCATCGACACCCAGCTCAGCAAGATCAACGTCAAGCCGTCCGACATAAAATACGTCGTGCTCGGCCATTTCCACGTCGACCATGCCGGCAACATCGGCAAGTTCCTGGATTCGACCTTCGTGTATCAGCGCGACGAGATCAGGAATGCATTCTGGCCGGCGCCGGGCTATGCGACGTTCTTCATCAGTGATGATTTCGCCATGTTGCGCAATGGCGTCGGCGGCTCGATGCCGAGCAAGTACAAGACCATCGAGCTCGACGGCGACCTCGATCTGTTCGGCGACAACAGCGTCTACATCCATCGGTCGGTATCGCATACCCCCGGCAGCCAGATCATGGTGGTGCGGCTGCCGAAGACCGGAACGGTCGTGCTGACCAGCGACGCCGTCTATCTGCAGGAGAATCTCGACAAGAACATCCTGCCGAGCATCGGCAGCGTCTATGACCCGGTCGGCATGCTCGACGCCTATGCATGGGTCAAGCGGGTGCACGACGTCGAGGGCGGCGACATCATCTTCGCGCACGATCCGGACGTCTACAAAGCCCACAAGCACTCGCCCGAATATTACGAGTGATCGAACAACGAGCCGTGCGCGGAACGCGATCCTGGACCTTGCGCCCGGGATCGCGTTTGGACGATTTCGGGCGCGCGCGCCTTTCCTGCATCCGGGTCTTGTAAGCTAATGTCACCGCTCGTGCTGGCCGAGCATGTCACCAAATGGTACGGGCCGCGCCGGGCCGTCACCGATGTGTCTTTTGCCATCGCGCAGGGCGAAATCGTCGGCCTGCTTGGGCCGAACGGCTCAGGCAAGAGCACGATCTTCCGCATGTTGACCGGCTATCTCGTGCCGACCTCCGGCCGCATCGAGGTCGCCGGTCATGACGTCGTGACAGATTCGCTTTCGGTTCGCCGCCTGATCAGCTACGTGCCGGAGGACGCGCCGCTCTACGATCACATGCGGGTCGGAGAGTTTCTCCACTTCATGGCCAATCTCAGGGGATTGAGCGGCCGGGCAGCGAGGGCGGCCGTGGACGAAGCGGCCGAGCGGCTGGATCTCACCAACGTCATGACGCTCCTGAGCGCAAAACTCTCGCGCGGTTTCCGGCAGCGTGTCTCGATCGCGCAGGCGCTATTGGGAAAGCCCCGGGTGCTGGTGCTGGACGAGCCGACCAGCGGACTCGATCCGCACCAGGTCATTGCCGTTCGCGATCTCATCCAGTCGCTCGCGGGAAACCACACCGTGCTGATCGCCTCGCACATCCTCCCTGAGATCGAGAAGATCGCCTCGCGGGTCATGATCCTGCTGGACGGCACGCTTCTCACCGCCGACGCTCTGAGGGAGAACGCGCAAGCAACAATGTTGCGGCTTGCGGCAGCCGCGCCGGAAGAGGCGCTTCGAAGCGTGGTCTCGGCCATCGCCGGCGTGCGCGACATCGCTGTCGAACCCAATGCCGGCGCTGCAGCGGCGCATTACCTGATCAGGGTCGAGCCGCGCGCCTCCCTTGCCGCCGAGATCGTCGCGGCGCTGGTCGGAGCCGGCGTCGCCGTCTCCGAGCTGACGGAGGTCCGTCCGGATCTCGAGCGGGTGTTTCTCGAGCTGACGCGACGGTCGTCGAGGGCTGCCGCATGAGAAGCTTTGCGATCCTCCTGCGCAAGGAGGAGATGGCGCTGTTTTCCTCCCCGATCGCCTACGCCGTGATGACCGTCTTCCTGCTCATCATGGGCTATAGCTTCACGCTGACATTGTTCATCAGCCATCAGCCGAGCATGGTGCACGTCTTCTTCCAGATGTTCGTGCTGTTCATGCTGACCGCGCCCTTGATCACCATGCGGCTGCTGGCCGAGGAGCGAAAGCTGCGGACGATGGAGGTGCTGCTCACCGCGCCGGTCTCCGAGGTCGCGATCGTGCTGGCAAAATACGTCGCCAGCATGAGCCTGATCGTGCTCATGCTGCTGCTCTCGGGCTGCTACGCGGCGACGCTGGCCTGGTTCGGCGATCCCGATTTCGGCCCGATCTACAGCGGTTATCTCGGCCTCCTGCTATTCGGTTCGGCCCTGGTTGGCGCCGGGCTGCTCGCATCGGCGCTCACGGCCAACCAGGTCATCGCGGCGCTGATCGCGCTCAGCGTTTTCCTGCTGCTGTGGATCATCGACAATTTCGGCTGGCTGCTGCCGAGCCCGGCCGACACGCTGGTGGTGAACCTGTCGCTCGCGGTGCATTTCCGTCCCTTTGCGGTGGGCTCGATCTACCTCTCCGACGTCGGTTTCTTTCTCAGTGTCACGCTGCTGACGCTGCTATTGACCGTGCGTGCGCTGGCGCGGCGGTAGGAGAGGCGAATGTCGTGGCGTACCCGATCCGATCTGGTCATAGCCGCGCTGATCGCCGCTGCACTTGCATTTGGGGCGCTCGGCTTCGCAGGATTCGGCGAGCGGCTCTCGAACGGCCTGCTGTTCGTGGCGTGGTCGCTGACCTTGCTGACGCTGTTCGCGCTCGCAGTCCGCCTGCCGCTGCGCGGCCGCGGATCGCGGTGGTCGGCCTGGGCCGCCAACGCGCTGATTGTCAGCGGCGCGGTGGGTGTGGCGATCGCCGCCAATGTCGCCCTTTATCGCCACGACGTGCATTTCGACGCGACCCGCGAGGGGTCGAACACCCCACCCCGGCAACTCGCCGATGTCGTCGGCGGGCTGCGGACCCCGCTTTCGCTCGTCTACTTCTATAACGCCAGCGACCCCAATGCACTTGGCGTGCGGGACATGATCGAGATCGCGGCGCGCAACCAGCCGCTGCTGGCGTTCCGGGCCATTGATCTCGACAAGGAGCCGGGGCTTGCACGCGATCTCGGCGTGCGCTCCTACAATACGGCGGTCTTGCAGGCCGGCGACCGCAAGGTGCTGGTGGAGAACGTCACCGACGCCGCGCGTCTCGGCTATGCCGCGCTGCGGGTCCTTCGGCAGCGCGTTGAGACGATCTGCTTCGTGACCGGCCATGGCGAGACGTTCCGCCCCATGCCCGGCCACTACCATTTCAGTCATGTGGAGACGCTGCGAGGACATGAAACGCCGGGCGCCGACGACGTGCTGGTTGCCGAGCCCGAGCAACTCGACCGGCTTCAGCTGGCGCTCAACGAGATTGGTTTCGAGATGCGCCCGCTGGTCATGGCGACCGCGAGCGCAATTCCGGCCGATTGCACGGTGGTCGCCGAGATCGGCCCGCGAACTGCGCTGGCGGCGGATGAAACGGCGCTGCTGGTCGACTATCTCAAGGGCGGCGGCCGGCTGGTGATGTTGATCGATCCGCAGCTTCCGCTTGGGCCGGAGCTGCAAAGCGGCTTGCTTGCTCCGCTCGGCCTGTCGAGTGAGCCGGCGATTGTCATCGATCCGCTGAACCATTTCCGCACGGATCCCGACAAGGTGGCAGTGCCCTATTACCCGCCGCATCCGATCACGGCGCGTCTCGCGCTCACGGTGTTTGCGCAGGTGCGGCCGATCCGCCTTGCCCAGCCACCGGCGGCGGTGAGCTCCAGCATTCTGGCGGCGAGCAGCCAGGACAGCTACCTGCGGCCGCCCTCGGCTGCCGGCGGCATCACGGTCGCAGCCGGCGGACAGGCACCTGCAGAGGTCGATCGTGGCGCACAGGCGCTTGCGGTGGCACTGGAGGGCCGCTTTCCGGGCGGCTCTGCCGACAAGCGCTTCAGGCTGGTGATATCGGGCACCAGCAAATTCGCGACCAACGAATATTTCTCTTATGTGTCCAATGGCGAGCTTTCGGTCGCCATCATGCGCTGGCTCGCCGAGGACGAGTCGTCGCCAAGTCTTGCACCGCGGACCTACAATCTGCCTGAAATCGTGCTGACGAGCGGCCAGATGCGCAATACCTTCATTGCACTCGAGTTGTTGCTGCCGCTCAGCACGGCCCTTCTCGGCTTCGCGATGTGGTGGAGGCGGCGTTGACGGCGACGAGGCTGCCAGCTGTCCGATGGAAGACGCCGACGGCCATGGTCGTGCTGCTGATGCTTCTGGTTGCCCTGGTCGTTTCGGGACAATGGCCGGAGCTGCGCAACAAGCTGCCGTCCGCGCCCAAAGGCCTCCTCGCCATTGCGCCGAGCGAGGTTGACGGCGTCGACATTCGTTCGGGCGCCGACAGCATCGCGTTCCGGCGCCAGCCCGGCGGATGGACGGTCGACGGTGTGGACGGTGCCGTGCCGACCGAGCTTGTCGCGCACATCGATACGGCGTTGAAGTTCCTCGAGGTCAGCGAGCCGACGCGTGAGATTGCCGCGGATGAACTCGCCGCCGAGAGCTTTGCAGCGTTCGGGCTCGATCCGCCGTCCGAGGTCGCGGTGCTCGAAGTCCATTCCGCGGTCGCGGCAGCCGTGAATTTCGGGACGGCGAATCCGGCGGGTACATCGCACTATGTCAGGCTGGGCGGCGCACCGACCGTGTACCTGATGCCGCGCCACGTGACGGAGGAGTGGCGGCTGGTGTTCGACATGGCGCGGCGCCTGCAGGGCAAGTCCGGATCGGCCGCGGCCAGCCGCAGCGCCGACCTGCTGTTGCCGGTCTCGATGGCGCAGGTATGGGCCATCGAGATCGTGGCAGGCGGCAAGCTTACCCGGTTCGAGCGCGACGCGGCGGGGGCATGGTTCAGGCACATCGGCCAGCATACACATGCCGCCGGCGGCGATAGTCACGTCGCCGATCCCGCGCAGGCAGAGATCATTGATGTCGCCTTCCGCGGCTTCGATGCAGCGGTGGCGGAGACGCGTCTGGCGCCGGGCGATGCGCCGAATCTCGCCCAGTACGGCCTCGCGCTGCCGACGCTGATCGTGCTGTTTTACGCACGCGACAGTTCGACACCTCTGGCGCGGCTCGAATTCGGGGCTGCCGCCGACAGGCTCGATCGCTATGCCCGGCTGGCGCCCGATGGCGCCGTGGTCACGGTCGCGGAGTTCGAGCCCAGGCGTTTGACCGAGCTCCTCAAGGCGGTCGGAGCGGGCTCGTGAGGTTGCACGGCGTGCTACTGGCGGTCGCGATTGCGCTTGGCGCCATGGTCGCCGCGCAGGCCCATCAGGTCAATCTCTCGACCGCGCGGGTGATGTTGGGCGATCATCGCACCGTCAGCGTCGAGGTCGGGCTCAAGGGTAGCGACGCGGACCGCCTCGCCGGCACCGCGATTTTCGATGTGCGGCGCGACCAGGTCGACCCGGCACTGGTTGCGGCGTCGGCCGCGCCCATCATCGCCTATGTCGCCGCGCATATTGCCGTGACCGGGGCGGGAGGGAAGGCTTGCGTACCGGACCCCCCGACGCTGGTGTCCGACGGAGACGGCGTGATGTTTCGCAACCGGTTTTCCTGCCAGGATGCCGATGGCGATATCGTCTACCGGTCGACGGTGCTGACCGACAGGGATCCCGCAGCGCGCCAGGTGGTGTTGATCGGGGAAGGCGATAACGCCCCGCAGGCCCTGCTCGATGCCGTCAACACCGCAGTCACGCTGTCGGCGCCGGCACCCTCGCTGCTCTCGACGCTGCAGCGCTATCTGGTCACCGGCATCGAGCACATCTTCCTGGGGTATGATCACATCGCCTTTCTGGTCGCCGTCGTGTTGTGGGCACGGCGGCTTGTGCCCGTCATCAAGATCGTGACGGCATTCACGATCGCCCATTCGATCACGCTCTCGCTGGCCACGCTCAACATTGTCGTCATTCCCGGCGCCATCGTTGAGCCCGCCATCGCGGCATCGATCGTGTATGTCGCGCTGGAAAACTTCTTCACGCGCAATATCGACGGCCGCTGGCGGATCACCTTTGCGTTCGGGCTCATTCACGGCTTCGGCTTCGCAGGCGCGCTGCGGGAGATCGGCCTGCCGACGAACGCCGTGGTCACCGCGCTTGCGGCTTTCAATATTGGCGTTGAGATCGGGCAGGTGGCTATCGTGTCGATCGTGGTTCCGGCGCTGATCGCGCTGGACCGGCTCATGGCCGTCGACAGGACCAAACCGATGAGGGCGGCGACCCTGGTCTATGCGCTGTCGGCGCTCATCAGCGTTCTCGGCAGCTATTGGTTTCTCGCGCGCGTGTTCGACGCATGACGGAGGCCATGGATCGGTAGCGGCCAACGGACTAAGTTAGCGCGTCAACCGTGCATCTTGTTCAACTAAACCCGATCGGGACCAGCAGATATGGGCCTCTTCAGCAATCCGTTCGACTCCACGCGCGAAGCCGCGCTGGTCACAGGTGCGGGAAACGGCATCGGCCGGGCCATCGCGCAGGCGCTGGTCGGGGAGGGCGTACGAACCGTGTTCGCAGACGTGAGTGGGGACAGAGTGGCCGCAGCGATCGCTGCCGCACCGCATCCCGAGCTTGCGGTGCCATGGGTTGGCGATCTCGCGCGCCGTGAGAGCTGGGACGTTCTGCTGACCCATGCGCGGAACGCGATCGGGCAGGTGACCCATTTCGTTCACAGCGCATCGCCTCCGCGCCGCGAGGCCGACCACGCATTCGCAGTGGATGCCGAAACGTGGGAGGAGATGCGCGCTGTCAATGTCGACGCCGGATTTTACCTGTCGCGCGAGCTCGCGCGTCAGCTTATCGCAGCCAGGACGCCCGGATCGTTTCTGCTGCTGACGTCGCTCCACGCAGGCACGCCGCGAAATCTGCCGCATTACAGCACATCGAAGGCTGCACTTTCGATGTTGGTGAAGGAGTTGGCAAAAACCCTTGGCCGCTTCGACATCAGGATCAATGCGCTCGTTCCCGGGGCAATCGCCGCCGGCGGGTTTGTTGCCGATTCATCCCTGGCCCGGCACATTCCGCTCGGACGTCTCGGCAAGGCCGAGGATCTGGCGCCAATGGCGCTCGCCGTGCTTTCGAACCGGATATCCGCCTACGTCACGGGAGCAGCCTTCGTGGTCGACGGCGGCCTGTCGCTGACGAACTGGTTTGATCCGCCGGCTCTGGAAGGGCTGTGACGTCAACGCAGTCGGCAACAGGGTTACACCCAGCCGCCGTCGGCGATGTAGTTCTGGTTGGTGCAGGCGCCGCTGTCGTCGGCGGCGAAGAACAGCACGACGCGGGCAATGTCGTCAGGCATGAGCTTGCGCTTGAGGCATTGGCGCTGCATGAGCTCGGCCTCACCTTCCGGCGTCAACCACATGTCCTGCTGCCGCTGGGTCATGATCCATCCGGGCAGAATGGAGTTGACGCGGATGTTGCTCGGCCCGAGATCGCGGGCGAGTGCACGGGTCAGGCCCTGAACGGCGGATTTGGCCGTGGTGTAGCAGGGCATGTTGCCCTGGCCGATGACCCAGCTCACCGAGCCCATGTTGACGATCGAACCGCCCCCTGCCTGGATCATGTCGGGCGCGACCGCCTGGGCGGCAAAGAACTGATGTTTCAGGTTGACGGCGATCCGCTCGTCCCAGAACTCCGGCGTGACGTCCGCGATGGCGTGGCGATCGTCGCGGGCCGCGTTGTTGACCAGGATGGTGATCGGCCCGAACGCGTCGCGGATGCCGGCGACCGCGCGTCTCAAGGCGGCGATGTCGCGCAGGTCGGCGTGCTCGAAATGCACGCTGGCCTGCTCGGGGAGGCTGGCCTGCAGCTGGCTCGCGGCCTTCGGATCGATGTCGATGAAGCCGACCCGCGATCCCTGGCCGACGAAACGGCGCACGATCGCCTCGCCGATGCCGGAAGCGCCCCCGGTCACCAGAACTGTGCGGTCCTTGAGGCTTGGATAGGTGGCACCCTGCATTGGCATCCTCTCAATTTGCCGACTGAACGGCATCGGTTGCGCTGATTCGGCTCCAACAACAATCGCGGCTGCCGACGTTCACTCGGTCGTCTCCATGTGATTTTGATCCACAGCCCGCAGCGTTCGCCGCACCATGCCGTCGACGATGGCCGTCGATTCGCTTGGACGCAGATATATCGCCGTGGACTTGAGCAGCCACGGCAACACCGCCTGGTCGAGCCGCTCCTCATAGGCGTGGCGCATCATGTCGAATGCCTGCAGGCCGGGGCCCGCCAGGATAACATGGTGCGGGCGTAGCACCGATATCGTCGCGGCGACAGCTTCGGCAAGCGCGCGGCCCGCCTGCTGGAACAAGTGCTCGAGATGGGGATCGCCGCGGCGCGCGCGCTCGCGCAGCAGCGCCATCTGCGCCTCGGACGGCTGTTGCGAGACCGCCGGCGGCAGGTCGATAAAGGTGCGGGCGTCGCGATAAAGCGCATAATCGGCGAGATAGGCTTCGACGCAGCCGCGCTGGCCGCAGCGGCATTGCGGACCGTTCGGCGCCAGCTTGACATGGCCGATCTCGCTGCCGGCGCCGCCGCCCCAGCCCGCTTCACCGTCGACAACGACGCCCATGCCGACGCCGTGGCCGACCATGATCGTGGCCGAGAGGCCCTGCGCCAGGGCGGGCTCCGAGGCAACGAGATCCAGCGCGACTGCGACCGCGTCGTTCGCCATCACGACGTCGACGCCAAAGGCTTCACGTACGGGCTTTGCCAGATCGACGTTGGTGACTGACAGTGCCGGACTCCATAAATGCCGGCCGGTGTCGGCATCCACGATGCCCTGCACCGCAATCCCGATTCCCAATAGCCGGCGGCGCGGCGTGGCCGTCGCATCCAGCATGGCATCGATCTGCGCAATCACGAGTTCGCACAGCGCGTCTGCATCGAGCGCGCGCGTCACGACCGCCAGTCGCGACTGGGCCAGGCTGGAGCCACTGAAGTCCGCGATCAGTGTCTCGATCATGTTCATGCGCAGCGAGACCGCAATGATGCGCCCAAATTCCGGGTTGAGGGTCAGCAGGACCGCCGGGCGGCCCCGGCGACGGGCATTCAGCCCGTCCGTATCCTCGTCCTCGCTATCGTCGGGCCACGTTGCTGCCGCGTCCGTCTCGGCTTCGCAAAGCAGCTCTTCCGCCATCAGTCTCGACGTTATGGATGAAATGGCCGGGAAGCTCAGCCCGGTATTGCGGGCGAGCTCGACGCGCGGCTGCGGCCCTTGACGGCGCAGGACGTCGACGAGCCGGCCGCGGTTCGATCCGCGACCCACGCTCGGGGCACGCCTTTGCGGTTCTGGCTGGTCATCCATCGTGTTTCTTTAATTTGCTTGATGAAATTAATCAACCTGCGAGACCGAATCGTCACCCAAAAAGCACAGCTGAAACTGTCGCGGCTTACCTCTCATACTATCGATACTTGAGAAAGCGGACAATAACATCCTTGACTGGGCATTTTGCTCCGCCTAATTTGTTCGCGCGGTAAATAAAATAAGGCGCAGCAAGGCGCCGCGCATCAAGCCCTCATAGCGGGGTGGCAAAAGGGAGGTGAACATGACGGGCTCAATGAAGAAATTGATCGTGCCACTGCTGGCGAGCGCAGCCGTGGTCGCGATGGCCACGGGAGTGGCGCAGGCACAGCAGAAGAAGACCGTCGCGCTGGTGACGAATGTCGCGGCCGACTTCTGGACCATCGCCGGCCGCGGGCTCGAGAAGGCGCAGAAGGAGCACCCGGACTACAATATCGAGCTGATCGTCACCAATGAGGGGACGGCGGCGGGCCAGCGGCGCGAGCTGGACGACCTGATGGTGCGCGGCGTCGCCGGCATCTCCATCTCTGTAGACGACGCGCCGCACGCAACCGAGGAGCTCAACAAGGTTGCCGCCAAGACCGTGCTGATCACCACCGACAGCGACGCACCGCAGAGCAATCGGCTCGCCTATATCGGCACCGACAACGTCGCGGCCGGGCGCCAGGCGGGCGAGGAGATCAAGAAGGCGCTGCCGAACGGCGGCAAGATCGCACTGTTCGTCGGAACGATGGACGCCGACAATGCGCGCGAGCGGGTGCAGGGCATCAAGGAAGCGATCGCCGGCACCAAGGTCGAGCTGGTCGACGTGTTCACCGATCAGGTGGACTTCGCCAAGGCCAAGGCGAACATGGAGAACGTGCTCGTCAAATATCCCGACATCGCGCTGATGTCCGGCCTCTGGAGCTACGAGACCCCGCTGATCTACGACGCCGTCAAGGCGGCGGGCAAGGCCGGCAAGGTCAAGATCGTCGGCTTCGACGAGGATCAGCGGACGCTGCGGGGCGTTTCCGACGGCACGATCGAGTCCACCGTCGTGCAGCAGCCGTTCGAGTTCGGCTATCTCTCGGCCACCAACATCATCAAGACGCTGAACGGCGACAAGTCCTGGATCCCGGCGAACAGCAAATTGATTGTGCCGACCAAGGTGATCAGCAAGTCCAACGTCGCGGAGTTCACCGCAGAGATGAAGGAACTGCTGAAGAAGTGACTTCAGTGTGCTTCAGCGCCCGGCTGCCAAAGGTGGCCGGGCGGGGCGTCGTGCCGGAGGAAACGCCGAATGGCGGAGATGCTGCTTGAACTCGCCGGGATCAGCAAGACGTACCCCGGTGTCAGGGCCCTCGATGATGTCAACCTCCGCGTGTATCGCGGCGAGGTGCTGGGCCTGATTGGCGAGAACGGCGCCGGCAAATCGACGCTGATGCGCGTGCTCGGCGGCGTGATCGCGCCGAGCGAGGGCGTGATCCGCATCGGCGGCAACGAGCACGCCCGGATGACGGTGAGCGAGGCGACGCGGGCGGGCATCGCCTTCGTGCACCAGGAGCTGAACCTGTTCGAGAATCTCGATGTCGCGGCCAATGTTTTCATCGGGCGCGAGAAGCTGACCGGCGGACCGCTGAAGCTGGTGGACAACGCGGAAATGTGCGCCCGCGTGACGCCGCTGCTGGAGCGGCTGGGCGCCGATTTCACGCCGAGCACGCTGGTCGATAACCTGTCCATCGCGGAGCGCCAGATGGTGGAGATCGCCAAGGCGCTCTCGATCGACGCCCGCGTGATCATCATGGACGAGCCGACCTCCAGCCTGACGATCTCGGAGACCGAACGGCTGCTGGAGGTGATTGCCGACCTGAAGGCGCACGGCATTTCGGTGATCTACATCTCTCACCGGCTGGGCGAGATCATGACCTGCGCCGACCGCGTCGTGGTGTTGCGCGACGGGCGCACGGTGGGAGAGCTGGCGCGAGACGAGTTGAGCCATGCGGCAATGATCCGGCTGATGATCGGCCGCGACCTGAAGGCGCTGTATACGCCGCCGAAACAGTCGCCGCAGCCTGGCGGCTGCGACATCGCCGGCCTCGTGACGTCGGCCTTTCCCGACCGGCAGGTCAACCTGTCGGTGCGGCGCGGCGAGATTCTCGGCCTCGCAGGGCTGGTGGGTGCGGGCCGCACCTCGCTCGCGCGTGCGGCCTTCGGCATCGACCCGCTGCTGGGCGGCGAGATCAGGATCGACAATGCGCCGGTCGGTGTCACGTCGCCCCGGGACGCGATCAGGCAGGGAATCTACCTGGTGCCGGAGGACCGCAAGAAGTCCGGGCTGGTGCTGGAACTCCCGATCCGGGAGAACGTGACGCTCGCGAGCCTGCTGAATTATGCACGCATGTGGCTGATCGACGGCGCCGCCGAGCGCAAGGTCGCGAAGGAGCAGGCAAGGAGCCTGTCCATCAAGGCGCCGAGCATCGACATGGAGGCGGTGACGCTTTCCGGCGGCAACCAGCAAAAGGTCGTGCTGGGCAAGTGGCTGTCGATGCAGCCACGCGTGATGTTCTTCGATGAGCCGACCCGCGGCATCGACGTCGGCGCCAAGAGCGAGATCTACGCCCTGATGCGCGAGCTCGCCGACCGGGGCGTCGCAATCGTGATGATCTCCTCCGACATGGAGGAGGTGATCGGGGTCTCCGACCGCGTTGCAGTGATGCACGAAGGCAGCGTCAGCGGCGTGCTCGAGCGCGAGCAGTTCAGCGAATACAACGTGTTGCGGCTGGCGATCGGCCAAGCGCTGGAAACCATGGAAGCCGCTGCGCCATGATGAAGAAAGAACTCGGCCTGTTCCTGCTGTTGGCGCTGATCTCGGCGATCACCGGCGCGATCAATCCGGCCTATCTGTCGTTCGTGAACCTGCTGAACATGGCGAATCTGATCGGCCTGTTCGGCGTGTTTGCGCTCGGCGAGGGGCTTGTGATCATCACCGGCGGCATCGATCTCTCGCTCGGTTCGATGTTCGCGCTGCTCGGCGTCGTGTTCGTCGACCTTCTGACAACCTATCAGATCTACTGGCCGCTTGCGCTGGTGCTGGTGCTGCTCGGCGGGCTGGCGCTGGGGGGCATCCAGGGTTTCCTGATCACGCGGCTGAAGATGCAGCCCTTCATCGTGACGCTGTGCGGGTTGCTGATCTATCGCGGCGCCGCCCGCTACTATACGAGCGATTCCACGCGTGGCTTCGGCTATGGTGACGAAGCCGGCACGCTGAGCAACATCGCCTCCGGCAATATCGCGGGCATCCCGAACACCTTCATCTTCCTGATCATCCTTGCGCTGATCCTCGGCGTTCTGCTGCACCGCTCGGTCTACGGGCGCTGGCTCTATGCCGTGGGCAAGAACGAGGAAGCGGCGCGCTTCTCCGGCATCAACACCAATGTCGTGATCGCGACCGCCTATATCATCAGCGGCGGACTTGCCGGGGTGTCGACCGTGCTGTTCGTGTTCTACACGAACTCGGTCTCGCCGAGCTCGTTCGGCAATTTCTACGAGCTGTATGCGATCGCGGCTGCCGTGCTGGGTGGCTGCAGCCTGCGCGGCGGCGAGGGCTCCATTCTCGGCATCGTGCTGGGGACGGCGCTGCTGCAGGTTCTGCAGAACCTCGTGAACATCCTCGGCATCCCCAATTCGCTGAACTTCGCAGTGATGGGGACGGTGATTCTGCTCGGCGTGCTGGCGGATCAGCAATTGCAGGCCCGTCGCCGGCGCAAGGCGGCGCTGGCCGGCCTCGCCCGCACGGCGCCGAGATCGACACTTGTGCAGGCAAAGCCGAGCGCATCGCCGCGCCAGGCGACGGCGTTGCCGACGAGCACGGGCGACAAGGCATGACGGTTCTATAGAAGGCCACGACCGGGCGCTGCAAATTTGGTCGCGGTCAGTTGAGTAGAGGGAACAAGGGGAGAAGTTCGATGCGCAAGATGATAAATCTCACGGCGCTCACGTGCACGCTGGCGCTGCTGGCCGGACCCAGCTGGGCCGAGGACAAGACGCTCGCCATCGTGGTGAAGGGTCTCGACAATCCATTCTTCGATCTGATCCGCCAGGGCTGCGAAAAGGCCCAGGCCGAGCTCACGGGCGGCTACAAGTGCTATTACACCGGGCCGGCATCGACTTCGGACGAAGCCGGAGAGGTGCAGATCATTGATGATCTCCTGACCAAGGGCGTCGCCGCGATCGCGATTTCGCCCTCGAACGCCCCGGCCATCGCCAACGTGCTGCGGCAGCGCAAGCCGACGATTCCGATCATGACCATCGATGCCGACCTGCTGCCGCAGGATCATGCGCTGCGCCGGACCTATATGGGAACCGATAACTATCTGCTGGGCGTCAAGCTTGCCGAGCAGCTGAAGGCGCAGAAGCCGAACGGAGGCAGTGTGTGCCTGGTGCTCGGTAATGTTGCAGCCGACAACATCAACCAGCGCGCCGCCGGAACCCGCGACACGCTGGCGGGCAAGAAGGGTGTGGAACGACTGAACGGAGAGAACGGCTGGAAGGAGATTTCCGGTTGTCCGCTGTTCACAAACGACGACGCCGCCAAGGGTAATCAGATGATGGCGGACGTGCTGACCGCCAACAAGGGCCTCGATGCCTTCGTTCTGGAAGGCGGCTGGCCGCAATTCGCGCCGCAGGCCTATGCCCAGCTCACCGGCCAGTACATGGACCGGATCAAGAGCAAGCAGCTGGTGCTGGTTGTCGCCGACACCCTGCCTCCGCAGATCGAGGCGCTCAAGGAGGGACGCAGCAGCGCCCAGGTCGGCCAGCGGCCGTTCGAGATGGGCTACCGCGCTCCGTTCGTGATGAAGGACATGGTGGAGGGCAAGACGGTCGAGCCGACCTACTACACCGGCCTCGACGAATGTACGCCCGAGAACGTCGGCACCTGTCTGAAGAAGTAGCGCGGCTCATCATGCGAGGCCCTGTGTCAGTGACGCGTGAATCGAGTGAGGCCGGTTCGGACGCAGGTCTGATCCGGCCGGCGGCGCCATCGTGCGATGGGCCGCCTCGATCCATGCCCGAGAGCACGCAAATGGATTTTGCGCTCAAGCAGGAGGGGGCCTCCTCAGCCGCTCCCGGCCGGCCGCCGGTGATCGAGATCGCCGGCGTCTCAAAGCATTTCGGATCGATCCAGGCGCTGACCGACGTATCGGTGACCCTGCAGCACGGCGAGGTCGTCGGCCTCATGGGCGACAACGGCGCCGGCAAATCGACGCTGATGCGGATCATCGCCGGCAATTTTCGGCCGAGCCAGGGCACGATCGCGATCGAAGGCCGCCCCGTCAGCTTGCGCAATCCGATCGACGCACGACGGGCCGGGATCGAGATCGTCTATCAGGATCTGGCTCTGTGCGACAATCTCACCGCCGCCGCCAATGTGTTCCTCGGGCGCGAGCTTCGCCGGGGCTTCGGCCCGTTCCACGTGCTCGACCACGCCGCCATGGTCCGCCGCGCCGGCGCGCTTTTCAAGGAGCTCAAGTCGGAGGCACGGCCGAGAGATCTGGTGCGTCACATGTCCGGCGGCCAGCGCCAGGCCGTCGCCATTGCCCGCACGCGGCTGAGCGACGCCAAGATCGTGCTGATGGACGAGCCGACGGCCGCCATCAGCGTGCGGCAGGTGGCGGAGGTGCTCGACCTGATCCGCCGACTGCGCGAGCAGGGCCTCGCGGTCGTGCTGGTCAGCCATCGCATGCCGGACGTGTTCGCGGTGGCCGACCGCGTCGTCGTCCTGCGCCGCGGACGCAAGGTCGCCGACAAGGGCATTGCAGCGACTTCGCCGGAGGAAGTGACCGGGCTGATCACCGGCGCGATCGAGGGAGCCTGAAGGCGTGTTCGGACATGGGAATGGATAGGCGATGACGACCTTGCTTCAAGAGAGCATCGACCAGCGCACGCACAGCCCGCTGACGTGGCTGTTGTCGCGCCAGACCTTCTGGGTGTTCGTTGCCGCCGTGGTCGCAGCCACAGCGCTCTCGCTCGCCACCGACACCTTTGCGACGCAGGCAAACCTGTTCAATGTCACGCGCAACTTTGCATTCGTCGGCATCGTGGCGCTCGGCATGACCGCGGTCATCATTACGGGCGGCATCGACCTGTCGGTCGGGTCCATCGTCTGCCTTGCCGGAATCGTGCTGGGGGTGGTGATGAATGCGGGCCATTCGATTTGGGTCGGGATCGGTGCCGCGCTGCTCACCACGCTCGCGGTCGGCGCCGTCAACGGCATCCTGATCGCATACGTGCGCATGCCGCCCTTCGTCATCACGCTCGGCATGCTGGCGATTGCCCGCAGTCTTGCGATGGTCGCCTCGAACAACCGCATGGTCTACGAGTTCGGTCCCGATCAGGCGAAGCTGCTGGCGCTTGGCGGCGGCACGACGTTCGGCGTTGCCAATCCGGTCATTGCTCTCGCCGTACTCGCGCTCATCGGCGGCTACATGTTCCGCTGGACCCAATGGGGCCGCCACGTGTTCGCGATCGGCGGCAACGAGCAGGCGGCCATGGTCGCCGGGGTTCGCGTCAACCGGATCAAAGTGGGCGTCTACATGATTTCGTCGCTCACTGCCGGCATTGCGGCGGTGCTCGAGGTCGGCTGGCTTGGCGCCGTGACCACCAATCTCGGCCAGAGCATGGAACTCACCGTCATCGCGGCTACGGTCATCGGCGGCGCCAATCTGAGCGGCGGCACGGGTACGGCTTTCGGGGCCGTCATCGGCGCCGCGCTGATCGAAGTGATCCGCAACAGTCTGCTGCTCTTGGGAGTCGACACGCTCTGGCAGGGCACTTTCGTCGGCAGCTTCATCGTGCTCGCAGTCATGTTCGACAAATTCAAAGGCTCACTCACGGAATAGGTGGCGCGTGGCTTGTCGCTGGACCGCGATTGATTGAGGAGATCGACGAATATGTGTCCCGTCGAACACAGGTACGACGATATCAAGTCAGTCATCTAGTATTACTATATACGAGTGTCACAATGCTCGGTAGGGTAATATCCAACCTGTAGTTGATTTGTGGCCGCGGCTTCGGCGGTTGAAATCGAAGCGCGCTGGGGAAGGGGGCACGTTCCAGGCTTGAGGGCTTTGGGCGGGGACGTGACACAAGAAAAATACAAAGCCTGGGACGCTGGGAGTACCGGAAAAATGTTGCACAGGTTTTTAAACACCGCACGTCTGTGCGGCGTGGGGATTGCTTTGTCTGCTCTGTGGTGCGGCGGAGCACATGCGGCTGATGTTTTCACGAAAGCTCCGCCTGTCCCTTATGCGACAGCCGATGATTTCTGGACCAGACCGTATCTGTTCGGCGATCTCGGCAGAACGAAGCTGAAGGAGCAGGGCATCTCGCTTGCCCTCACGCTCGGTGACGAGGCCGTCACCAATCTGTCGGGCGGATCCAACAGGACAGCAGCCAACGCCGGCCAGCTGTTCTTTCAGGCCAAGTTCGATATGGCCAAGCTGGCCGGCATTCAGGGCGGCTTGATCGGCCTGACGCTGGTCGACCGCTTCGGCGACAATCTGAATACCCAGGCAGGCATTCCTGCGCTGCAGCTCACCAACGAAGTGTTCGGCCGCGGAAACATTCTCCGCCTGACCGAGCTCTACTACTCGCAGAAGCTTTTCGACAACAACCTTGAACTCAAGGTCGGCCGTCTTCCAGTCGGCTCGGACTTCTTCTTCGGTCTGTGCGAGTTCATCAACTTGACCTTCTGCGGTGGCCAGCCCGGCAACATTCAGGGCGGCTACATCTTCAACTGGCCGGTGAGCCAGTGGGCCGGCGTCGCTCATTACAATCTGACCAAGGAATTGCAGATTTCGGTCGGTGTCTACGACGCCAATCCGAACTATCTGACGACATCGGATCCCAGCATCTACTTCCTGCCGGGCGCCCCGGGCTCGAATCCCGGCTCAGGCGTGCTGGTGCCGGTGGAGTTGACCTGGAGTCCGAGCGGTCCGCTGTACGGGACCTGGAGACTCGGCGGCTGGTATGACAATGCGTCGACGATCGACGGCGGCCTGCCGGGTATCGTTGCGATCATCCCAGGCGTCGGCGGTGTCCCGGATCAAAATCTCGGAGATCAAAGAGGCCGCTGGGGAATCTATGAGTCCATCCTGCAGCGGTTGACTGTCGACGGTCCGAAATCGGAGGGTTGGTACACCTTCCTCAATACGACCGTTGCCGATCACCGGACCGCGTTCCAGGACTACCAGATATCCTGGGGTATCAAGCACACCGGCACATTCTCCTGGCGTCCGGAAGACGAGGTCGCCTTCGCGGTGGGTACGACCCACGTGAATTCAGCCGCCTTCGGCCCGAATGCAGGCGGCAACGAAGTGCCGATCGAGGCCTGGTACGGCTGGCAGGCGACCGGCTGGCTGAACCTCAAGTTCGACGCCCAGTATGTCATCAATCCTGGCGGACGCGGATACAATGGCGCCGGCATCAAGACGGACAATGCCTGGGTTCTTGGCCTGCGCACATTGGTCCACTTCTGATGCGACGGCGGACTGTTCGGTTCGAGACGTTGAGCCGGATCTGACGCGAACGACGTGTGCATGCCCTTATAGCGGCATGCACACGGGTCCCACGACGGGCCCACGAATGAAAGGTGTTCGATCCGTCGGCGGTCGCGCATCCTCGCATTTTGCAATGCAGAGAGCCTCTGCTTGCTCCTCGACATCGCCGGCTATCCCCGTCAGCCAGGCTCCGTGGTGAGCCCAGACGACAAACGCGCATGTCGCGCCGCGTCGGGCCTGTCGACGACGTGCTCCATGGCATCAATGCTGGCCGCCGATATGCCTCGATCAGCCCGACGAGACCCGTCATCGTCGAGGCGTCTGCCGGCCCGGCTTGGCGGCCTGTTGAGGCCCGATCTAATGTTGAAATATTTTAAAAATACAATGAAGGATTGCGGAAGGGCGGGCGCGGAGCGAGACGTTCCCGGTCCAAGGCTAGTCGTGTGATCGGCCTCGGCCCCGGGGCAAGTGCGCCTTCGCTGGCAAATTGAACTTTCGACGAATTGGTGTCGGAGCGATGCGGGTGCTTCCCTGAGGCAGCCAACGGCATGACACTTAAGTTCAAATTCCTTCACATGCAAAATGGTATGAGTCGTGCGCAGCTCGCGGCCGATTCCGCGCCGGCTTCGAATCATTTTTCGAAGCTGGAGGGCGGGCTGTCCTCGCTGTCGATCGGCCCTGCGCTGAAAAACTCCTTCTGTCCGAACGACGGTCCGGCATAAGCTGACACAAATGACTTCCGAACCGGTTCCGGCGCTCGTCATCACGCGGTCGGGGCCGTCCATAGAGGCTCTGAATGCGAACCTTGCTGCAGAAGAAGGATTTCTATGCCGGGCTCTTCATGGTGCTGCTCGGTGCCGGCGTCGTCCTGAACTCGACAACCTATAAGCTCGGCACCTTCATGCATATGGGCCCGGGCATGTTTCCGTTCATGCTCGGGATCATGATGATGTTCGTCGGCGCCTTGATCTTCATTACCGGGGTGGCGACGCCCCTTGACGAGGGCGAGCGGATCCTGCCCGAAAGCATGGAATGGCGCGGCTGGGCCTGCATCCTGGCGGGGCCGCTGATGTTCATCCTGTTCGGCGTGTATCTCGGCATGGCTGCGGCCACCTTCATGTGCGTCTTCGTTTCGGCGCTTGGCGACAGGACCGCAACGCTGAAGGGCTCGGCGATCCTGGCCGCCTGCATCACGGTGGGGGGCTGCTTGCTGTTCTCCTACGTTCTGAAAGTGCCATTTCCGCTGTTTCGTTGGGGTTTCTAGATGTTCGCGACCGCTCTTGCAGATCTCTGGTACGGCTTCGGCGTCGCTTTCGAGCCGCAGAACGTCATGTGGTGTTTTGTCGGCGTGCTGGTCGGCAACATGGTGGGCGTGTTGCCGGGAATGGGACCGCTTGCGACGATCTCGGTCCTGTTGCCGCTGACCTTCGGCATAAAGCCGGTCGGCGCGATCCTGATGCTGTCGGGCGTATTCTATGGCGCCCAATATGGCGGCGCGATCTGCTCGATCCTGCTCAATCTGCCATGCCATCCGCCGCATGCAGTGACCTGCCTGGACGGCTTCCCACTGACCAAGCAGGGGCGCGGCGGCGCGGCGCTCGGCATCACGGTGCTTTCCTCCTTCGTCGGCGCGTCCTGGGGTATCACCGAGATGATCTTCCTGGCGCCGGTGCTGGTGAAGGTCGCGCTGCAATTCGGTCCGACCGAGATCTGCTCGCTGATGCTGCTCGGCCTGCTTGCGGGCTCGACGCTGGCGCGCGGTTCGCCGCTCAAGGGCATCGCCATGACTCTGGTCGGCCTGTTGCTCGGCATCGTCGGAACCGACATCGAAACCGGCACGGCGCGTTTCACCTTCGGTATTCCGAGCCTGTTCGACGGCGTCGAGCTGGTCGGACTGGCGCTCGGCCTGTTCGGCATCGCCGAGTTCATGAAGAGCGTGAACCAATATTCCGACATCAACACGCGCTATTCGAAGGTCGGCCTTCGCGATCTGCGCCCCACGCGCGACGAATTTCGCCGTTCGATCCCGGCCATGTTCCGCGGCACGATCATCGGGAGCCTGTGCTCGCTGATTCCGGGAACCGGCCCGACCATCGCCTCGTTCATCTCCTACGCGGCCGAAAAGAAGATTTCCAAGACGCCGGAGAAGTTCGGAACGGGCATGATCGAGGGCGTTGCCTGTCCGGAGGCCTCGACGCATTCTTCGGTGCAGGGCGACTTCATCCCGACCATGAGCCTCGGTATTCCCGGCGACGCGGTGATGGCCCTCATCCTCGGTGCGCTGATGATCCAGGGCATTGTGCCCGGGCCGCTGCTGATCAAGGAGCACCCCGATATTTTCTGGGGCCTGATCGCGAGCTTCTGGATCGGCAACGTCATGCTGGTCGTGCTCAACGTTCCCCTGATCGGGTTGTGGGTGAAGCTCCTGATGATTCCCTACAAGTACCTGTATCCGAGCGCGCTGTTTTTCGTCGCGATCGGCGTCTATTCGACCAACAACGACATGTTTCAGGTCGGCGAGACTGTCGTGATCGGGCTCGTCGGCTATCTGTTGCTCCTGCTCGACTTCCATCCGGCCTCTATCCTGCTCGGCTTCGTGCTGGGGCCGCGGTTCGAGGAAAACTTCCGTCGCTCGATGTTGATCTCGCGCGGCGACATCCTGGTCTTCGTCGAACGTCCGATCAGCGCCTTCTTCCTGTTGCTGTGCGCAGTGCTGCTGCTGGCGCAGATCTATGTGCGTCTGCGCAAGCCGCGAACGCTTTCGATCGAGTTCCCGCGGGATGTGACGAGCGTGGGATAGACGGGGACACCGGTGCTTCCCAGAGCGTCGGCGATCGGCGCTTGCACTTGATCAGCAGGATCGGCTCGGGGCCGATCAAGCTGTACGATTGCTGCGGTTCGGCATGCCGCCGAGCGCGATGATGTCGGCGCTCAATCGCTCGACGGTGGTGCGATGCCGCATCGCGGTCTGCCGGATCAGCGTGAACGCATCGTCTTCGCAGAGGCCATGGTGACGCATCAACTGCAATACGGCACCGAGGACCACACGCCGGGCGCGGATCCGGTCTTCGAGCTTCTCGACATAGGCCGCACCCTCGCTGCGCCGCTGCGCGCAATCGAAGGCGACCACGAGCGCGGTGTAGAGACCGGCGGAGCGCAGCGGCTTGATCAGGAACGAGGCGGGTTGCAGATCAAGCAGCCATTTCAACCGGCTTGGGGTCTCGGTGCCGATCAAGGCGATTACCGGCACACTCGTCTTGAGCGGGGGAGCGCTGTCGGGCTTGATCGGGATGCTGTCTGCATCGAGGATGATCACGTCGATCCCGCTGTCTGCAACCGCCAGGGCTTCCGGATCAGTCTCGGTCACCGACATGCCGAGCCGGCCGAGCTGCCGTCGCAGCATGGACATGTCCCGCTCGTCTTTCATGATCGTGAGCGCGTGCCGGCCGCGCACGGAGAATGGCGATGGTCTGGTCATTTCACCACACGCAGATGCGTCGGCCGCCGCGCGGTCGCATCCCCTTGCCTGTCCAGTGTTGCGCCGATCGAGGCGAGATCGAGATGAGAGAGATAGGGGTCGGGGCGTTCCGGCGCGTCGGCCTGCCAGAAGATGTCGAACCGGCAACCGTCCGCCGAGCGGGCGAGCCGCGGCGTGAGAAAGCAATGATTGTTGTCAGGGTCGACCCAAATCGGCCCTTGGGGAGAGTCGTAACGGTGATTGGCGGCGGCGCGCCGGACCGCGGCGACATCCGCCGAGCCTGCGCGGCAGATCGCGCGAGCCAGCAGCATGATGCAGGTGTAGGTCGATTGGCTGTCCACCGAGACGTGGCTGTCATCGCCATGGCGCGCCTTCCAGCGCGCGACGAAGGCCCGGTTGTCCGCATCCTCTATGCTTTCGAAATAGGCCGACGATGTGATGCAGCCGACCGAGGCGGCGGACCCGATCAATTTCAGCTCGGGTTCGCACAGGCTGCAGCTGAGCATGGGAATGGAGAGTCCAGCGCGCACCGACGCCGCGTGAAGCGCGCGCATGAAGCTGTAGCTCGACTCCCCGACCAGCGTATTGAAGACGGCGGGTGGCCTGCGATCGATGATCTCGCCGATGATGTGGTCGACGGAGGTGTCACCGAGCTCCAGCAGCCGCTCGGCGAGCAGGCGGCCGCCGGCCGAGGTGACGAGCTCGCGCAGCACGCGATTGGTTTCCCAGGTCCAGACATAATTCGAGCCCACGCAGAACACGTCGCGCGCGATGTGCTCCAGCATATGCCGCACCAGCGGCACCACCGTGTGGTTCGGGGCGGCCCCGACATAGATCACATTGTCGCTGCTCTCGAAGCCCTCGTAGCGTGCGGGGTGCCAGAGCAGGCGCTCGGTGCGTTCGACGATCGGAATCACCTGCTTGCGCGAAGCCGACGTGTAGCAGCCGACGATGTGCCCGACACCCGCGCTGCGAATGAGATCCTCGCAGGCATTGTGGTAGGCCGGGACGACGCCGCCGGGATCGCGCAAATGCGGGGTAAAGCTGAAATCGAAATCCTCGCTCCGATTGACCTCGTCGACGGCCATCAGGGCGCTCTTTTCCATCTCGCGCCCCATCATGGCGTAGGGACCCGATCGGGAGAAGATGAGGCCGAGCGGGATGGACGGTTTTGTCATCAGGCGTATCCGGAAGTCTCGTCGCGGGCATCTGATTGCGCGCATCAATGATTGTTCGGCCGATGCACGCTTGCGCGCCAATTGTGCGCGCTCGCTCAAAAAAGCGTCCCGCGCCAGATTGACAAGCCCGGCGAGACTAAGACACAATCCATCCCGACGTAAATACGTGTGAAACGAAGCAGTCCCGCGCAGCCGATGCCGTCTGGGTGACGACCTCCGTAGTTTCGTTTCGGCACGTCGAGCGACGCGACCATCGATAGCCAAGGCAGTGTAGCCATTCGGGGCCCTTGCGGGCCACGGGTGGCTTTTTTCGTTTGTCTGCCGAACAGCAAGGACCAAGAGCAACATGGCGGTTCGTGTTCCGACCCATGAGCAGATCAATCATCTCGCGTCCGACTTCGGTCTCGTTCTGACCGCGGAGGAAGTCGTTGCGTTTCAGCAGGCGTTCAAGGGGCCGCTGTCGTCCTACGGCCGGCTCGACGAACTGGTCGCTCCGAGCCTCGCGCCGGTGCCGCCGCGCTCGCCGGGCTATCGACCGCCGCCATCGGAAAACCCTTACGGTGCCTGGTACTGGAAGACGGATATCAAAAGTGGCGCCGACGGACTCTTGAGCGGCAAGACGGTCGCGATCAAGGACAACATCTGCGTTGCAGGCGTGCCGATGATGAACGGCTCGGCCTTGCTCGAGGGCTACGTGCCGGAATTCGATGCCACCGTCGTGACGCGGATCCTTGAGGCCGGCGGCACCATCGCCGGAAAGGCGGCCTGCGAGGACCTCTGCTTCTCGGGCGCAAGCCACACCTGCGCGACCGGCGTGATCCGCAATCCGCATAACCCGGCGCATAGTGCCGGCGGCTCGTCCGGCGGCAGTGCCGCGCTGGTTGCCGCAGGTGAGGTGCCGATGGCGCTGGGCGGCGATCAGGGCGGCTCGATCCGGACGCCGTCGAGCTGGTGCGGCGTGTACGGATTGAAGCCGACCTGGGGCCTGGTGCCTACCACCGGCTCGATGCCGATCAGCTATTCCGTCGATCATTGCGGGCCGATATGCGCCTCCGTTGCGGACGTCGCGCGGCTCCTGACCGTGATCGCCGGCCATGACGGCTGGGACACGCGCACCATTGCCGCGCGCACCGGCGATTATATGGGGGCGCTCGACAAGCCGGCGCGGGGCTTGCGTGTCGGCATCCTGCGCGAAGGCTTTGGGCAT
The DNA here is from genome assembly GCA_035293585.1 of Bradyrhizobium sp. GTDB lineage: Bacteria > Pseudomonadota > Alphaproteobacteria > Rhizobiales > Xanthobacteraceae > Bradyrhizobium. The sequence goes on along the minus strand of DATGMN010000084.1, from coordinate 1,633 downwards.
GCGGAAAGCGATCCTGCCGTGAACGAGAAAGTCAGGCAGGCGCTGGCGCAACTGGCCCGGGCCGGCGTCGAAAGCACCGAAGTGTCCGTGCCCTGGCATCTCGACGGCCCGCATGTCTGGAGCGGCGTGATCCTCGAAGGTGCTGCCGAGATGATGCTCAAAGGCTATGGCGTCGGCAACAACGTGCAGGGATACTATCCGCTCTCCATGCAGGAGGCGCTTGCCCGCGGCATGGGAACCCGCATCAACGACGTCTCGCCCACGGTGAAGCTGGTGCTGATGCTCGGTGAATATATGCACCGCAACTATCACGGGCGTTATCATTCCAAGGCACAGAACCTGCGCGTGCAACTGCGTCGCGCCTATGACGAAGCGCTCGAGACGTTTGACGTCCTGGCGATGCCGACCATTCCGTTCACCGCGACGCCGATCCCGTCGGCCGACGCGCCGCTCAACACGATCATCGACGTCGCGCTGAATATGCAGGCAAACACCTGCTCCTTCGATGTGTCGGGACATCCGGCGTTCACCGTGCCGTGCGGACGGGTCAACGGTCTGCCGGTCGGCCTGATGCTGGTCGGGCGTCATTTCGAGGAGCCGACCCTGATCCGGCTTGCCCAGGCCATCGAGGCGAGCGGCGATTGGAAGCTGAATTGAGGCATGATCCGGGCGGGACTGCGATGACGGTTTAGCGACATCACGTCACGTGGCGCGCGGTGAATCTTGTGGACTGGCGTGCGATTTGCACGGATCTTGGGGACAGATCGAGGAGGGCTTGAGCAATGACGATCAATCGCAGGACTTTTCTGAAGAGCACAGCGGCAGCCGCAACCGCCGGATTTGTCTCGTCACCGGCCTGGGCCGAAGACCCGATCGGTGTCGCCAGCATCCACGACCTGTCCGGCGGCCTCGACATCTATGGCAAGCCGATGGTCGACGCCTTGACGCTGGCCGTCGAGGAAGCCAATGCGGCCGGCGGGTTGCTGGGACGGCAGATCAAGCTGATCAACTATGACACCCAGTCGAACATGCAGCTTTACACCCAGTTCGCCCAGCAGGCCGCGCTGAAGGACAAGGTCGCCGTGGTGCATGGCGGTATCACTTCGGCCTCGCGCGAGGTGATCCGCCCGGTGCTCGATCGTTTCAAGACCCTCTACTTCTACAACACCCAGTATGAAGGCGGCGTCTGCGACCGCGACCAGTTCGACACCGGCGTGACGCCGGCGCAGACGGTCGAAAAGCTCGTGCCCTATGCGATGAAGAAATGGGGCAAGAAGGTTTACGTGGTCGCGGCCGATTACAATTACGGCCAGATCACCTCGCAGTGGGTGAAGAAATACGTCATGGAGAATGGCGGCGAGGTGTCCTCGATCGATTTCTTCCCGCTCGACGTCACCAATTTCGGACCGACCATCTCCAAGATCCAGGCGGCAAAGCCAGATTTTGTCTGGTCGGCCCTGGTCGGCGGCGCGCATATCTCCTTCTACAGGCAATGGGCGGCGGCCGGCATGCGCTCGAGCATCCCGATGGCGTCGACGACATTCGCCGTCGGCAACGAGCACATCGTCCTCTCGCCGGAGGAATGCGACGGCATGCTGGTGTGCTACAATTATTTCCAGGACTTGAAGAACCC
>DATGMN010000083.1:0-7961 GCA_035293585.1 Bradyrhizobium sp. | reverse complement strand
TCAGTAATGATCCTCGAAGCGCTTGGCGAGCTCGTCGATGTTCTCCGGCGGCCAGCCCGGCACTTCCATGCCGAGATGCAGGCCCATCTGCGCCAGCACTTCCTTGATCTCGTTCAGCGACTTGCGGCCGAAGTTCGGGGTGCGGAGCATTTCCGCTTCCGACTTCTGCACGAGGTCGCCGATATAGACGATGTTGTCGTTCTTCAAGCAGTTGGCCGAACGCACCGACAGCTCGAGCTCGTCCACCTTCTTGAGGAAGGCCGGATTGAAGGCGAGATCGGGGATGATCTCCTGGGTGACTTCCTTGCGCGGCTCTTCGAAGTTGACGAACACGTTGAGCTGATCCTGCAGGATGCGCGCGGCGTAGGCGACCGCGTCGTCCGGCGTGATCGCGCCGTTGGTCTCGATGGTCATGGTCAGCTTGTCGTAGTCGAGGATCTGGCCCTCACGGGTGTTCTCGACCTTGTAGGAGACCTTGCGCACCGGCGAGAACAGGCTGTCGATCGGGATCAGGCCGATCGGGGCATCCTCGGGCCGGTTGCGCTCGGCGGGCACGTAGCCCTTGCCGGTCGCGACCGTGAACTCCATGCGGATCTCGGCGCCCTCGTCCAGGGTGCAGATCTGCAGATCCGGATTGAGCACGGTGATGTCGCCGACCGTCTGGATGTCGCCGGCGGTGACAACGCCAGGACCCTGCTTCTTCACGACCATGCGCTTGGGGCCTTCGCCCTGCATCTTGATCGAGATGTCCTTGATGTTGAGCACGATGTCGGTCACGTCCTCGCGAACGCCCGCGATCGAGGAGAACTCGTGCAGCACGCCGTCGATGTGCACCGACTGCACGGCGGCGCCCTGCAGCGAGGAGAGCAGCACGCGCCGCAGCGCATTGCCGAGCGTCTGGCCGAAGCCACGCTCCAGGGGCTCGGCAACCAGCGTCGCGAAGCGCGAGGCGTCGGAGCCCTGCGTCACCTGGAGCTTGTTGGGGCGGATAAGTTCCTGCCAATTTTTCTGGATCGTCACTGTTTCACCCTCGGGCCAGCCAATCTGCCGTCACGATTGCTGGCGTTGGAAACGTCGCGGATCAAAAGCCGCGGCTGATCAAACAAAAGCAGAAACGCCGCAGGCGATAGGCACCTCGCCTGCGACGCGAACGTCAAACGCGCCGGCGCTTGCGGGGCCGGCAACCATTGTGCGGGATCGTCGTCACGTCGCGAATCGAGGTGACGGTGAAGCCCGCGGCCTGCAACGCGCGGAGCGCCGATTCGCGGCCCGAACCGGGACCGGCGACCTCGACTTCCAGCGTGCGCATGCCGTGTTCCTGCGCCTTCTTGGAAACGTCCTCCGCCGCGACCTGCGCGGCATACGGGGTCGACTTGCGCGACCCCTTGAAACCCATCGTGCCGGCCGACGACCAGGCGATGGTGTTGCCCTGCGCGTCGGTGATGGTGATGGTCGTGTTGTTGAACGACGAGTTCACATGCGCGACGCCGGATGCGATGTTCTTGCGCTCGCGACGGCGGACGCGGGTGGCTTCCTTGCCCATTTCTAACCTTTCCTAGAGATCTCAAACGCCGCCGTAATGCCAGCGGCTACACCTGTGATGGGCGAATGGTGAGTGGCGAATAGCGAATAGGGTTCGTGCCCCACTCGCCATTCGCCACTCGCAATTCGCCAATTACTTCTTCTTGCCGGCGATCGCCTTGGCCGGGCCCTTGCGCGTGCGCGCATTGGTGTGGGTGCGCTGGCCGCGCACCGGCAGGCCGCGGCGATGACGCAGGCCGCGATAGCAGCCGAGGTCCATCAGCCGCTTGATGTTGATGCCGGTCTCGCGGCGAAGGTCGCCCTCCACCACATAATCGCGGTCGATGACTTCGCGGATCTGCAGCACTTCCGCATCGGTGAGCTGGCTGACGCGGCGATCCTCGGGGATCTTGACCTTCTCGATGATGTCGGACGCGATCTTCGGTCCGATGCCATGGATGTACTGGAGCGCGATCAGCACGCGCTTGTTGGTCGGGATGTTGACGCCGGCAATACGGGCCACGGACTTCTCTCCTGTCGCCGGTCCTTGTCACAAGGAGGCGGCTGTAAGTTCTTGCTATCTCGGGCAGCGGGTGTCCGCAAACGCGAACACGACGCCTTACCCTCTGCTTCCTCGGGGCGAGGCATCGTCTGAATAACTATCCGACATGGATGCCGCGCTTATTAATGGATTCAAGGTCGTTTCGTCAACCGCCCCTAGGCTTTAGCTCGCTTTTTCGTGAGCTTTTTTGCCGGTCCCCGCCCGGCCTTCTTGGCACCCTTCCGGACCGCTCCTGACGCCCGTTTGACGGCTCTCCGGGCCGCTTTGGCGGCCTTTTTGGCCGCCGGACGCCCTTTTGCCGCGCCAGCGCTCGCCTTCCGGGCGCCCTTTGCGGCTTTTTTGCCGGTTCCCTTGGCGGCCGCCTTCCCGGTCTTGGCCACCTTGGCGGCCTTCTTGGCCGATTTCCTGGGTCCAACGGCGGCCCGTTTGGTGGAGCTGGAGCTTGTCGCCGCCTTGCTGGGCAGCGCATCGACCGCGTGAAGGATTCGGTTGATCGCGCGGGTAACCTCCTCGATGGTCATCATGCCGTCGACGGTCGAAAGCTTGCGGCGCTCCGAGTAATAGTGGATCAGCGGCTCCGTCTGGGAGCGGTAGCTCGCAAGGCGCTTGATCAGCACCTCCGGCGTATCGTCCAGACGGACCTCCTCGCCGCGGGCCCTGGTCTCTTCGGCCCGCTTCTCAACCCGAGCGAGCAGCGCGCTCTCGTTGACGCGCAGCTCGATCACCGCATCGAGCTTCATGTGCTTGTGCTTGAGGAGCTCGTCCAGCGCTTCGGCCTGCGGCACGGTGCGCGGGAAGCCGTCCAGAATGAAGCCGTTCTTGGCGTCGGGCTGATCGATGCGGTCGGAAATGATGCTGACCACGATTTCGTCCGAGACGAGGCCGCCGGCCGCCATGATGTCCTTGGCCTGCAGGCCGACCGGCGTGCCGGCGGCGACCGCCGCACGCAGCATCTCTCCGGTGGAGAGCTGGACGATGCCGTACCGCTCGACCAGCCGCTGTGCCTGGGTGCCCTTGCCAGAGCCCGGCGGTCCCAGAAGAATCAGTCTCATCGGTGTTCGCCCCCCGGCGATCGGTGAGCGAAACTCACCTATTGTTTGGGTCCTAACGGCCCGTCGTTACGGGTCGTAACGGCCCCGTTGTTATGGGTCCCCGGCGCCCCACGCCTAGCGGCGGCGCCCTCTCAATTTCGACTTCCTGATCAGCCCCTCATATTGATGGGCGAGCAGATAGCCCTGAACCTGCGCCACGGTGTCCATGGTGACACTGACCACGATCAAAAGCGACGTCCCACCAAAGTAGAACGGCACCGACGCGTAGGAAATCAGAATTTCGGGTATCAGGCAGACGATCGCAAGATAAATCGCGCCGAGCACGGTGATACGCGACAGAACGTAGTCGATATATTCCGCGGTGCGCTCGCCGGGACGAATGCCCGGGATGAAACCGCCGTGCTTCTTGAGGTTGTCGGCCGTCTCGGTCGGGTTGAACACGATCGCGGTGTAGAAGAACGCGAAGAACACGATCAGCGCCAGATACAGCACCAGGAACAGCGGCCGGCCGTGGCCGAGCTGAGTCGTGATCCACTGGAACCATTCCGGCCCCTTGCCGGCGTTGAAATTGGCGACCGTGGTCGGCAGCAGCAGCAGCGACGAGGCGAAAATCGGCGGGATCACGCCCGAGGTGTTGAGCTTGAGCGGCAGATGCGAGGACTGGCCCTCGAACATCTTGTTGCCGACCTGGCGCTTCGGATACTGGATCAGCAACCGGCGCTGGGCGCGCTCCATGAACACGATGAAGGCGATCACCGCGATCGCCATGATGATGACGATCAGGATCAGCCCGGTCGACAGCGCGCCCTGGCGACCGAGTTCCAGCATGTTGGCGAGCGCCGACGGCAGCTCGGCGACGATGCCGGAGAGGATGATCAGCGAAATGCCGTTGCCGATGCCCCGCGAGGTGATCTGCTCGCCGAGCCACATCAGGAAGATGGTGCCGCCGCTCAGTGTAATCGCCGTCGAGATGCGGAAGAATAGCCCGGGATCGCTGACGACGTTGCCGGCGCCCTCGAGACCCACCGCAATGCCATAGGATTGGAACGCGGCGAGCAGCACCGTGAGATAGCGGGTGTACTGGTTCAGGGTCTTGCGGCCGGCCTCGCCTTCCTTCTTCAGCGCTTCGAGCTGCGGGGAAACCGTGGTCAGGAGCTGAATGATGATCGATGCCGAGATGTACGGCATGATGTTCAGGGCAAAGATCGCCATGCGGTGGATGCCGCCGCCGGCGAACATGTTGAACATGCCGAGGATGCCGCCGGACTGGGTCTTGAAGACCTGCTCCCAGATGGTGGGATCGATGCCGGGTAGCGGAATGTAGGTGCCGAGCCGGTAGACCAGGAGCGCACCGAGGGTGAACCAGATGCGCTTCTTGAGCTCGTCGGCCTTGGCGAAGGCGCCGAAATTGAGGTTTGCCGCCAGTTGTTCCGCTGCTGAAGCCATCTCTTGACTCTCTTCCCGCCGCCCTTGCGCCTTCATGACCGCTGGATGCGGGACATCAGGCAGACGCCGGACAGTATTTGGTGCTCGGCTTCGATAAGTCCATCGCAAACCCGCCGCCGTCGTCCGCCGCCGCGGACGATGACGCAGATTTTACGCCGCCTCGCCGTCGTCCTTCGCAGGTGCGAGCAGCTTGACCGAGCCGCCGGCCTTCTCGACCGCGGCAATGGCCGACTTCGAGGCGCCGTGCACCTCGATATTGACCTTCGCCTTGATCTCGCCGCGGCCGAGCAGCCGGACGCCACCCAGAGCGCGCCTGAGCACGCCGGCCTTCACCAGCGCCTCGGCGTTGATCACCGCGCCCGTATCGAGCTGCTTGGCGTCGATCGCCTCCTGCAGCCGATCGAGATTGATCTCGGAATATTCGACCCGGAACACGTTGTTGAAGCCGCGCTTGGGCAGGCGGCGATGCAAGGGCATCTGGCCGCCTTCAAAACCCTTGATGCGCACGCCCGAACGCGCGGTCTGGCCCTTGCCGCCGCGGCCCGAGGTCTTGCCCTTGCCGGAACCGATGCCACGGCCGACGCGCATGCGCTTCTTGCGCGCGCCGGCATTGTCGGCGATCTCGCTGAGCTTCATCGCCCTTCTCCTGTTTCTTACTTCTCGTCGACGACGCGAACGAGATGATGAACTTTTTCGATCATGCCGCGCACCGCCGGGGTGTCCGGCAGCTCGGAAACGCGGCCGATGCGGTTGAGCTTGAGCCCGATCAGCGTCGACCGCTGCGAGTGGTGGCGGCGGATCGGGCTGCCGGTCTGTTCGACCTTGATCGTCTTAGCGGCCATTGTCCTAAACTCCGAAAGGGTGAATTAGTCCGCCGCTGCCTCGGCATCGCCGCCGACGCGACGGGCCTGCAGGGTGGACACCTTGATGTTGCGACGCGCCGCGACCGAACGCGGGCTATCCTGGTGCTTCAGCGCGTTGAAGGTCGCGCGCACCATGTTGTACGGGTTGGAGGAGCCGATCGACTTCGCCACCACGTCCTGGATGCCGAGCGTCTCGAACACCGCGCGCATCGGGCCGCCGGCGATGATGCCGGTGCCGGCGGGCGCCGCACGCAGATAGACGCGGCCGGCGCCATGACGGCCGGCGATGTCGTGATGCAGGGTGCGGCCCTCGCGCAGCGCGACGCGGGTCAGATTGCGCTTGGCGGCGTCGGTTGCCTTGCGGATCGCCTCCGGCACCTCGCGCGCCTTGCCGTGGCCGAAGCCGACCCGGCCCTTCTGGTCGCCGATGACGACCAGCGCCGCAAAGCCGAAGCGCTTGCCGCCCTTGACGACCTTCGCCACGCGATTGATGTGGACCAGCTTGTCGACGAACTCGCTGTCGCGCTCCTCGCGCTCCCTGCTCCGTTCGCGTCCGCCGCGTTCGCGTTCCGCTGCCATGGTTCTTTCCAATCTCTAAAAGAGGCCTAGCGCCCCTGTCCTTCAATCCGAAATCTGTTGCCTTAGAAGCTGAGCCCGCTCTCGCGCGCCGCATCCGCCAGCGCCTTGACGCGGCCGTGATAGAGATAGCCGCCGCGGTCGAACACCACTTCCTTGACGCCCTTCTTCACCGCGCGCTCGGCCAGAAGCTTGCCGACCGCCTTCGCCGCGTCGATGTCGGCGCCGGTGTTGCCGCGCATCTCCTTCTCGAGCGAGGACGCGGACGCCAGCGTCTCGCCCTTCTGATCGTCGATCACCTGGGCGTAGATGTGCTTGGACGAGCGGAACACGGAGAGCCGGGGACGGCCGCCCGCGGAGCGACGCAACGCCAGCCGAACGCGCTGCTTGCGCCGGGCATTCGTGACCTTGTTTCTGGACATGACCGGCTCCGTTACTTCTTCTTGCCTTCCTTGCGGAAGATGAATTCGTCGACATACTTCACGCCCTTGCCCTTATAGGGCTCCGGCGGGCGGAAGGCGCGGATCTCGGCCGCCACCTGGCCGACGCGCTGGACGTCGGTGCCGGTGATGGTGATCTCGGTCGGCTTCGGCACCGCGATGGTGATGCCTTCCGGGATCGGGAACACCACGTCGTGGCTGTAGCCGAGCGCGAGCTGCAGGTTCTTGCCCTGCATCGCGGCGCGGTAGCCGACGCCGGTGATCTCGAGCTTCTTCTCGAAGCCCTTGGTGACGCCGGCGACGAGGTTCGCGATCTGAGCCCGCGCCGTGCCGTACAGGGCCCGCGCACGGTTGGTCTCGTGGCGCGGTGCAACCGTCACCTGGCCGTTCGCGAACTTCACCTCGACATCGTCATGGACGATGAACTGAAGCTGGCCCTTCGGCCCCTTCATCTTGACGGTCTGGCCGTCGACGGTTGCAGTCACACCGGACGGCACCGCCACGGGCCTCTTGCCAATACGTGACATGGCTCAAAAATCCCTTCTCAGAACACCGTAAAGAGAACTTCACCGCCCACATTCGCTTCGCGCGCGGCGTGGTCGGCCATGATTCCCTTCGGCGTCGACAGCACCGAAATGCCGAGCCCGTTGTTGACCCGCGGCAGGTTCTTCACCGAGGTGTAGACCCTGCGACCGGGCTTGGAGACCCGCTCGATCTCGCGGATGACGGGCTCGCCATCGAAATATTTCAGCTCGATCTCGAGTTCGCTGCGGCCCGAGGAATGCTCGACCGAGGCGTAGCCGCGGATATAGCCCTCCGACTTCAGCACCTCGAGGACGCTCGCGCGCATCTTGGAGCCCGGGGTCGTCACCTTCGACTTCGAGCGCATCTGCGCGTTGCGGATGCGGGTGATCAGATCGCTGATTGGATCGTGCGTAGACATGCTTTCCGACCCTCCTTACCAGCTCGACTTCACGAGCCCGGGAACCAGGCCCTTGGAGCCGAGTTCTCGCAGCGCGATGCGCGACAGCTTGTTCTTGCGATAGTTCGAGCGCGGGCGCCCGGTCAGCTCGCAACGGTTGCGAATCCGGGTCGTCGACGAATTGCGCGGCATTTCCGCAAGCTTCAGGGTCGCGGCGAAGCGCTCCTCCATCGGCTTGGTCTTGTCGGCGATGATGGCCTTGAGCCTCGCCCGCTTGGGCGCCGCATTCTTGGACATCCGCTTGCGCCGGTTGTTCTTCTCGATCGAACTCTTCTTTGCCATGCTTGGCTCCTTACGTATCCGCGTTTGAGACGCTTTTCAGCGGCTCACTGCCGGAACGGGAAATTTAATGCGGTCAACAGGGCACGCGCCTCTTCGTCGGTGCGCGCGGTGGTGCACACCGTGATGTCCATGCCCCACGACTCCCCGGCCTTCTCGAAATCGATCTCCGGGAAGATGATGTGCTCCTTGAGGCCGAGCGAATAGTTGCCGCGGCCGTCAAAGCTCTTCGGGTTCAGC
>DATGMN010000082.1:0-196702 GCA_035293585.1 Bradyrhizobium sp. | reverse complement strand
CCACTCCGGCTCGTTCTTCTTGGCCGAGATGAACCGAACCGTGTCCTCCGACAGGCCCTTCGGGGCCTTGTCGGATTCGATGATCGTCTCGAACCCATATCGATATTGGTCGACGTCGATCCGGCGCACCCGGTCGACCGTCTCTTGTACGGCTGGCATTCCATCCTCCGCTCGCGGTTTCAAGGACCGCGGTGGACAGTCCCCTTCGGGGGACCATTGCGATGCTTTAGCGAGCAAATCACGCGCTTAGAACCGTTCAAGCCGTGTTTCGTCGCTAACCCCTAAGTAAGGCACTTGCGAGCTTTCGCCAAGCCTTAAGGCAGTAATCAATGTCTGCCTCGGACGTGGACCAGCCCAGACTGAGCCGCACGGCGCCCTGCGCCATCTGATCAACGAATCCCATGGCCTGGAGGACGTGCGACGGCTGCACTTTGCCTGAAGAACAGGCAGAGCCCGAGGAGACTGCGATGCCCTCGAGATCGAAGCCGATCACGGCGGTTTCGGCCTTCAGCCCTGGCGCGGTGAATAGCGTGGTGTTCGGCAGGCGGGCAACCTCTTCCGAGAACAGGGTTAAGCCCTCGCTCTGCCGCAAACCCCGCTCCAGCCGGTCGCGCAGGGACTGGATCCGCCCGGCCTCCGCGTCCCGGCCCGCCATCGCCGCTTTGACCGCCGCCCCGAAACCCGCAATGCCCGCGACATTCTCCGTGCCGGCCCGGCGCCCCAGTTCCTGGCCGCCGCCACGCAAGACGGGCTCCACGCCGACGAGACGATCTGCCACCACCAGCGCGCCCACGCCCTTGGGACCGCCGATCTTGTGCGCCGACAGCGTCGCAAGATCCGCACCCACCCCGTTGATATCAAATGATATTTTTCCGAAAGCCTGAATCGCATCGACATGCAGCAGGCCGCCGGCCTCATGGACGATCTCACCGGCTTCACGAACCGGTTGAAGTGCGCCGGTCTCGTTATTGGCAGCCATGATCGAGACCAGGGCCGGGGGACCGGAGGCCAGCTGACGGCGCAGACCGTCGAGATCGAGCACCCCGGACCGGGTTACCGTAATTCTGGCAACGGCCTCCGGTGCAAACCGCCCGCCCGCGAGCACCGACGCGTGCTCGACCGCAGAGACCAGGAGCCGCTGGACCGGTCCACAGGCACCGCTGCGCAGCCCGGGCGCCAGCGCCAGGGCATTGGCCTCGGTTCCGCAGGAGGTGAACACCACGTTCCGCGGCAGGGCGCCGACGGCTGCGGCAACGGCCGCCCGCGCCTCCTCCACCAGCCGGCGCGCCTGCCGGCCCTCGGCATGGACCGAGGATGGGTTCCCGGCAAGGTCCCACGCCGCCGCCATCGCCGCCCGCGCCTCCGGGCGCAGCGGCGTCGTCGCGTTCCAGTCAAGGTAGACGCGGGCGGTCATGCGGTTTTATAATACCTCCATCGCAGCGGCGCTCCCGTGCGGCACATGTGCAGCTCCCGGGCGCGAGACGCAATTGGTAATCAGCGCTCGCTCCGGCAACCAGCAAAAAGCCAACGTCTCGAACGCATTGAGGGATGCTCAAGATGCTTGCTTTTTGCCCCTTGCTCCATGTTAGAAGGCACGCCTCCGGTTCACAGGACACGTCGCTCGCGCCACTCGCGTTTCGCTGCGCCAAATCACCACTTTCGACGGGCAAGGTTTCGTCGGCGGAGCGCCAGATGAAACAAGCAGGAAGTCGGCTGATGTCTCACCCAAAGGTACCTTTAAGGGTTCACTGATGCCTGAAGTCATTTTCAACGGTCCTGCGGGCCGCCTCGAGGGCCGTTACCATCCGGCCAAGCAGAAGAACGCGCCGATCGCGATGATCCTGCATCCGCATCCGCAGTTTCACGGCACGATGAATCACCAGATCGTCTACCAGTGCTACTACGCCTTTGCCCATCGCGGCTTCTCGGTGCTGCGCTTCAACTTTCGCGGCGTCGGCCGCAGCCAGGGCTCGTTCGACCATGGCACCGGCGAGCTTTCGGACGCGGCGTCCGCGCTCGACTGGGCGCAGACCATCAACCCCGAGGCGCGCGCCTGCTGGGTCGCAGGCTTTTCGTTCGGCGCCTGGATCGGCATGCAGCTCCTGATGCGCCGCCCCGAGGTCGAAGGCTTCATCTCGATCGCGCCCCCCGCCAATCTCTACGACTTCTCCTTCCTCGCGCCCTGCCCGTCCTCCGGACTGATCGTGCATGGCGAGAAGGATGCGGTGGTGCCGCCCAAGGACGTCAATACCCTGGTCGAGAAGCTGAAGACCCAGAAGGGCATCGTGATCGACCAGCAGGTGATCCCCGGCGCCAATCATTTCTTCGATGGCAAGCTCGAGCCGCTGATGGAGACCATCACCGCCTATCTCGACATGCGGCTCGCCAACGTGCGCTGACCCAGAGATTTGCACGGTGGGCTCGTTTGTCGCGCTGCTGCGGGCCGTCAATGTCGGCGGTACCGGCAAGCTTCCGATGAGCGAGCTCAAACGCATGTGCGAGGAGCTCGGCTTCTCCGGCGTGCGCACCTATATCGCAAGCGGCAACGTCGTGTTCACAAGCCGCAAGTCGGAAGCCGCCATCAAGGCGGCGCTCGAGAAGCGGCTCGAGGCCTATGCCGGCCGGCCCGTCGGCGTCATCGTGCGCAGCGCGGCCGAGATAGCGGAGGTCGCGGCTCAAAATCCCTTTCCCAAGGCGAAGCCGAACCACACGGTCGCTATCTTTCTCGACAAAGCGCCGCCGGCCGATACGCTTGCAGGTATCCGCGGCCGGCTGGACGAGGAGATCAGGCTCGGGCGGCGCGAGATTTATGTGCAGTATCCCTCGGGGATGGGCAAATCCAAGCTGGTGATCGCTGCAGCCAAGTCCGGCACCGCGCGCAACATGAACACGGTTGCGACACTCGCGGAGATGGCGGCCGAGATCGCGACTTAGGCCGCCGCCTGCATGATAAGCCCCGAGATGAAGGAATTGCGCCGGATCAGAAACTCGCGGAGCAGTGCCGGGTAGTCGGTGCTGACGGCGGACCTCACGGAGGGCCGCGCGGCGAGCGAAGCGCGCCAGTGCGCGATCTTCGGCTTGTCGGCGAGAATCTCGAAATCGCCGATTGCATCGAACACGTCGAAATAGCGGAACACCGGACCAAAGACGGCGTCGACCAACGAGAGCTTTTCGCCGTCGAACCATGGCGTCGCGGCTACGCGCGCCTCCAGCCGCGCGAATTTCTGCGCCAGCTGCGAAGCCTTCGTTTTGAAGACGGCCTCGTCCGGCGCGGTATAGAGCCCCGCGATGTCGTTGAGTACGGCTGAGCCGAATTCGATCCAGCTCCGATGCTCGGCGCGGGCAAGCGGATCGGCCGGGTGCAGCGGATTGGTCTGCGTCTCCTCCAGATATTCGAGGATCACGGCGGATTCGAAGATCGCATGCTCGCCGACCAGGAGCACCGGAGTCTTCCCAAGCGGCGATACCTTGAGGAACCAGTCCGGCTTGTTGGCGAGATCGATGTCGATCCGCTCGAACGCAACGCCCTTCTCGGTCAGTGCGATCACCGCGCGCTGCACATAGGGACAGAGCTTGTGGCTGATCAGCTTGAGCACAGGCATGGGCCAACCTTATTCATGCAACTGCATTAAACTAAATGCATCTGCATGAACCTGTCAAGGCCGCGCGATCACCCCGCCCGTCATCGGCATAGGCACGCCCGTCGTCGTCGGATAGCTCAGCGGCAGGCCCTTGAGGCCGCGCGCCGCAAGAAAGCCGAAGGCCTGGGCCTCGATCGCGTCGGCCGACCAGCCGAGCGCGTCCGCCGCCTCGACGGTTGCAGGCGCCAGCTTTTCCCGCAGCATCCGCATCATGGTGTGGTTGCGGGCGCCGCCGCCGCAGATGATCCAGCTTTTCGGCACCTTGGGCAGCAGCGGCACGATCTTGGCGATGGCGCCCGCGGTCAGCGCCGTGAGCGTCGCCGCACCATCGGCCGGCGTCATGTCGCCGAGATCGACATGGGCAAAATCGTTGCGGTCGAGCGATTTGGGCGGCGGCTTCAAGAAAAAGGGATGGTTCAGCGTGCGCGCCACCCAGACCACGTTGACCCGACCCTGCGCGGCAAAGCGGCCATCGCAGTCAAAAGGCTGGCCGATGGTGCGGTAGACATGATCGTCGATCAGCGCATTGCCCGGCCCGGTATCGCAGGCAATCAGCGCGTCGTTGCCGTCGATATAGGTGATGTTGGAGACGCCGCCGATATTGACCACCACGATCGGCCCCTCCCGCTCCAGCGACTGGGCCAGCGCACGGTGGTAGACCGGGACGAAGGGCGCCCCCTGCCCTCCGGCGGCGACGTCGGCGGCGCGGAAATCGTGCATCACGGGAATGTGGATGGCCTTGGCCAAAGCGGCGGCGTCGCCGATCTGCACCGTCAGCCGCCGCTCGGGCCGGTGCAGGACGGTCTGGCCGTGGAAGCCGACAATATCGATCTCTTCGCCGGCGAGGTGGTTCTGGGCGGTGAAGGCCTTGACCGCCTCGGCATGCGCCTGCGTGACCACCCGCTCGGCCTCCGCCAGCACGCCCGGCCGGGCATCGCGCTGCGACAGATGGACCGCCTCGACGAGTGCCTGGCGGAGCAGCTTCCGCTCGGCCTCGCTATAGGGCCGGTAGCCGGAGGGCCCGAGCGAGGCAACCCGCTTGCCGTCGGTTTCAATCAAGGCGACGTCCACCCCGTCCAGCGAGGTGCCGCTCATCAAACCGATCGCAGTCAACATCATCGCGCTAGCGAGCCTCGCGAGTCCTACCCCGGACGCCCAGCCTGTGCCACCCTGCTTGTGCCAGGGCAACACATCTTATAATGCCACAGCGCCAGCAGCCGCGGCAGTCCGGGCGACCGGTTCCCGCGAATTTTGCTGCAAATACCGTAAAACAAGAATGATCAGGCCCCCGGACAGATGAGTGCCTTTAGATCTGATTTTCTGAATGTGCTGCAAGAGCGCGGCTTCATTCATCAATGCTCCGACTTCGAGGGCCTGGATGCGCTGGCCGCAAAGGGCGAGGCCATCGCCTATGTCGGCTACGATTGCACCGCTCCGTCGCTGCATATCGGCAACTATTTGACCATGATGATGCTGCATTGGCTGCAGCAGACCGGCAACAAGCCGATCACGCTGATGGGCGGCGGCACCACCATGGTCGGCGATCCCTCCGGCAAGGACGAGACCCGGGCGATCCGCAGCGTGGCCGAGATCGAGGCCAACAAGGCGAGCATCCGCGGCGTCTTCGCCAAGGTGCTGCATTATGGTTCCGGCTCTCACGACGCCGTCATGCTCGACAATGCCGAATGGCTGACCAAGCTCAACTGGATCGAGATGCTGCGCGACGTCGGCCGGCATTTTTCGGTCAACCGCATGCTGACCATGGACTCCGTGCGCCTGCGCCTGGAGCGCGAGCAGGAAATGAGCTTCATCGAGTTCAACTACATGATCTGCCAGGCCTACGACTTCGTGCAACTGTTCCAGCGCACGGGCTGCCGGCTGCAGATGGGCGGCTCCGACCAATGGGGCAACATCATCATGGGCGTCGATCTCGGCCGCCGCATGGGCACCGCGCAATTGTTTGCGCTGACCACGCCCCTGCTGACCACGGCCTCCGGCGCCAAGATGGGCAAGACCGCGCAGGGCGCGGTGTGGCTCAACGCCGACCAGTTTTCGCCCTACGATTTCTGGCAGTACTGGCGCAATGTCGAGGACGCCGACGTGGTGCGCTTCCTCAAGCTGTTCACGACGCTGCCGCTGACCGAGATCAACCGGCTGGCGGCCCTGCAAGGCGCCGAGATCAACGAGGCCAAGAAGGCGCTCGCCGATGCCGCAACCACCCTGCTCCACGGCGCCGACGCCGCGCGGCAGGCGGCGGAGACGGCGCGGCAGACCTTCGAGGAAGGCGCCATCGCGGAGAACCTGCCGACGGTAGAAATTCCGCAAGGTGAACTTGCGGCCGGCTTCGGCGTGCTGGCAGCGTTCGTGAAGGCGGGTCTCGTCGCATCGAACGGCGAAGCGCGGCGGCAGATCAAGGGCGGCGGCTTGCGCGTCAACGACGCCTCGGTCACCGACGAGCGCATGACGCTGACGGACGCGAATCTCACCCCCGAAGGCGTGATCAAGCTGTCGCTCGGCAAGAAGCGTCACGTCCTGCTCAAGCCTGCATAGGCCCATTCGTTTTCTCCCCTTGCTCGGCGGGCATGAAGCGCGCTCCCTGTCGGCAATGGATCAGAACACGCCGCGGGAGGAACTTGCCACAGTGCCGGCCAGGCCGGCGCGTGTTGCGTTGATCGTGCTCGCGCTGTGCTTTGCGCTTTCGGTGCTGGGACGCGGGCTCGGCGAGAGCTTCACGGTCTTCCTCAAGCCGATTTCGGAAAATTTCGGCTGGGACCGCGCCCAGGTCGTGTCGGTTTATTCGCTTTGCGCGCTGGCCGGCGGCCTGTCGGCGCCCCTGATCGGACGGCTGTTCGATATCTCCGGGCCGCGCTCGGTCTATACGCTCGGGCTGCTCCTGCTCGGCGGCTCGTTCCTGTTCGCAAGTTTTGCCACCCAGCTCTGGCAGTTCCAGCTGAGCATCGGTCTCGCCGTCGGTGTCGGCATCGCCTTCATCGGCAACGTGCCGAATTCCATCCTGCTCGGCCGCTGGTTCGGCCCGAAGCTGCCCACCGCGATGGCCGTGGTCTATTCCGCGACCGGCGCCGGCGTGCTGCTCCTGTTGCCGGCCTCGCAGATCCTGATCGACCGCATCGGCTGGCGCGGCGCCTATCAGTTTTTCGGCGGCCTTGCGCTCGTCGTGCTCGTTCCGCTCCTGCTGCTGCCGTGGCGGCTGTTTGCCGGCGGCTCGCCGTATGTGGTGAAGAAATCGGCGGAAAGCTTCGAGGGCGAAGGCTGGACGCTCGCCGCCGCCATGCGCCACCACGCCTTCTGGGCCCTGTTCGCGACCTTCTTCTTCACCGCCATCGGCATGTACGCGATCTCCCCGCAGGTCGTGGCCTATCTGGTCGAGGCCGGCTTTCCGCCGCTGCAGGCCGCGACCGCCTGGGGCTTCTCCGGCGTCGTGCTGCTGTTCGGCATGCTCGGCGTCTCCTCGCTGGACGGGCTGATCGGGCGCAGGCCGTCGGTGCTGTTCTCCTACGCGCTCTCCATCATCGGCATCGTCATGCTGTGGGCGCTGCAATGGTATCCGAATCTCTGGCTGCTCACCGGCTTCGTCGTCTGCTTCGGCAGCATGATCGGCTCGCGCGGCCCCCTGCTCTCGGCAACCGCGATGAAGCTGTTCCGGGGCAACCGCGTCGGCACCATCTATGGCAGCATCTCCATCGGGTCCGGCCTCGGGTCGGCCGTCGGCTCCTGGAGCGGCGGCCTGATCCACGATCTCACCCACAGCTACAATCCCATGCTTGCCTTCGCGCTGGTCGCCGTCGTGCTCGGGATGATTCCGTTCCTGGTGGTGCCGGCCTTGAGGCATTGACGCAGCATCGCCGTAGCTGCCGGCCGAGACCATCGGCCAGCGCCTCGCCGATCAACTCTCGCTGCTGCCGGTCGCGCGGCGCGGCAGACCTTGTGATTCCTCGCAAACCCTCGACCCATCCTGGCGCGCTGCGCTTTCCCATCCCGGTCGAGGCGCTGCGGCACGGCAGCCGAGGTGCAACGCGTCCAGAGCTTGGTCTACAACCTGCTACAACTTCCGCGCGTTCACGATTGGTAAGGCGACTGATGGTATCCGAGTAGCAAGTCCCCCTTGCTGCCGAGGCCGTCATGAAGCTGCTCAGCCATCTCAAGATCCGCACCAAGCTTGCAAGCATCGTGGTGCTTGCAGCCGTCACCGCCTTCGCCATCGTTGCCGTATCGGCCTCGCTCAGCAAGAACCGCATGATCGAGGACCGCATTGCGCAGATGCGCGAGGCGACGGACATGCTGATGGGGTTGGCGCAATCGTTGCAGGATGACGTTGCGGCCGGCAAGATGACGCAAGCGGAGGCGCTGGCGCAGCTTCACCAGCGCGCCCACCACATGACCTTCGCCGGCGGCCAGGGCTATCCGGTCGTCTATCTTCCTGACACCACGACCTTCGTGAACGTCGGCAAGCCGGAGACGGAGGGCAAGATCACCGGCGGCAGGCTCGCGAACGGCACGCTGATCTCCGATCTCCAGTTCGGCGCGGCCAAGGCAAGGCCGGAGGGCAGCGCGTTCGTCTATGCCTATCCTCGCCCCGGCCAGGATGTCGCCGTCGGCAAGATCGCCTATGCGCGCTTCTTTGCGCCCTGGGGCATCGTCATGAGCTACGGGCTCTACATGGACGACATCGATGCCGACGTGAACGCGCTGCTGCTGCACCTGGGCGCCGTCGGCGCCGGCCTGCTCGCGCTGATGGGCCTGCTCTCCTGGTTCATTGCCCGTGACATCCTCGGCGCGCTCGGCCGCCAGAAGGACCGTATGCAGGACATCGCCGCAGGCCGGCTCGATCAGCCCGTCGAGGAAACCGATCGCGGCGACGAGATCGGCCGCATGGCCGAGACGCTGGAGGTGTTGCGCCAGACCGCGATGACCGCGCGCAATCTGGAGGCCGAGCAGGACGCGACCAAGGCCCGCAGTGAGAGAGAGAAGCGCGACGCGCTGATCGCCCTTGCCGACCGTTTTGATGCCTCGGTCGGGCAGCTGGTCGGGTTGATGGCCTCCGGCTCGCAGAGCCTCGAGACGACGGCGAAGTCGATGACCACGACTGCGGAGCAAGCCAATCAGCGCGCGTCCGCCGTCGGTTCGGCGGCAGGCGAAGCCGCGATGCGGGTGCAGACGGTCGCGTCGGCGGCCGAAGAGCTATCCTCGTCGATCGGCGAGATCAGCCGGCAGGTGGCGCAGTCCGCCAGCGTCACCGCGCGCGCGGTGGAGAACGCGCGTCGCACCGACACGATCGTGCGCGCGCTCGCCGACGGCGCCCAGCAGATCGAGCATGTCGCCGAACTGATCTCCTCGATCGCCGCCCAGACCAACCTGCTGGCGCTCAACGCAACCATCGAAGCGGCGCGCGCCGGCGATGCCGGCAGGGGATTTGCGGTCGTGGCCTCCGAGGTGAAAAGCCTCGCAAGCCAGACGGCCGATGCGACCAAGGAGATCGGCACCCGCATCGGCCAGATCCAGGGCGCGACCAAGGAAGCCGTCGAGGCCATCGCCGGCATCACGGCAACCATCGAGGAAGTCAGCATGATCGCGGCGACCATCGGCTCGGCGATCGAGCAACAGGGCGCGGCCACCAGCGAGATCGCGCGCAACGTCACCCAGACGGCCAAGGCCACCAAGGACGTCACGGCCAATATCGACGGCGTCGGCGCAGCCGCAAACGAGACCGGCAACGCCGCCGGCCGGGTGCTGTCGGCAGCGTCGAACCTGTCCAAGCAGGCCGAGCAGCTGTCCCATGAGGTCGGCAGCTTCATTGCCGGCGTCCGCGCAGCTTGACGCCTGGCCGCGGCGCACGGCTGCCGGATGTCTTTCCTTGAGCATGATCCTTTCGGAAAACCGCTGCACACTTTGCGCCAACGCGGCCCTTCGGGTCCGGATCACGCGCGTCTCAGGCGACGCAGATGCCTGAGACCGCGACCTTCTGGAACAGATGCGGGGACGCGACCGCCGAGGACGGATAGGCCGAAAGCTTCGCCCTGAACTGCGGATGGGTGAAGGCGGCGCGGAAGTCGGCGGTCGATTGCCAGACCGCGTAGTTCAGATAGGTCGGGCTTTCGCCGATCGCGCGGTGAAGCTGGGTGGAGATGAAGCCCGGCTGGCGCTTCATGAAGGCGGCGTCATCCTCCCAGACCTTTAGAAAGCTCTCCTCGTCGGCCGGTTCCAGCGTGAACACGTTCACCAGCACGACAGGGCTGGCATCGATCGAGACCTGGCGGTCGATCGGAAAGGCCGGGTCCAGAGGGCGCAGCAGGGACATGACACACCTCGTCAAATTGAAATTATAGTACCAATCTGGCACAATGTAATTGTATGGTAATTGACATCATGATGTCAACTCTGATTTATGGTGACGGATGAGAAAGACCAGGCGAACGCCGGCCGGCGAGGCCCTCACCGGCCTGATCCTCGATCTCTTCAGGCTGAACAGCCTGATCCTGACCTCCGGCGACCGGCTGGTCGCCGGTCTCGGGCTGACCAGCGCCCGATGGCAGATCCTCGGTGCCATCATCACGGCCGAGCGGCCGCAGCCAGTGGCATGGCTAGCGCGCGACCTCGGCGCCAACCGCCAGAACGTGCAGCGCATCATCAACGACCTGGAGAAAGAAGGTCTGGTCGCCTTCGAGACCAACCCGCATCACCGGCGGGCGCAACTCGTCGTGCTGACGGAGAAAGGAAAGCGTGCCTTCGACGCGGCGATGGAGCTGCAAGCGCCCTGGATCAACGATCTGTCGGATGGGCTGTCGGTCAAGGACATCGCAACCGTCGATCGCGTGGTCAAGGCGCTGCGGGCGAAGCTGGAGGCCCGGGACGAGGTTGAGACGCGCACCTGACAGGCGACTTCTGCTATAGTGAGAGCTTCCACCGCACCGCCGTCCCGCGCCAACGCAAGCCGACGACCATGACAGCATCTTTCGTCCCCCAGATCACCCTTTACCGCCGCTGGCTGCAAGAACACCGCGGCCTGAGCTTCTCCGGCTACGAAGAGCTGAGGCGCTGGTCGGTCACCGACATCGAGGCGTTCTGGCGCAGCATCTGGGACTATTTCGATCTGAAGTCGCCGACGCCGTTCGATGCGGTGCTGACTGCCAGGAAGATGCCGGGCGCGGTCTGGTTTCCCGGCGCGTCGGCGAATTACGTGCAGCAAGTGTTCCGGCACGTCCACGCCGCGCACCAGGCAGGCCTGCCCGCGATCGTGAGCAGCGGCGAGGACGGCGTGCTGAGCGAGACCAGCTGGCCGGAGCTGCGCCGCAAGGTTGCAGCCCTTGCCCTTCATCTCAAGGACAAAGGTGTCGGCCCCGGGGATCGCGTCGCGGCCTACCTGCCGAACATTCCGGAGACCATCATCGGGTTTCTCGCTGCCGCCAGCATCGGCGCGATCTGGAGCGTCTGCGCGCCCGACATGGCCGCACCCGCGGTGATCGATCGCTTCAAGCAGATCGAGCCCAAGGTGCTGATCGCCTGCGACGCCGTCAGCTATGCCGGTCGGCGCCACGACCGCCGGGCCGTGATCGACGAGCTCAGGCGGTCGCTGCCTTCGGTCGAACACGTCATCCTGCAGGGCAATGCGAGCGAAGCGACATCGGAGGCCCTGCTCTCCACCATCCTTGCGGGCACCGGTGCTGCGATCGACGCCTTCGAGCCTGTCTGGCTGCCGTTCGATCATCCGCTCTGGATCGTCTATTCCAGCGGAACGACGGGGCTGCCCAAGCCGATCGTTCACAGCCATGGCGGCGTCGTGATCGTCGCCCTGCCGCTGCTTAGCCTGCACAACGACATCGGCTGCAGCTACCAGCCCAACTCGTTCGGCGAGCGCTTCCATTGGTACAGCTCGACCGGCTGGATCATGTGGAATTGCCAGGTCAACGGGCTCCTCAACGGCACGACCTGCTGCCTGTTCGACGGCAGTCCGTCAGGCCCGAAGGACAAGCCGGACTGGACGACGCTGTGGCGCTTCGTCGCCGATAGCCGAGCCACCTTTTTCGGTGCGGGCGCGGCATTCTTTGCAAGCTGTGCGAAGGCCGAGATCGACCTGACGTCCGTCGGCGATCTCTCGCGACTGCGCGCGCTCGGCTCGACCGGCTCGCCGCTCAGCGCCGACACCCAGGCCTGGTTCAACGCGCGCTTTGCGGCGCTTGCCAGGCTCAACGGCAGCCGGGCGCAGACGGATATCTGGTGGGCGAACATCTCGGGCGGCACCGACTTTGCCGGCGCCTTCATCGGCGGCAACCGCGAGCTGCCGCAGACGCCGGGCGCGATGCAGTGCCGCCTGCTCGGCTGCGCGGTGGAAGCCTTCGACGAGCGGGGGCGCGCCGTCACGGGCGAGGTCGGCGAGCTCGTCTGCACCGAGCCGCTGCCGTCGATGCCGCTGCGGTTCTGGAACGATGCCGGCGATGCACTCTATCGCGCGAGCTACTTCGAGACCTATCCCGACAATTTCGACGGCTCGGGCCGCGGACCGGTGTGGCGGCATGGCGACTGGCTGACGATCAACCCGGACGGCTCCTGCGTCATCTATGGCCGGAGCGATGCGACCATCAACCGCCACGGCCTGCGCATGGGGACCAGCGAGCTCTATTCCGCGATCGAGGCGCTGCCCGAGGTTCTGGACTCCATGGTGGTCGACCTCGAATACCTCGGGCGCGAGAGCTACATGCCCCTGTTCGTGGTGCTGCGCGACGGCTTCACGCTCGACGCAGCGATGCAGGCGCGGATCAACAAGGCGATCGAGGCCGGCCTGTCGCGGCGCTTTCTGCCCAACGAGATCTTTGCGGTCGCCGAGATTCCGCGCACGCTTTCCGGCAAGAAGCAGGAACTGCCGATCAAGAAGTTGTTGCTCGGCCATCCCGTCGAGAAGGTCATCAACAGGGATGCCATGGCCAATCCGAATTGCCTGGACTGGTACCTGGAATTTGCCAATAGCTATCTGGCGCGGAGCGCGGCGTAGCTACCAACGCCTCGGGGTCAATTGTTGTTCGGCTGCGGAAACTCGATCTGGTTCTGCTGCTTGCCGGTGTTGAACTCCATGATCTTGCGCGTCACGCCGGGCAACATCGCCGAGATCGGGTTGATGTGCAGGACCGGGGCACTCGGCGTGCCGACGACCTCATAGGTGACGGCGAACAGGCCCTCATTGCTGCCGTTGCCGAGGAAGAGGCCAAGCACCGGGATCTGGCCGAACATGTTGTTCAGCCCGTAGACCGGCACGAAGGTGCCGCTCATGCGCACCTGGTTGGCATTGTAGTCCAGCGTACCCTCGATCGTGCCGCCGATCGCCGGCCCCTTTGCCACGCCTTCGCGTACGGTGAGCTGACCATTCTGGCGGCTGAACTCGGCGCGCAGGCGGGAGAAGAAGATGCCGCTCTGCGCCCCGCCCTGCCCACCGGCAGCGATGCGGTCGAGCGCAGGCTCGCCCTTCACCGTGAAGTCGCGCACGTTGAGCAAGCCTTCCTTGGCGCTCGGCTCGACCGTCGGCGGATCCATGGCGAGCGAGAGCTGGCCGCCGACCACCTTGGAATACATGTCGTTGAAGCGGAAGAAGGCGCCGGCGTCGTTGGTCTCGAGATAGATCACGTCGCGCCCGAGCCCCTGCTGGCCGCGGGGCTTGAGTTCCGCAGTCAGAGGCGTGTCGCGCCCGATCTTGCCGTTGAGCGTGAAGGACTTGATCACGCCGCTGCGGCGGGAAAATTTCATGTCGACGCCGCGGACCGCCTCGCCATTATAACCGGCGATCGCGCCGACCTTGAGATCGACATCGAGGTCGATGTTCTTCAGCTTGCTCTTGCTGTCGTCCTTGGCCGAGCCCGAGATCGCCGATTTGAGGAAGCCGCGCCCGTCGAAAACGTCGCCGCGAATGACGACCTTCACAACGCCGTCGGGACCGCGCTCGGCGCGCAGCGATGCCTTGTCGCCCTCCGAGGGCGAATAGGTCGGGAAGTTGGCATTCAACAGATCGCCGTTCGGGTCGACTTCCAGCGACCCCTTGATCGAGGCGCCGCCGCCCTCGATCACGATGTCCTCGAACCGCGTCGACTGCGCCTTCGGGATCAGGTTGAAGGTGGCCTTGCCGGACTTGCCCGGCAGCTTCACCCAGCCGGGCAGGATGTTGTCGAGCTTGAGCGCGGTGAGGTCGGCCTCGATCCCCATCTTGCTGTCGCGGTCGCCACCGGCGATCTTGCCGGTGAGCTTGATCGGGATCGCGCCGCTCACGGCGGGGCCGAGATCGAGCCCGAGCCGCGCGCGGCTCGCATCATCCAGCGTCGCCTGCAGCTTGATGTCGGCATCGCCGTCCGCGGGCTTCTTGTAGTCGAGCGAGGCCGGCTGGCCGTTGATCTTGACGTCGCCCTTGACCTGATAGCCCTGGTTGCTGGCCACGATCTTCAGCGCATTGGCCTCGAGCTTCTGGTTCATCACCAGCTTGTCGGCGGCAAAGCCGTTGAGATCGGCGGTGACGGCGTACATCGTGTCGGTCTTGGTCAGCTCGCCCTTCACCGGCACGCCGAGATTGATGGTGGCCGAGAACGTTCCCTTGCTGGTGTTCGGGTCGACCGGTACCGACGTGAGATCGTTCAGCCGGTCGGAGGCGAGAATCTCGGCCGCCGCCGGCACGGGGCCGTCGACCTTGAATTTGACGCGCGCGGGCGGCGGCTTCGGATGGGTGTCGGGGACCTCGAAGACGAAATCCGAGATCGTGAGCTTGCGACCGTTCGGCGTATCCGCAATCCCCTGCCCGATGGTCACGGTCGCGGTGCGACCGGTGACATGGGCTTTCAGGTCGGCATCGTGCACCGACGGCATGCCGTCCACCGGATGCACCGACACGCCGCTGGCGACGATATTGACGGACAATCCCTCGTCGGGGATCGGCGGCCCCTTGCGCGGCAGGTTCTTGACCGCGGTGTTGACGCCGATCTCGATGCGCTGCAGCTGGCCGCGCTCGATCCGCTCGATCACCCATTCGCGCACCTCCGGCACGATCAGCACCGGCCAGATCCGCTTCAGGTTCGACGCCGACATCGGCGTGCCGGCAAAGCCCAGCGTCAGCTGCGGCTCGCCGGAATAGTCGATCGAGCCGGAGCCGGCGATGCTGACCTCGCCATTGCTGACATCGGCCTGCGTGAGCAGCACCCGCTTGTGGTCGGTGTCGAAGCGGAACGCGATCGAGATGCGGTTGAAGATCAGAGGCGGCTCGTTGTCGATGCCGGCAAGCAGGATGGTGCCGCCGGAAAAGCCGAGCTGCCAGTCGTTGACGCTGTCGTTCGGCGGCTCGAGATGGGCGAGCAGCGTGACGCGGTTCGCGCCGGAGACGATCTTGAAGGGCGCGACCAGGACGCGCCGGGCGGCGTCCCACTCCACGTTCAATTCCATCGAGTCGATCGCCATCGGGTAATCGGGCGTGTCGCTGTCGATGATGGTGCCGCTTCCGGCCGTGAGCTTGCCGCGAAGGAAGGTCGGCATGCCGTCGCGCCCGATCTCGCCCTTCAACTCACCCGACAGCGGCAGGTCGGCGCTATAGGTCAGGTCCTTCACCCGCATGGCCAAAAGGATATTGCTGGTGGAGACCTTGTCGGCCCGGATATCGACGCTACGCACGCCGTTCTCGGGGGCTCCGACGGCAACCCGCAGCGACCAGGGGTGCGCGCCCTCCTCGCCCAGGCTGAACGCGACGCCGCCGCCGAGCGGCCGGCGCAGGCTGAGGCTGATGTTCTCGAAATTCCATTTGTTGCCGCGCTGCTGGTCGTCGACGACCAGGCTGCCGTTCTTCAGACCGATCTCGTTGAGATTTTGTCCGTCGAGCCCGGTGAGGCTGAGGCTGTCGAGCCAATCGAGCCCCGCCAGCAGGCCGTTGCTGCCGCTCGTACTGCCGTTTCCTTGCGCCGTCGCTTGTGCAGGCACCGGGGGAATGACTGCCGTAGGCGCCACGCCCGGCGGCGCCGAGACCGCGGGCAGGTTCACCACCCGCTTGGCGACACCGGTTGCAAGCGGCTTTGCGGTATCGCCGGCGGATACTGTGACATAGCCGTCAGACGTAATCCGCACCGCGAGCACGGCATCGACCAGATTGAGGCTTTCGGCGCGCAGCCGTCCCATCAACAGGGCCGCGCCCGACAGGCGCACCTCGGCCTTGGGGGCGCTGGCGACGATGGCATGGTCGCGGTCGCGCACGATGATGTCGCGGATCCGCACGGCGATCCGGATTCGCCCGGCGCGCTCGATCTGCGTGCCGCCGACCTCGACGGTATTGCCGTTACCGATATTCTGCTCGATCGCCTCGGCAAGCCAGGGCGTCGCCATGTCGAGATTGATGGGCCCGGCGCCGAGCCGCCACCACAGGGCGCCGAAGCAACCGGCGAAGATGACGATCAGCGCCGCAACGACGATGGCAAGCCGCCGCACCCAGCGCTCGCCGGCGATCCAGCGCCGAACGGCTCCGAGCCGGTCGCGAAACTGATGAAAGCCGCCATTCGAACGGGACAACAGCCGCCGCGCCTGGTGCCCGGCCACCTCGTCATGATCATGGTCCCAAGCCGGATCGTCCCAATGCAACTGTTGCACGGCAGCGGAGGGCGCGCCTTGTTGCTTTCCTTTTTGCGTCCGGTCTGCCCCTTGAGGCGACGTATTCCTTGCCATTGCCTCTCGGTGGATCTCTCGGTGTTGGCGTTCACTTGAGGATGGCTCGCCGCCCTGGCGCCCCTCGACGGGTAACGAGCGCTCCTGTGGCGGCATGGTTGCCCATCCTCGATTGATCCAGTTGCCCGTCATCAGTCCGTTTTAGAGAATCTGTCCAACGAGCAGTCGGGGGCGCGTCGAATTCCTTGTAACCATACTCCGGGGCCGTCAGATTTGCCCAGCCAAAGGCGCGATTCCGGGAGCTCGGGCAAGTCCTGCCATAGTCCAATGATTGATCCGCCGAAAGCGACGAAAGGAAGGCGTATGTCCAAGAAATCGCGCAAGAAATCCTCCAAATCGGCGCCCTCGGTCAAGATGCGGGCCAAAACGGTGGCAAAGACCGGAACAAGCAAACGGAAAGCGCTGGAGGCCAGGCCAGCCAAATCAACAAAAAAAGCAAGCAGCGAACCATCGCACAAGGCCGCGTCAAAACCATTAAAGGCGGCCAAAGGAAAAACCGTGACCAAAGCGGCGTCCGACGCAAAGAAGGCTACAACCAGTAAGGCTGCAGCAAAGACCGAATCACAGGCCTCCCCCTCCCATCTCCTGGCCGAGGGCGCCAAGGCTCCCATGTTCCGCCTGCCGCGCGACGGCGGCGACGTGGTCTCCTTGTCCGACTTCTCGGGCCGCAAGCTGGTGCTGTTCTTCTATCCCCGCGCCAACACCCCCGGCTGCACCAAGGAGGCCATCGACTTCACCCGTCTGTCCGGCGCGTTTGCGGATGCGGGAACCGCAGTGCTTGGCGTCTCCGCCGATTCCCTCAAGGCGCAGGAATCGTTCCGGGACAAGCACAAGCTCGATGTTCCCCTGATCTCCGACGAGAAACATGAAATGCTCGAAGCCTATGGCGCGTGGGGCGAAAAATCCCTGTATGGCAGGATCTTCTTCGGGATCATTCGCACCACGGTTCTGATCGGCGCGGACGGGATCGTGAAACGAATCTGGCGTCACGTGAAGGTCGATGGCCATGCCGAAGCGGTATTGGAGGCCGCCCGATCGATCTAAAGCCTAAGATTTTCATTACCGGAAAATTAACCATGGCCGGGTCAAATCGCCCCCACGTTTTTTTGCCGTACGGACGCTTTTCCGATCGGCGCGGGAGTGCCGATTTTGCACCGTTCAGGTCAATCTTCTCAATCCTCGCAGCACCACCCGCATGATCATGGCAGGCCATTCAACCGTCAGCCGTCGCCGCACCGGGTAGCGGCGCCGCCCGCAGATGGTGAGAACGGCTACACCATCGTCCATGCGGGAAAGCGCGTTCGATTCGGCCCCGTCGCTTTCTGGACCGTTGTCGGCACCGTCGTATTGCTCGGCCTGTGGTCGGCCGCGACCGCGACCTATTTCGCATTCCGCGATGACGTGCTGACGCGCCTGATTGCGCGTCAGACCGAGATGCAGAATGCCTATGAGGACCGCATCGCGGAGCTGCGCGCCAAGGTCGACCGCACCACCAGCCGACAACTGCTCGACCAGGAACAGTTCGACCAGAAGCTCGAGCAGATCATGCGACGGCAGACCGCGCTGGAAGCGCGCGCCACCGCGCTCGGCGCCATGCCCGATGTCACGGGATCGATCCGGCCGTCAGCGCCCGCGCGCTCGCCGGCGGATGGGCCGACGACAACGCCAAAGCCCTCGCCGATCAGCGACACCGTCATTTTCGTCGCGCCGCCCGACCGCGAGGCGCGACTGGAATCGCGCACGCCGATCGTCAGCGGCGCCGCACCGAGCCAATTCGCCAAGAACCAGGGCGTCGACAATGTGCTGGTGCGGCTGGAACAGTCGCTGGACCAGGTCGAGACCCGTCAGATGGCGGCGCTCAACTCCTATGAAGACGGGATGGAATCGCGGGTGCGGCGCATGCGCGGCATCATCAGCGATCTCGGCCTCGACATGGCGCATCTCGAAGCCGCCACGCCGCGCGTGGCGATGGGCGGCCCGTTCGTTCCAGTCAAGCTGTCGTCCAATGCCGGCAATTTCGAGCGCCAGCTCTATCGCATCAACATCACCCGCGCCCAGATGGACCGGCTGACCCGGACGCTGGCGCTCGTCCCCTATCGCAAGCCCGTCATTGGCGAGGTCGAATTCACGTCCGGCTTCGGCGTGCGCGTCGATCCTTTCGTCGGGCGGCCGGCGATGCATACCGGGCTCGACTTCCGCGCCCAGACCGGCGACCCCGTCCGCGTCACCGCCAATGGCAAGGTGGTGAATGCCGGCTGGGCCGGCGGCTATGGCCGCATGGTCGAGGTCGACCACGGCAACGGGCTCTCGACGCGCTACGGCCATCTGTCCGAGATCAACGTCAAGGTCGGGGAATATGTGAAAATTGGCCAAGTGGTCGGCCTTGTCGGCTCGACCGGTCGTTCCACGGGTCCCCATCTGCACTATGAAACACGGATCGACGGCGAAGCCGTCGATCCGCAGAAATTTTTGCGCGCCGGCGTGCGGCTAGCTGCCGGCTAGCCAAGACGTCTACACATCCACCGCGCCTGATGACGTCGCCGCGTCTTTTTTGAGGAAGGCGACGTCGAGTGGCCGCGCAGTCCTGTCGGGCTTGCCCAGAACCACGCATCCGGTGCCGCTGTCAGACCCGAGCGCGCGCTTTCCCGCTCAGCGAAAGACTCGGCCGTTCCCCGCAAAACATGATGGCAGGCGACGCTCGAAGCCGTTTTTCGCGACCGTCGCATGTGTGAGCTGTCACACGTTCCGCGCTGTCATTTTGTGGCAAGACCAAATCCGTAAGCTCGCGCCATCGACAACGAAACATTGGCAGCAAACGCCCAGATGTCGTGGCGTGCGCGGCTCGATCCAGATCCCCAAATCAGGGTTGTCGTAGCATCGGCCGTCAACCATAATCCCCAAACCCAACAACGAATGCCCGAAGAATGATTGAACCAGAAGCACAAGCTGAGACTTCGGAGGGCGCCGCTGGCGGACAGGAGCGACCTCCGCGTCGGAATCCGCCTCGTGGCAACAAGCCGGGCTCCTCCCGGAGCATCGTGATCGGAATTGTCGGCGGGCTCATTATCGCCGGCGCCTGCGCCGCCGTCATATGGCCCAACGTCAACAGCGCCAAGCCGGCTGCTGTCGGCGAGGAATCCACACTGGAAGTGCTCGTACCAGCCGAGATCGATGCAGCGCTTCCGACGCTCGATCCGGGCACGGCGAAGGCAGCGGCGGATGAGGCGAAAAACTGCAAGGTGCCGTTGGCGTGGGTGACGTTGACCCAACGACCGGGCGAACGTGGTGACCTGGTGCGCATCCGTTCGGGAGCCTATACGTCGCCGCCGATCAAGCTCACGCCCACCCCCCAGCGCGTCGCGATCCCCTACCCGGCCCCGTATCCCGCGGGCCGCGGCGTTCTCACGTTGGTCGGTGAGGCCAACCAGGTGGGGTTCTACCTGACGCCCGGGGGCGTTCACGACGTCGACGGCGCGTATTCGGTTAACGTGAGGTGGCAGGTTCGTAGTCCATGCCCATGAATAGGCAAACGGGCGGACGCAACGCTGTGATCGGGAATTGCCGGCAATGAAGAACTTCCTCCGCAACTACCCGATGGTCGGCCTGTGCTTCGCCATGATCGTGGCCGCGATCGCCACCCAGTGGATCCTCAATCCGAAGACCGGTCCGCTCAGCGCATTGACGTGGTCGAATGCGCTCACCATTGGTGCCGTGCTTCTGATCATGGCGGCCGGGGTGGCGATGACCTACATCGCGATGCGGCTCGGCAGCGATCCCACCGGTTTCGGACTGGTCCCCGCCGGCGAGGGCTATACGGTCGGGCGCCGGTTGAACGTGGCGTCATCGGCCGTTGCCGTCCGCAATGCGGACGAGGTGCTCGACGAGCTCGAGCAGATGATAGGGCTCGGCTCCGTCAAGGAGGAGGTCAACAAGCTGCTGGCCGGCATCGAAGTTGAGCGCAAGCGCCGCGAACAGGGGTTGCCCACGGCGAAAGTGAACCGGCACATGGTGTTCACCGGCGCTCCCGGCGTCGGCAAGACAGAGATCGCGCGCGCCCTGGGAGAAATTTATCGCTCGCTCAACGTGCTGCGCAAGGGCCATGTGGTAGAGGTGCAGCGCGCCGATCTGGTCGCAGGCTATATCGGGCAGACGGCCATGAAGACGCTGGACAAGTGCAAGGAGGCGCTCGACGGCATTCTCTTCATCGACGAAGCCTACTCGCTCGTGGCCGAAGGCAGGGATTTCGGCCACGAGGCGATCTCGACGTTGCTCAAGTTCATGGAAGACAACCGCGACCGCATCATGGTGATTGCGGCCGGATACCCCAACGAAATGCGGCGCTTCATTGCCACAAATCCGGGTCTGGCGAGCCGGTTCAACAGGACCATCGAATTCCCGGCCTATGAGCCGAAAGAGCTGGCTGCAATCCTGCGGTTGATGGCCAGGCGGCAGCGCGCCGAGTTGCCCGACGAGCTCGAGCAAAGCCTGATCCCCTGGATCGAATCCCGATGGAGAAGCGAGGGCTGGGGCAACGCGCGCGAGATGCGCAACCTTCTCGACAAGGCGTCCGAAGCCCAGTCGTTGCGCGTGGCCGTCGATCCGGCCGCCGATATCTCCAGGATCGAGATGGTCGATTTCGAAAGCGCCGGCGTGCCTCGGGTGCGATCATACATTCCGCAGCCCCCACCTCCGCCGCCGATACCAACTCCGGCTCCGATCGTCGTCGCGCACGCTTCTGTGCCTGCGACGGCGACGGACCAGGTCGCGCCACGTCCCGTGCGCAGGCTGAAGGTTGAAGCCCTCATCCCCCCTGAACGCACGCTCGATCAGGCGCTGGACCGCCTCGATGAGATGGTCGGGCTGGGGTCGGTCAAGGAGGAGGTGAACAGGCTGATGTCGGCACTCGACGTCGAGCGCCTGCGCCGCGAGCAGGGTCTCGTCGTCGCGCCGATCAGCCGGCACATGGTGTTTACCGGCCCGTCCGGAGTTGGAAAGACCGAGGTCGCGCGCGCACTCGGCGAGATCTATCGCGCACTCAACGTGCTGCGAAAAGGTCATCTGGTCGAGACCGACCGCTCGGGACTCGTCGCGAGCTATATCGGCCAAACTGCTCCCAAGACGCTCGACAAATGCAGGGAAGCGCTCGACGGCATCCTGTTCATCGATGAAGCCTATTCGCTCGTTCGGCCGGGCAATGATTACGGCCAGGAGGCGATCGATACGTTGCTCAAATTCATGGAGGACAATCGCGACCGCATCGTCGTGATCGTCGCGGGCTACCCGAATGAAATGCAGCGCTTCATCCATAGCAATCCCGGCCTCTCCAGCCGCTTTACTAAGACGATCGAGTTTCCACCCTATACCGCAGACGAGCTGGCCGCGATCCTGCGGGTGATGGCAAAACGACAAAATTTCGTATTGCCTGACGACATCGCCTCCAGCCTCGGTCCGTGGATCAAGCTCGGCATGCGCAACAAGTCCTGGGGGCAGGCTCGCGAGATACGAACGCTGCTCGAGCGCGCGCGCGAAGCCCAGGCCACGCGCATCGCGCACGAGCCCTCGGCGGACATACGCGAGCTCAGGATGGCGGACATCGACGCCGCCATCCGGATTTCCGGATATCGCGAGACCGTGCCGGAGAAGATCAGCGATACCGTCGTCAAGATTCCTGCGCTCCCTCGCTCGGTCACCCCACTTTCGGAGAGGACATCGGCTCTGCAGGCTGCCGTCGTGACGATCAGACTGGATGATGGCCACGGCAGCGGCTTTTTCATCGCCAGGGACGGGTATCTTCTGACCAACCACCACGTGGTGGGAGACAACAAGTTTGTAACCGTCAAACTGACGACGGGCCGCGAGATGCCCGGCGAGGTCTTGCGATCGCACAAGGCGCGCGACGTCGCTCTCGTCAAGGTGAACGAAACGGCGATGGAAGCGCTGCCGCTGCAGCTCGAACCACCTGACGTTGCCTCCGAGGTTTATGCGGTAGGGACACCGAAATTCGAGAAATATTCGACCACCGTCACCAAAGGCATCGTCAGCGCCTATCGCACGGAAAACGATCTCAAGCTGATCCAGAGCGATGCCGCCATCCATGGCGGCAGCAGCGGAGGCGCCCTGGTGGACCGGTTCGGCAATGTCGTTGCCATCAGCGTTTCCGGAATTACCGTTACGGCTGACAAGACGGGCACCAGCATCAACTTCTTCATTCCTATCGCCGACGCGCTCAAATTCCTCGCCGTTGAGCTGGTTGAGCAGGACGTCACATAGCTGTCAACGAGACAGGCGGCTCCCGGGATGGAATTGGAACGGACAACCCCGATGACAGCGATGGGACGAATCGCGGCCTTGCATATCGCCTTCTGGCAATATGATCCGTGGTACCGTCGCGCGTGGTTCGTCTGGCCACAGTTGATCGCAGTCCTTCTCGTGAGCCGGCTTCTCGTGGGGCCTCAAGCACCGGCTTCGGTGAGCAACTGGGGCAACTGGGCAAAGCCTTTCGATTGCACCAACGCCTCGACCCCGGGCTGCGCGTCGACCCGCCGCGCCGTGTATACTTGGGACGAGGAGGTTGACAGACCCTCTGTCGCCAACCAGATCACGGTCAGCGTCGATCAGTCGGCTTTCCGAAACTCCACCGTGGACGACCAGTCGAAACTGGCGGCCGCGCTCGCGGCCTATTACGGCTATAACTGGACGAAGGCGACCGATATCCTGAAATCGGCGACCACGAGCGACCCGAGCGTTCAGTTCGTCATGGCGCTCGCGCTGCTGGTACCGAATTCGACCGATCAGGGCCGGACTGCGGAAGCGTTGCTCCGCGATGCGGCGGCTCGGGGCAATCGTCAGGCCGCAAGCGTGCTCGGGCGCATTCTCTTCGCGGGCTCGGCTGGCTTGCCGAAGGATGAGATCGCGGGACGGAAGTTGATCGATGATGCCGCGGCGGACGGAGAGCCGTACGCGATGCGGGTGGCTGCCGCCGGCTACGTCAGCGGCGAATTCGGCGGCACGTACGACACCGTCAAGGCAGTCGATCTCCTGCGCAAGGCGGCGGATCGCGGCGAACCCATCGCCATGGCCCAGCTTGCACATTGCTTCAGCACCGGGCGAGGCGGACTTCCCCGCGACACCGCGAAGACCCTCGACTATTTGCGGCGTTCGGCTGATGCGGGATTTGATGGCGCACAGATGACGCTCGCACGCTGGTTGAGAGAGCGGTATTTCTATCGAGAAAGCGAGGATCTGACGGAAGCGATCAAATGGTACGAGCGGTCCTATCGCCAGGGGCACTCGATTTTCGCTGTCTCGGAGCTCGCTTACGTCCACAGATACGCGCGGACGGCGCCGTGGTTCGACACCAAGCGTTCGTTCGAACTGCTCCAGCTTTGCGCGCCATATAAAAATGCCTATTGCCTCTATTGGCTTGCCCGGACCTATCACGACGGCGCGGGAACTGGGCGAGACTACGCCAAGGCCTACGCCTACTACACGGTCGCGAAAGACCTCGGGTGGAGAGACCCGGGCGAGAATCTCCAGAAGCTCGACGCGTTTCTCCAACCCGACATCAAGACCAGCGCGGCGGAGCAGGCCAAGAGCATTCTCGCGGCTCTCAAGCCGGTGCCGCGCGTGATCCGGCTGCAAGTGGCGGACTCCGAGACCGCAGTCCCGCCTCCATGGCCGACGACGACAGACCCGTCGCCGTGGCCGACCCCCGCTCCGCGACCGGCATCACCTTGATCGACTGAACGAACTCATCGACTGGCGCATGCGCAAGGACCAGCACATGGTGCTGGCCCTTTCGTAAATCCACTCCCCAGGTCCTTCCGTCGCATCGCTGCAGTTGCCGGCGCGGATGGCCGGCTCAGCGCCGCTTGCGCGCCTTGAGCTTCAGCGGCGGCCGCCCCCGAAACCACCTGGGCCCGGACCGCCGCCGGGGCCCCCCAGTGGCCCTGGTCCGCTTGGACCTCCGCCGGGCGGTCCGACGTCGCCGGGGAAGCTTGGCGAACCGCCAGGCCCAGGCGGCATGCCGCCGGGACCAGGAGCGCCGCCAGGCACGTTAGGTCCGCCGCCCGGCAGGCCCGGAGCTCCGCCGGGTCCGCCCGGTCCGCTGGGAATACCACCCCCAGGTCGACCTGGACCGGCTCCGCTCCCCGGCGGCTGCGGCGGCGCGTGCGGCCCCTGCAACGAGCTGCCCGGGAACGTGGTCACCGACTGCACGGCTTCGACCCGCAGGCTGCCGGAACTGTCGCGCACGGCGTTGACGACGACGCGCGCTTCGCCCGCGGCCGGCGCAAAGCGCGACACGTCGCGCGCGACATAGCCCGAGCCGAGCTGCAGTTCGCCGCCCGCCCGGCGCACATAGGCTTCGATCATCAGGCGCTGCGCGCCGGCGAGATCGGCGAGCGTGTCGATCTCCGACCGCG
Organism: Bradyrhizobium sp.; assembly: GCA_035293585.1. Taxonomy (GTDB): domain Bacteria; phylum Pseudomonadota; class Alphaproteobacteria; order Rhizobiales; family Xanthobacteraceae; genus Bradyrhizobium. Next base: position 171,951 of record DATGMN010000082.1, on the reverse strand, counting down.
ACACATGCATCACGCCTTGCGCGACCTGGCCCTCGGCATGCACGCGCTGCCCGACCTGCGCGGCATCGAGGCCCGAGACCCGCAAGCCGCCGATCCGCAAGCCGGACTGATCACGCTCGAGCACGCCGGTGACATGGGCCGCAGCCTCACGGCGCGGCTCGACCAGGCTCGCGACGATCGCGCCGTCGGTGCGGCGCAAGCCATAGACTGCAACCTGCTCGCCGACCTTGTGCGAGCTCTCGCCGCCGGCCGTCAACACGGTCTGGCCGAGCACGGTAATGCTGCCTGCCCCGACGCGCTCGATGGGACCTGCGACTTCGCTCGTCACATTGATGGCGCGCGTCACCAAGCTGCCGTTGGCCTGGCGCAGCGCGACGACGCGCGCGAGCTGCCCGATCCGCAGCGCCTTCGCCGATACCGCCACGCCGTCGATGCGCACCGGCACATCGCTCGCATAGGCGATGCGCTCGCCGTTCACAAAAATGCTGCCGAAGCGCTGGATGACCCCGACGATGCCGGTGCCGCCGATGCCGTGATCATTGCCGCGGCTGATGCCGGTGCCGCCGATTCCCTGGTCGCTGCCGCCGCTGATCCCGGTGCCGCCAATGCCCTGGTCGCTGCCGGCGCGCGATTGCGCGACGACCGACGAGCTGCCGGCGAGCCAGAACGCCTTCAACAGCAGGCGGCGCGAGATGATCGGCCCCCTGGTCACGTCTGGCCGCCCTCGTCGCCCTCGTCGGCCGCACCGCCGGGATCGTCGCGATAGACATAGACGCCGAAATTCCAGCGGCTGTTGCCGCCCTTGTCCTTGGCCAGCGCCCGGTTGGCCTCGCGGTTGGCGGCCTTGAGTGCCTCCATCGCAAGCTCGCGCGAGCGCGCCTCCAGTCGCCTCGCAAGCTTCGGCGACAGGCCGTCATAGTGCACGGCGCGCTCCATGAAGGGCGGCGCCACGGACGAAACATTCTTCTCGGCGGCGGCGATATGGTCGTGCAGGTTGCGGCCGAAATAGTGCCATTTGAGATCGTCGCCGCCCCGCGGAACGAAGGCCGCTTCCATCAGCACGATCTCGTCATCCTCATTGATGGTGACGAGCTCGCGGTCCAGCCATTCGTCCAGCACCGCGCGCGGGCGCACGTCCTTGGTGACGGAGGCAACCAGCTGCTCGAACGAGGGCGCATTGCGCGGGGCCGTGCGCGGCAGCGGCAGCGGATCGCCCTTGGCGTCGGTGAATTCGGGCGCCGCGAGCCAGCGCGCGATGATGGCGCTGGTGCGCGACAGCGTCGCCGGCGTCTCGTGCACCGGCGCGCCGGCGCCGCGGAGTCTGGCGACCTCCTTGCGATGAATCCCGGTGAGCAGGCTGACGCGGCTGTCGGTCTGCTCCTTGCCCTCCAAGGCGAAATCGTGCTCGGCAACGTTGACGAAGAGCTCGCGCAGCAGCTGGACCAGCGCCGGAAACGTCATTCCGCCACGGATACACAGCCTGACCAGCGGACGAAGCAGCCGCGCCAGCGGCGCATGCAGCTGCGACGCGGCGATCGGCGGTCCCGACGCCGGCTTCGTCGTCCCGGATCTAGCCTTCATTGCCAAATTCTACCGTCAGAAACCGTGGGACACAATCCCACTTTTTTACGGACTTGGTTGACGTGTGAAAAATTCCCACGTATTGGAGAGGGCATCGGGGCCACCACAAACGGGGAAAGTCGACAAATGCCCGGCCGTTCCGTCCGCGTTTCCGCCAATTCCGTCGACAAGCCAGCAGGCCACCGCGCCGGCATCGGTCTCGAGCCGATGTGGCCCGCGCTCGCGCGCGGCGTGATCTTCCTGATCGCGCTCGCGACGCCCATCGTCGTCACCCTGCTCTCGCGCTGACCATGATGTGCGGCATCATGACGGCCACGAATGGTGAGACGCAGGATTTTGGCACCGATCTTTCGATCGCAACGGCCTGCCGGGCGGCCGACGTCGATTATGACGACTTCACGCTCGCGGTCGCCGCCGGCAGCTATCCTTGCCTGCCCGTTGACGCCGGCGGCGCCGGCCGCTCGTTCGACGAGACGGACCTGCTCGCGCTCTATATCTACGGCCGGCTGCTCTCGTTCGGCTTCGGCGCCTTGCGCGCCGGCGAATATGCCTGCCGCATGCACGCTGCGCTGAGAGCAAACGCCCATGCGCGCGTCGTCTCCATCGCGCTGACCACGACCGGCGGCAAGCGCGTGACGGTCGACGTCGCGGCGTCGCCAGCGCCGGCGATCTTTCCCGGCAAGCTCGAGTTCGACATTGCCGCCATCAGGGACTTCCTGAAAGCGCGGATCGAAGCCATTCCTGAGGGTCGACCAGCATGAACATGACGCCTGTGAATGACTCCGGCCGGCGCCCGTCGGTGCTGCACATCTTCAAGATCTATTACCCCGATTTATTCGGCGGCACGCTGTCCGTGATCCGCGACATCTGCGCCGGCGTGAAGGACAGGTTCGCCGCCGCCGTGCTGGTCTGTTCCAAGTCACCCGGGCAAAGCCAGGTCGTCGTCAACGACGTGCCGGTCGAGCGCGTGCATTCCTTTGGCGATCTCTTGTCGCTGCCGATGGCCCCGACCTATCCGTGGCGGCTGTGGCGGCGGATTGCCGAGCACGACCTGCTCGCGCTGCATGCCCCCTTCCCCCTCGCCGATCTGGTGTTCGCGTTCGGCCTGGGACGAAGCCGGCCGCTAGTCGTGCACTGGCACGCCGACATCGTCACCCATGCCTGGCTGCGCCGCCTGGTGGAGCCCTTGATACGGCGGACGCTGCGGCGCGCGGAAGCCATCATCGTCTCGGACCCGGTTCTCATCGGCTCGACGCCGGTGCTGCGGGAGTTCGCCGACAAGTGCCGCGCCGTTCCGTTCGGGATCGATGTCTCGAAATATGATCGGCCATGGATGCGGCGCGCGGCCGTCAACGAGCGCGGACGGCTCGTGCTCGCCTGCGGACGTCTCGTCCCCTACAAGGGCTTTGACGTGCTGCTGCGCGCCGCTCAAGGGCAGAATTTCGAGGTCTGGATCGTCGGCGAAGGCCGCGAGCGGGCTCACCTCGAGCAGCTGATCCGCGAGCTCGGGCTCGAGGGCCGCGTCCGGCTGCTCGGAGGCGTTTCCGACAGCGAGCTGGTTGAATTCATGCGCATCGCCGACGTCTTCGTCATGCCGTCGGTGACCAATGCCGAGACCTTCGGGCTGGTCCAGCTCGAGGCGATGGCCGCAGGCCGCCCGATCGTCAATACCGCGCTCGACACCGCCGTTCCCCATGTCGCACGTGACGGGCTCGAGGCCATCACGGTGCCGCCGCGCGATCCGGAAAAGCTTGCCGAAGCCATCAACACGCTGATCGCCGACCCTGAGCGGCGCCGTCGCATGGGCGAAGCCGCGCGCCACCGCGCTGCCACGCATTATTCCAAGGCGACCTTTCAGGCCGGGATCGAAACCGTCTATCGCCGTGCGGTGGCTGCCGGCGCGGCGCGAATGGCGCGCACAGAGGCGGTCGGCCTCGCCGGCGCGGTCATGATCGCAGCCGCGCTCGCCTGGTCCGACATGCGCCATCGCTATGTGCGCTCGCTGCTCGGCCCGTTCTGGATGTCGATCCAGATGGCGATCACGGTCGCCGTGCTGGGCTCGGTGATCGGCCATTTCTCCAATCAGGGCACGCTGTCGCATCTGCCGATGCTCGCACTCAGCCTGACGGCATGGACCTTCCTCAACAGCGTCGTGCTCGATGCGACCACCGCGCTGCAGGGCTCGGCCAGCCTGATCAAGGACCGCGCACTGCCGCCCGGGATATTCCTGCTGCAATGTACGTTCCGGCATGCGCTATTTGCGCTGCATAACGCCTGCGTACCGCTGCTCCTGTGGCTGTGGCTCACACCCAGGGATATCGAGGGCATCGCGGAGGCGCTGCCGGGATTTGCCCTGTTCATCGCCTGCACGCTGGCCTTGAGCCTCGTGCTCGGGGCGCTCGCGACGCGCTTTCGCGATTTGAAGCCGATCATCGAATCCTCGCTGACGCTGGCCTTTCTCGCCTCGCCCGTCGTGTGGACACCCGAGATGATCAACCGATCGTCCGCCATCATGCGGCTCAACCCGGTGACGCATCTGTTTGCGATCTGGCGCGAGCCGCTGTCGACCGGCCACATCGCCATGGGAAGCGTGATCTATGTGCTGACCTGCCTCGCGGCGCTGGCGGTCGGAAGCCTGGTGACGGTCGCCCATTTGCGTAAAGCGGCGTTCTGGATCTGAACGCATGACCAAGATCAGCCTGCAACATGTCAGCCTCGACTATCCGCTCTATGGCGCCTACGACTTCTCGCTCAAGCGCCGGCTGCTCGGACGCATCCTCCGCGAAGCCTCGACGATGCGGACCATCCGCGCGCTCGACGACATCTCGCTGGAGGTGGTCGCCGGTGCCCGCATCGGCCTGTTCGGGCCCAACGGCTCCGGCAAGTCGACCTTGCTGCGGCTGCTCGCCGGCGTCTATCCCGTGAGCCGCGGACGTCTCGAGATATCGGGCAGCGTCATGCCGCTGCTCGGGCTCAACTCCGGTGTCAACCCGGACTTCACCGCGACCGACAATATCCGCCTCCTGCTGCGCATCGGCGGACGCAAGCCGACACAGGCGCTGGTCGACGAGATCTGGGCCTTCACCGAGCTGGAGGACCGCATGCGGCAGCTGCCGCTGCGGACGTTCTCCTCCGGCATGCAGATGCGCGTACTGTTTGCAGTCGCAACCGCCTTTCCGGCGGACATTCTCCTGCTCGACGAATGGCTCAGCGTGGTCGACGAGAATTTTTCGGCCAAGGCTGAAGACCGGCTGCTCAAGCTCGTCTCGATGGCTGCGATCGTCATGATCGCCTCCCATGACCAGGGCCTGTTGCGGCGGACCTGCACCAGCATCGTCAGGCTCGACCAGGGACGGGTGACCAGCATCCTCCCGGTCGACCCCAACTCCGCACACCCGCTGGGCCTACGAGAGAGCGCATGAAAAAGATACTTGTCGTCAGCGAGGCGCTCGGCGAGCCGAACCACAAGCGCGGCATCTTCCATTTCACCCGCGAGCTGATCCGCTCGCTTGCAGCCGAAGGCCATGAGCTGACGCTGCTGGTCGAGACCACGCGCGCCTACCGAAAGCTGAAGCAGCGGCAGGAGCGTGCCGGGCTTTTTCCGAAGGAATCGCGCGTGATCGAGCTGCTGGCGCTCTATCGATTCCTGGATACCGCCGACCTGACCGAGCCGACCCGCAACAGCTCGCTGCGCCGGATGGTCGCGTGGGTCAGATATCGCATTGGCATGGCGACCTCCTGGGAGTTCGCCTCCTGCTTCCTGCGCGCGGCCGGCGTGATGCGGCTGCGCAAGAGGTCGATCGAGAACAACACGAGCGGCCTCGAATACATCCCGCCCGACCTGCGGCACCTGAAGCTGTTCCGGGAATTTCTGCTCGAGCCCGGCTTCTACAGCTATCAGGACCTGTCGGCGATGACCCGCCTGCCGCCGCCGCGGGTGGATGCCCGGAGCTTCGACATCGTGCTGGTGGATACGCCGACGCGCGTGGCGATCAGGCGCGGTCCCGACACCAAGGTGATCTGCGTGGTCCACGACCTGTTGCCGCTCACCGATCTCAAGCTCTCCGACGTCGCGACCCAGCTGTTTCTGTACCGCCTGCTCACCAGCCTGCAGCAGGCCGACGAGCTCGCCTTCGTGTCCAACTACAGCCTCAACCGGTTTCGCGAATTGCTGCCGCAATTCGCCCATTTGCCGGCGCGCGTGGTCTATCCACGCACGCGGTTCGAGTCGGCGGAGGCGATGCCGCCTCGGTCCACACCTCCCAGCCCCGTGCGGCCGAGCTTCGTGGTCATCGTCTCCGCCGAACCCCGCAAGAACCTGCAAGCGGTGATCCGTGCCTTCAAGAAGCTGCCGGAGGCCGATCTGGTCGTGATCGGCTATGCCGGGGGGACAAAATTCATGCGCAACGCGCCGCCGAACGTCAAATTCGCCGGCTATGTCGACGAGCAGGACAAGGCCACGCTGATCGCCGACGCCCATGGCCTGATCATGCCGAGCCTCGCCGAAGGCTTTGGCGTGCCGATCATCGAGGCGCTGGCCGCCAATACCCCCGTCCTTTGCTCGGACATTGCAGTGTTCCACGAGGTGGCCGGCGATCTCGCCGACTACTTCGATCCGTTTTCGACTGGATCGATCTGCGCCTCGGTCAAGCGCGTGATGGCGCAGCAGGAGGAGCGGCGTGCCGGAATTGCGGCGCAGCGCGCGGTGCTCGCCCGGCGCTTCGGCTACCAGACCCAGGCAAGGGATTTCCTCGAGCATCACGCCGGCGCTGACGCTGCAACGCCGGCCCAACTGCCGCCGACCGCAGAGCAGGCGCTGGCCCGGCTTGCCGCACACGGGACGTGACGTCGCACGTCCCTGTCCGCAACCGGCGCTCGGTCAGTGGCTCGCCGCGTGGCCGACCTCACCGGTGATGACCTCGCCGAACAGGTGCCAGGCGGCGCCGTCGAACTTCATCAGCTGCATCTGCTCGATCGGAAAGAAGTCGTCCGGGCCGGTGTTGATCTTGATCCCCGGCAGCATCACGTCGCTGGAAAAATTCTTCAGGCTGGCCGCCTGCTTCATGATGTTCTCTCGCGTGAGATCATCGCCGCATTGCTTGAGCACCTGCACCATCGTCTGCGCAGCGGCGTAGCCATAGACATTGTTGAGATCGAGCTTGTCGCCATTGGGATAGTACTGATCCATGAAGGCCTGCCAGGTCTTGACGCCCGGATCGTCCTTCCACGCAGGGTCGGTCGGGTCTTTCAGATAGGCCGTCGAGATGATGTCCTTGGCATATTGCAGGCCCGCAGGCTTCAGCACGCCGGCAACCGAGGCCGAGACGTTGGCGAGGAAGAAGCGCGGCTTCCAGCCGAGCTCGCCCACTTTGCGGATCGCCTGCGCCGAGCCTTTCGGCGCCGCCCAGGAGAAGAACGTGTCGGCACCGGAATCATGCAGCGCCACGATCTGCGAATCGATGTTGGGGTCTGAGACCTCATAGGACTTGTCGGCGATGATCATGTTGGCCTTGTCGCCAAGGCCATCGCGCAAGCCCTTGACCTGGTCGCGGCCGGCGTCGTCGTTTTGCCAGAACACGGCGATCTTGGCGTCGGGGAAATGGTCCAGGATGTATTTGGCGTAGATCCGCCCTTCGCTCTGGTAATTGGGCTGCCAGCCCATGGTCCATGGGAAATCCTTGGGGTCGCCCCATTTGGTGGCGCCGGTCGCGACGAACAGCTGCGGCACCTTCTTGGTGTTCATGTATTTCTGGATCGCCGAGTTGGAGGGGGTGCCGAGCGGCTGAAAGATCAGCAGCACTTCGTCGCTCTCGACCAGCTTGCGCGCCTGCTCGATCGCCTTTGGCGGGCTATAGGCGTCGTCGTAGGAGATGAAGGTGATCTTGCGCCCGTTGATGCCGCCCTCGGCGTTGATCTTGTTGAAATAGGCGGCTTCCGTCTTTCCGATGACACTGTAGGACGATGCGGGCCCGCTATAGGGCATGATGTTGCCGATCTTGATCTCGGTGTCGCTGGCGCCGCTATCGTATTTCTTTTCGGCATGCACAGCGTTGGCTGCGGCGCACAACATGGCGGCCGCGGCCAGCGCTGCAAGCTTCACGTCGACAAGGTTCCTGACCCACATCGGCATCGCAACCTCCCCTGGCTTTGTCACGGGCTCTATCTTTGCCGGCCCTGTTTTGCCGATCAGTCTCGCAACGCCTGCCCTGCCTGGCAAGCCCCGCTTATGGCTGAGAGGCGAAACGGCATTGTTGGCTGCCGTCATTTGTGATTGATGCAGGGCCGAAACAGGGGATTTTGGGTTTGGTGCCAGAGAGGCGAATCGGTCCGCGACATCCAGGGCTTGGCCGGGCCGGATTCCATTTTGCGCGCTGGCTCGCCAGGCTCACGATGGGCGCCGCGGGCATTCATCAGCTCGACTCGCAGCTGGCCAAAACACGGCTGGCACTCGCGCGCGAAAAACTCGCCCGCGGCGAGACGCTCCATATCGCCGGCCTTGGCGCGCCAGGCACGCATAACTCGGGCGTTGCGCTGGTCGAAGTGACGCAGGCTCACGGCCCGCGGCTCATTCTCAACAACGAGGAGGAGCGCTTCTCCGGCAACAAGCACACGTCGGAATTTCCGCGCGAATCGCTGGCCGCGATGGCCGCATCGCTGCGCGCGCGGGGCCGCGACATCACCGATATCTTCGCCTGGGTGACATCGTGGGACTATCCGACGCTCGCCGGCACCATCTTCCGCACGGTGCTGGAGGAATTGCCACAAAGCCTGAACCTGTTGCGCACGCTGGAGGCGACCGGCTTCGACGGCCGCCGGCTCGAGGAAATGACCCGCACGTCGAAGAAGGTCGCGCGGCAATTCGGGCTCGCAGCCCCCGTCCCGCTCATCGCGCTGCCGCATCACGACAACCACGCCTGGTTCTCCTATGCGGCCTCCCCCTTCGCGGATGATGGCGAGCCGGTGGCGATTGCCGTTCTCGACGGCACCGGCGATCTCGGCTCGGTCTCGCTTTATGTCGCGCAAGGCGGTGGTATGCAGCGCCTTTACTGCAATGAGAGCATGTTCGACTCCCTCGGCGCCTTCTACAGCGTGATCTCGTCCACGCAAGGCGGCTGGACCTGGCTGTCCAGCGAAGGTCGCTACATGGGCGCCGCCGCCTGGGGCGACATGAACCGCGCCAGCAATCCGTATTATGCAGCGCTGCGCAACGTGCTGCATTTCGCGCCGAACGGCGAAGTGAAACTCAACCGCGCGCTGGCGAACTGGTACTCGGACCCGTTCCGGAATCCCTACAAGCGCGCGTTGATCGATATCCTGGGCGAGCCGCTCAAGTCCGACCAGCTCTGGAATCCCGACGCGGTATTGCGGGTCGAGGACATCAAGCACCGCGCGGACACGCAGGACCGTCTCGACAAGGCAGCCGCGACCCAGCTCGTGTTCGAGGACGCCATGATCCATGTGGTGGATCACCTGTTGCGGCAGACGGGCAGCCACCGCCTGGTGCTGACCGGCGGCGTGGCGCTGAATGCGCTCGGCAACATGCGGCTGCTCGAACATTTCGACGAGGCCTGGTTTGCGACCAACCAGGGCCGCCAGGCACGGCTGCATCTGTGGGTGCCGCCGGTTCCGGGCGATGCCGGCGTCACCATCGGCGCGGCGTGGCTGTTTGCGCATCTCGCCGGCGCCCCGCGCGGCGCGCCACTGACGCATGCGTTCTATTGCGGCGAGCCGTCGCCGCGCAGTGACATCGAGGCCGCGCTCCACGCCGACGACGTCAGCTCACGGCAGATCGGCGAGGTCTTGACGCTGCAAGGCCGTGCCGAGATCGCCGACCTGATGGCCTTCATGGTGGCCAAAGACGGCGTGATCGCGCTGTACCAGGGTGCGGCCGAAACCGGCCCGCGCGCGCTCGGCCATCGCTCCATCCTCGCCAACCCCTGCAACGCACATGCGCGCGAAAACCTCAATGAGCGCGTCAAGTACCGCGAGGCGATCCGGCCGCTGGCGCCGATGGCGACGCTGGAAGCGGCGCGGCAATTCTTCGTGCTGGAAGACGGCGCGGCTGACGCCGACTACAACGCCTACAACTACATGGTGCTGACCGCGCGTTCGAGGCCCGCCGCGCGCGAGACGATTCCGGCCGTCATTCATGCCGACGGCACCGGCCGAATCCAGATCGTGCGCGAGGCCGACGATCCCCTCACCTACGCCTACCTGAAGGCGCTCGGCCGCCGCATCGGCGTCGAGATCTCGGTCAACACCTCCTTCAATGTCGCAGGCCCGATCGCGCAGACGCCGCAGCAGGCGATCGACACGCTGCGCCGCTCCAGGGGATTGGACGCGGTGCTGCTGGTCGCCGACGACGGCACGGTCCATGCGGCCTGGCACGGCCCTACGCGCGACAGCGGACGCTTCACCGGCTGGTTCGCGGAATGGCAAGCCGCGCGTGTATGATCAAAGCCGGTCGGGCCGATACGGAAAGGGATCGACGATCGGCGGCTCGCCGCTCATCAATTCGGCGATCAGGCGCCCGGTGGTCGGGCCCAGCGTAAAACCCTGATGGCCATGCCCGAAGTTCAGCCACAGCCCCTTATGCTGCCTGGCCGCTCCGATCACCGGCAGCATGTCGGGCATGCAGGGCCTGGTGCCGAACCATGGCTCGGGCTCTACCGGCCGGCCGAGATCGATCAGCTGTCGCGCGGCCTGCTCGGCATGGGCCAGTTGCACCGGATCGGGCTTGCCGTCGGGCGCGGTCAGCTCGGCGCCGGTCGTGATGCGCACGCCGTTCTGCATCGGCGCCATCACATAGCCGTTGGCCGCATCGCGCAAGGGCAGATCGAGCGGGCTGCCGCCGGCATAATGCCGGTGATAGCCGCGCTTGCGCACCATGGAGATGCGGTAGCCGAAGCGCCGCAACAGCTCCGGTGACCACGGGCCCAGCGCGACCACGACGGCCTCGGCTTCGATCTCGCCGGCCGCGGTGATCACCGACCAGCCGTGCCGGCTTTGCCGCAGGGTTTGCGCCTCGCCGCGCACGATGCTGCCGCCCGCGCGCGTGAACAGATCGGAATAGGACGTCACCAGCGCGCCCGGGTTCGAGATCGTCCACGGCTCCTGCCAGTGCAGCCCGCCGATGCCAGCTTCGGTCAGGCCGGGCTCGGCCTGCTTCAGCTCGCGCGCGGTCAGGATGCTGAACTTCACCCCATAGGCCTTGCGCAAGGCGTCGGCCGCCGCGGCCTCGGCATCGAAGGCCGCCTGCTCGCGATGCAGGACGCGAAAGCCGCTGCGGCGGACGAGATTGCCGGCGCCCGATTCCTGGATCAGCCGGTCATGCTCGCGCACCGCGCAGGCAATGATCTCGGCATAGGCCGCGGACGTACGCGCATGTGCCGACGGAAACGAATTCCACCAATAGCGCAACAGCGGACCGACATGATCGGGCAGCGAGGACAGATGATAGCGCACGTCGTTGGTGCGCCCTGTGGCGATCTTGAAGAGCTCACGCCAGCCATGCGGCATGGGATAGGGCCGCATCGCCTCGCTCTGGATGATGCCGGCGTTGCCGTAGCTCGTCTCACGGCCCGGCTCCTTGCGGTCGACAAGCGCGACCGACCAGCCGCGCTTCTGCAAATGCACGGATGTCGCCACGCCGACCATGCCGGCACCGAGAACGATGGCGCTTTTCATCACCGGATCCTGCCTGTTGTCGTCTAGGCCGGCTTCGGCACCAGACGCTGTTGCGCCGTGTTGATGGTCGCCGCGACCACGACGGCCATCGCGGTCATCATGATCAGAAAGCCGAAGGCCGCGTCAAACGACCCGGTCCATTTCACGATGAATCCCATCACGGCGGGCGCAGGCACGCCGGTTTGCTTCCTCGATAGATCGCCCATCGTGGTCTGGACTTTTTGATTGAGCATGATCTTTTCGGAGAACCGGTTTCCACTTTTCCGGGTCATGGTTTAACCCCAGGCGCGGAAATCGGGCGCGGCCGACAGCGGCGGGCTGCTCGCAAGCTTTGCGATGTCGGGCTTCGGCCGGGATAGCTCCGCATCGCCCGCAAAGGCCTGCTCCAGCGCCAGTGCAACCGACAGCACGATGGCGTCGCCGCCACGGGGCCCGACGATCTGCAGGCCGAAGAGCATGCCGGCTTCGTCCAGCCCAAGCGGCAGGCTCAGTGCGGGATGGCCGGCCAGCGTCACCGCATAGGCGAGCGCAAGCCAGTGGAAATAGGACTTGGTCGGCGCACCGTCGATCTCGGCCGGATAGAGCTCGGACCAGGGGCGCGGGCTCAGCGTAATGGTCGGGCTGATGAGCACATCGCAGCCGGCGAAGAAGCTCTGATAGGCGCGGTAGATCTTGGTCTGCACCGTCGCGGCGCGCGCGTAGTCGGTCAGATGATAGGCCAGCCCCTCCTCGACGTTGGCCCGCACATTGGGACCGAGCATGTCGCGCCGCTCCCGGTAGGTCTTGCCGTGCGTCGCCAGAAACAGCGCGGCGCGCAGCACGGCGAAGGCATCGTCAGCGCCCTCACAATCAGGTGCGCCGTCGCGGGTCTCGGCGACGAGCGGCGTGATGGCCGCAACACGTTTGCGAAATGCGCGCCTGATCGCCTGCTCGGTCGGCGCGAAACCGAAATCCGCGGTGAAGGCGACGCGGAGCTTGCGCAGATCTGCCGGCTGCGGTGATCGCCAGCGCTCGCTCCGGCTGCGAACGGGTTCGCCCGGCAGCGTATAGGCCAAGGGATCGCGCGCATCATCGCTCGCCATCACCGAGAGCATCAGCGCGGCATCGGCGACATTGCGGGCCATCGGCCCATCGGTGGACAGACTGGACCAGCCCTGAAGGCGCTTCTCGCTGGCGACGAGGCCGTAGGACGGACGCATGCCGACGATGCCCGCATAGCCGGCGGGGTTGCGCAGGCTGCCGCCGGTGTCGGAGCCGGAGGCGAGCGGGGCCATGCCGCAGGCCAGCGCCACCGCCGAGCCTCCGGAAGAGCCTGCGGCCGATTTCATCGGATCGAACGGATTGCCGGTCGCGCCGTGAACGGGGTTGCGGGTGTTGCCGCCGGCCGCCCATTCCGGCGTGTTGGTCTTGCCGAAGATGATGGCGCCTGCCGCGCGCAGTCGCGCCACCGATCCCTGGTCGGCTGCGGGCACGTGCTCGGCAAATAGCGGGCTGCCATAGGTCGTGCGCAGGCCCGCGGTGTCCTGGGTATCCTTGATCAGAACGGGAAGGCCATGCAGCGGCGCAAGCGGCTCGCCGCGCATGATCGCGGCTTCCGCCTGTTTCGCCTGCGCCCGGGCTGCCCCCTCGTCGAGCGTGACCACGGCGTTGACCGCCGGGTTGACGCTTCCGATCCGCGCCAGGCACGACTCCATCAATTCAACCGGGGAAATCGCCCGCTTGGCCATCAATTGCGTGAGTTCGACGGCGCCCTGGTCACATAGCGGTTCCACGTCAGCTCCTTCGCTTGCTGAAAATTTTTTAGCATTTTTGAAAATTATTTCACTGCTCGAAGATTGGCGCAATGGGGCGATTAGGTGCGGAAATGCTAGGCTTTTAGCTCATTTGGAGGGCATCCAGCCATTTTGCCGTCCCCGATGCCGGATTTTGACCGGAAATAGGAGTATGATGCACTAAACCGATTTCATCGGCGGGCCTTTGCGGGAAGATGATGACGATGAGCGATTTCTCGACTTCGGACGGACCGCATTCGCAGCTTGGGCAATGCCTCAAGGCGGCGCGGCAGGCGCGCGGGCTCACATTGAAGCAGGTGGCCGAGCGCACCGGGATGGCGCTCTCGACGCTCTCCAAGGTCGAGAACGGCCTGATGTCGCTGACCTACGACAAGCTGCTGCAGCTCACCTCCGGGCTGAAGATGGACATCGCCGAGCTGTTCAGCCCAGCGAGCGCGCGCGCCGAGCAAGGCCGCCCGGTCACCGCGCGGCGCAGCATCAGCCGCGCCGGCCAGGGCCAGGTCGTCAACACCAAATTCTACACCTACATCTATCAGTGCACCGACCTGATCGCGAAACGCATGGTGCCGATATTGGCCGAGGTGCGCGCCCGCTCGCTTGACGAATTCGGTCCGCTGCTGCGCCACTCAGGCGAAGAATATTTTCTGGTGACGCACGGCAGCGTCGAGGTGCACACCGAGTTCTACGCGCCGGAGATACTGCACGAGGGCGACGGCATCTATCTCGACAGCACCATGGGCCACGCCTACCTCAACGCCGGCCCGGAGGGCTCGGCCAAGGGCGTCTGCCTCTGCACCAGCGAAGCGCCCGATCTTTACGAGCAGCTGAAGCGGATCGCGGAGAGCGATAAGACGAAGCAGGCGACGCCCGTCGACTGAGCCGGTTCGACCAACTCTCTCACCGTCACCCTGAGAGCATGTGAAGCTATCGACCCGTCACCCTGAGGCGCTCGCGATAGCGAGCCTCGAAGGGCGACGGCCCCGCTGCGGGAGCCGGGTCGTGCATCCTTCGAGACGGCCGCGGCTGCGGCCTCCTCAGGAGGAGGGGAACGTTAGGATGCGCTTGACACCTAGCCTCTCGGCCGCGACACGATCTCGATCATCCTGGCTTCGTCGTCGTCAGGCGCGATAGCCTTGGCGCGCGCATAGGACTCGACTGCGGCTTTGCCCATCAGCGGCGTATCGGCCAATAGGCTTTCCGCCAGCGCCACCGCGTAGGCCGCATCCTTGTGGCGGAGCGCCGATGTAAACGTCGCGCCGGCAAAATTGCGCATCGCCATCCGCTTGGAATGGCGGATCACTTGCGGGCTTGCGGCAACGCCGGTCTCGACCGCCTCCAGCACGAGCTTCATGTCGAGGCCGGCCTGCTCGGCCATGGCGAGGCCCTCGGCAATGCCGGCGATCTGGATCGCGCCCATCAGATTGTTGATCAGCTTGTAGACGGTGCCGGAGCCGACCGCGCCGAAATGGCGGATGGTCGATCCAATCGGCGCGAGGAACGGCCCCGCCTTCTCGAGGTCGGCGGCGTCGGCACCGACCAGCAGCGTCAGCTTGCCGCTCGCGGCAGCATCGGGCAGGCCCGTTACGGGGCAGTCGATGTAGATCAGTCCGCGGCCATCGAGCTCGCGCGCCATGTCGCGCGCATGCTGATAGGACACCGTGGAGCATTCGATCGCGAGCACGCCCGGCTTCATCGTGGTCGCAGCGCCGTCGGTGCCCAGCCAGACGGCGCGCGAGGCTTCGTCATCGGCGACCATGGTCACCACGGCATCGGCGTCGATCGCGGCATCGCCCGGCGACGTCGCCCAGCGCGCGCCGCGCGCGATCAGGTCCTCGGCCTTGGCCCGGCTGCGGTTCCACACCGCGACGGAAAAGCCCGCATCGAGATAGCGGCCGGCCATGCCGTGACCCATGCGTCCCAATCCGATGAACGCAACACGCGGCATGGCCTAGTCCACGTCCTCGACCTCACCGGGCGCTTCGCCGAAGGCGCGCTGCGCCAGTGCTGCCGCCATGAACTCGTCGAGATCGCCGTCGAGCACCCCCGAGGTGTCGGAGGTCTGCACGCCGGTGCGCAGGTCCTTCACCATCTGATAGGGCTGCAGCACATAGGAGCGGATCTGGTGACCCCAGCCGATATCGGTCTTGGCGGCCTGGTCGGCGGCCGCCTTCTCCTCGCGCTTCTTCAGCTCCATCTCGTAGAGCCGCGCGCGCAGCATGTCCCAGGCCTGGGCCCGGTTCTTGTGCTGGGAGCGGCCGGCCTGGCAGACCACCGCGATGCCGGTCGGGATATGCGTGAGCCGCACCGCCGATTCGGTCTTGTTGACGTGCTGGCCGCCGGCGCCGCCCGAGCGCATGGTGTCGGTGCGGACGTCGGCTTCCTTGATCTCGATCTTGATCGTGTCGTCGATCACCGGAAAGATCTGCACCGACGAGAACGAGGTGTGCCGCCGGGCATTGGAATCGAATGGCGAGATGCGCACCAGGCGATGCACGCCCGCTTCAGTCTTCAGCCAGCCATAGGCGTTGTGACCGGATATCTGCAAGGTCGCCGATTTGATGCCGGCCTCTTCACCCTGCGACTCCTCGAGAAACTCGACCTTGAAGCCGTGCTTTTCCGCCCAGCGCGTGTACATGCGCAGCAGCATCTGCGCCCAGTCCTGGCTCTCGGTGCCGCCGGCGCCGGCATGGACCTCGAGATAGGAATCGAAGCGGTCGGCCTCGCCGCCCAGCAGCGCCTCGAGCTCGCGCCGCGCGACCTCCTTTTTCAGGGCCTTCAGCGCGTCTTCGGCTTCCTTGACGACACCGGCATCGTTCTCGGCCTCGCCGAGCTCGATCATGTCGATGTTGTCCTGCAGCTCGCGCTCGACCTTGCCGATGCCTGACAGCGCATCCTCCAGCGAGGTGCGCTCCTGCATCAGCTTCTGCGCCTTCTGCGGATCGTTCCAGAGATTGGGGTCTTCGGCGAGCTTGTTCAGCTCTGCGAGGCGCGCCGTCGATTGCTCGACGTCAAAGATGCCTCCTCAGCAGCCCGACCGACTGCTTGATCTCTTCTACCAACCGTTCGACTTCGGCGCGCATGGACTTCTCTTCAGGTGGCGGCCAGCTGGAAACTCGCGGCTGCCGTAAACGAGGTCGTGTGCATGTAGCGGCGGAGCAGCCAAAGCGCAATCGCGCAGGGCGCGGCGATCAACAGCAACGCTCAGCTGGCGATCCTCGGCTCGAAAACGGCCACGGAGCTTGTGTTTTCATATACTCTGTAATACAGAGTTCTCTATAAAAGGAAAGGGAGATCACGATGCGCCGATCCATGCTGCGAGTCCCCTTCACCGCTTCAGGCGGCCCCGTAACGCCGACGCCACTTGATCGCCGTCGCGTGCTGACCGTCCTCGGAGCGGGCCTCGTGGCGCCGTATTCCGCCCTCGGACAATCATTGCCGGATGACATCGGTCGGCGGCTGTCGCAGGCCCAGCAGGATGGCAAGGTGTACGGTGTGCATGCCCTGCTCGTCAGCAAGGGCGGAAAGCTTCTGCTCGAATATTACGGGCGCGGCGAGGATGAGATCTGGGGGCTTCCCCTTGGCGTGGTCGCGTTTGGCCCGGATGTGCTGCACGACCTGCGCTCGGTGTCCAAGAGCGTCGTCGGTCTGGTCTATGGCATTGCGCTCGCGAACGGAAAGGTGCCCACGCCTGAGGCCAAGCTATACGCGCAATTTCCCGAGTATGCCGACCTCGCGAGCCAGCCCGGCCGCGATCGCCTCACCATGCACCACGTTCTCAGCATGACGCTCGGGCTTGAATGGGACGAACTCACCATTCCCTATGGCGATCTGCGCAACAGCGAGAATGCGATGGAAGCAGCGCCCGACCGTTACCGCTACATCCTTGAGCGGCCCATTGTCGGCGAGCCCGGCGTGAAATGGACCTATTGTGGCGGCGCAACCGCGCTGCTCGGTCGGCTGATCGCCAAAGGCACCGGCGAGGCTCTGTTGGATTATTGCCGCAGCGTTCTGTTCGATCCGCTGGGCTTTGGTCCTGCCGATTGGACCAAAGGCTGGGACGGCGAGCCCCATACCGCCTCGGGCTTGCGGCTGCGGCCACGCGATCTTTTGAAACTGGGGCAATTGGTTTTGGCGCGCGGCATGTGGAACGGCCAGCAAATCGTGCCGTCCGACTGGGTGAAGCGCGTGACCACGCCAGTGGTCGCAATCGATCGCAGCCGCAGCTATGGCTATCAATGGTACATGAGCGACGGCACGCCGCCCCGGCCGCAACCTTGGATCGGCGGGATCGGTTGGGGCGGGCAGCGCCTTTATGTCATCCCCGCGCTCGACCTCGTGGTCGCCATGAACGCGGGCAACTACCGCCAACCCGGCATGGAGCAGGCCCGGGTGGCCAGTGTCGTTCTGAACGAGGTCGTGCTGCCGAGCTTCGCCTACTAATATAGCCCGCCGGTGCCCGGCCGCATGATATTGCCGGCGTCCGGCGACACCCCCTGGGGCATCATGGTGCGGTTTCCGTCGGCGTCGGCAACGCCGATCACGCTGTAATTGTCGGGCGGCGCCGTGCCCGGCTTGAAGGCTTCCAGGATCGTGCCGCTGGTCTGGCCGGGAGCTGCCCGCATGCCGCTCTTGGAATCGACGCGGATCAGCTTGATGCCGGCGGGAACCTTGAAGGGGATCGCCGGCTTGTCGGCGAGCGCGAGCTTGAAGAAGTCGCGCGCGATCGGCGCGGCCAGGTGACCGCCGGTGGCGGCATTGCCCCTTCCCAGCGGTCGCGGCTTGTCATAGCCCATATAGATGGCGACGGCGACGTCAGGCGAGAAGCCGACGAACCAGGCATCCTTGGCCTCGTTGGTGGTGCCGGTCTTGCCGGCGATCGGCTTGCCGACCTCCTTCACCACGGTCGCGGTACCCGCATTCACCACGCCTTCCAGCATCGATGTCATCTGGTAGGCGGTCATGGAATCCAGCACCTGCTCGCGGCGGTCGACGAGCTGCGGCTCAGCTTGGCTCTTCCATCCGTCCGGCGCATCGCAGCCGCGGCATTCGCGGGCGTCATGCCTGAAGATGGTGTGGCCGTAGCGGTCTTGAATGCGGTCGATCAGCGTCGGCTTCACCCGCCGTCCGCCATTGGCGATCATGGAATAGGCGGTGACCATGCGCAGCGCCGTGGTCTCGCCGGCGCCGAGCGCGTAGGAGAGATAGTTCGGCAGCTCGTCATAGACCCCGAAGCGGCGCGCATATTCGCTGATCAGGGGCATGCCGATGTCCTGCGCCAGCCGCACCGTCACGGTGTTGAGCGACAGGCGAAGCGCGTTGCGCAGCGTGGTCGGACCCAGATATTTGCCGTTGGAGAAGTTCTCGGGACGCCAGACCCCGCCGCCCTGCCCCTGATCGATCTCGATCGGCGCATCCATCACCTGGGTCGAGGGCGTATAGCCATTGTCCAGCGCCGACGAATAGACGATCGGCTTGAAGGACGATCCCGGCTGCCGATAGGCCTGCGTGGCGCGGTTGAACTGGCTCTGGTCGAAGGAGAAGCCGCCGACCATGGCGAGCACCCGTCCGGTATTGGGATCCATGGCGACCATGGCGCCCGAGACTTCCGGCACCTGGCGCAAGCGGTACTGGCCTTCGACCGGGTTGCCGTCCTTGAAGAGCGGGTCGGCATAGATGACGTCGCCCGGCTGCAGCACCTGCGATACCGCAGTCGGCGTCTTGCCCTTGAATGCACCGTAGGTCGGCTTGGCCCACCGCAGGCCGTCGAGGGTGACGATGCCGGTCTCGCGCTGTTTGGAGACCGCGCCGCCGAGCTCGCGCCCCGGCTGGAAGCCGATCCGCGCAGACTGCTCGCTGATATCAAGCACCACCGCCAGTCGCCAGGGCGAGACGTCCTGCAGCGCCTTGATGTCGGCGAGCTTGACGCCCCAATCGCCGGAAATATCGAGCTTGGAGATCGCGCCGCGATAGCCTTGCTGCTCGTCATAATTGACAAGGCCGGCCACCATGGTCTTGCGCGCCTCCAGCTGGAGCTTCGGGTCCAGCGTGGTGCGCACCGACAGGCCGCCCTCATAGAGCTTCTTCTCGCCATATCGCTCCAGGATGTCGCGGCGGACCTCCTCGGCAAAATATTCGCCGGCGAAGATGTGGGCGGAGGTCGGGTGGGACGTGACGGCCAGCGGCGATTTGCGCGCCTTTTCGGCGTCAGCCGCGCTGATCCAGCCATTCTCCTGCAGGCGGTCGATCACGTAATTGCGCCGCTCCACAGCGCGGTCGTGGTTGCGCACCGGGTGCAGCGCGCCCGGCATCTTCGGCAGTGCCGCGAGATAGGCAGCCTCGGCGACGGTGAGCTCGTTGACCGACTTGTCGAAATAGACCAGCGAGGCCGCCGCAATGCCGTAGGCGCCAAGGCCGAGATAGATCTCGTTCAGATAGAGCTCGAGGATCTTGTCCTTGGAGTAGGCGCGCTCGAGCCGCATGGCGAGCAGCGCCTCCTTGATCTTGCGGGAGAAGGAGACCTCGTTGGTGAAGAAGAAGTTCTTCGCCACCTGCTGGGTGATGGTGGAGGCGCCCTGCGGACGTTTGTTGGACCCGTAGTTCTGGGCATAGAGCAGCGCGGCGCGCGCCATGCCGGTGTAGTCGATGCCGCCATGCTCATAGAAATTCTTGTCCTCGGCGGCGAGGAAGGCATTGATGACGAGCTTGGGCACGGCCTGGATCGGCAGATAGAGCCTGCGCTCCTTGGCATATTCGGCAAGCAGCGAACCGTCAGCCGCGTGCACGCGCGTCATCACCGGCGGCTCGTAATCCTGCAGCTGGGAATAGTCGGGCAGGTCCTGGGAGAAATGCCAGATCAGCCCCGCCACGCCGGCGACGCCGACGAGGAACAGGACCGTTCCGGCGGCAAACAGGAAACCCAGGAACCGCACCAGCAAGCGCATGCTAAATCAATCCGCTCCAAGCCATGCGCCCCAAATGTTTCCGGCGCTTCCGAAAGGACCTTCCGGCATTCCTTTGAGCCGGATAATTCGCTCGTCGACAAGGCCGGAACCTCAAGCGATTCCCTGGACCTCGCAGGTCACTCTAGCAGGTCACCCTACACGTCACTCCTATACGACCGCTGCTGTGGCCAAACTAGGGCTTAAGCGGCCACAGCTTAGTGCATGATCCGGAAAAGTGGAAACCGGTTCTGCAACGAAGATCATGCCCAAACAAGGAGATGAGATCACGATGCGATTCCCTCTCATCGCGTCACGACCTAGTTCGACGCACCGGCTGTCGCCAGCCGTTTGGCCAGAAACGCGTTAATGGCCTGGGCCATGGACGCCGATGTCTTGTCGCGCCAGCTATCCGAGAGCAGGTGCTCCATGTCGCCTTTATTGGAGACATAGCCGAGCTCGACCAGAACCGAGGGAACGTCCGGAGCCTTCAGCACCCGGAATCCCGCCGATTTCAGGGGATGCTTGTGCATGCGCGTGGAGTTCTTCATCTCCCCCATCAACAACCGGGCGAATCGATTTGAAAAGGTGCGGGTTTCGCGTTGCGCCAGGTCGATCAGGATGTCCGCCACATCGGTCGGCTCGTCGGTCAGATTGACCCCGCCGATGGCATCGGCCCGGTTTTCCGCGTCCGCCAGCCGCTGGGCCTCGGCGTCGGAAGCCTTGTCGGACAGGGTGTAGATGGTCGCGCCCTGCGCATCGCCCTCGCCCTTGGGCAGCGCGTCGGCATGGATGGAGACGAACAGCGCCGCTTTCTCGTCATGGGCGATTTTCACCCGGTCGTTCAGCGGAATGAAGGTGTCGTCCGAGCGGGTCATCACCACGCGGTATTTGCCGCTCTTCTCCAGGCGGTCGCGCAGCGCAAGGCCGAAGGCCAGCACCAGGCTCTTTTCGGCCTCTTCGCCTGACTGGGTTCCGTTATCGACCCCGCCATGGCCGGGGTCGATCACGACGACGGGGCGCGGATCGGGGGGCGCCGCCGGCTTGGGCGCCGGGGTGGTCGGGGGCGCGATGGTCGCGGGCGGCGCATCGGCGACCGTGGGTTTCAGCTCGGGCCGCGGCTGCTGGTTCAGAGTCTGGTTGAAGGTCTCCTGATCGACCTGCTCCAATTCCAGCACCAATCGTGGCGGCTGGCCGTTGGCGGCCTCCAGCATGGTGGCACTGGCGATGCGCACCGGTCCCGTGAGGTCGAACACGATTCGCGACCCGCCCGGCATCACCATGCCATAGCGGAATGCCCTGACGAGGCCTCGGCCGTTGACGCCGACCCCGGCCGGGAGGCGGAAGCTGACCTGTGCCATGTCCAGCACGATCCGGTAGGGATCGGGCAACGCAAAGGCGCGGAAAGCGACCGGCTTGTCGAGGTCGAGGACGAATCGGGTCTGGCTGGTGTCGCCGGCGAGGCGAGCGTCGGACGCAATCGGAAGGCTCGGCGCGGTTACGACGGCCTGTTCATCGGCGCGGGCGGGCAGCGTGTCCGAGCACGGCAATGCCGCAGCGCACAACAGTGCACATCCCAGCAAAAGGCCCTGTTTTGCACGGTTAGCCACCGAATCTCTCGCCTCCGAGCGGCCCTTTTAGCGCAATAGAACCACAGGGTTAACGACACCCTCACGTCGCGCCAGTGAATAACGAGGAGTGTGGCAGGCATGCGACGCTCTCCTGACGCTCCCTTGCGCGGGGACGTCAATCCACGTATGTAACAAATGCTGACGGCCATTTACTGCCGGTTGTGTCGCGTTCAGCCGCCCGGTGCCGCGCCGGAACCTTCATTTTTGAGGATTCCAGCGTTTGCCGCTCTCCATGAAGCCAGCGCGTCCCGCGCGGCCGACAGGGAGAAGCGGTTTCCAAGCCCGAGCGGTAGTCAGTTCCGAGCAATTCTGTTTCGGGGCTGCGGCATAGCTTGATACCGGGACCCCCGCTCAGGGGACCCACTCGACCCAAGGCGAGCGCCTGACAGCGCCGCCAGCCGGCTTTCAGCAACCGACCAGGCGGCTCGTTCTGCCGCCAACTGTTCCAGACGGGCCGACGCTTGATGCGCCAGACTGTATCGCCGACCAAAGCTAGCGGAAGACCCGCGCCGGAGCGGAGCCGAGGCTCCGTCCGTCGTTTCCCTCCGCAAGGCTCGGCGAGGCGTCCCGGGTTGCGTTTCGGCCTTCCCCTCACCCCCGAATCAGGTGGACCGTCGCGTCACCCGGCGGCGCGACATGCGCTTGTCGTGATCCGCGCACGCCGCCTCCAAGAGTTTAAAAATGCCCAACAAAATGTTGATCGATGCCACCCACCCGGAAGAGACCCGGGTTGTCGTGGTCCGCGGCAATCGAGTCGAGGAATTTGATTTCGAGACGGCCCAGCGCAAGCAACTGCGCGGCAACATCTACCTCGCCAAGGTCACACGGGTCGAACCATCGCTGCAGGCGGCCTTCGTCGAATATGGCGGCAACCGCCACGGCTTCCTGGCCTTTTCCGAAATCCACCCCGATTACTACCAGATCCCGGTCGCCGACCGGCAGGCGCTGATCGAGGCCGACGAGCGCGCCCATCGCGAGGCCGAGGAGGAGACCGAAAACCGGTCCAACCGCCGCCGCTCGCGCCACCGCAACATGCGCCGCCGCGGTCATGGCGACCGCGTTCGCAGCGAGATCGTCGAAGGCCAGGCGGCCCAGGCGCCGGTCAATGGCGAGGCGCTCGCGGCAGAGCACGGCGACCATCACGATGCCGACCACGATAGCGAACATGGCCTCCCCGAGCACGGCTTCGACGAGGCCGGCGAGCGTCCGACGACGCCCGAGCCGATCGAGGCCGAGCAGGGAGCTGATTTCCACGCGCATGACGACGAAGATCAT
This sequence comes from Bradyrhizobium sp., assembly GCA_035293585.1. Lineage (GTDB taxonomy): Bacteria > Pseudomonadota > Alphaproteobacteria > Rhizobiales > Xanthobacteraceae > Bradyrhizobium. Next base: position 149,046 of record DATGMN010000082.1, on the reverse strand, counting down.
GACGCGCATGGCGGCGATGAAGACACCTATGAGCATGCAGTCCATGATTCCGCGCGCGAGGCTGCCGTGCCGCCGCCACTTCCGGAGGTCCCGGCGTCGCTGGCCGCTGTCGCCCCCGAATTGATCGAGGCGCCCGAGGTTCACGAGGTCCACGACCACACCAAGAACGAGATAGAGACCCTCGAGCACGGCACGGCCACCGCCGAACGCACCGACACCGCCCATGCCGCAGGCGACGAGCACGGCCATGACGAGGGCCAGGAGCACGCCTCGCCCGCCGGCGAGCACTTGCCTGTCCCCGCCGGCGACGCCGACGAGGATGAGGATGAAGAGGACGGCGACGAAGGCGAGGAAGCCGAAGAGGAAGATCTCGTCGAATCCGTCGGCGGCGACGACGTGCTGGAAGAGGTGCCGGAGCGCGCGTTCCGTCCGCGCCGCCAGTACAAGATTCAAGAGGTCATCAAACGCCGCCAGGTGATGCTGGTGCAGGTCGTCAAGGAAGAGCGCGGCAACAAGGGTGCGGCGCTGACCACCTATCTGTCGCTCGCCGGCCGCTACGCCGTCCTGATGCCGAACACGGCGCGCGGCGGCGGCATCAGCCGCAAGATCACCTCCGCCCAGGACCGCTCGCGGCTGAAGGAAGTGGTGCAGGATCTCGACGTGCCCGAGGGCATGGGCATCATCCTGCGCACCGCGGGCGCCTCGCGCACCCCGCCGGAGATCAAGCGCGACTTCGAATATCTGATCCGGCTCTGGGAGACGGTGCGCGACACCACGCTGAAGTCGCAGGCGCCGACGCTGGTCTACGAGGAAGGATCGCTGATCAAGCGCTCGCTGCGCGATCTCTACAACAAGGAGATCGACGAGATCCTGGTCGCCGGCGAAGCCGGCTACCGCGAAGCGCACGACTTCATGAAGATGCTGATGCCGACCAACGTCAAGGCGGTGAAACAGTATCGCGACGGCCAGCCGCTGTTCTCGCGCATGGGCGTGGAAAGCCAGTTGGACGCGATGTTCTCACCGATCGTGCAGCTGCGCTCCGGCGGCTATATCGTCATCAACCAGACCGAGGCGCTGGTCTCGATCGACGTCAACTCGGGCCGCGCCACCCGCGAGCACCATATCGAGGACACGGCGCTCAAGACGAATCTGGAGGCGGCCGAGGAAGTCGCGCGCCAGCTGCGGCTGCGTGACCTCGCCGGCCTGATCGTCATCGACTTCATCGACATGGACGAGAAGCGCAACAACCGCGCGGTCGAGCGCAAGCTGTCCGACTGCCTGCGGCAGGATCGCGCCCGCATCCAGGTCGGCCGCATCTCGCATTTCGGCCTTCTGGAGATGTCGCGCCAACGCATCCGCGCCAGCGTGCTGGAGAGCTCGACCGAGCCCTGCCCGCAATGCGGCGGCACCGGCCATGTCCGCTCCGTCTCCTCGGTCGCGCTGCAGCTGCTGCGCGGGCTGGAGGAGACGCTGATGAAGGGCGCGACCCACAATCTCGTGGTGCGCACCCGTACCGACGTCGCGCTCTATGTGCTCAACCACAAGCGCGGTCACCTGCGCGATCTCGAGAGCAGCTTCAAGGTCTCGCTGGCGGTGATTGCGGACCCGAGCGTCAGCGGCCAGCAATCCTACGTCATCGACCGCGGCGAGCAGGTACACACGCTGGAGGCGGCCAAGGCGCTGCTCGCGGCGCAGGCGGCCGCCTCTCCGCCCCCCGTGGCGGAAGAGACGTTCGACGACGAGGAGGCCTTCGATATCGAGAGCGAATCCGAGGTCGAGACCGAGGAGACCGAGGGGCTCACGGAAGAGGCGTCCGCCGAGGGCGAAGGTCCGCGCCGCAGGCGCCGCCGGCGTCGGCGGGGCCGCGGTGGCAATGGCGAGGCCCGCGAGGCCGCTCAAGCTCTGGGCGCGGCGCCGCGCGATGAGCAGGACGGTTTTGCAGCCGAGCAGCCGGCCATGGCCGAGGGCCAGGGTGCCCTTCCCTTCGAAGAGTCCGAGGCCGACGACGAGGAGGCCGAGGATCAGCCGGGCGCAGCCCGGGCCGATCAGGGCCAGGAACACGGTCAAGAACAGGGTCAGGATCAGGGCGAGCGGCGGCCGCGCCGCCGTGGCCGTCGCGGTGGACGGCGTCGGCGTGGCGCTGGCGCAGAGGGCGGCCAGGACAATGGCCTGGATGCGACCTCGGACGAGGGATTGGCCGGCGCGATCCACGATGAGTTCGCGCCGCTGCCGGCGCCCGAAGCAAGCGAGGCTGTCGCCGATTTCGACGGCAACGGCTCCCCGCCGAGCGCGCCGGAGGCTCAGTCCGAGCCGCTCGCGGCAGCCGAGCCGCAGCCGATGGTGACGAGCAGCGAGCCGGAGGCCGCAAACGCACCCGCCGGCCCGGCAGAATCGCCGGAAAAGCCAACGCGGCGCTCCACCGTGCGGGAAAAAGTCAGCTTCATGTCGGCCGACCAGCCGGCGGCCTCTGCCGCCGTGAGCGAGGCGCCGCAGCCCGCGCCGGTCGAGGAAGCGCCGGAGGCGGCGCCAGCAGCCGAGCCGGCCGCCGACCAGCCGCGCCGCGCCGGCTGGTGGTCCCGCCGCTTCGGCAACCGCGAATAGCGCAAGCGACGAACAAAAGCCGCCCGGCCAGACCGGGCGGCTTTTTTGTTGGCTCGTGATTTGGCTCCGTCATTCCGGGGCCGACCGTCAGGTCGGAACCCGGAATCTCGCGCCACAACTTCTGGATTCCGGGTTCGCCCGCTTCGGCGGGCGCCCCGGAATGACGAAGCGCTTGGCGCTCGCAAGCCCCGGAATGACGGAGTATGTGGACCGGGCGCCTACCCCGTGGTGACCGCCGTCTCGACGTCGCTCGGATCGATCTGCCGGTTGAGTCCGGCCTGCAGCGTCGCATGGTCGAGCTCGCCTTCCCACCACGAAACGAACACCGCGGCGACGCCGTTGCCGGTGATGTTGGTGAGCGCGCGCACCTCGCTCATGAACTTGTCGATCGAGAACACGATGGCCATGCCCGGCACCAGGGCCGGATTGACCACCGAGAGCGTCGCCGCGAGCGTGATGAAGCCGGCGCCGGTGACGCCGCTCGCGCCCTTCGAGGTCAGCATCGCCACCACCAGGATGGTGAGCTGCTGGCTGAAGGTGAGATCGACGCCGAGCGCCTGCGCGATGAACAGCGTCGCCAGCGTCATGTAGATATTGGTGCCGTCGAGATTGAAGGAATAGCCGGTCGGCACCACGAGGCCGACCACCGGCTTGGAGCAGCCGAGCCGCTCCAGCTTCTCCATCAATTGCGGTAGCGCGCTTTCAGACGAGCTCGTACCGAGCACGATCAAGAGCTCATCCTTGATATAGGCGATGAACTTGAAGATGGAGAAGCCGACAAAGCGCGCGATCAGGCCGAGCACGAGCACCACGAACAGGCCCGCGGTGACATAGAACAGCGCGATCAGCCCGATCAGATTGCCGAGCGCGGTCGGGCCGTATTTGCCGATGGTGAAGGCCATGGCGCCGAAGGCGCCGAACGGCGCCGCCTTCATGACAATGCCGATCACGCCGAACACCGCATGCGCGGTATCGTCGATGATCGACCGCAGCCGCTCGGCCCGCTCGCCCATCGCCATCAGCGCGAAGCCGAACAGGATCGCAAACAAGAGCACCTGCAATATGTCGCCGCGCGCGAGCGCCCCGACCACGCTGTCGGGAATGATGTTGAGGACGAAGTCGACGGACTTTGTCGCCTCCGCCTGCTTGACATAGGTCGCAACCGCCGCAGCGTCCGGCTTGGCGCCGAGACCATGGCCGATCTGGAACAGGTTGCCCATGATCAGGCCGATCACCAGGGCGAAGGTCGACACGATCTCGAAATAGACCAGCGCCTTGACGCCGACGCGGCCGACCTTGCGCGCATCCTGGATGTGCGCAATGCCCGACACCACGGTGCAGAAGATGATCGGCGCGATCACCATCCGGATCAGCTTGATGAAGCCGTCGCCGAGCGCCTTGATCCAGTCATTGGTGGCGAGCGTCGGCCAGAGCCAGCCGACCACGACGCCGAGCAGGATCGCGAACAGGACCTGGACGTAGAGAATCTTGTACCAGGGACGGGCTCCTTGCGAAGGCGCCGCGGCTGCGATGGTCGTCATGGACGTTTTCCCCCGAACACGAAACGTAATCCGGCTCACCCAAGGCCAAATGTCGCAGCAAAGTCAATGCCGCTTGCAGCTTTGTGAAGGACGTCAGCCCAACCAGCGCGCGATCCGCGCCACCGCTTCGCGCATGTCGTCGGCCGAGCGGGCGTAGGACAACCGGATGAAGTTGCGGCCGTGGATCGGGTCGAAGTCGACGCCGGGCGTCGCCGCCACATGGGCCTGTTCCAGCATGGTCTTGGCAAAGGCGAGGCTGTCGGAGGTGAAGTCGGACACGTCGGCATAGAGATAGAAGGCGCCATCGGCGGGCAGAAACCTGGTCAGCCCGGCCTTCGGCAATCCCTCGATCAGGATGCGGCGGTTTTCCGCATAACCGCGCTTGACCGCCTCCATTTCCGCCTTGCCCTCGAAGGCAGCTTCGGCTGCGATCTGCGACAGGGTCGGCACCGAGATCGCGAGGTTCTGCTGCAGCCGCTCGATCGGACGCACCAGCGTCTCCGGCACCACCATCCAGCCCACCCGCCAGCCGGTCATGCAGAAATATTTCGAGAATGAGTTGATGACGAGCGCATGCGGCGACAGCTCGGCCGCGGTCACCGCCGCAAAGGCGTAGTCGAGGCCGTGATAGATCTCGTCCGAGATGAAGCGGATGCCGGCGCCTTCAGCCGCCGCGATCAGGCCTGTCAGCGCCTCCCGCGACATCATGGTCCCCGTCGGGTTGGCAGGGCTGCCGACCAGGACGCCCTTCAGCGGCGCCTTGCGGTGAGCGGCGAGCAGCGCTTCTCCGGTCAGGGCATGGCGGGTGTCACCGGAGGTCTCGATCAGCACCGGCTCGCAACCGAGCGCGGTCAGGATGTGACGGTAAGGCGGATAGCCGGGCACTGTGACTGCGACGCGGTCGCCGGGCTCGAACATCGCAAGGAACGCCAGGATGAACGCGCCCGAGGAGCCCGTGGTGATCACGATGCGCGCGGCATCGACCTCGCAAGCATAGGTTTCGCGGTAGTGTCGGGCGATGCGCTCGCGCAAGGACAGGATCCCGAGCGCCGACGTGTAGTCGATTCGCCCCGCATCGAGCGCCCGGTGGGCGGCGGCAATGGCCGTTCTCGGGGCGGACGCGGCGGGCTGGCCGACTTCCATGTGAATGACATGGCCGCCGGCGGCCTCGATTCGTTCGGCTGCGGCCATCACGTCCATCACCATGAATGGCGGAACATCGCTGCGGCGGGCCGCCGTTTTCAGAAGTTCCAGATGGTCTCGGACTGTCGCGTCGCGCATCGATATCTGCTATCTCGGGTTGGGCCGGAACAGGCATCCCGCTACCCGCGAGGTGCCCAAGAAGCGTGCCAAAGACTAGCCGCATTCGGCGGTTTGTTAGGGCATAGCCGGTATCGGGCCCGTCGCCAATTGCCAAAGACCGAACAATAAGTCCGCATTATCAAAGACCGCGCAATGCTGCTCCGTCATATCCTCGAGAAGAAGACCTCCGGTCTCGTCGCCATGGCGGTCGCCGCGGCCCTTGCGGTTGCGCCGGTCGCGCCGGCTTTTGCGCAGGAGAACAAGGGCCCCTCGACGCTGCGCGATACCGAGACCGAGCAGCTGTTGCGCGACTACACCCGGCCGATCCTGAGGGCTGCGGGGCTCGAGAAGCAGAACATCAACGTCGTCATCATCAACGACCCCTCGTTCAACGCCTTCGTCGCCGACGGCCGCCGCATCTTCGTCAATTACGGCGCGATCCTGCAGTCGGAGACGCCGAACCAGCTGATCGGCGTGCTGGCGCACGAAACCGGCCACTTGGCCGGCGGCCATCTCGCCAAGATGCGCGAAGAGCTGGCGCGCGCCCAGACCGGCCTGATCATCGCCATGCTGCTGGGCGCAGGCGCCATGGTAGCCGGTGCGCGCAGCGGCGCCAATAACGGCCTTGCCAATGCGGGCGCCGCGGCCGTCGTGGGTCCGCAGTCGATGATCCAACACTCCTTGCTCGCCTACCAGCGCCAGCAGGAAGACCAGGCCGACCGCGCCGGCGTGAAATTCCTGACCGCGACCGGCCAGTCGCCCAAGGGCATGTACGAGACCTTCAAGCGTTTCACCAACGACAGCCTGTTCGCCGCGCGCGGCGCCGACCCCTACCTGCAATCGCACCCGATGCCCGCCGAGCGCGTCGCGGCGCTGGAGGGCGTGGCCCGCGCCAGCCCCTATTGGGACAAGAAGGATCCGCCCGAGCTGCAGTTCCGCCACGACATGGTGCGTGCCAAGATCTCGGCCTTCATGGAGCGGCCGGACACCGTCTATCGGCGCTATCCGCCGTCCAACACCAGCATGCCGGCGCGCTACGCGCGGGCCATCGCCTCCTATCTGCACGGCGATCCGCGCAGCGCGGCGACCCAGATCGAAGGACTGATCCAGGCGCAGCCGAACAACCCGTATTTCCACGAGCTGCTCGGCCAGGCCCTGCTGGAAGGCGGCCACCCGGCGGAGGCGATCGCGCCCTTGCGCAAGGCCGTGCAGCTCTCCGGCAACGCCCCGCTCATCGAGATGTTACTGGGGCAGGCGTTGGTCGCCACCGACAACAAGGCCTATACTGACGAGGCGATTACCATCCTGCGCGCGGCGACCGGACGCGAGAGCGAGGCGCCGCTCGGCTTCACCCAGCTCGCCATGGCCTATGGCCGGAAGGGAGATTATGCGGAGGCTGACCTTGCTTCCGCCCAGGCCGCCTACTTGCGCGGCGACAACAAGACTGCTCGCGAGCTTGCCTCGCGCGCGAAAACCCGCTTCGCGATCGGCACGCCCGGATGGGTCAAGGCCGACGACATCGTCTCGGCCAAGCCGATGCCTGGCCAGAAGAGCAACTAGCAACCCACTCTCAACCCGGCTGAGATACTGAGCTCAGGTCGCACGACGGATTTCGGGACACCGGCTTTCACGCAAAAAGGATCTGCAAATGCGTTTCACTCGTTCGTTCGCCCCTGCCCTGATCGCGCTCGCGCTGTGCGGCGGGTCCGCCTCGGCCCAGAGCTTCAACGACACCCAGAAGAGCGACATCGAAGGCATCGTCAGGAACTACCTCATCAGCCACCCCGAGGTCCTCGAGGAGGCGATGAACGAATTGTCCAAACGCCAGGCGGCCGCAGACCAGGCCAAGCATGAGGCGATGATCACGCAGAACGCGGATACGATCTTCAACTCGCCGCGCGGCGTGACGCTCGGCAACAAGGACGGCGACGTCACCTTCGTCGAGTTCTTCGACTACAATTGCGGTTACTGCAAGCGCGCGATGGCCGACATGCTCGACCTCATGAAGAACGATCCCAAGCTGAAGGTCGTGCTGAAGGAGTTTCCGGTGTTGAGCGAGGGCTCGGTGGAAGCGGCCAAGGTCGCGATCGCCGCGCGCATGCAGGATCCGAAGAAATATCTCGACTTCCACACCAAGCTGCTCGGCGGCCGCGGGCCGGCCGACAAGGCCCGCGCCATGGCTGCGGCCAAGGATGCCGGCTACGATACCGCGCGCATCGAGAAGGACATGGCGAGCCCCGAGGTCAAGGCGACGATCGAGGAGAACATGAAGCTTGCCGAGGACATGGGTCTCAACGGCACGCCGAGCTATGTGATCGGCAAGCAGATCGTCGTCGGCGCCGTCGGCCTCGATGGCCTGAAGGAGAAGATCGGCGTCGCCCGCTGCGGCAAGGCCACCTGCTGAGGCAAGACTTCGAGCAGCAAGACAGGGAGGGCCGGCCGGAGCCGGCCCTTTTTCGTTTTGTTCCGGCGCGCGCAGAAAAAAACCAAGCGCGGGACGCAGGAACCTCTCCTCTCGGCTGCTGTTGTCGGCGCGGGCAATGCCAAATTCGTGAGGAGACAAATTATGACTAACCGCTTTTTGGTCTCGGCCGCTGCGCTTGCGCTGATCGCCGGGACGGGTTTCGCCAATGCACAAGGTGGCCACGAGCAGGGCGGCGCGCAGATGCAGAGCGCACCTTCGTCTGCAGGTGGCGCCGCCGGCGGCGCAGCAACGGAACGTGAGAACGGCAAGGCCGCCTCGCCGTCGTCTGGCATGAAGGCCGAGAAGTCGCCGGCCGCCGGCCAGGGCCAGCGCGCCGAGGAAAATGCGCCCGGTCAGAAGTCCAAGAGCATGAGCTCGCAGAACGAGACCAAAAGCGCGCCCGACAACATGAAGGCGGAAGGCCGCGAGGGTAACAAGGCCGCCGAAACCAAGCAGCCGGGTCGCGAGACCGAGAAAAACGCTCAGAATCGCGAAGGCCGCGAGACCGAGAAGAACGCCCAGAACCGCGAGGGCCGCGAGACCGAGAAGAACGCCCAGAATCGCGAGGGCCGTGAGACCGAGAAGAACGCCCAGAACCGCGAGGGTCGCGAGACCGAGAAGAATGCCCAGACCCAGGGCGATAAGGACAAGATGCAGGCCCAGGGTCGCGAGGGTCGCGACAACAACATGAACGCGCAGAACCGCAATGGGACCGGCACCACGGTTGGCCAGGCCGGCGCGGGCGCAAAGCTCTCGACCGAGCAGCGCACCAAGATCACGACCATCATCCGCAACGAACATGTGGAGTCGGTCAACAACGTGAACTTCGCGATCTCGGTCGGCACCCGCGTACCGCGCGAGGGCATCAGCATCCGTCCGTTGCCGACGGAGGTTGTCGATGTCTATCCCGAGTGGCGCGGCTACGACTTCATCCTGGTTCGCGAGCAGATCGTGATCATCGATCCCAATACCTACGAGATCGTCGCCGTTCTCGACGTGTAAGGCCAAAGCGACCCAAGTCGACAGGAAGAGGCGGGCCGGTTGCCCGCCTTTTTCGATGCCGTGCCGACGGTCCTGACCTTGCTGCCGGCGATTTGCCCCGGTTGTCCACAGGCATTGGTTAATCCCAGCCTTTTCCGTTGGTTCTGTTGAGTTTTTTCCAAGCTGGATGAAGGCGTTGGGCGCCATTCAGGACCCCGTTTAGGCTTCCCCTCACCGACTTTGTTACCTATAAGGGCCGCCACCTCTCGCGATCATTGCCGGAAATTGGATGGCCAATACGACCGACCGGACGATCTATGTGCTGAACGGCCCGAACCTCAATCTGCTGGGAACACGGGAGCCTGCGACCTATGGCCATGCCACGCTTGCCGATGTCGAGCGGCTGTGCGTGGACACCGCCGCACAGTTCGGCCTGACCGCGGAGTGCCGGCAGTCCAACCGCGAAGGCGAGTTGGTGGATGTCATCCACGAGGCGCATGCGAAAGGTGCGGCCGGCATCGTCATCAATGCCGGGGCCTATTCGCACACCTCGATCGCGCTGCACGACGCCATCGTCGGCGTGCAGATCCCGACCGTCGAAGTGCACGTCTCCAACGTCTACGCGCGCGAGAGCTTCCGTCACCACTCGTTCACCGCCCGCGCCGCCTTTGCAAGCTTGTGCGGCTTCGGCATCGACGGCTACCGCCTCGCGATCACCGGCCTTGCTGCCCGCATCAAGGCCAACGCCCAGAGCAAGGCCCAAGGGAACCATTAAGGGAACGCCTGAGGGAAGGCCTGAAGGCCACCTCGCCAACGAAACAGAGAGTTTGGACCAGAGATCATGGCGCGCCAGCCGGACGAGAAAGTAGCCGCAAAGTTTTCCAGCGAGGACAGCGCGCTGATCCGCGAGCTCGCCCTCCTGCTTGACGAGACCTCGCTCAGCGAGATCGAGATCGAGCGCGCGGGCCTGCGGCTGCGCGTCGCGCGCAACATCAGCGTTGCGACCTCGGTGCCGGCCGTGGCAGTGGCAGCTCCCGCGGCAGCCGTCGCTGCCGCATCGGCCGCGTCCGCTGCCGCGACGGACCTTGCCAAGCACCCGGGCGTGGTGCCCTCGCCCATGGTCGGAACCGCCTATTGGGCGCCCGAACCCGGCGCCAAGCCGTTCATCGAGGTGGGCTCGCGGGTCACCGCCGGCCAGACGCTTCTGATCATCGAGGCGATGAAGACGATGAACCAGATTCCGTCGCCGCGCGCCGGCACCGTCACGCAGATCCTCGTCGAGGACGGCCAGCCCGTCGAATTCGGCGAGCCGCTGGTGATCATCGAGTAGAGGATGTTCGACAAGATCCTCATAGCCAATCGCGGCGAGATCGCACTGCGGATCCTGCGCGCCTGCAAGGAGCTCGGCATTTCGACCGTGGCGGTGCACTCGACCGCCGACGCCGATGCCATGCATGTGCGGCTTGCCGACGAGAGCGTCTGCATCGGCCCGCCGCCGTCGAAGGATTCCTATCTCAACGTGCCCGCCCTGCTGGCGGCCTGCGAGATCACGGGCGCGGACGCCGTGCATCCCGGCTACGGCTTCCTGTCGGAAAACGCGCGCTTCGCCGAAATCCTCGCCGATCACAATCTGCATTTCATCGGGCCGAAGGCCGAGCACATCCGCCTGATGGGCGACAAGATCGAGGCCAAGAAGACCGCAAGGAAGCTCGGCATCCCCGTGGTGCCCGGCTCCGACGGCGCCGTGAGCCCTGACCAGGACGCGATGGGAATTGCCAAGTCGATCGGCTTTCCGGTGCTGGTGAAGGCCGCAGCAGGCGGCGGCGGGCGCGGCATGAAGGTCGCGCACACCGAAGCCGATCTTGCGCTGGCGCTGACCACCGCCGCCAACGAGGCGAAGTCCGCCTTCGGCGATGCCTCGGTCTATCTGGAAAAATATCTGCAGAAGCCGCGCCACATCGAGATCCAGGTGCTGGGCGACGGGCGCGGCGGCGCGATCCATCTCGGCGAGCGCGACTGCTCCTTGCAGCGGCGGCACCAGAAGGTCTGGGAAGAGGGCCCCTCGCCGGTCATCGATGCGGCCGCCCGCGCCAAGATCGGGCTCACGGTCGCAAAAGCGATGCAGGAGATGAAATATCTCGGGGTCGGCACCGTCGAATTCCTGTTCGAGGACGGCGAGTTCTATTTCATCGAAATGAACACGCGCATCCAGGTCGAGCATCCCGTCACCGAGATGATCACCGGGCTCGATCTCGTGCTGGAGCAGATCCGCGTCGCCGCCGGCGGCGACCTGCCGCTCAGGCAGGACGAGGTCACCATCACCGGCCACTCCATCGAATGCCGGGTCAATGCCGAGAACCCCGTCACCTTCCGCCCCTCGCCCGGCAAGATCCTGCAATATCATCCGCCCGGCGGGCTGGGCGTGCGGATCGATTCTGCGGTGTATCAGGGCTATGTCATCCCGCCCTATTATGATTCCCTGGTCGGCAAGCTGATCGTGCATGGCAAGACCCGCGGCGAATGCCTGATGCGGCTGCGGCGTGCGCTCGACGAGATGGTGGTCGACGGCATCGAGACCACGCTGCCGCTGTTCCGCGCTCTGGTCCGGGAACCCGCCATCATCGACGGCGACTATCACATCCACTGGCTTGAGCAGTATCTGGCCGGCCAGCAGGGCAGCTGACGGTGAGCCCTCGGGAACCTGTTCCGCCCCCAGGCGTTATGTCGCGTTGAGAGGCTATCGTTTCGGGGGACGTTCCTATCCATCTCTTGCGGCGCAATCCGGCTGTGACGCCTGAACGAAGATACAGGCGGGCGGTATTGCAGATCCTGCTGCTGTTGGCCGCTTTCCTGGTGCTGGTCGCGATCAGCGCCACGTCGGTGGTGCTGGTCAACAAGGCGCGGGACGATAGTGCATGGGTCATCCACACCATCGAGGTGGAAAACCAGACCCACGCGCTGCTGCTCGAGATTCGCCGCGCCGAGAGCTCGGCCCGCGGCTATATCCTGACCAGGACGCCCGAATTCCTTGACGACTACAGGAGTGCCGTGGCGGCGATTCCGCCCGAGGTCGCCAAGCTCGGCACGCTGACCGCCGACAACCCCGCCCAGCGCGACAACGTCGGCAATCTGCGCGCGATGCTCACCACGCACCTCGCGCTGTTCGAGCGGGAAATAGACACCGCCAGCAAGGGCGACGTCGCCGGCGCCACCGCCATGGTGCGAGATGCAGCGATCGGGAAAACGGCGGAAGCGATCCAAAACCTCGCCGAATCCATGCTGGCCGAGGAGACCCGGCTGTTCGAGCTGCGCAGCAGCAACGCCGATCGCACGCAGCGGCTGTCCTCGACGGTCACCATCGCCGGCTCTGGCCTGGTTGTTGCATTTGCAGCAATATCGATCGTGCTGCTGCGCCGCTCGGCGCTGGCGCGCGACGATGCGGAGGCAGCACTGCGAGACGCCAATCTCAACCTCGAGGCCACCGTGGACGAACGCACGGCCGATCTGCGTGAAGCCAACGCCGAGATCCAGCGCTTTGCCTATATCGTCAGCCACGATTTGCGCTCACCGCTGGTCAACATCATGGGCTTCACCAGCGAGCTCGAGGAGTTGCGCACGGACATTTTCAGGCGCATCGCAGAGCTTGGCGGCAATGCCGCGACGGCGCCCGATCCGCTCGCGACCGAGCCGGCGCTCGACGGCCCCGATCAGAAGCTGTCGCAGGATTTTTCCGAGGCGCTCTCCTTCATCAAATCCTCGATCGGCAAGATGGACCGGCTGATCTCGGCGATCCTGAGCCTCACCCGCGAGGGCCGGCGCCAGTTCGAGCCGGTGCCGATCGACACGCGTCAACTGATCGAGAATGTGGTGAGGACACTGGCGCACCAGGCCGCGGAGGCCGAGGCCGAGGTCACGATCGGCAACCTGCCCAATGTCATCAGCGACCGCCTTGCGCTGGAGCAGATTTTTTCCAATTTGATCGATAACGCGATCAAATATTTGAAACCCGGTGTTCCCGGCGCCATCTCGGTGACGGGCCGAACCAAGCTAGGCTTTGCCATTTTCGAGGTCGCCGACAATGGCCGTGGCATCGATCCCAAGGACCACCAGCGCATTTTCGACCTGTTCCGTCGCGCCGGGCCGCAGGACAGGCCCGGCCAGGGCATCGGGCTTGCGCATGTGCGCGCGCTGGTGCGACGGCTTGGTGGAACCATGTCGGTCAATTCGGAGCTGAACAGCGGCTCGACCTTCACCATTACGCTACCTTTGCATTGGGCCACGAGCAAACGGAACAAGGACGCATGACGACACCCGTCACCATCATCATGATCGAGGACGATGAAGGCCACGCCCGCCTGATCGAGCGGAACATCCGCCGTTCCGGCGTGAACAACGACATCGTGGCGTTCAGCAACGGTACAGATGCGCTGAACTATCTGTTCGAGCAGGACAACGGCGGCCTCGCGGGACACGCGCTTCTGATTCTGCTCGATCTCAACCTGCCGGACATGACCGGGACCGAGATTCTGCGGCAGTTGAAGGCAAGCAAATTGTTCAAGAGCACGCCGGTCGTGGTGCTGACCACGACCGACGACGCTCAGGAGATCAAGCGATGCTACGAACTCGGCTGCAGCGTCTACATCACCAAGCCCGTGAACTACGAGAGCTTCGCCAACGCCATCCGCCAGCTCGGCCTGTTCTTCTCCGTCATTCAGGTCCCGCCGGCAGCCACATGAACGCCGAGACGAACACCAAGATGGCCGTCGAGACGCCCACGCTGCTTTATATCGACGACGACGCGGCACTGGCGCGGCTGGTCGATCGCGGCCTGACCCGGCTCGGCTTCAGGGTGCTGCAGGCTGCGAGCGGCGAGGCCGGCCTTGCGCGCATCGCGCAGGGCGGCATCGACGTCGTCGCGCTCGATCAATACATGCCGGGCCTCGACGGGCTCGAGACGCTGGAGAAAATTCTCGCGATCCCCGACGCGCCGCCGGTGGTCTTCGTGACGGCTTCGCAGGATTCCTCGATCGCCGTGACCGCGCTGAAGGCAGGTGCGGCCGATTATCTCGTCAAGGACGTGCAGGGCGATTTCATTCCGCTGCTGCAGGTCGCGGCCGACGGCGCGCTCAGACAGGCCCGCCTGCAGAAGGCGCGCGACGAGGCGGAGGCCGAGGTGCATGCCTCGCGCGACCGTTTTGCCGCGCTCGCCGCCGAGCGCGAGCTGCTGCTGCGGGAGGTCAATCACCGCGTCGGCAACTCCCTGCAGATCATCGCTTCGCTGCTGCACCTGCAGGCCAACTCGGCCGAGCGGGACGACGTCAAGGCTGCGCTGACCAATGCGATGGGCCGCGTCGCCGCGGTGGCGCAGGTGCATCGCCGGCTCTACACCTCGCATGACCTCAAGAGCGTCATGCTCAATCAATATCTGGAATCGCTGCTCGACGACCTGCGCCGCTCGGCCGAGGGCAACCGGATGTCGCGGCTGACGCTGACCGCCGAGCCGATCGAGATCGACCCGGACCGTGCGGTCGCCATCGGCATCATCGTCAATGAGCTCGTGATGAACGCGGTGAAATACGCCTATCCCGACAGCTCGGGCCCGATCCATGCCGATCTGCGCGCCGACGGCGACGAGCTCGTGCTGTCGATTGCCGATGATGGCGTCGGCGACAATGGCAGGACCGATCCCCGCTCGACGGGCATGGGCCAGCGCATCGTCAGCGCCATGGCGGCCAAGCTCGAGGCCGACGTGGCGCGCGATCCCGACCATGCCGGCACCAGGATCGTGTTGCGTTTCCCCCGCGTCAAGGCGCCGCCCGCCAAACCGGCGAGCGCCGCGGCAAGCTGAGGGCAAGGGCATCCGATACCGCCGATCGCGGCAAGCGGCCCGCGCGAGGCCCATCGCGCGAGCTTCATCGGCCTGCTATGCTCGCGGCCATGGCCTCCCGCGACTCCGCCTCCTCCGACATCACGCCCGAAGTGCTGCTGCGGGCCTATGCCTGCGGCATCTTCCCGATGGCCGAGAGCGCCGACGATCCGAGCCTGTTCTGGGTCGAGCCGGAAATGCGCGGCATCATCCCGCTCGACGGCTTTCGCATTGCCACGCGCCTTGCGCGAACCGTGCGGTCCGACCTGTTCACGGTGCGCGTCAACACCGCCTTCAAGGCCGTGATGGCCGGCTGCGCGACGCCGCAGGAGGGGCGCGAGGACACCTGGATCAACAAGCGCATCCGCGATCTCTACGCCGGCCTGCACGCGCTCGGCCATTGTCACAGCGTGGAAGCCTGGCAGGGGGATGAGCTGGTCGGCGGGCTCTATGGCGTGAGCCTCGGGCGCGCCTTTTTCGGCGAGAGCATGTTCCACCGCGCCCGCGACGCCTCGAAAGTGGCGCTGGTGCATCTGGTGGCCCGGCTGATTGCCGGCGGCTTCGAGCTGCTCGACACCCAATATGTCACCGAGCATCTGAGGACCTTCGGCGCGGTCGAGATCCCGCGTCGCCGCTACACCGCCCTGCTCGACCAGGCGCTGCTCGGACAGCCCGCAGATTTCGCGAAACTGCCGGTCGACCGGCCGATCACGGGAAGCGAAGCGCTGGCGATCATCGCGGCGCGGGGGTAGCGAACGTCGTACGCCACTGCTGTCGCACCGCCGGGGGCGGACTCCGTCCCAATTACCGGAAGATCCCGAACAGACCGCCGCCTTGCGGCTGGGGAGGCGGCGGCGGGGGTGGCAGCTGCTGGGTCTGCTGCTGTTGCGGCGGAGGCGGCAGCGGCCGTGCCGGCGTCGGCTGCTTGGGCGCCGGCGGCTTCTTCTGCTGCGCCACCGGCGAAGGCGCCGGCTTCGGCTGGTCGGCGGGCGGCGCTGCGCTGACCACGGTGGTTTCGGGGCCCTTACAGTCGGTCAGCCAGATATCGTAGACCGGGTGCTCGATGGCGTGCAGGCCCGGGCTCGACGCGTACATCCAGCCCGAAAAGATTCGCTTCACCTCGCCTTGCAGCGTGATCTCGTCGACTTCGACAAAGGCATCGGTGTTGGCGGCCTCCGTGGCCGGCCGCGTGTAGCAGGCATCGGTCTTCACCCGGAGCGCGCCGAACTGCACGGTCTCGCCGATGTCCTCGTCGAAATTGATGATCCGGCCGGTGATCTTGTCGAGGCCGGCAAAGCTCGCCTTCTTGTTGATGATCTTCTGCGCCGGCGGCTCGGTCACCACCTCGTCGCCCGGCTGCAGGGACGCCGCGGGCGGCGGCGCTCCCGGGGGCTGATGCTGCCCGGGCGGCTGGCCCGGCTGCGCTGGACCAGCGCCGGGCGGCACATTGGCCTGCTGGGGAGGCTGGCCCGGCCGCGCCTGACCCGGCTGCGGCGGCGCATTTTGGGGAACCACGCTCGTGCCGGGCACGGGCGCCAGCGGCTCCGACTGCACCGGTCCCGGCAGCACGTTGCCCTGCCGCTGCCCAGGATAAACCCGGTTCGGCGCCGGCAACACCCGGCCGCCTTCCGGCAGCTCCGGCACCTCTTCCTCATCGTCCGGCTGAGCCTGTTGCGGCTGGCCGCGCGGAACGGCTCCCGGCGGGCGCGGCGGCGGCGGATCGGAGAAAATGGTGCCGATCTGGGCCTGCGCCGGCTGCGCAAACGGGATCGTCACGGCGGCAAAAAGGGCCGCCAAACCGGTCAGGGCAATGGTTCGAAGCATTTCGCGCGGCATGGCTTTGAAAAGCGAATCAGGCTCCAGGGAATCTGGCTTAAAGTCATTGTACAGGGGTACATGACCAGCCGCCGCTCGCCGGATGCCCGGTTAACACGCCGAATACGGCGGGGAAAGGGCCGCCCGCCCCCACGCGCCCGGCCACTGGCCAGACCCGGTCGCGGATGGAATAGTTGCGCCTGTTCCCAGAGACCGTCGGGGGCGGTCCGAGAGGACCGAACCCGGAAGCCTCGAGACCAGCGGGTTCGATGCCGGCGCATCGCCCCGAAAATGACAGCGCAACACCAACAAGCACCAGCAGGTTCGCCCGGAAATGCCGATCACCCTCGATGCCGATGCCGCCACGGTCTACAAGATCTTCCAGGAGTCGGGCCGGCCGCCCTACGAGACCGTGACGCCCCAGGAGGCGCGCGAGCTCTATCTGAAGGGCTGCCTCGCCGCGAGCCCGACGCCGCCCGAGCTTGCCGGTGTCGTCCCGCTCGACATCCCTGCCCCGCACGGCCGGATCCCGGCGCGCGTCTATACGCCGGTGCAGCGCCGCGACAAGGCGGGACTTGCGCCGGCGCTGGTGTTCTTTCATGGCGGCGGCTGGGTGATCGGCAACCTCGACACCCACGACGTCGCCTGCCGCAAGCTTGCCCATGAGGGCGAGATGACCGTGATCGCGGTCGACTACCGCCTCGCGCCCGAGCACAAGTTTCCGGCCGCGGTCGAGGACGCCGTCACGGCCACGCGATGGATCGCGGCGAATGCGGCACAGCTCGGCCTCGACGCCTCGCGCCTTGTGATCGGCGGCGACAGCGCCGGCGGCAATCTCGCCGCCGTGGTGGCGTTGTCGGCGCGCGAGGCCCCAGGGCCTGCGCTGGCCGGCCAGCTCCTGGTCTATCCGGCAACCGATTTTGCCATGCGCCATGCCTCGCATAGCGAGCCCGAGACCTCGGTGCTGCTCACCCACAGCGTGATCCGCTGGTTTCGCGATCATTATCTGAACGGCCCCGCCGATGCCGACGACTGGCGTGCCTCGCCCGCGCGCGCGACGACCCTTCACGGCCTGCCGCCGGCCTTTGTGCTCACCGCAGGCGCCGATCCCTTGCGCGACGAGGGCGCGGACTATGCGCGGCGGCTTGAGGACGCAGGTGTTGCCGTGACATATCGCCACTTCCCGGGCCAGTTCCACGGTTTCTTCACTATGGGCAAGTTCCTGGAGCAATCGAATGTCGCCATCAGCGAGATCGGAGCCTGGCTGAAGGACCTTGATTGATTAGCTCCGTCATTCCGGGGCGCGTCGCAGACGCGAAACCCGGAAGCATCCGCCCCGAATGACCCTGCGCCGCCCTTGCAGCAGCGCCACCTTTCTCCTTCTCCGGAATTAAAGACGCGTGGACACCTCAGCCTCGATCGAGATCGCCAAACATACGCTGCTCAGCTGCGGATTGATCCTTGCGACCGGCACGATCGCAGGCTTGGTCGCGCAAAGGATCCGGATTCCCGATATCGCGCTGTTCCTGCTGGCGGGGATCGCGCTCGGACCGCATGGGCTGAAGCTGATCGACATTGCCGCCGATTCCGCGCTGAACCAGATCATCCTGCTGTTCGGCGCGAGCTACATCCTGTTCGACGGCGGTGCCGCGCTCAGGCTTCCGGTCCTCAGGCAGGTATGGATCACCATCGTGGTGCTGGCGACGGTGGGTGTGCTGATCACGGCCGCGATCGTGGCGCTTGCCGCCCATTACCTGTTCGGCCTCGCGCCCGTGCTGGCGCTGCTGCTCGGCGCCAGCATCGCGTCGACCGACCCGGCGACCCTGGTGCCGATCTTCCGGCAGATCAGGATTTCGGAGCGCGTCGCGCAGACCGTGATGAGCGAATCCGCCTTCAACGACGCCATGGCCGCGATCCTCACCTTTTCGGTGCTGAGCCTTGCCATAGGCGGCGGCCAATTCTCTCTTGGCGGCGCGCTGCTCGACCTCGTCAAGCAGGCCGTGATCGGCATTGCCGCGGGCGTTGCGCTCGGCTATCTCGCCGCGCTGCTGATTGCGCATGAACGCTGGGCGGTGCTCGCCGAATATGCCCCGGTGGTGACGCTGGTCGCCGTGATCGGCGCCTATTTCGCCGCCAGCGGGCTGCAGGCTTCCGGCTTCATGGCGGTGTTCGTGTTCGGCATCGTGCTCGGCAACAAGGAGCAGCTCGGCTTTCGCATGGAGGCGGACGAAGCGGAGAAGCTGAACGAGTTCGTGTTGACCACGGCCTTCATCATGCGGCTGTTCGTTTTCATCCTGCTTGGCGCCCAGCTTGATTTCGCCCAGATGGCGCGGCACTGGGAGGGCGGCGCCGCGGTCGCGCTGGTGCTGATGTTCGTCGCCCGCCCGATCACGGTGTTCGTCTGCGCCCTGCCCGACCGCCGCGCCCGCTGGAGCCTCCAGGAGCTGCTCTTCATGTGCTGGACGCGCGAGACCGGCGTCATTCCGGCAGCCCTCGCCGGCCTGCTGCTCGGCACCAAAGCCCCGGAGGCTCATCTGATCGCATCCGTGACCTTTGTGACCATCCTGATGACCATCCTGATCCAGGCGCCGACCACGGAATGGCTCGGCCATCGGCTCAACCTGATCGCGAAAGTCCCGCCGAAATAACCTCAAATTGACCGTGTTGCGCCGCAAAGAATGCACAATGCGCAGCAACGATTCGGATCAGTCGAATTCCGAGCGTGTGTGGGGTAGCTCACGTTCTTGGGGGTAGCTCGCATTGTAAGGTCGCCCGGAAACGACATGTAAGTGCCCAGCCTTGAGGGCAACTGGGAGTAATGCGTTATGAGTTTACTTGCAGAAGAGGTTTCCCGCGCGACTAAACCCCGGATCAACATTGCATCGATCGGCGCAGATGTTGTTTTTGGGGGCATCATGCTGATCGTGGCACTGCTCGCCACGGCGACTTACGGCCTCGATCTAGGCTTTGCATTCTTCTAAAAACCTGACGGCTTCTGAGACGGTGAGGGCGAGGACCGTGCAGTCGCTCCTTTGGCGGGCGGCTGCCGGTCCTCGACATCAATCGGCTGACCGGCCCCTGCAATACGGCCTCGCCACCAGCGCGGAGCCTTAGACCGACATGCCGCCGAACATGACAACCATGTGCGTCACCCGCCACAGCAAGGTCTCGCCATTGCGGGCGGCCTGAAGGCTGAACATCCGCTTGTTCCAGAGCGGATCATGGGTGAAGCGGATGTTCTCGATCACGAACGCGGCTTGCCGCCGCTTCCACTCGATTGCCCAGGCAAGATGCGCCTGCTCGAGCTGCTGCCGCAGCCTGGAAACCTCGACCCTGTAGGGCGATGGAAACAGGATCTGGAAGGCTATCGACGTGCCGGCCATCGCCATCTCTTGAGCTTCTCCGCTCCATGTGGAGGCGCGCCGGCGCGTTGGCAAGGCGGCGCCGGCGGCATGCGGCCCCCTTTCGCGGCCTTCCGCGCCCGGCCGTCATGGGGCGCTCATCCGCACGCTAGGATGTCACGGGGCCACCCAAATTCGAGCGACCGGCGATGACGCGATAGACAGCGGCCGTGTCCATCTCGCCCAACCCCAGACGCAGCGCTTCGTCATAGACCGGACGTGTCGCGTCGAAGCACGGCGTTTCCACGCCGAGCGTCTTGGCGAATTCCGCGATGATCGACATGTCCTTGCTCCAGGTCGAGACGCGCATGGTGGCCGGCAGATATTCATCACGGACCATCATGGGCGCGCGCAATTCGAACATGCGCGAGCCGCCCGCGCCCGGCGCGATCACCTCGACCATATCGGACGGGTCGAGCCCGGACTTCCTGGCCAGCGCCATGGCTTCGGCCGCTGCGACATTGTGGATGGCGACCAGGAGGTTGGCGACGAACTTCATGCGGCTGCCATTGCCGAACGCGCCGAGATAGGCACTCTTCTTGGCGAAATCGGCAAACAGCGGCGCACAGGCCTCGACGGCCGCCCGCTCGCCGCTGGCATAGACGACCAGGTCCCTGTTCACCGCCTGAGCCCCGGTGCCGCTCAACGGACAATCGAGCGCAACATGCCCGACGGCTTCCATCGCATCATGCAGCGACATCTTGTCTTCGATCGCGAAGGTGCTGAGCTCGGCGACAATGCGTCGCTCGACCTTCGCCGCGGCAATCTCCGCGGCAACCTGCCGAACCGCAGCCGGACTCGGGAGACTGAGGAGCAGCACCTCGGCTGCGCGGGCGACCCCGGCCACATCGGCGGCGATATCGATCCCGTCGGCGGCGAGCTCGGTTCGGCGGGCGGCATCGATGTCGGCGCCGATCACCCGCCACCCGCGCTGGTGCAGATTGCGCGAGATCGCCCCGCCCATGATGCCCAGTCCTATGACGCCGACGGTCTTGCCCATCCGTTCCTCCCTCTGCTTGTCGCGAAGTTGGAACGATGATCAGGCCGGCACGCACGGATCGCAATCACAAAAGCGCAAGTCTCCCATGCCGCTCCCATGGCGGCGCCGCTGATGCGCCGTCCGGCATTCGAGCACACCCGCACTGAAAATTGTTAGGTGATGGAAATAAGCGCGGACCGTATGCGACATCGGACACCTGCCCGTTGCCGCTCGCTGGCAATCATGCGAGATGGGCCCTATAAGCGGGCCGGCCGTCCTGCCGTCAAGGCGGCGGACACAGGCAGAGACGTTCAATCAAGACATTGAGACAAAACCCTCAAGGTCCTGTGGACACTGACGCTCCCGCCCCTCCGGACGTATGAAATTTGCGCGAACGAACCATGACGAGCAGGCGACTATCGGCCGACGCACAGGACGCGGCCGCCTTGAACGGCACGAGCACTCCAGTATCCGCCCTCGTGCCGAGCTTCGGCTTCGTTGCCGAGGACATGGGAGCGGACGAGAACATCGCGGCCTGGCGCGAAGCGGTCGCAACACTGTTCGACGTCGACGAGCTCGCGTCCGGCGAGGTCGGCCGGTTTCGCGCGGACATCCGCTCCTATGCGCTGGGACCGGTGCTGCTTGGGCTAGCGCGCGCCAGCGGCCAACGTTTTGCGCGGACGCCCGAGACCATCGCCCGCAGCGGCGTCGACCACATCATCCTGCAGCTCTATGTGAAAGGCGGCTATGACGGCCGCGCCGGACACGCGGCAGTCCGCGTGCGGGCCGGCGACATCTGCATGCTGGATCTGGCGCAGACGCTGGAAACACGTGCCACGGCCTTCGAAAACCTCACCCTCGTCGTCCCCCGCCCGATGTTCGATGCCCACTTGATCCGGGTGGAGGACCTGCACGGTCTCGTCCTGCCGGGTGACGGCGCGCTCGCGCGGCTGCTGGCACGGCACCTCGCCGCCTTGTTCGAGGCGGCCCCGCAGATGACGCTCGACCAATGCCAGTCGGTCGTGGAAGGCACGGTGTCCTTCATCGTCGCCTGCCTCAAAGGCGAGCTGGAGCGCCGTGATGCCGATCACCGCGCCACCGCCGACGCGTCGCTGTTCCGCATCCGGCAATATATCGAAGCGCACCTTGCCGACGCCGAGCTTTCGGCCCATGCGGTGGCCGCGCATTTCGGCCTGTCGCGTGCCTCGCTCTACCGGCTGTTCATGCCGATCGGCGGCGTCGCCGATTACATCCGCGGCCGCCGCCTGCATCGCGCCTTCTTCGATCTGGCTGCGACGACGTCGCGCAACACCCGCATCAGCGAGGTGGCGCGGCGCTGGCAGCTCGGCACGGACGCGCATTTCACGCGCCTGTTCAAGGCCGCCTACGGCGTCACGCCGCGCGCCGCGCGCGAAGCGGCGCTGCTCGGCGTCAGGACGCTGGAGGCCTCGGATCGCGCAGACGAGGCGACATCGCCACTCACCCGCTGGATGCGGGAGATGGGCCCACCCCAAGTCGGGGATTAACCAGGGGGTCGCCGGAGCATATCGAGGCCGCCGAAGATCGATCACGATGACGCCCTCGGGTCGCGAGCAGCAGATCAGCCGGTCCGCAGAGATAGAAATCGCCGCCGCGTCGCAGGTCGAGCCTGCGGAGCCCCTCAAAAATCGCGCCGTCCGGTAAAGCAACCAGACCATCGCCCGATCTCGATCGTCGCTCCCGCAGCCGACCCGCGTCCAGATCAGGTTGTCACCTCAGTTGGTCGCTGTTGGATGTGGTATGCTTTCTCCTCCGGCACAGCGACCTTGGCGCCGTTGCACGGTTCCGGACATCGGGGGCGCCCGGCTGAGAAGGAGATTGTGATGGACGATCGAGCGAGGCTCGCTGCCCTGCAGCGCCACTGGGATGCGTCGGACGCAAGCGATTTCGAGGCCGAGCATGACATCTACCGCGACGATGCCGTGCTCGACTATCCGCAATCGGGCGAGCGGATTCACGGCCGGCGCAACATTCAGCAGAGCCGCTTCGTGCAGCCGAACAAGAAGCGCTTTTCGGTTCGGCGCATGATCGGCAGCGGCGATCTCTGGATCACCGAGCTCACCCTGACCTATGACGACATCCCCTCTTATGTCGTGAGCATCATGGAATTCCGCGAAGGGCTGGTGGCTCACGAAACCCAGTATTTCGGCGACAGGTTCGAGCCGGCACCCTCGCGCGCGCATCTCGTCGAGCGGGTGGGCTGACGAACCTCGCGGGAACAAACGGTTCCGGCACGCAATGTGCCGCGATCTTACAATCGCCCCGGGGCTGCTGCGCTCCAGCCTCGCTTCGGTCAAACCACGATGGCCCCTTGCCTCGGCAATTGGGAGCAACCGCACGCGGAGCCATCGATGAGCTACTCACAAAGCCCGCCCCTCATGAAGGATCTGGATGTCGAAGGTCCCCTGCTCGACGCGCATGCACGCGACCTCGACGCCCGGTCCGACCGGCGCGTTGACATGCCGCCCGGCAATCCGCCGATCGGGTCCTCACATTCGTCGGGCCGCAGGGACGGTCAGGTGACGGGCAAGCGGCCATCGATCGGCAGGCGAATGGTCCGCGGGCTGGTCCGTTTCGCTGTTGCGGTTCTCATCGGCGTCGGCATCACGCTCGCCTGGCAGTCCTATGGGGATGTCGCAAGGGCCATGCTGGCCGCCGAGGCTCCGGGGCTCGCCGAGTTGTTACCTCGTTCGACGACGCCGTCCGCACTCATGGCGGCAACGTCCCCTGCCCCGGCCGAGCAGCTTGCACCCCTGGCGTCCAATATCGAGGTCGTGCGACGCAGCCTGGAGCAACTGGCCGCGAGGCAGGACCAGATCGCCCAGACCATCGCCGCATTGCAGGCCGTCGATGAAGACATCAGACAGAAGATGTCGTCCACCGCGCCAGTGCAGCAACCCGCCTCCGTCCTGCAGCCCAAGCCGATCATGCAACCGAGAGCGGAGCTGCCGGCTGCTCCGCTGCCGGCGCCGGCACCGCGGCGGCCGCCGCCAGCCACGGCGCCGGCGCGCTGATACCAACGACGCGCTGTTACTAGATCGACGAACGCGTCGACTTGCAGGTTCTCTCGTCGAGGCATCGAGGCCTGATGTCGTCAGCTCAGCGGCCTGTTGTCCCTCGCCGCCCGGCGCAGCGACTGCGGCGGCTGGCCGAAGGCGCGGATGAAGGCGCGGCGCATGCGCTCCGGATCGCGGAAGCCGGTGAGCTCGGCGACGCGCTCGATCGCCTCGTGCGACGACTGCACGCGCGCGCGCGCGGCTTCGACGCGCAGCCGCTCGATCGCCTTTGACGGCGTGGTGCCGGTCTCCGCAATGAAGGCGCGGGTGAAGTGGCGCGCGCTCATGCCGGCGCGGTCGGCGAGATCCTCGACGGTGAGCTTCTCCGAAAGATGCTCGCGCGCCCAGGTGAGCAGCGGGCCGAAGCGGCCCGTCGGCGCCTTCAATTCCAACAGCGAGGAGAACTGCGACTGCCCGCCGCTCCTGCGATGATAGAGCACGAGCTGGCGCGCGGTCTTTTCCACGACCGCCTCGCCAAAATCCTCCTCGACCATGGCGAGCGCGAGATCGATGCCGGCGGAAATGCCGGCCGAGCTCCAGATATGGCCGTCGCGCACGAAGATCTGGTCGGGCTCGAGCCGCACGTCGGGATAGGCGGCCAGAAACTGCCGCGTGCGCTGCCAATGCGTGGTGGCGCGGCGCCCCTGGAGCAGGCCGGCTTCGGCCAGGATGATGGCGCCGGAGCAGACACTCGCCACGCGCACGCCGCGCTTTGCGACGGCGCGCACAAACTGCAGCGTGCAGGCGTTGCGCGAGGCGGCATCGACGCCCTCGCCGCCGACGATCAGCAGCGTCGTGAGCGCAGCGGGCGAGCCGAACTTGCGCGCCAGCATGTCCACGCCCGATGACGAGCGCACCGGGCCGGGCTCGGCTGCGATCACCTTGATATCGGCAGGCTGCTTGGCGTAGCGGCCGGCGATCTCGAACACCGAGATGGGGCCGGCGGCATCGAGCAGCTGGAAATCGGGAAAGATCAGCACGCCGATCACGGGAGCCTCCTCCACGTCATGTCTCAAAACGAGGGAAATTTGCCATTTATGACCAGAGCCCATCATGGCAGGGTGTCGAGGTCAAGCCGCTTTTTTCGCAGATCCCTTCACTTGAGGTTGCCCGATGTCCGCTGCCCTGCAGATCGGCCTTCTGATCTTCCCCAAACTCACCCAGCTCGACCTCACCGGTCCGGTGCAGGTGTTCTCCAGCGTGCCCGGCGCAAAGCTGCATCTGGTCTGGAAGCGCATCGAGCCGGTCCCGAGCGACTCCGTGCTGACGCTGACGCCGACGGCGACCTTCGCGGACTGCCCGCCCTGCGACGTGATCTGCGTGCCCGGCGGCGCCGGCGCCGACGACATGGTCAATGACGAGGAGGTGCTCGCCTTCCTGCGCAAGCAGGCGGCCGGCGCGACATACGTCACATCGGTCTGCACGGGTTCACTGGTGCTCGGCGCCGCCGGCCTGCTCAAGGGTTATCGCGCCGCCACGCATTGGAGCGCGCGCGATTATCTTGCCGCGTTCGGCGCCATCGAAAGCCACGAGCGGGTGTGCATCGACCGCAACCGCATCACCGGCGGCGGCGTCACCGCGGGCATCGATTTCGCGCTGACGCTGGTCGAACATCTCGTCGATCGCAGGACGGCGGAGGCAATCCAGCTCAGGCTGGAATACAACCCGGCGCCGCCGTTCGATGCGGGCTCGCCCGAGACGGCACCGAAGGACGTGCTTGCCCTGGTGAACGAGCGCATCGCGCCCTCCAAGGCGCGGCGCTCGGACGCGATGGCGCGCGCAGCGGCCCGGCTCAAGGCGGAAGCCTGAGAAGACAAGAACGTCGCGCGGGTCGAGCCCGCACAAGGCCAGCTTGACGGCCGCCTGGCTTCCGAAAGTGTGTCCGGCAGATTCAGTTTGCCTTTCCGCCAAAGGCGGGCGTCGCCTTGAGGTCGGCGGTCAAGCTCCTGGTGAAGAACGCGATGTATCTTTTCCGGCTGTCGAGGGTCGCCTCGCGGTCATAGGCCATCGTGTAGCCCATGACTTTTCTCAACGGGAGCGGCTGATCAAAACCGTGATAGGCGTTCGGATAGGAGACGACCTCGAACTCCGCGCCGGTGACGACCCCGGCGCTTTTCGATTTGATGCATTCAGCCGGCGGCGTCCAATCATCCCTCTCCCCGACAAACACGATGGTCGGCGACTGGTAGACGTAGCCAACTCCCCCCAGCAATTTGCCGCAATCCGGATAGTAGGCTGCGATCGCGCGAAACCGGTCGTTCGGGGCTCCCTTGGCGCTGAGAAGCGCGGCGCTCGCGCCATCGCTCAGGCCAAGCAGGAATATGTTGTCCTTGCTGATCTTCGCATGATGCTCCAGCGTAGCCATCGCGTTGAAAGCGTCATCTCGTCTGAGACCATAGCGGATATCGAGACCGGACCTGACCAGCCTGCTGCACATCTTCCCGCCCGCCAGATTTCGAGGCCCATAGCTGTCCAGAATCAGCGTGGCAAAGCCGTTGCTCAACAACTCGCGGGAGTGAGTCTGAAGTGTCGTCAGCACCACCGCGTCCAGCCCTCCACAGGGATGCAGCAGAATGACGACCGGAAACGGACCGCTCCCGCGCGGCAGCGAGAGCTCGCCGACGATGGTCGCGCTGAATTCCGCCGTGGTGACATCACTCCGAAAGGTGAGCTGCTCCGCGCGGGCATTGGCCGGCAGCAGGGCGAGGGCAAGCAAGACCGACCAACGACAGGAATTGCGCATAGCCACCGTCCGTGAGAGGCGCCCAACACGTGGAGAGGGCCATGATGAGCCTGCCGCCGACCACCGGAGCTCTATCAACGTTGCGTCGATCCGACAGCGTGACGCAAGTGCCCCCGAAAACGCGCCGCGAGCGGATACCTTTCCGACAGAAAAAGGCCGCCCGGTCTCCCGAGCGGCCTTTCCTGTCCTACGGCGGTTGCACATTGACGGGCGATTTCAGGACCGTCTCGCCAGGGGCCTATCTCCCGGCCTGTCCTACTCGGCATCCGCTGCAAATCGGGGCAGTCGCGATTCTGGCACCCGAACCGACGCGATGGTCTCCCATCTCCGTAAGATGAGATGATTAGGCCGCAGCCACGCGTCGAGCACAAGCGCGGCCGACACGCTGTCCCCGTTGATACCGTTGTTCACAGCTGCGTGGGCGGTGCAACACGCTTTTGTGCGCGCTGCAAAGGGCGGGACAATCGATTATTGCTGCAAGAAAGTAGCGGGAGCGCTCAGCTGCCCGGAGTCCACGGCACGTAGTCGCCGGTCGCCTTCGGGCGTTTGCCGGTCGCGAGCGTCGAGCCGGAGGGACGGTAGGCATAGGGCGTGCCGGTCAGGTTCGGCACATGCGGCTTTTCCCACTCGCGCGGCTTGTAGCCGTCCTCGGTCGGCGGGGTGTCGACGGTGTGATGCAGCCAGCCATGCCAGGACGGCGGGATGCGGCTGGCCTCGGCCAAGCCGTTATAGACGATCCAGCGCCGCTCGAAATGCAGGGTCGGATCGATCTTGCCGCCGCGAGTCCGGTAATAGCGATTGCCCTGCTCGTCCTCGCCGACCAGTTCGCCGAACCGGTAGGTCCAGAGCTGGGTGCCGAAGGTCTGACCGTTCCACCAGGTGAAGAATTTGAGCAGGAATTGTTTCATGGGGGCTGTCGGCTCTCGACCTTGAATCCAGGTAGCGGTGATGCCACCGGCGCGATCAATTGTCCAGTCAGGCGCCTGGAGGCGTTCAGGCCGGCTTCATATGCGCTTGGGCAGGGTTGCAGGCAGGAACATTCGAGCCGCCCGGCCATTAACGCTCATCACATGGAATGGAGCCAATCATGACGACAATGAAGGTCTTGAGTGCCTCTTCGGCACTTGCTCTGGTGCTGGCGATGGCGTCTCCCACCGCAAGCTTCGCCTTCCGCGGCGGCGGCGGAGGTGGCGGCCACATGGGCGGTGGCGGCGGAATGCATATGGGCGGTGGTGGCGGCGGCATGCGCATGGGCGGAGGTGGCGGATTTGCCCGTCCGGCTGGCGGCGCAGCCTTCGCGGCCTCGCGGCCGGTGGGCGGCGGCGCGGCCTTCGCGGCCTCACGGCCGGTCGGCGGCGGCGTCAACTACGCGGGTGCACGTCCCACCGGGAATTGGAATGGCGGCGCGACCGCGTGGAATGGCGGCCACAACTGGAATGGCGGCCATGACTGGCATGGCGGCGGCTGGCATCGCCACGGCTGGGGCTGGGGCGGAGCGGCTGCGGGCTTTGCGGCCGGCGCGGCGCTCGGCAGCTACGCCTATTATGGCGGTCCCGGCTACTATGACGACACCTACTACGACAGCGGTTACGCTCCGGACTACTATGAATCCGGCGTGACCGTGGTGGCGCCCGAGGGCGGCGGCGATCCGAGCTACTGCGCCCAGCGCTATCGGTCCTACGATCCCGCCAGCGGCACCTATCTCGGTTACGACGGGCTGCGGCATCCCTGCCCGTAAGCCTTCAATCATCCTGCCACGAGCGGCGCCTTCGGGCGCCGTTTTTGCTTTCAGCTGCGTGTCGCCAGCGCGACAGCGACCAGCGTCAGCAGCAGCGCTGCGATCTGGCCGGGCCCCAGCGGTTCGTGCAGCGCGAGTGCGGACGCCGCGACGCCGATCACCGGTACGACCATGGTGCCGGTGGCCGCGGCGGATGCCGGCAGCCGGCTCAGCGCCGCAAACCAGCAGACATAGGCAACACAGAACTGCACCACGGTGCTGTAGACCAGAACCACCCAGCCGACCGGGGTCACCGCTGAGACATGCGCGGTCTCGAGCAGGCCCCCCGCCAGCGCCACCGGCGCACAGCCGATGCCGATCTGCCAGGCGGCGGCCGGGATCGGCGGCATCGTCAGCGGCCAGCGCTTGGCCAGCACCGTGCCGACGGCAAAGCCGATCGAGCCGCCGAGCGCCATCAGGATACCCGGCAGCTTTTCCATCGTTCCAGCCATACCGTTGCCGCCCATGATGGCGGAGAGCCCCGCAAGGGCCATCACCAGCGCCAGTCCGCGCATCAGGGTCGGCCGTTCGCCCAGCACCGGCCAGGCCAAAGCGGCCGCCCAGACCGGCATGGTGTAGGCGATCAGCGCGGCCTCGCTCGCGGGCAGATAGACCAGCGCAAGCCCCATCAGCACCATCCAGCCGGTGACATTGAGCAGCCCCGCCAGCACCAGCCGCGGCCACATCTGCCGCGGCACGCGCAGGGACTGCCCGCGCAGCATCGCCAGACACACCAGCAGCGCAGCACCGACGACACCGGTGCCGCCGCGCAAGGTCAGCGGCGGCAGTTGCGACAACAGGTATTTGTTCGCCGGCCAGTTCAGCCCCCAGCCGATGGTGGTGACGGCGAGGAAGGCGATGCCGGCCGGCGGGAGGCTCCTGCGCGACGGCCTTGGCGCTGATTCTGTCATGGAATCGCGGGTGGAAACGGAAATCGGACAGCCTCCGTTTTCGTTGTGCTGCCCGTTCCACCACACGCTGTGCGGGATGTCAGCTAAAACCTTGCCCGCACCCTTACGTGAGTCTGTCGAATGCAAGGCCCTACCCCGGTCTTGGACCGCACAAAATCTTGCGCCTGTGCATAGTGGTGGCAAACGGGGACGGACGGCGCCGCGAGGCCCTGGGGATATTTTTTTGGCTTCCGAATCCGTGAGGACTCACTGATACTTGGGCCCATCACAGGCGCGGCACTGGCCCCTGTTATCCCACGCTTTCCACCATATTTAGTATTTGATTCAGGAACTCGCACTAATCCTTGACGGGCGCGACGGGTTTGTCCTAGCTTTCGACCTGTTCGGCGCGAGTGTGTTTGGGTCCTTCGCCGGTCGCTCCCACAAGGGTTCCAAATTGACCACTCCGCCGGCCGTTTCGAGCCGCGGGTGCGGGGTTTTGCGCCCCGAAATCTGGGGACATCCGGGGCATCAAGACGAGGCCGAACAGGCCCGCGTAACGTTGCGTTTGGGGCGTTGACGAGAGGGGACCGGGCCAACCGGTCTGAACTGCGAAACGATCATCCGCGGGATACACCCGCGGCCTGGGAGGTTCGCGTAAGGCAATAACGAACCGTGGCCGTTGGGTTGGCGGCGCGGTCAAGACAAGAGACGGGGCAAGAAGACTATGCGAATCGAACGTCGCCACACCACGCAAGGTGAAACACCCTACGCACGGATTGATTTCAGATTGACGACATCTGAGATCAAGAATCCCGACGGCTCCGTCGTGTTCCGGCTTGATAATGTCGAGGTCCCCTCGGCCTGGTCGCAGGTCGCCTCCGACGTGCTGGCCCAGAAATATTTCCGCAAGGCGGGCGTCGCCGCGCGGCTGAAGAAGGTGGAAGAGGAAACGGTGCCGTCCTGGCTGTGGCGCTCGGTGCCCGACACCGAGGCGCTGGAGGCTTTGCCGGAGAAGGAGCGCTATGTCAGCGAGCTCTCGGCAAAACAGGTGTTCGACCGTCTCGCCGGTTGCTGGACCTATTGGGGCTGGAAGGGCGGCTATTTCTCCTCGGAAGACGATGCAAGCGCCTTCTATGACGAGCTGCGCTACATGCTCGCCATGCAGATGGTGGCGCCGAACTCGCCGCAATGGTTCAACACCGGGCTGCACTGGGCCTATGGCGTCGACGGTCCCGGCCAGGGCCATTATTACGTCGACTACAAGACGGGCAAGCTGACCAAGTCCAAGTCGGCCTACGAGCATCCGCAGCCGCATGCCTGCTTCATCCAGGGCGTCGACGACGACCTCGTCAACGATGGCGGCATCATGGATCTGTGGGTGCGCGAGGCGCGCCTGTTCAAATATGGCTCCGGCACCGGCTCGAACTTCTCCAAGCTGCGCGGCGAAGGCGAGCGCCTGTCCGGCGGCGGCCGCTCGAGCGGCCTGATGAGCTTCCTCAAGATCGGCGACCGCGCGGCGGGCGCGATCAAGTCCGGCGGCACCACGCGCCGCGCGGCAAAGATGGTCGTGGTCGACGTCGACCACCCCGACATCGAGACCTATATCGACTGGAAGGTGAAGGAGGAGCAGAAGGTCGCAGCGCTCGTCACCGGCTCCAAGATCAACCAGAAGCACCTCAAGGCCGTGATGCGGGCCTGCGTGAATTGCGAAGGTTCGGGCGACGACTGCTTCGATCCCGAGAAGAACCCGGCGCTGCGCCGCGAGATCAAGCTCGCGCGCCGCGCGCTGGTCGCCGACAACTACATCAAGCGGGTGATCCAGTTTGCCAAGCAGGGCTACAAGGACATCCAGTTCGACACCTACGACACCGACTGGGATTCGGAAGCCTATCTGACCGTCTCGGGCCAGAACTCCAACAACTCGGTGTCGCTGAAGGACGATTTCCTGCGCGCGGTCGAGACCGACGGCGACTGGCACCTGATCGGCCGCACCAACAGGAAGGTGACCAAGACGCTGAAGGCGCGTGATCTCTGGGAGAAGATCGGCCACGCCGCCTGGGCCTCCGCCGATCCGGGCCTGCACTTCAACACCACGATGAACGACTGGCACACCTGCAAGGCGTCGGGCGACATCCGCGCGTCCAATCCGTGCTCGGAGTACATGTTCCTGGACGACACCGCCTGCAATCTCGCCTCGGCCAACCTGCTCACCTTCTACAACACGCAGACCAAGCAGTTCGACGTCGCCTCTTACGAGCATCTGTGCCGACTCTGGACGCTGGTGCTCGAGATCTCCGTGCTGATGGCGCAATTCCCGTCCAAGGCGATCGCCGAGCTCTCCTACGAGTTCCGCACGCTCGGCCTCGGCTTTGCCAATATCGGCGGCCTCTTGATGACCATGGGCCTGCCTTATGATTCGAAGGAAGGCCGCGCGCTCTGCGGCACCCTGACCGCGATCATGACCGGCGTCGCCTACAAGACCTCGGCCGAGATGGCGGGCGAGCTCGGTCCCTTCCCCGGCCACAAGAAGAACGCCCAGCACATGCTGCGCGTGATCCGCAACCACCGCCGCGCGGCGTTCGGCGAGACCCACGGCTATGAGGGCCTCTCGGTCAACCCGGTGCCGCTCGACCACGCCTCCTGCCCGCAAGCCGACCTCATCACCCATGCCAAGATGGCCTGGGACGATGCGCTCTCGCTCGGCGAGCAGAACGGCTATCGCAACGCCCAGGTCACCGTGGTCGCGCCGACCGGCACGATCGGCCTCGTGATGGATTGCGACACCACCGGCATCGAGCCCGACTTCGCGCTGGTGAAGTTCAAGAAGCTCGCCGGCGGCGGCTACTTCAAGATCATCAACCGCGCGGTGCCGGAGGCCTTGCGCGCGCTCGGCTATCGCGAAAGCGAGATCGCGGAGATCGAGGCCTATGCCGTCGGCCACGGCTCGCTCGCCAATGCGCCGGGCATCAACGTCACGACGCTGAAGGCCAACGGCTTCACCGACGAGGCCATTGCCAAAGTGGAGAAGGCGCTGCCGACCGCCTTCGACATCAAGTTCGCCTTCAA
This sequence comes from Bradyrhizobium sp., assembly GCA_035293585.1. Taxonomy (GTDB): domain Bacteria; phylum Pseudomonadota; class Alphaproteobacteria; order Rhizobiales; family Xanthobacteraceae; genus Bradyrhizobium. The sequence goes on along the minus strand of DATGMN010000082.1, from coordinate 116,522 downwards.
CAAGTGGACCTTCGGCGAGGAGTTCATCCGCGACCAGCTCGGCATCGATGCCGACGCGATGGCCGCGCCGAACTTCGACCTGTTGGCCGCGCTCGGCTTCTCCAAGCGCGAGATCGAGGCCGCCAACGTCCACATCTGCGGCGCGATGACGGTGGAAGGCGCGCCGCACCTGAAGGCCGAGCACTACCCCGTGTTCGACTGCGCCAACCCCTGCGGCAAGATCGGCAAGCGCTACCTGTCGGTGGAAAGCCACATCCGGATGATGGCGGCCTCGCAGCCCTTCATCTCGGGTGCGATCAGCAAAACCATCAACATGCCGAACGACGCCACCGTCGAGGACTGCAAGGCAGCCTACATGCTGTCCTGGAAGCTCGCGCTGAAGGCCAACGCGCTCTACCGCGACGGCTCGAAACTGTCGCAGCCGCTCAACTCGCAGCTCATCTCTGACGATGAGGACGAGGAGGATGCGGTGGAGGCGCTCTACGAGAAACCGATGGCCGCACGCGCCGCGCAAGTCTCGGAGAAGATCGTCGAGAAGCTGGTCGAGCGCATCGTGGTGATGCGCGAGCGCGAGAAGATGCCGGACCGCCGCAAGGGCTACACCCAGAAGGCGGTGGTCGGCGGGCATAAGGTGTACTTGCGCACCGGCGAATATGACGATGGCCGTCTCGGCGAGATCTTCATCGACATGCACAAGGAGGGCGCCGCACTTCGCTCCTTCATCAACAACTTCGCGATCGCGGTCTCGCTCGGCCTGCAATACGGCGTGCCGCTCGATGAATATGTCGACGCCTTCACCTTCACCCGCTTCGAGCCTGCGGGCCCGGTGCAGGGCAACGACAGCATCAAATACGCGACCTCGATCCTCGACTACGTCTTCCGCGAGCTCGCGGTGAGCTATCTCTCGCGCTTCGACCTCGCCCATGTCGATCCGACCGAATCGAGCTTCGACGCGCTCGGCAAGGGCGTCGACGAAGGCAAGACGCCCGAGGACGGCCACGCGCCGCAGGCGACCAAATACGTCTCCCGCGGCCTCACCCGCTCGCGCACCGACAATTTGGTCGTCATGCGTGGCGGCTCCGCCGCCGTCAGCCAGGGCGCCGACAACGCGCCCTCCGGCGGCTCCAGGGTCACCGCGCTTGCCGGCCACAGCCGCGCCGGCGATGCGGTGGAAGGCGCCGTCGCGCTGAAGCAGGAGGTCACCCACGACCTCTCGCCGACCGAGAAGCTGGAAGCGCTGCAATGGAGCAAGCCCGGCACCGCCGCCGTCGCGCACGTCGCCACCAAGGCGGAGCGTCGCGCGGAAGCCAAGGCCAAGGGCTACGAAGGCGAGATGTGCTCGGAGTGCGGCAACTTCACGCTGGTGCGGAATGGCACGTGCATGAAGTGCGATACGTGCGGAAGCACGACGGGGTGTTCGTGAGGGCTCGGGCCAGGCGCTCGCGCGCGCGCTAACAAGGAACGTCATGCCCGGGCTTGACCCGGGCATCCACGAAAGGGCGGCCGAAAGGCCGTCCTTTTTCGGCTAGAATAGGATTCAATTCGCCCGAGCACTCAAGGCGATACTTAGGAGGTCTCTGATCTGACTAGGCGAAACGCCCTTTGCCCCTGCGGCTCCGGCCAACGTTTCAAGCATTGCCACGGAAAATTGGAAGCCGGAGGAAGCAGCGTTGAAACATTAGAGCAGCAAGCCGTGAGGCAGCACGAGCGCCGAAAGCAGCAAGGCTTCGGCAAGCCTATCCAGTTCTATCCACTACAAACCCGTAAGGCCGTCGTCGTAGGCCGGTCGCTTATGATCGGCGAATGGCCGACATTTATTAATTTTTTGCTTGAGTACTTTGCCGAACGAATTGGAAGGCAATGGATCGCTACTGAGATGGCTCGGGGCGATCGTGGTCACCCGATAGGCAAATGGGCGTCCGCAATGAGGAAGCAGCGCAACACGCTTCCACCGGGCACTATCGGCAAGCAAACAATAAACAACGCATTTCGCAGCATATTGTCGGCAGCCTACAGCCTTTACTTGGTCGAGCATCACTACGAGCAATACGACGAGCCCCTGTTTGAGAGGATGCTCAACAAGCTAAGAACGTCAGATGGTTTCCTTTCTGCCTTATCCGAAACCAATACCGCCGCCTTCTTCCTCAGAGCAGGGTATCATCTCAAATATGAAGATGATCTCCGCGCTGGTCATCATGCAGAATTTGTCGCCACGTACCCTGAAAGCGGTCGTCGTTTTTCCGTCGAGGTAAAAACTCGAACAGGCCCGCTCGACAGCACCCAAAGCTCAGTCCGCCAAATCAAGCTAAAGAACAAACTGTCTCAAGCGCTAAAAAAGGACCTATCCTGGACACGGGTAGTGGTAATTGATCTCAACATACCCGACGTATTCACGGACCGCGACGATCAACCTTTCCGCGACATCATCTCGGAGGTAGACGAGGCGGAGAGCACTCTGAAAATCAAAGGAGCCCCGGCCCCTTCGGCTTACCTGTTTTTGGTCAACCAGCCATTTCATTTCAATCTGGAGTCTATTGAAGGCACGCCGCTGATAGGAGCTCTTGGCTTCAAATTGGAGAATTTCCAACCTAGGAGACAAAACACTACCTTTCGAGACGTCATCGTTGCTCGCGAAGCACATCCAGAGATGCATGCGCTCATCGAGTCAATGAAGACCCACGCAGAGCCTCCATCCACCTTCGACGGACAGCACCCTGAGTTCGCCTTCGGCGAACCAACATATGTGCGATGGATCATTGGAAATAGCTATCTTGTACCCGGACCAGACAATCAGGAAATTGTCGCAGAGTTGACGAACGCAACGGCTAGCGTGGAGACAAAAACGATGCACGGCGTTTTCACAGCGAACGGCCGCCACTTTGTCGTGGGGGCGCCCATGACCGATCTCGAAGCATCGGCGTACACGAAGAGCCCTGAGACTTTTTTCGGCGTCTTTCAGAATGTCGGGCGCCGTGCAAACAATTCGTTTGAACTGGCCAAGTTTATGTACGAACACCACAGGAAACTTCCGAAAGAAAGACTACTCGAGTTTTTGAAGGATCACCCGAATCTAGAGAAGTTGAAGAGCTACTCGCAACGAGATCTAGCCATCTTTATAGCTGAACAAGGTGCCGTTGGAGCGGCCGTGCAGGACCGTCGGGCGGGTTAGCAAGCGTAGCCCGGATGAGCGCAGCGATATTCGGGGCGGTGTCTTCTAGAAGTCCCCGATATCGCTGCGCACATCCGGGCTACTCGCTCGCCGTTTCCGGTCAATTTTTGCCGTGCTGCTTGCACAGATTGCCGGAGGCAAGCGCTACGGTCGCGATCCAGTCGCCGCTGTCCTTGTTATCCTGCGGTCTTCCCTTGGTCGTGACATCGATGAGCTGCACGATGCGAAAGCGTGCCTGCTCCGGGCTCATCTCGGGCAGGCAGACCGCACTTCCCTGCTCGGTCAGGTTTCTCTGAATCCTCAAGCCGGCCATCAGGCCCTGCAGGTACATCAGGCATGTCTCTCGCTGCTGGCTGTCCGTACACATGGCGTAAAGCCGTTCGGTCGGAAATGGGCCGACGTAGTCCCTGGGCGCAGGTTCGGCCGCCACAGCTGACGCGAGCCCCATGCAGATCATCCCCATCGCCGTCAAAAGCCTGCCCATGTCTTACAACCTCCCGCCTGAACGCGCTCCCGCTCTGATTGTGCACCAGGCCGCCAGCCGCGCGCTAGCCCGTCGAGCGTGTGAAGTTATCGATCCGTCACCCTGAGGTGCCCGCGCCAGCGGGCCTCGAAGGGCGACGGCCCGGCTGCAGCAGCGGGGGCCGTTCATCCTTCGAGGCTCGCTCCGCTCGCGCCTCAGGATGACGGTCCAAAAGCTTCACACCCTCAGTGGGCGGATTAGCGACAGCATCATTCGCCATTCCGTCTGATCAGACGGCGGGTTACGCTTGCGCTAACCCGCCCCACTCGCTACCCGCTTCCACCGCATGCCAAGACGACGCAGCCGCCGCTCTCGCCTCCGCCGCTGGCGACACGTCGCACGATGGGCGGGCCGACAGTTCGCGCGCGCGCCGCGATGGGTGCAAATCCTGATGGGCGTCGTGATCCTGCTTGCGCTCTTTGTGCCCGTGAATCTCCTCTACCAAATCATCCGCAAGCCCACCGAACTCTTCTTCTTCGTCGGCCACGCGCTCGACAAGGAGCCCGCCGAGACCTGGCGGCAATATGGGCCGCTGTTCCGCGAATATTCCACCGGCACGATTGCGCCCGAGCTGTTGGCCGCGCTGGCGCAGGTCGAGAGCAGCGGCAATCCGCTGGCGCGGACCTATTGGCGCTGGCAATGGAGCTTCAATCCCTTCGCGATCTACAAGCCTGCCTCCAGCGCCGTCGGCCTGTTCCAGACCATCGATGCGGCCTACATCGAGGCGCGGGGATCGTGCATCCGCGACAATGTCGTCGTCGACAGCGGCTGCGGGTTCGAAAGCCTCACCTTTCGCGTCATTCCGAGCCATGCGATCGGGCTCACCTCCGTTTATCTCGACCGCCACGTTGCGACCACGCTCGCCCGCGCCGGCGTCGTGACCGCAACTGCGCAGCAGAAGCAGGACCTCGCGGCCTTCATCCATCTCTGTGGCGCCGGCCCCGCCACGGCTTACGCCCGCCGCAGGTTTCACATGATCGCGGGCGAGCGCTGCGGCGATCACCTCGTCGCGGCCTATGTCGCCAGGGTCGCCGCGATGAAGCGCGAGTTTCGGCGTCTCGCGGCCGACGGCAACCCGCCCGCACCTTCGCCGGGCGGATGAGCGATTGCGCAAACCACCGTCAAAGGGCCGGCGTGGCGCGTTACGCTTTCGCCGCGACCAATGAGCTCGCCGGACGGCCACCAACCCGCCCTGCGATCTGCCGGCCCCGCCGCGGCACAAGGTGTGCGCTCACGATGATGGGGTCGGTGTCGCCGAGCCGGGTCCGCTCCTGGACCAGTTCGCTCATGACGATGCGCATCTTCATGACCTCGCGGGCCACGAAGCTGCAGTTCTCGTCCCGCTTGATCTGCTCATGCATGATGGCTTCGGCTTCGCGCATGCTGACGCGCAACGCTCTGATGACCTTGCGGATTTCGCTGATACGATTGTCCATGACCGTGCTCCTGGCTCGACGCGCACTATAAGAACAAAACATGAACAAAGAGTCAAGCTGAGGATCGCGTCAAGACCAGGATAAGCCAGCGTAGCCCCGGATGAGCGCAGCGATATCCGGGTCTTCGGCCTGCGGCGGCGCTGGCTTCGGCCGCGGAGCGATAATTCGCCGATGTTGCAGGATTGCAGTTTCCGAAATGGATATCCCGAGCCATTATCGGGCTTGGGGCGCCTTATCGTTTCGCAGCATATTTTCGGGTTGATCTCATCAAAGTCTTTTTGATTGCGACGGCGCTGGCTGCCCTATCGCTCGGCGGATGCTGCCTGTCTCTTGGCGGCTGTGAGGTGCCCTTGGCGACGGCCACGACGAATTGGGATGGCCTGGGACAGGATCCGGGATCTCCTGCACCAACCGAAAAGACGTCGGATCGGACCAGGAGCCAGGGCAGACAGCCGAAGGACGCTTACACCAGCGCCACCGTCGGCAGCTCCTGGAAAGACGACGACGCGCAGCTCCAGATGGACGACGCCAGAGTGAAGAAGAAGCTGATCATTTGCGACGGCTGCGGGGCAGCCCATAACTGAACGTACACGCTTGCTGAGCAATGACAGGCCCGCGAGACTCGGATTGACGATCGCGTCATCCGCCATTCTGTAATCTGGCCGCGGGATACGCTGCGCCAACGCCCACTCGATCGGCCGGCCCATCGGCGCGATCGCGCTCTCGGAGCACGCCTGACCAGAACAGCGGGCGCGCTCTTGCTTTGCCCGGACAGGAACCTATGGTGCGCCTCGCTCAGAGGGGGACGATCACCATGGACGACGGAATGAAATGTCCGAAATGCAATTCCGAACACGCCTATCAGGATCGCGATCTCTGGGTGTGCCCGGAATGCGCCCATGAATGGAGCAGTGCGGCAGGCGCGATCGCGGAGGCCCCGGACGAGGCCGGCGTGCGCGATGCCAACGGCAACATGCTGGCCGATGGCGACAGCGTCATCGTGATCAAGGACCTCAAGGTCAAGGGCTCGTCCTCGGTCGTCAAAGGGGGCACCAAGGTCAGGAACATCCGCCTGACCGAGGCCAGCGACGGCCACAACATCGCCTGCAAGATCGACGGCATCGGCGCGATGAATCTGAAATCGGAGTTCGTGAGGAAGGCGTAGGTGTCGCGCGTTTCAATCTCGTAGGATGGGTAGAGCGCAGCGAAACCCATCCTTTGGCGCAGCGCAATCTGCCATCTCGAGCAGAGCAGCGGGTTACGCTTCCCTCCTCACCGGGCCATGGCGGACAAGGCTACCGTGGACAAGGCGCCAACCCTCCCGACGCGTGGCAGCAGTCCCCGGTCGTTCATGCCACATTCTTCTTCTCCTGATCGGCTGAGCCACCAGCTTGCAGCCCGCTCGGCCGCCCTCAATGCCCCCCACCGGGCACGCAGCCGCACACCGACATCTGCCCGGGCACGATCGTGGTCCACTGGCCGTTCCAGCCCGACGCATAGGCATTGCAGGTGGTCGGGCATTTGCCGCCAGCGTCGGCATTATCCCAGATGGGGCCGGCCTTGGCATCGAAGCTCCTGGGGATGGTGAGCAGCACCAGCTCCTCCGTCGGCTGCGAGGCCTCGACGCTCTCGCCGGTCGGTGTGGCATAGCCGCTGTCGCCGCAATAGAGCGAGGGCAGGAAGCGGCCATAGTTGCGCGGGCCGACCGCGTTGGCGCCGACCACGAAGGCCGTCTTGAGATAGGCTGCCGCTTCCGCGGCGAAGCCGGTGGCGTTGAAGCCGGAGGTGCCGCATTGCGCCTGCGTGCCCGCGGTGATGCCCCAGGGCACGATGACGAAATCGGGCTTGAGCGCCTTTAGCCGGTCCAGCGCGGTGGCCGGCGGATAGGTATAGGCATCGGAGCACACCATCAGCGCCGTGCTGCCGAACGGCGTTGCTGCGGTGGCGACGTCGCTGAGCGGGCCCGGCGTGTAGGCGCATTGCGGCTGGTTCAGGATCACCTGGCAGGCCGCGGGATCGAAGGCATTCTGCAGCACGTTGTATTTGCGATGATGCAGCACGATCTGGCCCTGCGGGTTGACAAGGATGCCGGAGTCGTAAGCCTGATAGGCATTGGGCAGCGATCCTGGCCCCGCCTTCGGGCCCTTTTCGGCAAGGCCCGCCGCCACCCAGATGCCGACGCTGGTCGCGATATCGGCGAACTGGTCGCTATAGGTCCCCGGAATCGGCGCGGCCTCGGTGAACACGGCCGGATTGAGCCAGCCGAACACCGACCCCTCGGGAAAGATCACGAGCTGCGCGCCCTGGGCCTTCGCCTGCTGGGCCAGCGCCTTCATCCGCGCAAAGTTTCCGGTGTCCGCGCTCGGGAGCTGCACCATCGCCACGACCGTCTGGGCCTCGCTCCACTGCGATGGCAGAGCCCAGCCGGCGGCGATGGCGATCACAAGGGCCAGAGCACGTTGAAGGCAGGACGTCGGCATGACGCATCTCCGCATCGGGCTGCGACGGGCGCAGGATAACGCCCGGCAAAATCGCACAATAGATGTATAGTAATATAAACACAACTTCAGAGATGTTGCCGCTCCGGCCCGTTGCGCTCGCGCCAGCCAATCAGCCCTACCCGCAGGCCGTGCCTGCAACGGGTTCGCGAAAACTCTCGTCAATTTATCGGCACGCGATCACCCGCTCCTTAATGTTTGCCCATCACTTTGCCGCGCGCGGGCGGCGCGCCCGCAAGACGCGTGAAAGGCGGAGACGTATTTGCATGACGAGGCACGATCGAGCTGCACCAGCGATGAGCCTTGGAAACACTGTGTAACAAAGCCGTCTTGAACAAGGCCGCGGCCGCTCCCGACAAAGGACCATAGGCCGAACGGCAGCGATTTTGCAGGAAGCCATTTTGCAAGAAGCATTTCTGCAAGAAGCGATTTGTCAGGGACCCGGCGGCTCGCCGACGATCGGTCGCGTCCGACCCGAACAGTGAACGAGGACATGTCGGACCTGCCGGCGATCAAGGCTCCGGTCGAGGAGCTGCTGTCCCGATTTCCGGGACCCATCACATTGTATCCGCCGCGCGAGAAGTGGGCGCTGCTGGCGGCCGGATCGCTGCCGTTCGTGGTCATCGGCGGCGTCCTGATCCTGGACGGCGACGATCACGCGCTGTGGGGCTGGATTGCCGTGATCTTCTTCAGCATCGGCCTGCTCGTCGCCGCGACGAGGCTGCTTCCGGGGGCCGCGGCGCTGACGCTGGATGCCGGCGGCTTCGCCGAGCGGGCGCTGTTCGTCCAGCGCGCCCGGGCGCGTTGGCGCGATGTCACCGACATCAGGGCCGATGCGTCGCCTGCCGCCCGCGCCGACAGGAAGCTTGTCGGATACAACGACAGCGGCTGGAAGGGATCCTGGCTGGCGGGGACGCACGCGGCATTGCCCGGCTGCAACGCCGCCCTCGCCGACACCTACGGATTGTCCGCCGACGATCTGGCCGAGTTGATGATCCGCTGGCAACAACAGGCGCTCGAGGCGAAGCGGCACAGCCCGGTCGATCGCCTGATCTGACCGACGGCCGGTCCGCAAGCTCAGCAAGGCGGATTGGCGACAGCGCAATCCGCGGTTCTGCATGTCGACGGGTTACGCTTCGCCGGCCACCCTGCCCGCGCGGTACCAACAGCCAAACGCTAGCTCACATGTCTGAGGCGGAACGCGCCGACGGCCATTTCGGAATCATCGAGAGGGTACGGCCCGCCATCCCATCGCGCGGCGAGATGCTTGATCTCGTCGAAGTTCAACAGCCACGGGTGGCCCTCTCGCAGGATCGACGCGTGACAACGCTGGTCCGGCGGCAGGATCATGGCCCTCGCCACGGCCGAGCACAGCTTCATCGGGCCGTGGTCTTCAAGGATGACGAACTCTTCGGGGTCCAATGCCATAATGAACACCTTTACGCAGAGCCGACGAGAATCGGCGAAAACCCCCAGGCGCCCGATGCAACGCTGGATTGCCGATGGTTAACGTTTCGTTAAAACGCAATCCGCCCGGGCGCGACGGGCCGCCAAGGCTGTTGAAAAGCCTCCTGTCTCGCATATGAGGCGCTGTCACAGCCCCATCAGCAGCCTGAGTTCCCTGTTGAAAACACCCCTTAGGTCAGCGCGCCTGCATTTTCCGACTCATCGTGCCGATGTGTACTCGCGTCGGGGTAGAATGCTCCTTTCGCATCGAGTGCAGCATGCAGTTCAATCGCGTCACCACCCCTGTGAAAGACATTCAGATCTGGAGTGCGAGCAGCAGCGGCTTTTCCTTTGTGATCAGCTACGAGAGCCGCAGCAGTCCCGGTTTTCATGGAAATCCCGGCTTCGTGGTTTCGTGGCGTCCGGCACATCAAAACAGGTCTGCGATCAAGATCGGCGGTTCGCCATTCAACACGCTGATCGAAGCCGAAAGAGCCTGCGAGATCATGCTCGAGCATCTGCGGCGCCCGCACGGCAGAGCATGATCCGGACCCGCGAGGGCCGCCAGCGCAAGCTGGAAACCACGAACCGGAGCCACTTCGCTCGAATCGGTCGCCTCGGCTGCGAACTGCCCGCTACCTGCCCCGATGCGCCAGCACGATGTCCTCCAGCTGGTGGAGCGCCGAGGTCTCCGCATAGGCGTGCCGGACCATGACATCTTCCATGATCCACTGCATTGGTTGGCGCCGGCGCTGGGCCAGCTCGCGCACGAGATGGACCACCGCGATGCGGGCTTCCGTCTCCATCGGCAGGTTGGCGATCATGTCATCGATCGCTGCCGAGATGCGATCGGCAGCGCGCGACACCGCGCGCTCGATTTCGGCTCGTTGCGCCATCTGAATTCTTGTCTCTCGTGAAAGCGATATCTTGCGGCAGAGCTGTAAAGGGCGAGCCGCCGACGGAGTTATGGGGTTCTCGGGATCAACGCTCTCGCGACAAGAGCGGCGTTTCATTCATCCGGCCGTGCGGCCTGGTCAAATCAAAATCTTGCGAAGGAATAACAGGCATTGCGAAGCAATCATGCGCAACGGCCCGGTCGGTCCTGCGCCTGCCTGCCGTGAACCTGGTTTGTGAACTGGTTCACAAGACGATGGAGCCCGGCGCGGTAACACAAGGCCGGCGTCACCGATCGAGGATGCATCTGATCATGCCAATGAGCCGGGACATGTCGCCGCTGGAACAGCAGGCCGCGGATGCGCTCCGTCGCGCGCGGCGGCTCCCCATCGGGTCCAGCCGGAATGATCTGCGGCAGCTCGCCAGGGGACTGCTCTGGCTGCATCGCAATGGCATGCGAGCCCTTGAGCAGGCCCGCGCAAGCAAGATCGCGGTCCAGGACGAGGCAGGTCGCGACTGATCGCGAGGCGCACTGCTCTACCCATCCGGGTGATTTGCCCGTCGGGCGCGAGGGCAAAAATCCTGTCAACCCCGCGCACGAAAAATATTCCGCTTTTCCGAAATCACGATCTGCTGTATGGTCGAAGTCATTCCGTTCCGATCAAGGGGCGTACGCGTCGTCACGAACGTGGAGCGGAACGCGGTGGACGCGGGATGTGCCTGATGACGTGCGGCACGTTCGCGGACGGCGAAATCGTGTGGTCCTGGCGCGCCCATGCAAGCGTCAAGTCCTGGCGAAGCCGAAGGGCATCGCGCGGGCGACGGTGACAACGCGAGGTTCACCGGGGAGATCACGTATAAGCCGTAAGCCATTGCGCAGGGAGGGCCGGTTGTCACCGCCTGTACCTGTGGTCTTCGCGCTCTCGCGCAATTCTCTCGCGCGGGGGCCCCGGGTGCAGCGGCCACCCGGCTCTCCCTGCTCCCTCCGGTTTTGCGGAGGCGACAATGACGATGCAAGACTCGGGCGAAACGCGCCGCGAGAACGCGGCATCATGCCAGCTCCGCGAGCTGAATCGGCCGGCACGAACGCGCCCGCACCGTTCCCATTTTCGGACTCAAATTCGCCGCGGACTCAATCGAGGCTTTGTGATGCGACCTGGGGCGCAGATCGAGTTGGGGGCTGGCCATGAGCAGCGAAGATACCTCGCACAGCAAGCATCCGCTTGTCGTGCCCTTCCAGGATGCCGATCGCATTCGGCGCCTGCGCAAAGCAGCGGCAAGATCGACGTCGAGCTCACATGCGAGTTCACTTGCGTGTGATCAAGACTTCCTCGATGTCCTGTCGGCGCCGCTTCGCGAGGACAGGGCCGAGAACAGGGTCATATCGGACGAGGAATGGCGGCACCGCAACGTCGACAACATCCTGGCCCTGCTCAAAGCCAATGCCGAGCTTCGTGCGCTTGCGGTGAAGCTGTCGGACATCCTCGCAGCACGCTGCGGATGGGATGGAAACAGCCTCGCCAAGATCACGAAAGCCACGCGCAGGCCCGCGCGAAACCCGCGGCAAGGCTGAGGGAACCGGTGACTGCGGCGCACGCGCAACACTCCGGCAAAATCGTGACCGTGCAGCGCTTCGTGTCACAGCCGACGCACCATCTGCCGTATTCTAAACCCATTCGGCTGTTCACTCTCGAACCCGCAACGGATGGGAGCTGCGGCAGAATGCTGCCTCTTCCTGCTAATATTCAAGGAGAAGTTCCGTGGTGAAAGTTCTGATCGCAACGGGTGCCGTGCTGGCTCTGGTGACTGCGGCCTCCGCAGCCGACCTGCCCCGCCCGCAGCCCGTTCCCGCCTATCCCGCCGCCCCGATCGGCAAGATGCCGATTGGCAAGAGCCCGGTTGGCAAGGCCCCGATCGGCAAGGCGCCGGTCACGGCCCGCTACTGATTGAAGCTGCGAATGGTGGGCCCGCCGCGAGGTAGGGCTCACCATTCTCACGTGCGCCAAAGGCGACAAAGACGGTGGGGCAGGCTTGCGCCAACCCACCCTGCACGTCCGAAGTTTGACTCGCGAACTTGGCGTGCGAACTTGACTTGCGAACTAGATCTGCAGATGGAGCCGGCATGGCGAACACACTGAACCGCTTGGCGCTGTTCCTGCTGGCGGGACTTTGCGCCCACGCAATCCAGCCCGCCGCCGCAAACGAGAGCGCCGCGCGCACGAGCGATGCGAAGGCACTCGCCTCCGCCGAGACGACCGGCGACAGCAGCCAGGCGCGGCCCGCGCCGCACAAGCCTGCGTCGGCCTCGGCAAAGGGCCCCTATTACGTCGACTTCCGCGCGCGCACGGCGGCGAGCTGGGGACACACCTTCGTCTGGTACGGCAAGACCAGCGAACGCGCGGTCGACGTCGCGGGGCTGACGCCGGCCGGAGATGTCGCATCCTATATGCTCGGCTATATCACCTGGGTGCCGTCCGAGACCGGCGCGAGCTACGGCGATCTCGATCCGGAATATCTGACCTCGCACTACAAGGTCTACCTGAACGAGGCCGACGCCAAGCGCGTCTTCGCCTTCATCAAGCACCTGCAGGCGACGTCGAAGGTGTGGAACGCCTACACCACCAACTGCACCGGCTTCGTCGGCGAGATTGCCGAGTTCATGGGGTTGAAGACGCCCTCGCGCTGGACGCGCCCCGAGGAGTACATCAACGAGCTGAAGGCCCTCAACAGCGGCCGCCAGATGGTGCGGCTGTCGGAGCAGCAGTAAGAGAGAGGCGGGTTGCGCTGTCGCCAACCCGCCCTGCTCGCCTCGAGCCGCCGTCTCAAGCCGCCTTGGCCGTCGGCTCGGCCTGCGACGTCTCCATCGCGCGCATGTAGAGGTCGAGCAGCGAATCGCGCTCATCCCGCTCGTCCTTGTCCTGCTTGCGCAGCTTGATGATCTCCTTGAGGATTTTCACGTCGAACCCTTCGGCCTTGGCCTCCGAAAAGACCTCCTTTTTCGACTCGTTCAATTCGGCGAGCTCGGCATCGAGATTCTCGACCCGCTCCACGAATGAACGAATGCGTCCGCCCGGAATGGTGATGTCAGACATGGTCACTCTCTGTTTGATGGAACGCGGAAAAATGGACGCAAACAGGTGACGAATGTATTAACTGGATCGGCTCAGTGAAAAGGAACCACGGGGGAACACATCATGGCCGATTTCAGTTCGTTGTCGACTGCAGAGCTCGCCGACCGCATCGCCATTCTGCGCGACAATATCCGCCAGATCACCGAGCAGGCCGCCTCGCAATCGGGCGCCGCGGACGAGGACCGCAACGCCGATCGCCTGGCACAATACAATGACGAGCTGGAAAGCCTGCTCAAGGAGCAGGAGCAGCGCCTGCGCAGATGACGGCCCGGGCGCGCGGCGCGTCGCCGCCTAGCCCCCGCCGTCGATCTGCTTGCCCATGATCGCAATCGACTGCTGGTAGACGGTCGCCGCATTCCAGGCCTCGATCGCCGCGAAATTCGGCTCGCCCGGCTGGTAGCCGGCGCCGGGGCGCCAGCCATGGGCCTTGAGGAAATTGGCGGTCGAGGACAGTGCGCCGGAGGCGGTTTCCAGATTGCCGACGCCGTAGTCCAGCATCGTCTTGGGCAGAAACTGCGTCTGCCCGATCTCGCCATGCATGGAGCCGCGCTGGCTCCCCGACAGCGTGCCGCGATCGATCAATTTCAGCGCGGCGTAGAGCTGGTCGGTGAAATATTCGGGCCGCCGGCAGTCATAGGCAAGGGTTGCAATCGACGACAGCATGTTCTGGTTGCCGTGCTGGCTGCCGAAGCCCGTCTCCATGCCCCAGATCGCGATCAAGGGCCCCGCCGGCACGCCGTAGCGCTGCTCGATCGATGCGAACAGCGCCGCATTCTTCTGCTTCATGCTGCGGCCGCGCGACACGATCGCGGCCGAGCCGCGCTTGACCATGAACTGGTCGAGCGACAGCTTGAAACTGTGCAGGCTGCGATCGGCGGCAATGGTCGCGCTGGCGTAATTGGTCTGCGCAAGCGCCGCGAGGCCCGCTGCGCCAATGCCCTTGGCCTGCGCCTCGGCCGCGAAATCCCGCTTCCAGGCCTCAAAGCCGCCCGGCCCGTTGCCGCATTGCGCCGCCTGAACCGCCGGCGCGAGCCCCGCCAAAGCCACCCAGGCGGCAAATGTCCCGACCACAAGCTTCCGACGCTTGATCATTCAAAAAACTCCCTTCCGGCACCCCTGGCCGGCTCAATCCATACGCTCAATCTACCACGCCAAACGGATCGCGACAGTGCGGCTGCGATCATGGATTGACAAGGAACAAAGGGCGCGCGGATATGGCCCGCGGAAGCGCGGATGAAAGCGCGATCGGGCAGCAAACAGGGAAACGATGAGCAAGGATGGCGTAGAGTATTCAGAGCAGGAGCGCGACAAGCGGCTCATCCGCGAGCTGATCGAGAACTGGGCGGTCTGGCGCGATGCCGGCGACTGGGAGCGCTTCCGGACCGTCTGGCACGCCGACGGCCGGATGAACGCCACCTGGAAACAAGGCACCGCCGACGAGTTCATCAAGGCCTCGATCGACGGCTGGAATCGCGGCGTGAGCATCCTGCATTTCCTCGGCGGAATGTCGATCGATCTCGAGGGTCACCGCGCCATCGCCCAGACCAAGATGACGATCTCCCAGCGCGGCGAAGTGCATGGCGTGCTTTGCGACGTCGTCTGCACAGGGCGCTTCTACGACTTCCTGGAGAAACGCCAGGGGCTGTGGGGCATGGTCGAGCGCCAGCCGATCTATGAGAAGGACCGCATGGATCCGGTCGATCCAAGCGCAAGCCTCAAGCTCGATGGCGCTCTGCTGGCGCAGTTTCCGGCCGGCTACCGCCACCTCGCCTACCTGCAGTCCGGCATCGGCTATCCCGTCAAGCGCGACATGCCCGGTCTGAAGGGCCCCGAGGTCGAGGCGCTGTACGAGCGTGGCCGCCGCTGGTTGCGTGGAGACTATCTGTCGGGCGAGCGCTGAGGCGAACCCGCCTGCTCCGTTCGATCCGACGGCTAGGTCATGCTGCCCGGCATGAAGCATCGGATCTCCATGCGCAGCGGCGCGCCCACCGCCCAGTGGTAGACCGGCCATACCATGGTCCGGCCCGCTCGGTTCGGCTCCTTGATCACGGCTTCGTCAGGAACGTCCCACCATTCGCCCTGGATTCGCACGCGATAATGGCCGTCCTTCGATTGCCAATCGACATCCGACAACGCGGTGCCGTCGGCGTCGGAGCAGCAGGCGCCCTTGCTCGAGTGCAGGCTTTCGAACCAGCCCTTGAGCGGAGAGTTCGCATAGCGCCCATCGAGATCGCGGCCGGCCGCGTCAAGTGGTGCCAGAACCTGACCGGCGAAAGCGGTCGAGCAGACCACCGCCACAGGAATCATCCAGTCGCGAAAACCGACCTTCGATCGTTCATTCCCATTCATGAGCTTTTGCCCCGGAAATCCCAAGATGCTTGCGCTCGCCGCTGCAAGGCGGGTGCCAACCGGGACGGGATCGGTGCAAGCCGCAAGATGCGAAGAAGCAGGCCGGCCCAAATGAGCGTGAGGGCAAGATGACGATCCCGCATCTTGCAGAGCGGACCGGCGGCAGCGCTATCCGGGGCTTTACGGTCCCACCAGTCGAGCGGGCCACGCGGCTATTGCGGCTCGCCGTTGCCAGCGAGGATCTGCGCCGCGCCAGCGATTCCGCGGCGGAAGGCTTCGTCGAAGGTAACGCCGCGCAGCTGCCAGCGGTGTGGCTGGCCCTGCCATTCCAGCCGCCACTCGGTGGCCCAGCCGAGATCCTGGTCGCTCCAGACGAGGTGGCCGACCAGCGCGACTTCACCGCCCTGCTCGGCAGTCACGGACGCAAGCGCTGCGGCCGACAAGGTCGGCAAAGCGGGCGCCGTGATGGCCGATCTCGCCAGCACGGCCGCGGTTGGCAGCACGATCGGCATACCGCGCTTTACGGCGGCAGCCATGAGCGAGTCCCGTTGCAGGTCAGATTGCCGCGTATCCGACGTCACAATGTAGTGCCGCACGCCCTGCTCCATCCCGACAAGGACTGCAAGCACCGGACGATGTGACGGCCAGGGCTTGAGGCCAAGCCTTACGAGCAGGCCGTCGATGCCGGCCTGGTCGAAATCGACGATGAGATCATAGGGCCGGTCGCGGGTGCCCTGCTCGTCGCGGGTCGGCGTGCCCGACATCTGGTCGTGATAGGAATAGGCCGTGACATAATCGCGCGCATTCGCCTTGGCGCTTTCGAGCTGCGGATCGTGGGCGAGTTGGCCCGCGGCCGCAACCTTGATCAGCACATCCTCCAGGCACGCAGCAAAACCGGTGAGGCGGTTGGCCTCGCCCTGCCCGGTGACGACGGTCTGGGCGCGATAGAGATGATCCGCATTGGCGGAAGATGGATCAGCACGGCCCGCAGCAGCCATGAGGAGCGACAGCGCGACGCTGGCCGTCATGGCGAGCCTCAACGCGCGCCCTTCAAGGTGCAAGAGGTCGTACACGTGGTGGTGATGCCCCGTTGGCATTTTTTGCAGACAGCGACGCATTGGTCATAGATTTTCGGATCGTAGGACGGAAACAGATTGCGCGCGCAATCATTGATCGAGCCCGTGGAGTCGGGTTCCTGCTGCGAACAGGCGGCGACGGCCAGGGCCAAGATGAGCATAGGCCCAGCAAGCCGAAACCCGGCACGTCGAACGCAAGCCTTGTCGAGCAGGCTCATGACGATCGCCTTTCCCGCACCAGCTATTCTAGCAGCAAGAATCGCGTCGTTGACAAGCCCTCTCGACAAGGAGCGCACATGGGTTTGCGCTCCCTTTGCGGCGCAGCATTGCGCGACGGAACAACATCGAATCAGGACGTCGACGGACCGGCCTTAGAACACGAGCTGCCGCGCCCGCTCCGCGTAGCGCTCGACGAAGTCGCTGATATGTTCAGGCACCGACATACCTTCGATATCGCAGAGCATGCGGATTTCCGCGGCGACCTCCTTGGAAAGGTCGCGGCTCCAGTGCTCCAGCGTGTTGAAGGCGATGATACGAATGGGCGCGCTGAACTTGCCGGCGAGCAAGTCCGCAATAACCGCATCAAGGTCGGGCCGCTCGATTTCAGTCTCGCGGCAAACGCCGGCAGCGGCGACGCAATCCACCACAAGGTAGATCGTCTGATCTGCGCCGTACGGCACGACCGTTGGCGACACGCCGATGTCCGGCATACGCGCCTCCCAAAGGCATCGTTGAGTGCTTGCTTGTCGACTGCAACAACGGCGAACCCGGCATCGGGTTCCACAAAAGGATCGAGATCACTCCGCCAGCACGCGGCAGATCTTCAAGGCATCGGCCGCCACCGCGTCGACGCTCTTGGCGTATCCGCTTCGGATCCAGGCCCTTGCGATCTGGATCATCGCGCCGACGGCCCCTGCGCGCACGAGCTCCGTGCTCTTGAGCTTCGCGTTCGTCCCCGGCGCCAACGTGCGCGACAGCAATTCGCCGAACTCTCGGAGCAGCGCCGCGCCGACCTCGTCGACTGCGGGCCCGACGCGCGCGATCTCGATCACGAACAATTTCGCGCCGACCGGATCATCCTTCAGCACCTGGTAATAGGCGCGCAGCACCGCATAACCCCGCTCGTCCGCGGTGCCCACGTGTTCCCTGCGAATGGCATCGAGGCAATCGATCAGCCGGTGCGAGACGGTGTCGAAAGCTGCGATCAAGAGCGCCTCGCTGTTGGCAAAGGACTCGTAGAAATAGCGTTCGGTCAGGCCTGCCGCCTCGCACACCGCCTTCACCGTGGCATTGCGGTAGCCGACCTCCCCGTAAATGCGGGTTGCTGCCTCGATCAGCCGTTCCCGCCGCGCCAGGCGCCGCTCCTCGGTGGAATGCCCGCCGTAATGCCTCCGTCCCGCCGTCTCCGCCATGCTTCCCTACTTGACATGCCGCATTGTCAGATGCTTAATTCTGACAATAGCGCATGTCAGAAAAAGAAAATAGATGCGCGGGGGCGAGAGATCGGACCAGGGGAGAACGGAATGCCCGAACAGGCAGGAGAGCAGGTTTTTGCGCGCAGTGCTGACGCATGCGCGGCGGCCGCCACCAATGCTGCCGCGCCGAGCACCAACGTCGCCTCCTTCAAAGCCAAACCCGAGCAGACCGATTTCGACGTCATCATCGTCGGCGCCGGTCTCTCCGGCATCGGCGTCGCCTA
Source organism: Bradyrhizobium sp. (assembly GCA_035293585.1). Classification (GTDB taxonomy): domain Bacteria; phylum Pseudomonadota; class Alphaproteobacteria; order Rhizobiales; family Xanthobacteraceae; genus Bradyrhizobium. The sequence goes on along the minus strand of DATGMN010000082.1, from coordinate 98,301 downwards.
CCACCTGCAGCGCGACTGCCCGAAGAAGTCGTACATCATCCTGGAAGGGCGCGAAGCGCTCGGCGGCACCTGGGACCTGTTCCGCTATCCCGGCATCCGCTCCGATTCCGACATGCATACGCTTGGCTATCGTTTCCGGCCGTGGCGCGGCGAGAAAGCGATCGCCGACGGCCCGGCGATCCTCGACTATCTCAACGACACCGCCCGCGAATATGGCATCGATCGCAAGATCCGTTTCCGGCACAAGGTAAAGCGCGCATCATGGTCGTCGACGGACGCGCGCTGGACGCTTGACGTCGAAGGCCCCGACGGCAAGCAAATCACCTATAGCTGCAACTTCCTGCAGATGTGCTCCGGCTATTACGACTACGATGCCGGCTATATGCCGGGCTGGCCGGGCATGGAGCGTTTCAAGGGCGAGATCGTGCACCCGCAGAAGTGGCCTGAAGGTCTCGACTACGCAGGCAAGCGCGTGGTCGTGATCGGCAGCGGCGCGACCGCGGTGACCTTGGTGCCGGCGATGACGGAAAGGGCCGCACATGTCACCATGCTGCAGCGCTCACCGACCTATATCGTGGCCCGCCCTGCGAAGGATGCGATCGCCAACTGGCTCTATGCAAAATTGCCCGAAGGCCTCGCGCACACGGCAGCGCGCTGGAAGAACATCCTGCTCTCGATGTACTTCTACAACGCGGCGCGCAAGAATCCGGAAGGCGCCAAGCAGCGCATCATCGGCATGGCGAAAGCCGAGCTCGGTCCCGGCATCGACATGGTGCATTTCACCCCGCGCTACAATCCCTGGGATCAGCGCCTCTGCCTGGTGCCCGACGGCGACCTGTTCAAGGCGATCCGCGCCGGCAAGGCCGCCGTCGTCACCGACGAGATCGAGACCTTCACGGAAACGGGATTGAAGCTGCGCTCCGGCAAGGAGCTGCCTGCCGATATCATCGTCACTGCGACCGGGCTCGTGATGCGGCTGATGGGCGGCATGCAGCTCGTCGTCGACGGCCGAAGCGTCAATGCCGGCACGACCATGAGCTACAAGGGCATGATGTTCTCGGATGTGCCGAACCTCGCCTCTACCTTCGGCTATACCAACGCCTCGTGGACGCTGAAGGCCGACCTGACGGCGGAATATCTCTGCCGCATCCTGAACAAGATGGACCGCGGCGGCTATGCGTATTGCACGCCGCACAACAGCGATCCCACGGTAACGCCGGATGCGACGCCGCCGTTATCGTCCGGCTACATGCAGCGGGGCAAGGACGTGATGCCCAAGCAAGGCTCAAAGCGGCCGTGGAAACTGTACCAGAATTACGCCAAGGACATGCTGGCGCTGCGCTTCGGTGCGATCGACGACGGCACGTTGGTGTTTTCGAAGCTGCCGCAACGCGCGGACAAGCGCGCATGAGACTGAAAGACCGTACCGCCGTCGTGACCGGTGCGGGCTCCGGCATCGGCCGCGCCATTGCGCAGTCGCTGGCCCAGCGCGGCTGCCACCTCGCGCTTGCCGATATCAGCGAGGCGGGCCTTGCCGAAACCACGGCTCTCGTGAAGCACGCGAATGTCCGCGTCACCAGCCACAAGCTCGACGTCGCCGATCGCGGAGCCGTCGCGGCATTCCCGGATGCGGTTGCCGCTGCGCATGGCGGTGCGGCGCTCCTGTTCAACAATGCGGGCGTCGCGCTCAGCGGTACGTTCGATCAAGTGAGCGAGCGCGATTTCGAATGGTTGTTCGAGATCAACTTCTGGGGTGTGGTGCGGCTGACGCGGGCCTTCATGCCGCTTCTGAGAGCAAGCGACGAGGCGCGGCTGGTCAACCTCTCGAGCCTGTTCGGCCTGATCTCGCCGCCGGGGCAGACCGCCTATGCGGCGAGCAAGTTTGCCGTCCGCGGCTTCTCCAATGCGCTGCGCTTCGAGCTCGAAGGCAGCAATGTCGGCGTCACCGTGGTGCATCCAGGCGGCGTTGCCACGAAAATCGCCGACAATGCGCGGCGGCCCGCCGGCACCAGCAATGCCGAGGTGAATGAGCAGATCGAGCGCGCCCGCCGCGTGCTGACCATGCCGCCGGCGGAAGCGGGCGAGATCATCGTCAAGGCGGTGGAGCGCCGCGCGGCGCGTGTCCTGGTCGGCCGTGACGCCAAGATGATGGCGCTGTTGGAACGGCTCGCACCCGTCTCCTATTGGAGTATTCTGGGGCGCCTGCTCCGCCGCTCGGCGGATGCCGACAAAGGGAGATCGTCATGAGCATCCTCATCGCGCTTGTCGTCATCCTTGCGGTCATCATCGTCGGCCTCGTTGCCTTTACCGCCCGCACCGCGCGCAAGGTCGAGGCGGCGCTGCCGCCGCGCGGCAAGTTCATGCAGGTCGATGCCGAGCGCATCCATTATGTCGATCGTGGCGGCGCAGGTCCTGTGATCGTGATGATCCACGGCCTCGCCGGCAATCTCATGCACTTCACCTACGCACTGGCCGACGAGCTCACGGGCGATTTTCGCGTCATCATCGTTGACCGCCCTGCATGCGGCTATTCCGAGCGCCCCGACGGAGCGCCTGCCGACCTCAAAGCGCAGGCCGCAACGCTTGCAAAATTCATGCGTGCGCTCGGACTGAAGCGGCCGCTGCTCGTCGGGCATTCGCTCGGCGGAGCATTGTCGCTTGCGATCGCGCTCGACCATCCCGATTGCGCCGGCGCGCTGGCCCTGATCGCGCCGCTCACCCACGTGCCGGATCAGGTGCCCGACGTGTTCAAGGGCCTGATCATCCGCTCGCCGACCTTGCGCAAGGTGATCGCCTGGACGCTGGCAACACCGCTCGGCATCCTGCGCGGCGAGCAGGCGCTCAAGGAAGTCTTCGCACCAGAACCCCCTCCGGCCGATTTTCCGTTCCGCGCTGGCGGGCTACTCGGGCTGCGGCCAAAGGCATTCTGTTCCGCGTCATCGGACGCGGTGCTCGCCGAATATGTGCTGCCGGATTATATCGCCCGTTATGGCTCGCTGGCGCTGCCCGTCGGCATGCTGTTCGCCAAAGGCGACCGGCTGCTCGACTACCGTGCGCACGGCGAAGCGATGAAGGTCGAATATCCTGCGCTCGATCTCGAACTGATGGAAGGCGGCCACATGCTGCCGATGACCGCGCCCGGTCGCTGCGCCGCGCTGATCCGTCGCGTCGCTGCGAAACAGCAGGACGTCGCACGCGTGGCGTGAGACGCCGCCGGCCCGCTCTATTGCACGACGTCGAGCTTCACCTTGGCGACGCCCTGCCCGACCATGCCGAGCGCCTGCGCTGCCGAATAGGAGACATCGACGACGCGCCCGTGCACATATGGACCGCGGTCGTTGACGCGCACCGTCACCGACTTGCCCGTGTTGACGTTGGTGACGCGCAGGCGGGTGCCGAACGGCAAGGTCGGATGGGCGGCAGTGAGCTCGTTTGCATCGAATTTTTCGCCGCTCGCGGTGTGCGTGCCCTCTGAGTAGAAGGAGGCGAGCCCCTGCGACACGCGCGACGTCTTCTCGGCCGATGTATCGAGTTCCCGAGCCGATCGCCGCACGACGCTCACCGGCTCGCGCGCCGCGACATGCACGAGGCGGTGATGCTCCAGCGCGGCCTGCCTGCTCGGAGACGGCGACGATCGGAAGGCCGAGCGGTTGGAAAGCACCGAGGACTGCGCACAGGCCGCAAGACAGCCGCCAGCCAGGGTCACAGCAGCCAACCTGCCAATCACACGACGACGCGAGGCGATCGCCTCACGCCACGCAACGCAGTCTACGCCACTCGTGACATGCACCATTCTGGCACAATCGGATGACATCCCGTCCCCCACAAGTACCAGCCTCCAGCACGGACCAACTCCGCAGCGAATGCGGGCAGAACCGTGGCCGCCTGCGCCTTGCTGCGACGACAGCGTGACGAATTCGCGTTGAGTGTGGCGAGCGGGTCACAACTGGACATTGCCTGGGCCGGCCCGCGCGGCTCTTGCATCCCGCACGCTCTCGGCGCTAGCGTTGCAGCAAGGCCGAAAACGCCAGGCTAAAACACCAGGGAGGTTACGATGCGCCACGGCGCCCTTGTCATGCTCACGCTTGGGGCAATGGCCCTCGCGGCCCCGACCCGCGCCGAGCCGCGCGCGGCCTATGTCACGCTCGTTCTGCAGGCCTTCGCCGCCAAGGTCGACTGCCCCGGCACCGATGTCGTCTACCAGGATCTCGTGCAGAAGGCCCAGGACATGCAGCAGCCGGACGGCACCACCGAGACGGTGCGCAAGGCGATCGCCTACATGCTGACCGGCGGCAAGATGGGCGAGCGCGGCAATGACGAGCTGATGCAGGAAATCGCCATCGCCGTGCAGTCGACGGATATGGACCAGAAACGGCTGGGCATGCCGACCTGGTGCGAAACCCAGAAGTCGGCCCTCGCCGGCTTCATCCGCACCAAGAGCTAGGCGCGCCTGCACGCTGATGGGCTTGCAAGAGCCTTGCTGCTCTCGCCAGCCGACCCGAGATGCGCCGGCGCGCTTTCAATCCGTCCGCGCCACGACCTGCTCGAGCTTGGCAAAGAACTGCTGCCAGCCGTAGCGGGCGCCTTGGTAGGCCTGCTTCTGATCCGGCCGGAAGCCCGACTGCTCCATGCGCAGGTGAGTCCCGTTGCTCGTCGGGGTGAGCGTCCAGGTGACGACACTCTCGAGACCCATCGCCGCCCAGGTGTAGGACAAGGATTTCTGCGGCTCGATCGCTAGCACCTGGCAGTCCACGGTGCCCCAGTCTCCGCGCAGGTTGAAGCGGTGATCCACCGCGGGCCTGAAGTCATTCTTCATCAGCCACTCCTCGATCAAATGCGGCTGCGTGAGCGCACGCCAGATCTTTTCGGGTGGAAAAGGGATCTCCCGTTCGACGACGACGGAGCTCGTTTCGGTCGCGGCTTGATTCATTGGTCCATCCTTCTGAGCAGATCTTCGAGGTGGTCGAACCGGCTCTCCCAGAAGCCGGCCATCTGGCTGGTCCAGTCGATCAGCGGGGCAAGCGCGCCGAGCTGCGCGCTGTAATGCGTCTGGCGGCCTTCATGGCGGTCGCGCACGAGGCCTGCCTGTTTGAGAACGCCGAGGTGCTTGGAGACCGCCGGCTGCGACACTCCGGCCCGCGCCGTCAGGGCGGCGACCGTCTGCTCGCCCTCGCGGCACAAGCTTTCGAAGATGCCCCGCCGGGTCGGATCGGCGAGGGTCCGGAACAGCAGGTCGTGGGTGTTCTGGGCATTCGGCATGGCAAGTCAATAACCCATCGGTTATGGATTTACCTATAACCGTCGAGTTATGCGTTAGTCAAGCCAGAGCGCCTACCCGATTGCGGTGATTTCCGCCTGGTCCTTGCCGGCGCGCAGGCTGTCGCCGATTTGCTTGCCGAGAAGCGCCTGCGCAAGCGGCGAGATGTAGGAGATCGATCCGTTGCTCGGATCGGCCTCGTCCTCGCCGACAATGCGGAACGTCTGCTGCCGTCCATCGTCCCGCACGATGGTGACGGCGTGGCCGAACTGCACAGCGTCTGCGCCATGCCGCGGCACGCGCAGCTGCGCGCTCGCGCGGCGTGCGTTCCAGTAGCGCAGATCGCGCCCAGCCTTGGCGAGACGCTCGCGGTCGCCTGCGGACTGCGCCTCTCCATAGTCCCGTCGCGCCGTTTCCAGCGCCCTCTCGATCAGCGCGAGCCCCTGCTCCGTCACAAGGTTCGGATGCTCGGAGATCGGCCTGTCAGGCAATTCCTCGATGAAACTGTCTTCATTGACGAAGGCTCGGCTCATATCGGCTATCTCTGGTGCTGGACCGACTATTCATCCCTCGCCCGCGACGCATGAGCACGCCGCACCGGCGGCAGACCGCCGGTGCGACGCACGTCCCGCGATCGTCTGCGTAACGTCATTTCTGCCTGTCGAGCTTGGTGATCGTCTTCACGCCACCACTATCATTCACGCTATAGGTCACCCGATCGCCGGCATGTACGGCATCGAGCAGCGCGCCGTCATTGACCTTGAACTGCTCGGCGGGCGCAGGCGCCGAGGCAGGTGCGTTTGATCCGACCGTACCGTTCTCGGTCGGCGTGATCGCGACCATGCCGGTCAGGCGGTTGATGCCGGTGATCGTCCCTGCAAGGCCCTGCTGCTGCTGGGCGACCGCCGGCACACCAAGGGCGATAACCGCGACTGTAATCATGATGCTGGCTGTCTTCATCGGCCTCTCCCGGTTTCGCGCTGGTGGCACAAGACGCCGCGGCAGGATTTGGTTCCGCACGGCGGCATGATGTACCATGGCTTTGCGCTCGCCGCGCGGCTTCCGGAGGACAGGATGCCGGAGCGGCCCTCCGGAAGCCGGCCCCATACTTTCCACGCTATCGCCTTGCTTTGGTCAAAAGCGCAATGAGTGTGGGGCGGTATGTTGGCGGCAGGGACAGCCCGTCAACGGCCCCTGGTTCGGGACAGCGCGGTCCCCTCGGTGTTGGGTGCCTGGTAAGGAGCTCGGTTGAGGGTGCTTGAGCAATTGGGGACAGATTAGGAGCGCCAATGGACTCCACAGCGAAGCCGGCTCCGGCGGGGGCCGAGGATTTCAATGCGCGTGGCGATACGAGGCCGAACGCCGACTATGAGCGGGTCGTGCGCGAAGAGCTCGCGCGTGTTCAGGAACGGCTCGCCCAGCTGGCGCCGGTCGGCATGGCTGCCGCCGCTCCACCCGAGGTGAAGATTGCACCTGTTGCGTTGGACCCGAATGGGTCGGGCGCGGACAAGCTGGATGACACCATCACGGCGTTTCGTCCCGCTGACGTCAATGGTGCCGAGAGCGGAAGCGTGCGATCGTCGACCAAGCGCGGCATCGCTCGCATCCTGACCGGTTTGCTGGTCGCCGGCACGATCGTCGGCGCCGGCGCGGCCTGGGCTGCCTATGGCGAGGACGTCAAGCCGTTGATCGCCAGCTGGACACCGCAGGTCAACGCGACCTGGTCGTTGATTTCGGACAGGCTCGGATTGAGCGCCGAGCAACGTATGCCGGCCGCGCCGAGCGCAACGGCTGACGCTCCTGCTCCACAAACGGCATCGGCGCAGCCGGGCTCTGCAACGAACGCCGCCGCCCCCGCGCCGGCCGATGTCGGACAGATGCTGCAAAGCATGGCGCGCGACATCGCCGGCCTGCAGCAAGGAATCGAGCAGCTCAAGGCCGGCCAGGAGCAGATGGCCCGCGACAACGCCAAGCTTGCCGAGCAGCTCAAAGCGAGCCAGGAGCAGATGAGCCGCGTGATGGCCCGCGCCTCCGAGGCGAGCATTCATCCGCGGCCGCCATTGCCGGCGCAGCCCAAGCCACCGTTCGTCGCGGCGGCCCACAAGCCGCCACCCTTGCCGCCGGTCTCGACCCTGCCGCCGCCACAGACCATCGCGCCGCCGGCTCAGGCGCAGCAACAGGCCGAGGAAGTGCCCGGCGCGCCGCGACCGCCAAAGCCGGTGCCATAGCAGGATCGACCTGAGATTGAAGCACCGGGGTCGGCCAAATCCGACGCTCCTGGCTCAGCCCCGGTTGTGCGCTCACACAAAAGCGCGGCGTCCGAGCTCGGGACCAATTGTACGGGACGATTGGAGCAGCGCGCCGCAAACACCGTTCAGGCCGGCGAATAGATGATGAGCTTCAGGTCCGGATCGTCATTGGCCTGGAAGCTTGCATGGGCGAGACGCAGCACGCCCTTCTTGGGATGTCGCAGGCGCTTGACCCCGCCGGCACCGCCCCGGATATCATGGGCCTCCCACCATTTTGCAAACTCCGGACTGCCCTCGCGAAGGCGGCTCAGCAACGCCACGAATGCCGGATCTCCGGCCCAGAGATCGTGAGTCGCACGAAACTGTGCGACGATACGCTTGGCCTCCTCGGCCCAGCTCGATCCGAACAGCCGGCGTGTTCCCGGAAGCAGCAACACGCAGACGAGAATGTTGCGATCGTCTTCGGCCAGGCGATCGAAGGCGAAAATGTCGGCGGCAGCCTTGTTCCACGCAAGGACATCCCACCGCCGGCCGGTGATGTAGGCCGGCTGATTGAGGGACTCGACGAGGTTCCGAAGGGCTGCGGGGACGATTTCCCGGGTGAAGGGGCGCCGATTGGTCCCCGATGCCAGCGCGCGCAAATGCGCATGCTCGACTTTGCTCAGGCGCAGCGCTCGCGCCAATGCATCGATCGTGGTCACCGAAGGGCTGACCGCCCGCCCCTGTTCCAGCCGGATGTACCAATCTACGCCGATCCCCGCGAGCTCGGCGACTTCCTCGCGCCGGAGGCCTGGCGCGCGACGTCTTCGCCCGTCGGGAAGGCCGACCGATTTGGGGTTGAGCTTGGCGCGCCGCGAGCGAAGGAAGTTACCGAACTCGCTTCGACTGGGGTCTGGCATGGGCCTCGTTTCCCGAATGCAGGTACTCACAATCCTAGGATAGTACTAGTCCTTCCGGCCTTGCAATCCGCGACTATAAGGTCATGGCAGACGCGTCAACCGACCCCTGCACCGGCTTCCAGCCGGACCTCCCGCAAGGCAACGACGAGAGTCCATCCCGGCAAGACAATTCAGGAGAGCTCCATGTCGCCTGTTTCGTCCGTCACCATTTCGCTCAAGATCAACGGACGCGATCACGAAATCCCGGTAGCCGCCTGTGACACGCTGCTGGACGTTCTCCGCGACAAGCTCGGCATGACCGGCACCAAGAAAGGCTGTGACATGGGAGCGTGCGGCGCATGCACCGTGCTGGCGGAGGGCCGGCGGATAAAATCCTGTCTGGCGCTGGCGGCGTCCTGTGACGGTCGCGCGATCACCACGATCGAAGGCGTCGGCGCAGCCGACGAGTTGCACCCGCTACAGGCCGCTTTCATTCGCCACGACGCACTGCAATGCGGCTATTGCACGCCGGGGCAAGTCATGTCCGCATTGGCGCTGCTTGAAGAAAGACCAGCTACTCTCGCAGCGATCCGCGAGGGTATGAGCGGCAATCTCTGCCGATGCGGCGGCTATCCGAACATCGTGGCCGCGATCGCCGAGGTGGCCGGCCTATGAGCGGACATTCATTCCAATATAGCCGCGCTGCGAACGTTGACGACGCCCGGCTTCAGGCGTCGAGACCGGGTACCGCGTTCCTGGCTGGCGGCACCGACTTGCTCCAGCTGTGGAAGTCCGGCGCAATGACGCCCGCGGCGGTCGTGGACATCTCGCGCCTGCCGCTGGACGATGTGGAATTCACCGATGGACAGCTCTCGCTGGGGGCGCTTGCCCGGCTGAGCGATGTGGCGACCCATCTCGATGTGAGGCGATATCATCCGTTGATCGCGGAGGCGATCCTGGCCAGCGCCAGCGGGCAGATACGCAATATGGCGACAATCGGCGGCAATCTGCTGCAGCGAACGCGATGCCCGTATTTTCGCAACGAGCAGCTTGCCTGCAACAAGCGAAAGCCCGGCAGCGGATGTGGCGCGCTGTCGGGCGAGAACCGCCAGGCCGCTCTGTTCGGTACGAGCCCGTCATGCGTCGCGACGCACGCCTCGGACTTGGCCGTTGCGCTGGCGGCACTGGATGCCGAGGTCGAGGTGCTCGGGTCGGAGGGCGAGCGGCGCGTCCCGCTGCGCGATCTCTACAGGCTACCCGGCGAGACGCCGGAGCATGAAACCAACCTGGCGCCGGGAGAGCTCATCACCGGCGTTCACGTGCCCGACGCAACCTGCTTTGCCGGCTGCTCGACATATCTCAAGATCCGCGATCGCGCGTCGTTCGAGTTTGCGATCGTGTCGGTGGCGGCCGCGTTGCAGATCGAGAACGGCAGGATCGTCACCGCGAGATTGGCCGCCGGTGGTGTCGCGCCATTGCCGTGGCGGCTCGACCGGACTGAAGCGGCCTTGGCGGGCCGCGCCTTGGACGCCCAGGCCATCGCGGCCGCCGGGGAGATGGCGGTCGAGCACGCCCGGCCGCTTGCCGATAACCGGTTCAAGGTCGCATTGCTGCGCAACGCCGTCATCCGCGCCTTGCAAACCCTGGGGAGCCGCTCATGAGCACCCATTCTGTCCTGCGCTACGAGGCCGCGCTGAAGGTGACCGGCCGCGCGATATATGAGGCCGAAGTTCCTGCAGCCGGCCTGTTGCACGCAGCCCTCGTGCAGGCGCCGATCAGTTGTGGCGACGTGCTGTCGGTCGACGCGACGCCGGCGATCGACCTTCCGGGCTTCGCGGCAATGGTCTCCCATGCGGATGCCGAGGTGCTGCAGCCTTCTCCTGCCACCGCCCTGATCCGTGAACGCACCATCCATTTTGCGGGCCAGCCGGTCGCGCTCGTCGCGGCAGGCAGCCTGCAGCAGGCAAGAGAAGCCGCACAAGCGATCCGGGTCAGCCTCGAGGCGCGGCCGGCCGTGACGGCGCTGGCGCAGGCGCTCGACAAGTCATTTGCACCGGCGATGGTCGGACGCTTTCCAGCCGAGACACGTCGTGGCGACGCATCGCGGGCACTGGCCGAGGCCGATCTCGTGGTCCGACATCGATACGATACCGCCGTCAACAATCATCATCCCATGGAGCCGCACGCCGTCGTCTGCTGGTGGGAGGACGGCAAGGCCGTGGTGCACACGTCGACCCAGGCCATCTTCGGCACCCGCGCCATGATCGCACAGGCTTTCCGGATGCCGGTATCGGACATCCGCGTCATCTCGCGTTTCCTCGGCGGCGGCTTCGGCTGCAAGGGACAGCTCTGGTGGCCGTGGATGTTCTGGGCGATGCTCGCCTCGCGGAAATCGGGCAGACCGGTGCGGCTGGAACTGACGCGGGCGCAGTTGTTCACCCTGGTCGGGCGGCGCCAGGAGACGGTGCAGGATATGGGGCTGGGGTTTCGCGCCGACGGCTGTCTGATGGGCATCGAACATCACGTGCTCGCGCAGACCTCGACCCACGCCGATTACTCTGATTCCACCGCGGTCTATTCGCGCTTGCTGCATGCCTGCCCGAATGTCACGACGACGCACCGCCTCGTCCGCACCAATGAGCCCCACCCCGTCCCGATGCGCGCCCCGGGAACGGCGCCGGGAACGTTTGCGCTCGAATCCGCCTTCAACGAAGCGGCCGAGCGGCTGGGAATCGACCCGGTCGAACTTCGCGTGCGCAACTTCGCCGACCACGATCAGGAAGCGGGGCGCCCGTGGAGCAGCAACAGCCTGCTCGAGTGCTATCGCGTCGGCGCCGAACGGTTCGGCTGGTCGCAGAGGCCGGCGCTGGGCGCGGCCACCGACGGACGTTGGCGGATCGGCTGGGGCATGGCCAGCACGCTTTATCCGGCGATCCGCCAGGCCTGCAGGGTCCGCGTCAGGTTGGCGACGGACGCCTCGCTGTGCGTTCAGTGCGGCACGCAGGACATGGGCTCGGGCACTTACACGGCGCTCGGCCAGATGGCGGCTTCCGCGCTTGGCGTTCCCCCTTCGCAGGTGACGGTCGAACTCGGCGACACCCTGCTGCCGGAGGGTCCGTTTTCCGGAGGTTCCCAGGTGACCGCGAGCCTCGCGCCCGCGACCGAACTGGCGATGGCCAGACTTCGCGCGATGCTGGCGAACATGGCCGTGACCGACGAGCGGTCGCCGCTCTCCGGCCAGCGGGTCGAGGAGTTGGAATTTCAAGACGGAGTGATCCGAAGCCGGACCGGCAATGTCGGCGAGTTGCTGACGGATGTGCTGGCGCGCGGAGCGGCCGAGGGGCTGGAAGCGGAGGGAGAAAGCGCGGCGACGCAACATCAGTCATTGGCCGCGAGCAGCATGGGCTACGGCGCGGTGTTCGTCGAAGTCGGTGTGGATGTCGAACTCGGCGAGATCAGGGTGCGCCGGGTATGCGGCGCGTTTGCCGCGGGTCATATCCTCAATCCGTTGCTGGCGCGGAGCCAGTATGTCGGCGGCCTGATCGGCGGCATCGGCATGGCGCTGCATGAGAGAACGGCGACGGATCGCGTGTCGGGCCACATTGTCGGCGACAGCTTCGCCGACTACCTGATCCCGGTCCATGCCGACATGCCGGAATTCGATATCGCGATGATCGAAGAAGAAGACCGGCACTTGCCGAACGGCGTCAAGGGAATTGGCATGCTGGGCACGGCGGGCATCCAGGCTGCCATCGCGAACGCGGTCTACCACGCGACCGGCAAACGCGTTCGCAGCCTCCCCATCCGTATCGAGAGCATTGTCGACGGGCCGCTATAAACAAGGCGGAGGTTGCCTCCGCCGCATCACGCCGCCGGGCTTACGGGTCCGCACCGGACTATGGCTGCGGTCCGGACAGCGATATCTCGCGCTCGGCACGGAAGACATTGGAATAGAGATTGGCGATCCATTGCCGGCCGCTGGAGGTCCGGTTGAGATAACCGATCTCGGTCTGGATGTGCGGCGCGACGCTGTTCCAATAGAACTGCGGGTACTGCTCGACGATGTCGGCGGCCGATTCGTAACCGAGCTGGCGGTTGATGCCGACCTCCTCGAACTCGCAAAACAGCGCGTTGGCCTTGCGGATGTAATTGGGATCGCCGAGCTGGCCGATGAAATCGGCGGCGCGAACGATCGAGGCCTCCTCGTCATATTGCTGGCCTTCGAGCGGCGGAAACCGCGTGCCTTCGATCGCCTGCAGGATGCGCTCCGTGTCGAGCGGCACGCCATCGATCCGCCGCGCGAGAAAGAGCTTGGAGCGATCGACATGGTACGGCATCAACGAGGCGTCCGAGGAGCCGCGCGGCAAGACCACTCGCTTGCCTGTCGCATCGATCAGGAAGCCGTCCTCGCCATCTTCCTTGAACAGGCCGCGCACGTAGCCGATGTCGTGGACAAGGCAGGCAATGATGATATGGGCGTAATCATTCGCTGAGAATTGCGTGTACAATCCTCGCCCGCGCATGATGTCGTGGCCGGCCAGCGTCACCAGCATGGTGTGTTCGATGTTGTGATAGAGCGCGTCAGTGGTCCCGATGCATTCCATGGCGATCCGCGCCGCGCCGGTCACGATCTCCACGAAAGGCCCGTGCGACGAGCCCCAGCGGCGGCGCATATAGTCGCCTAGAAACCCTTCCAGGGATTCCGCCGCCAGTTCCGTTAAGGTCAACATGGACGCAGCCCCTGCTTCGCCAACCGTACCCCCTTCTGCCTGCTCTCGATGCCTCATCGCAGCGTCACGATAGCGCATCTGCACGCCACAGACCAACACAGGTCAATCCCGGGGAATACGGAATTATATTGCCCGCCAGTCCAAAAGAATCCCATCCGGAGCACAGGTGCAAGGCGGCGCCTTGCAACCCGTGGTCACGATGCTGGGAGAAGCGTCCCGTCAGAAATTAAACTCGTCGGGCACGCTGCCAAATCGCCTGAGCACCGTGGTCTGGGTATCAGGATAGCCGGTGCGAACCAGGGCGACCGCGCCGGCATGGCCGAAGATTTTCCAGTAGCCCTTGGCACGCTCGATGGCCGATGCCGGGCTTGCGCATTTGAAGGCCTCGCCCGCAACGAAGCCCTGATCGGTCTGGTCGACAGCCATGGCAATGAACTGAGCGATCTCACTCATGAGTCCGTCCTTGGAGTTTCCTCGAATTATTTCCTAATAGCCAACGCCGATTTTTCGCTGAAGGCTTGACCAAGATCAACCCGAAGCAAAATCAGCCCTGTTGCACCGCGTCATGCGGCATGAACGGCGCCTCGTTTGCACGACGTGATGCACATCATCCGCCTCGGGGCGCTTGAACAATCGAGCGGAAGCAAACATGATGCATCCTGTCTGCCTTGAATGATCGGCCGCGGAGAAACCCCGATGCTCGAGCGTGCGTTCCCGCTTCCCCATCCGGAGATCGTGCAGAAGATCGCGAACGGAGAGGACCACCGGACATGCCGATCTGGTTCGACCCGCGCATTCCCGCATGATCTCGCCGGACGCCTGGCGCGTATGCTGCACGCGGTCGGTGCGTTCTTCGCCGAAGGTGGCGCGCTATCCTGAACGCGCTGTCCTGAATTGGATGGCGGGTTGAGCCACATCAATGCTGCGGCGCCGTTTTGGCGCTAAATTTTTACCATACCGGGTGACTTGCCAAGAGGGTCGTGCCGGTTACGAGGCCCGGACTCCTAGGCACACCGGGCCTCGTTGCATTTCATCCGCCGCCGCGAAGCTGTTCCCGCCAGACTCGGTTGAAGGACTTGACTCGGGGCTCGATTCCGGAGCGGGACGCTGGATCTGGCTTCAGCTCTGATGCGGTCCGCGCATGATCTTCATGGCGTCTTCGATATGCCGCCATTCCCTGGCTTCATCGGCATCGCCCTTGGCTTCGCAGCTTTGGGCGTTGCGCGCCGCCTGCGCAATCGCTTCGAAACCATGCTTCTCGAGCATCTGCCGCGCGATGCTGTGAACCTGCAACTCGGACATCATGGTGTTCTCCTCAAAGAGTTCCGCGTGCTTGGCCAGGCAGGACTTGCCGACCCGCGCTCAACCAACGCCGAACCGGCTTGACAGTGCCGCTCGATGGGAGGACCATTCCATATGTCGCCAAGGGCGGCAAATCCACGCGCAAAGGAGGTTTCGAATGACGCCACCTCCGAAGAGACGAGCCGCTTAGTGCGGCGGTATACGTTCGGACCCCCGCATAGCGGCCGAAACCGCGAACGGCACGCCGGGTGAAGGTTTAGCGGGCTGCATCAGTGAGGCATGGCCCCTAACCTCCCCGGTGGTGTTCCTCAACCAGCCAATTGTTCTTCCGGCGATCGTTGTGTCTGTCGAGCCGGCCATTTGATCGTGGCTGGCCTTTCCATTTTGGTCTTGGCGCCCGCGCGTCAGGCAACGTCGGCGCGCGTCGTGGATTGCTCGTCTGCAGCGAGTGCGTCGAGATCGACGCATTGCGCGTCGTCGGGCTCGCCCCCCTTTTCGATCACATCACTGCCGTGGACATGCATCAAGGTCTGCACACGGCGGGCGTTGAGGTGATCGGCATGCTGATGGCGCAGCGCGACCGCCAGCAGCGCCTTGGGCAATTCGACCAGTGCAAAGGCCGGCGCCTTGCGCACCACGCTGCCCTCGCGCCACAACAGCGCGTTCAGCGTGTAGATCGATTGCCGTTCGATCTCGGGCGGGCGCGGCGCCTCGGCAACCGGCGGCGCCAGCAAGGGCACGTTGGCATTGCCGGCGCGCGTGCGCACGGCAAGCGCCCGCAGCTCCCAGCAGACGAGATCCGCAGCCGAAAGCACCTCGCGCCGTACGGCATCGACGCTCGCCGAAAAGCCCGATGCTTCCGCAACCGTCACGGCGCTGCCGGTGACGGCCTCGACGAGCGCCGCGGCGCCTCCGGCAAAGCCCGGAAGCGCAAGCTCGATCGCCGCTGCAAGCCGCTCGATCTGGTCGGCCCGCGTTTCGCGCTCGCGCTGCGCCCGCGCCTCGGACAGCGCGTGCTCGTTCGAGGCGATCTGTGCGTCGAGCTCGGCGAGTGCCGCGCGCAGCATCTTGGCGCGATCCTCCACCGTCCGCAGCTTGGCGTCGGCACGCTCGAGCTTGGCATTGCTGGCGCCGGCCACCGCAAGCTGCTCGGCCGCCGTACGCTTTTCGCCGAGCACGGATTCGGCGAGGCTCAGACGATCGGCGAGCTTGGCGCGCTCGGCCTGCTTGGTCTTCAGCGCCGCCTCGAAGCGCTCGACCGGGCTGAGCTCCCGCTTGAAAAACGCCATGGCAATATTCCCTTTCGCGAAATCCCGTTTGGCGAATGCGCGGCGACCCCGCCGAATCGGCGCAGCACTCGATTATGCGAGCGCTATTGGCAAAGTGGGATAAGATTGCGGCTCAACGCACCGCTTGCCTGTGTGTAAATCGGGCGCGCGTCGATCCGCGTCAGCTGCGGCGGCCGGCAAAGGGCCGGCCGGCCAGCGCGTTCTGGCTGGGCGGCAGCACGATCACGGTCGCGCCCTGTCTCACCCGGTCATAGAGGTCGATGACGTCTTCATTGGTCATGCGGATGCAGCCGGACGAGATCGCCTGGCCGATATATTCCGGCTGGTTGGTGCCGTGGATGCGATACAGCGTGTCCTTGTTGCCGGCATAGAGATAGAGCGCCCGCGCGCCCAGCGGATTGGCCGGGCCGCCGGCAACGCGCGCTGGGAAAGGCCCGAGCCGCGCCTGGATGTCCGCCGTCGGAACCCAGTCCGGCCATTCCGACATGCGACCGATGGTGGCGACGCCCGAGAAGGCCATCGCCTCCTCGCCGACGGCGACGCCATAGCGGATCGCCTTGCCGTCCGGCATCACGTAATAAAGGAAGCGCGCATCCGTATCGACCAGGATTGTCCCGGGCGGTTCCTTGCCCGAATAGTTGACGATGTGACGCTGAAATTCTTCGGGAATGCTGGCCTGGGCATAAGGCGGATGCGCCAGCAGCTGCCTGTCCCGCGGCGTGAGACTGGCCGTCGAGGATGGCGCGAGCGTCGCCTGCATGCAGCCCGCCAGCAGCAATGCTCCCGCGAGCCCGATCAAGGCACGTGCAGATCTGCGTCCAAGCGTCCCGCCCAGCCTTGACACCGCTCGCCCTCCAAAGCGTGTAGCAGGCTGCAATTTGCGGCTGCAATCGCGCTGAAATGATGGCGAGAAAACACCAAGTCTGCGGCAGCGATCACAACAGCTTGGTGGAGACGAACAGCGCGCGCACCGCATTGGTCGCCTGCACGGTCAACATGGCGTTGTCGGCGGCACGCTCCAGGAGCGTCATGGCCTCGCCGTGCAGCGAGCGGAACTCCATCCATTCGATGGACGAGTATTCGGTCAGGAAGCGATAGGCCTGGCCGACCGTCGCGATCGCAACCGTCTCGCCGTTGAGCCTGATCCGGTACGTCGTACGCAGCGGCGTCTCGGATGCGGCGGCCTTGGACGCGGATGCAGTCCTGGATGGGCTGGATTTGGACGTGCTGGATCCGGATGTGAGTTGGTTCGGAGCCGGCACGGTCAAACCGGGAGGTGCCGACCGCGCCTTGCGCAGTTCAGTATCATGAGGGGGATGACTGCGACGCAGTGCGCTGCGAGGTCGCAGTCGCGCCGCTCAGGCTGGGCACGACGACGAGGCGGGTGATTTCGCCGTCGGTATAGGCCTTCAGGAAGCGGTCATAGTTCCTGACCGACACGCAGCCGTTCGAGTCGCCCAGAGGGCCCAGCATGAAGGGATGCACGAGCAGCCCGGCGCGCCCGAAAATGGTGGCGCCACCGGTCGGCGTCATGCGCAAGGCAGCCACACCGTGGAACAGCGCCTCGCGGGGCTTCAGGTCGTAGCTCGCCGGCGGGGTCGCACCGACCATGCGCCGGTCGACATGATCGGGATCGTCACGCAGGCTGCCCATACCGGAATGCGCCTCGAGCACCATGCCATTCGGCAGGTAGACCGCATGGGCCGACAAGT
This sequence comes from Bradyrhizobium sp., assembly GCA_035293585.1. GTDB lineage: Bacteria > Pseudomonadota > Alphaproteobacteria > Rhizobiales > Xanthobacteraceae > Bradyrhizobium. The sequence continues at coordinate 80,884 of DATGMN010000082.1, read as the reverse complement.
CATAAACGGCTGTCTGCGGCGCATAGCCGAGCGCAGCAAGATCGGGCCCTTCCTTGCGGAATAGCCCACCATCCGTCGTCAGCGAAGCCAGCGTCACCTTGCCGGGCAACAGGTCGGAGAGCTTTTGCATCAGGGTCCGGTTGTCCGCGGTCGTCGCGGCCTCGGTCTGCGCGACGGTTTGCGGGACTTGCAGACCCTGCGGATCCGCGCTGGCCAGGATCGTCGGCCGCGGTCGCGGTAACGGAATACCGGTGCTCTGGCCGGCCGCCTGCCGCAGATCGTCCACCGACGCCGTTGCCCGCGCATCATCCGCCGAGAACGACGGCCTGATGTCATCGACGGTGGCGGTGCGCCAATTGCTGTACATCAGCTGCCGCGCCAAAAGCGCCTTGGCATCCCACAGCTTGCCTTCGAGATTGTTGATGGCCGCGCGATCGAGGGCCTTCAGGGTCGAGCCGACAGCCTCGCCGGCGCGGGTGGGCGCGCCGAGGAAGCGGTCACGGAAGGACACTTGATCATGGGCGTCATCCTGCGAGGCCGGCAACGCCGCTGACGCCAGGGGACCTCCCTGGCCGGCGTCGGTGATCCAGGCCGCGACACCAAGCGCAAGGGCGACGGCGGCAAGGGCGAGCAAGCCCTTTTCGGACCGCCCGATAGCGCCGCGCGACAGCAGCCTGTCAGCCTCCGTGACCTCGAAAGCCATCAAGTCCCCAAAGTCCCAATCCCCAAACCCCAGCTAGTCCCAGTACCAACCTAGTCCCAGTACCAAGTCTCAAGCCCCAGTCGCAGTCAAGTCTTGGCAGGTCCCAACTCTTGGTAAGTCTCAAGTGACCTTCCGGGGAGCCACCCCGTCAAGGAATCCAATCGAAGCTTACACCATTCCGAACCAGAAGTGAGGCAGATTCGAGACGAAGCCGACTAACGAAGCCCACTAAATGACCAAACTTGGCAGGCCCCGTCCCCACCGAACAGGGCAAAACGGCTCGGCGCGGCGCTCGACGGGGGTGGCATTGCCCATCTGGCGGAGCCGATGGCCGCGGCCCATCTCGCGGCGGGATGGCTGGTGACGGTGCTACCCCCGGCCTGCGCGGCGTGGTGCGCGTGTCGCCGCTCCGGACATTTCAATAAGGCGGTGGCCGCTTCGCCCGCTGCGCTTTGGCGGCTTCCACCCACCAGGTCAAATCGTCGGCAAAGCGCGGAAACGCGTGCTCCAGCGCCTTGCCGCCCTCGCCGATCGGCTTGCCTTCGGCCGACAGGGTCTGTGCGATCGGGCCGGCCGCGATCGTGCTCGAAACCACCACCATACCCATTTCCGACAGCGTGCCGTGCCAGGCGGTCGCGGCGCGGGCACCGGCAAAACGGCCCGCCGAGTAGCTTGCGAGCGCTGCCGGCCGCCAGAACCATTCCTCGAGAAAATGGTCGGTGAGGTTTTTCAGGCCGGGCTGCACGCCCCAATTATATTCGCCGGTGACGAAGACGAAGCCGTCGGCGTTGCGGATCTTGCCGGCCAGCGTCTCCAGCGCTTCCGGTGCCGCGCCTTTTGGATACTCCTTGTACATGCGATCGATGATCGGCAAGCCGATCTCCTTCGCATCGATGAGCGCGACGTCGTCACCACGGGCACGAAAGCCCTGGACGACGAAATGCGCGAGGCGGATGCCCATGCGGTCGGAGCGGTAGGACCCGTAAAAGACGAGAATGCGATGGCTCATGGCTGATGCATACTACTTTGGAATGAGCGGCCTATGAAGCCCGAGGGGGCCATTTTTCGAATCGTTAAGCAAGCTGCCGCGTGAGCCTGCCGTGGCCCAAAAGCTGCCAAAATCCTTTTGCGAATAGAGCTCACCTCAGAAGGAGAGCCTCAAGATGCGGATCGCAAAAGTGATCTTCGCGGGCTCGGTTGCCGGCGCCATCGCGCTCGCAACGCCCGCCGTCGCCGGACATTCCGACGACCAGAAGCAGGCTGACGCAGCGGCCACGTCCTCGCCCTGCCATGCCTACGAGATGGGTCCCGATGGCACCTGGCACCCCAAGCCCTGCGTGGAAGCGGGAGCCCCGGCACCGGCGGAGCGAAAATCCGCAGCCCGTAGCGGCAGCGGCGGGCAGACCCAGACGCGCTGATTACGCGAGCTTGCTGCGCTTCTCCGGCTTCGCCTTGCGCGGGGCTGGCGGGCGCGAATGGCTGTTGGCCTCGCCGTGCGCCTTGCCGCGCACCTCGGGCGTCCGCGACGTCGCCGTCTTGGATGCTTGCGCGGTTGCGGGTGTGGCACTCGCCGGCTCATCGCCGATCGCGTCCAGCCCCGCCATGAAGTCGGCGCCGGCGCGCATCACATGCTCGGCCGCGAGCGTCGCCGCCAGCCGCTCGTCGCCATCGATGATGGCCCGCAGGATCGCCGCATGCTCGTTCCAGGAGCGCGACTGGCGCGACGGGCTCATCGGCGCGAACAGCATCGCGGTGCGGTCGCGCAGCTTCTGCAGGAGCTCGCCAAGCACCCGGTTCTGCCCGGCCGCCGCGAGCGCATCGTGGAATTGCTGGTTGAGCTGGAACAGCTGGTCAAAGCGGCCGGCCGCAACCGCCGCCGTGCCCTTGTTGAGGACCGCCTCGATGCGCTTGATGACCTGCTGATCGTGCCGGCGCGCGGCAAGCCGCGCATTCTGCCCCTCCAGCAGCGCCCGCACCTCGATGGTCTCGCGCGCCTCCTGGTCCGACATCACCGCAACGGAGGCGCCGCGGCGCGCGGCGACGTCGACCAGCCCTTCGGACGCCAGCACCCGGATCGCCTCCCGCACCGGATTGCGCGAGACCCCGAGCTCGTCCGCCAGCCGCTCCTCGACCAGCCGTTCGCCGGCCTTGAGCCGCCCGGTCAGGATCGCCCCGCGCAATTCCGCGATCACCTGGCCGTGCAGCGAGGCGTGCTCGTCGCCGATGCGGCGCTTGAACGATCCAGTATGCGAAGCCATGACGTGTCACCTGCACAAGCCAGTTCGCCTGCGCGGCGATCATCCTTCCCTTGATGGCGCGGATGCGAATCCGCGAGATTTGCCGTTCGATCCAATACTACAGGTTTGGCGGCGGCACACCACCATGCCGCAACCGGATGTCAGCCGCCTTGATCGGCCGGTGGCGCCGGCTCGACGGTCCGCGCCGGCGCTGGCCGGCGCTCGGCGAGCGGCACCCAGGACACGCTGACATCGCCGGTGAGGAAGGTCTGGCAGGCCATGCGATAGCCTGCCGCGAATTCCGCCTCGTTGAGGTGCTTGCGCTCCTTCGGCTTGATGGCGTCGGTATGTTCGATGCCGCTTTCGATGCGGCAGCGGCAGGTGCCGCACAGGCCGCCGCCGCATTTGAAGGGAATGCCGCCCTGCTCGCGCAGCGACACCCGCAACAGATTGGAGTTGGCGGGCGCGCTGACGGTCTTGCCGCCATTGGTGATGAAGGTGACCGTGATGGTCGCGCCGTCGCTCATGGCCGCTACGCCGCCAGCGTCGTCTTGCGCAGCGCCGTCTCCATGTGCCCGAAGCGCGTGAGATGCTCGAGCTCCGCGAAGGCGCCGTCGCTGGTCTCGAACTTCTCCAGGAACTTGATCGGAACGTCGTTGATGATGCCGCTCCCCTCCTCGACCACGCGAATCCGCGTGTCGTTGCGGACGAGCTCGGCGATGACGAAATGCGCCTTCATCTGCCCGTAGAACAGATAATCATAGGCCGCACACGGCTTCAGGCCGTCGGTGATCTCGGTCCTGAACTGGCCGGGCTTGCTGGTCAGGATCACATACATGTCATGTCCCCGTCGGGATGATGCGGCAGCCTTCGCGAAGGCCGCCGTGAGGTTACGGTTGCGCTTGCGGCGGCTCAGGCTTGATCGGCTCGAGCGGCACCTTGTCCTGCTCGATCTCGATGTCGTGGCTGAGCCAGAGCTGGCAGATCAGGCGATAGCCTTTCTCCAGATTCGGACCCAGCCGCTGCTTCTCTTTCCAGTTCGGCTCCGGCAGGTGTTCGGCACCGCCCAGCACCCGGCAGGCGCATTTGGCGCACTTTCCCATGCCGCAGCCGTAGCGCAGATGCGGAAACGGAAACTGCCGGATGCCGGCCTTCACCACGAGATTGGTGTTCTCGCCAATCTCGCCGGTGTGGGTCTGGCCGTCGCGATGCAGGATGACGGTCGGCACCGCGTCACGCCACCTTGCGCTCAGCCATTTCGAGCTGCTCGATCGGAATGTCCTTGGCGACATAGTCCCAGTAGAGCGCGGTGGTGTAGAGCAGCCGCATCTGCGCGCCGATCTCGCAGATCTTCAGGCAGCGCTGCTGCAGTTCGACCGTGTTGGCGTGCTCCAGCACGATCTGGTAGCCGCGCTCGCCGTGGATTTCGTCGGAGACGATGTGGAGATCGAAGAACTCGACCTCCTCGTCGGTGAACTTGTACTTGTCGCGCAGGGTCGGCGTCTGCCGCCGGTAGATCGAGGGCACCTGCGATTCGAGGCCGACCACGAGACCGGCGACCGCCACGATCGGATCCTCGCGCATCGCGACCGCATAGCACCAGCTCTGCAGGCCGCGCGTGGTCGCCGACATGTTGTCGGGATCGGTGACGCGCGCACGGGTGGTGCCGCAGGCTTCCGCAAAGCGGATCAGAAGATCGGTGTGGCGATCGCCGCCGATCTCCTCCTCATACATGTTGGCGAGCAGGAAGTCCTTGGCTTCGGTGTAGCGGTCGGGCATGCGCGCATAGACGTAAGCGAGATAATCGGCGAACGGGCCGACATAGTGGAAGTGGTTCTCGGCCCAGCGGGCCAGGTGGTCGCGGCTGAGCTTGCCTGAGGCCCAGGCGATCGAGAACGGCGCCTTGTTGGCGCTCTTGCCCTTGATGGCGTTCTCGAGCGCGGTTCGGAAATCCACATGGTTCATCAGTTCAGGCATCGTCGGCGCTCCCTGTTGTGCGCAAGTGTCAAATCGCGAATGCGACCGTCTTTCATTTTCGATTGTATACCGTATACAATTGATCTATGTCAAATGACCGTAGCGGCAAGCGCCGGGTGGCTGCGACGCATAAACGGCAGGCATAAGCCGGGAACCTGAAAGCAAACCAAATGAGGCACTTAGTATACAATTACGGGAGCCCCGCTCGCCTATGACCCCCACAATCTCGATCACGGCCGCGCACTGGGTCTATCTTCTCGGCATCGTCGCCGTCGTGCTCACCATGGTGCTGCGCGCCAATGTCGTGGTGCCCTCGATCGTCGCGACCTTTGCAGTGGCGCTGGCCTGGACCTTGAGTCCGGTCGCAGCGCTTGCCAGCATCTTCAACGCGAGCTTTGTCGCGGCGAAGGAGCTCTTCAACATCTTCCTGGTGATCGCCCTGATCACTGCGCTGCTCAACGCGCTGAAGGCGCTGCGCTCGGACATCCTGATGGTGCAGCCGTTCCGTGCGGTGATGAGCAACGGCCATTCGGCTTTCTTCATTCTCGCCGCCGTCACCTACGTGATCTCGCTGTTCTTCTGGCCCACGCCCGCGGTGCCGCTGGTCTCCGCGGTCTTGCTGCCCGCCGCGATCGCGGCCGGCCTGTCACCGCTTGCCGGCGCCATGGCGATCGCGATTGCGGGACAGGGCATGGCGCTCTCCTCGGACTATGTGATCGGCGTGGCGCCCGGCATCAGCGCCAAGGCGGCGGGTGCGGCGGTGAGCGCGGCCGTGGTCGCGGACCGTGCGCTCGTCCTCTCGCTGATCGCCGGCGGCGTGGCGCTGGTGCTCGCCTATCTCGCGATCCGCGAGAAGATCAGGCCGGCGAGCGAAGCGCTGCTCGAGCAATGGCAGCGGCAGTCCGGCAATGGCGATACCAAGCGGCTCGAAGCCGCCGGCACCTTCGACAAGGCCGAGATCGCGCGCGGCACGAGCTATGAGGAGCCGCTCGCGATCGACGACAAGCTGCGTCACCACGTGCCGCTGGTGGAGGCGCGCCGCGCCGGCTGGTCGAAGCTGTTCGCGATCCTGACGCCATCAGGCTTTGCCGCCGTGATCGCGGTGATGGTTCTGCCCAAGTTCGGCCTGCACGGCCTGCCCGCGCTCAAGGGCGGCGACGCCGCGGCGCTGGTCGGCGGCATGGGGACAGCCTTGATGCTGCTGGCGACGCTGGCCGCCGAGGGCCCCCGCAAAAGCCTCGACGTCTGCGCCGATCACATCACCGACGGCTTTGTGTTCGCCTTCAAGGCCATGGGCTCGGTGTTGCCGATCGCCGGCTTATTCTTTCTCGGCGCCGGCGGCGAACTGGCGTCCGGGATCCTCAACGTTCCGGCAGCCCAGGCCCCACCCCTGCTGTTCGATCTGGTGCAGACCGCGCAGACCTTCATCCCGCACAACCATTTCCTGGTCGCTTTCGGCGTGCTCCTGGTCGGCATGATCACGGGCATCGACGGTTCCGGATTTGCCGGCCTGCCGCTCACCGGTTCGCTGTCGGGCGCGCTCGGGCCGGCCGTCGGCCTCGATGTCACCACGCTGTGCGCGGTGGGGCAGATGGGCGCGGTGTGGACCGGCGGCGGCACGCTGATCGCATGGTCGTCGCTGATCGCGGTCGCAGGCTTTGCGCGGGTCAACGTGCTCGACACCGTCCGCGCGCTGCTGTTGCCGGTGCTTGCCGGCCTTTTCGTTTCCACCATCTGCGCCGTCCTGTTCTGGAGCTGACGAACCATGAGCCTGCTTGCCGATGCCCCCCTGCCGCGCAGCGCGGTCGAAGAGTTCAGGAACCATATCGACGGCGAATGGGTCGGACCTGCGAGCCGCGAATGGCTCGACAATGTCAATCCAGCCGACACCGGTGATATCGTCGGCCGCTTCCCGGCCTCGACCGCAGCCGAGGCTGATGCGGCCGTCCGCGCCGCCCATGCGGCGTTCGCCGGTTGGCGCAAGACGCCGATCACGGCGCGGGCGCGGATCCTCAACAAGGCCGCCGACTATCTCGAAACCCATGTCGAGCGCTTCGCGGTCGAGCTGACCCGCGAACAGGGCAAGGCGCTGTCCCTGAGCAAGGACGAGATCCTGCGCTCGGCGCAGACGCTGCGGTTTTATGCGGTGGAGGGACAGTCGTTCACGGGCGAAGTGTTTCCGCAGGACGACGGCGAGATGCTGGCCTATTCCGAGCGCGAGCCGCTCGGCGTCGTCGCTGTCATCACGCCCTGGAATTTTCCGGTCTCGATTCCCGCCCGCAAGATCGCGCCGGCTCTGATCACCGGCAACACCGTGGTGTTCAAGCCGTCCTCGGATGCGCCGCTGTCGGGCTATCGCCTGACCGAGGCCTTCGTCGCCGCCGGCATTCCGAAGGGCGTACTGAACTACATCAACGGCCGCGCCGGCGATATCGGCAGCGCCATCACCGTGCCGCCGGTGATCCGCGCCATCTCGTTTACCGGCTCGACAGCGGCCGGCGAGCAGATCCATCGCTCGGTCGGCTTAACCACGCGCACCCAGATGGAGCTCGGCGGCAAGAATCCGTTGATCGTCATGGACGACGCCGACCTCGATCACGCGGTCGATCTCGCCATCAAGGGCGGGCTGTCGCTCTCGGGACAAGCCTGCACCGGCACCAGCCGGGTGCTGGTGATGCGGCAGGTCAAGGCGGCCTTCACGCAGAAGCTTATCGACAAGATCATGTCGCTCAAGATCGGCAGCGGCATGGCCGCCGGCACCGTGATCGGCCCGCTCGCGACCGCGCGGCAGCTGAAGACCGTGCTGCACTATGTCGAGATCGGCAAGCGCGAGGCGACCTGGCTCTATGGCGGCGATCGCCTGACCTCGCCAGGCTATGAGCACGGCTATTACGTCTCGCCGGCGGTCTTCACCGACGTCACGCCTGAGATGCGCATTGCCCGCGAGGAGATCTTCGGCCCCGTGCTCGCCATCATCGAGGTCGCAGGCTACGAGGACGCCATCGCCAAGGCCAACGACACCGAATACGGCCTGTCGGCCGCGATCGCGACCACCAATCCGAAGCTGATGCACGCCTTTGCCCGCGACATCGAGGCCGGCACGGTCAAGATCAACCGCACCACCACGGGCAACCTGATCAACGCCCCGTTCGGCGGGCTGAAGCGCTCCTCGACCTCCACTTTCCGCGAGTCCCGCCGCAGCGGACTCGAGTTCTACACCCAGATCAAGACCATCTATCGCGGCATCTAGACTATGACGAACTCAGATCCAATGTTGCCGCAGCGAAGGTTCACCTCGCCCATAGGGAGAGGTGAAAGTGCCATCCAACTGCAAGCAGGGATTACGACATGCGACAAACACTGAAGCTCGAGCGCGCCGAGGCGCGGCTGATGGTGATGGCGGCGATCGCCAAGGCCGAGGAGATCAAGGTGCTGGAGACGGTCTGCATCACCGACGAAGGCGGCTATCCAATCGCGCTGGAGCGCATGGACGGCGCCCGCGTCACCGGCCCGCAGATCGCCTGGAACAAGGCCTTCACCGCCGCCGGCCACAAGCGCTCGACCCATCTCTTCAACCAGGCGCCCAACGGCCCGGCGCTGCCCGGCAACGAGGCCTTCGGCATTCAATGGAGTTTTGATGGCAGGTTCGCGATCTTCGTCGGCGGTTTCCCGATCGTGGTCGACGGCGAGGTGGTCGGCGGCGTCGGGCTGTCAGGCGGCAATGGCGAGCAGGACACGGCCTGCGGGGTGGCTGCGCTGAAAGCCTTGCAGGAGCATTTCGGCAGCACGCACCGCGTGACGGTGCAGGCTGACATCAAGCTGTAGCGCCACGTCGTGAAAGGATGAAGCCTCGCTTCATCCTCTTGCGTCGGCGTTGCTACTCGATCACCTCGTCGGCGCGCGACAAAAAGGTTTCAGGGATCGTCAATCCGAGCGCTGTTGCGGTCTTCAGATTGACGATGAGCTGAAACCGCGTCGGCTGCTCCACGGCAATCTGGCCCGGTCTGATGCCGCGCAGAATCTTGTCGACCAGCACGGAAACATGGTGGGCCATCTCGACTTGGTCGGCGCCATAGGAAAGCAGGTGCCCCGAGGCGGCGATCTCCCGAGACCATCCGCAGGTCGGCATCTTGTAGGCCAGCGCGACATTGTGGAGCTCGTCCCTGCCATGAAACAAAAGGCCGCCCGGCGCGAATGCGACAGCCTGCGTTTGCGCCTGCTTGATCTTCTCGAAAACCGCCTGGATCTGGTCCAGCGCGCGCAACTCGAACGGCAGCACCGTGAGCCCGAGTTGGAGAGCTGCGGCTGCGCCCTCCTTGAGATATTGGGAGGCTGAGGGTTCGGCAGGATTCATCAGCAGCGCGACGCGCGACATTGACGGCACGAGTTCGCGCAGAAGCTCGAACCGCTTGGCCGTCAGGTCGGTGCCGATCTGCGTCAATCCGGTGATATTTCCGCCGGGCCGGGCCAGGCTCTTCACCAGCCCCGACCCGACGGGATTGGCGGCGAAGAGAAAGACGATCGGAATGTCCGAGGTGGCCTTCTTGACAAAGGGAGCCGTGACGCTGCCGACGGCGACGATCGCGTCGACCTTTAGCGCCACCAGCTCTTCGGCCATGTCCCGAAACCGATCGGGACTCTCATTGGGAAACCGATGTTCGAACTTGATGGTCTTGCCGTCGACATAGCCGAGGTCGTGAAAGCCGCGTACAAGCGCATCGAAATAGGGCTGTTCTGCCTCGGGACTTCCAGCGTGCCACAACACGCCGATCACCGGAACGCGCTCTTGAGCACCGCTCGCGTCACGTGCGGCCAACAACGCACCCGCCAGGCCCATCATGAACGCACGGCGTCTCATCCCGCGCACCGATGCGTCGACGATACCGGCTCGATCCTTCGTCGCCCCTGGAAATGCAGTCGCAAGGCGGCCGGGCATGTGGCGACGCACCGTCACTCGATCACGTCGTCGGCAAGCGAGAGCAGCGAGGCCGGGATGGCAAGGCCAAGCGACTTCGCGGTCTTCTGGTTGATGACCATTTCGAACCGGGTCGGCTGCTCGATCGGAATGCTGCCGGGATCGGCGCCGCGCAGGACCTTGTCGACATAGATGGCCGCGCGGCGGTAGGTATCGTGCAGGCTGGCCCCGTAGGAGACGAGGCCGCCGCCATCGGCAAACTCCCGGAAGCCGAACACGGCGGGAAGCTTCTTCTCCAGTGCCAGCTCGGCGAGCTTCTTTTCCTGAATGACCATCAGCGCATCGGTCAGGATCACGAGCGCCTTGAAACGCCCCTCGCCCATGTCGGCGAAGGCCTTGTCGATCTCCTCCGCCGAGCGCGCCTCGAATGACGTGAGCGCGAGGTTCAGTGTCTGCGCGGCGTCCTGCATCTGCTTGTATTCCGCGACCTTGTTGTGGTCCCCGGGATTGTAGAGCACGGCGACCTGGGCGAGCCCCGGCACCAGCTCCTTCAGCAATTGAAGCCTCTTTCCCGCGAGCTCCGACGAGATGCAGGTGAGCCCGGTCGCCTTGCCGCCGGGCCGGGCGATGCTCGCGATCAGAGCATCCAGGGGATCGCAGACCACGACCACGATCGGAATGGAGGAGGTCGCGTCCTTGGCCGCCCGCAGTCCCTGGTCGGCCCCGGTAAACAAGGCGTCCGGATGCAGGCTGACCAGATCGCGGGCCAGCGCCGGGAGACGGTCGAGCTGGCCGTTCGCCGAGCGCGTCACGATCTCGATGTTCCTGCCTTCCTCGTAACCGAGCTGATGCAGCGCTTGCAGGAAATCCTGATAGACCACCGTGGAAGATGGGGCGGTCTGCAGCCAGGCGAGCCGACGCACCCTGTCGGCTTGCTGAGCCTGAGCGGCCGACAGCAGCGCGACAATGACAAGCCCGATTGTCGCCGGAAATTGCATGGCCATGAAATATCTGTGACGGCTCATCCAAATACCTACCGTGGAAAAAATCGCGGCGCGCCACATCTGCGCGCAATGCAGTAAGGCGCCATAGTACGCGTCCGCGCATCCATTTTGGAAGTGGTCGACAGCGAAACGGCGGCTGCCCTGACACTGGGCCGCCGCCGCTCGTCTCGGTCTTGGGAATGACCTTGCCTACCCTGCGGCCGCGTTCACCTCGATCGGTGGCTGCGCCGGGCGCGCGCCCTCGTCGCGCCGCTTCGGCAGCCCGGCGAAGCCACGCAGCGCTTCGGCCATCTTTGCGCGGCCCCCGGCGCCCGTGATCACCACGTCGACCATGGTGAACGAGGAGTGGAAATGGCCGGCCGCCTTGAGCTGCTCGACCGCGACGCCGGCTTTCGCGAGCGCCTCGGCATAAGCGACGCCCTCGTCGCGCAACGGATCGAATTCGGCGGTCACGATGAACGCCGGCGGCAGGCCGGCCAATTCACCCCGGAGCGGCGAGGCGCGCGGATCGGTGCGGTCGGCCGGCGAGCAGTAGATGTCCCAGAACCAGAACATCAACCCGCGGGTCAGGAAATAGCCCGTCGCATTCTCGGTATAGGACGGCCGGTCGAACGCGCTGTCGGTGACCGGACACACCAGAAGCTGGCCCGCGATCGCAGGACCGCCCCGTGCCTTGGCGAGCTGGCAGGTGACCGCGGCGACATTGCCGCCGGCACTCCAGCCTGCGACCAGCACTGGTCCCGGCCTGCCGCCGAGCTCGGCTGCATGTTCGGCAATCCAGCGCGTCGCCGCATAGCCATCCTCGGCCGCGGCCGGGAAGCGGTGCTCGGGCGCATGCCGATAGCCGACACTGACAAAGATCATGTCGGTGCGCCGGCACATATCGCGGCAGAATGGATCGTCGGACAACTCGTCGCCGAGCACCCAGCCGCCACCATGGAAATAGACCACGATCGGATGCGGTCCCGGCGTCGCCGGCCGATACAGGCGATAGGGCAACAGCCCTTCCGCACCCTGCAGCACGCCCTCGCCCGTTTCGCCGACCGGCCGCCCCACAGGCCTTGCCTTGTTGAACTCCGCCACAAAGGCGCGCGCGCCCTCGGCGCCCATGGACTCGATCGGCGGCAGGTTCATCTCGGCGAGCATGTTCAGCACCAGCCGCACGTCCGGCTGCAGCCGAACGATCTCGCCGTCATTGCACTGCTCGGCGACATCGGGGCCGGTGAGCCGGAAGCCCAGCATGCCGCGGCCGACGATCTCGTTGCAGATGCTCCGATAGGGCCCGACGCCGCCGGTGTAAGGCATTACGCCCAACGCCTTGCCGGGGACATTGGCACCCGTGTACCAGGTGTTGGCGAGCCGATGCAGCGTCAGCGTGGAGCAGTCGGCCATGTGCCGCGCCCATCCTGCCTGCGCCGTCTCGGTCGCCTCGATGGTGGTGAAGCCGGCCTTGCGCATATCGATCAGCCGGTCGACCACCCAGTCGACATGCTGCTCGATCGACACCGCCATGTTCGACAACACCGAGGGGCTGCCGGGCCCGGTGATCATGAACAGATTTGGGAATCCCGCAACGGTAAGCCCGAGATAGGTCTGCGGGCCGCTCGCCCAGACCTCCGACAGCGCCTTGCCGCCGCGGCCGGTGATCGGATGCACGGCGAGGATGGCGCCGGTCATGGCATCGAAGCCGGTCGCGAACACGATGACATCGACGTCGAAGCCGCGCTTCTCCGTGGTGATGCCTGACGCCGTGATCGCCTTGATCGGCTCCTGCCGCAGATTCACCAGCGTCACATTGGGACGATTATAGGTCGCGTAATAATTGGTATCGAGGCAGGGCCGCTTGGCGCCGAACGGATGATCATGCGGGCTGAGCGCAGCCGCCGTCTCCGGGTCCTTGACGATGCCGCGGATCTTCTCGCGCACGAGGTCCGCGACGCGGGCATTGCCCTCGACGTCGACCGCCTGGTCGGCCCAGAGCTGGGTCAGGATATAGACCAGATCGCCCTTGGCCCAGGCGGTTTCAAAACGCTCGCGGCGTTCGGCATCGCTGAGCTGCCAGCTCACCGCGGTCTGCTGCGGCCAGGGCACGCCGGCCATCGACCAGCGCGCCTGCTCGCGATAGGCCGCGCGGTCGCTTTCCAATAAGGCCATGCGATCGGCAGGCGCCGGCCCGTTATGGGCCGGCAGGGCGAAGTTCGGCGTGCGCTGGAAAACGGTGAGCTCCGCGGCCTCTTCGGCGATCAGCGGGATTGCCTGGATGCCCGACGAGCCGGTCCCGATCACCGCGACGCGTTTGCCTTTGAGATCGACGCCCTCATGCGGCCAGCGGCTGGTGAAATAAACCTCGCCCTTGAAATCCTTGACGCCGTCGATCTCCGGCGGTTTCGGCGCGGAAAGACACCCGGTCGCCATGATGTAGTAGCGGCAGGAAATGCTCGCCCCGTTATTGGTGGTGAGCAGCCAGCGGCCAGCGGCATCATCCCAGGTCGCCGCGGTGACCCTGGTGTTGAAGCGGATGTCGCGGCGCAGGTCGTAGCGGTCGGCGACGAAGCCGAGATAGCGCAGGATTTCCGGCTGGGTCGCATATTTCTCCGACCAGGTCCATGCGCGCTCCAGCTCCGGATCGAAAGTGTAGCTGTAGTCGATGGTCTGGATGTCGCAGCGCGCGCCGGGATAGCGGTTCCAGTACCAGGTGCCGCCGACATCGCCGGCCTCGTCCAGCCCGACCGCCGTGAAGCCGGCCTTGCGCAGGCGATGCAGCGTATAAAGGCCGGCAAAACCGGCCCCGATCACGGCAACATCAACCTGTTGCGTTGTGCTTGAGCCGCTTGCTTCGTTGTTGGCTTGGTTCATCGTGGACTGGGCACGTGCAACCACTGCATCCGGCATGGCATTCCTCCCGTGCATTTTGATTGTTTTATTTGGCGGCAGGCTAGCGCCCGGCGCGTGTCTTGTCATTAAGGCATTCAATGGTCGAGAGGCTTGCGCGGACTGGCTAATGCAGACCGCCGCTGGATGCCATCCCGGCGTGTTTTTGCATCGCATTGATCTGCTTCAATGAGGTCGTCGGGGAAAACCATCATGCTCTTTTCATGAAAATCTCAGATATTGCTTGTCCTTGCTGTTCCACCTGCTACGAGGTCGCCGAGGCCGTCAGCGCGGCCGGACGCCCGGACGAAGTGCGCTGCGCGGTTTGCGGCAGCGTCTTGGCGTCGTGGCAGGAGCCACGCCTGCGGGCCTACCGACTCGTGATGCCGATCGAGCACAAATATTGGCGCATGCCGGACGTGCCTCCTCCTCTCGTTTGAACGTTTGTGCTTCAATCCGAAACCTTTTCCCGCCTTGGACTGAGCCCCCGAGTAGACGCTGCAGTGCGAAACTGGCAGGATAGTTCCTGCGTTTCCTGATTGTGCAGCGAGGTTGGTATGTCGGACCCTGGTGGCGAAACTCAAACTGGGCCCGAAGCGCCGGCGGAAACGAAAAAATCCACGACCCGCGTCCCATCCATCATCGTCGCCGTCGTCGCCCTCGTCGTCGCAGGGCTCTCCATTTTCTACTTGTTGCGCCCGGAGCCGCTGCTGGTGCAGGGCGAGGTCGATGCCACGCGGCTTGACATCGCCGCGCGTGTCGACGGGCGGGTCCAGGCGATTCCGGTTGAGCGCGGCCAGAATATCGCCAAGGGCGCGGTGCTCGTGCGCATCGATAATCCGGAAACGCTCGCCAAACACGCGCAAATGGAGGCCGCAAAGGCGGTCGCCGAGGCCCAGCTTGCCAACATCATGGTCGGCACCAGGGTGGAGGTCGTTGCGGCCAGGAAGGCCGCGCTCGAACGCGCCCAGGCAGCCGAGGTTCTGGCGCAGAAGACCTTCGACCGCACTCAGACCCTGGCCGGACAGGGCAATGCCCCGCAGGCCCGCCTCGACCAGGCGACCGATTCCCTGCATGAGGCGCAACGCGCGGTCGACCAGGCCAAGTCGGCCTACGATCAGGCGGTGAATGGCTACACCAAGGAGGAGCGGCAGATCGCCAAGGCCAATGTCGAGAAGGCCAGCGCCGATATCGACACCGTGCAATCCATCATCGACCAGATGACGATCTCGGCCCCCGTCGCCGCGCAAGTCTATCAGCGCAATGTCGAGCCCGGCGAGTATGTCTCGCCGGGCGTGCCGCTGGTCACGCTGATCGATCTGAACGACGTCTGGATCCATTTCGATCTTCGCGAGGATCTGGTCAAGACATTGAAGGTCGGCGATCGATTCGACGTGCGCATTCCCGCGCTCGACGACCGCCGCATCGCGGTCGAGGTCAAGCTGATCGCGACCAAGGGCGAGTATGCAAGCTGGCGCGCCACCCGCGCCACCGGCGATTTCGACCTGCGGACGTTCTCGATCCGCGCCTATCCCGTCACACCGGTGCCGGAACTGCGGCCAGGCATGAGCGCCTATCTCGACTGGCGGTCGCGGCAATGACGCGAGCGGCCAATCCGGGTTTTTGGCGGGTTGCAAGGCGCGAGGTTCAGTGGCTCCTGCATGACCGCGTGGCGCTGATCCTGATCTTGGGCGTGCCGCTGTTTGCCTTTGCCGTCCTGACCCTCGTGTTCAGCCAGCCCGTGATCCGCGGACTTGGCGTTGCGGTCGTCGATGCAGACCGATCGGATTCGTCGCGCGCGCTGGTCGAGTATGTCGCGGCCTCCCCGAGCCTCGACATCGTCGATCGCGCCGCCGATCTCGCAACGGCGGTGCGCGACATCCGCTCCGGCAAGGCGATCGCCGCGATCTATATCCCCACCGATTTCGAGCGGGACCTGAAGGCCGATCGCCGGCCGCAGGTCATCGGCTTCTACAACCAGCAATATCTGACCGCCGCCGGCATCGCATCGTCCGGCCTGAGCGATACGCTGTCGGCGGCTGCCGCGGCTGCGGCGCCCGCCGGTCATGCGGCGCCCACCGCCGTGAGCATCGGAAAACTGACCAGCGAAACCATCGTGCTGGTCAATCCGCAGAAGAATTACGCGCAATTCCTGCTGCGGGCATTGCTGCCGATGATCATCCACGTGGTCATCACGCTTGCCGCAGGCTATGCGGTCGGCTCGGAATTTCGCCGCCGTAACGCAAAGGAGTGGCTCGAAAGCGCCGGCGGCAATCCGATTGTGGCGCTGGCCGGCAAGCTGGCGCCTTTGTTCGTCATCTTTTTCCTGGTCATGCTGGCGGAGCCGTTTGCCCTCGAAGGCTTTTTGCAAATTCCCTTCAGGGGCGACGTGGCGATGATGGTCGCGGCCGGCTCGCTGCTGATCGTCGCCCATCTGTCGCTCGGCGCGCTGCTGCAGCTCCTCACATTCGATCTCGCAAGCGGGCTTGGCCTTGCCGGCATCATCGTCTCGCCTGCCTTCGGCTATGCCGGCGTCGGCTTTCCGACCCTCGGCATGAATGCGTTCGCACAAGCCTGGAGCGCGATCCTGCCGGTGCGCTGGTACATGGCGGTGCTGTTTGGACAGGCGGCGCGCGGACTGCCGCCAAGCGACTCGGCCTTGCCGTTTGCCGCCCTCGCCGGCCTTGCCCTGCTTTATGCCGCGCTCGCCTTGCTCCGCATCAGCGCGTTGCAGCGGCATCGCCGATTTGATGCGGCCCCACCGGTCGAGCAAGCCGCGCCTTGCGTCCCCACGCGCAATGCCGGCAGCGCCTTTGCGGCGGAGTGGCGCCGGGTCCTCTCCACTCGCGCGGCGTTCAGCGTGCTGTTCCTGGCGCCCCTGATCTACGGCGTCTATTATCCGCAGCCCTATCTCAACCAGATCCTGCGCAAGATGCCGATCGCGGTCGTCGACAACGATCTGACCGAGTTGAGCCGGCAGATCGTCGATACGCTCGACGCCAGCAACGCCGTGAACGTCGCGGTGCGCGCCCGCACGCTGGCCGAGGCGAAAGCCGCAATCGACCGTCGCGACGCCTACGCGGCCGTCGAAATCCCGCCCGGTGCGGAACGCGACATGCTCAAGGGCCTGACGGTTCACGTGCCGATCTATGCGGATGCCACCTACATGTTCATCCTGCGCTCGACCGCCAGCGGCATCGCGACAGCCGTCGGCGCCTTGACGTCGGATCTCGTCGCCCGCGGCGCACGCTCCGACGGCAGCCTGGCGCAGGCGAAACTGGCAAGCCTGCGCCCGGCCGACGTGCTGCTGCAGCCCATATTCAATCCCGTCGGCGGCTATGCAAGCTACATCGTCCCGGCTGCCTTCCTGCTGATCCTGCAGCAGACACTGCTGATCGGCTCGGCGATGCTGACGCGGGGTGCGATCGCGGAACAAGCCGGCGGCACCGTTGCGAGCGTGCTCGGCCGCGGCGTCGCG
This sequence comes from Bradyrhizobium sp., assembly GCA_035293585.1. GTDB lineage: Bacteria > Pseudomonadota > Alphaproteobacteria > Rhizobiales > Xanthobacteraceae > Bradyrhizobium. Next base: position 63,699 of record DATGMN010000082.1, on the reverse strand, counting down.
CACCTCACCATCTACCTGCCGGTGCTTGCGCTCTACCTCATCGTGCTGCCGCGGCTGTACGGCTTCTCGACGCTTGGCTCTCTCGGCCAATCGTTTGCGCTCGCCACCCTGTTTCTGCTCGCGACCAGCTTCCTCGGACAGGCGATCGGGGCCTGGTTCACCAAGCCGGAGAACGCCACGCTGGTGCTGATCGCGACCAGCCTGCCGCAATTTTTCACCATGGGCTTCGCCTGGCCGCGCGAGGCCGTCCCGCCGCTGGCCACCGCGCTCGGCCGCGTCTTCCCCGCCGACTTCGCCATCGACGGCATCGTCCGCATCAACCAGCTCGGCGCCAACATCTGGGACGTGTCGCGGGACTGGATCGGGCTGTGGCTGCTGGTGCCGATCTATTTTGTGTTGGCCGTCATCTCGGCATTTGCAGTGAAACGGAGGCAGGCGCATGCGCAGCCTTAAGCCTATCGCCATCGTCCCGGTCTGGCTCGTCCTGATCGCAGGCAGCCTGATCTCTTTCACGCGCCAATCTTCCGCGGCGGACCCGCTGATCGGCGTGGTACGCGCCACCGAGGTCCGCGTGGAGCCCGAGGTGACCGGCCAGCTCGTCTCGATCACCGTCGAGAAAGGCGCGCATGTGCATGCCGGCGACGTCGTCGCCAGGCTCTCGGCGGTCGAGCTGAGCGCACAGGTCGCGCAGGCGCGCGCAGCGCTCGCGGCCGCCATCGCGAACCGCAACAACGTCTATGCCGGCGTGCGGCGCGAGGAGGTCGACTCGCTGAAGAACGAGATCGCGAAGGCCAACGCCCGCCGCGATTTTCTCGAGCTGCAGCTGACCCGGGCCGCAACGCTTGCCGGCCAGAACTTCGAATCCCAGCAGACCCTCGACCAGGCGGAGAACGACGCCGCCGGAGCCCGCGCCGACGTCGCCGCCGCCCAGGCCAATTACGATGCCGCCGTCGCCGGGCCGACCAGGGAGGAACGCGGCATCGCCGACGCCGAAGTGCAGGCGGCAGCCGCAGCACTGGCCGTGCTCGAGCGCCACCTCGACAAGACCATCCTGCGCGCGCCGGCCGACGGCACCGTCAGCGTGATCGCGGCCGAGATCGGCGAGAATGTCCGCGCCGGCCAGCCGGTGCTGGCGATCGAGGAAGCCGGCAAGCAATTTCTGTCGTTCAATGCCCGCGAGGACCACCTTGGCGGCCTCACCGTCGGGAACACCGTCGACGTCATCAGGAGCGGCGCCGGCGGGCCGATTAAGGCCGTCGTCACGGAGATGCATCCGCTTGGCGTATTCGCGACCTGGCAGGCCGAGCGGGTCATCGGCGATCACGACCGCAGCACGCTCCGCCTGCGGCTCGATCCGCAAGGCGACACGGCGGGCCTCGAGCCCGGCATGACCGTGTGGATCGCGCGGTAGGCCATTCTCCCCGCCGTCATCGTCCGCGAAGGCGGACGATCCAGTATTCCAGAGGCGCTTCCGCTTGACTGAGAAAGCGCGCGCCACTGGATATCCGCTTTCGCGGGTATGACGGCGGAATGGGTTGCGGCTAATTGCGGTGAAACACCAGAGTCCTTAGCTCGATGCTTTCGCGCGGCGGCGCATCCGCAGGCGTGGTCGGATCGACAAAGGCCGTATGGGGCCCGAAGCGGGTCCGGCCATCGGTTGCGGAATCGTAGCATTTGAGCAGGATCGCCTCGTCCGGCGTCATCTCCGGGAAATAGAACCAGCGGTGATCGGGACTATACTTCACCGAATACGTCTCGCCGCTACGATTGGGGTAGATCAGGTCGGAGGCGACGAGATCGCTCTCCTTCACGGTGGTGCCGTCCAGCATCGCGAGCGGCGTGTCGCGCAGCGGGCCGCGAATTGGCCGCCACAGGTTGATCACCTGCACGCGCCCCTTCAGAAGCTCGTCGGCCTCATCGCCGAGATGCTCGCGCACGCGGTTGGCGCCCGACGTAGCAGTCTGGTCCACATGCACGCGCGTCGCCGGCTGCCGCGGGCCCGCGCCGCGAATATCGGCCGAGCCTTCCACCCGCTTGCGCACGGTATGGTCGAAGATGACGACGCGGTCGGCTTTCAGCGTCGCCTTGAGGAAGGCTTCGGCGGCCGGATAATAGACGCGCCTGACCTCCTCGTCGTCGTAGAAATTGCGCACCACGGTCGGATGCCGCACCAGCCGAAATCCCTCGCGGTCGAGCGAGAACTCTTTTGCGATCAGCCGTCCGTCGAAAATCGGGAGGACATGCGGCTCCGGCAGCGCGGTCGATTTCGGCTCGCCCGGCGGCGGATCGAAGGCGTAGGTGCGCGGCTTGCCCGCGATCGGCGCCAGATAGTTCAGCTCGGCTTTGACAAAAGGGAGCGATTCGATTCTCGTTTCTTGCAGGCCCATGGCCAATCTCCCGAACGTACACGGTCGACTGGATGTCTGGAGGCGGCCGCGTCCGGACAAGGGCGGGCGCGAAATAGCAACGATGCTTTCGTCGCACGGGCTGGTGGCGGGAAAAATCTTGTCCGCGATCGCCCGCGTCGGAAGATTCGTGCTCGCCTCACACGCGCGTGAATTACGCCACCTTGGCAAAATCCGGCGGCCGGCGCTCCGCGAAGGCCTGGAAGGCTTCACGCGCCTCGGCGGACTTCAGCCGCGCCTCGAAATGCGCGCCCTCGGCCTGCATCTGCTTCACCAGCATCTCGCCATCGCGCATCAGCCTCTTGGTGGCGACAAGCGACCCCAGGGGCTGCCTGGCGAGCCGCTGCGCGAGTGCGATCGCTTCCGCATCGAGCCCTTCGAGCGGCACCACGCGGTTCGCCAGGCCCCATTCGAGCGCAGTCCTTGCCGGAACCGGCTCGCCCAGCGCAAACAGCTCGAAGGCGCGCGCATAACCGATGCGCAGCGGCATCAGGATGCTCGAAGCCGCCTCCGGCACCAGCGCAAGGCTGATGAAGGGCGTCGACAATAGCGCGTTCTCCGCGAGCACGACGAGATCGCAATGCAGGAGCATGGTGGTGCCGACGCCGACTGCGCGGCCCTGCACCGCCGCCACCAGCGGCTTGGTCGCGCGGCCCAGCGAATGGATGAACCGCGTCACGTGCCGCTCGCCGCTCGCCTTGCCCGCCGCAATCGCAGCGAACTCGCCGAGGTCGTTGCCGGCGGTGAAGGACTCGCCCTCGCCGCGGATCACGATCACCCGCACGCCGTTGTCGTCCTCGGCACCCTCGATGGCATCGGCGAGCGCGCCGTACATCTCGTTGGTCAGTGCGTTCTTCTTGTCGGGACGCTTGAGTGTGAGCGTCAGGATGCCGCTCTCGTTCTTGATCTCAACCTGCTCGGTCATTGGCCGTCTCCTTTGGGAAATTTGTTTCGAATCTCGGTCAGCCAGCGCGCAACGATGTCGATCTCCCGGGCGCTGAAGCCCTCCATCAGTCGCGCATTGGTCTCATGTGCGACGTCCTTGGCGCGAAGCAGCGTCTTGCGACCTTTCTGCGTGAGAAAGATGCGCGAGGCGCGCGCGTCGCTCTGGTCGGCGCGCCGCTCGACCAGGCCCGCCGCCGTCATCCGGTCCACCAGGCCGCTGATTCCCGCGGGCCCGAGATCGAGCGCGGCGCCCGCTTCGTTCATCAGGACACCATCCTGCCTGCCGAGCACGAACAGGAGCCCGGCCTGCGCCGGTGGAACGGATTCCGGCGAGCTGGCGACAAGCGCGCGCTGCACGCGGCGCTGCGCCACGTTCAGGAGGTAGATCAGGCGATGGTCCTTGGCCGTCACACGGGTCTCAATTTATTTCGCATGCGAAATAAGTGCACGAATTGGCTCGGCTGTCATCCGAAAAATGGCGGGAGCCGCTCCGGCTCAATGCCGGAGTGCGCGATAGGCTGGAGGGACAAACCCGATTTTCGCGCGTCCGAAGCATGTTCTTGCTTGATCGCGTCGGATTTTGGGGCTCCTATCTCCGAACTTGGTTGGTTAAGGGAGACAACGGATGAAGAAGATTTTATTGGCTGCCATCGTCGCCACGTTCGCAGCGGGTTCAGCGTTCGCACAGGATGCCTCCTGCGACAGCAAGGCGGTCGGCAAGGACGGCAAGCCGCTCGCGGGCGCCGCAAAAACCTCGTTCATGAAGAAGTGCATGGCGGATGCCTGCTCGGCCAAGGCAGTCGGCTCCGACGGCAAGCCGCTCGCAGGAGCGGCCAAGACCAGCTTCATGAAGAAGTGCGAAAAGGGCGCATAAGCAACTGCAGTTTCGGGATAAACGGGCGGCTTCCACGCCGCCCGTTTTGCGTTGCGGCGGCGTTTCAGGTCCCGACCCGCAAGGGCGCGTGCAGCTTGCGCAGGCAGGCGATGACCGACAGCGCGGTGATCCGCCCGGTCTTGGGATTTTCCGACGGAATGTTCTCGATCGTCATCGAGAAGCGCGCCGAGTCCGAGTCGACCTCGATGCGGTGCACGTTGCGCCTGACCGTCGGGTCGGCCCAGATCTCGACCATGGTGCGATCGGGGCCGATGCCCGCAAGCGACAGCGCCACCGCGACGTTGATATTGGCGGGAAAGCCCTTCGCGGCCGCCCGGGCCGGCCCTTCAAAGATCTTCTGCGGCGCCGTTATGGCCTCGACGTCGATGGCATGTTCGACGACATAAGGCGCACCGGCGAAGCCGCGCGGCGGCTTGCGCGTGACCATCCGCACGGAATGAATGGTTCCGACCGCGGCCGCGGTCACGGCATCGAGCCCGATCAGCGCCCCCGTCGGCACCACGATCTGCCCGCCATGCCGCCATGCAAGCGCGATCAGATCGTCATTCTCGAGCAGCGCGCCGGCCGACAGCACGATCGCGGTCTTGCCGCGCGAGACCACCGGCGCCACGATCGACCGGACCAGCTTGCTCGGCGCGCATTCGATGACGACGTCGGCAACATCGGCAAGCTGTTCGATCGGCAAGATCGCGGGCGGGGATTTGAGCTGCGACAGCCAGTCGCGATGCTTGTCGGGCGATTGCGCCGACACCGCACTGAGGACGACCCCGTCGATCCCCGCATCGATGGCCTTGGCAACGCCGGTGCCGATCGCGCCCAGGCCCGCAATCGCAACCCGCGAGACCGCTTTCGAGGTCGCCTTCGCTGCGAGGTCTGAGGTTTCTTTCAATTCCAGAACACCGGCCATCCCTACTCCCGCTTGAATCGATAATCGAACCCGGCACCAAGGGTCTTGACGAGGCCTGCCGTCGGCCGGGGAAAGTGTATAGGCAGGATCAAGGTATCGGTGTCCGCGACCGCTGCAAAGAATTTTCGGCGCGAGGCCGCCGACTGCTTCGGATCCCAGTCGGGCTTTGCCGACCAGTCCGGCTCGCGGCACTGGATCACGTGGTGCATCAGGTCGCCCGCCACCACCGCGCGCTGGCCGCGCGAGACGATGTTGACGCAGCAATGGCAGGGGGAGTGACCCGGCGTCGGCGTCAGCGTGATGGTGTCGTCGAGCGAATAATCATCGTCGACCAGAAGCGCCTGCCCGGCCTCGACGACCGGCAGGCAGTTGTCGCGAAACACCGTGCCGGGCGGATTGGTGCCCTTGTTGTGCTCGGCCTCCCACGCCGCATATTCGCGCTTGTGGAAGATATATTTGGCGTTGGGAAAAGTCGGCACCCAGCGGCCGTCGCGCAACACGGTATTCCAGCCGCAATGGTCGATATGCAGATGGGTGCAGAACACGTAATCGATCATCTCAAAGCCGATGCCCAGCGCGAACAGTTCGTTGCGCCAGCGCTCCTTGCCGGGGAAGTCGAACGGCGGCGGATGCCCCTTGTCCTCGCCGGTGCAGGTGTCGACCAGGATGGTGTGGCGCGGGGTGCGAACCACGAAGGTCTGGTAGGTGATCAGCATCATGCCGAGCGCCGGATCGAACACCTCCGGCTCCATGGTCTGCAGATGATGCCTGAACACGGCTGCGTCATAGGCCGGAAAGAAATCCTGCGGCCGCCGCCATGGACCTTCACGCTCGATGACCGCGTCGATGGTGACGTCGCCGAGCCTGATCTGCTTCATGATGTCCTCCCGCAACTTTGCCGCGGAGCGTATCGGTCGCGACCGCGTCCTTCAAGGCGCGCTGCAGCCTGCCCGCGCGCGATGCCGATCAAATGGCGTAGAGCGCCAACAGCTTTTCCGTCGCCTCCTGCGCGCGCCGCTCCAGCACGGCATGCGGCGGCGGCTCGGCAAGCCGCATCACGAGGCGCAGCAACAGATCGCCCCAGAGCAGCGCAATGAAATCGCCGGCCTGGGTGGCCGGATCGCCTGCCCTGATGAAGCCGTCGGCTTGCGCGCGCGCAAGCGCCCGGCTGAGCGCGGCGCGGCCCGCATCGCGGCCGAGCGCAACGAGCATCCGTGCGACATCAGGGGCGCTTTCCGCCTCGACCGCGGCAAAGCGATAGAGTGCAAGCATGGTACGATCGCAGACGCCGTTGAGAACACCGAGCCCGAATGCCGCAAGCGTTGCCGTGAGCGCCTCACGGCTGGCGGCGACCGGCAGCTCCGAGGGCGGCCGCATCTTGCCCGTCCGCTCGGCCATCGCCTGCCGCAAGAGTTCGGACTTGCTGGCGGCGACCTGATAAAGGTCGCGCTTGGAGATGTTGGCGCGGCTTGCGATATCGAGGGTGCTGGCGGCGGCAAAACCCTTGTCCAGAAAGACCGCGAACGCCGCGTCCATCACGCGTTGACGCAAGGGCTCGTGCTGCTCGCGCGTCCGCGGCTTCGCCCGGCCTCGCGCCGCGTGCGTTTTCCTCATCGATCAAGCCGTCTCGCGCCGTTTTCGCGGACCAATCGCCGCCGGCAGCTTATAGACGGCCCGGCTGGTACCTTCAAGTACCAGACGCCGGCCTAATGGCGTTTGAAATACTGCACCTCGCGCTCGTGCTTCTCCGCGGCGGCGCGCGACTTGAAGGTGCCGAGATTACGGCGCTTGCCGGTCCTGGGATCGATCTTGCGGGAATAGAGCCGATACTGGCCGGTTCGCAGCTTGCGGATCATGATCGCCTCCTTGAGCCCGATCATTCAACCACGATTTGCCCGGCCCGTTCCGCGGGCCAAGCCCCGCAAGCCTGCGCGCTACTTCTTGGCTTCCGGCGCAAAGACCTGGTTGGTGAAGGGCTGTCCCGTCGGCAGCGCGATCACGATGAATTTGCGGTCCATCGTTTGATGGCAGGCGTTGCAGCCGTTGGTGAGGTGGCCGAACGCAGCCATGAACTTGCTCTGGTCTTTCGCCTTGATCGCATCGAAGAGCGCCTGCACCGGGTCCGCAAGCGTCGTGATGTTGTTCACGGGAAGGCCGGAATACAACACCGCAGCTTCCGCAAGCCCGGCCCTGACCTGGCGCAGCTCGAAATCGGCGAGGCCCCAGTTCTGCGCCCGCGCCGCAAAATAGAGCTTCAGATGCCGCAGCTGCAGCCCGTTCATGATGTCGGCAAGCCGCGGCACGTAGGGCTCGACCTGAACATCCGGAGCGGACTGGGCGATTGCCAGGGGGGCAGCCAAACAGGCCAGCGCCCCGGCCAGGAGCAGTTTGCGGAACCTCATTCGATGTCTCCGACCTTCTTCGTGTTGTCCGCCTTTGCAAGCGGAGGGCGGCCTTGCGGCCGCGCCTGATCCTTTACCCCGCGCCTGTGCCGGGCATTTGCGTTCGATCAAGCATGAGAGCCCGAAGGGGGAACTGCGTTATAAGCACACCCTCATCCTGAGGAGCCCGCAAAGCGGGCGTCTCGAAGGATGGCCGCGGGCGAGAGCCGGCCCTTCATGGTTCGAGACGCGCTTCGCGCTCCTCACCATGAGGCTCTTCTGACGCAGTAGCGCTAGTGTTGCGACTCTGACAGTTCATTCCGTCATTCCGGGGCGCCGCGTCAGCGGCGAACCCGGAATCTCGAGGTTGCGGCGCGAGATTCCGGGTTCGCCCTTCGGGCGCCCCGGAATGACACCGTGTGAATCAAGCGTCTGGGTCACGACGCTAGAAGCAGAGATTGGTGACGAGGTTGCCGCGCTTGTCCTTGATCGCGAGCGGGCACTGCATCCGCTTCAGCGCGGCCTTGGCATTTTCGTCGCCGAGATCGGCGGCGCGCTGGTAATAGGCCTTGGCCGCCTCGGTATCCTTCGGCCCGCCGCGGCCTTCTTGCGCAAACACCCCCATCTGTTCGAGTGCGCCGGGATGGTTTTGCGCCGCCGCCTTCTCGAACAGAGCGCGCGCGCCGGCGTCGTCCTTCGGACCGCCGGTGCCCTCCGCCAGCATCAGACCGAGCTGGTATTGCGCCTCGGCGTTGGTCTCGGCGGCCTTTGCGAGCAGCTCGCGGGCGCGGGCCGGATCCGACGGCGTGCTGGCGCCGCCCAGCGCCGCCAGATTGGAGACGCCGCGCGGATTGCCGGCCTCGGCCGCGCGCTCGAACAGTTTGCGCGCCTGGGCCTCGTCCTTGGCGACACCCGAGCCGGTGGCATAGAGCACGCCGAGCTCGACCATCGCGGAGCTCGAGCCCTTGTCGGCGGCCTTGCGCCAGGCCGCGATGGCGTCCGCCGTCTTCTGGCTGGCCGCATAGGCTCGGCCGAGCTCGAACATGGCGCGGCGCGAGCCCGGTGCTGCCGTCCTGCAGAATTTGATCGCGGTCGCGACATCCGAGGCCGCAATCTCGGTGACGCCCTTGATGTCGGCCGGCTTGTCCGGATCGGAAGGATCGGCAGCGATGCGGTCGCACAGGACAAGATCGGCCGATTGCGCGAGCACAAGCGACGGCGCGCATACGGCCATGATCGCGACGAAGCCAATCCCGTAAAACGATTTGTTCATGGGAGCGAAGTTGCTTCGCCACCGAGCCAAATACAAGGCTTGCAAATTCATGACGCGCAAATTCATGGCACGCACATTCACGGCTCGAGCCCATTCTCGCGCAACACGGCCGCGACCTCTGGTGAGGCCAGGAACCGCAGCAGCCGTTCCGCGTCCCTTCGCTGCTTCGCATTCGCCATGATGCCGGCCGAGAACAGCCCCGGCGTCTGCAGCTCGGGCGGGATCGGGCCGACCACCTCGATGCCCCTCACCTGCTTGAGCTCGCTGATCTGCTGGATTGCAATGTCCGCTTCGCCCGATATCAGCCGCTCCGCCGTGAACCCCGAGGCAACGACGGTCGCCCTGGCGTTGATCTCGGCGGCAATGCCGAGTTGCGCGATCAGCGACGCGAAATAGATGCCGCTGGCGCCGATCCGGGAATAGGCCACCGAGCGCGCGGCGAGCAGCGTCGCGCGAAGCGCCGCTGGCGTCGCGATGTCGGGATGCGGCGCGCCGGCCCTCACCGCAAGGCCGACATGGGAGCGCGCGAGATCGGTGCGGCTGTCGGCGATCAGCCGTCCCTCCGCCGCGAGCTCGTCGAGCCCTTCGCGGGTGAGGATGACGAGGTCTGCGGCCTCGCCACCGCGCAGGCGCGGCAACAGGCCGACCGTCGGCGCGAAATCGGCGTCGATGCGGATGCCGGTCGCGGTCTCGAACTGTCCGCCAAGCCGAACCAGCGCGCCCTGCAGCGCGAGCGTTGACAGCAGCCGAACCGCATCCACCATGGTTGCTTCCTCTCGCAAGCCTCAGAGCGGGCGCATCAGCTTCAAGACGGCCCCGAGCCGCAGGCTGCGCTTGCCGACCAGGGCCATTGCTTCCCAGGAGGCGCCGTCAGTATCACACGCCCCGGAGAAGCCGATACCGACCTCGTGCCCGCCGAAGATCGCGTTTTCGCCCTTGGCCGGCGTATGCTCCTGATTGAGGATCTGTCCCTTCCAGCGGCCGCGCTCGGAGCTGTAGGTGCCGAGATAATAGAAGAACGCGTCGCCGCCAAGAATGCGCCCCTTGTTGAGCAGCATCACGCCGGTCAGGCCGCCCTCGACGCCGTCAAGCGTCTGAATATGGATGGAGTAGAGTCCGTTGCGGATCGAGCCTTCGCCCACGCCACCGGCGATCGGCAGCGGCTGCTCCTCGATCGGCGTCATCACGGACTGGAAGGGCACACCGGGCAATTCGCGCAAGCTTCCCTCGACGCGGATCAGCGCGCCGTCGCGCCGGCCACGCGCGAGCAAGGTCGCATCGTCAGTGCCCGCCATCGCCGGATAGTTGGGATCGGGGTTGTGCCTGATCGTGTTGACCACGATCGCGATCTCGTCGCCGGTCTGCTCATAGGTGCCGATATGGGCAAAGGCGGAGTTGCCGCCAAGCATCTTGCCGTCACGCACATACATCACGCTGCGGCCCTGTGCCTGGCCGAGCTGGAATCTGACGGTGTAGAACCCACCGAACACGGATGCCCCCGGTTCTCATCTGGGTCCGTTATCTACCGCGGTTCATCCGCGTGGGAAATGCGTTTTAACCGTTGTCATGAGAGGGCTGTTGGAAACCAAAGCCCGCCGGCGCGTATGACGCCGGCGGGCTCTGTTGCAACCCGGACCATACCGGCCCGGCTGTGTCTTGTACTTGCGCGGCAGACCTTACGCCGCAGACCTTACGCCGCGGCCTTGGCGTCGGTCGGCACGGTGGCGATAGTCTTCAGCACCTGCGAAGCGATCTGGTAGGGGTCGCCCTGCGAGTTCGGACGGCGGTCTTCCAGATAGCCCTTGTAGCCGTTGTTGATGAAGGAGTGCGGCACGCGGATCGAGGCGCCACGGTCGGCCACGCCATAGCTGAACTTGTTCCAGGGCGCGGTCTCGTGCTTGCCGGTCAGGCGCTTGTCATTGTCCGGACCGTAGACGGCGATGTGATCCATGAGATTCTTGTCGAACGCCGCCATCAGCTTCTCGAAGTACTCCTTGCCGCCGACTTCGCGCATGTACTTGGTCGAGAAGTTGCAGTGCATGCCCGAGCCGTTCCAGTCGGTGTCGCCGAGCGGCTTGCAGTGGAACTCGATGTCGATGCCGTACTTCTCGGTCAGGCGCAGCAGCAGGTAGCGAGCCATCCACATCTGGTCGGCGCAGGTCTTGGAGCCCTTGCCGAAGATCTGGAATTCCCACTGGCCCTTGGCGACTTCCGCGTTGATGCCTTCGTGATTGATGCCGGCGGCGAGGCAGAGATCGAGATGCTCTTCGACCAGCTTGCGGGCGATGTCACCGACATACTTGTAGCCGACGCCGGTGTAATACGGGCCCTGCGGGGCGGGATAACCTTCCGGCGGGAAGCCGAGCGGGCGGCCGTCCTTGTAGAAGAAATATTCCTGCTCGAAGCCGAACCACGCGTCCGGGTCGTCGAGGATGGTGGCGCGCTTGTTGGACGGATGCGGCGTCTTGCCGTCGGGCATCATGACTTCGCACATCACCAGCACGCCATTGGTGCGCGCGGCGTCGGGAAACACGGCAACGGGCTTGAGCACGCAATCTGAACTGTGGCCTTCGGCCTGGTTGGTCGAGGAGCCGTCAAAGCCCCACAGCGGGAGCTGTTCCAAAGTCGGGAATGAGGCAAATTCCTTGATCTGGGTCTTGCCGCGCAAATTCGGTGTCGGCGTGTAACCGTCGAGCCATATATACTCGAGCTTGTACTTCGTCATTGAGCCTCTCTGTTGAATAATCCTAGGGTGGGAACCGAAAGGAATGCCCCACACGTACCCGGCCACGATCGGCCGGGCTTTTCTCAAGCATTTACTGTGCCAATTAATGTGGCTGGGAACCAGGCAGGCCTCCGCGCGCCCTGCCCGGCCGGGCTCGCCTGCGCAGGGCACGGCGGGGTGCGTCATAGCAGCGCGGCCGGGCGTCGACGGAGCGGCGAAATGTCAGCATTAGTGTCTGATTCCTCGCCTGTTTTCGTGGCAGGCCCCCGCGCATTTTCTACGCGAGATGAAGGCCGCAGCACCGGCCAGTAATATTCGGAAAGCCTGATCCGGTCGGCTGGCAACCTTTGCAAGGGCCCAAGCGTTGGTCAGCTGTGGCACGCCTCGGCCAATGGCAAACGCAAAACTGCCTATAAATTAGCCGCCCTCTGATTTTGAATTGATCAGATTGCATCCCTCAAGGCAGCGGCCGATATCGGGGTTGGTAACCACACGAGAACGAGTCGGGCGCACGATTGAGGTGAGGTGGTGCGACGGCCAAAGGAGAATGCTTATGAAGAGCAGTCTGAGTTATGGGTCCGCGAAGATCTACCAGTTCCCGGTCGGGGGCCGCGCGGCCCTGATGGGACGTCGTTACGGCGAGGCCCAGTCGCCGGTCGACCAGACGACATCCCGCGTGAACGAAACCATCTGCAGCGGCAGCTGGTACCATGAGGAAGCGATCCAGGAATCCAAGCCCGGATCAAAGCCTGGATGGGACCACTGATGGTCTCCCATTCGACGCATCGCCCCAGCCCGATCCTGCATGCAGGCGGCCTGGGCATCGAGAGCTGAAATAGGCCGAAACAACGAGGTTTCGGCCTTTTTCATTCAATACGGCGCACAAACAGTCTCGCGCCGCCGGGCATGCCTGATCGTGGTGGCGCCATCCCGCTTTATCTTCAAGGTGACATCGCCGCTGGAATAGCGCGTGCCGGATAGCGTCAGTCGCCGTGGCAGCGTGACGGCCCGGCCGTCGATCTGCATATAGGCGCGGGAATCGTAGGGATAGAAGGCGACGATGAATTCCGAGCCGTCCGGGCAGTGATAGGTCTGGAAGCTCTGCGCATCCGCCGGGACGGCCCCGAAACTCCACGCCGCGGTTCCAAGAACCGCCGCCGCCAACATCTTCAAAAGAATCCGCGATCGCTTCATACTGCCTCCCCAAAAGCTCGACTATAGACGAGAGCCGCTGCGAGCTGCAGCCCTATCCGAATGCGTGCCCACAGCGGCAGGCGCGGTTGAAGTGAGATCAATGCCAGACACCCCCCACCGCCACCTCAAGCTGCAAGGCGCCAGCAATTTTCGCGATCTCGGCGGCTATCTCACGCGTGACGGCCATCGCGTGCGCTGGCGGCGAATGTTCCGCTCCAACCATCTCGGCCATCTCACCGCCGCGGATATCGAAATCGTGCGCGGGCTCGGCGTGAGAAGCGCGTTCGATTTTCGGGGCAACGAGGAGCGCGGCGCCGCAGCCTGCGGAATTGCCGAGATCACGGTGCATTCCCTGCCGATCGAGCCGACGGTGGTTGCCGCGCTGCGGGCCGCGCTGGCGGCGGGCGCGCTGTCCGCCTCGGTTGCGCGCGACATCATGTGCGAGTCCTACCGCAACTATGTCCGCCACAACACCCACAGCTTCCGGACGCTGTTCGGCCATCTCGTCGAGGACCACGCGCCGCTGGTCATTCACTGCACCGCCGGCAAGGACCGCACCGGCTTTGCCTGCGCATTGATCCTGCACGCGCTCGACGTCCCCGACGAGGTGATCGCGGACGACTATCTGCTGACCAACCGCTTCTACCGGCGCGACCCCGCCTCCGCGACGGATTTGCCCGACGATGTCAGAGACGCCATCGGCACGGTGCACGCCTCGTTCCTCGCTGCCGGCTTCGATGCCGTCCGCGCCGAGTACGGCGATCTCGAAACCTATTTCCGGGATGGGCTCAATGTCGGCGAGCGCGAGCGCGCCGAGCTGCGGACGCGCTATCTGGAATCCTAGCCGCTGGGCGCGCCCGCCGGATCGCGCAAAGCGGGCCGCGCGACGGCGTCAGGCGGCAGCGTCCATTTCGGCTTCGGCGTCGAGATCGGCAATGACCTCTTCAAACGCCGTGATCGCCTGCTGCACGGCGGCGATCTGCATCAGTTCCCAGCCGCTGATCGGGCCGTTGCGGTTCTGTAGCGCGACCACCAGGTCGCGCCGCTGCTCCTTCAGCTGAATGAGCGGCAGGCCGTGGTCAGGTAGAGATCGCATCATGAGCTTGTGCCCCGAATTGGACGAGCGCTCAGGATAGGGGTGGGTTCTGGCCATCCGCTTACAAAGGTCCGGAGAATTTTAGCGAATGGCGCCGCCGCTCCACTCTCGCCGCATTGCGCGGATCACGTTAAGCTGCGCCAGCACGCTCGGCGGCTTCGGAGACGATAGATGAACGGAAAGGTCCTGGTGATATCAGGCGCGCTGGGCGCGCTTGGCAAGGTCGTCGCCGACACTGCGCAAGCGCGCGGCGCGCGCGTGGCGGGCATCGATCATGCGCCCGCGCAGAGCGAGCCGACGCCTGACCGGATCGAGTTCGGCGGCGTCGATCTCACCGATGCGGCGCAAGCCAAAAAGGCCATCGATGCAGCGGCGGCGCATTTCGGCCGGCTGGACGCGCTGATCAACATCGCCGGCGGCTTCGTGTTCGAGACCATCGCCGACGGCAGCGACAACAGCTGGCAGCGCGTGCATGCGATGAACCTGCTGACCGCGCTGAACGCCTCGCAGGCGGCACTGCCGTACCTTGCCAGGGAGAGCACAGGCCGCATCATCAATATCGGCGCCATGGGCGCGTTGCAGGCGGGCGCCGGCATGGGTCCCTATGCGGCCTCCAAGGCCGGCGTGCATCGCCTGACCGAGGCCCTGGCCGCGGAGTGGAAGGGCAAGGTCACGGTGAACGCGGTGCTGCCGTCCACCATCGATACCGCGGCCAACCGCGCGAGCATGCCGAACGCCGACTTTGCGAAATGGGTGCGACCGATCGAGCTCGCCGAGGTGATCCTGTTCCTGGCGAGCGACGCCGCAAGCGCCGTCACCGGTGCCCTGATCCCGGTGGTCGGCCGGGTTTGAGCGATTTCGCGCGGGGACAAGACGAAACCCCGCCCCTCGTGCTAGCGGCCGGCTGTCAGAATCGCCGAATTGATTCGCAGCACAAGGATGCGGAGCTAGCTTGGAAACCGCGCTCTACCTGCCCGTCAAACGCTTCCTGGAAAAGCTCGGCTTCACCGTCAAGGGCGAGATCGGCGGCTGCGATGTGGTCGCGCTCAAGGACGGGGATCCGCCGATCGTCGTGATCGGCGAGTTGAAGCTGACCTTCAATCTGGAGCTCGTGCTGCAGGCGGTCGATCGTGCATCCGCCTGTGACGAGGTCTGGCTCGCAGCCAGACTATCGGCGCGCGGCAAGGGACGCGAGAGCGACGCGCGCTACCGCAATCTCTGCCGCAGGCTCGGCTTCGGCATGCTGGGCGTCACCGCCCGCGGCGAGGTCGAAGTCCTGGTGAAGCCGCCGACCACGGCGCCCCGCCGCGATCCGAAGAAGCGCTCGCGGCTGGTCGCCGAGCACCAACGCCGGCGAGGCGACCCCGTGCAGGGCGGCTCGACCCGCGCCCCCATCATGACGGCCTATCGGCAGCAGGCGCTGGCCTGTGCCGCGGCGCTGTCGCACGGGCCTAGGCGCGTCCGCGATCTCAAGCCTGATATTCCCGATGCGCCCAAGATCCTGCTCAGCAACGTCTATGGCTGGTTCGACCGCGCCGAGCGCGGGGTCTACGTGCTGACCGAGGCCGGCCGCGCCGCGCTGAAACGCTGGCCGCAATATGCGCCGCAGCCGGTCCAGGCCGTGGAGGCCGCGCCATGACCCTCCCCGCCAAGAACGAGAATCCTGATTCGCATCAATCAAATTTTGGGGAAATCTGCCAATGCATGGCTGAACTGCCATAGCAATTTCATATTGCAATGCAACATAATGGCTCCTAGGTATCCCGGATCAGACGAGAGGCCACGATGAGCGAAGACTGGAATACCAAATACGGACCGCGACGCGTCAGGCGGGATCCGCCCACCCTGGAAGAAGCGATCTTTGCAGCGACCGGGATTACGGAAGATCAGGATCAGCAGGCCGAGATCGCCGCGGCCCTGATGGGGATGCCGCTCGACGTGGTCCAGGCCGAGGTCAAGAAGCAGAGCCGCGTGGCTGCCCGTGGCGGTGGCGTCACGCGGGTGATCGCGGGCGAACAAGGTGCCCAGCGTTCGGTCGTGGTCGAGCGCCGCGTGGTCAGGCGCATCGCGACGGCCGCCAAGCGCACCGCTTAAATCAGAACTTCGCCGCAGCGTCACGCGGCATGGATCCGAGACCAGCAAAAGCGCGACGGCTGCCCGCCGTCGCGCTTTTGCGTTGAATGTCGAGGATGGGCAGAGCGCAGCGAAACCCAGCGCTCTCGGGAAAGATGGTGGGTTTCGCTTGCGCTCGACCCGCCCTCCTTCGCTGCTCAGGCCGCGCGCCCCGGGCCGGACATTTTCGAAAACAGCTTCCAGCAGGCGCGGTTCAGATTCATCATCGCGCGGGCTGCGACCAGGGGCGTGTCGATCGCAAGCTTTGCCAGCTCGGCCTGCGGCTGGGGCGGCACATCGATGGTCCCGGTCGACTCGCCGCTGCGGAAGACGAGGCGCGCGCCGAACTTGGCGGCGAGCGCGCGCATGGCGGTGTTCTGCGCGCCCGTGGTGATGCGCAGGCGATGGTAGCCCTTCCACTGCGCTTCCGAGATCAGGCGCTTGAACAGGATGCTGCCGACGCCATGCCGGCGCACGCATTTCTCGACGCTGAAGGCAACCTCCGGCAGATCGTCCTCCGACTGCTCCGGCGGATGCAGCTCAGCCGCGCCGCGAACGACGCCGCTTTCCATGTAGGCGACGACGATTGTGCCGTCGTCGGCGCATTTGGCGGCGTAGCGCTCGATGAAACTGTCGTCCAGAAAACCGTTGAAGCGGTCATGCCGGCTTTCCGGATCGAGCCGCAGCAGATGATCGCGGAGCAGCGGCAGTTCTTCGCGCTGGCTCAGCGTCCGCACATAGCCAAAGCCCGGCCGCGGGCGATAGGTATCTTCGTATGGCACGTCAAAACTCCTCGTGGATAGCCCTCGAGGAAGCGTCGAATCCCTAGTACAGTCCATATTGTGCATCGCACCATGGAATTCAAGAGCCGCCACCGGCTTTGAATGTCCCTTGCAAGACCACCGTTAATGGCAGGTGCACGCTACCTTCATACCAGAACCATCTGGGTCTGCGTGACGATCGCGACCAGCTTGCCCTCCTCCGTCTCCAGCCGTGTCTGCCAGACCTGGGTGCGCCGGCCGCGATGAACCGGCGTTGCGGTGGCGATCACGGTGGTGCCCTCCTTGGCCGGCCCGATGAAGTTGGTCTTGCTTTCGAGCGTGGTGGTGCCCTTGGCATCCTCAGGCAGATTGATCACGGTCGCGGCTGCGCCGACGGAATCGGCCAGCGCCATGACCGCCCCGCCATGCAATATGTGGCCCAGCGTGCAGAGATCAGGCCGCACCACCATCCGCGCCACCACCTTGTCCAGGTTCGCCTCGGTGAAGGTGACGCCCTTCAATTCCGCAAAGGGCATCTTCATGGCGGTGATTTTTTCCAGCGGCGTCATGCGTCCTCCCGTGCGATTTTGCCCAAGGATAAGAGCGGCCGGGTCAGCGAGGCAATGACGTCGGAGGTAAGGGGCGCAGCGAAGGTGTCATTCCCCGCGAAGGCGGGGAATCCAGTAGGCCGCGGCCGCTCCGCTCTTTAACCACCGCCTCTGGAATACTGGATCGCCCGCTTTCGCGGGCGATGACAAGCGGTTCTGGCCGCGGGTTTCACGCCCTCTCCACCCCGCACCATTCCGCGACGAACAGCGCGGCGGCCTTGGTGAATTTGCGCAGCGACTCGACCTCGACATATTCGTTGAAGCCGTGCATGGCCCCGCCACTTGCGCCGAAGCACAGGCTCGGAATGTTGTAGTTCAAGCCGTAGAAGCGGGTGTCGGTGAGTGCGCTGAAGACGAGGTCCTGCACCTTGCCACCATAGACGGCATCATAGGCCTTGCCGAACGCGCTTTCCGCCTCGGCCGCATCCTTCAGCTCATAGCCCTCCGACAGGAAGCCCGACCATTCGAGCTCGGGCGGGTTGTTGGAGAGGAAGCGATGGTCGCGCGCGGCGGCCGCGACACAGGCGCGGATCTCCGCCTGCGCCTCCGCAACCGACCAGCCCGGCAGGATCGCGATCCGGCAGTCGACATCGCACCAGGCCGGCACGCTGGAGGCCCAGTCGCCGCCCTTGATGATGCCGGGGTTGAAGTTGATGGCATTGTTGAGCGTCTTGAAATGGCGGTCGGCCCTGGCGCGCTCGTTCCATCTGGCCTCGAGCTGCTGCAACGCGCTGATCAGATGATAGGCCGCGGTGATGGCATTGGCGCCGCTTCCGGCCTCGAACACGTGCACGGGATGGCCGCGCACCTTGAGGCGAAACCAGATCACGCCGACCTGCGAGCGCACCATCTTGCCGTTGGTCGGCTCCGGGATGAAGCAGGCATCCGCGCGATAGCCGCGCTGCAGGGTCGACAGCGCGCCGACGCCGGTGCTCTCCTCCTCGATCACGGACTGGACATGAATGCGCGCGGTCGGCTTGAGACCGGCGGCCTTGATGGCATCGAGCGCGTAGAGCGCGCCGATGGTGCCGGACTTCATGTCGCAGGCGCCGCGGCCGTACATCTTGCCGTCGCGGATGACGGGCGAAAATGGCGGCGTGTCCCACATGTCGAGCGGGCCGGCCGGCACGACGTCGCAATGGCCCTGCAGGATGAGCGACTTGCCCGCCGTGGTGGACGGACGGTAGGTGCCGACCACGGATCGCGCCTTCGAAAAGTCGGTCTCGACCGGCCCGAAGCCGCGTAAATCCTTGAGCTCGTCGAGCTCGATCTGCCAGTCGTCGACCTCATAGCCGCGTTCGCGCAAGAGGTCGCCCATCATGTCCTGGCAGGGGCCTTCGGCGCCGCGGGTCGAGGGGATCGCAACAAAATCACGGGTCGTCGCAAGCTGCGCGTCGAAGGCCAGATCGACGGCATCGACAATCCGTTTGGCAATATCACTATTCATCGTCACCATTTTCCTGTAGCCGCCCGATCCAGGACCATTCGGCGGCGAAGCGGCAGCATTCCGGCTGTCTTTCAGAATCGCAAGTCCGTCCTTACATTCGCCGGCTCAACCGAGATATGCGGCGGAGACCGATGCTGATGCCTTTACGCCACCGCTTCTTTTATGCAACCGTCGCCGCCCTCGCGCTATCCGCCCCGGCCTTCCCGGCACATGCGCAGTATGTCGGCCGCGAGCAGGACATCGGGACCCTGCGGCTCGGTCAGCGTATCCTGGTCGACGACGGAACCTGTCCCGCTGGTCAGGTGAAGGAACTCTCCGGCTCCAAGATGTCGCCGACGGGTGTCGTGCCCGCGCGCAAATGCGTGCCGCGGCTGCCGAAGAAATCGGGAAAATAAACCAAGCGGCACGAGCGCCGGCGCTATTGCGCCGGATCGAACATGCACTGCAGCGTCGGCTTGGCGATCTTGGTAAAGGTCGGGCCGATTTCCGACTGCTTTGCAGGCGGCACCCACGCGTTCTCGATGGTCGGTACGCCGGTCTCGCTGATGCCGCGGAGGAGCGCCTCGCGCAGATCGCTGTCGTCGACGACGGCGGCCGCGTGATCGAGCAGGCAGCCGCACACCTGCTCCGGATGCGCCCAGCGGCCGAGCATGTGCGGCGCGCATTGACGCACGAAATCGGCGCGCGGATCAGGCAACCTGACCGGCGCGCGGGACTGAGCATGGGCTGATAGGGCAAGAGACAGAGTTGCGATGAGCGTCGCAGCGCCAAGTCTAAACAGCATGATCAACGACTACTTCTCGTTCGCAGCCACCACAACGGCAGACACGATCGGCGGACCGCCATAGGCAAAGGTGCCGATGCCGGGCAGGCCTCCGTCCACCGTGCCGGCCATGGACGAGGTAGCCAGCACAAAGGCGCAGGCGAGCAGGTACTTCAACGTCCGCATTCGACTGTCTCCGCTATCACCGGCGGCTTGTGGTCGCCCCCTGGTGATGGCAGCTGATTAACCATGCTTCGTTTCGCCAATTCTGCGCGCAGACGGCAAAATGGTTTCGTCGGAGGGGGCGATTGTTTCATGGCCGTGGTTCCGACGAAACACTGCGACCGAAACAATCGTTGTTTCAACGAGTTAAGAAAGGACCCAAAGGTGCCGGGAAGACTCCCTCGCCCGGATCTTTATCAACCTCCGCGCGCAGCTTCACACCGCGGATTCTTTACGTTTCCGTGCTTACACAGACGCGGACGAAGGGGAGGATGCCGATCATGAAAGACGGCGACATCGCTGCAGGCGAAATATCGCCGCAGCGCGATTCCGCAATGGCGCTTGCCGCGCTGGCGGGCCAAGGGCCCGCCCGCTGTGGCGCGATGATGCAGCAGGGCTGTGGCCATGCCCTGCAATCATGGCCGCAGCAATTCATCCGGCTGGTCGGCGGTCATCGCCGCCCCGCACCGGTGCAAAGTGCGCCGGCACGGAGTTGCGACCTCACTGGATGAAGTCGCCGCACTTCTGCACGCTGCCATCGGCGGCGCCCCAGGGCATGATCGGCACGCTCGAGGTCGAATTCTTCGGCGAGCCCTCGATCAGCTTGTCCGAATAGACCATGTAGACCAGCACGTTGCGCTTGGCGTCGCAGCCGCGCACGATCTGCATCTTCTTGAAGAACATCGAGCGGCGCTGCCGGAACATGTCGTCGGCCTGCTCCAGCTTGCGCTTGAAGTGGATCGGTCCGATCTGCCGGCAGGCCAGCGAAATGTCCGATACCTGCTCGGCAAGGCCGAGCCAGCCGGCGTAACCGCCCTTTTCCGGCACGGTGAAGTGGCAGGCGACGCCCTCGACATCCGGATCATCCACGCCATAGGTGGCGAGCTTGTCGTTCGGGCTCATGAGCTTGAACACCGTCGAGCGGCGGAAGATCAGGTCGGGCTCGTCGCCCGCAACGGCGCCCGAAAACGAAAAAGTGAGCAAGACCAGCGGCAACAGGAAAAGGCCTGCCAATCCGGTGCGCCTGGTCGCGGTAACTCGTGTCATAAAACTCTCCCAACATGCCGCGCGCGCCGCTTCGAGCTCCGCACGGGAAGCCAAAAAGCGGCACTGAAATCATGGATTTGGCCGCACTCATGGCTGTGACGCCTGAAGTGAAGCCTGTCCCTCGCCGGCGTCGCGAACAAGGCAGCGGCCGCGCTTTCGCCATGTAGGCGCGCCACACCTTTCGCGGAAGGCCGCAGGCCGTCTGCGCTTAACGGAATGTGAGGCTTTTTTGCTACGCTCGACGTGAAACTTGCGAGGATTCGCGCCGCGTGCTGGTGAACGTGTTTCAGCTCTGCGACAACCAACAGGCATTGTCGAACGGAACTTTGAGGATCTTCCACTTGGCTTTTCAGCGCATCTTGACGGCCGACATTGCAGGCCAAAAGTTCTGGCGGGTTGCGGCCGTGGCTGCGGCCGGTGCCATCGGCACAATGTCCCGCGCCGATGCCGCCTATTACTATTATTATCCCGATTCCGATCCGACCTACTATCGGCCCGAGCCGGCAACACCGCGCCGGCCCTTGGTGCGGCATCAGACGAAGAAGGACAAAGACGTCGTTGCCGCCAAGGAGACCGGCGCCAAGCCGCAGGGCGCGCTGATCATCGCCGTCTCCATCAACAAGCAGCAGGTCAAGATCTACGACGCCAACGGCTTCTTCGCGGAAGCGCCCGTCTCCACGGGCATGAAGGGTCACCCGACGCCGATGGGCGTGTTCAGCGTGATCCAGAAGCACAAATGGCATCACTCCAACATCTATAGCGGCGCGCCGATGCCCTATATGCAGCGCATCACCTGGTCGGGCGTTGCGATGCATGCGGGCGTCCTGCCGGGCTATCCGGCCTCGCATGGCTGCATCCGCATGCCCGAGGCGTTCGCGATCAAGATGTGGAATTGGACGCGGATGGGCGCGCGCGTGCTGGTCACGCCGGGCGAGCTCTCGCCGGCGAGCTTCTCGCATCCCCTGCTCCCGAGCATGAAGGTGCAGCCGCAAGTGTCGGCCGAGGCACCAGCCGATGTGCCGCTCGGCGCCAAGGCCGACAAGGGCGCAGCCGAAAACAGGATCGACAAGGTCGAGACCGGGCTCGAGCTGCGGCCGTCCGTCGGCCACGGCGACACCGCCTCGCCCGATGACGCCGCGGCCCGCGAGAAGACCCGCACGGCGGATGCAAGCGGCGACATCTCCGGCAAGGCGCCGGTGATGATGTCGGATGCGACGCGGGCGCCGAAGGACGATCTCACCATCGATCTCGCCACCTCAAAACCGGCAGCCGGCAATTCCGTGCCGATGGTCGAAAGCAGGGACACCAGGGCCGATGTGAAGGCCGATACGTCTGCGAAAGACGCGAAGACCGAGCTCAAGCCGGCCGAGCCTGCAAAGCCGGGCGACGCGGCCGCGCCCGCAGCGAAGCCCGCCGCCAAGGCAGACGCTGCGCCCGAGACCAGGAAGGACGAGACCCGCCAGCCCGACGTCGCCAAGGCCGCGGCGGCGAAAGCCGAAGCCGCCAAGCGGGCGGGCCAGATTGCGGTGTTCATCAGCCGCAAGGACTCCAAGCTTTACGTGCGGCAGAATTTTGAGCCGCTGTTCGAGTCGCCGGTGACGATTGCGCCGTCCGACCGGCCGCTCGGCACGCATGTGTTCACCGCCGAGCTCGACAAGACCGATCCCAACATCGTGCATTGGTCGGTGGTGTCGCTGCCTGTCTCGACCCGCAGCGTAACCCACGAAGACGAACCGCGCAGCGCGATGCGCCGCAAGGGCGCCAAGGCGGAAGCCACCGAGGCGAGGCCGGTGCCCACCGCCGACAGCCCCGCCGAGGCCCTGAACCGCATCACCATCCCCGCCGACGTGATGGCCCGCATCACCGACTCGCTCACCACCGGCGGCTCGATCATTGTGTCCGACCAGGGCATCAACCAGGGCGAAACCGGCGAAGGCACCGACTTCATCGTCTCGCTGCGCTAGTGTTGTGACCCAGACGCTTGATTCACTCGGTGTCATTCCGGGGCGCCCGAAGGGCGAACCCGGAATCTCGCGCCGCAACCTCGAGATTCCGGGGTCGCCGCTGACGCGGCGCCCCGGAATGACGGAATGAAGTGTCAGAGTCCCAGCACTGGCGCATGATCAGGAAACGTGAGTAGCGGTTCTCGGGACGCATCATGCCCGATTGAAGCCTGGAATCGGCGGCGTGACGTCTCCGGCCGGGTCGGCTAAAACGCCGCGCATGAGTGAGCTCTCCGCGCCCGCTGGAACCAGCGCACAGCGCCCCGCCATTACCGACGATGCGTTCGACCGGCTGGTCCGCCTCACCTGGCGCAGGGGGCTTGTTGCCGTCATCGCCGGCCTCGCCGCATCGTTTCTTCTGTTCGGCTACGCGACCGTGTATTGGCGCAACGCCGACATGGATTTCATGGTGATCTACAACGCGCTCGTCATGAACGATGGCAAGCCGCAGCACTTCTTCGATCACACCGCCTACCTCACCATCCTGACCGTCAGATCCTGGTTCTCGCTGCTGCACGGCACCGGACTGCTCGATGCATGGACCCTGCCGGCGATCCCGAAGGCGAGCGACACGGCCGCGTTCGATGCCGCGATGACCCAGGCGGTCCGCGCAGGCCGCGTGCTTGCCTTTCTGATCGCGGCGGGTTGCGTGCTGATTTTCGCCGGCCTCGTCCGCAGGATCGTGCGCGACTGGCGCATCGCTATGCTGTCGGTGCTGGCCTTTGCGCTGTCCGGCGGCATTGCCGTGCATTCGCGGATCCTGCGCAGCGAGCTGGTCGCGGCCTGTCCGGTCATCTTCGCGCTGATGATCCTGATGGTGGCCGGACGCAACGCGAGCCGCTGGCGTCCGCTCGCGATGGCCGCAGCAAGCGCGCTATGCGTGCTCGGGCTCGAGAACAAGGTGCAGGCCATCCTGCTGATCGGGCTGCTGCCGCTCGTGATCCTGCCGTTCGGCAGCATCCGCAGCGCCAGCGTCGGCCTGTGGCAGAACACCGGGACAAGCTGGCTTCTGGCGATGGCGGCGGCCCTCATCGCCGGCGCAACGGCTTTCGCCGCGTGGCCGCTCGCGGTGACTGGCTTCGACCGTCATCTGCTCGATGCGGCCGGCTTCCATCCGCTGCTGCTCGGCCGTTACGGCGTCTACCAGCTCGCGCTGATGGCTTTCATCGTGGTTGCGATGCCCGCCTATGCCAGGCTGTGGCGGATCAGCGTCGCGGAGACGCTGGCCGCGATCGCAGCGGTCGCGGCCGGCGCTGCGCTCGCGCTGCTGCTCCTCAACGTCGCCTACGCGACCGACAACGTGATCGCGGTCTTCAATCCGCTGGAGAAGATGCTGACCTTTGCCGATCCCTCGACGGCGGACGCCGCGCACGGCTCGGGCCTGTCGGCCGTGCTGCTGCTGCTGCAGGGACTGGGATCGGTGCTGGCGCGCTACACTTTCGTGCTGCATTCCTCGGCGCGGCCGACCGTGTTCTTGACCTGGCTGATCATCCCCGGCATCGCCTATGCCTGGCGCCGCGGCGAGCGCCGGGCCGCATTGCAGGCGCTGGCGCTGATGTGCGCTGCGATCGCGATCGATACGTTGGGGGTGCGGCGCGGCCTCAAGAGCGAATATTTCATCTTCACCGATCCGCTCATCATCCTCGCCGGCGCCGTGCTGCTCGACCGCCTGCGCGATCTGCGATTCCACAAATGGGCCTATCCGATCGGACTGGCGCTGATCGTGCTGCATGTCGGCGTCGGCCAGTCCGAGCCGATCAAATATGCCTTCAAGCGCACCGGCCCGCAGCCGGTCTGCGAATGGCACGGCTATTACATGCCGCTGCTGCCGCTGCCCTGGTGCACGTCATAACGCGCTGTTGAGCAGCATCGCGGGACCTGCTCGGCTATCATCCCGGCCTCGCAAGCCGCAGGGGAGTTTGCCATGATCGACCGCAGGAGCATGATTGCCGGCGCACTCGCCATGGCGGCGGCCCGGAGCGGGCGTGCGGAGACGACCAGCCGAATCACGGCCTACGCCTTCTCCTTCCCAGCGCTCGCCGAGGGCGAGATTCGCCTCGCCGGCTACACCGGGCGCCCCCTGCTCGTGGTCAACACCGCCTCGCTGTGCGGCTACACTCCGCAATATGCCGGGCTGCAGCAGCTGTGGACCGAGTTCGGTGCGCGCGGGCTCGGCATGATCGGTGTGCCCTCCAACGATTTCGGCGGTCAGGAACCCGGCGGCGCGACCGAGATTGCGGAGACCGCCCAGCACCAATATGCCGTTACCTTTCCGATCGCGGCCAAAGCGGTTGTGGTCGGGCCCAATGCGCATCCCTTCTACCGATGGGCGGCGGAGGCACGGCCGAAGGACGTTCCACGCTGGAACTTTCACAAATATCTGATCGGCCGGGACGGTTACATCGCCGACGTGTTCGCATCCGCGGTCGAGCCGACCGACACGCGCATCAAGACCGCGATCGCACGGGCGCTGGCGGTCGGCTGAGAACTATCCTGCCTGTTAACCGGCACACTGGAGAAGTCGCGCCTAACCCCCTTGAATCGTTGCGTTGACGTCCGGCAGGGCTATGATGTTTCGGGGTAAAACGGTTGGGACGCCGGGCGGACGGCGACTTACGGCAATCGAGGGAAACGACAATGCGTGTTGTGGCAGGATTGATCTTTGCGGTTTCGCTGTGTGCTCCCGGCATCGCGTGGTCGCAGAGCGCGCCACCCAAGGCGGCTCCGGCCGCCCAGCCGGCGCCGGCGCAGGCTGCGTCCGCTCCGGCCGCACCGCAGCAGGCAGCGGCAGCTCCGTCGCAGGTCCAGCCGGCGCGCGCGCCCTGCAACAATCCCGACGCGCTCGGCGTTGCGCGCACGGTCGAGATCGACACCACCGGCGGTCCCGGCTTCGGCTTCGAGCACTTCAAGGAGCTCGACTTCCTGCGCGACCACGAGGTGGTGCTGACCTTCGACGACGGCCCCTGGGTGGAGAATACGCCGGCGGTGCTCAAGGCGCTCGCCGACCAATGCACGACCGGCATCTTCTTCTCGATCGGCAAGCATGCGACCTTTTATCCTGAGATCCTCAAGCAGGTTTACGCCGCCGGCCACACCGTCGGCACCCACACCTGGTCACACGAGAACCTCAACAACAAGAAGCTGACCGACGATCAGCGCAAGGACGAGATCGAAAAGGGCATCAGCGCCGTGAAATGGGCGCTGGGCGGCGTCTCGCCGGCGCCGTTCTTCCGCTTCCCGGCGCTGCAGCACCCGCCGCAGATGGTGACCTATCTCGGCACCCGCAACATCGCGATCTTCTCCTGCGATCTCGATTCGTTCGACTTCAAGGCCAAGAACGCCCAGCAGGTGATCGACGTCACCTTCAAGAAGCTCGACAAGCTCGGCAAGGGCATCATCCTGATGCACGACTTCCACAAGCACACCGCCGAAGCGCTGCCGGCGCTGTTGGCGCGCTTGAAGTCCGAAGGCTACAAGGTGGTGGCCATGCGCGCCAAAGCGCCGGTGCAATCCCTGCCGCAATATGACGAGGAGCTGATGAAGGAGGACGTCAAGCTGCCGACCGTCAGCCAGCGTCCCGTCTCCAGCGTCGTGACGACGGTCTCGCAATAGCGATCGACAACTCCTCCCAAGGCCTCGGCCGGCAGCGGCCGAGGCTCCAACACCCTCAGGCATGACCTTCTCACAATCCGACCACCTGATCGTACGGCTGAAGAACGTGGTCGTGGAGACGCGCTGCGGCATCCATCCGTGGGAGCAATATCCGGAGCGGCCCAACAAGCTGTCGATCGATGTCAGCCTGTACGCCAGGCTTGAGCAGCGCAGGCTCGCAAGCTTCGGCTACATCGACTACGATCATCTGCGCAATTTTCTCAAGGCCTTCCCGGAGCGGCCGCATACGCCGCTGCTCGAGACCCTGCTCGATGAGATCGTCGAGCAGTGCTTCGCCGATGATCGCGTCGAGGCCTGCCAGGTCTCGATCACCAAGCTCAACATCTTTGGCGAATGCGAGCCCGCGGTCGAGGTCTATCGCACCCGCGCGATGTGGGCTGAAGCCTGATGCCGCAGACGGCGCGCTTCCGCATCGAGGGCTATGTCATCGTCTCCGCCGACGGCATGCTCTCCAAGGGCGATCGCGCCATGCCGGGCGAGCTCAAATTCGACGCCGACAACAGCTTCTTTTCGGCCGCGCTCGACCGTGCCGACCTGGTCGTGCACGGGCGCTTCTCGCAGGAGGATCATCCCAACGCGCCGCAGCGAAAGCGCATCATCCTGACGCGCAAGATCGCCGCGCTGGCCGCCGACCCCGACAACCCCAGAGCCATCCTGTGGAATCCGGCCGGAGCTGGCTTTGAAGCGGCTTGCGAATTCGCCGGTCTCGCATCGGGCCGGATCGCCGTCATCGGCGGCCCCGATGTGTTCGACCTGTTCATGGATCGCTACGAGACGTTCTGGCTGTCGCTGGCGCCGCATGTGTTGTTGCCAGGTGGTGAACCCTGCTTCGGCGGCGTGCCGGCGCGCTCGCCGCAACAGGTCCTCGCCGCACACGGGCTCACGCCGGGCGAGCCGCAGATCCTGGACGCGAAGAACGACGTCACGGTGACGCCGTGGCGGCGTCAGAAGACACAGGACCGGCTGCGGGGTTAGTGTACAGCGGACGACCGCAAACGCGGGGTTTGCCACAGCTTGCACGCCTGCTCTCGCGCTGGTTGCTTGTCCGCATCTTAGACGCCGTGTTGAGTTCCCACCGACGAGATTCGTTGATGTGGGGCGGTTCAATCAAATGCTGCGGATGAGGCGTGGGCGGCGGATCGGCGCGTGGCCGATCGCTATCGTTTTGGTTTTCGTGACGTCCGAGGTGGCCTGGGCAACGAGTTGCAACAACGGTGTGGCGGCGATCATCGACACCGCCAATTGCACCGTGCAGGCCGGCACTGTGCCGACCACCGTCACCTTCGCAGCTGCGCCGACAGGCCAGCTTCTGTTGAGCGGTGCCTCGCCGACCGGCGCGATCAATGCGACGACGGCGGGCCAGGGCAACATCACTGCAACCGCTTCCACGGTCCTCAATGGCGGCGCGACGATCGGCACGACCGCCGCGGTCGGGACCATCACCGTGAACAGCGGCGTGACGCTCGACGCCAGCGCGGTATCGACCATCAACGCCGGTACCGTCATGGTCGGAGCCGGCGGCGGCAACGGCGTGCTGACCCTGGGCAACACCACCGTGACGGTCTCGGGCCGGCTGGACGGCGCCGGCGGCGCCGGCAACACGATCCTGGTCACCGGTAACGCCACCATCGACGGCATCGTTGGATCTGTGGCGGGCATCGACACCCACGTGGATGACGGTGCGAGCCTCACGGTCAACGGGTCGGAGTTTCGCTCGACGGCGACCCTGGGGAGCGGTAGCGGCGCCTATGGCACGCTGATTCTTGAGGGCAACAACCTCTTCATCGGCGCCATCAACGGCAACACCGCCGGCCGCGGCGCGCTGGTCATCGACGGCACCGTGCTCGCGGACAGCAATATCGGCAGCACCAACTCGCTCGCCAGCGTCAGCATCGGCAACGGCGCCAGCCTGACCCTGAACAACACGACGCTGGCGGCCACCAATGTCTGGATCGGCAGCGCCGGCACGCTCAACGTCGGCTCCGGAGCCGTCACCGCGGCGATCGACGGCCTCAGCGCCCATACCGGCACCGTCAATTTCACGACATCGAACACGCTTCAAGGCGCGATCGGCGGCAGCAACGCGCTGGCCGCGGTGAACATCACTTCCGGCACGCTGACGACAGGCAGCTTCGGCATCGCCGCGGACAGTATCTCCATCTCCTCCGGCACGACGCTCGTCACCGGCACGGGGACACTGAACGGCGCCATTATCGATGCCGGCAGACTCCGGCTCGGCGCGGGCTCGATCGGCTCCGGTTCGCTGACCCTGTCCGGCGGCATCCTGCAGTCGCTGGCAACGCAGAGCTTCGACGTGCCCGTGAGCCTCACGGGCGCATCGACGATCGATACCAATGCCACGACACTGACGATCGCGGGCAACATCTCGGGCGCCGGCAGCCTGAGCAAATCCGGGGCGGGTACGCTGGTGCTGACCGGCACCAACAGCTACACCGGCGGCACCACTGTGAGCGGCGGCGTGCTGCAGCTCGACAGCGCCTCCGCGACCGGCAACATCGTCGACAATGCCGCGCTGGTGTTCGACCAGGCCTCCGCCGGCAGCTATTCCGGCGTGATATCCGGTGCGGGTGGGATCACCAAGCAAAATACCGGCCTGCTGACGCTGACCGGCGACAGCAGCGGCTTTACGGGCACCACGATGGTCACCGGCGGGACACTGCAGGTTGGCGACGCGGCAAACCCCGGCGCCCGGCTTGGCGGGGCCGTGACGGTTTGGAGCGGCGGCACATTGAGCGGGCACGGCACAATTCTCGGCGATGTCTCCAACGCGACGGGCACCGTGGCGCCCGGCGGCTCGATCGGCACGCTGTCGGTCGGGGGCAACTACGACCAGGGCGGTCCCGGCATCCTCGCCATCGCGTTGTCGCCGAGCCAGGCCTCGCAGCTTGCGGTTGCCGGAAGCGCAAGCCTGGCCGGCACCCTGGCGCTTTCCGCGAATGCCGGCAGCTATGTCGTCGGAACCCGCTATGTGATCGTGACCGCCGGGGCCGGCGTGGGCGGCAGCTTCGCCCAGGTCACCGGCACGACGCTGTCTCCATTGCTCGACCTTGCCGTCAGCTACTCGGTCAACGAGGTCGATCTGACGGTACACCAGACCGGCAGCCTCGCCTCGCAGGCACAGACAAGCAACCAGCGATCGGTCGCGCAGGCGCTCGACGGCGCCGGCCAAACGCCCGCGCTGCTGTCGACCACGTCGGCGCTGCTGTCGCAGCCCACGACATCCCTGATCCGCAGCGGCCTCGATCAGGTCGGTGGAGCGGCCGAGATCTATGCCGACCTCAACTCGCTCGCGATCCGCCGCGACCAGCTCGTCATCAACACCGTTGGCGAACAGCTCGCGCTGAGCCACACGACCTCGCCCGACGGCGCGCTGCTCGCGCAAGGACCCGGAGCGCTGCGGGTCCAGCTCGCGTTCGATGCGCTTCCTGGATCGGTGCAGGACCCGCGCGGAACGGCCAAGCGGGATGCCTGGACCGCCTGGCTCTCCGGCGTCGGGCTGTTCGGCGGCATCAATGGCGGCTCGGAAGCCCATACCCTGGACTATTCGGTCGGGGGCACCGTGATGGGACTGGACCGTCAGGTGGCGCCGGACCTGCTGCTCGGGGCCTATGCCAGCTACACCGCGAGCACATTCGACCTCGTTGGATTGTCCCCGACGGGCAAGACCGACTCCTACGGGTTCGGCGCCTACGGCAGCTGGACGCATGGTGCCTTCTATGTCGACGGCACGCTCGGCTATGCCTATGACGACAACCAGGTCCACAGGATGATCTCGCTGTCGGGCATCGCACCGGCCGCGGCGTCCGGCTCGGCTCATGCCAACCAATTCCTGTCCTCGCTGGAGGCAGGCCGCGCTTTCGCGCTGCCGGACCGCTTCACGCTCACCCCGCTGGTCGGGCTGCAGGCGATCAGCGTGGATCAAGCCCAAGTCACCGAGTCAGGCACAGGCGCGCTGGCTCTCGCCATGCGAGGGACCAGCGAGAACTCGGTCCGCACGACGCTCGGCAGCCGGATCGAACGCGATCTCGTCGTCAATGACACGATCCTCGTCCACGCCGAGGCCAAGCTCGTCTGGGCGCACGAATTCGCAGACACAGCGGGGCTTGTGAACGTCAGTTTTGCGAGCGTGCCGGGTGCCGCATTCGCTCTCACCGGGGCACACTCGCAGCGTGACAGCGCCCTGATCGGTCTGGGGCTCGCCTCCCGGATCGACCGGCGCCTCAGCATCTTCCTGCGTTACGATGGCGACATCAACGGCAGCGACGACAGCCACGGGGTCACCGGCGGCGTCCGGGTGACGTGGTGAGCCGAGACGCGTCCCGCCGGGCGTGCCGCTTCAAACATCTCCATAGGCCGGCTCGGCGGCGCGGGGCCCGCGTCCATAGCCGGCGATGATGAACAGCGCGCCGATCAGGGCGACGTTCTTCAGGGCATCGACGACGGTGTTGGCGTTTTCAGGCGCGCTCTGATTCCAGAAATCCTGGAAGAAGTAGGTGGAGCCCCCGACATACAGGATCAGGATGATCGCAAAGAACCGCACTCCGAAATTGAGCGCGATCATCAGGCCCGCCAGCGTCTCGAACACGCCGGCTCCGATCGCAAGCAGCTGCGGCATGGCCATGCCGGTCGCACTCTCGATCTGCGTGACATAGGGCGCGAGCTGGGTCGGGATCGTCAGTTTCGAGGCGATGAAATCGGCGGTCGGCTGGATGGCAAAGAGCTTGCTCGCACCGAGATAGACGAACAGCGCGGCGAACAGGATTCGCCCGAAAGTAATCAAAGCTGGCATGGTCGGCCTCGTCAGACGCACGGGCGGGATCGAGAAAAACGCGAGCGGATTATGGAGGCTCCGCCTGCGCTTTTCAAACGATCAAATTGCGACCCATTCTGAACGCAAAACTGTCACCGTTTCGCAGGAACAGACGTCACGTGAACAGGGTCGGCTGCGCCCGCCCCGCCCGCTCCTGCGCCTCGACGGCTGCGATGGCCGTCATGTTCAGGATGCCGCGCGCGGTCACCGAGGGCGTCAGGATGTGCGCGGGTCGCGAGGGCCCGATCAGGATCGGGCCGACCGGCACGGCGTCCGTCAGCACCTTGACCATCTGGTAGGCGATGTTGGCCGAATCCAGATTGGGCATGATCAGGATGTTGGCGACGCCCTCGAGCAGATTCTGCGGCAGGATCAGCTTGCGCGTCGCCTCCGACAGCGCGGTGGCGCCCTGCATCTCGCCGTCGGATTCGAGCTCCGGATGATGCTGCTTGAGAAGCGCGGTGGCGCGGCGCATCTTGCGCGAGGATTCGGTGTCATAGCTGCCGAAATCCGAATGCGACAGGAAGGCGATCTTGGGCTTCAGATTGAAGCGCTGCACATGGCTGGACGCCAGCGCCGCGATCTCCGCCAGTTCCTCCGCGCTCGGGTTCGAGCGCACCTCGGTGTCCGCGATGAAATAGGCGCCCTTGCTGGTGATGAGCAGCGCCAGGGCCGCGAATTCGCTGATCCCCTCGCAGCAGCCGACGATCTCCCGCACATGGCGCAGATGGCTCATGTAGCGGCCCTCGACACCGCAGATCATGGCATCGGCCTCGCCGCGGATCACCGCGAGCGCGGCGATCACCGTGTTGTTGGTGCGCACCACGGTGCGCGCGGCATCCGGCGTGACGCCGCGGCGGCCGGCGACCTCGATATAGGACTGCACATAGGAGCGGTAGCGCGGATCGTCCTCGGGATTGACGAGGTCGAAATCCCGGCCGGCCTTGATCGAGAGGCCGAACCGCTTGATCCGCGTCTCCACCACCGAGGGACGCCCGACCAGGATCGGTTTCGCCAGCTTCTCCTCGAGCACCTGCTGCACCGCGCGCAGCACCCGTTCGTCCTCGCCTTCGGCATAGATGACGCGGACCGGCTGGCTCTTGGCCTTGCCGAACACCGGCTTCATGACAAGACCGGAGCGGAACGAGAAGCGCTCCAGCCCCGCAGTATATTCGTCGAAATTCTTGATCGGCCGCGTCGCAACGCCGGAATCCATGGCGGCCTTCGCCACCGCCGGCGCGATGCGCTGGATCAGCCGCGGATCGAACGGGCTCGGAATCAGCGAGCCCGGCCCGAAGCCCTGCACCTCGCCGCTGTCGAAGCCGCGCGCGACGACATCCGACGGCGCATCACGCGCGAGCTGGGCGATCGCATCGACCGCCGCATGCTTCATCTCCTCGTTGATGGCGGTGGCGCCGACATCGAGCGCGCCGCGGAAGATGAAGGGGAAGCAGAGGACGTTGTTCACCTGGTTGGGAAAGTCGGACCGGCCGGTGCAGATCATGGCATCGGGCCGCGCCGCGCGCGCCTCGTCCGGCATGATCTCGGGCGTCGGATTGGCAAGCGCCAGCACCAGCGGCTTGTCCGCCATCTGCTTGACCATCTCCGGGGTCAGCACATTGGGTGCGGACAGGCCCATGAAGATGTCCGCGCCGGCAATCACGTCGGCGAGCTTACGCTTGTCGCTCTTCTGCGCATAGACCGACTTCCAGCGGTCCATCAGCACCGGGCGGCCTTCATAGACCAGGCCTTCGATGTCGCAGACCCAGATGTTCTTGCGCTGCGCGCCGAGCGAGACGAGCAGGTTGAGGCAGGCAAGCGCCGCCGCCCCCGCACCCGACGCCACGATCTTGACGTCGGCAAGCTTCTTGCCGTTGAGCAATAGCGCGTTCGTGATCGCAGCACCCACGATGATGGCGGTGCCGTGCTGGTCGTCATGGAAGACCGGGATCTTCATGCGCTCCTTCAGGCGCGCCTCGATCTCGAAACATTCCGGCCCCTTGATGTCCTCGAGATTGATGCCGCCGAAGGTCGGCTCCAGCGCCGCCACCGTCTCCACCACCCGCTCGATGGTGTCGGCGGCGATCTCGATGTCGAACACGTCGATGCCGGCGAATTTCTTGAACAGGACCGCCTTGCCCTCCATCACGGGCTTGGAGGCGAGCGGGCCGATATTGCCGAGGCCCAGCACTGCGGTGCCGTTGGAGACGACGGCGACCAGGTTGGCCCGGGTGGTCAGGCTCGCCGCCTGGGCCGGATCCTTGGCAATTTCGGTGCAGGCGGCCGCGACCCCCGGCGAATAGGCCAATGCCAGGTCGCGCTGGTTGGCGAGCGGCTTGATGGCCTGGATTTCGAGTTTTCCCGGTCGCGGCAGCCGGTGATAGGCCAGCGCCGCCGAATGGAGGTCTTCAGAGTAGGACGACATACGTGCTCCCGCGTTTCCGGCTCCCAACCTGCCAGTCCGGCGCCGTTCAGCTTTTTCCGGCAAAACGAGCCGGATGTGAAGCACGTGTCACCATGTGCATGCAACATTCGATTAACTGCCTGGGCAAAAGTCTCAAAGCGTCTGCGCGTTCACATGCCCTTGATGGCTTGCCGGCTCTTCCCATTCCCGACGGTTCGACCGAGAATACGGCAATACCCCTCTGCGCAATCCGGAGTTGACGAAATGAAGAAGATCGTGATCGGCCTTGCCGCTCTGGTCGTCCTGGCGGCCGCAGGCTATTTCGGCTTCCTCTATGTTGCGCAGTCAAGGGCCGCCGCAGGGGTCGAGACCGCCTTCGCAGGGATGCGCAGCAGCGGCGCCAAGGCGAGCCATGGCACCATCTCCTATGACCCGTGGAAGCGCACCATCAGCATCGCCGACATCGCCACGGAGACCGCGACCCAGCCGCCGACCACCGTCAAGATTGCAAACCTGACCGCCTCCGGCGTCAGCCAGCCCGAGCAAGGCCGCATGACGGCCGATCTTCTCGAGGCCACGGATATCGACGTCAGCTTCACCCTCGCCTCCGGCGGCGCGCAACTGCAATATAACTACCGGCTGCCCAAGCTCACTGCATCGGACTTTTCGGGGCCGGCGCAGGTCGAGCAGCTTCCGGCAGGCGCCTCCACCATCGACGTCTATCGCTTCGGGCTCGAGCAGTTCACCCGGATCGCTGCGTCGTCGGTCACGATTCCCAACCTGTCGGTGGGGGTGAAACTGAACTCGGCCGTGCTGAGCGGCGGCGATGTCGGATATTCCGGCATCACCATCGAGGGCATCAAGGACGGCAAGGTGGCGACGGCCAGGGTCGACAAGGGCGCGCTCGCCTACAACATGCAGCTGGCCGGCAAGAACGACGGCTTTGGCGGCACCTTCACACATCTCGCCGTTCACGATTTCGATGCCACTGCCGTTGCCGCCGTGCTCGATCCACAGAAAGCCAATGACGATCGGTCCTATCGCATGTACCGGCAGGTCTCGATCGACGGCTATGACGTCAAGTCGGCGCCCGATCTGCACATGCGCTTCGATCACGTCGTCGTCGACGACCTCGCGGTGCGGCCGTCACGGCTGCAGCTGCCGGCGCTGATCGCCGCGCTGCCGATGTCGGGCACCAAGCCAACCCCTGCACAGGCGCGCGAGACCGTCGAGAGGCTGGCGACGATCTACGAGGGTCTCCATCTCGGCAATTTCGGCGTCAGCGGCATCACGGTCGATACGCAGCGGGGCCCGGTGACGGTCGCGGCGGCGCATTTTTCGATGGACAATGGCAAGAGCGAGTTCGGCATCGATGGGCTGGATGCGCAGACGCCGCAGGGACCGCTGAGGGCCGGACATTTCCTCATCAAATCGATCGATCTGTCGAAGCTGATGCGGATCTCCGCCACCATGCAACAGCCCGAGCACAGGTCGCCGAACGAGGCTGCGCTCGCGCTGTTGCAGATTTTTGGCGGGGCCGAGGTGAAGGATCTCGTCGCGCCCTACAAGGACACGGGCAAGCCGATCAATGTCGACAATCTCGACATCGGCTGGGGCGCGTTCGTCGGACCGATCCCGACACAGGCGCATATCAATGCGAAGCTGACGGCCCCGGTCGCGGCCAGCGATCCGGTGTTGCGACCGCTGCTCGCAGCCGCGATGCAGACTGCCCAAGTCGACGCCGATCTCGGCGCCGGCTGGACCGAATCATCCGGCACGCTGGAGCTGCAGCCCGCAACGCTCGAGATCGCAGGACTGGGCAAGGCCCAGGCCCGCATCGTTCTTGCCAATGTACCACGCGCCTTGTTCGCCGAGCCGCTGACGGCCGGCGCGACCGCCGCGCAGATCGAGACCGGCGCGCTGGAGCTCACCTTGCACGATGGTGGCGGCGTCGATCTTCTGGTCGACCAATATGCGCACAACCAAAACCTCAGCCGCGACGCCGCGCGCAGCGCCCTCATCGAGGCCATCAAGACCAATGGCGCGCAGGCAGCCGGCGTCAGTCCCGATGCGGCCGCCGCGATGGCCGCGATCGGCCAGTTCGTGCAGACCCCGCAGCAGACGCTGGTGATCAGGCTGACGCCGATCGGCAAGCTGCCGGCGATGCAGCTGCTTCAGCTGGTCAAGAGCGATCCGATGGCCGCGCTCGCACAGTTCAGGATCGAGGCGTCGACGGGGCTGTAGCGCGGTGCACGTTGGTTGAGTTGATCCGGCAGCGAGCTCGGTTCACCTCTCCCATCGGGAGAGGTCGGATCGCATCTTGAGATGCGATCCGGGTGAGGGGTTACGGTCTCTCTTGAGGCAGCGGCCCCTCACCCGGATTGCTGCGCAATCCGACCTCTCCCGCCGGGGAGAGGTGCAGAGCGCGGCGAGCGGCGCCTGTTACTTCTGCGGCAGGTTCAGCCGGATGTGCAGCTCGCGGAGCTGCTTCTGCGTCACTTCCGACGGCGCGCCCATCAGCAGGTCCACGGCTTGCTGGTTCATCGGGAACAGCGAGATCTCGCGCAGGTTCGTGGTGCCACAGAGCAGCATGACGATGCGGTCGACGCCGGCGGCCATGCCGCCATGCGGCGGGGCGCCGTACTGGAAGGCGCGGTACATGCCGCCGAAGCGGTCGACCACCTCCTGCTCGCCATAGCCTGCGATCTCGAACGCCTTCACCATCGCCTCAGGACGATGGTTGCGGATGCCGCCGGAGGCGATCTCGTAGCCGTTGCAGCAGATGTCGTACTGGAACGCCTTGATCGACAGCGGCTCCTGCGTCTGCAAGGCTTCCAATCCGCCCTGCGGCATCGAGAACGGGTTGTGCGAGAAGTCGACCTTCTTGTTCTCCTCGTCATACTCGTACATCGGGAAGTCGACGATCCAGGCGAGTTTGAATTGATCCTTCTCGACTAGGTCCAGCTCTTCACCAACCTTGGTTCGGGCAAGGCCTGCAAACTTCCAGAACTTGTCGGGATCGCCAGCGACGAAGAAGGCCGCATCGCCCTCCTTCAAGGAGAGCTGCTCGCGGATCGCAGCCGTCCGCTCCGCGCCGATGTTGTTGGCCAGCGGACCTGCTCCGGACACGACCTTCTTTGCACCCGTTGGTTTCCCCGGGTTCTTGGCTTGCCATTCTTCGAGGAGCTTGATGGCCTCGATCGTTTCGTTTTGTTTCAGTAGTTGATCGACACGATCACGAAGCCGTCGCTCGTCATCATTAGTCGTGTTCAGAACACCTTCGATTTCTCCGCGCCACATGATGTAGCCGAGCCCCGGCTGGCCCTCGCCCTGCGCCCAGGAGTTCATGCGGTCGCAGAAGGCGCGGCTGCCGCCGCCCTTGCCGGGAATCGCCCAGACCTGGTTCTTGGGGTCCTCGAGCATGCGCGCGAACACCTTGAAGCCGGAGCCGCGGAAATGCTCGGAGACGTCCTGCATCTCGATCGGGTTGCGCAGGTCGGGCTTGTCGCTGCCATATTTGCGGATGGCTTCGGCAAACGGAATCCGCGGCCAGCCCTTGGTCACCGGCTTGTCCTTGGCGAATTCCTCGAACACGCCCGTGATCACCGGCTCCATCGCCGCGAACACGTCCTCCTGGGTGACGAAGCTCATTTCGACGTCGAGCTGGTAGAACTCGCCCGGCAGGCGGTCGGCGCGCGGGTCCTCGTCGCGGAAACAGGGCGCGATCTGGAAGTAGCGGTCGAAACCCGACATCATCAGGAGCTGCTTGTACTGCTGCGGCGCCTGCGGCAGGGCGTAGAACTTGCCGGGATGGATGCGCGACGGGACGAGGAAGTCGCGCGCGCCCTCAGGCGAGGACGCGGTCAGGATCGGTGTCTGGAACTCGAAGAACCCGGCCTGCTTCATCCGCCCGCGTATGGAATCGATGATTCGGCCGCGGGTCATGATGTTCTGGTGCAGCTTCTCGCGCCGCAGGTCGAGGAACCGGTATTTCAGGCGGATATCCTCGGGATATTCCTGCTCGCCGAACACCGGCAGCGGCAATTCGCCGGCCGGGCCCAGCACCTCGATGTCGCTGACGTAGAGCTCGATCAGGCCGGTCGGCAGTTCCGTATTGTCGGTGCCCTCGGGGCGGCGGCGGACCTTGCCTTCCATCCGCACCACCCATTCCGAGCGCAGCTTCTCGGCCGCGGCAAACGCCGGCGAGTCCGGATCGACCACGCATTGGGTGATGCCGTAATGGTCGCGCAGGTCGATGAACAGCACCCCGCCATGGTCGCGGATACGGTGGCACCAGCCGGACAGGCGAACGGTCTCGCCGATATGGGTCTCGCGGAGCTGGCCGCAGGTATGGGTGCGGTAACGGTGCATGGAGCGTCCAAAACGATGTCGGAGGTGAGAATCGGAGGGCCCAAGGCGCCTGAGGCCCTCTGTCGAATTGCGGCACGGTTTAGCCGAGCCTCTTTCGCACGGCAACCGAATGGATCGCCGGAATGGGCTCGAAAAAGCCCGCTGCTCTGCCTATCTTGGCTCCATGACCGTGCATTTCCCCTTCCAGAACACCTATGCGGCCCTGCCGGCAAATTTTTTCGCCCGCGTGGCCCCGACCCCGGTCGCCGCCCCCCGGTTGATCAAGGTGAACCGGCCGCTGGCGCGCCATCTCGGGCTCGACCCCGACCTGCTGGAAACCCCGGAAGGTGCCGAGATCCTTGCCGGCAAGACCCTGCCCGGCGGCGCCGAGCCGATCGCCATGGCCTATGCCGGCCACCAGTTCGGCCATTTCGTGCCCCAGCTCGGCGACGGCCGTGCCATCCTGCTCGGCGAGGTCATCGACAGGGACGGCGTCCGCCGCGACATCCAGCTCAAGGGCTCGGGACCGACGCCGTTCTCGCGCCGCGGCGACGGCCGCGCCGCGCTCGGACCCGTGCTGCGCGAATATGTGGTCAGCGAGGCCATG
This sequence comes from Bradyrhizobium sp., assembly GCA_035293585.1. GTDB lineage: Bacteria > Pseudomonadota > Alphaproteobacteria > Rhizobiales > Xanthobacteraceae > Bradyrhizobium. Next base: position 25,051 of record DATGMN010000082.1, on the reverse strand, counting down.
GCCGCGCTCGGCATTCCCACCACCCGCTCGCTCGCGGCCACCATTACCGGCGAGCTGGTGATGCGCGAGACGGCGCTGCCCGGCGCGGTGCTGACGCGCGTCGCCTCCAGCCATATCCGGGTCGGCACCTTCCAGTATTTCGCCGCACGCGGCGACACCGAGGCGCTCAGGCACCTCGCCGATCATGTCATCGCGCGTCACTATCCGGAGCTGGCCGAAAGCGCGCGACGCTATCATGACCTGCTCTCGGCGGTGATCGCGCGCCAGGCCAGGCTCGTGGCGCGCTGGCTTCTGGTCGGCTTCATCCATGGCGTGATGAACACCGACAACAGCTCGATCTCCGGCGAGACCATCGACTACGGCCCCTGCGCCTTTATGGACCATTACGATCCCGCCCAGGTCTTCAGCTCGATCGACGAGCTCGGCCGCTATGCCTATGCCAACCAGCCGCGCATCGCGCTGTGGAATCTGACGCGGCTCGCCGAGTGCCTGCTGCCGCTGTTCTCGGACGACAAGGACAAGGCCGTCGAGGAGGCCCAGACACTGCTGACGGCCTTTGGCGAAGAATTCAACCTCGCCTACAAGTCAGGCCTGCGCGCCAAGCTCGGCCTGTTCACCGAGCGCGAGGACGACCAGGCGCTGGCGCAGGCTCTCCTCGATGAAATGGCCAAGGGCGCAGCCGACTTCACCCTCACCTTCCGCCGCCTCTCCGACGCCGCCGGCGATCCGGCAGCCGACGCGGAGGTGCGCCAGCTCTTCACCGAGCCCGAGGCCTATGACGCCTGGTCCGCCAGCTGGCGGCAACGGATCGCCCTGGAGCCGCAATCGGCCACCGAGCGCCAATCCGCCATGCGCGCCGTCAACCCGGCCTTCATTCCGCGCAACCACCGCGTCGAGGCGGTGATCAAGACCGCGGTGGACGCTGACGATTACGCCCCGTTCGAAGAGCTGCTCACCGTGCTGGCGAAACCGTATGAGGACCAGCCGGACTACGCCGCCTATGCCGAGCCGCCGCGGCCGGAAGAGCGCGTGTGCCAGACCTTCTGCGGCACGTAGGGCATGATCCGGACCTGAAGCGCCGCGTTGCCGCAAGCGCATGGCGGTTTTCGGAGAGCATGCCCCGGGCTCGATCCGAGGGATCATCCTCAATCAAGCGCGATGACGATCAATCCAGGACGTGCGCGGACCACTTTGGAGTCAGTAGCGGCGCGCCGTTCGCCGCTCAGCGCGGCCGTCCCCTCTGCCGCGCGCTCAGGTATCCGCCGAACGCCGTGAGCGCGGGGCTCAGCGGCAGCGAGACCAAGTACAGTGCTTCATGGCCCGCCGCGCCGCCGCTGACCAGGGCGTATACGGTGACTCCGACGCAAAGGATGGACGACAGGGCCCCGTTGAGAACGTCATCTTGTCTGGCGATGCGGGCCGCGATGTAACCGCCGAGCACGGAGCCGAGTGAGCCCAGGATGGTAGACCAGAACCAGAAGACGCCGCTCGCCAGCACGAACTGGTTGGCGGCATCCATATCCTTCACGGAAGCTGCCGATGACATCAGGACATAGATCGCCACCAAGAAGCCGACGATAGACGACGAAACGATGTCGACAATGTTGCCAACCGCAACGCCCTTGAGAGATATGCGCTTCATCCCGTACTGACGCAATGTTAGGCAACAGAACGTAGCAACCGGCACTTAAACGGTCGTTATCATAAAGCCGAAAAACGATGTACGAGGGGAGCAAGGTTGCGAACGCGCCGAGGCTATTGGTCCACTCCCGGGTCAAACGGCCACATGACGCAAGGACCGCGTCATCACCGTTCTTGCGCCGATAACAAACTCGGTTTCTACTATGGGCGGCTGGACATATCTTCCTGTACCGAAGGAACAAGCTCCTTGCCCCGCCTGACCGACCAAGGCTTGCAGAAAATCAGCGATCTGGCTCAGCGTTACGGGGTCAGCGCCGACGCGGTGATGACGGTGTTGCAGGCTCTCCTGAACAGCAGAGGGACGATGGCGCAGTTTGACCATCGCGAACTGGGCGGTGCCGGGCAGTGGATGCCGGGCGGCATGACCATGATCGGGGACATGTTCAATCATGGCCTCAAGGCGAAAGTCGACGGCTTGTGTTCCGAGCTGTCGCAAATCCTGGCTGCGCAAGCCTCGATGCCGTTCGACTTTCAATCACAGAGGCAGGGCGGCGGCCAGCAGGAGGGCGCCCACGATATCCGAGATGCGGGTTCGGTCAGCCTGTTCGTGCCAGAAGCACCCGGCGGAGCGTCGGGTCAATGGTGGCCAGCGGAACTAGGGCTTCCCAGCGGGACCGGCGCGCAAAACCAGGTCCGCTATGCCTATTTCAATCGAAAACAGCGACTGGCAATCGAGCTTGGCGGACATGTGACCGTCTACGACACGCTGGATCACCAGATCAGCGGCGTCTCTCAGCAGCAGGGGAGCGGCGGTTCGCTGACCCTGACCAGCCAGCATGGGACGGTTGGCATCTCGGCTCTGCCCGTCGTATCGGTGGACGGCGTGCAAACCAAGGCGGCGGAGCCGCCTTTGGCGGCTGCCAGCGAGCCGTATCGGCCCGACAGTGCCCAGGACATGGACCTCTTCGCCAAGATCGAGCGGCTGGCCGAATTGCACAAGAAGGGCATTCTGTCGTCGGAAGAGTTTGCAGCCAAGAAGGCGGAGCTTCTCTCCCGGTTGTGAGCGACAGCCCTTCCCCCTCGACAGAGCCCGTTAACTCCCCGTCCACCATTTGGACACGCGCCGCCGCCCCGCCCCGCATCAATTAAGAAACACTCAACGCGGCCCCAACAAATTGAGCGTGTTTGTTGGGAGATATTGCCGTGGACGCCTTGGTATTCGAGTTCATGGGGCTTGCGATGCTCGCCCTCTGCGTGATCGTGCTGGCGGTGCCCTCGGGCGAGCGACCGCGCCGCCGGGTTCACTGACCAAGGCGGTCGGCTCCTCCGGGCGGCACGGGTGCCCTCACCTGAGCACTTGGCCTGACGACGGCAAGACCTGCGAACGGCGCGACGCGTAGAACGTCGCGCGGATCATCAAGATGCAGGCAAGACTCGCTGCGGCGGCAACGCCGACATAAATGCCGGGAACGAGGTTGTTGCCGGTCACGCCGATCGCGAAAGTGATGGCGAGCGGCGTCAACCCTCCGATCAGGGTCGCAGTAAAATCATGCACGATGGCCACGCCGGTGGCCCGCAGCGATGCCGGAAACAGATCGCAGAGCAAAGCCGGCATCGGGGCCTGATAGGCGGTCAACATCGTCCCCAACACGCCCTGCGAAAGCAGCAGCATCGCAACCGTTGGACGCCCGACCAGAACCAGGAAGCATGGGATTGCCAGAAGCGCGAGCCCGAGGGACGCGAACAGCATGATGGGCGTCCGGCCATAGCGATCGGAGAAGGCCCCGAAAAACGGCGCAAGAACCGCCTGTATGCTGCCGATCAAAAGCGTGCCGGCAAAAGCGCTGACCGGTGGAAGGCCGAGATTGCGAACAGCGTAGGTCGGCAGATAGAAAGCCAGGCAATAATTTGCGACCGTCACGAGCGCAAAGGCACCGATGCCGAGCAGAAGATACCGCTTGTGTCCGGCAACGGTCTCCCGGATCGGCGACTTCGGCATCGTACGTCCTGAGACGTCCGCCTCCGGCACGACCCGCCTGATGTACAGCGAGGCCGGGACGACACAAAGCCCGAAAACGAACGGCAGGCGCCACCCCCACGCCAGCACCTGATCCGGCGTCAAGAGGCCGCCGACCAGCATCCCGGCTATGCCCGCCAGAACGGAGCTGAGGCCGAGCGCTGCGATATTGAAACTCGCATAGAAGCCCCGATGCGCAGCCGGCGATCGCTCCACCAGAAAGGCCGTGGAAGCGCCGTACTCGCCGCCGGACGAGAACCCCTGGACGCAACGTGCGAGGATCATGATGACGGTCGCGGACAGGCCAATCGACGCAAAGCTTGGCGTAAAGGCGGTCATGCTGATGCCGATTGCCATCAGCATGAGCGTGGCGTTCAAGGCGGACTTCCTGCTCACGCGATCGGCATATGAACTCAGAACCAGCGCGCCGACGGGCTTCATGATGTAGGATACCGCGAATGTCCCGACGGTCGCCAGCAGCGAGACCCAGGAATTGGCCGCGGGAAAGAACAGCTTGGATATCTGCAGCGAGAACGAAAGAAAAAGGAAGACGTCGTACCATTCCAGCGCCGTTCCGATCGATGCCGCCAATATGGCCTTTTTCTCGATTCGATTTGCATCGTCCACGTCGTCATGCACCGGCGAATGCGCCCGATCTTCCAACATCAGCTCCCCCCGCAAATTCCTGAGCCGCCCGCGGCTATCGGTCTTATGGATGGTCGTGTGAGGCATTCCGCTGCCGCAGGATAGTGAATGGAGCCCGGAGTGACGTTCGATCATGCGTCGACCGCTCGCCGTCGCCCGCTACATGAGCTTTTCCGGAGCGGGCGGCGCCAGCGGGATCTCCATCAGATCTTCGCCGAAGAACAGATTGCCTTTGAAGACCGCGCCCATCTCGGCGATGACGCGCTCGCGGACGCCCGGCTTGTCGAACTGCTCCGTGATGTGCGTCGTCACCAGGTTGCGGACGCCGATGTCCTGGGCGAGCCGTGCCAGCTCCATGTGGCCCATGCAGGATTCTGCGAAGCCATCGCTGAGCTGCGTGCCGGAAATGTAGTGGCACATGTGAACGAGGACGTCGCAGTCGCGCGCCAGCTTCCGGATGCCGTCGCAGGGGCCGCTGTCGCCCGAATAGACGAACGAACCGGCTGACGTGGTGAGGCGGTAGGCGAGGCACGCCAGATATGGCTGGAAGTGCCTCGCCTCCGAGACCTCGACTCTCCATTCCTTCTCCTCGATGACCGCACCCGGTGCCAGCTCGGTGAGCTTCGGGTTGGGTCTGACGCGCGGCAGGACGCCGCCGCGCGCCTCGTAGATCCGCAGGCTGCAATCGTCGGACGTGCGTGCCACCAGATCCGAATTGAAGGCGCCGCCCTCTCCGAGAAGCGCAGCATTCATCTGCTTGAGCGGCGGCGGCCCGTAGACCGGTAGCTCCGGCACTTTCCCCGCGCCCTGATCCCATCGGGTCAGAACCAGGCGCGCGTAGTCGCCGCAATGGTCGTAGTGCAAATGGGTGAGGAAGAGATGCGAGACCTTCGTGGCGGCGATCCCGAGCTCCAGAAGGCGGTGATGAGCGCCGAAGCCGTGGTCGAATACGATGACGTCGTTGCCCGTCTCGACGACATAGCCGGAACACATACGCCGCAAGGACGGTGTCGGCGTGCCCGTTCCCAATAACCGAATCCGCATCTCGTCTTCTCCGTCTTGCTCCGACCGATAGCCCAAGGAGCGGCACGCAGCTTGCATAAATGCGACGAGCTATCGTGGTTAGGCGACATCACCTGCCCCGCAGGCGTCGCCTCGTTTGGGATCAATCGGAACATGCTCATGCGGCAAGACGGCCGAACCAAGAGAACGTCACCGGATGCCAAATCCTCGGCGCGGAAGCTGCGTGTCGGCTTCGTGCTTGCGCCGCGTTTCACGCTGACCGCTTTTGCCGGCTTTGTCGACGCGCTGCGGCTGGCGGCGGACGATGGTGACCGCAGCGGAAGGATTAGGTGCGATTGGGACATACTCGGACGGCCCGGCGAGGCGATCGTGTCGAGCTGCGGCGCGACCGTACAGCCCTGGGCCGAAATGAGCGACCCGTCAGCGTACGATTACATCGTGGTCGTTGGCGGCCTGCTTCACGGCGGTCAGAAAGTCGTCCCCGGGACGTTCTCCTTCCTGCGCCAGGCCGCACGCAAGGGCGTGCCGCTGGTCGGCCTTTGCACCGGCCCGCTCATCCTGGCCCGCGCCGGCCTGCTCGACGGTTACGACGTCTGTGCAAGCTGGTTTCACCGCGAGGACTTTCTCGAGGAATTTCCGGCCATGAATGTCCGGTCCGACAAGATGTTCGTGGTCGATCGGGACCGCATGACCTGCGCGGGCGGCACCAGCGTCGTCCACCTGGCGGCCCATTTGATCGAGCGCCATTGCGGCCAGGCCGAGGCCATCAAGAGCCTGCGGATCCTGATCGAAGATGCGCCGCTGCCGTCCAACCCGCTGCAGCCGGCAGCATCGCTGACGCGCAAAGCCTCGGACAGCCTGGTCTGCGAGGCGATGTTGATCATCGAGCAGAATTTGAACGACGGCTCGCTGTTTTCGCGGTTGCCCCGCGCCTTGGGCGTCAGCCTGCGCCAATTGGAGCGCCGCTTCGTCGCTGACCTCGACGTCACCCCGAGCGAATACCGGCTTCGCCTTCGGCTCGCGCGCGCCAGGTGGATGATTGAGCAGACCGACCGGTCGATCACCCAGATCGCCCTCGATTGCGGCTTCAACGATTGCTCGCATTTCTCGAGAAGCTTCAAGTCCCAATTCGACCGGACGCCCTCGCAGCTGCGCACCCTCGCACGCGAGCACGCGACACCCGTCTGAGCGGTCACGTTTGCCGCGAAAGGCTCCTCCATCGGTCCTGTCGGATTCGTACCAGCCGGTGTCGCCTAAAGACAAGAGCGGCCGGCACTCGCCTGACATAGTCGCGCCCATCAGAACGGCCTGACACTGCTTGCCGATCGATGGGGTAGCATGATGTACGATGTCATTGTCGTCGGCGTTGGCGGCATGGGGAGCGCGACGGCTTTTCACCTGGCGCGCCGGGGCCAGCGCGTTCTCGGACTCGAGCGGTTCGACATCCCGCACGCGATGGGCTCGTCGCACGGCATAAGCCGCATCATCCGGCTTCCCTATTATGAGCACAGCGACTACGTGCCGCTCCTGCAACGCGCGCTGGTGCTCTGGCGCGACATCGAGAAGCTGAGCGGCCAGGAGCTGCTGGTGACGACCGGCTCGATCGATGCCGGCCCCGAGGACGGCGACCTGTTCGGAGGCGCACTCGCATCGGCACGGCTGCACGAACTGCCCCACGAGGTCCTGACGGCCTCCGAGATCAATGACCGCTATCCCGGCTACAATTTGCTCCCGGGCACGCGGGCCGTTTTCCAGCCTCAAGGCGGATTGCTGGCCAGCGAGCGCGCGATCACGGCCCATGTGAACGCTGCGATGTCACATGGCGCCGATATCCACGCACGCGAGCGGGTTCTCGGCTGGGAAGCCCATCCAGCTGGAGAGGGCGTGGTCGTGTCCACCGACCGCGCGCGTTACGAAGCCGGACGGCTCGTGATCACGGCCGGTGCATGGATCGGCGATTTGGTGCCGGTCGCGCGGCCGCTCGCGGTTCCGGAACGGCAGGTGCTGGCGTGGCTGCAGCCGACGCGTCCGGAATGGTTTACCCCGCAGCGCTTCCCCGTGTTCAACCTGGACGTGGAGGAAGGACGCTATTACGGATTCCCCGTCTATGAGGTCCCCGGCTTCAAGTTCGGCCGTTACCATCATCGCAACGAGAGCTGCACGCCCGACCTGTTGCGGCGCGAGCCCGACGAGCTCGACGAAGCCCTGCTGCGCCAATTTGCGGCGCGTTATTTTCCTCACGGCAACGGGGCGACCATGGCCCTTCGCACCTGCATGTTCACCAACACGCCGGACGAGCATTTTATCGTCGACCATCACCCCCTGCATAAGCAGGTTGTGCTGGCCTCCCCATGCTCCGGTCACGGCTACAAATTCTGCAGCGTGATGGGGGAAATCCTGAGCGATCTTGCGACCGGCGACGGCTCGACCAGACACAAGCTCGACTTTCTTAGGCTCGCGCGCCCCGCCCTCTCCGAAGCCGCGCCACGGTAGCTTCGGCTGCCGCTGGCACGAATCCGCCATTTTTGCGCCGGATGGCGCCAATTGACGCCCCGCCGGGGTCGATCCCCCGCCGGATTGGTTCACTGGATTTCCAGTCGTCGCCCCCTCGGCAAGGGCACGGAATGGCGCCTGATCCCGGCTCGCCCGGGGCGACTGTGGCTGGACTCGACCGCAGGGCTCGAATACACCGGAAGACCCTTGACAGATCAGCACTTTCGGCAGAACGCCTTTCTTAAATGGAAGTGATTAGCACCACCTCGGAGCTCGCGGCCGTCTGCGGCCGTCTCGCCCGGCATCCCGTCATCACCGTGGATACCGAGTTCCTGCGGGAAACCACCTATTATCCCCTGCTCTGCGTGGTGCAGATGGCGAGCCCCGAAGAGGCCGTCATCGTCGACGCACTGGCCCCGGGCATCGACCTCAAGCCGTTCTTCGAACTGATGGCCAATGAGAAGGTCCTGAAGGTATTCCATGCCGCCCGCCAGGACATCGAGATCGTCTGGCACCGGGCCGGGATCCTGCCCCACCCGATCTTCGACACCCAGGTGGCGGCGATGGTGCTGGGCTATGGCGATTCCATCGCCTACGACCAGCTGGTCCAGCGCATCACCGGTCACCGGCCGGACAAGACCCATCGCTTCACCGACTGGTCGCGGCGGCCGCTGACCAAGGAGCAGATCCACTACGCGGTCTCCGACGTCACCCATCTGCGCGACGTGTTCACCGCCCTCGACGCCGACCTGAAGAAGCGCGGCCGCAGCGACTGGGTCTCCCTCGAGATGGAGATCCTGACCTCGCCCCGAACCTATGACTTCCATCCCGAGCGCGCCTGGGAGCGGCTGAAGACGCGGGTGCGCAAGCCGCGCGAGCTTGCGGTCCTGATGGAGGTCGCAGCCTGGCGCGAGCAGGAGGCGCAAAGCCGCGACGTGCCGCGTGGCCGCGTGCTCAAGGATGAAGCCGTCGGCGACATCGCAACGCATGCGCCGGCCACGCTGGAAAAGCTCGGCCAGCTGCGCTCGCTGCCGAAGGGTTTCGAGCGCTCGAAATGGGGCGGCGACATCATCGCCGCCGTGCAGCGCGGGCTCGAGCGCGATCTCGCGACCCTGCCCAAGCTCGACAAGCCGCGCAACAATTCCAACGGCGCCGCCATTGTCGAATTGCTGAAGGTGCTGCTGCGGATGACTTCGGAGCGCTATGGCGTCGCCAGCAAGGTGATCGCCACCGTCGACGATCTCGAGGAGATCGCCGCCGACGACGAGGCCGAGGTCGCCGCGCTGCAGGGCTGGCGGCGCGAGCTGTTCGGCGAAGCCGCGCTGGCGCTCAAACGCGGCCAGCTCGCGCTCGCCATCGAGCGCGGCCGTGTGGTCAGCGTCGAGCGCGGCTGATGCAGCCGATCCGCAAGCTCGCCAAGCTGTCGACCCACCATCCTTGTACATCGCGAGGCAGCCGTTCTAGGCGCCTGCAAGCTTGCGCTGTCACGAGAACCGGCTCAAAGATCCGCCTGCACCAACCGTTCGCGCAGACGCGGAACGACGAAGTCCACGAAGGCGCGCAACTTTAGCGGAAGGCGGCCCTGCTTGTCGTAGACAAGATGGACGGGCCGCGGCGCAGGCTCGAACTTCTCGAGAACGATCGCCAGCCGGCCGCTGCGAACGTGATCGACCACCTGGTAGGAATTCGTTCGGATCAGCCCGGCGCCCGACAGACCAGCATCGATCGCCGCGTCGATGGTATTGACGCTGAGCCGCGAGCGGAACGACGCGCTGATGACGGTTGCGTTGGACTCGAACGTCCAGGTCGTCGGGGAGGAGACGCTCTCGAACGAGATCACGCTGTGCTGCGCCAGATCATCGGGCGTGAGCGGCACACCATTCGCCGCCAGATATTCCGGACTTGCGCATATGAGCCTGCGCACTGTGCCCAAGCGCGTGGCCGTCAGAGCGCTGTCCGGCAACTCCCCAATGCGAAGCGCGACATCGATCTGGTCATCGAGGAAATGTGCGACTCGGTCGGTCAACAGCAATTGGACGGCCACATCCGGAAACGCCGAGAGAAACCGCGTCACCACGGGTAGCCCGTGCAAACGCCCGAACATGGTCGGAGCCGTGACCGTGAGATCCCCTTTGGGTTCGGTGTATTCGCCAGCTGCCGCCCGCTCAGCTTCGGACAACTGTTCGAGGATGGCCTTCGCGGCGGTGACGTAGGATCGCCCCGCTGGAGTCAGCTCCAGCCCCTTCGCCGATCGGATCAGCAAGGTGGCCTTCAGATGGCTCTCCAGCTCGGCCACCTTGCGGGACACCGTGGCAAGCGGCTGCCGCAGAGCGCGGCTGGCTTTTGACAGGCTGCCGCTGTCCACCGCGGTCAGCAGCACGTGCATGGCGTCCAGGCGATCCACCGGGTCTTCCACAATACGAGAGGTCCTCTCTCGATTTTACCGGCTGCCGCGCGATCGTGAAAGACCTCAAAACGGAGCCTGCAACGCGCCGGTAGCGTCTCGGCGGACCGGCGAGACGTCAGCAATCCCAAAGGAGCCACTCATGACCCGCATCTACCACCGAACCGCCGAAGTGAATGGCCGCAAGGTCTTCTATCGGGAGACCGGCGACCGCGCGGCCCCGACCATCCTGCTGCTGCACGGCCTGCCGACCAGCAGCCAGATGTTCCGCGATCTGATGCCGATGCTGGCCGATCGCTTCCACCTGATCGCGCCGGACTACATCGGCTTCGGTCATTCCGACGCGCCGTTGCGCAACGAATTCAGCTACACGTTCGACAACCTGGCGGCCCATGTGTCGGGCCTGGTCGATGTGCTGGGGCTGAAGCACTACATCCTCTATATGCAGGACTACGGTGGCCCGGTCGGCTTCCGTTTGTTCAGCCAGCGCCCGGAGCGCGTCAAGGGCTTCATCATCCAGAATGCCAACGCCTACCTGGAGGGCGTCGGCGATGCGCCGAAGCAGGCGATCGGACCGCTCTGGGAAAAGCGCACGCCGGAGACCGAGAAGCCAGCCCGCGACTTCATAAGCCTGGAGGGCACCAAGTTCCACTGGCTGGTGGGCGCCAAGGACCCCGAGGCCATCAACCCGGACAACTGGGTGCTCGACCAGGCGCTGCTCGATCGTCCGGGCGTGCAGGATTACCAGGTCGATCTGCTGGAGAACTACAAGACCAATATCGGCCTCTATCCCGAGTGGCAGGCCGCCTTCCGCACCCACAAGCCGAAGACCCTGATCGTCTGGGGCAAGAACGACCCGTTCTTCATCCCGCCGGGCGCGCGCGCCTATCTCGACGACCTGCCTGATGCCAAGCTGGTCTGGCTCGACGCCGGCCATTTCGTCCTCGACGAGAATGCGCTCCAGGTCGCCGCCGAGATCAAGGCCGTCTTCGCAACCTGATCCGCCGATCGGCCGCGACAACCGGCCGGCCGGCATTTTCCCCAGTTCTCAACGCAAGCAGGCTTTCCCATCATGAAACAGTCCCCAGCCGCCGCGCTGTTCGCGGCGACAATGGCCCTTTCACTGCCGCTCGGCGCGGCGAACGCGCAAACGGTGGCGTCGGTTTCTTCGACCACCACCTACCACACGGTCAAGGTGGACGGGCTGAATGTCTTCTACCGCGAGGCCGGGCCGAAGGATGCGCCGACCATCCTGTTGCTGCACGGCTATCCGTCATCATCGCGGATGTTCGCTGCGCTGATTCCGCTGCTGGCCGATCGCTATCATCTGGTGGCGCCGGATTATCCGGGGTTTGGCGAGAGCGACTCACCACCGGCGGCGCAATTTCACTACACGTTCGACCACCTGGCTGAAATCGTCGGCCATTTCACCGAACAGCTCGGGCTGACGCGCTACGTGCTCTACCAGCAGGACTATGGCGGCCCTATCGGCATGCGCCTTGCGGTCGCGCATCCCGAACGCGTCAGGGCGATCATCGTGCAGAACGCGGTCGCTCATGAAGACGGCCTCGGACCAGCATGGGACATCCGCAAGGCCTTCTGGAAGGACCGGGCCGCCTATGAGGACAAGGTGATCCCGGGCTTCATTTCGCTGGTAGGATCGAAGCTGCGGCACATCGGCTCGTCCCCGAATCCCGAACGCTACGACCCCGAGGCGTGGGAATGGGAAGCCGCTCACCTGGCTCAGCCGGGGCAGCGTCAGATCCAGTCGGACCTCTTCTATGACTACCAGACGAATGTCGCGAGCTATCCGTCCTGGCAGCAATGGCTGAAGCAGCACCACCCCGCGCTTCTCGTCCTGTGGGGCAAATATGACCCGTCCTTCGCCCTGGCGGAGGCGCAGGCCTACAAGCGCGACGTCAGCGATGCGGACGTCCATGTGCTCGACGCGGGCCATTTCGCCCTCGACGAGAAAGTGGACGAGGCGGCGACATTGATCCGCAGCTTCCTCGCTCAGCACGACATGTAGCCGGGCAGCCGCCGCGGCGCGCCGTGATCAGGCGCAGCCGCGCGCGCTGGCTGCCATGACCAGATTCAGCAGGCGGACCCACTCGCCCGCCCTGCTGTCCACCCGCCACGGCCTCATGCCGCCGCAGCACCACCCACCATCAATGAGAACCAAAAATGAAACGGTTTGCCATCTTCGCAGCTCTATCCACGGCTTTCCTGGGCGCCTCCGGGGCATCAGCGCAGGTCGCCACGAGCGGATATTACATGCCGCTCACCCTCGCCACCAAGGCGGCCCAGGTCGCCGTGCAGTCCTGCGCCGAGCATGGCTACGCCGTGAACGCCTTTGTCGTGGACACGTCGGGCCTGGTCGTCGTTCAGCTCCGCGGCGATCACGCGACCGTTCACACCAAGGATTCGGCGTTCCGGAAGGCCTACACCGTGGTGACCATGGGGCCGATCTTCGGTCTCGACCGGACCAGCGAGTTCGTTCAGCTCGTCGCGAAATATCCGAACGGCACGGGTGCACAACTGGCGAGCGCGCCGAATGTCGTCGCCCTTCCCGGCGCCGTGGCGATCAAGCGCGGATCGGAGATCGTCGCCGGCCTCGGCGTCGGCGGGTCGCCCGGCGGCGACAAGGACGAGGCGTGCGCCGCAGCCGGCGTCGCGGCGATCGCGGACCAGGTGAAGTGAGGCTTGGCCATCCCGCCGCGCTGATGCCACCGAACGGCCCGAACGGCAGTGGCCGCCCCTCATCGCCCCGCGCGGCGAGGGGCGCGCAGCCCTCACCACTTGTATTCGAAGCCGAGCGTCGCCTGGTGCGATTGCAGGTTCGCGCGGAATTTGCCGTCATAGTTGAGGTAGAGCCGCGCCGTGTTGGTGAGGCTCAGCGACGCCGCCGCACCGGCGTCGGCGCCATATTGACTTTCGCCGATGCCGGCAACCGAGATGCTTTGCGGGCCGAGACTGACCAGCACCGAGCCGAAGTCCTGCGCGAAATTGTCGACGAATTTGCCGTAGGCCGACAGATCGAGGATCTTCTGGTCGAAGATGAAGTAATGACCGACCTCGGCGCCGAGCAGGAGCTGCGAGCGTTCGACCGTGGAGGCGCTCACCGTCACGGGATCGAGGCCGCCGACCTCCTGGAAGGCGCTGGTGGTCGAATGCACATATTCCAGCCCCGCCTTCGGCACGATGCGGCTCTGGTCCTTGGTCCAGTAATAATCGATCTCGGTGAGCACGCCGTCGAGCTGCGCCTCATAGCCGGAGTTTGCGATGCCGAAGCCGGTGTCGCGGTTGGCGTTGACGTTGCCGAAGCCGTGCACCACCGCGATCGCCCAGGTCCAGGGGCCCTTGTCGACCGAGGCATTGAAGCCGAACTGGGTGAGATTCAGCGAGGCCGACTGCAGCGCCAGGGGGACGTCGATGTCGGTGCGGCTCTGATCGACCGAGAAGCCGATATTGACGCCGGGCATCAGCGTGACCCCGAGCCCCGCGACGCCGCCTGCGGTGGTTCGCCGGTCGCCGACAAAGGCGCCCTGCGCCGAGGTGGTCATGTAGACCCCGTAGAGCTCGGTCCAGCTGCGGAAGCGCAGACCGTCTGCCGTGGCCTCGGACGCGCCGCCGCCGCCGGGATTGTTGCGCTGGTCCCGCGAGACCCCATTGGTCGTCTGATTGAGCAGCCGCTCCAGGAAGCTTCCGCCGAGATTGACCACCTGATTTTGCGTGGCGACCTTGCCGTTGACGGCCATAGGTGTCGGCGTTGGCGACGGGGTCGGACTCGGAGTCGGGGTGGGCGTCGGTGACGGGCTTGGCGATGACGTTGGTCCCACCTGTGCGTGCGCCTGCGCAACGAAGCAGCAGACCGCCAGCGCCACGACGAGGCCTGCGAGTCCAGCTCTCACGCGAGCCCAATCAGCCCCGGACCCCAATGCCCGCCAAGCGCACCGCATCAAATTCCATTCCAAAGAGCAGGCTCAAAAAGACGCAATCAAAATCTGCCGGTCGAGGCCGATTTGCCCCTGTTTCCCCCGTGGGGTCAATGCGTGTTGGTCGCCCGCCCGTGCGGGATTGCGCGGCTGTGGTTCCACTGCCACAGGGGTTGCGGTCGGCCTTTTTGCAACGAGGAGTATTTCGCGAGCAACACCAGCGGCTTGCCATGACGCGAATTTCGTGTTGCAATTCCGTTGCAATCGGAATTGGCCGTTCTTCTGTGCGTTTTGCGACTTCGGAAATCGAGCAGACTTCGTCAAAGCCGGTGTGGCGTGGCACGTGTGATCCGCGTGGCCGCGTCTTTTTGTTTTGTCTAGGCGAGGAAGAAGGAGACGACGATGCAAAAAGGCACCGTCAAATGGTTCAACCCGACCAAGGGTTATGGCTTCATCCGGCCGAACGGCGGCGAGAAGGACGTGTTCGTCCACATCTCGGCCGTCGAGCGCGCCGGACTGACCACGCTGAACGAAAACCAGACCGTGGAATATGATCTCGTGGAAAACCGCGGCAAGACCTCGGCGGAAAACCTCAGGGTGTCCTGACGCCACCAGGCGTTTGGGAACGAAGCTTTCACCCCGGCCCTCCGCCGGGGATTTTTTTATTCGAGCTCGATCACCGGCGAGACCAGGAAATTGCCGGAGGCTGCGCTTGCAGTCGTCCTGCAGACGTCGCCGTCGAGCGTCACCTGGCCGCTCGCGAGCAGCCTGAGCGCGTCGGGATAGATGCGGTGCTCGACCTCGAGGATGCGCTCGGACAGCGTATCGGGCGTGTCGTGATCGCTCACCGACACCGCGCCCTGCATCAGGATGGGGCCGGCGTCGGTCTCGGGGATGACGAAATGCACCGTGGCGCCGGAGATCTTCACCCCCGCGCGCAAGGCCTGGCCGTGCGGATCGAGCCCGGGGAAGGACGGCAGCAGCGACGGATGGATGTTGAGCATCCGGCCGTGCCAGCGCTGCACGAACGCGGCCGTGAACAGCCGCATGAAGCCGGCCAGGCAGATCAGCTCGACCCCATGCGCGTCGAGCACCGCCTGCAGCGCCGTCTCGAAGCCGGCACGGTCCTTGCCGAACGGCTTGCTCTCGACCACGACCGTCGGCGCGCCCGCCGCCTTGGCCTTGTCCAGCCCGGCTGCGTCGGCGCGGTTGGAGACGACGACGGCGATCTCGGCCGGGAAATCCGCAGCCGCAGCCGCCTTGAGCAGCGCAGCCATGTTGGAGCCGCGGCCGGAGATGAGGATGGCGACGCGGCGCTTCGTGGCCTCGGGCTTCATGGCCTCACCTCGTGAGATCGAGATGGCCGTTATAGACGACGCGATGCTCGCCCGCGGCCGGGATCACCTCGCCGAGCAGCGTGACGGTCTCGCCGTTCGCGGTGAGCACGTCGCTCACCGCATCGACGGCGTCCTGCCTGACGACCGCGATCATGCCGATGCCGCAGTTGAAGGTCCTGAGCAATTCGAGCTCGGCGACGCCGCCCTGCTCCGCCAGCCATTTGAACACCGGCAGCACCGGCACGCGCGCAAGGTCGATGCCGACGCCGAGATGCTTGGGCAGCACGCGCGGAATGTTGTCGGTGAAGCCGCCGCCGGTGATGTGGGCGAGCCCCTTCACCGCATTCGTCTCGCGGATCGCGCGCAGGCAGGATTTGACATAGAGCCGGGTCGGCGTGAGCAGCGCGGCGCCCAGCGTCATCACGGGCGCGAACGGCGCCGGCGCCTCGAGCGCGACACCCGACTGCGCGACGATCCTGCGCACCAGCGAGAAGCCGTTGGAATGCACGCCGGAGGACGAGAGCCCGATCACCGCGTCGCCCGCCTCGATGTCGCCGCGCGGCAGAAGCGTGCCGCGCTCGGCGGCGCCGACCGCAAAACCTGCGAGATCGTAATCGCCGTCCTTGTAGAGCCCCGGCATCTCCGCAGTCTCGCCGCCGATCAGGGCACAGCCCGATTCGCGGCAGCCCTCGGCAATGCCGGCGACGATGGCAGCGGTCGCGTCCGGCTCGAGCTTGCCGCAGGCGAAGTAGTCGAGAAAGAACAGGGGCTCGGCGCCCTGCACCACGAGGTCGTTGACGCTCATCGCGACGAGGTCGATGCCGATTCCCGCATGCAGGCCGGCTTCGATCGCGATCATGATCTTGGTGCCGACGCCGTCGGTCGCTCCCACCAGCACCGGATCGGTAAAACCCGCCGCTTTCGGATCGAACAAGCCGCCGAAACCGCCGATCACGGCATCGGCGCCGGGGCGCGCGGTCGCGCGCACCAGCGGCTTGATGAGGTCGACCAGCCGGTTCCCGGCGTCGATATCGACGCCCGAATCCGCGTAAGTGAGGCCGTTCTTGCGCTCGGTCATGGGAGATCCAACAGGTTTTGGGCTGGGTTACGTCGGATTTCGCTCCTGCGCAATGGCTCGCAAGCAGGCCAAGCGTGTACTATGTAGATAACAAGCGGTTCGGCCTCCCGAAGCGCCGGATCGCATGTCGTACGGGCGGGTTGCCGGGAAGCGCCGCGTGAGTATTCCGAATATTATTACCCTTGGCCGCATCCTGCTGGTCCCGATCGTCGTCTGGGCGATCGCCTCGACCCAAATGGAAATCGCCTTCGCGGCGTTCGTCATTGCCGGCGTCAGCGACGCGGTCGATGGCTTCCTCGCCAAGCGCTTCAACATGGCAAGCGAGCTGGGCGCGATGCTCGACCCCCTCGCCGACAAGGCGCTGTTGGTGTCGATCTACATGGCGCTCGGGATCTTCGGCGCCGTGCCGCGCTGGCTCGTGATCCTCGTGGTGTCGCGCGACATCATGATCGTTTCGGCGGTGATCGTATCCTGGCTGTTCGACAAGCCCGTGCCGATGAAGCCGCTGATGGTGTCGAAGATCAATACCGTCGCTCAAGTCGCGCTCGCAGCCCTCGTGCTGGCCTCGCTGGCCTTCGGCTTTTCCCCGGGCCCCTATGATGCGATCCTGATGGCCCTCGTCACCCTGTTTTCGCTGGCCTCGGTATCCCTTTATCTGGTGGAATGGGGCCGCCACATGAGCACGGTCGACGGCAAGTGATCCGACCAGCGCCTGTTGTCGTCGAATGCGCATTGATCGGGCGCCTGTGACTGAACTGTCTTGACGAGGCTCTTGGGAGATTTTGCGTGGCCGTTCATCCGCGTCAGCTGGCCTTTGTGTTGCCGCACGAAGAGAGCCTCACGCGCGACAATTTCCTGGAAGGCCCCGCCAACGAGGCGGCGCTGGCGCTGATCGAGGCCTGGCCGGAATGGCCCGGCCGCACCATCTGGCTCGCGGGTCCCGAAGGCTCGGGCAAGAGCCATCTCGCCGCGATCTGGGCGGACGCCTCCGGCGCCCGCATCGCCGCCGCGCATGCGCTGACGCCGTCCAATGTCCCCGGCGCACTCGCAACCGGCGCGCTGGTCGTGGAGGACCTGCGCGCCGGCGATGTCGACGAGCGCGCGCTGTTCCATCTGCTCAATCTCGCGCGCGAAGAGGCGGCCTTCGTGCTGATCACGGCACTCGATCTGCCGACCGGCCTCGAGATCGAGCTCAAGGACCTGCGCTCGCGCCTGCGTGCGCTGCCGGTGGTATCCGTGCTGCCGCCCGACGACCAGCTGTTCCGCGCGCTGATCGTCAAGCTCTGCGCCGACCGGCAGCTCAGCGTGGATGAGGCCGTGGTCGGCTACCTCGCCAACCGAATCGAGCGCTCCTACGCCGCCGCGCGCGACACCGTGGCCCTGCTCGACCGCGAAGCGCTGCGCCTCGGCCGGCCGATCACGCGAGCCTTCGCGGCGGAGATCCTGCGGCAAGCGTAAATTCGCCCGCGCCGCAAAGGCCCCGGGACTCCGGAACGACGGCCATGATCGGCAACCCGGCGGCTATCCTTTCCGGCTAATATCGCTCGACCGGCAGCGCGAACGCATAGCCCAGGCCGCGCTCGGTCCGGATCATCTGCACTGCGTTCATGTCGGCCTCCAGCTTGCGCCGCAGCCGCAGCACCTGCACGTCGATGCTGCGATCGAAAATATCTTCATGCACGCGCGTCGCCCGCAACAGATGCTCGCGCGCAAGCGGCCGCCCGGGCGCTTCCAGAAATGCGATCAGCAGCGCGTGCTCGCCCTTGCTCAGGGGCACCGGTTTTCCGCCGGGGTCCACCAGCCGCCGGCTGCGCCGCTCGAGCCGCCAGCCGTTGAACCTGTAGCCGCCCCCCTCCCGCTCGCGATCTTGGTTGGCGCGCGGCATCTGCCGTCGTCGCAAGATCGCGCGGGTCCGTGCAAGCAATTCCCGCGGGCTCGGCCTTACGATGTAATCGTCGGCGCCAAGCTCGAGATTGACGATGGGATCGACCGCATCGGCGCGGTGGCTGGTGATGATGATCGGAACGTCGGATTCGGAGCGAATCAGCCGCAACCGATCCAGACCGTCGTTCAAGCCGAACGGCTGGTCCATGATGATCAGGCTGGGAAGTGCGCCGGTCTTTTTCAACTCGCGCCAGTCGGAGACGCAGCTGGTGAGGAAATTATTGTCGGAGAAGTACCTGCCGACCGTCTGTCGCGTCGCCGGATCGATATTGACGATGACAATATGGCCGGTGCTTCCGGTATCTTGGTTCATATCTTTTCCCAGTGATCGTGGTCGCGGCTGCGAGTTCGTCGTTCCTCCTGACGACGGCTGGTATTCCAGAGTTTCGAATACCTCGAATGGCAGCCTCGGACTGTGATCCCGTTCATAATTCACGAAAGCTCTATCGGGCGCCCCGCAAGTCCCGTTCGATGCTGAAAGTTACGAGCGAAGGCCGGGCAGAACGCACGCATCACCGAAGCGGCGGCGTCATTCATGATCCACGTCAAGGCGAACACCACGGAAGCGCGCATGTTGGCCAACTCTCGCGCAAGGGTGGAGAATGAGACATGAAAAGGTTTCTCGCTATTTCGGCGCTGCTCCTGGTCTCGATCGCGGTCACGTGCGTCGCACCCCGGGTTTCCGGACAAAGTGCGAGGAAGGTCCTCATGATCGTGAGGGAGGGCTATTCGACCGATCTCGACCTGGCCATCAAGATGGAAGTCGGTGTGATGGATACCGTCCTGAAGAACGCCGGCTATGAGGTGGAGGTCGCCAGCACGTCAGGTCAGCCGATCCTCGGGCCGACCCAGAAGGTCGAGAAAGTATCGCGTCTGTCGGAGATAAACCTGAGCGACTATGCGGGCGTGATCATGCCTTGCATGGGCGTCGGCATGTTCCCGGGGCCTCCCGTGAGCCCCGAGGCGGTTGCCGCCGTCAAGAAAGTCCTGGACGACGGGAAGCCCGTGGCCGCCGCGGCGAACGCCAGCATCGTTCTTGCGGAAGCGGGCGTTCTGAAAGGAAAGAAATACGCCTACGCCACCGATCCGCTCAATCCTGGCCCGCAATGGGCGGGAAGAACGGACAAGCGGTTCGAAGGAGCTCTCTATAGCGGGACAGGCGTTGTTCAAGACGGCCGAATAGTCACGTCCGGGATCTGCCCGATACTGGAGAAGGTTCTCGGTCTGCCGAATGGAACTGTCGAGCTGACAAACAAGTTCGTGGCCGCGCTCGGCTCGAAATGAAGCTGGGATGCCCCGCAAGAGCCGTCGCGGCGGCAGACTATCCGGTCTGGCCGGCGGCGATCTTGGTGGCTTCGGCCGCGGCGCGTTGCATGCTGCTCGACATTTCCGCGGTCACGGTGCTCTGCTCCTCGACGGCCGCCGCCGTCGACGTGACGAATTCGCTGACTTGGTTGATCGCCTGCTTGATGGCGGTCAGCGCGCCGACGACGTCGCCGGAGATGGTGTTGAGGTTTTCGATCTCCTGACCGATCTTGTCGGTGGCCTGCTTGGCCTGGTTGGCGAGGCTCTTGACCTCGGAGGCGACCACGGCGAAGCCGCGGCCGGCTTCGCCGGCGCGCGCCGATTCGATCGTGGCGTTGAGCGCGAGCAGGTTGATCTGCCCGGTGATGTTGTTGATCAGCTCCACGATCCCGCTCATCGCTTGCGCCGCCTCGGAGAGGCGGTGGGCCTGGGAATCGGCCGATGCCACCCGATCGACGGCCCCCAATGCGGTCTCGCGCGACTTGGTCATGGCCTCGGAAATCTCGCGCACCGAGGCGTTGAGCTCCTCGGAGCCGGCGGCAACCGATTCCATCATGCCCCGCACCCGCTCGTTGCCCATCCGTACGAGCACCTGCCGAGTGACATCGCTCGCGTATTTGACGACCTTGAACGGCTTGCCGTCGAGATCGAGGATCGGATTGTACGACGCCTGGATATAGACCTCCTTGCCGCCCTTGCCGATCCGCCTGAACTCGCCGGACTGATAATCTCCGCGGTTCAGCGCGGCCCAGAGTTCGCGGTAGGCCGCGCCGTCGCGCTCGGCCGCGTCGACGAACATGCTGTGATGTTTGCCCTTGATCTCGGCGAGCGAGTAACCCAAAGCGTGGAGGAAGTTCTCGTTCGCGGTGATGATCGTACCGTCCATATTGAACTCGATGACCGCCTGCGACTTGCCGATCGCAGCGAGCTGACCGGCCCGATCGGCGTTCCTGAGTTTGTCGGCGGTGACGTCGGTCGCAAACTTCACGACGCCGAACGGCTTGCCGTTGTCGTCGAGCAGCGGGTTATAGGACGCGAGGATCCACACCTCGCGGCCTCCCTTGCCGATGCGTTTGAATTCGCCGGCCTGGTACTCGCCGCGATTGAGCGCCGCCCAGAACTCGCGATAGGCCGCGCTGTCGCGATCGGCTGCGGGCATGAACATGCTATGATGCCGGCCCTGGATCTCGGCAAGCGTGTAACCGAGCGTGTTGCAGAAGTTCTCATTGGCCACGACGACGGTGCCGTCGAGCTTGAACTCGATCACGGCCTGCGCGCGGCTGATGGCGGCGATCTTCGACGCATCGGTCATGCTGCGAAGCTTCTTGTCGGTGATATCGGTCGCAAATTTGACGACCTTGACCGTCTTTCCGGCGCTGTCGAGAACCGGATTGTATGAGGCCTCGAGCCAGACCTCGCGGGCGCCCTTGGCGATCCGCTTGAACTCGCCGGACTGATACTCGCCCCGTCCCAAGGCCGCCCAGAATTCGCGATAAGCGGCGCTGTCGCGCAGCGACGGCTCGACGAAAAGGCTGTGGTGCTTTCCTTGGATTTCATCCAGACGATAACCCAGCGCATCGAGAAAATTCCGGTTGGCGGTGATGATCGTACCATCCGGCCTGAACTCGATGACGGCCTGCGCGCGGCTGATCGCGGCCAGTTGAGCTTCGGCGTCCGCAGCGGACTTCGAGCGAAACATCACGACATTCTCCCTTTACCGTCATTGTCTCCAACCGTTCGAGGCTGCGCGTCGATGACGCTGCTGACGAACAATTCGTCAAGACAAACGGTTCATTCGAAATACGGTGAGGTCACGTCTAGACGAACGGCCTTAAACCGCCCCTAGTCCGCCTGCTGCCACAACGTCCGAAAACTGCCGAAACGCGTATCGCACCAGATGGCTTTCGTGGGCTGCGAACGCGCTCATGAACTCACGCCGGAAGTCACGTCAAGCGGCCCGTGGCCGAGCGTTGGGTCGACTAGGCGAAGGTCGAGACTCCGTATTTTTACGGGGCTGACAGCGGCCGCATTCCACTGGCGGACGCGCCGGGGGTCGTGCTGTAGCGGCAAGCCGGACGCAAACATCGGTTCGGCGGGCTTTTCGATATCGAGTCCAGTTTGGTGCGCCGTACATGCGTCCGGATCGGCCAATGCCGATGCAACCGCTTTTACCGATTGGCAGGATCAGGCGATTACTTGTACGAAGCGGCCACACGGCAGGTCACGTCGCGCAATTTGAGATTGGTAGCACATTTGTAGGTTGTTCGTAATCTCATTCGCAGAAGGAGATTCGAGTTGGGCGCTTCCGCATATCTCGAGCGGTATCCTGTTATGCATTCGCGCGACCGCGAACTTGCGCGCGACCGTATGTCGACGGTTTTTGGCGCACACGGATTTGACGCGCGTGGCAGCGAGTTCGGCCTCGAGTCCAATTATGCGCGCCTCGGCTCGATCGGCCTGGCTTTTTGCTCCTACGCCGGCGAGGTGTCGGTATCGTTCCCGGAAGCCGATTTCGTTCGGCAGTTTTTTTCCATCGCGGGGTCGGCCAGCATCAGGACCGCCAAGGCGAGCCAGCCGATCGGCGCGTGGAGCGCGCTGATCCCCGACGAATGCGGCCTGCGGGTCGATTTCACGGGCGGCTATCGCCAGCTCATGGTGCGGATCGACGCAAGCGCGCTGGAGCGCATGTTGAAGAGCCTGCTGGGCGATGCCAGCGATCGGAAGCTGATCTTCTCGGGCGACACTCTGGACCAGGCGCGGATGCCGTTCGTCCGGCAGGACATCTTCCAGCTGGCCGACGAGCTCGAGAGGTTTGGTCCGGACTATTCGCCGCTGGTCATGGCCGAGATGGAGCGTAGCCTCCTTCTCAGGTTCCTCCTCGCGCACCGCCACAATTTCACGGACCAGCTGCACCGGCAGCCGGCCGGCGCGGACCGAGGAATCGTCCACATGGTCGAGGCCTTCATCGAGGCGAACTGGGACAAGCCGATCGATCCCGAGACGCTCGCGCGCGTCGCCAATGTCAGTGTTCGCACCCTGTTTCGAGAATTTGCTCTCGCCGGCCGCGGCTCGCCCGCACAGTTCGCCAAACACATCCGGCTTCGCCGTGCCGCGGAGATTCTGAGACAGGCGGACGAGCAGGCAAGCGTGACCGGCGTGGCGCTGCGATGCGGTTTTCACAATCTCGGCCGCTTTGCCGCCGACTATGCCCGGCTCATCGGCGAGCTGCCGTCGGAGACATTGAAGCGGGCGCGGAAGCGATGGTGAGCTGCGCAGCAGGGGCCACAAGCTCTGCCGGCGCCAACATCGCGCGTCTGACAAGATGCCCGTGAGGAGCGCCGCGATCGACGCCCATCCCGCCCTTGCCCCAATTCAGGCGCGGTGCGCCGCCGGTGCCGGCGGCATCACACTGACCGCGGGCGCAACGGCCGCTCGCGACGGCGGCAGCCCTGGAATTTTTCGGGTGCCCTCTTGAAACCAAAAATGATTTTTTCTATTTTTCCGTCGCCGCCGCAAGGTGGCGTCCCCGGTGCCTGGACGGGTCGGGGGCTTGAGACGGGCACCGGTCGTGTCCGGTGCTGCTCGTACCCATTTTGCTCTTTGGAGGATTTGGCTATGCGCACTTACGACTTCTCTCCCCTGTGGCGCTCGACGATCGGCTTCGACCGCCTTTTGGACCTCGTTGAGACGGCGCA
This sequence comes from Bradyrhizobium sp., assembly GCA_035293585.1. Taxonomy (GTDB): domain Bacteria; phylum Pseudomonadota; class Alphaproteobacteria; order Rhizobiales; family Xanthobacteraceae; genus Bradyrhizobium. The sequence goes on along the minus strand of DATGMN010000082.1, from coordinate 1,534 downwards.
TCGTGCCGGCGAGGACAACTATCCCCCCTACAACATCGAACGTCTCGGCGATGACCGCTACCAGATCTCGCTTGCGGTTGCCGGATTCTCGCCCGACGAGATTTCGGTGACGGCCGAGCAGAACCTGGTCACGATCGAGGGCAACAAGGCCGACAAGACCGAGCGCGAATATATCTACCGGGGCATTTCCGCGCGGCCCTTCAAGCGGCAATTCAGCCTCGCCGATTATGTGCAGGTGAAGCGGGCCGCATTCGAGAATGGCTTGCTGAAAATCGAGCTGGTCCGCGAAATCCCCGAGGCCATGAAGCCGCGGCGAATTGCAATCAATGCCGGGCCGACTGCGACGGTGCATCAGCTCGAAGGCAAAGCCGCCTAACTTTTTATTTCGGAAGACCGGTGCTCTCGCCCGATGCGGGCGGGAGCGACCTCGCCCGTGGCAGCGGGCGATAACGCGAACGAGGGATCTGCGAAAGGAGAAGGAGACCTCCCGTGATCGAACATGCTGACAACGTTATCGACCTGAATGCGATATTGCACCCCGGTTCTGTCTACGATCATCCAAACGACGTTTTGCGAGATCCAGCGCTATCGATCGGTGAAAAGCGGGCGATCCTCGCGTCCTGGGCGTCGGACGCGGCGAGCGTGGCCTCGAACCCGGCGCTGAGAGAACTGCCGGGCTCGAACAGAGCGGTGACGATCGATGAGATTCTCGAGGCGCTTTCCGAGTTGGATGGGCCGGATGACCCTCCAGGCGGAAAGCCGGCCCGCATGAAATCGGCCGCACGTGTTGGCATCGCAGCCTAGGCAAATGTTTGTCCGGACGGATGACCACCATGATCGACGAGACGTTGGCGCGCCTGCGAACACACCGCAACAACATCATCCGTTACAGGCGGTTGCTCAAGACCGAACTGACGGAGGTCGAGCGGCAGTTCATCGAGAGGCGCCAGTCGGAGGAGCGGTCCGCCATGGACGAACTCGCCGCTTCCGCATTTCCTATCGCCTTTCAAATGCCGGCCGGCGACGTTGCGAGGGCAACCTTGCCGGAAACGATGGGCAGCTGCGGCTGATCAATTCTCGCGTCTGAAGTCGTGACGCTGGAGCCAGGCGGCTGAAAGACGTCGCGATGCAGCCAAACTGATTTGCCCGTCGAGACCGGGCAAGAATCCGGATACTGCACCTCCACGTCGTCCCGGCGGTGCCCCTGACGCCGGCCTGCAAGTGATTTGCCCGTCGGGTGAGAGGTGCGGAAGCTCGTCAAGCCCTTGCGGCAAAAATATTCCTGTTTTCAGAATTTCGGATTTGGCGTATGGTGCCGGTCGTTCCGCCCCTCGCAAGGGGCGTCTCGCGATCGCCGCGGACGCGGTGCGGAATGTGGTGGACGGGCCTGTGTCGTGAGGCGAGCGGCATCGGCGCGGACGGATGAAGTCGTGTGGTTCTGGCGCGCTCAGGCTAGGCGTCAAGCCGTCGTCGGCTCCAAAGGCCGTGCGGCGGCGACGGTGGCAATCCAGCAAAGCTCACCGGGAAGAGCACG
>DATGMN010000081.1:0-17648 GCA_035293585.1 Bradyrhizobium sp. | reverse complement strand
CCAGCCGAGGACGCTTTCCTCGATCAGGACTTCGTTGGTGGGGGAGGCATCGAGCCCGCGCTCGATGATGTCGATGAACTCTTCCTTGTTGTAGGCGATGCCGCCGCCGGTGCCGCCCATGGTGAAGGAGGGCCGGATGATGGCGGGCAGGCCGATGTCGTTAAGCGCCATCAGCGCTTCGGCCAGCGCCTGCTGCTGGTAGCGCTTGCGCCGCTCGTTCTCGCCCAGCGTCCATTGCCGCTCGAACTCCTCGAGCTCGGCGCCGGCAAGTTTCGCCCGGTCGGCGAGGTATTTGTCGCGGTCGGATTTCTTCAGGGCGGATGCGTTGGCGAGCCGCGACTTCGGCGTCTGCAGCCCGATCTTCTCCATCGCGTTGCGGAACAGCTGGCGGTCTTCGGCCTTGTCGATGGCGTCGGCGGTCGCGCCGATCATCTCGACATCGAATTTGGCCAATGTGCCCAGCCGGCGCAGCGACAGCGCGCAGTTCAGCGCGGTCTGGCCGCCCATGGTCGGCAGCAGCGCAAAGCCGCCGGGAATGACGCGGCGTTCCTTCTCGATGATCTTGGCGACGATGTCGGGCGTGATCGGCTCGATATAGGTCGCATCCGCCAGCTCCGGGTCGGTCATGATGGTCGCCGGATTGGAATTGACCAGGACGATCCGGTAGCCCTCCTCCTTCAGCGCCTTGACCGCCTGCGTCCCCGAATAGTCGAATTCGCAGGCCTGGCCGATCACGATCGGACCGGCGCCAATGATCAGGATGGTCGAGATGTCGGTTCGTTTGGGCATCAAGTCTCGCGGAGGGCAAATTGGGCACAAAAAAAGGGCGCGCATGCCGCGCGTCCCTATGGCCGAGAGCGCGTGATCGCCGCGCGCGAGCCGGTCTTTAGACCAGTTTCTCGAGCCGCGAAACCCCCTTGAGGGCCCCATCAACCGGCAATTTTGGCCAGTTTGCGCCGGTCCCGCCGTCCGAGGAGCCAGAGCACCGACCGAGCCCGCCTCGGCCTTTCAGGCTACGGCGAGGCAGCCTTCGTCCACTTTGCTAGTGTTGTGACCCAGACGCTTGATTCACTCGGTGTCATTCCGGGGCGCCCGAAGGGCGAACCCGGAATCTTGCGCTGCAACCTCGAGATTCCGGGTTCGCCGCTGATGCGGCGCCCCGGAATGACGGAATGAAGTGTCAGACTCGCAATACTGGGTAGAGAGGTGACCGGCTCGCCCAGCCGTAGCTCGCAAGGCGAGCCAAGGCTGGAGGCCCGGCCTGGATTTGAACCAGGATAAAGGACGTTGCACCGCCCTCGCGTTGACGCTTCCGCCACCGGGCCGAGGCGATCTTCGCCGATCCCACCGGACCGGGCTACCCCCGATCGCGGTTAACCCTAACCGGCTTCCGGTCAGGCCGACAGGTCTCTAGTGTTGTGTCCCGGGCGCTTGATTCACTCGATGTCACCGGGGCGCCCGAAGGGCGAACCCGGAATCTCGCGCCGCAACCTCGAGATTCCGGGTTCGCCGCTGACGCGACGCCCCGGAATGACGGAATAAAGTGTCAGAGTCGCAACACTAGCGGACCAGCGCGTGGCGGGCGACGAAGGTCATGCGCCAGCGGTTGTGGCCGATATTCTGGCCGGCGCGGGTGGCCGAAAACCCGGCCTTGGCAAGCTTCTGGATCATCTCGGCCTCGCTGTAGCGCGTCAGTCCCACGCGCGTGCGCAATTGCCGATAGTCCGACACGGCGGTTGCAGCCAGGCCCCAGAGGGCATCCTTGAGGAAGCCGTGTTTGGCGCCGAAGTGCAACAGGGCATAGACGTCGATCGGCATGCCGATCTCCGGGCGCAGGACATCGCCGAGCACGAAGCGGCCCGAGGGCCTCAGGAGCTTGCGGATGACGGCGAATGCGCTGTCGAGCTCGTCCGGCGTCATGTACTGGGCGACCGAGTTCATCACGACCAGGTCGACGGAATTCTCCGCCATTTTCCTGACGTCTTCCAGCGAGCGCACCTTGATCTTGGTATAGGGGGCAAAGCGGGCGATCAGCCGGCCGCGCACGCCGGGCGCCGGTTCGGCCAGGATCAGCTGCCCGCAGACCTCCGCGACCTTGCCCGCCGACAAGGCCTCGCCGCAGGCATAGTCCAGCACCACCTGGTCGCGCGCGGTGATGTAGCTGATGATGTCGCGCGCAATCAGCTGGAAATGTAGGTCGCGATGCCGCTTGCTCGCATAAATCGTATGCGTGGAATCGTAATAGTCGATCCAGTCGTCCATGTGGGTATGCAAGCGCTTGAGAAAGCCGGGTTCCGATCGAGGAACCGGTCTGATTTCCAGGGCGTCAAAGGTCGCCGGGTTCCTAACAGGAAGGCGCGGCCTGAGCAAAGCCTGTTGGCGCGAGGAAGGACCGCGAGGCATGCGGGCGAAGGCCCGGGCTCCCGCGGAATGTTTCCGCGAACTTCGGTGGGAGACGATCTTCGCTGCGACTGCTCCCTGTGGTTATGGGCACCGGCCTGCGCCCGGGCGACGGCCTGGTGAGATCATCGTCGCTGGCTAGCGACGCCACAACCTCACCAGGGGCCCGTCCTCGCCCATGACCGGATCGGTCGCGGGCAGCGCGACGCGTGGAATCAGCTTCAGCGCCTTGGCGTGGTTGTCCGGCGTCGGGCGGGTGATCTCCATGGTCTGCCCGGGCGGGTAGGCGCCGACGACGGAGAGGTCGCGCGTTCCGAACAGGCATTGATGGCCGGTGCCGGCCGGCAGGATCGCGACATCGCCGGCCGTCACCTCGAGCACCTTGCCGCGGTCGCCTCCGAAGCGCACGCGCGCCTGTCCGCGGGCGATGCCGAGCACCTCATGCGCGGTCGAATGGTAATGCAGGTAATCGTAGATGCCGTTGCGCCAGATGCCGCCCCAGCCGTGGCTGGCGAAGATGTTTTCGATCGTCAGCTCGGGATGGCCGTTATCGACGTCGATCACGCGCTTGTAGATGATGAAGGGCAGCGGATTGTTCGGGACAAGCCCGTCGTCCTCGAACACGAAGGTGAGGGGCTTGGTTCTTTCCATGACGGCTTCCATGGGACATCTCCCGCGAACGGATCATTCGCGGGATCAACCCGGTGCGAGGCGCGGATGTTCCCCATGCGCCGTTTCATGCCGTCATTCCGGGGCGATGCGCAGCATCGAACCCGGAATCTCGAGATTTTCGGGTTCGGTGCTAAGCACCGCCCCGGAATGACGGTGGAGAGAGCGCGGCCGCTTACGCCCGCTTCCTCTCCCGCATCAAATCGGCAAAGCGCTGGAACAGATAGTGCGAGTCGCGCGGGCCCGGCGAGGCCTCCGGATGGTACTGCACGGAGAACACCGGCTTGCCTTCCAGCGCAATGCCGCAATTGGAGCCGTCGAACAGCGAGACATGGGTCTGCTTGGCGTCCGCCGGCAACGTCGCCTGGTCAACGGCAAAGCCGTGGTTCATGGAGGTGATCTCGACCTTGCCGGTGGTCTCGTCCTTCACCGGATGGTTGGCGCCATGGTGGCCCTGGTGCATCTTCTTGGTCCTGGCGCCGACGGCCAGGCCCAGCATCTGGTGCCCCAGGCAGATGCCGAAAGTCGGCGTACCCGAGGAGATCACCTTCTGGATCACGGGCACGGCATATTTGCCGGTTGCGGCGGGATCGCCGGGGCCGTTGGACAGGAACACGCCGTCCGGTTTCATCGCCAGGATGTCTTCGGCCGAGGTGGTCGCCGGCACCACCGTCACCTTGCAGCCGATGCCCGCCAGGAGGCGCAGGATGTTGCGCTTGATGCCGTAGTCGACGGCGACGACGTTGAACTCGGGATTGTCCTGCCGGCCGAAACCTTCGTTCCACACCCAAGGCGTCTCGTCCCAGGTGAAGCGCTGGCCGGAGGTAACCATCGGCACGAGATCCATGCCCTCGAGCCCCGGCCATTCCCGCGCTTCTTCCTTCAGGCCGTGGAGGTCGAACTTGCCGTCTTTTGCGTGGGCGATGACGGCATTGGGCATGCCTTTCTCGCGGATCAGCGCGGTGAGCGCGCGGGTGTCGATGCCGGCGAGGCCGATGATGCCGCGGGCCTTCAGCCACTGGTCGAGATGGCGGGTGGTGCGGTAGTTGGAGGGATCGGTGATGGCGGTGCGCAGGATCACCCCGCGCGCGCCCGGCGTTGCCGCCATGTTCACCGTCTCGATGTCTTCCTCGTTGGTGCCGACGTTACCGATATGCGGGAAGGTGAAGGTGATGAGCTGGCCGGCATAGGAGGGATCGGTCAGGATCTCCTCATAGCCGGTCATGGCGGTGTTGAAGCAGACCTCGCCCACGGCGTGGCCTTCGGCGCCGAGGCCAAAGCCCTCCAGCACCGTGCCGTCGGCGAGCACTAACAGCGCGGTCGGTTTATGGTCCGGCCAGGCGTCGTCGTTGTCGATTGCGGTCATGATGGGCTCTACATAGTCCCCGGGGTGGCCGGCGTCAAAGCCGGGAAGGCCCGATTCACATGCGTTTTCCGCATATTCGGGGCCGTTTTGACGCCCAGGGGGCGGTTTGGGGGCCGGAACGTCGGTTGTTTCGGCGGATCGAACGGCCTAGATCAGGGGCCTGCACGAAAAAGGACGATTCCAATGCTGCGCGACGACATCAACTCTGCCGTGAAGGAGGCCATGAAGGCCAAGGACGAGCGCAAGCTCGGCACGTTGCGCATGGTCAATTCGACCATCAAGAACGCCGATATTGCCGCCCGCGGGGAAGGCAAGCCGCCGCTGTCGGACGCCGACCTGCTCGCCGTGCTGCAGAAGATGATCAAGCAGCGCCAGGAGTCGGTCGAGCTCTATGACAAGGGCGGCCGCGCCGAGCTCGCGGCGCAGGAGCGCGAGGAGATCGCGATCATCTCGGCCTATTTGCCGAAACAGATGTCGGACGACGAGGTCCGGTCCGCGATTTCCGCCGTCATCGCCGAGACGGGCGCTGCCGGCATCAAGGACATGGGCAAGGTGATCGGCGCCCTGAAGGCGAAGTACGCGGGACAGATGGATTTCGCCAAGGCGAGCGGGCTCGTGAAGGCGGCGCTGACGGGTTAGAGTGGCGCGGCGTCATTCCGGGGCGATGCGAAGCATCGAGCCCGGCATCTCGAGATTCCGGGTTCGGTCCTCTCGGACCGCCCCGGAATGACGAAGGAGAGAGCCGGCCATGCTCAAGGAAACGTCCAGCTACGACGAGCTCTATCGCAACTTCCGCTGGGACATTCCGGCGCAATTTAACATCGCCAGCGCCTGTTGTGACCGCCATGCCGACGGCACCGGCCGTCTCGCACTTATCTATGTCGACGAGGACGGCACAGCCCGGCGCACCTCCTTCGACGAGATGAAGCGCCTGTCCAGCCGCTTCGCCAATGTGCTGAAGGCGGACGGGCTCGCCCGCGGCGACCGGGTCGCGGTGTTCCTGTCGCAATCGCTGGAATTGCCGGTCGCCCATCTCGCGGCGTTTCGCGCCGGCCTGATCTCGGTGCCGCTGTTCACGCTGTTCGGCGAGGACGCGCTGCAATTCCGCCTGCAGAATTCCGGTGCCAAGGCGGTGGTGACCGATGAGGGCGGCTTTGCGAAGCTGGCAAAAATCCGCGACCGCCTGCCCGAGCTGAAGAGCATCTATGTCGCGGGACGCGCACCCGGTGGCGCGAAATCGTTCTGGGCCGAGCTCGAGCGCGGTGCGGATCATTTTCGGACCGTCGATACCTCGTCCGACGATCCCGCCATCATCATCTACACCTCGGGCACGACGGGCAATCCAAAGGGCGCGTTGCATGCGCATCGCGTGCTGCTCGGACATCTGCCCAATGTCGAGATGGCACATGATTTCCTGCCGAAGCCCGGCGACGTGATGTGGACGCCGGCCGACTGGGCCTGGATCGGCGGCCTGTTTGATGCGCTGTTTCCGGCCTGGTATCACGGCGTGCCGGTGGTCGGTCATCGCGCCAAGAAGTTCGAGCCGCAAGCCGCGATGGAGTTGATGGCCAGGCATGCCGTGCGCAACGTGTTCCTGCCGCCGACCGCGCTGAAGCTGTTGCGGCAGGACAATGCAAGACACGCGGGCGTCAGGCTGCGCAGCATCTTCTCCGGCGGCGAGTCGCTGGGGGCGGAGCTGCTCGACTGGGTGCGCGCCACCTTCGGCGTCGAGGCGCATGAAATCTACGGCCAGACCGAGTGCAATCTCGTGGTCGGCAACAACGCAAGACTGTTTCCAATCCGCCCGGGCTCGATGGGCAAACCGACGCCGGGCTTCGACGTCCGCATCGTGGACGACCAGGGCAGGGAATTGCCGCGCGGCGAGCGCGGCATCATCGGCGTGCGCCAGCCGAACCCGGTGACCATGATCGAATATTGGCGCAATCCGGACGCCACCGCGAAAAAATATGCCGGCAGCTTTCTCCTCACCGGAGATCTCGGCCGCCAGGATGAGGACGGCTATTTCTGGTACGTCAGCCGCGAGGACGACGTCATCACCTCGGCCGGCTACCGCATCGGCCCCGGCGAGATCGAGGACACGCTGCTCAAACATCCGGCGGTGGCGATGGCTGCGGTGGTCGGCATTCCCGATCCCGTTCGCACCGAGGCGGTGAAGGCCTGGATCGTGCTGCGTCCGGGCTTTGCGCCGGGCGATCAGCTCGCCCGCGAGATCCAGGATTTCGTCAAGGTGAAGCTCGCCGCGCACGAATATCCGCGACATGTCGAGTTTGCGGAAGCGCTGCCGATGACGGCCACCGGCAAGGTGCTGCGCCGCGATCTGCGGGCGCGGGGTTAGCCAAAGGCGATGCCGCCTCTTGCCTCGCCCCGCTTGCGGGGAGAGGCCGTATCGCATCGATAGATGCGATACGGGTGAGGGGGACTCTGCGCGAGCTCGGTGCGCGGAGAGAGCCCCTCACCCCAACCCTCTCCCCGCGAAGGGCGGGGCGAGGGAGCGCACCGATCGCGGGGCGATGTTGACAAGGATCAACACGGCTTCAGCATCTCCTGCGCTCAATGACGCAAAACACGATTGGGAGGGGACTACCGATGTCGATTTCCGGCAAGGTCGATCCGGTGGTGCGGCGGGTTACGGCTGCCGATGTCGCGGAATCGCTGGTGGCGGGCGTGCGCGATTTTCAGGCTCTGCCGCTCTACGGGCTGTTGTTCGGCGCGCTCTATGCGGTGGGCGGCATTCTGATCGTGCTGTGCCTCACCGCCTTCGGCATGGTCTATCTCGCCTATCCGCTCGCAGCAGGCTTTGCGCTGCTCGGCCCCTTTGTCGCCACCGGCCTCTACGAGGTGAGCCGCCGCCGCGAAAGCGGCCAGCCGGTGTCGATCGGCGCGATCTGGGCTGCGGTGACCTCGCGCAGCGAGATCGGCTGGATGGCCTTTGTCACCCTGTTCTTCTTCGTGATCTGGATGTACCAGGTGCGGCTGCTGATCGCGCTCCTGCTCGGCCTGAACGCGTCGTTCTCGTCGTTCCGCGACTTCGTCACGGTGGTGCTGACCACCAATGAGGGCCTGCTGTTCCTCGCGATCGGCAATCTCGACGGTGCCGCGCTGTCGCTGATCCTGTTCTCGCTCACCGTGGTGTCGTTCCCGCTGCTGCTCGACCGCGACGTCGATTTCGTCACCGCCATGGTGACCAGCGTGCGCGCCGTGGTGATGAGCCCGCTGCCGATGATCGGCTGGGCCGCGCTGATCGTGGTGCTGATGATCGTCTCGGCGCTGCCGTATTTTCTCGGCCTGATCGTCACCGTGCCGGTGCTGGGCCACGCGACCTGGCACCTCTATCGGCGCATCGTCGCGCCTGTGGTTTGACGTCGCCCCCGGCGAAGGCCGGGGCTCATTATTCCCGCCGCCCGCCTCGCGCAACCAGATGGCTGCATGTCGAGAGCGTGTGTTCTGGCCTTGCGTGAGGCATGCTAGGAGGTGGTCCAGCCAACGAAGATTGGTTCCAAACGGTGGGATGTCAAACATGGGTGGGCACGTCAGGGTTGCATTGATCGTCTCCGTTGTCCTTGCAGCGGCGGCCGGCGCGGCAGCGCAGCAACAGGTGATCGGCGCGCCGCCGGAAGCCTCCAACATGCGCCTGGTCGGCACCAACGATCTCCAGGCGCGGTCGGCCTATCAGCCGACCATCCATCACCAGGGCGACCGCTATATCGCCTATATCGGCCACCACGGCGGCAGCGATGCCATTCCCGATCCCGTCAATCCGATGACCGGCAAGGCCGAACCCAACGGCACCTCGATCGTCGACGTCACCGATCCCGCGCATCCGAAATATCTGCACCACATTCCGGGGCAGGAGGGCAAATATGAATCCGGCGGCGCGCAGATGGTGCGCGTCTGCGACGGCAAGACCCTGCCCAGGGGCGACCGCAACGCAGTCTACATGCTGCGTGCGGTCGGCAGCGTCGGGCATGAGATCTGGAACGTCGCCGATCCCGAACACCCGGTTCTCGTCACCCGGGTCGGCGAGGGGTTGAAGGACACGCACAAGAATTTCTGGGAATGCGACACCGGCATTGCCTACCTCGTGTCGGGCGCGCCGGACTGGCGCACGCGCCGCATGACGCAAATCTACGATCTCTCCGATCCGGCGCATCCCGTGAAGATCAGGGATTTCGGCCTGCCCGGACAGGAGCCGGGGTCGACCGGCGCGGTGCCGACCGAATTGCACGGGCCGATCTCGACCGGACCGCAGGGCAATCGCGTCTATTTCGGCTATGGCACCGACAAGGTTGGCATCCTGCAGATCGTTGATCGCGACAAGCTGTTGCATGGGCCGGCCGAGCCGACCGCGGAAAACCTGCGCTATCCGGAAGTCTCGCGCCTGACCATGAGTGCCTTCAACGGCGCCCACACGACTTTCCCGATGCTCGGCATGCCGATCGCCGAATATGCCCATGAGAAGGACGGGAATAAACGCGACATCGTCATGATCGTGGACGAAGCGATCCAGAACGAATGCAGCGAGCCGCGGCAGATGGTGTGGTTTGCCGATGTCACCACCGAGAAGCAGCCGACGATGATCTCGAGCTGGACCGTGCCCGAGGCCAGCGGCAATTTCTGCGAGCGCGGCGGCCGTTTCGGCTCGCATTCATCGAACGAGAGCATGGCGCCGGTGTATTACAAGAAACTCGCCTTCATCGCCTTCTTCAATGCCGGCGTGCGCGCGCTCGACATCCGCGATCCCTACCACCCGAAGGAGGTGGGCTATTTCATTCCCGCGATCACGCCGGCCACCGACAAGCGCTGCGTGACCCTCGAAGGCGTCGAGCGCTGCAAGGTCGCGATCCAGACCAACAATGTCGAAACCGACGATCGCGGCTACATCTATGCGGTCGACCGCGCCAATACCGGCCTGCACATTCTCGAGCTGACCGGCGAGGCACGCAGCATCGCCGGCCTGCCGTGAGGGATGAGCGATGCGTCGCCTGATCGCCATTGCGATCGCGGCCCTGGTGTTCGGCGCCCTGTCGGGCGTTGCCGCCTATCAGAAGGTGCGGCCGCAAAGCGCTGTTAGCGACGATCGCCGTTGGCAGGAGATCGCCTGGCCCTATCCGCGCGACGGCTGGCCCGCAGGCCGCGCCTTTCGCTGCGACGGCTGCGCCGAGCCCATCGAACTCTATGTGCGGCCCAAGATCGGCTTCTGCAATTGCGACACGGGCGTTGCCGATGACGACGAGGTCGACCGCGTCGCCGATCTCGACCTGATCAGCGAACGCTTCGCGCCGCTCGCGCCCGGCAGGGTCATCCGCGTCGCCGACATGTCCGGCCGCGCGCGTGCCTACGATCTCGACATGCAAGGTGGCATCCGCCACGCCGCGGTCGGCATTGCGGTGTCGCATCGCTGCGATCTCCTGGTCGCGGTGGTGCAGGGCCGCGCGCATGCGGATGAGCTGCAGCGCGAGGCGGTCGAGTTTCTGACGACGACCGGGATGCAGCACTGGATGACGGCCGCGCTGGGCGGGGGGTAGCTCTTTTCTTCGCCTCGCCCCGCCTGCGGGGAGAGGCCGACGCGCGGAACGCGCGGCGGGTGAGGGGGACTCTCCGCGAGTCGCGCCAGCGGAGGCAGCCCCTCACCCCGACCCTCTCCCAGCGAAGAGCGGGGAGAGGGAGAAGAGCGCAAGCGGCATTCGCTCACGCGCCTTCCACCCTTCGGCCCCATCGTGCATAATACCTACCCGCATCACTCCGCTCGCGAGTCCCCATGTCCCTGCAAGCCTATCTCGCCTTCGTTGCCGCCTGTGTCGCGCTGGCGCTGCTGCCCGGGCCGATTGTCACGCTGCTCATCGCCAACGGCCTCCGCCATGGCTCGCGCGCGGCATTGACCAACATCCTCGGCGTGCAGGCGGGGCTTCTGATCGTGATCGGCATCGTCGCAGTCGGGCTGACCTCGCTGATGGCGACCATGGGCTACTGGTTCGACTGGGTGCGCTTTGCCGGCGCGGCCTATCTGATCTGGCTCGGCATCAGGCTGATCCGCTCGCCCGTCGAGGGCGTGAAATCCGATGCGCCGCCGCCTCCGCCGCGCGGCGGCTTCTTCCTGCAGGGGTTCCTGGTGGCGCTGTCCAATCCGAAACTGCTGCTGTTCTTCGGCGCCTTCCTGCCGCAATTCATGGATCTCAACGGCGACCACGCCTCGCAGGCGACGCTGCTCGGCGTCACCTTCATGGTGATCGCAGGCGCGACGGACGCGACCTACGCGCTGCTCGCGGGCCGCGCGCGGCTGTTCTTCTCGGCGCGGCGCACGCGGCTGATCTCGCGCATCTCCGGCGGTTTCATGATCGGCGGCGGCATCTGGCTCGCGCTGACGCGGGCGCGCTGAGGGTGGCGCATCAAGAACTGAGCGATCGCTCCCTCTCCGTCATCCTGAGAGCATGTGAAGCCATCGACCCGTCATCCTGAGGCGCCATCGCGAAGCGATGGCCTCGAAGGATGAACGGCCCCGCTGCTCGCACCGGGGCCGTCGCCCTTCGAGGCTCGCTGGCGCGAGCACCTCAGGGTGACGGTGATGGAGGGGACCGCGTCGCGCTAGATCAATTGCTCCGTCCGCAGCTGCGCCTCGATGTCCATCAGAATCCGCGCCAGCCGCTCGGCCCATTGCTGCTGGCCGGATTGATCGGCGATCAGGTCCTGGCGGATTTCGATCCCGGTGTTGATCAGCCCGCGCGCTTCGCCATGGACCGGAATCGTGTAGTCGGTGAGATCGGAGACCGCGTAGGGCTCGTTGTCGCCGACGACGAGATCGCCCTCGGCCCGCAAGGCGCGCAGGAGCAGCGGCGGTAGCGTCGTATCGCGGTGATACAGCGTGCCGATATGCCAGGGCCGCGCGACGCCGGCATAGACCGGCGTGAAGCTGTGCAGCGACACCAGGATGGTCGGCCGCCTCTCGTGCAGCCGCCGATCGATGACGGCATCGATGCGCCGGTGATAGGGATCGAAGATCGCGTCCCGCCGAATGGCGATCTCTTCCGCCGTCAGCGCCTCGTTGCCGGGAATGGTCGTCGCCTCCGACAGCCGCGGAACCGAGCTTGCGACGCCGGGCGGGCGGTTGCAGTCGATCACCAGCCGCGAATAACGCTGCGCGACGAGATGCGCGTCGCATAGCCCGGCCAGCCGCTCGGCGACGCCGGCTATGCCGATGTCCCAGGCGATGTGGCGGACAAGCTCGCGCTCGGGCAGGCCGAGATCGCCGAGCTTTCGCGGCAAGAGCCGTCCGTAATGATCGCAGGTGAAAAGGAACGGCGATGCGCCTGCCGCATTACTCTCATGCACCGGCGGCACATCGGTGCCTGCAAGCAGCAACCCGCTTGCCAAGCCATTTGCCAAGTCACTCGGCACGTCAGATGTCATGCATATTGCCTATCGAAGCGGCATTGGGCCTGGAAATGAGCAGCGATCCCTGTAGATTAGCCTGCCCAAATCATGATGAACTTCCAATCACGATGCCGTTGCTGACGATTCACCACAAGACCGAATATCGCTACGCGCGCCCGGTGGCGTTCGGCGAGCACCGCATCATGCTGCGTCCGCGCGACGGCCATGATCTGCGCGTGCTGCAGAGCCGTCTCGACATCACGCCCGAGCCGATGCGGCTGCGCTGGATCCATGACGTGTTCGGCAATTCGGTGGCGATTGCGACCTTCGACGAGCGCGCCGACGTGCTTGCCTTCAACTCCTATGTCACCGTCGAGCATTACCCGGCGGACGAGTTCGCGCTGACGCCTGACGATCCCGCCTACTTCTATCCATTCCTGTACGACCCCGAGGAATTCCCCGACCTCAGGCAATACGTCTCCCCGCAATATGCCGATCCCGACGGCGAGCTCTCGGCCTGGGCCCGCAACTTCCTCGATGCGGAAGCGCCGACGCCGACGTTCAAGATCCTGAGCCAGATGACCCATCGCATCCGCGAGGCTTTCGCGTATCGCAAGCGCCACGAGCAGGGCACCCAGCATCCGCTGGATACGCTGCAGAGCGGCAGCGGCACCTGCCGCGATTATGCGCTGCTGATGATCGAGGCCTTGCGCCGGCTCGGCATCGCCGCGCGCTTCGTCTCCGGCTATCTCTTCACCGGCAACGATCCTGCCCATCGCGGCGGCGGCTCGACCCATGCCTGGGTGCAGGTCTATTTGCCGAGCGCGGGTTGGATCGAGTTCGATCCGACCAACGGCATCATCGGCACGCGCGATCTGATCCGCGTCGCGGTTGCCCGCGATCCGTGCCAGGCCATACCGCTGCACGGCGTCTATCTCGGCTCGGCAGGCGCTTTCATCGGCATGGAGGTGAGCATCAAGGTGAGCTCGCTCGACGGCGCCGACGAGCCGCCCGCGCAAAGAGAGAGGGTCTAGCGATGGAGATCAAGGTCGGCTTCGAGATCGCCTATGCGGCTGAGCAGCCGACCCCGATGGTCATCATGCTTTCGATCCATCCCTCGCGCCGCAAGGACATCCTCGGCGGCGAGATCATCTGGGCCCGTCCGGACGTGCCGATCGGCTTCTACCGCGACTCCTTCGACAATATCTGCGGCCGCCTGGTGGCGCCCGCCGGCGGCGTCACCTTGCGCGGCAACGCGCTGGTGCGCGACTCCGGCCTGCCTGACGCGGTCAATCCCGCCGCCGAGCAGGTGCCGATCGAGAAGCTGCCGGATGAGCTGCTGCTCTATCTGATGCCGAGCCGCTATTGCGAGACCGACAAGCTCACCGACATCGCCTGGTCGCTGTTCGGCAACACCCGGCCCGGCTGGGACCGCGTCACCGCGATCACCACCTTCGTGCACAATCACGTCACCTTCGGCTACGAGCATGCCCACCACATGAAGTCGGCGCATGACGTCTACGAGGAGAAGACCGGCGTCTGTCGCGACTTCGCCCATCTCGCGCTCACCTTCTGCCGCTGCATGGGCATCCCCGCCCGCTACTGCACCGGCTACATGGGCGACATCGGCGTTCCGCCCGACCCGGCGCCGATGGATTTCTCCGGCTGGTTCCAGGCCTATCTCTCCGGCGAATGGTACACTTTCGACGCCCGCCACAACCATCCGCGGATCGGCCGCATCCTGATGGCCACCGGCCGCGACGCCGCCGACGTCGCGCTGTCCACGAGCTTCGGGCGGATGGAGTTGACCAAGTTCGTCGTGATTTCGGATGAAGTGGCCGCATGAGGATGCTCCACAAGCTCCGTCATTCCGGGGCGGTGCGAAGCACCGAACTATGGTGCGCAATTGGGCACCTGAGAATCTTCAGATTCCGGGTTCGTGCGCTAGCCGCGCACGCCCCGGAATGACGGTGCAAAAATTCCCATGAGCTCCGACCGCCTCTTCGTCTACGGCACCCTGATGCGCGGCTTCGATCATCCGATGGCGCGGCTGCTGTCGGGCAATGCCGATTTCCTCGGACCCGCGACCTGCCGCGGCCGCCTCTATCTCGTCCGCCACTATCCGGGCCTCGTGCTCTCGGCCGATCCTGCCGACATCGTGCACGGCGAGCTGTTCGCCTTGCGCGAAGTGGACGCGCTGCTCGGCGAGTTCGACATGTACGAGGCCTGCGGCGAAGGCTTCGCGCCGCCGACCGAATATGTCCGGCAGCTGCTCCCGGTGACGCTCGCCGACGGCACGGCGGAGGACGCGTGGACGTATGTCTATAATTGGCCCGTAAACGAACTGCCGCGGATCGCGTCAGGTCGTTTTCTGGAACATTAGGACCGCAAACGCGTCATGCCCGGGCTTGTCCCGCCTGCGCGGCCGAAGGGGAGGGGGCCTGTGAATAGCCCGGAAAAAGCTGAAGAAGGCCGACAAAATTCGTATTTCGCCAGCCAGCCTCTATATGCCTAGCCGACTCAGCCGGACTAGCTTCTAATCACCCCATGCGCTTCACGCCCCAGTTCCTCGAGGAAATCCGCGCCCGGCTTCCGGTTTCGGAAGTGGTGGGCAAGCGCGTGCGCCTGAAGAAGGCGGGGCGCGAGTTCAAGGGGCTGTCGCCGTTTCAGCAGGAGAAGACGCCCTCCTTCACGGTCAACGACCAGAAGGGGTTCTATCACGACTTCTCCTCCGGCAAGCACGGCAACATCTTCGACTTCGTGATGGAGACGGAGGGCGTCGGCTTCATCGAGGCGGTGGAGCGGCTGGCGGGAATGGCGGGCCTGGCGCTGCCGGCGGCGACGCCTGAGGCCGAGCGGCATGAGCAGCGCCGCAAGACGCTTTACGACGTGATGGAGCTCGCGGCGAAATTCTTCGCCGACACGCTCGCCGCGCGCAACGGCGCCAAGGCGCGCGGCTATCTCGGCGACCGCGGGATTTCGCCGGCGACCCAATTGCAGTTTCGCATGGGCTATGCGCCGCCCGATCGCTTCGCGCTCAAGGAATATCTCGGCGCGCAAGGCATTCCGACCGAGGACATGGTGGAAGCGGGCCTTCTGATCGGCGGCGACGACATTCCGGTTCCCTACGACCGCTTCCGCGATCGCGTGATGTTTCCGATCACCGATCTGCGCGGTCGTGTCATCGCCTTTGGCGGCCGCGCGCTGGAGAAGGACGTCGCCGCGAAATACCTGAACTCGCCGGAAACGCCGCTGTTTCACAAGGGCGACAATCTCTACAACCTCGCGAACGCGCGCGCCGCCGCGCACAAGGGCGCAAGCGTCGTCGTGGTCGAAGGCTATGTCGACGTCATCGCCATGGTGACCTCGGGCTTTGCCGCGACCGTCGCCCCGCTCGGCACCGCGCTGACCGAAAACCAGCTGATGCTGCTCTGGAAGATGGCGGACGAGCCGATCCTCTGCTTCGACGGCGACAAGGCCGGCCAGAAGGCGGCCTGGCGTGCCGCCGATCTCGCGCTGCCGCATCTCAAGCCCGGCAAGAGCCTGCGCTTTGCCTTGCTGCCGGAAGGGCAGGACCCCGACGATCTCGCCCGCGCCGGCGGGCGGGCCGCGATCGAGGAGGTCATCTCCGTGGCGCGTGGGCTTGCGGACGTGATCTGGTCGCGCGAGATCGAGGGCGGCAGTTTTGGCACACCCGAGCGCCGCGCCGCGCTGGAGACACGGATCGGCGAGCTCACCAACTCGATCCGCGACGAGATGGTGCGCCGCTATTACCGCGAGGATCTGTCCGACCGGATCAACCGCGCCTTCGCGCCCCAGACCGGCCGCGGCTACGCGGGCCGGGGCGGCCGCGAATCGGGCCGTAATTTCGTTCCCCGCGCGGCGGCCGGCGGCCGCTTTGCGGCCCGCGGTAGCCGGGGGCAGCAGGGGACGACGATGGCGCCGACCCTGAGCCGGGGGCCCTACCAGGCGGCGAGCCCGCAGCTCGCGTCAAGCCCGCTGCTGCGCGGCCAGCGCTCGAGCCTGTCCCGCCGGGAGGCCCTGATCCTGCAATGCCTGATCAACCACCCCTGGCTGCTGCACGACCATCTCGAGGAGGTCGCGGCGCTGGAGATGGCCAATGCCGAGGCCCACAAGCTCCGCGCCGGTATCATTGCCGCCTTCGCCAATGATCATCACCACTCGCCCGACCCGTCCGAGCAGGCCGAAAAGATGCGCGCCGATCTCGAGAAGGCCGGATTTTCCCCGCTTCTTCAAAGGGTTGAGCGGGCGATTACGACGGGCGCGGTGTGGGCCGTCCGCGAAGGCGCGGCGCGGGACGACGTTCTTGCCACCTGGCACCAACTCGTTGCCTTGCATCGGCAATGGCACTCATTACTTAGGGAATTGAAGGATGCCGAGCTGGCCTTGGGCGACGACGCGTCCGAATCCAGCCTGGCGTGGCTGCGCGACGTGAAGGCCCGGATGTCCGAAGTGGACGGCACCGAGGCGCTGATCGAGGGGTTCGGGGAGCTGTCCGGCCGGTTCCAGCGGAGTGTCTAGGGCCGGCGTCCAGGGTCTCGGCTTGGTCTCGCTTGGGGCCAAAAAATGATGCGGGACGCGGGTGCCGGAACCTGCGAAAAGACTCGCCAAATCCATGGTTTGGCGGCATTAGACAGGGTTAAGCGAAGTTTAACGGCTCACAGGCCAGAACGGGCGATTAAAGCTTTCGAGGACTGCAGGGGTGGCGACAAGGTTGCGCCGCCCTTTCTGCGTCAAAAAGGTTTTTAACGGGATCAAGTACAGGCGCCGCTCATGCGTTGGCGTGACGCGCGCGGTTGGAGAGCACTGAATGGCCACCAAGGCAAAGACGCTGCAGGTTAAGGACAAGGAAAAAGAGGACAAGGCAGCGGACACGCCTGAGAAGGATGCAGCCGACGCACCCTCGCCCTTGCTCGATCTTTCCGATGCTGCCGTCAAGAAGATGATCAAGCAGGCCAAGAAGCGCGGCTTCGTGACCTTTGATCAGCTCAACGAAGTGCTGCCCTCCGACACGACCTCGCCCGAACAGATCGAAGACATCATGTCGATGCTGTCCGACATGGGCATCAACGTCACCGAGGCGGACGAGGCCGAAAGCGACGACGACAAGGACGAGGGCGGCGACGACGAGACCGACAACGAGCTCGTCGAGGTCACGCAGAAGGCCGTCACCGAGGTCAAGAAATCCGAGCCGGGCGAGCGCACCGACGATCCCGTGCGGATGTATCTGCGCGAGATGGGCACCGTGGAGCTGCTCTCGCGCGAGGGCGAAATCGCGATCGCCAAGCGCATCGAGGCCGGCCGCGAGGCGATGATCGCAGGACTGTGCGAAAGCCCGTTGACCTTCCAGGCCATCATCATCTGGCGTGACGAGCTCAACGAAGGCAAGATCTTCCTGCGCGACATCATCGATCTCGAAGCGACCTATGCCGGTCCCGACGCCAAGGCCAATCCGGGCATCGTCGGCGCGCCGGTCGGTCCCGATGGCCAGCCGCTGGTGGTCGAGGGCGAGGGCGCCGTTGCCAACGGAGAGGCCGCGCCCGCTCATGTCGCGCCTCCCGCGGCGCCGCCTGCGCCGACACCGTTCCGCACCGCGCCCGCCGCCGCTGCGGCGGCCACGCCGGGCGTCGGCGAGGAGGAGAAGGATCCGGCGGAGGCCGCCGCCGAAGCCGACATGGACGACGACGAGTTCGAGAACCAGATGTCGCTCGCCGCGATCGAGGCCGAGCTCAAGCCGAAGGTGGTCGAGACCTTCGACAAGATCGCCGACAACTACAAGAAGCTGCGCAAGCTGCAGGAGCAG
>DATGMN010000080.1:0-126366 GCA_035293585.1 Bradyrhizobium sp. | reverse complement strand
GTTGTTGCCCTTGAAGTAGTCGGCGAGGTTCTGCTCGGTGGTGGTGCCGGTCTGCACGCAGACGGAGGCGCTGTTGAGCTCGAGCGCCGAGTTCACCTTGAGCGATTTCTTCACCAGGAAGCCCTGCCCGTCATAATAGGTGACGCCGGTGAAATTGGCGCCGAGCGAGGTGTCGCGCGACAGCGTCCAGGTGGTGTTGCGCGAGAGCACGTCGATTTCGCCCGACTGCAGGGCCGTGAAGCGGTCCTTGGCCGAGAGCGGCACGAACTTGACCTTGGTCGGGTCGTCGAAGATCGCCGCTGCGAGGGCGCGGCAGACGTCGACATCGAGGCCGGTCCAGTTGCCCTTGTCATCGGGCGAGGAGAAGCCCGGCAGGCCCTGGCTGACGCCACAGGACAGCATGCCCCGATCCTTGACCGTCTTGAGCGTTTCCGCAGAGGCGGCCTGAGCCGAAAAAGCAGCGGCGGCAGCGAGTGTGAACAGGAGCGATACGCGTTTCATGAGCTTAGGCCTTTTCAAGGGGTCCTTGGGTACGTTCACTTTCCAATGCGTGCAATGTCGATGAGGCCCGCCCTGCGATCCCGAGTCCCGCGATCCCAAAGTCATGCGATCCCCTGGCAAACGTCAAACCAAAGACGGTTAACGCCCCAACCGGTCAAAGCAATGGATCGAAGGTCGCGGCAAGCCCCTCAACGTGCGGCGACTGAATAGCTCCCCTGCATCACAGAACGACTGGCCCTCGGGGTCAAGGGGTTGACGCCCCACTTCCCTGTCCTGTTATTAACGATTCCGCCCCGACCGCCGGGCCCAGGCCGCGAGCGGTGGACAAAACCTGTGGTAGCGACGAAAGAATGAGCTCCGTGAACGACACCGGATCAGGCCATCCCCAAAAGCCGGAAACGCGGCTCGTGACCGCCGGGCGCGACACCAGGGCGCAGAAGGGCTTCGTCAATCCGCCGGTGGTTCATGGTTCCACCGTGCTCTACCCGACCGCGGCCGACCTGCACGCCCATACGGGCGAGTACCGCTACGGCCGCTACGGCACGCCGACCACCAGGGCCTTCGAACAGACGCTGATGGCGCTGGAGGGTCCGCAATGCGCGGGCGTAGCGATCGCCCCGTCGGGGCTGGCCGCGATCTCGACCACGCTGCTCTCGGTGCTCAAGGCCGGCGACCACATCCTGGTCTGCGACAACGTCTACCGGCCGACGCGCCAGATCTGCAACAATGTGCTGGCGCGTCTCGGCATCGAAACCACCTATTTCGCTCCCCTGATCGGCGCGGCGATCGAGACGCTGTTCAGGCCGAACACCCGCGCCGTATTCTTGGAGGCGCCGGGCTCGCAATCTTTCGAGATGCCCGATGTTCCCGCCATCGCCGCCGTCGCACATGCGCGCGGCGCATTGGTGATCGATGACAATACCTGGGCGACGCCGCTGTTTCGCCGGTCGCTGGACCAAGGCGTCGACATCAGCATCCAGGCCGCCACCAAATATATCGGCGGCCATTCCGACATCATGTTCGGCACGATTTCGGCCAATGCTGCGACGTGGCCGATCGTACGGGAGCAGTCGCGCCTGCTCGGCATCTGCGCCGGACCGGACGACGTGTTCCTGGCGATGCGCGGCCTGCGGACGCTCGCGGTGCGGCTCGCGCAGCACTATCGTTCCGGCCTCGACATGGCGCGCTGGCTGCAGAGCCGGCCCGAGGTCATCAGGGTGCTGCACCCGGCGCTGGAAAGCGATCCGGGGCATGCGATCTGGAAACGGGATTTCACGGGCGCGTCGGGCCTGTTCAGCATCGTGCTCAGGCCCAAATCCGGATCGAGCTCGCAGGCCGCGGTCGATGCCTTCCTCGATGCCTTGAGCCTGTTCGGGATGGGCTATTCCTGGGGCGGCTTCGAGAGCCTCGCCATTCCCTTCGACTGCGCGGAGTATCGCAGCGCCACCAAATGGGCGCCCGAGGGCCCCACCGTGCGGCTCCATATCGGCCTCGAAAATGTCGATGACCTCAAGGCGGATCTGGAGCGGGGCTTTGCCGCGTTCAATGCGGCCTGAGCCACGGTCGAGCCGATCCCCTCAACCGTTGGCGCGAGACATCGTTTTCTCCGCCCTTGCCGATGCCGCGTGCTCGCGCATGACCGGGGCGAATTGCGCGACCGTGGTGCGGGAATGGCCCCGCTGCCTGGCGGCTTCGCCGCGATGCGGCTCCGCCGGCCATTGAGCCCGCTCCTCGCCAACCTGCCGCTCGTCCGGGCGCGCCTGCACCAGCGTCCTGAGGATGCCGAGCAGGCCGGCAGGCTTGTCCGGACCCGACGACTCGAATGGATCGGCGTAGAAGGTCGCACCGGCGCTGTCGGCAAAACCGGCGAGAGCGTTGACCATGCGCGGCGATCCACAGGCATATATGATATCGGACGCGTCGAGCCGCGGCAGATGGGCCTCGATGCGTCCGACACGCACCGACGGATGAGGGCTCGGCCCTTCTTCAATCGTCGGGATCACGGCCACGTTGGGCAAACGCGCAAGCTGCGCCAGTGCCGGTTTCATGTAGAGCGCGGATAGCCGGCGTGCCCCGGCGATCATGACGATCGGGCGCTCGCGTGCTCTGTCTTCGCGCAGCGCCATGCAGGCGATGGCCCATATCGGTGCAAAGCCGGTCCCGCTTCCGGCCAGTATCAGCCTGCCCTTGCCGCCGGGGCGCAGGAAGGCACGCCCGAAGGGCCCTTGCACACGCAGACGGTGTCCGGGCCGGATGGAGGAGCCGAGCGCGGAGGACACGCGCCCGTCCCGCACGCGCTTCACATTGAGGCGGATGACGCGTCCGCCGATGCGGCCATCGAAGGAGGCCGTGGGGCTGTAAGCGCGTGCCGGAAAACCGTTGAATGCAAAACGGAAATACTGCCCGGGGAGATAGCTGATCTCCTTCTCGGGCGCGATGGTGAGCTCGACGATGTCGGGCGCAAGCTCGCGCAGGCCGGTGAGGCGCGCCCGCGTCGTGTCGATCTCGGGCACATCCTCCATCTCCACCTCGAGGTCGGAGACGACGCGGGCCTGGCAGGCATGGACCATGCCCTGTGTGTGCGTTTCACCGCACACGGTCTGGCCTTTGACGACCTGCACCATGCAGGTCCCGCAGGTGCCTGCGCGGCAATCGTGCGGCATGTCGACGCCGGCTGCGAGCGCCCCGTCGAGCAGGACATCGCCTGCGCGGACACGGAAGGTACGACCGCTGACCGAGACGGTCCTGTAGTTGGTCATTGCTTACTCCTCGATCGGGTACGCTGTTGCTGGTGGGCTGGTGAACAAGTCACGCTTCGCCCGGTGCAACACGGATGAGATTCTTGTTCGCGGTCGTCGCGAAGCGCGCGGACCAGTAGGCGGAGGCCATGACCGGCCGCGTCAGCCAGCTCACTCTGGGTGAGCGGAAGACCAGGAACCAGACGAAGAACGGCGTCGTCACCATGTGCGACACCCACGGAAACCAGTCCGGCAACAGGGAGGCCGGCCCGGGAAGACGGTACCAGTAGTAGGTGCTGACGGCGGCGGCCGCGAAGGCCCGATGCATCACGGCGCGCGCGCTATGCCGGTGGCGAAGGATGTGCTCGCCCACCTTGAACACCGCGTAAGTCACGATGCAGGCGCCGATCGGCCATGCATAGGCTGTGAAAATTTCCGCGTTGCCGACTTGAGACGGCGGATAATCCGGCACCTGAAACCATCCCCAGACAAAGCCGGGGAAGCTCCCCACCACGAAATTCCCGAGCCACTGCTGAACGCGCGTTGCGCCAGTCAGCGTTGGCGTCATCTCCGGCGTGGAATCCGGACAGGGATTGGTGCAGGCTTCGCACAAATCGCACCGCGCATTCTTGAACGTTATTGCCGGATTGGTGCCGTACAGCTTCTCCACCGGATGGATGGGGCAAAGCGTCGTGCACCAGCCGGATCGCATTTCGAACAGCATGCCCATCGTGCCCGCCAAGACGGCTGCCGACAGCAGCATGATCGCCGTCAACGTGCCGTCCACATTGAGGCCGATGCGCCGCATGGGTACGATGACGAACAGCAGGATGAGGCCGACCGTGCTCAAGGCAGCCGCACCCCATTCCGGCATCCGCCTGTTCTGCGCGATGCCGAGCTTCTGCGGCAGCATGTGAAACGTGGCCATCGGACAGATATTTCGCCACAGGCCGGGTGCGATCGTCACCAGGCCCGGGGCGACGGGAATCAGGAACCCCCACATCAGCGCGATTCCTGCGGCTGGCCAGAACAGCAACAGACCAATCAGCACCACGCCCACGGACAGCATGGCAGCCTGCAGGGCGCCCCAGATGCGCCGGCCCTTTGGACTGACCGTGCGGCTGTTGGCAGCCGATTGCGGGCTATATCTGGTCGGCGACACCCGCACAATTGCAGGTTGTGAATACGCCTCCCGGTCTCGCCAGGAGGACTCGGGCCGGAACGTTTGACTGCGGATATGTTCTTGCATCGCTTCCCAAGACGCCGTTTGTCCGATCTCGGAGTGACGCGGGGCTCCCTGCACCGGCAAGCAATGCGGTGAAGGGCCGCGCACACCTGGTTTCTTGAGAGCAAGAATTGGCGGAAGGATGTGGCGGTTTTTGACGGCCATTATGAACATCCCGAGGCCTTGCTGCGTTCTGCATTGCCGCAATCGCCGCCGTTTGCGATGGATCAAATGCGACTGCCCCGCCCGCTCCTATGGCGCCGGCGAACCTGGCCGATGCGTCGCGTCGGACAAAATGCCGGGCAGTACGTTCTCAAGCGAACTGGAGTCCGCTTCGCGTGGAGAAGACGCGTCCGGACAGAAGCGCCTGCCCCGCTCTGCTTCAATCAGAATCGGGCCTTAAGGTGCAGTGGGCATGTGAAGCGGGCGTGTGAAGCGCACGTCGCCTCCGATAGTGGGGCGCGCGATCAGAAGAGCGCCTTCGCACCAAAGGTGATTCCCTGTGCAAAGAAGCTCGACTGCCTGATGTCGAGCGGCGACGTGATCTGATCCCCGACCCGGCCGACATTGCTCATGTACAGATAGTTGTACGCCAGAGTCAGCGACAGCATATCGGGAATGACGTCATAGCCGACCTTGATATTGCCGCTCGGCACGATTGCAAACGTCGTCTTGCTCCGATCGCCTTGTGCGAACAGGCCGAATGGATTGGGGCCGCCCACGGTACCGGTCACGGGCGCACCTCCGTTGACGGCCAGCGGTATGCCGGCCAGGGAAAGGGTCGTGGTCGGCGTTGTACTGGAAACGCTCGAGCCCGACACCGACAATCCCTCGATCACGGCGCCCACTGCCAGCTTGTTTTCACTCGCGACCCAGTAACGTCCCCAATGCTGCTCCGCGTTGAACCCAACCTGTGGCCCGATGAAGTCATTGCGGATCCTGAACGCGCCCGAACCCGACAGTGAATTGCTGAAATCCACCGGCGGCGGCAGGCCGAGCCCCGGTTGGAAAGTCCGGGTGAACAGGGAGGTGACGGAGGCGGTGAGCTTCTCGTCGAGAGCCACGTAGCGGACGCCGACCATGACGTCGAAGTTCGACAGGCTTGCAACGCGCGGAGCCTTCATTCGGAAGTTGGCATCCGCACCGTACAGCTGGTCCGAGATTCCGGCGTTGCTCAACGTCGTCGTCGTGGTGTCGTCGAACAATCCGACGAACACATCGGGCGTCGTATTCACGAAGGTGCTCGTCTTGACGGTCGTCGGCGCCCCCGAAAGGTTGAACGCGGAATTGCCCCGCACGTAGAAGACGCTGCCTTCGACGGCCATCGTCCGCTCTGGGTCCAGCCAATAACCCATCCGGTAGCTCCCGCCACCGCCGCCATCCGCCGGGCCACCGGTGGCGAGCGGGTTTGTGACCGTCGATGTCGAAACGAGCCCGATGAAACCTGGTGCGGTTGGAACGAAGGTTGGACCGGTCGAGGCGGGCGGCGCGGTCGCTGCGATCACCGGCAGATTTTTGGAGAAACCATAGATTCCGCCCTCGGCCTCGAGCCAGAAACGGGGAGCGGGCTTTGCCGGGCTCAGCGCCTTGACGATGGGTTTGGTCGGCATCGTATCGGCCGCCAAGCCCTCAAGCCTGGGCACGTCCGAGGTTTTGCCCAGCGGCGCCTTGCTGGAGGGCGCACCGGCAGCCTTGTCATAACAGGCCAACCGCGTCATCGGATCGGCGATGGACAGGCACTTGGAAGAGGCCGCATTTGCTGACGAAGCAAGGGCGACCGCCCCCGCCGAAATAGCAAGCAAACCCCCAATTTTCTTCATTATGGCCTCCCCCAAAAATTCGGCCGCACGTCGGCAAATTCCCGAGGCAGCGACCAAAAGTACCAAACCGCGCGGGTTCCACCATCGGGCATGCGGCGAATGTGGGCGTTTTATGTCTCCGTGTTGCTCGTAGGTAACGGAAGATGCTGCACCCGCACGTCGCCGCGAAGAACTGGCCCCGGAGAAAATCGCGCATAACGGCGCGCGGCGCATGACAGCTTCGGGCAAAGGCCAGAACTAATCAGAGCACCGGCAGCTTGGCGCCGGACAAAGAACTCGCCCCTCGGCGCTCACCGATCCAGCGTCTCCGACGCCTTCGCGTGATTCTTGTAGATCAGCATCAGGTTGCGGACATAGATGATGTTCGAGGCCAGTTGTCCGATGATGATGATGGGCTCGCGCTTGACCAATCCATAGATCAGCGTCAACAGGCCGCCGCCGATCGAGAAGAACCAGAACGCCAGCGGCACTACGCTCTTGCCGGCGCGCTCGCTTGCGATCCACTGCACCAGAAAGCGCGCGGCAAACGCGAGCTGCGCAACCAGGCCGAACGCCAGCCAGAAATCGAATTTGGCGACGAAAATGTCGTAGAGATAGTTGCTCAGCGCCTGCCCGTACTGGATCAGCATCACGTCACCTCGGTCGCAACGGGGGTCGGCTTCTTGCGGCGGATCAGCCACCAGACGCCGAACAGGTCCAGGATCCCGATCCAGAGCCGGTCGAAGAAGCCGTAATTCGACACGCCCGAGCGCCTGGGGCGGTCGATCACGTCGACATAGGCGACATCGAAGCCCTCGCGCCGCACCAGCGCCGGGAGGAAGCGATGCAGCCCGTCGAAATAGGGCATCATCAAGAACACCTCGCGCCGGAACGCCTTGAGGCCGCAGCCGGTGTCGCGGGTGCCGTCCTTGAGAATGTAGCTGCGCACGGCATTGGCGATGCGGGACTGCAATTTCTTGAAGCCGGTGTCCTTGCGTCCGACGCGCTGGCCCGCGGCGAGGCCGACCCTGGCCCCGCCTCGGTCGACCGCTGCGATCAGCTCGGGCAAAAAGGCCGGGTTGTTCTGGCCGTCGCCGTCGAGCGTTGCCACGAT
Source organism: Bradyrhizobium sp. (assembly GCA_035293585.1). Classification (GTDB taxonomy): domain Bacteria; phylum Pseudomonadota; class Alphaproteobacteria; order Rhizobiales; family Xanthobacteraceae; genus Bradyrhizobium. The sequence goes on along the minus strand of DATGMN010000080.1, from coordinate 118,989 downwards.
TGCGCCGCGAGCCGCGCGCACGCCGCTGCGCACGGCCGCCGACTGGCCGCCGGAGGCGGCATGCTTGAGCTGGCGGATGTTGGGCCGGCGCGTCATGGCCTCTGCGAGCCGGTCCGCGGTCGCGTCGGTCGAGCCGTCATTGACGTAGATGATCTCGTAGTCCCAGCGGCCATCGAGCGCAGCCGAAATCTCCTCGATCAGCGGGAGGATGTTGTCGGCTTCGTTGCGGACGGGGACGACGATGGAAACCGCTGTCTCGGAGGAAGGCAAATCGACGCTCGTCCCTGGTTGGCCTGCCGCTTCGCCCCGGGGCAAATCGGTACCCGCGGCGCCCGCTTCTTATGAGGCGCGGGCGGCGCGGGCAACCCCTTAAATCATCTCAGATCGGGACAATTTGGCCGTCGTTTCGGACCGCAAAGCCGAGCCGGCGCGCGGCAAACCAGTAGCGCACGCCGAGACTTGCGAGGATGCCGATCACGGCGCCGGCCACGACGTCGCTCGGATGATGAGCGAGCAGCGCCAGCCGGGTGGCGGCTATCAGCGCCGCATAGGCGAACATGATGAGCCGCGACCGCGGCCAGATCGCGCCGACCGCACAGGCCAGGGCAAAGGCCGTCACCGCATGCGCCGACGGCAGGCTGAAATAGGCCTCGGTTCCGGCAAAGGGCCTGAAATTGAAGGCGTTGGCCTTGCCGCCGACGAAGGGCCGGCCGCGGCCGATGGCATATTTCAGGACCTCGGCGACGAGGTTCGCGCAGACCACGGCCACGAAGACATATTCGAGACGGGTGCCGAAGCGCAAAAGCCGCGCCCGCGAGGGGCCATGGAGCAGCGGCAAGACGACCACGGTCAAAACAAGCGCGGCAAACAGCGCCCAAAGGACATAGACGTCCTTGCCGAAATCGGTCAGGTCGCGTGCCCACCAGACGCCGGGGCTGCCACGTGGCGGCATCAGCGCGATCTCGGTCACGTCGAAGCCGAACATCAGCGCGATGACCAGCGCCCCGCCGATGCCCACGATCAGCAGGGCGTCGCGTCGGAGCCGCAGCGCGGCCGCCGAGCGCCGCGCATGCGTCGGCGGGCGCAACAGCTGCGTCACCGACAGCCGCACCAGCGCCAACAGCTGGACGACATAGTTGCGGGATTCGAGCGTGGCCACGGAGCTCGACATCACTCCGTGCCTTCGGAGCGGAAGATCGAGACCGTGACCGCCCGCCCCTGCGAGATGTTGAAGCCTTCGATCCGGCTGTAGACGTTGTAGCGCAGGCCGATGGCCTCGGCGCGCTGCACGAAATTGCGCTCGGTGCGGGCCTCGACCAGCGCAAACCGGCAACTTCCCTGGTTGAGGAAATCCGCCGCCCCCGAGCCGTCCGTCAGCACGGTCGAGGTCCCCGTCATGAACACGAGACTGGGCTCCTGGAAGCCGGCAGCCGCCGCTTTCGGCCCGACACAACGGACATTGCGCAGCGCATGCGCGATCTCGGCGCTCGGAAACAAGGGCCCCAGCGACGGCAGCACCACGCCATAGACCGTGAAGGCGAGAAACAGCGCGGCGACCAGCGCGTTCAACAGCGACTGCTCGGCGCGGTTGTCCTCATAGAGCCACCAGGCGGCCAGCCCGAAGATCAGCGATCCCGCCACGAAGGGCCAGGCCAGGAATGCCGGCTGGCGCGTCGCCCAGATCGCGCCGATCACCGCGATCAGCGAGGTAATCGCCGGGATCGCAAACCACCAGGCCGAGCCCTTCATCAGCCAGGAGCGCGACAGCACGCGCCGCTCGATCGCACCGGCCGTCAGGATCGCGATCGCGGGATAGAGCGGCAGCACGTAATGCGGCAGCTTTGTGAGCACCGCCTCGAACACGATCCAGGACGGGATCAGCCAGGCCAGAAGATATTGCGCGCCGGGCTCCCGTCGCGCCCGCCACACCGCAGGCGCGGCCATCGCCGCCAGCGGCGCGCCCGGCCAGAAGGTGATGCAGAACAGCACCAGATAGAGCCCGGGTGGCATGCCATGGGATTCCTGGGCGCTGAGCTTGCTCAGCATGTCGCCGCCGACGGAATCGGCGAAGAAAGCATCGCCCGCCTTCCAGAAGATCGCGATGAACCAGGGCAGCACCAGCACCAGCATCCACATCAGTCCCCAGACCGGGCGCAGCCGCCACAGCCAGGCCGCGCTGCGATCGAGGATCGCGAGCGTGACGATGGTCAGGCCTGCGAACATCAGGATCAGCGGCCCCTTGATCAGCACGCCGGCCGCAAGTGCCGTCCAGAAGATGGCAGGCCAGCTCCAGGGCGGATGCGCGGTATCCTCGCCGCGCTGCCAGGAGAGATAGGGCCGCGCCATCGCGCCCATCGCGGCAACCACGGTGAGCAGCAGCATGGCGTCGGTCTTGGCAAGCCGCGCCTCGACGCCAAGCAGCACCGAGCTGCACATCAGGAGCGCGGCAAGCACGGCGCCGCGCCGGGTCACGAAGGCGAGCGCGCTCCAATAGGTCAGCAGGACGGCGCCGATCGCGCCGAGCAGCGACGGCAGGCGATAGACCCAGATGCGGAGCTGCGCACGCGGCAGGCCAAGCGCGTTGGCGGTCTCGACGGCGGCGGCCTGCATCCAATAGATGCCGACCGGCTTCTTGTAGCGGACGTCACCCTGAAAGCGGATATCGACGAAGTCGCCGGTCTCCACCATCTGTTTGGTGGCTTGTGCAAAGCGCGCCTCGTCGCGGTCGACCGGCGGGATATTGAAGAAGCCCGGCAGGAACAGAAGCAGTCCGCAGAGCAGCAGGAACGCCACGGCGCGCGCATGGCTGGCGGTGACGGCATCGATGGCGCGGACGAACCGGCTGCCCGGATTGACCAGGTTTTTCGGCTCGCGTCGGGCGCCAAAACGGGGGCGGGAATAGGTCTCAACCATGGTTCCGCATACGCCGAAACCACCATCCCCACAACCGCTTGAGCCGGAACTATTGAATTCTCACGACAACTGTGTCGGCCGCGCCAGTCGCGTCGATTACGGTGAGGCGGGCAAAGCCCGGCCCGGGCGGATCGATCAGCCGCTGACGGCGGCCGTCGATCTCGCCGACCGCAAGCCCGTTCACCAGCATGGTCATGGGCAAAACCCCGCCGGAAATCTTGACCGGCATGGCCGAGGTCTCCGCTCCGCCGGAGCGATCGACGGCGATCCGGGAGCCGTTCAGCGGGAACTGGATGTGCACGGCCTGCTCCCCGCCGGTTCGCGCCAGCTCTCCGAGCGGGCGGAACCGGCGCAGCGGCAGCGGCAGTCTGGTGTTGGTGGCAATCAGCGCCCCCTTGGGCGGCTTGGGCAGCGCCAGAGGCACCTTGCCGCTGCGGGCAAAGGCGTCGAACAGGATGGGCGCGGCCGCATTGCGGCCGATCAGGCCGGGAACCGAGGCGCCGTCGGGACGGCCGACCCAGACGCCGATGGTCATGCGGCCGTCGAAGCCGACGGACCAAGCATCGCGATAGCCGTAGCTGGTCCCGGTCTTGAAGGCGATGCGGTGTTGCGGGGCGTTCTCCGGCGGCGGAGTGCCGAGCAGGACATTGCCGACGTCCCAGGCCGCGACCTTGTCCATCAGCCGTGAGGCCTCCCGGGTGTCGTCCCTGCTCATGATCTCCCGCAGCGGCCTGGTGGTGCCGAGCCGCGGCAGGCCGGAATAAAGCATGGCGAGATCCTGCAGGGTCACGCCGACGCCGCCGAGCCCCATCGCGAGGCCCGGCGCCTCGTCCTTCGGCAGCACCAGATTGGCGCCGGCCTGCCGCAGCCGCGACGCCAGCCGGCTGGAGCCGACGCGGTCCAGGAGCTCGATTGCGGGCACGTTGAGCGAGAGCTGCAGCGCCCGCTTCACCGGCACAGTGCCCTGATAGGTGAGATCGAAATTCTCCGGCGCGTAGTTGCCGAACCGGATCGGCCGGTCGTCGATCAGGCTCTCCGGGTGAACGAAACCGTCCTCGAACGCGAGGCCATAGATGAACGGCTTCAAGGTCGAGCCTGGCGAGCGTACCGCGCGCGTCATGTCGACCTGCCCTGCCCGCGTCTCGTCGAAATAATCGGCCGAGCCGACATGGGCCAGCACGTCGCCGGACTCGTTGTCGACCACGATGATGCCGACGGAGATGTTCGGGCCGAGCGCCTGGGCGCGGTCATGCGCCAGCGGCTCGAGCACCTTCTGCAGGTTGGCGTCGAGCGTCAGCCGGATCACCGGCGTGTCCTTCATCACCGCGATCGCCTGGTCGGAGGAATGCGGCGCCAGGATCGGCATCGGTTTGCGCATCCGCGGCACCGACGCCGCCTTGGCCTGTGCCGCATCGTCGGCCGTGATGCGATGCTCCTCGACCATGCGGTCGAGCACGCGATCGCGCCCCTCCCGCGCGCCGTCGGGATGGCGGTCGAGCCGGCGCGTTTCCGGCGATTGCGGCAGCGCCACCAAAAGCGCAGCCTCGGCCAGCGACAGCCGCTTCGGCTCCTTGCCGAAATAGGCGATCGATGCCGCGCGGATGCCCTCGAGATTGCCGCCGTAGGGCGCGAGCGCCAGATAGAGATTGAGGATCTGGTCCTTGGTCAGCTCGCGCTCGATCTCGATCGCGCGCACGATCTGCCGCAGCTTGGCCGCGAACGAGCGCTCGCGCCGCGGCTCCATCAGCCGCGCCAGCTGCATGGTGATGGTCGAGCCGCCCGACACGATGTGGCCGGAGGTCGCAAGCTGAAACGCCGCGCGCATCAGGGCCAGCGGATCGACGCCATTGTGCGAATAGAACCGCTGGTCCTCATAGGCGAGCAGCAGGTTCAGATAGGTCGGATCGACGTCCTTTTTGGCATCGACCGGCAGCCGCCAGCGCCCGTCGGCCATTGCATAGGCGCGCAACAGCTTGCCGTTGCGGTCGACGACGGTGGCGGAGACCGCGCGCGCCTGGTCGAGCGGCAGCGGGCCGAGGGAGACGGCCCAGGTGATGAAGGCGGCGGTCGCGACGAGGAGAAGCGCGGCTGCGACGGCTGCCACCCGACCGAAGCGTCGCCGCTTAGGTCCGTCCACATGTGACTCCGTCATTCCGTTGCGCTCCGCAGGACCGAACCCGGAATCTCGAGATTCCGGGTTCGATGCTTCGCATCGCCCCGGAATGACGGTGCTCTCACTCGCCACGCCACCACTCATTTCGCCGCCCGCACCTCCACAGCGCCGGTGCCGGTGCGGCCGTAGCGCGAGGGATTGTACATGTCCTCGACATAGGCCTGCGGCAGCACGTATTTGCCCGGCGACACCGCGCGCACGACATAGGCGACGGTGAACACCGACTTGGCGTCGGTGGCACGATCGATGGCCGCGGTGAAGCGGTCGTCGCGGAATTCGGTGTCGGCGGCATCGACGCCGTCCTCGATCCAGTCGAGCGTGCCGCTGTCGCCCGAGGACACCAGGTTCGGATTGTCGATCTCGAGTCCTGCGGGGAGATAATCGGACACCATGATGTGCCCGTATTCCGGCTTGGGCTCGGTGATCTTCAGCACCACCGCAAAGCGGTCGTTCTGCTTCGCCTTGGTGACGTCGGCCGGCTTGCCGTCGAGCGTGTAGTAATTGCGCTCGATGGTGAAGCCGTTGGAGGCCGCGGGCTCCGGCACCACGGGCGCGCCCGAGACCGACACCACCACCTGCACCGGCGCCTCGCCGGTGTTGGTGATCTTGAGCGGCTGACCCGCCATCTCGGCTGCCTTGTAGCTGCGGAACAGCGCGGTCTTGACGACATCGCCATTGACGTCGAGCGAAAGCGTCTCCTTGGCGAGCGCGCGTGCCGCCAGCACCATCCAGGCATTCTCCTGCGTGGATGTGTAGGGCGTGAGCCCGCGGGCGACCTCGACCCTGGCGACGGCCTGCGAGATCGTGGCCTTCGGCGCATTGCCCTCGGCGCCGAGCGAGACCAGCGCTGCGGCATCGCGGAGCTGCGAGCCGTAATCGGTGCGGCCGAACTCCAGCACCGGCTTCGGGTTGAGGCCGTCGAGCGCCGCCGCATAGACCCGCTCGGCACGATTGCGGTCGCCGACCAGCGCCAGCGCCGCCGCCAGCTGCGCTTTCGCAATCGGCGTCGCAAGGTTGCTCAGCTTGGTGTCGGCGAGATAGCGCAAGTCACCGATGGGAGCCGCGCCGTTGCGGGCAAGCACATAGAGGCCGTAGGCGAGATCGCGCCCGCCATCCTTCTCCGGCTCATTGGCATTGACCACGGAGTTCCTGATGCGGTCGAGCGCGCTCTTGAACAGCACGTCCGGCACCGCAAAGCCCTTCTCGCGGGCGCGGGTCAGGAAGTCCGTCACATAGGCATCGAGCCAGGCGTCGTCGCCGCCGGCCGACCACAGGCCGAACGAGCCGTTGGAGCCCTGCCGCGCCAGCAGGCGGTCGATGGCGCCGCGGATGCGCTCGTCGAGATCGCCGTCCATGGCCAGATGTGCGCCGGCGGCGAGCTCGTTGACGTAGAGCAGCGGCATGGCGCGGCTGGTGATCTGCTCGGAGCAGCCGTACGGATAGCGGTCCAGCGCCTGCAGGATGGTCGCTGCATCGAGCGCGGTCGACAGGCTCGCCGACAGCGACACCGTGCCGGTGCCCGATACGAGATCGGAGAACATGTCCGAGGTCAGCGTCAGGCTCTCGCCCTTGGCCAGCGTGCGGATCGAGCGCCGCGCGAGGATTTGCGTCGCGGGCTTGACGTCCAGCGCATAGTGGCGCGCCAGCGACAGCCCGTTCGGCCCGGCGATGGCGACGTCGAGCTGCGCCGTGCCCGCCCCGCCGCCGATCAGCGCCAGCGTGGTGGACGAGCGCTGCTTCGCCGCAAGATGCATGGTGGTCGCCGGGTTGCCCGCCACCGTCACCGGCCCCGATGTCTTCACGCTGATGGTGTAGTCGCCCGGCGCACCTTCGACATTGTCGAGATCGAAGGAGATGGTGCCGCGGTCGCCATTGAGCAGGAAGCGCGGCAGGGTCGCGGTCAGCACCACGGGATCGCGCACGGTGACGTCGATAGTGGCGCGGCCGATCTTGGTCGCGCTCCACGCCACCGCCATCACCCGCGCGGTGCCGGCGAAGTCAGGGATGTCGAAATCGAGCTCGGCGGTGCCGTCGGCCGCCACCGTCACGATGCCGGAATAGAGCGCGAGCGGCTTCTGCGTCGGCGGCGCGCCGAGCAATTCGCCCCCGGCATCGCCGCCGGATTTGACCTGCCCGCGCGTGCCCTGCATGCCGTCGATCAGCTGCCCGTAGAGATCGCGGATCTCGGCGGTGAGGCGGCGCTGGCCGAGATAGTAATCATCCGGCGCCGGCGGCTTGTAATTGGTGAGATTGAGAATGCCGACATCGACCGCGGCCACCACGATCTTGGCGTCCTCGCCCGGACTGAGCCCGGCGACCTTCACCGGAATTTTCAACGCCGAGTTCGGCCGCACCAGCGCCGGCGGCGTGAGACTGACGGCGAGCGTCCGCGTCGCCTTGTCGATGCCGAACCATTTCAGCCCGATGGCGCGGCCGGGCATGCGCTGCGCGGCCGCATCGAGCGGACGGCGCAGGGTCGCCAGCACATAGGCGCCGGAGCCCCAGTCGCTGCCGACCGGTAGCTTGACCTGCGTGGTGCCGTCCTTGACGTCGACGGTCTGCGTGGTCAGCAACCGGTCGCCGAGCACGTTCACCGTGAGCTTGCCGGGGTAGCGCGTGTTCACCGACACGGTCATGGTGTCGCCGGACCGGTATTCCGGCTTGTCGATCGAGGTCTCCAGCAGGTCGGGCGTATCGGCGCTGCCGTCGGAATACCAGCCGACATCGAACTGCACCGAGGTGATCGGACCGTCGGCCTGGCTCGACTTCACGTCGAGCCGGTAGCGGCCGGCCTGCGGATTGAAGCTGATGCGAGCAGGATGATCAGCGGCGACGACGAGATCGCCGTCGGCGACGCGGCTGGTCGATTTGACCGGCTCGAAATCCCAGGTGGAATTCTGCCGATACCATTGCCAGCGCGACTCGATCTTCATCAGCTCGTAGCGCAGGCCGTCGCGGGCGAGCGCCTTGCCCTCGGGCGAGACGAACACGACGTCGAACTCGGCCTTGCCGCCCTCGGAGACGCTGCCGGAAAACAGCGGCTTGACGCCGATCTCGGCTGCAGATGGCGCCACCGGCAGCACCAGCTTGCGCTCGACGGCGCGGCCGCCGCTCTCGGCCATGCGGATGAAGATCTGCGCCTCCTGCGGCCGGGTCGAGGTGGGCGGCTTGGCCAGGCTCACCGGGAAGGTCGCCGCGCCGTTGGCGTCGGTCTCCGGCAGGCCCTCGATCGGGGTGCGCTCGTTGGAGGTGGTCTCCTCGTCGGCGACGCCGAACTGGTAGCCGGGGAAGCCCGGCCGGCTGTCCGCTGGCGCCACCAGCATGTCGCCTTCGAGCTGGAGGTTCGAGGCCGGCGCGCCATAGAGGAAATGGCCGTCGACCTTCAGTTCCACCGGAGCATCCGCTTTGATCAGCTTGTCCTTGGAATCAAGCGCAAATTCCAGCCGCTCGGGGATGTAATCCTCGACCATGAAGGTGGTCTCGCCGACCGACTCGCCCTTCGGATCGGTGAAGGCCCGGACCCGCCAGGTCCCGCTCGGCACCGCCGAATTGAGCGCGAACGACAGCGACCGCCCGCCGGCGCCCTGGTCCGGCAGCACGGAGCGGCGGAATTCGACACCGTCGGGGCGCTCGATCACCAGCGTCAGCGGCGTGCCCGAGAGCGCATTGCCCTTGCCGTCGCGGAGCAGCGCCGTAAGGTGCACCATTTCACTGGAGCGGTAGACGCCGCGCTCGGCATAGACGAAGGCATCCGCGCCCGAGGGCACCAGCCGCCCGCCGACGCCGCGGTCGGAGAGGTCGAACGGATTGGTCTTGAGGCTGAGGAAGGCGTAGTCGGTCGTCTCGCCCGTCACCGTCACCATGGCCGGCGACAGGCCGCCCTCGCCGCGCGCAAAGCCTGGCTCGAACAGCACGTGGCCGGCATCGTCGGTCTTCTTCGCAGCCAGGATCTCGTTGTTGCGCGCGACCAGCCGCACCTCGGCATGGGCAACCGGGGCGGTCGTGGCCAGCGAATTGACGAACACGTGGATGCCGTCATTGCCGGAGAAGGCGCTGATCCCGAGATCGGAGACGATGAACCATTGCGTGGCGAGCTGGTTGTCGTCGTCATTGCCGCCGGGGCTCTTGGGCGAGGCGGTCATGACATAGACACCGGGCTTGATATCGCCGAGCACCTCGTCAACCGGAAACGCCGTGGTGACGTCCTGGTTCAGCGTGGTCGCGGTGGCAAGCTCGCCGGACCAGACCTTCTGCCCGCGCGTATCGCCGAAATCGGACAGCGAGTAGCGGTTGATCTGCTGCTGGAAGTCGGAATCGATCACCGTATTGATCAGGTTGCGGTCGCCGATCCTGAACACGTCGACCTTGACCGCGGGCGTGTTGACGCTGACCAGCGGAATGCCGCGCTGGCCGGTGCGCGGCAGCACATAGGCGCGCCCCGTGAAGCGCACGAACGGCTTGCGGTCGCGGACATAGATGTTGAACTCGGCCGATTTCGGCAGCCCCTCCTTCACGCTCGACGGCAGGCCCGCGCGCAGATTGATGGTGTAGCGCTCGCCATGCCTGAGACCCTCGACACAGAGCTGCTTCTCCTCCGAGGAGACCGCCGGCTTGTCGGTGCCGGCCAGCGCCACGAAAGGCGTAAAGTCGGTGCGCTTGGCGAGCTCCTCCGAGAACTGGAAGCAGGCCCGGGGCGAGGCCGAATCCGAATCGATGGAGTAGTCGACCAGGCGGAAGCCGTGCTCGTCGCGCAGCGTCTCATACTGGCCGCGCACCTCGGCGACCTCCTTGCCCTCGAGCGACAGCCGCAGCGCATCCAGCGCCGGCCGCCACAGCTGCTGGCCGGCCAGCGCGCGGCCGAGCACGGCCAGCGCGTCCGCCTCGTCCGATCGCGTCGCGGCATGCTGATAGGCGATATAGGCCGCGGTCGAGGCGCGCTCGAGCAGGAAGGTCTGCTCGGTCGCGTTCTTGGGCACGATCTGGAAGATCGAGCGCGCCAGCCGCAGCCAGTTGCCGGAATCCTCCGGCGCCACCGCGGCGATCTGCCCCAGGATCTGCAGGCCGGAGCGGAAGTCGTTGCGCCTGAAGGCGGCGTCGGCATCGAGCTTGAGCGCGGCGGCCGACTTGGCGACCGGCCCCGCCTCCCCCTTGATCTGCGCCTGCAGCTTGATGGCGCTATCGGCGAGATCGTCGCGCTTGAACGCCTTTTCCGCGGCCTGCGCCGAGACGAGCCCCAGCCCAGGCCCAAGATCAAGACAAAGCCCAAGCGCCAGCGCGGCGCAGAGGGCCACAGCGCGAACCAAACCGATCATCGGGAAGCTCCATGGGGCCGCAAATCGGCGGCGAGCAAGTGCAAAAAACTGCGAAAAGGTGACGGGCTGATGGCGCGAAAGCAAACGTAAAAAACAGTCGCAATCCGCATGGTCCAGCCAAAAACCGTAACGGAACCACGGCACGGCGCCGAAAGGGCGCGCCGCAGGATTCCCGGGCAGACCGGACGCGGCCCACCCCTCGCCGCTTTGTCGCGCATTCATCGGGATAGGTTCGTAAAAACCCTTTCCGAGACAGCGGATTTTTCATATTGACGGTGCTATCTAGAAGGCGAGCCGACCAGGCCTTCAGGCCGGCGAATCGGTCTCATGGCCGGCGACATGGCAACGGTCCCATAGCTCAACTGGATAGAGTAGCGGATTTCTACTCCGCGGGTTGCAGGTTCGAGTCCTGCTGGGATCGCCAATGTTTTCAAAGGCTTAGTAGGTGTTTAACCCCCTCGAAATGTGTTGCGCCTGTTGCGCAAGATTCCCCTGAATTATCAATACCTGCGCTGCACTCCCCGCTAGTCGGCGCGACACTGAGCGCAACATGATCCTCACAAGCTTGCACATCGAACCCGAAACACTCAAAAGATGCGCAACGACCCCAAACACACGCAACAAATGATCTGACACCATGGCCCGAAAACCTCCCGCTTCTCAGCCACAGTCAAAAGAGCTGACGCCCGAAGAGCAGCGCGCCGCAGTCGGCCGCCTAGAAGCGCGCATCACAGAACTTCGAGCACTAGACGTTTCCAAATTGCGAGCAGGCGATGATCCGTTGGTTCAGGATTTAGAGCAGCGCATCAGATCGACACTCGCCAACATCTACGGTGAAAGCAGCCGCCAGTACGCCAGATTAGAAAACGCCGCATCACTCGATGCCACAGCCTACACTTTGAACCTATACGGCGGTAGTGGAACGCCAATCGAGGAAATCCGCGAGGGAGTTGATCGGGGCCGCGGCAGCGCAATTTCTATTTTGCAAGGCGAAGTCGACGCACTGAAGGAAAACCTTCAATTCAACTCTGCGGTATCGACCGACGCCCCAAAGCCAGGCGCGCCGGCGGAACTAAGCGACGACATATTTATAGTCCACGGCCGCGATGAAGCCGCAAAGGAAGCTGTTGCGAGGGTCATTTCTCGCGCCGGCTTAAACCCCGTGATCCTCCACGAACAGCCAAATGGCGGAAAGACGATCATCGAAAAATTCGAGAAACATGGGTCCGCGGCCGGTTTTGCAGTCGTAATTGCGACTCCCGATGACCTCGGCGGTCTGGCTAGCGCTGCCCCAAACCTCAAGCCGAGGGCTCGGCAAAATGTGATCGGCGAAATGTTTTGGTTTGCCGGACGCCTTGGGCGCGAGAAAGTGTGCGCTCTCGTCAAGGGCGATATTGAGATGCCAACCGACTTCGCCGGTGTCGTTTACACGCCATTAGATGACCATGGAGGTTGGAAGGCTAAATTATTGCAAGAATTGCGTGCGGCCGGCTACACCCAGTTAGATTGGCAAGCAGCACTCAGCTAGGAGCATTGCGGCCATGATGATTTTTGATTTCATCACCCAAGAGGAAATGGATGACCTACCTGACGATGATCCACAGGAGGCGTTCACGCGATTTGTGGAAATCGCCCGACGCAGATTGGCCGATCGACTAGGCTCTTTGGGCGACCAAGAAGAAGATTGGCATGACCGCTTGGAAGCCCAACATGGCTTCATGAATGTGATAGTCGCAGCAGCTAAACGTTTCGATATTGAGCCGTTATCTCGCCTCTCAGTTCCGAGGGCCACGAAATTCACCTCCGACGCCTATCGAGAATTTCGATCAGACCTCGATCACTACCTCACGCAACTCTTGCTAGGCAACAGTGCCCGAGCAAAGCGCGATTCCGTACTGCTGTCGCAGAATTTTAAGACGACCATTCGCACTTACCTGCTTAGTCTGCGAGAACTGATTGAGAAAAACGACGACATCGACGAACGAAAGCGCAATGAACTGCTAGATCATCTTTCGGCTTTTGAAGCCGCTGTTGAGCAGAAGCGCCTAAATCTTCTCGCAGTAACAGTGTTTGCCATAACACTTTTGGGCGCCCCTGGTGCGCTTGGAGCATCGGTCGATATGGCCAGCAAGCTAGTAACGAATATTTTGCGCACGGTAGGTGAAGCAAAAGTTCACGACGAAGCTACACGGCGACTGCCATCCGCAGCGCCACCGCTGCAAATCACAGGGCCGCGGCCTCAAGAACAATTAAAACAAGACATGGATGACGATATTCCATTCTAAATTGCAATTCGTTCGGAATTGCAAGCAGGCGCCCGGCACAAATGCTTTTAAGCTAATAAGCCTTGCATTGCGGAACTTGCACCTCCACATTGCGGTCCTCCGCTGGCGATGACCTGGCGACATCGGATGTTATGGACGCTTGTACGTTACATTCGGTTCGAACGGCTGATGCGATATGGATGACATGGCGTATCAGGTGCTTCTCGGTTGACGACTCCAAGTTATTGGGTCGCGGGTAGCTGGCGGTGAACTATGGAGACGCCATATGCGCAAGTTTTTAGCACGTATGGCGACCCTTACCCGCAAGATCGCGGAATGGTTGGTGCCAGTTTTGACTGCCATCAAGCTTCTGATTGAAATTGTGGGTAAGGTCGCCAACTGCCATGATCGTCAATTACGAGTTCAAATATCGGTCGCGAGGTAAGTGGTTCTTCGTTCCGAACGAAAAAAGTGAGCGCCGCGGTCGGCGCATGCTCGCGTATTTCAAGCGGCGAGTTGTGTTTCCCGATTACATGTACCACTTTAAAAAGGGCGGCCACGTGGCGGCCCTTCACGCCCACATCCACAATCGCTTCTTCTTCAAGATCGACATCCAGAACTTTTACTATTCGATCGCGCGCATGCGGGTTACGCGTGCGCTACGCCAGTGGGGCTATCCTGGCGCCAACACCTTCGCCATGTGGTCCTGCGTTCGCAATCCGCTGCCCGGCCCTAAGCACGCTCTGCCTATCGGCTTTGTACAGTCTCCGTTGCTTGCAAGCCTAGCGCTGATGAAATCACAAGTAGCCGATGCAATAGAACGCGCGATGGCGAAGGGAGTATGTATATCCGTCTATCTCGACGACTTCATCGGCTCCCATGATGATGAAGCGCTGCTGACGGCAGCCTATGAGGATATCCGCAATACATGCGTCGCTGCCGGGTTCATGCCTAATCCTAGCAAGCTAATTTCGCCACAGGCTACGATAACGGCGTTTAACTGCGATCTCACGAATGGCTCGGCAGAAGTGACCGCGGCTCGGGTCGCAAAGTATCTCGGCAGGACGGATCGCACCCCTCTTTCGGACGCGGGGTTCGACGAGTACCGTCATCTCGTGCGTTCTCAGAACACGCCCTAAAAAAGGAAAGGACGCTCCGTTGCCAGAGCGTCCCGTCCGTTCATAGCAACCTAGATAGCAAGGCGATCATCGAAGCCAGATGCAAACTGCACCCGAACCCAAGACGATACGTCTTGCCACTCGGTTGCCTGGCTTCGAGAGTGAGTAACACCGTCATGGTGCCCTCCCATCTCTGCGCGGGGTCCTAACTTAGCCGACATCGCGCGTTGAGCCAGTAGTCCGGGGGGTTTTCGATTTTATAGCCTCGTCGGAGACCCCCAGCACACTTCGGCTATTTCGGTATCGTGGGGAGATTTAGCGTTCGTTCACTCGGTTGCAAGGCGTTAATAGAGATTCTTTTTAGTTGACGCCGTGCGAATCACGCGCCGCCCCACTTTGGGTACCGAATTGGTTTGTGAAAGCCGCTCATCTCGCGGTTCGCTGCCCGGTGAATTTTCAGAGTGAGCCGCTTGGCTGCCGCTTTCTCACTCTCGCCCGGTAGCAAGCGGCTCGTAATGCGCTGGCCATTGTTTTCGTCGCGAAGCGGAATGCTATCGCTATTGCACATGGTCAAAATGCCATTTTCCACGAAGTACCGGCCCTCTGCAACCTGACCAAGGTCGTCGGGACCGCTCGGCTTGGCTGTGGTGACGACAACGACTCTAATTTCACGCATATCCTGCATCCTTGTATTCGATCTTCCGATTGAAGCCGGTTCCCTTCGAGCGCACGACTGGCGAGCCGCCCGGTTCCGAGAAGCACAGCGCAACTGCGTCTGCTTCATCAGGCGACGGCATGCCGCGTTTTTTCATGTCCTGCTTGCTTTCAAGCAACAGCCGGCCGCTCGAATCGTATCTGTAGCCAACGCTGGTCAAGTCGGCGTGCAAGCTATCGCTGTCCGGAATCGAGAAGCGGCCTTGCAGCGCGGTTTTCATGTGGTTCCACAGTTCGGCGCGGCGGTTCGCGTTGCCTCCCGATGGCTTGCCTGTTTCGTCAAGCGGCGGCGGCTCTACAGCCTTGTTGCCGAAGTTGACCGCGGTTACAACGTCGCCGTGCCCCTGCTCAATCAAGCGGTCATAGACGCCCACACCCAACCCGCCAATGTCGATCGCGACTTTCGCCGGCTTGTCGTCACGGATGATTTGCGAAACCGGTCCGGCAATTTCCATAGTTGTCAGCTTGTGCCGCCGTTCAATCTTGGTGATCGCATGGCCACGGCGCCACGCAATCGCTGTGCTGTCGTCGCCCATGCCGGCGGGATCGACGCCAACAAGCAACGCGCCATAAGGCTCGACGTCCTTCGCTTTGCGCGCGGCCATCACCAGGTCGGCTGTGATAAAGCTGTCGAACTGCGAAGCCATAAACGCCTCATTCGGAATCAGCGGATACTCGCGCTTGAAATGGTCCTCGCTACCAAGCTGGCTTATCTTTGCGCGGCGCCAGCAAATCTGCTCCGCATCGAGGCCGTGCAGCTCGGCAATCGCCTTCTCTTCCGTGGTCATGGCGAAATCGTCGGGTAGCGCCCTCCGATAGGTCGGATCGATGCTCCACGGGAGGAACACTGCAATGAATTCCGACTCGCCGGCTTCGGCACGGCGCCATAGCTGATGAAATTCGTCCCCAAACTGATTGCCGGTAGTCTCGATTATGATTTCCGTTCCGTCGATATCCGGAATCGTCTGCACAAGCGCGGCCAACTGCTCTTGCAGCGAGTGCCAGAACGCGGCTTCGGATGCGTGCAAGAACTGCGCTGTTGACGAACGGCCCGCGCCGTCTTCCGTCGCAACGCTCACCATATATCCGCTGTCGAGTGCATCGAACAAAAGCTCATCGGCGTTGTTCGTGCCAACGGACTGCTTGTGCTCCGCCGGCATGTGATCATGGAAGCGTTTGACCAGGTTGAACAGGTTCTTGGATGCCGGCTTTTCGTGCGCAATGATTTGCGTTCGCAAGCCCGGTAGCGCCGTTGTGCTTTTGTAGAAGCGCGCGGCAACATAGGTCGAAATGCCCATTTGCCGCGCCTTGAGCACGATGACGCGAACGCGGCCGATCTTGGCTTTCTGCTCTTCGATCCGCCGATGCAACTCCCGCTGCGCCGGATTCCATAGGAACGGCACAGTACCGCCGGCCTTCGGACGAATGCGCAGATTTTCGCCGCTGTAGAATTCAAGATCGGTGGCCAGGCGCGTGGCCCGGTCACCTCCTTGTCTTAACTCGGCAATCCAACTCATTTGCCACGCGGCCTGAATTGAATCACGTTGCTTTCGATCGCCGCAATCGCGTCGCGATATTCCTGCTCACGACGCGCGGCCCGCTCACGCTGGATTTCGAGCGCGTCCGCATAGTTGACAAGCTCTTCGTCCATGAAGTCGCTGGCTTCGATCAGGTGGCCAGTGATGCCGCTGTAGCGATCGTCGCTCATTTCAATTCCCCCGTGTTAATCAGGTATTGGCGACATTGGCAGTCGCCCGCACGCGATGTTAGGTCGCGACGAATGCACACCAACGGAATGCCGGGCGTTTTCAACTCTTCGGCTTTGGCATCAATGAATGCGTCGATCTCGGCGCGAATCTCGGCGATGCGATCTTTAAGCGGCGCTTTTGGCAGCTTCGGTAGAGTGAGTGCCATTTGATTTCGATTCCTTTCGAAGTTTTTCCATGTGTTGACGTAACGCGCGGTCGCGATCGTTTTCGCGGTCACGGATGTAGTCCGCTATGGGCCGCGGCAGTGTTGCCCATAGCGCTTTGTGTTGAGCGTCCCAACTGCGCGGCGGTTCGATCGGTCGCGCCTGGTTGAGCGCGGCGATCACCAGGGGATGTGAGGTAGGGTCGGCATGTGGCCAGTGCATCGCGCTGATTGCCGCAACCACGCTCACAGCGGTGTCCGGCCGGCTGTTGAGCACAAAGACCGCGATGTTTGCGGGGAGCGCCGGGCGCGCGGTGATTTTGCGATCCTCACACCAGCGCGCCCAGACTGGCCATAGGGCCGTGATGCGCTGCGGCTCCGACAATCGCAGATGCGCGAGCACTTTGGTGGTCAACGCGCGATCTGCTTCGAATTGCTCTTGCTCCTTGGCATGAACAAGCGCTTGCATAACGGGATTGGTCAACGGCCGACCTTCCGCAACGTCTCGTGCACGCCCCGGATGGCCTTCTCATATGCGTGGCGCTTCGCTGTCTCGCGAAGGGTCATCGTAGCCGGCGTGTCAAGGTTTCGCAGGTGCGCGACACGCGTTTCCATCGGATGCAACGCGAATTGTTCTGCCGCTTCTGCCGGTGTCAACTCGCGATTGAACCTAAGTTTTGCTTCTGTCTGCATTGCCTCGATGAAATCGGCCATGTCCTTATCTCCTTCGCTGTGAGCGCATTGCCATCAGAAGCGCGGCCGCGTCCTTGGCATCGCCACTCTGAGTCAATCTTGCGGAAAGCTGTTGCAGGCTTGCATTCTGCACCGCTCGGACGCCACCGCCGTTGCTCGTGCCCGGTCGGATCACAGGCGGAATGTTGGCTGCGCGCTGTTGCTGTCGCGTCGTCGTGAGGTTCTTTTGAGCCAAGCTGTACGCCGCGGCGTCGAACATCATCTTTCGAAAAGCGGCGTGCCGCATGATCGGATTTGTCATCATCAGATGTTCAAAGGTGCGCTGATCGACGCCAAGCGATGCGGCATAGGATAGGGCTTCGCGAGCGACTGCCTCGCGCTGTTGCGGCGGCACATGTTGCACCCTTTTGGCAAACGCCTGATCCTGCACCGCGGCCTCACGCTGGAAATTCTGGCGGTCAATCTGTTGCCGTTGCCGCTCCATATGCTGACGTTCGTTGTGAAGGCGCGTGAAGTTGTTGAGCATGATCTGCGCTTGCTGAAATCGCTGCGGATTGGTTTGCTGCAACTGATTCAAAAACGTCGCCATTTGTTGCGGCGTCTTAATGCCGTTCATTTCAGGGAATGCGGCGTTGATGGAGCCAAGCGCGATTTCTTGCGCCGCCTGCACGTTCGCAGCATAGTGCTTCTGCGCCGTCGTCGCCGTCGTCACCGCTTTGTTGAATTCGGTTTCCACCGCCTGCCTGATTTTCGGGTTTTGAAAGGCGCGATGCAAATCCGGATCGATGCCGGGAGGCGCCGGCTGCATGTCCTGCGGCAAATGCTGCGGATCAATCTGCGCCGCCTGGTCCGGAAGATCGCCAAACAAATGCGGATCGATTTGGTTCGGATCGACGGGTGCGGTCGGATCAGTCGGCACGCCGGCTTCCTTGCGCAGATTGTCAATGTTTCTTGCCAAGTCATCGCGATCGTTGATTTCCGCTGCGCTCGCGTCAGCAAGGCGCGATTGCTTCAAATCGTCTGACGCTCGTTTCAAGCTGACCGTTTCGTTTTTCGGCGCCTTACGGCCTTGCTCGTCGCGATATTCTTGCGGACGCGGCTCGTCGAGATTTGGGCGGCCGGATTTGATGCGGGCTTTGGCCAACTGGTCGGCCGCCTTGCGCGCGTCTAGCTCCGGCTTGTCGGACTTGTCGGTTGTGTCGGACGGCATCTCCCGAAAGCCGTGCTTTGCTTCTTCGGCAAAACGTCCCGTCAATTGGGCGTCGTTGGCAGAAGCCGGGCCGCTCGCTGGCGCGGATGAAGGTGCGTCGCTCATGCGTAGTTCTTTCCGCCCGGTGGGCGTTGGTCGATCGGTTTCTGTGCGGCGGTGTGGCGCGCGCCAAATGGCTGCACGTTCGCGAACGCCGGTTCGGTCGTCCGAAGGCCGGACGGATGTTGATCCGGTTCGCGAGGACGAAGCCCGGACTGCTCAATGCCAGCCAGAACATCCTTCACCGTCTCGCGCGGCAGCCCGGTTTGCTTGACCAGGTACATGACCATGGCGTGCTTGATTTCGTCGCTTTCGGCGTAGCGGCCCGGTGTGCCGGGCGGAACGAAGGTGTAATTGAGCGCCGCGAGCGCATCGGTCACTGCGCTCGCAGCGTTATGCTTTACACGCCCCGTGGCGGCTCGCGTAATCCGCTGCGCAAGATCGTCGGGCGTGGTCATTTGCGCTTGCCGCCGCGCATAATCTTGTCGTGGGCGTCGCGGTCCAGCACGGACGAAATATCGCGGGGGCGTGGTTTGCGGGTGCCACCGATTGCGCCGTTGGGATTAATGCGCTTCGGTTCCCATTTGTCGTCGTTGGATTTGGACATGGGGGATTCTCCTCAATGTTGCAGGGTTCGAGTTTTTGAAGTTTGGCCCGGTCGCGCGACGGCAAGCACACCCGCACCGGCACGTCCCGCGCCTCGCCAAGGTTCTGAATGAACTGGATGCACGCGACGGTGTTTCCGATCGCTGTTTCCAGGTTGGCCGGGTTCACACCGCGGTCTAGCAGCATGCGTCCTACCGCCGCGCGAACCGCAGCGGTGTTGCCGGTCAACGCGGTATGGCCGGCGCCGATCAGGTGATTTATCGCCCCCATCGCCATTAGGTCAATTCCGTGATGTTCAGAGTCGCAGTTGACGCGGTGACCGCCGCAATCTGTTCACCGGGGTGCACGTCGAGCACGAGCGGGAAATTCGCGGGCAATGCCGTGCTAGTCGTGGTCGCGGTTGGTGATTTGCTAATGGCGATGTTGCAAGCGGCTGTTGCTGAAACGAGCACCTTAAATGTCTGCGAGCCAAACGCTGCGCTCGCGGATGAGGTGCCGGTGACGGCTAGGGTTTGGGAAGTGGCGAGACGGCCGACGCAGATTTGCGTGCTCATGGCGCGGGCTTCACATAAACCGTATCGACAAGCGCGCCGTCACCCATTACGCGGGCGTAGCGGCGTGCCCCATCGGCGCGAGCGTCCGGAGCGTCGCCCTGTAGCGCTACCGCGGTCCACAGCGCGTTGCGGATCAGTTCGGCAACTTTCACCCGGTGGCGGACTGCCAACCCTTGCAGCGCCTCGCGTAGCGCTGGCTCGACGCGGATGTCCATGCGATCGCGATATCGGACGGGTTCGGTCACCGCTTCGCGTCCATTCGGTCTTTGGTCATCGGTGGTCCTTTCGTCGGCATTAAAAAATCCCGCTTCGGCCCTTCACAGGGCTTCGGCGGGTTGCTTACTGTCCGGATACTGTACGCGGCGGAAGTTGCGGCCCGGTTAAGATGCGCAACACGGGCGCGACATGAACTCAGAAGCATCTGGCAATTCTGCGAAATTTACGCGAATAGCGGATACATAGTCCGCGTTTCAGTATGGTGGCGGGGGCAGCGCTGGCGCGTGTTCAATGGCCAACGCCTCCGGCGCGTGTCCGATCGGAACGGCAAACTCGGCTCGCAATCCGTTCTCCAAGGCCATTAGAGCGGCGTCTGGCGACGTGCCCGGCGGCGCGATGCGTTCAACCATGGCGAGGATTTCGCGCAGCCGCGCCCATTGCTCGGGCTCCAAACCGCCGGGCGTCGATTGCTGGACGTTGACCAGGACGTCCTTTGGCAGAATTTGAAACGCCAGCTTCGCGAACGTTGCCGGGTCCTCCGCGATCAACCGGCGCAACACCGCTTCGCCCTCGCTTTCCCAAAGCGCCGCGATGTTCGCGATGATTTTTTCGCCAAGGCGCTGCCGGCTCGCCATTGGGCGGCCCGCGGGATTGCCGCTCACGCCGGCCTTCCAAGCCGGGTTGCCACGGGGCGATTTTTGTAGATGCAAATTCATGTTGACTCCTTTAGTGCAAATTTCTGTTTAGTTGCGACGTCCATTGGGCTGTTGCGGCACTGGAAAGCGATGCGCCGCCCTCCAAGGGCGAGCGTTTATCGCCATGGGGGTATGGGGGTTGGAGAGCACACCCGTTAGCAGGCCGTTGGCACCCCGTTGGCAGGCGTTGGCACCCTCCGTTGGCAGGCCGTTAGCAGGCCGTTGGCAGGCGTTGGCAGGTCGATAGCTCATCGCGGGAAGAGCCTGAATTGCTTCTTTGACGGGGCACCGTGCGGCGCATTTTCGATCTTCCCTCTTTCGAGCAACCGCTCCATCGCGCTCTTTAGCTGCTTCTTATTGACGCCTTCCGCGGCTGCGTCCGTCCCGAATACCGCGGGCGCGTAGCTCTTGCCCTCGCTGGTGCTCACATATCGGTTCTGCCCGATGTATTTGTTCAACAGTTCGATGAACACCTTTTCGGCTTTCAGGTTTGCAATCATCGGATCGCCACCAGTGTTTGCCAGTCGGGTAGTGTCGAGCATGTAGGCGCCGTCAACGTACCGAAGCGGAATTTCACCATCCTGCGGGCCGTAGTTAGCTTTCATGACGCTCAACACGCGGTTGTTCGGGTCCGTCTCGCGCCCGCTTTCGTCAAGAACCTTGTGCAGAAAGCCATCCCATCGGAACGTGTTGCGCCAGCCCGTCGAGCCGGAGCTACCGCGGCCGGTGTTGATGCCCGACAATGACGGATGGGCGAGCACAAGGAACGTCCCGCCGTAAGGAACCGCCAACGGCCTCATTTTGCGAACGAACTGCTTGGCAATCATTCGACTGTTTTCCGTCGCTGCCAGGACGTCTGCCAAGGTGTCGCCAATGACAAGAACGGGACGAACCTTTTCGGCCAGCTCCACAACCTGATCGTATCGGTAAGTAGTGGTGAGCACTTCCGACCGGCCATCTGTGGCGGCAAGCACCGCGTCTTCATCGGCCAACGCAACGATGAGCAGGTCTTCAAGGGAGGCCATGTCGACATTCAAGAATTTACAGATGCCCGCAAGGCGTCGGTGCACTTCGTCTTCATCATCCTCGCAGCAAAGATAGATGACCGCTCCCTTTTTCACTTGATAGCGGAGAAAGGTGCCGCCAGTGACACATGCAACAGCAAGCATGAGCGCCAAAAGCGATTTTCCGACCGCGCCTTCGCCATACAAGCCCGCCGCGATCCTGGTCGGGATAAGTCCCTCAACAAGCATCTCACGCACGGGCACCGGCTTGCTTGCGAATGACGCGGCAGAGATGACGCGAAGCGAGGGCTCTTTGGCTTTCTTCTCTGCGGCGATCCGGCGGCTGCTTGCTCCGGGGTTTCCGGAACCGGAGTCGTTTGCCCGTGTTCGGGCGCGATCGACGCGGAAGAGACCACGGGCATTCCGGGCGAGCCCGCCGCAGCGGCGTATGCTGCCGCACCCTTCATTCCCTCCATCGTTTTATGCCCGGCTACCGCGCCGTTATAACGCTGCTCCGCAGTGGCAATGATCGGGTCGGACATGCCTGCCGCCTTGAGCACGCGCGCAGCAGCCTTGATAAGGGTGGCCGCTCCGTAAGGGTCGGGAACGGATGGGCGCTCGTTGCTCCACTTGGTCAGGCGCAAGTCTTGATCGTCAGCGTAGGAAATTTTCTCAACCAGGGGCCAACCTTCGACGCCTAAGGAGCGCTTGATTTGCTTGATTGCTCGTGTCCACTCTTCCTCAACGTCGAATGCACCGCTTGGCAACAGAATGTCGATTGCCCGCTCTACTTCCTCAACGGTGCAGTTTTTCAAGCCTGTTTCGGAATCGTGCGTTGGCGCTTCGATCGTGGCCCGGTGGCCAAGTGCGTCCCCAAGTGCAGCCAGCCAAGGATGAACCGTTGGTGCCGGCGGCAATGTATAGCGCTTGCCATCGACCACGCTGCCGGCCGCAATCAATAGGCCACGGTTTCGGATCGAAAATATTTCTTTGTTCTCTTCACCATCGTTCAACCTGCGAAAGTCGCTGATCTTGAACGTTCGATTTCCACCGTGCGCTTTCGCGTCCCAATCGTCCGGCAAACGAAACGCGTAGTGCGGGCTGCCGGAGCGGCTGAATTGAAGCGGCTTGTCGAAGTCTTTGAAGCCGGCATTTGATAGCCAAGCGCGGCACCACTCCCACGCCTGCGGATCGTTTTTCAAATCAACGTCAACGCCAATGAAGCCGGAGCCGGCGCAGTAGATGCCGAGAATAAAGCCCTGCGAAAGCCATTCGTGCAATTGGACCGGATCGTCGGTCGCGGCTTCCTGCCAACCCACAATAGCCGGGCGCTTCGTGTCCGCGCGGCAAGCGAAGAGCTTGCAGCCGAGGTTTAGCAGCGACGATACTTCGATAGGGATCGCATTATGGTTGACAAGACTCGGTGACGTGTGTACTGTCATGGTCACTTTCGGGAGTAAGTTCGGTTACAACATCAACGGCGCCAGGTCTGGTCACCTTGGCGCCGTTTGCTTTTTCAGTGCAGCGTTGGTTCGAAATAGAACATTCGGATTCGCAGTCCGTTTTCGAACGCGACCGCGACGAAAAGCTTTTCGTCCGTCGGGATTCGTCCTTTGACGGCTTCGAACATCCGGCGTTCTGCGCGCGTGGCCGGTCTGCGAGTCATGCGGCAGCGTTGGTTTCGAAAGAGGCGTAAAATTTAGGTAGGTGAAGCGCCCACCGGCCGGCGACCTTCCGGGCACCGGGCACGCGACCAGACTCTAGTGCGTTGAAAGCACCTTTGGTCGATCGGCCAAGGTGCGGCGCGATAGCTTCGGCGCCCCATACGAGATCGGTCGGCGTGGTTTCAGTCATGGACATGCGAGACTCCAACGTTGAGTGCTCGCAGCGGGCATGAAAAAGCCGAGGGCGAGCACAAGAATTGATTTGTGCTGTTCGCTCTCGGCGTGAAATCTCTGCTCACGACGTTCGGGGTTTCGCCGGGGTGATCCTGCCACCCCATCCACTACACTATCCGCCCTCACGAACGGATCGTTTGCGCAACCAAGTGCGCAATGGCCCCTAGAAACTGCCGTAAATTACCATGCCATATCTTAATAGGCGGTTTACCCGAATTTCCCTTCCGCCGCGGCCAGTTCCGCGGACTCGTCGGCGCGCGGTAGTAAATGCCCATAGGTGTCAACAGTTATTTGAATCGATGCGTGTCCGATGCGTTCTGACACTTCTTTCAGATTCAAGCCGATGCCGATTGGCGGGCGAGCGAGGCACCAACTGGCAAAATAATGCCGGAGACTGTGCGCGCCCGTGTACTTGGCTTTGACAACCGGCCTGCCCTCTTCGTCGCGCGTCGGTTTTCCAGCCCCGTCGAGCACCGGCACTGTGATGCCGGCGTGCTCCCACCCGGGAATCAAGCCGCGGTCGATAATGTTTGAGTGCGTTTCGACATGCCCCGCCCCGTTCGGAAAAACGAAATGCTGGCGCCCCTCCAATTTCGGGCACTGCGGTTTCCACTCTCGAAGCGCGGCGAGCGTTTTGGGCGGAATCGGCACCACGCGTTGACTGTCGGCCGACTTTGGGTTGCCGATTGCACCGTACCGGTCGGCACGCTGGCGAACATGCAGTTCAGCCTTTTTGAAGTCGATATCCTGCCACCGCAAGCCGCGTAGCTCGCTCGCCCGCAAGCCGCATCGAATGGCCGTTAAAAAGAAAGCGCGCCAGCGGTCGCTTTTGGTGTGCTCTAACAGCGCGTCAATTTCACGCGGTTCGGGAATGTCTCGACCGACGACAAGTTTCCGCTTTTGGCGCCGCTCGACTTTGCGCTGGCGCCGGTTGGCGGTCATGCTTCGCACGACGTTGTGCCCGACCTTCCCGCGCTCCATTGCGTCGGATAGGAGGCTGCTCAGTGACGTTGTGACCTTTTTGACCATGGCGGGCGAGCGAGGTTCGGACTCCCGCTGCGCGGGCGCCGGAACGCCGTTGCGGAGCTTGTCTTGCCATTCGCGTACAACAGCGACCGTGAGGGCCGGCAGCTTCAAGGCGCCGAGATACGGGTTAATGTGGAACTTTAAGTGTTGCTGGTACTGATCGACCGTCGCGCGCTCCAAATCCCCGCAACCATCGATCCAAAGCTTGCCGGCCTCTTCGACAGTAATGCTTTTGCTGGATGGCGTGTGGACACCCTTTTTAAGGTCGATGCGCACTTGCGCCTGGAAATCGTCGGCGTCCTTTTTTCGGTCGAACGTTTTGATATGCCGCTTGCGCTTGCCCCGTTCGTCCCGCTCCGCAGTCGAATACTGAACCACGTAAGCGGAGCGCTGTTCGCCCGATTCCGTTTGCCAAGTTCGCTTCCTGATCGACATGTTGCGCCCTGACCCATTGGGAATATCTGGGAATGTACAGGAGGCGCAACAAAAGCGCAACATGCGGGTGAATTATCTAGCAATTTCAAGACTATTGAGCGGATTTCTACTCCGCGGGTTGCAGGTTCGAGTCCTGCTGGGATCGCCAGTCACTTCACTGCCCCCGTGTTTTCAATCATATGAAGCTCAAATGGGCTCGGTACGTCTTAAGCCGGAGAGAGGAAAATTTCATGGCGTCGCTGCCCCAGCTCATTCCCGAAGTCGACTACCTGCTGAGTCTCGAAGCCGAAGATCTCGCTGCTTTTGTGCTCATAGCGAGCTCTGACTTACGCCAAAACGGCTTGGTTAGCTTCGGCTATTTGATGAGTACCGTCGAATCACCCTACCCGCACTCTCCCGGCTACAAGGACCGAAGAACCGATCAAATTCGGCTGGCGCTTGCCGAGGCCTGGAACTGGCTTGAGGTCCAGGGACTATTGCTCCCTGCTCCGGGGATAAACGGACCAAACGGCTTTCGTGTTTTCAGTCGGCGCGCCGCGAAGATGGCGTCGGCTGATGAAGTAAAGACCTTTGCTCGCTCCCGCCGGATTGAAAGAGACAGACTTCATCCTCGGATTGCTCAGACGGTTTGGTCCGCTTACATGCGGGGCGAATATGATGTGGCGGTGTTGCAGGCGATGAAGGCTGTTGAAATCTACGTCCGCGAAGCCGGAGGCTTTGGAGCCGGCGATATCGGTGTGGATTTGATGCGTAGAGCTTTCCACGAAGATACCGGCCCGTTGACCGACAAGAGCGTCGAAAAGAGCGAGAGACAAGCTCGATCCGCGCTGTTTGCTGGGGCGATTGGATCATATAAGAATCCTCACTCCCACCGCGAAGTCAATTTGAATGATCCGGACGAGGCTCTAGAGATCGTCCATTTGGCAAATCATCTTCTACGGATCGTGGACGGCCGTGTTCGATCTAATGCCTGCCCCACCCGCCGGGCCGATCATCTGATGTGAAGCCGTGTGGATCTTGTGCGCAGAGCCAGTAGGGCGGATTAGCGACAGCGCAATCCGCTGCGATGCTTGAGCCGAGAATGACTGAAAGCGCCAGCCCTAGCCGGCGTGAGCTTGTCACGCCGTGACCATAGACAGGCGGATTACGCTGTCGCTAATCCGCCCTACGCGACCGCTAAAGGCTACAGCTTCTTCGGCTCACTGCTCGGGAGCGTTGTCTCACCGGTTCTATAGTCTGTCGGGAACACCGTTTTTGTCACGGTCCCCAGCCATCCGATAACCTCGCGAATACCAAAGCCGACAAGCGCCCCAAGGCCGAAAGCCGAGAACGGCTTGCCACGACTAAAATCGAAGCCTTGCCCTCCGAGGACAACAGCGCCGCTTTCGATAAGGGAAACAATTGCAAGCGCCAAACCCGCGGCTTCTATCGGAGCGCTAATGTACTTGGCCAGCCATCTCGAATCGAAATTGGGAGATTTGATATAGAACCTGAACAGCATCCTGATCTGATATAACACACTTCCTACCACGGCGCCGCTAACGAGGAAGGCCATCGCCGCAAGTACCCTTCTGCTAGGATCTTTCGGGAGCGAACCCTCCTCTGCGACTTGGAGGAGTGTCCCATCCCGCCAGACCAGAAAAACTATCAGTGCGATGCAGGTAATGAGCAAGACTATGTAGTACGCCATGAGCGCGTAGACCTGCCCTTGAGTGACCACGGATGTTGCTTCGGATGAACGTTCGTTGGTGGTGATCGGCGAGCCCCGAGTCTGCTGCTCAACTTGAGCGTCTGATAGGACGTCCACACCATGCGTGGTCGACATGCACACCTCCAAGAAAAAGGCGCCCTAATAGCAAGTCTCAGTAAGCCTTACTCTTGGGTTGCAGGGTTGATACAGATCAACTTCAGAGAAATTCGTCTCCGACGACGGCGCGGACCGTTCTCGAATCACGGTGACAGTGCATTCAATCATTCTAATCGACGCATGCGAGCGCCGCATTGGCACCAGTGAGGGCCCTCTTGATTGAATGCACTATCACCGTAATTCAGTAATTCAAGCGGATACAGCAGGCTGAGGCGAAAATCCGTCACCGCAGCCCGCGAACACTCAGGTGTAGGCCACCCAGCCGCGCCAGGTGAAGGCGGCGTAAAACAGCGCGACATCCGAGAAGCCCGCGTTCCGCAGGATGGCTTCGTCCTGCTCAGGATCGAGTATCGGTACGTGAGCGTCCACCGTCATGCGCATCTTCTCCACCTGCTCCGGATCGGCCCCCGACGCACGCGCGAACGCGGCGTAGCGCGACAGCCAGAGCGCACGTCCGCCTTCGCCCTGTGGGAAACTGCCGTGCGCCGCCACAAACGGGGCGCCGGGCTTGAGCCGTCGGTGCAGTTCGCGCGCCGCGCGCGTGCGCTCCTCAACGTTCAGAAAGTGCAGCGTGAGAAGGCAGGTGGCGGCGTCGAACGGGCCATCCGGTGCATCGTCGATATAGCCCTCGCAAAAGGTCACGCGCGCCGCATCGGGACCGAGCAGTCGTCTTGCCTCGTCCAGCATAGCAGCCGCCGGATCGACGCCCAGGAACGTCCAGCCTGGATGGGCTTGTGCCAAGGCCCGCAACTCCAGGCCGCCACCGGCGCCGAGCACCAGCACACGCCCATCCTCCGGCGCACGCTCGGCCAGAAGGATCGCCGTCATGCGATGCAGGTCGTCCATGCCCGGCATGAACCGCCGTGGGCCATCGCCATAACGCCTCGCAGTCTCGGGATCTTTGAAGGATGCGAGCATCGTTCGCAGCTGGTCATCATTCGGCATGCGCCGTCTCCAGGTCGTGGGACTGTTTGAGCGTGGCCAGCCGCTGGTGGAAGTCAGTGCTGAGTTGGGCGAGCGTCACCTCGGCGAAGCGCGATAAAAGCACGGCTTCGGCTTCCTCGAAGGCGCGCCCCAGTGCGGCATTGACCGCCTGCTCGACGAGGCAGTCGGGCGACTCCATCCGATTGCCGATGGCCAGAAGCGAAGGTTCGCCTAACGCCTGGTAGACGTCGCGTAGGGTGAGCGTCGAAAGATCGCAATTTATAGTCCAGCCACCACCGTGCCCTTTTTCCGAGCGCACATAACCCCGCTCGCGTAAGCCCGCCATGATCCGGCGGATCACCACCGGATTGGTCTGCATCGCCTTCGCCAGCATCTCGGATGTCGCCGGTCTGTCCTCCTCGGCCATGTGCAGCAGCACGTGCAGCACGCCCGACAATCGACTGTCTCGTTTCATGTAACTTGAAATATTACGTAACGCCGGCAGAGTCAATGCGCGCGTGCAGCTTGCCGACGCGATCGCCGCGTGAAGGCGGACCTTCGAAATTCTTCGTCCACCCCCAACGCCTAGCTTCTTCGCCACCGTGACCTCGGCACACCGCGCTTTGGCCGCGGCGAGCACCCACGAGGCCGCGCGCGTACTCGGCATCTCGCCGCGCAAGCTGGAAAAATACGGTTGCCACGGCAGCGGCCCGACTTTCCGCAAGCTCGGCGGCCGCGTTGTCTATGCGATCGACGACATCCAAGCCTGGGCCGACCAAGCCGCCCGCAGCTCGACGTCGGATCCGCGCTACGTCGAGGCGCGGGCGCCGGCCTCGCTCATCGCTGAGGCGCTCGCCGATGTCGTCGCGCCGCCTCATCACCACCAGCGAACGGAGCAAGCTCGATCCATTCATCGTCGCCACCGGCGACGCAAGCCCGCGCGACCCCCGCGACCTGACGGAGCGGCCTTTCTCCTCGCTGAAATTGCGGTGACAGTGCTGGACTGGACCGCACCCTTAAAATAGTACGAGCAACGCAGACGATACAGCATGGTGCCCGTCGAGCGCTCGTGATTGAACGCACTGGACTGCACCCCTGAAGTGAGACACGATAATTTCAGTGACAGGCATTTCGAGGATGACCTGTGGCAGGACGAGGACCGAATCGTCAATTTCCGACGGCGTACAAGATCAAGGCGATCAAGCGAGTTGAGAGAGGCGAAGGCGTTCTGCCGGTCGCCCGCGAACTTGGGATCTCCCGCAAGATTCTCCACGACTGGATCAAGGCCTGGAAGGCCGACGGGCCGGACGGGTTGAACCGCAAACGCGGACCAAAGCCCGGTCCGCGCAAGCTCAAGCCGACAGCGGCATACGACGACAAGCGCTCGGCTCTCGCGCTCGCCAAGACGCGCATCGCCGAGCTCGAACGGCTGGTCGGCCGTCAGCAGATGGACCTCGATTTTTTTCGGCAAGCCTTGCGCGCATTGGAGCGGCCGGCAGCGCAAGGCAGACCCGCATCCGCATCATCGAGATCATCCAAGCGATGACATCGAAGGCAACAGATTCACACGCAGACGCGCAACGCCTCTGCCGCCTCGCGGGCCTGCCGCGCGCGACGTATTATCGCCATCTCGCAAAGCGCAGCCGCGAGACGGCCGATTGCGAGCTGCGCGACGTGATCCAGCGCATCTGTCTCAAGCACGTCTTCTACGGCTATCGGCGGGTGACGGCCGCCCTCCGGCGTCAGGGTATGGTGGTAAATGCAAAGAAGGTTCAACGGCTTATGCGCCAGGATAATCTCTTGGCGCAGCGCAGGACACCGTTCCTGAAGCCGCCTGCCGAACGGCCATCGAGCTTCCTCGTCGTCGCCAATCTCGTGCGTGGCCTAGTGCCATCCGCGCCCGATCAAATTTGGGTCGCCGACATCACCTACTCCATCTCGCCAAGACCTTCGCCTATCTCGCCGTCATTCTCGACGCGTTCTCGCGTAGGGCGGTCGGATGGGCTTTTGACGACACGCTCGATGCCTCGCTCGCCATCGCCGCGCTGGACGAAGCCATCGCCGCCCGGAAGCCCGCACCCGGCAGTCTGATCCATCACTCCGACCGCGGCGTGCAGTACGCCTCAATTGCCTACCGCCAGCGACTGGCCGATCGCGACATCACCATCAGCATGAGCAGGCCGGGCAATCCCTTCGACAATGCAAAGGCCGAAAGCTTCATGAAGACGCTCAAGGCCGAACAGGTGAACGGCCGGGCCTTTGCCGACCTCGGCGACGCCCGCCGGCACATCAACAGCTTTATCGCGGAGGTCTACAACAAGGAGCGCCTACACTCGGCGCTCGGATATCAGTCGCCCCTTGAGTTCGAAGCTGCGTTCGCGCAAAACAAAGCGCGGTGACGCATCGTGACAACCCCACTGTCACTGAAATTATCGTGTCTCACTTCAGGGGTGCAGTCCAGCACTGTCACCGCAATCGCTATACGCTCAAAAATCTAGACAAGTAAACTCATACAACGCGGCGCCGCATTGTTTCGTCTCGATCGGCCCCTCCACCGGAACTGGTTTCGTGTACCGACCTACTTTTTCTTTTCCATCTTCGATGATGGTGCAAACGTCCGCCGCCCTCTTGTTGATATCTGTGCCACATGGGACCCAAGACACCGGGTACGGCTTTCCGCCCCAAGGGCATCCGGTCTCGTGGATACAAAGCCCATGTTGACTTCCAGCCAGAGCAACCGTTGCCGGCAAAAGCGTCAATGCAATCAGAAGTCCGCATTTCACATGCATTATTTCCTCCCGTAGGATTCTGAACGACATGCTTTGGCGACTTTCCGTGATCAGGAGAGCCTGAACAATTCAACCTACCGAGGCTGGATTGTGCTGACAAGTCAGCTTCTACTATTAGGCGTCTGATCGGTATTACGCAACCAGGCCATATCGCGGATCAACGCAGGTTGATGCGCCGCAATGTAAGATCGCGCCAATGACGGAGAGCATCTGGCCCCGACGGGGACATTGCATTTAATCAGTACGAAGGGCACGTGATCGCACGGTGGTGCCTGTGATGGCGCTCTCGGTTGCATATCAGCATCACCGTATTCCCACAACGTCATCCTCAGTGAGTTTCCACACGGTATTGCTGGTGCCCCCCTTGTGCTCGCGCGTGGGTTGCGCTTGGATGCTTCCGGCTGGGGGAAACTGAGATGAGAAACGTTGGTATCGTGGAACTCTGCACCACGCTCGCTGGGTGTAAATACTCATCAGCTGACATTGCACCGGCGTACGTCTCGCCGGTTGCCTATCAGTCGTACCACCGGCCAGTAGTTGGCGCTCGAAGCTCAGGCGGTATCGACCAGAGCCGCGACATTGTCGGGCGCACACGACAGTCAGCGCACGAAGGACGCGCTCGCAACGACGGCGGCGGTCGGAGATTGGAATTGCGGGAAAATCACTGACAGTCCATTTGATTGGGACAAGCATAGCAGGCGATACCGCATGATCCCTGTCAAGGAGCTCTTGATTGAATGCACTGTGACCCCAATTCCGGACGTTGCACGAGTATTGTTGAGGCCCAAGGATGAAATCAGCAAGAGTGATCATCTTACTCACTTTGTTGCCAACCGCTGCGATCGCTGGCTTGCTAACGGCTGAAAGAAAATCGCAATTTGATAAAGCGGTTGCGTCGATAATGGCGGCATCGATGCCCAGCGTCGCAAGCTCAGTTATAGACAGAGTGATCAAAGACTATGACGATGCCACGCCGAACAAGGCGCAAGCTGTCGAACTCGCAGAAGAGCAATTTTGGCGAACCACCGAGCAAGAAAGCGTGGCAGCAGCTGGAGATCGAGCGCTTGAGGGTTGTCAACTGCGCTATGGAAAGCCCTGCGCGTTGGTGGCCATAAACGACGAAATCGTTTCGGAGGGAAGTCTGACCCCCAAGGACATGCCCCGATTGCATTACGCGGGGAAGTACGACGTCTCGCAAATTCCAATCGTTCGATTAAGCACCAGAAAGTGGTCCGAGGTGCAGTTTTATGACAAGGCCATGGAGCCCAAAGCCATCGCCATTCACCCTCGGGGCCGATTGTTCATTTCGGCGGGCAACCCGACCGTCCAAGATGCAGAACGAGCAGCCTTGACCAAATGCAACAATGATCCTGTCCGAAAGGGACGCGATGGCGGATGCTTTTTATACGCCATCAACAACGATGTTGTGGTTTCGGAGCGGCGAATGGCGCCAAAATAGGAATTACGGCGACGGTGCTGGACTGCACTTTCACCGCCATCTTAATCCCCATCCTCAGCGTCCTTCCTCAAGACAGCCTTCACGTGTATATTTGATCGCTCAAATCCGCGGCCGGCCGTGACGTGGATTGAAGTGCAGAGGCGAAGATTGTCCAGGGCGTCCCGGTTCTCCTTCCAAGCTATTTGCGGAACATGCGCGCTCCTGCTTGCTCTCGGCGAGATGGCGAATGCCGATCCGCTCGTACCCTCGAGAGTGCAGACGATTCCCATACCGCCTTCCAAAGAGCCCGCGGCTGCGGTCGAGCAAAGTAGGACGCTGTCGCCCCGAGATGACGCCCCGGAGGGGCAGCCGCGCATTGAGCCGCCCAGTCCGTCAGGCCAACCCGCGTCTCCGCCACAGAGCTTATCAAGCCATGCGTACGGCCCCGACGCCAAGGCGGTACCCACCATTACGATAAGAGTACCCGAAGCTGGACGCGATCCTGACAGGCATTCGGTTCATACGACCCGCGTGCCTCCTCAATCCATGCCGCACGACGAGTTAGACACGAATTGGAAACGATAGACTTGCGCGACGACAGGCCGCCCGGAATCGCGACGGGCGCCAGCTTCGACAAAGAATTGCGGCGACTGAGCATTTAAACCGTTCCAAGCAACTCAGGCGAATGCCGCATTCGGGGTCGTGAGGGCCCTCTTGATTGAATGCACCATCATGTCATTCTGCCGGCGCGTCTATCTTCGCCGCGCTCGAAATCGTAACGCGCGCGTCGAAAACGAGGCAGCGGCCGAATCTCCGCAACCACAAAAAAGCCCGCCAATGCATTCGGCGGGCCGCGCTGAAGTTGAGATCATCACGATCAGTCGCAGATGCGCCTACGGACGGTGACGTCCTCGCCAAAGCGATTGGTGCGATGGTCTATGACGACGCGGCAGCCGCCTCTGTATTCATTGTAAGCGCCGTAATCGCGGTCGCCATAGTAGCGGTCGCGGTGGTCGGGACCAACATAGACGCCGCCGGGCCCGACGCCAAACTCTACGGCCTTCGCAGTGGTCGCCGCACCCGTGGCAAGCACTGCGACTGCGGCGAGCGCCAGAACATACCGTTTCATTTGAACCTCCTCTTGCTATTGTGAATAAACGACCTGAGCGGAGGTTTGGTTTCCCGGGAACCAGAAGGGAACCCAACGATTCACCGGGCCGCAAATCAGGCGGCCGCCATTCGCCATCCTGTCCGGGATACGGCTCGTGGCCCATAGGGCGGATCGGAGCGGTCTAATCGGCCGCCACCGTTACTCCCGGCTTTCGATGGCTCCCGCGTCGGTTAAGATATCTGTTCGAAATGAAAGGCTCGCGCCCGACAGCGGGCGGCAAACCCAACCAGCGAGACAGGCGATGGCGACAGTGAAACTGCTTTCCGATGACGAACTCTCAACCGAGGCGCGCCTCGTCTTCGACGACATTCGCAAGACGCGGCAGTCCGATTTCGTCAACAATTTCTGGCGCGCGCTTGCGCACGACCCGAAGACGCTGCGCCGGACCTGGGAGAGCGTCAAAGAGGTGATGGCGCCGGGCGCGCTGGAGCCCAAGGTCAAGGAAATGCTCTACGTCGCGGTATCGATCGCCCATGGTTGCCCGTACTGCATCCATTCGCACACGGCCGGCGCTCGCGCGAAGGGCATGACCGACCAGGAATATGCCGAACTGATCGCCATCGTCGGCATGGCCGCCGAGACAAATCGGCTCGTCACGGCATTGGGCGTCCCCGTTGATGACGCATTCCTTGTCGATCCGGCGAAGAACTACAGTGACAGTCCACCGTAAGTCCCGACACTCGCCAGGTCGGAAGAGGACAGGTCACCAGAGCTGCCGCACGGGCCCTTTTTCAGGTATTTGCCCGGGCTAGTTGACCGGCTTCATATCAACGATGTCACCGTCGTCGACGTGGTTGTGAATCGCCTCGAACTCTGTCGAGTTGATCTCAAGAAGCCATCGGCTCCACTCTCTTGGATGTCCTTCAGGGGCGACGGGCTCGCCGCGCGCGGTGTATCTGTACTTCGCCAGCGCCCCCACCGCTCTTTCCATCGCACCGCCGTCCTTCAGAGTTACCACGCACCTCATCTTCGACCTCACTCGTCTCAGTTAAGTTGCAAGACGGTCGGATGCTCCGAGGGCTGGTTCAAGAGCATCCGATAGTCGAGCGGCTTGGGATAAGGGGAGACACCGCCCTGCCATCAATAACCTCACGACCAGGTGTTTCCTGCTTGCGCCAGATCAAGTCAGGCCGCTCAATTTGATGGCGCAGCGGGATAACCGAGCGGCGTCTTGTCCTTGGCTGTTTCCTCGGCGAGCAAGGTCAGCAACATCTTGTGCCGGTCCTCGTCGCGCTTCGGATTGTGCTCGCTCTCGGCGATCAGCCGCCGATAGAGATCGATGTTTGCGTTGCGGACGAAGCTCTGCACAGCGACCTCCATGGGTCGAGGGCGAAGGGCGGCGCAAGTGGCTGCCGGAGTCCGACTATCTGCCGATGCAGATCCAATGCAACTACATTTGACGCGTGCGGCGACCAAATAAGGGGCAGCGGGGCTGACATGCGCAGAGCCGCGCGATCATCAGGCCCTGCGCCATACGCACCTCTTGCAACCCGCAAATTGAGGCGCCGCCCGCGCGCGCAGGACGACCCTGCCAATCGCCATGATTTTCGATGCCATCGCGACATCTCACCGATTTGAATCCGAACGGATTTTCGGATCGACGCCGCGCGCGCGGACTGTCCCATCGGGGGTGATTGTGCGGCGGCAACACCCGCGGGGCGGCTTGGTGCGCTGACGGCCGAAAGAATTTTCCATGCAGCCGTCGGCGCGCCCGGGATCAATTCGCATCCACAAGCGTTGAGCGATCCATGGACGCACCGATCAACCGTGGAATCTGGCTGCTGGCGCTGGGCGCGGTCCTGGTCGAGGTGCTGCTCGCGGCCGCCGCCATCGTGCTCCTGGCACAATGATCGAGCCTGGCCCTCCCGAGGCCGCGCCGGAGCGTGGCGGCGGCGCCGGCAGCCGGATTGCAGGCGCGAGCCTGGGCAAATCGGCTTCAATCTGTGCAGCGCTCCGCCTAGATCATGTTCGTGGGGCGATCCGGTTCGCGTTTCCGGCGTAGCTGTTACTCGCTCGCAACAGCCGGGAAAGCCAATATCCGCTAAACCTCGATCGGTGGACCGTCCCGTTACCGCGGGCGGCCCCTTCCCGTTCCGCGGCCGTCCGCCGGCTCGTCGCGATCGGACTGACAACGCGGCAGGAATGCACTCATGATCTCAGCTCTGATTGGTGTTCTGATTATCATCGTGATCGGAGCGATATGCTTTTGGGCCATCGATCGATTTGCCGGGGATCGCCGTCTGGCGCAGCTTCTCAGGCTGCTGGTGGTCCTGATCTGTCTCGCAGCGATCCTGCAGCGGATCCTGCCGCTGCTCGGGATTTACATCTAGGCGTTTTCGGGCGGGGTCGAGGTCGGGCAGCACCATGCAGCCCGCCGCCAACGCGTGTCAGGCCCCGCGCACCAGGTTGGCGCGCCGAAAGATGAACGATCTCAGGGGCACCACCCCTTGAGGCCGCTCCGGTGCAGTGGACACCTCATCGGCCTTCACGATGGCCGGCTCGGGCGTCCCCTCGATCACGACTTGCTTGTGCAGCGCCCGCCAATCGATCTTGTCGGTCGCCTCCAGGAAGGCAGCCAACAGGGCATGGTCCTTCTGCAGGCCTTCGATCACCGCGCTCATGTTGTCGCGAATCTTCATGAGATGATGGTGCGCCGGCGTGGTTAAGGCCGGGTAAAGCCCGCTTTCGCGAGGGTGAGCGCGCGAGCAGCGGGCCCTACGTTGTCGTCATGGCCGGGCTCGTCCCGGCCATCCACGTCTTGCCGCATCTTCAGGAAGACGCGGATGCCCCTAGCCTTCGCCAGGCCGAAGCGGCTTCGGCCGCGCAGGCGGGTCAAGTCGGCATGACGCAGGAGAGCGCCGCCCGGACCCGTCGGGCAAATCACGTTCATCGCTCTCGAGGTGCCACCGCGGTCGGCGGCGCAAACTGCGCGCAAAAATCGCGCGCGCGGCCGATCGAATTTCATGAACCGCATCAAGACGGTTGCCGCGTTCAAGATCTCGCCGCAAAAATATTGCTCTTTCGCTTTCCCAGAATTTGTGGCTTGCTTGTCCCACTCCGCACCAAACGAGGGGCGTACGCGTCGTCACGAACGTGGAGCGGAATGCGGTGGCCGGGGATGTGCCTGATGACGTGCGGCACGTTCGCGGACGGCGAAATCGTGTGGTCCTGGCGCGCACATGCAGGCGCTCAAGTTTGCGCAAAGCTCCAAAGGCTCTGCGCCGATGACGGTGGCAACGCGGGTTCACCGGGGAGATCACGTATAAGCCGTAAAACCACTGCGCAGGGAGGGCCGGTTGCTACCGCCTGTACCCTAGGTTTTCGCGCTCGCGCAAATCTACTCTTGCGCGGGAGCCCCGGGTGCATGCGGCCACCCGGCCTTCCCTGCGCCCTCACCTACCTTCGGGGGCGAGCAATCGGGCAAAGCTCGGGCGCAACGCGCCGCGAGACCGCGCAAGCGTGCCCGCAAAGCTTCCGCACCGGATGCGGATGTCGGAGATACCAAAATGCGGCCAGCCGGGACTATTTCAGATGCCAAACAGACGAGTGAGATCAACTGCGGGTCCGGCGCAGTCGTGAGGCATCAACCGCAGACACAAATTAGCAAACAATTGGCAACTCTGCGGCGGTCATTGGCACACTGTGGACATCGCGATGGCGCCGTAGCGGCTCACATTTCGGCGCTGACGGATCCGCAGGGCTTATGGGTCTTGAACTCATGCCCGTGCATGCAAAATTCGTCATGTTTCTGGGCGTAGGCAAGAAAGCCCATGAAAACGAGAGCCGCCAGGACGCATCCGGCTACGACGTTCTGCATGATGGCTCCCACTCCCCCCGAGGTCAGCGCATGATGCGGGCAGGCACCGCGCCACGGATGATGACCATCACGGGCCCGGCCGTCAATGCACCGTAGGTCGGACTTGGATGTACGATGCAGCGCAACAGAGATTGCGAGATGGTATTGGCGTCGGGGAGCTGTCGTCGCGACGCGCTTTTCGCTGCGGCGCGACATACATGCGACACATGCCGTTGCTACCTCGTTGGCTGCAAGCCACGAGCACGTTGAGAGAGAGCGAGAGGACAACAGCATGGCCGACGACGATCTGCAGAACCTGATGGGCGCACGTGCGGCTCTCGCCAAGAAGCGCCTGAGTTGGGCCAAGACCATCGCGAGCCAGGGAGACGTTCCCGAGAGCGCGATCAAGGCCATCGTCGATGTGCAGCAGGCGATCGAGGTGATCGACATCGCAATCGAGGAGCTCGAGGAAGCCGAGGAAGAGCTGGAGGAGCTCGAGGAGGAGGAGGACGAATAGGCAGGCGACCGGCGAGCGCGCGGCGCGTCCGGCGTCAGGCGCTCGAACGATCGAGAACCCGGCTCATGCTCGGCCATCAAGAAGTCGCGAGGTGGGCTTGCGCGTGAGCCGGCTCACACGTGCACAGGACCGGCTCGGCTATGCATTGGACACGCGCCCATGCACAAGGTCCGAGACACGAGGTCCGCGAAATGGCTGCTCTTGCCAGAGCCCTGTCCCGCGCAAGCGGCATCGAGATCGACGTCGACAACCTCCGGCCGATCCTCATCCTGTGTGGGGGCGGATTGTTGTTGTCGCTGCTCGTGATCCTGTTCGGCGGCGATATCGGCGCCTCCCTGTCCGACTGGATTCCGCCGCCGTAGCGTCGGTCACGCGCAGCGGGTCAGCGTTGCGCTCGCGCGCTGCAACTCCCGTAGTTTACCGGGTTTCGGAAACCGTCATGCCGGGGCATTAACTCCCCGCTGGCAGCCGGCCAAGAGGGCTGTTGGTTCACGAGGTCCCGGCCTCCTAGGCACGCCGGGCCTCGTTCTCATTCACCCAATGCGCAGGCGTCGCATGGCATGCTGAGCGAGCGCACCAGGACGAAGCTGGATTTTGTCCTCGAGGAGGCCTGCCGGAGCCTGCCCCATGGCGGCGACCATGCGGCCCGCGAGTTCATCGCACGGCGGTTGATCGAGGCTTCGGAGCGCGGCCACGTCACCCGCGGCGAGCTCGGGATCATCGCCCGGCGCGCGCTCGCCGATCTCGCCGCGCGCGCCACTCATTAGACCGTCGTCACCGCGATCGGGCTTCGCACCCGCCCGAGAGACTATCCCCGCCTCCCGGCGCCGATCGGCGCAGCACCGGTGGCCGGGGCGCCCGACACGACGCCGCTGCGGGCCGGGGGCGTGGTGTTGTTCCAGGTCGGAACCGCATTCGTCGTGCCGACCGAGGGCCAATAATAGGAGCCCACCGACGGCGCGGTGACCGTGCCGACCGGCGGTACGGACTGCCCGAAGCTCGTTCCCGAGGATTGCGCGAGCG
Organism: Bradyrhizobium sp.; assembly: GCA_035293585.1. Classification (GTDB taxonomy): domain Bacteria; phylum Pseudomonadota; class Alphaproteobacteria; order Rhizobiales; family Xanthobacteraceae; genus Bradyrhizobium. The sequence continues at coordinate 80,683 of DATGMN010000080.1, read as the reverse complement.
CAGCCGTGGCCGAGAGCGCCAATGCGGTGGCAAGCGTGACTGTTGCAAGTGTCATGGCTGGATCCTTTTTGATCGTCCTCAGATCAGATAGGCACAACCAGGCGGGGCCGCGATCACGCCTGCTTCAATCCGGCGCGAGGCCGCAGGCGGCAAAAAGGCCGCGCAACAGGCCAAGAAAAAGGCCTCTTGCGTGAGCAAGAGGCCCAAGTCTAGGGAGGAAACGCCCGAGAAGGGCGGCGGTAGCGCAGGGGCGCCACCGCTGCCGCTCATATGGTGCTGCGCTGCGCAATTTCAATGGCTGCGGGCGGCTCGGGGATGGTCCCGCCGGCCTCCATCGGCTGAACCTTCCTGTGGCTGGCCAGACAAATAATGGCTGGAGGATTTCAGGGGCCAGCACAGAAGCAGCGTCGCCAAGCGAACATATTCCGCTTCGGCGGCGCTGTGCTGTGACGAGCCCCGCGCGGCGTCCCGCCGATCCGCTGCCGAGCTGCGGGGCCTACACGGCGACTTGAATTGGTTGCCGACCGAAAGCAACTACATCCGAAAGCATTGCATCATCCAAAATGGAGACGGCAATGCGCGCGCGATCAGCGCCGAGACCGCCCATGCCGGCACAGCCGCGCAACTAGCAGATCGTGCGACGCGCCGGGTGGCCACAGCCGCGCGCGATGCTCTCAGGGCATCACGGCCTTCAGCTCATTGGCAAGCGCAATCGCATCCGCCGCATCGGGCGTCAGCAGGCCCTCCTTGAGACTGCGCACCATCGGCAACAGTAGATCCGCCGCCGCATCGGGCCTGCCGATATCCCGCCAGAGGCGCGCGAGGCTGGTTGAGGTTCGCAGCTCCCACGACCTTGCGTGCTGCGCGCGGGCGATGCGAAGCGACCGCTTGAACAGCGCCTCGGCGTCGGCAGCCGCCGCGAGCCCCGGCTGGGCCAGGGTGATGTCGCCTTGCAGGCGGTAGCTCTCCGCGATGAAAAAGTGATCGCCGGTGCGCGTTGCGATCTTGAGCGCATCATCGAGCGCGCGCAGGGCGGCGTCGGGGCGGCCGGCCCGCGCCGCGCCTTGCGCCAGCAGGCTCCTGAACCAGGCGCTGGCGAGCCAGGATTCCTGCGCTTCATAGCCCTCGATCCCGTCGCGCATCTCGCCGAGACCCGCCTCGATGTCGCCGAGCCCGGTCAGTGCCCAACCGTGCAGGATCGCCGCCTGATGCTTCCAGTGCAGGAAACCGTGCTGCGACGCAATCGTCAGCGCCCGGCCCGCGTGATGCCTGGTTCCCTCGACGTCGCGCAGATGCTGGCAAAGGTAGGCACCGAACACCAGCGCAAAGGCCAGCGTAAAGGGGTGGCGCATGTCCTCCGCATTGGAGATCGCTTCCGCAGTGTGCTGCCGTGCCGTGTCGGATTGGCCGACGAACCACTTGATGTAACCGAGATAGGACAAGGACAGGACATCGGGGTTGATCAGCCGTTCCGCGAGATCACGGCGCGACGCCGGATCGTGCAGGTCGACCGCGCGCTGCAGATGATGCTCCGCTGCGGGAAAGCGGCCGCGGTAGAGCATCGTCATTCCGATCGACCTGTGCGCCTCGACGAAATAGGCGCCGTTATCCGCGGCGGCAATGCGGTCCCGGTCGCGCTGCCGCCGCGCAAATTTCAGCAGCTCGACGCTGAGATCATGGGCCCTCGCGAGGTCGGCCCGGATGAAGTGGCGCATCCACAGCCCCCGGATCGCCGCCAGCACCTTTTCCTCATCCTTGAGGCGGAGTCCGAGCTCGAGGCCGCGGGCAAAATTGTCTTCGACCTCCTGCGAACCGTAGCCTCTGGCGGCGATCAGCGCATAGCCCAGCGTCAGGCGGAGCTCGAGCTCCATCTCGGCGCGGCCAGGCAGGTCCTCACTTGCCTGCACAACCGAAAGCCCACGCCTGAGATGGCCGATCGCTTCCAGATGGGCGCCCAGCCTTGCGGCCTGCTTGCCAGCCTTGAGCCAGGTGCGCACGGCCGCCTCGCTTTGCCCCGATTCGGTCAGATGATAGGCGAGCAGTTCCGGCTCGCGCTCGGTCGTCTCGGGATACAAGGCGCCGAGCACGTCGGCGATCCTGGCATGCAGCCGCCTTCGCTCGCTGTGCAACAGGCTCGACCGCGCGGCGTCCTGGATCAGGATGTGCTTGAACACATAGACCGTATCCGGACCCGGGCCCCGGCGGCCGATCAGCCCGGTCTGATCGAGGTGATCGAGCGCGGCGTCGATCTGGCCGGTCGAGGTATCCGCGACGGCGCTGAGCAGCTCGTAGGAAAATTCCCGGCCGATGGTGCCGCCGATCTGCGCGATCCTCTTGAACGGCCCCATGCGGTCGAGACGCGCCATCAGGGAGTCGGTCAATGTTGCCGGGATCGCCAGCTGATGCCAGGGGCCAGTCAAGACGTAGCGGCCGTCCTTCTCGGTGAGAAGGTCCGACTCGATGACCGTCTTGGTCAGCTCCTCGATGAACAGCGGCACGCCGTTGGTCTTGACGAGAACCTCGTCGATGATCTCCTTGGGAAGCTCCCGCGCGCCCGCAACCCGCTCGACGAATGTCTGCTGCAGCGGCCGATTGAGCCGCATCAAGGTCAAGGTCGTGATGTGGTGCTGAGCCTTCCAGCTCGGCTGGAACTCGGAACGAGCCGTGACGATCACCAGAATGGGCAGGCTCTGCGCCTTGTCGACCAGGAGGTCGAGCACCTCGCGCGAGGTTGGATCGACCCAGTGGGCATCCTCGAACGCGATGACCAGCGGCAGGTCGCGGGCAAGGCCTGCGAAATGATCGGCAAGCGCCACGACCGTCGCCTCCTTTTGCAGCCGCGGCGACAGATCGAGCGGCGCGTAGCGATCGTCCGTCGGCATCGACAGCAACGCTGCGAGCAGCGGCGCCACCCGTTCGACCTCGCCCTTCGCCGCCATCACCGCCGCCTCAAGGCCAAAGACCGAGGGCCCGACTGTGCCTTCGCGCTCGAGCCCGAGCACGAACTTGAGCTGCTGCACGAACGGATGAAAGGCGGTCGAGGTGTAATAGGGGGAGCATTGGAAGGAGACCTGGGCGTGCCGGTCGCCCGCGATCCGGTCGCGGATCTCCTCCAGGATTCGCGATTTCCCGATGCCGGGCTCGCCCGACAACAGCACGACCTGGCCTTTGCCCTGTTCGGCCTGGCGCCAACGCGCCAGCAGCAGGGCCATCTCCTCCTCGCGATTGACGAGAGCTGTCGGTCTCGGGCCGACGGTCGCGGCAAAGCGGGTCTCTGCGCGCGACGACCGCATCACGCGAAAGGCCTGAACCTTCTCCGATATGCCCTTGAACTCGTGCGTGCCGAGCTTCTCGTATTCGAACTTGGCCCGCAGCAGCGCATGGGTCGACGACGCAATCACGATGCCGTTCGGCGGCGCCAGCCCCTGCAGTCGCGCCGCAAGCGTCGGCGTTTCTCCGACGGCCGCCGCGCGCTCCTCGGTGCGCTGCCCGATCAGGTCGCCGACGACCGCAAGGCCCGTCGCAATCCCGATGCGAACCTGCGGGACATGGCCGCGAACCAGAGGCCGCTCGGATGCCGGTGCCGTCGAAAACGCCTGCACGATATCAAGCGCGGCGCGCACGGCCCGCTCGGCATCATCCTCATGGGCGTTGGGATAGCCGAAATAGACCAGGATGCCGTCCCCGATGTAGCGGGCGACAAACCCCTCATATTGATTCACCGCACGCACGCAAGCTTCCCTGAAGCTCGCGATGATGTCGCGGACATCCTCGGGATCGACCTGCGCCGACAATGACGTCGAGCCGACCATGTCGCAGAACATCACCGTGAGCTGACGCCGTTCGGCGGACGTTCCGGTGCCGGCCTGTGTATGGCTGCCGTCGGCCATTGCGGGAAGCGCCGCCATCGCGCGGCGCAGCCGCTTCCGATCGCCGAGCGGCACGCCGAGCCTGGCCAGCTCCGGCTCCGTCAGTTGCGAGACGGCATCGAGATCGATCCGGTGCGTGACAAAGAGGTCGGTGTACTCGGAAAGCCCTGCACTCTCGAGCCAGCGCCTCAAACCGCCGTCACTCCCCGCGCCCGGCTCATTGTCCAGCATGGTGATCCGTTTCAGGCCCTTGGAGGGACAGCTCGTAACTGGCGCGCTTCATCGCGCCAGGGCCATCCAGCGCTCGGCGGCCGCGATGGCGGCCGGCCAAAGCGACGACGTCGGCTGGCCTCGATGCAGGGCCTTGCCGACTTCACAGATGGACAGGAATGCGCTCGAGCGCGCCTCCTCGACCTCGAGCCCCTGCTCGCCGGTATCGCTCCGCACCAGGCCCATCAGGCCGTTCAGGATCGGCAAGGCGGCGTCCGGCGCGGCATGTTCCGCCGCCTTCAACGCCCGAAAGACTTCCTTGGCCCGCTCCGCTTCCGTCATGCCGCGTCCTCTATCCTTCCATCCCGCGCCTACCTGGGTAACGCCTGGTCAGGTACTATAGTGGCCGTCAGGAAATTGCGTGTGATTGAGGCCACAAGTCCGGCGCTGTCCACCACTTTCCGCGCGCTTCGCGGCCGTCCTTCTTCGGCCCATGTACAAACAGAATGCGCCGCAGCGAAGGCGCTGCGGCGCAAGCCCAGTTCCGCGTGGGTGCGGCTATCGGCGCAGCCGAACGTCCACGCCGCCAACGGCGGCCGACAATTCAGCGCCCACTTTCACGCCGCTGAGTTCAAGCACGACGCCCTTGGCGTTTTGCAGCCTGACCCCGCCGGCGCCGCCGGCAATCGCTGCGCCCGCGCCGATGGTGCTGTAGGTCCCCTCGATGTCGGCAGGCGAATGCATGTGATAGGCATGGCCCCTCAGATCGGTGGTCGAGGCGCCAATGGTCGCACCGAAGCTCGCGCCGCTGATCTCCAGCGGATAATGCTGGCCGCGGAATACCAGCGTGCCGGTGCCGCCGCCGACGCCGATGATGAATCCGCCCTTGGTGACGACGGCGCGGACGTAACCGGTTTCCGCCCTCGACGGTGTGGCCGCACCCATCATCACCAGCGCAGCCACAACCCTCAACGCGATCGTTCGCCTCGGTTGATTGATCCAGTATCGCATAGCCAACTCCCCCTTGCTCTGGTTTTGGTAGCGTCCTTGCCGGCCGTCATTGCACCGGACTCTCGACGCTCACCCTGGTCCAGCTCTTGTCGGGATCGAACGACGTGATGTGCTTGGCAAGCTCCGTCGTATCGATCCCGAGATTCTTCTGGTAGACGATGCCGGCGTGATTGACGATGAACGTCATCACGCCCGAATTGCCATACTCGGCGGGATAGGCGACCAGCGCAAAACCGCCGATCATCCTGCCATTCACGACATAGTCGAGCTCGCCGCCCGGTGCGTGTGGTCCCTGCTTTGTGAGGATGCGGTAGTAGTAGCCGTGAAAGGGCTGCGGGCCGCCGCCGACCTTGTAGCCCTCGGCCGACGCTTGCGCGGCGAGCTCGCCAAAGGGACTTTCATCGCCATCCGAGGGCCAGTAGAGCCCATCCTTGTGTCCGGGCGTGCTGACGATCCGCTGCGCGTAGACGCCCGGACCGGCGCCGCGGTCCTTGTCGCCATATTCGTTCTGCGCATCGACATAAGCGAGGCAGGTCTGCATGGCATCGAGCTCGTTGTGCCCGATGCGGCGGAACAGGACTTCCTCCCGTCCGGCCTCGGTGTCGAATTCCCAGCCGGTCTTGCGATGGACCAGCGGCACCGGGAAGGGATAGTCCTTCGCGCCCAGCATCAGCACCGCCTTCTTGTCACCCTCCATGCTGATGCCGTGCTTGGCATCATAGGCGGCGGTGAACTTCTCCCGATACGAGGCATCGGAGACTTCATCGCTTGACGAGATGATGTCCTCGCCGTCGGGTCCGAACACCTTCAGCATGTCAGTCTTGCTGCCCGACTTCACAGCGCTGGCGAGCGCAGCCGCCGCCTCATCCGGCGAATGGAAGACCTGCTGCGCCCTTGCGGGCGAGCCAGCCCCACAGAGGATCGCGACAGCCGCCGCAAGGCAGACCAGCGAAACCGAGCTCGAGCGCGAGATCATCATGGGTCACCTCGCCTGAACGGGAATTTGCGCGCCATCGGCAAGCCAGTCCCGATAGAGGCGCAGTTTCAGCCCGAGCCTGTCGTAGAACACCCGCAAATAGCCGTCACGGCCACGTGTCACGGCTTCGGGCATCACCTGTTCAACCTCCTGCGCGATCACGCCGACATAGGCGGTCTCGCTGCCGTTGTAGCTGAAGCGGTAGAAGCCGAGACCATTGGCGAGATGGCCGAGCAGGACGACGTCATGCTTCAGCGCCAGGTCGGAGCGCCGGCCTCCACCGCCGCCTCCACGACCGCCACCGCCCCCACCTCCTCCCATCCTCGCGCCGCCTCCGCCGCTGACGCCCGCGCCGCGCGCGCTGGCAAAGCTCTGCCGTCCCCGCGCGGCCTGGACATTGGCGGCCTTGCCGGACGAGATATTGCCCATCGCATTGTTGCGGCCACCGCCGCCGGATCTGTTGGCCGCTGCAGGACGATTGGCGCCGCCCTTGTTGCCGGCCCCAGCGCCGCGGTCCGATGCCGCCGGACGATTGGCAGCGCGATCGCCGGCTCCCGCGCGGTTGCCGCCACGCTCGCCGAGAGCTGCGCGGTCTCCCGCGCCGGGCCGGTCAGCGATGCGATCACTCGCACCCGGTGCATTCGGCCGCAACACCTGCTCGCCGCCGCGGCCGCGAAAATCCATGCGGTCCTTGGCGCCGGCCTGCAGGCTGTTGTTGCCGAAGCGCTGCTGGACATTTGCATTTGTGTAGCGGACGCCCTGCCGGTGCGCTGCATTGTGCTGCCAGGTGTTGCCGATATTGTTGACGGTGTTGGAGCGGTTGATGAAGAAATTTCTGTTGCCCCAATTGCAGCCGCCGCCCCAGTAATTGCCCCAGCGGCCCAGGGCGTAGCCTGCACCAAATGCAATCCCGGTCGCGATGACGCCGGCGCCGATATAGGAGGGATAGCCGAAATAATACGGAGGATAGTCTGCATAGGGCCACGCGCCGTAGACTGTCGCAGGATCGTAATAGGGAACATAGATCTGATCGGCCACCGCGGGCTCGATCACGATGGTCTGCCGGCCCTGGTCCTGCTGGACCGTGACCTTCTGCTCTTTGGTCGTCGCCAGCTTTTTGTTGTCATAGGCCTTGCTGCGCAGCCGCTGGATCGCATCCATGACGTCAGGTTGCTGTGCAAGCAGCGCATCGCCGAGCTTCTGGGTCCAGTCGAGCTTCTGGCTCATCATGTTCAGGACAGAGGGTGTCGGGACCAGCGCCTTGACGCTGTCGTCCCAGGCCTGCTTGTCGACCGCGGCCCTGAGCTGATCGCCCTTGAGGTTCTTGTTCTCGCTCGCCCAGCGATCCGCCTGCACCACCTCGAGCGGATAGGTCGCAGCCGCCAGCACGTTGACCAGAAGGGAATCCGGATAGAGCGCGATCGGTGCCACCAGCGCCTCGAGCTCCTCGGGCTTGAGCAGCGGAGCGGCCTGTTGCTGCGGCGCGCTGTCAGCTGTCGCCGGGGTCGGTTGCGTCCCTTGAGCGAAAGCCGAGGTAAAGGCTGACAACAGCACGGCGATGACCAGAATGTCTCTCCGCCAGACCACCATGGCTAAACTCCTCTGCGGCCAAGCCCGCCGAACCAAGCACCGAAGTAGCCGGCATAGAGCGCCGAAAGACCAACGACGAACCGCTTCATGAAAGGCCCCCCTGATCGAGCGTTGCAAACAGGCTCCGTCCGGGATGCCAATGTGGCATTGATCTATCTCAAGGGCCTCGCCGGCTCCAACGCGGCAACCTCGCATTCGTCAATGGGTAACCAAGACCGACATGCCGTTCCTCTCCCATGGAGCTTTTCGCATCCAAGCTGTTCGATGCGGTGGACCTCGTCTGGCGCAACCGTGTTGGCGAGACGTACAACATTAATGCCGATCTCGGGCGGATGTCGCAGGCGCTGGGTCCCGGTCCCCTTGATACAGATCAAGCCAAAGGACGGACGGCGTCGCCAGGATTTGCACCACGCGCAAGTTCTCGACCTTTGTTGGTGTTGGCGGAGTAGATCATGAAAGCAATTTCCGTGGCAGATGCGGTCGCGCTGATCCCGGACGGCGCCCGCCTCATGATCGGCGGCTTCATGGGTGTCGGCACGCCCGAACGTTTGCTCGACGAGATCGTCCGCCAGCGCAAATCCGGCCTCAAGATCATCGCCAACGACGCCTGCTCGCCCGGCAAGGGCATTGGCAAGCTGGTCGATGCCGAGCTGGTGTCGTCGCTGATCGCAAGCCACATCGGGCTCAACCCGAAGGCCCAGCAGCAGATGATGGCGAAGAAGATGTTGGTTGAACTGGTGCCGCAGGGCACGCTGGTCGAGCGCATCCGGGCCGGCGGCTCGGGTCTCGGCGGCGTGCTGACCCCGACCGGGATCGGTACCGTGGTCGAGGACGGCAAGACGAGGCTTGAGGTCGACGGCAAATCCTATCTGGTCGAGACCGCGCTGCACGCGGACTTCGCGCTGATCCACGCCTTCCTGGCCGACTATCTCGGCAATCTGGCTTACGCGTTGACCGCGCGCAACTTCAATCCCGTGATGGCGATGGCGGCCGACACGGTGATCGTAACCGCCGAGAACATCGTTCCCGTCGGCCTCATCGCCCCCGATCACGTCGTAACCCCGGCGCCACTCGTCGATTATCTCGTAACCCAGAGCTGACACCATGGACAGCCAAACGATCATTGCACGGCGTGTCGCAGTCGAGTTGCGCTCCGGCATGCTGGTGAACCTCGGTATCGGCATTCCGACCCTGGTCGCCAATTACGTGCCCGCCGACGTCAAGGTGTTCTTCCAGTCCGAGAATGGCCTGATCGGCACCGGGTCGATCCCCGAACAAGGCATGGAGCATCCCACCCTGACGGATGCCGGCGGACGACCGATCACGGCGCTGCCCGGCGCCTCCACGTTCGACAGCGCGATGTCCTTTGCGCTGATCCGCGGCGGCCATGTTGACATGACCGTGCTCGGCGGGCTTCAGGTCGACGCCAAGGGGCATCTCGCCAACTGGATGATTCCGGGCAAGATGGTGCCGGGCATGGGGGGCGCGATGGATCTGGTCACCGGCGCCAAGCGCGTTGTGGTGGCCATGCAGCATGCCGCCAAGGGCAAATCCAAGATCGTTCAGACATGCAACCTGCCGCTGACCTCGGCGCGGCCGGTCGACCTCGTGATTACCGACCTCGCCGTGATCGGCTTCCCGCAGGGACGCGCGACACTGCTGGAGCGTGCGCCCGGCGTAAGCGTTGCCGACGTCAGATCCAACACCGAGGCCGATCTGCAGATTCCGGACAACGTTCCGGAAATGCAGTTTTGAATCAAAGCGGAGACGCCGCATGCGCGTATTTTCCGACTTCAACGACCTCAAATCCGCCGTCGGCACGGAGGTTGGCGTCAGCGACTGGCTCGAGATCACGCAGGAGCGCATCAATAAAATCGCCGAGGCAACCGGCGACGAGCAATGGATCCATGTCGATCCCGAGCGCGCAGCGCGCGAGATGCCGGGCGGCAAGACCATCGCGCACGGGCTGCTCTCGCTGTCTCTGATCCCGATGTTCATCCGCCAGATCGTCGGGTTGAAGGGCTTGCGGAACACCCTCAATTACGGCGCGAACAAGATCCGCTATCTGACGCCGGTACCGGCCGGCTCCCGATTGCGCGGTCGCGTCAGCATCCTGGAAACCCAGGACGTGCCGCCGACTGCGCTCAGGGTCACCTACAAGGTGGTTATCGAGATCGACGGGGGCGAGCGGCCGGCCTGCGTCGCCGAAGTTATCGGTCAGCATTACTGTTGAGGATCGAGGCCGCTGCCCGCATTTGACGACTGAAACCTGTCGGGAGCGATCCGTTTCCGCTCGTCGTCATGAACCACGGCATTTCACTTGAGCCGAATTTCATACGCTGCCGCCGATTCACGGCGACGGCCATTTCCTCATCCATACCAGTGACTCGGTGCCACCCTGCGCCCGGCAGACAGATCCGGACACCTCGATGCTACATCGGACAGCGCGAGTATTTCAGTGTCATGTCCTTGATCTCGGGGAAATCGCGGATCAGGGTGTTGTCGTCGACCACCTTGTAATTGAACTGCAGTTCGGAGGTCATGATCGAGCTCGCGCAGCTTGCGCTCAAGACGGTCTTGTCGCCGTCCTGCCGCTGCGACTTGATGGTGCATTTGCCGGATTTCGCCCTGATCGCATTGCCGTTGACGATGAAGCCGGCGCCGTAAAGGTCCGACAGCTCGGCAAACTCCACCGCGCCGCCTTTCTTTTCAAACACCTTGTCGCAAAGCGCGCTGTCCGATGTCCAGGCACCGGTGAGATCGAATGCCAAGGCCTCGCCCGGCAACAGCATGGCCACAACGACGAGGCCGGCACGCAATGCTCTTAATCCCGTTATGTCTTCCATCTGATTTCCCCTGATGCCAATGCTCAATATTGTTGTCCGTCGATCCCGCTTTCTATTCCGCTGCCGCGCGTCCGGCCGCGGGATGCCCCTCCTCCTTCGCCGGTCGCTCGGGCGGGCGGGCGCCAGGCCGCAGTTTCTCACGGACGGCCTGGAAGGTGACGTAGAGCGGCGGAATGGCGAAGATGCCGACAAAGGACGCCAGGATCATGCCGCCAAATACCGCGGTGCCGACGCCGCGCCGCGCCAGCTCCGACGCGCCACTCGCCACGACCAGCGGATACAGACCGAGGATGAACGCGAACGAGGTCATCATCACCGGCCGGAAGCGCAGCCGCGAGCCTTCGGTCGCGGCTTCCAACAGCGGCACGCCCTTCTCGCGTTGCTCCTTGGCGAATTCCACGATCAGGATACCATTCTTGGCGGCAAGGCCGATCAAGACCACCATGCCGATCTGGCCATAGAGATCGAGCGTCAACCCCGCGAGCACCATGGCCGCGAACGATCCGAGGATGCCGACTGTAACCGACAGCAGAACCGGCACGGGGATGGTCCAGCTTTCATAGAGGCCGACCAGGAAGAGATAGGCGAACAGCACGGCGAAGCCGAGAATGATCGCGGTCTTGCCTTCGGCCCGCTTTTCCTGGAACGCGGTGTCGGTCCATTCACCGGCAAAGCCCTGCGGCAGCGTCCTGGCCGCAACCTCCTCCATCGCCTGCAGGGCCTGCCCGGATGAGATGCCCGGCGCCGGCCCACCCTGGATGGTGACCGCGCGCAGGTTGTTGTAGCGGATCAGGGCGGGCGGCCCGACCACGAGGCGCACCTCCGCAAGGCTTCGCATCGGGATCATCTTGCCGTCGGCGCTGCGGACATTGATGCGGTCGATATCGCCGACATTGGCGCGGTCAGCCGCCTCGGCCTGCACCTGGACCTGCCAGGTGCGGCCAAACAGGTTCATGTTGTTGATGAAGTAGCCGCCAAGCGAGGCCTGCAGCGCCTGGAACACGTCGCTGAGCTGGATTCCCAGCACCTGCACCTTGTCGCGATCGATATCGAGGAAAATCGATGGGTTGGTCGCCGAGAAGGTCGAGAACACGCGGTTCAGCCGCGGATCCTGGTTTGCCGCAACCACGAGCCCCCGCTGCACCTGGGCGAGATCCTTGGGATCGCCGCCGCGCAGGTCCTCCAGCACATAGGCAAAGCCGCCGCCGGTGCCGAGACCAACGATCGGCGGCGGTGCCAATGGCACGACGGTGCCGCCGCTGATGGCGCGGAACTCTTGTCCCAGCCGCGCGATCACCTCGCGCGCGCCGAGGCCTTTTCCTTTCCGTTCCTCGAACGGCTTGAAGGTCACCACCATGAAGCCGGCATTCGGCTGCGAGTAGTTGTCGATGAAGTTCAGGCCGATCACCGAGGTGTATTCATCGACGGCCGGATCCTTCCTGATGATCTCCTCGGCCTGCCGCATCACGTCCGAGGTCCGGCCAACCGAGGCTCCGCCCGGCAGTTGCACCACCACGAAGATGGCGCCCTGATCGTCCTCGGGCAGGAAGCCAGTTGGCGTCGCCTTGGCGAGCGCATAGGTCCCCGCGGCCGCGGCTGCGACCATGACCAGTCCGATGATCGAGAACTGGACAATATAGCCGACGGCCGCACCATAGCGGTCGCGGACCCAGTCGATCGAACGCATCACATAACCGATGATGCCGCGCCGCGGCCCATGATGCGGCGACAGGAACACACCGCACAGCGCCGGCGAGAGCGTCAGCGCGTTGACCGCCGACAGGAACATCGCGACCGTGACCGTCACGGCGAATTGGCGGAACAATTCGCCGGAAATGCCGGGAATGAAGGCGACCGGGACGAACACCGACATCAAGACCAGCGTGATGGCGATGATCGGAGCCGTAATTTCCGTCATGGCGAGCTTGGCCGCTTCCCCCGGCGACAGCTCCGGATGCTCCTCCATGACGCGTTCGACGTTCTCCACCACGACGATCGCATCGTCGACCACGATGCCGATCGCGAGCACGATGGCCAGCAGCGACACCGTGTTGGCCGAATAGCCCACGGCCTTGAGCGCGATGAATGCGCCGATCAGGCTGACGGGCACGGCCAATGTCGGTATCAGGGTCGCGCGCAGACTGCCGAGGAACAGATAGACCACGATGACGACCAGGATGAAGGCCTCGACCAGCGTCTTCTTCACCTCATGCATGGTGTCGGTGACGAAAAGCGTGGGATCATAGGTGATCTTCCAGGCGACATCCTCGGGGAATCGCTTTTCGAGCTCGGCCATCTTCTTGCGAATGGCATTGACGGTATCCAGCGCATTGCTGCCGGGCGACTGGTAGACCACGACGGCGGCCGCATCCTGACCGTTGAAGCGCGTGAGGCGGTCGCTATTGGCGGCACCGAGCTCGAGGCGTGCGACATCGCTCAGCCGCAGCACCGAACCGTCCGGGTTGGTGCGAATGATGATGTTCTCGAACTCCTTGACCGAGCTGAGCCGGCCCGTGGTCTGGATGTTGAGCTGCAACTGCTGGTCGTCGAAGATCGGGCGGGCGCCGATGCGCCCGACCGCAGCCTGTACGTTCTGCGACTTGATCGCGTTGACGATGTCGCCGGCGGTCAGATTGAGGCCGGTCAGCCGGTCGGTCCTGATCCAGGCGCGCATGGCATAATCCAGCGGCGCAAACAGGAAGGCGTCGCCGACGCCCGGCGTGCTTTTGACGGAATCGAGCAGGTTGATGGTGACATAGTTCGACAGGTAGAGCGGGTCGTGCGTCCCTTTCGGTGAGTACACCGTGAAGACGACGAGAATCGCGGTCGATTTCTTCTTGACGTTGATGCCCTGCTGCTGGACCTCCGGCGGCAGCTGCGACAGCGCCGTCTGTACGCGGTTGTTGACATTGACCGTGTTGATGTCGGGGTTGGTGCCGAGCTCGAACGACGCCGTCAGCGTATAGCTGCCGTCATCGCCGCTCGTGCTCTTCATGTAGATCATCTGGTCGACGCCGACGACCTTTGCCTCGATCGGCTGGGCGACGGTGGCATCGACCACGGCGGCGCTGGCTCCGGGATAGTTGGTCGTGACCGACACCTGGGGCGGCACAATATCGGGGTATTGCGCGACCGGCATCGCCAGATAGGCCAGAGCGCCCGCAATCGTCGTCACGATCGCAATCACGATCGCCAGGCGCGGCCGATCGACGAAGATGGCGGACAGCATGGCTTAGCTCCTGCTCTGCAGCGGGGATGCCTTCACGGGAACGCCTGATCGCAGCGACTGGGTGCCTTCGACGATCACCAGCTCGCCGGCGTTGAGCCCCTGCTCGATGATCGTTCCTGTTCCGCTCGGCCCGCCGAGCTTCACCCGGCGGATCGCCGCCTTGCCGTCTTCGGCCACGAAGACGTAGACGCCCTCCTGGTCGGAGATCAGCGCCGCCTGCGGAATCACGATCTTCTCCTCCACCGTGCCGCTCTCCAGCGTCACCCGCACCAGCTGGCCATCGACCAGGGCATAATCCGGGTTGGGAAAAGTGGCGCGGACGAGGATCGTGTCCGTCGCCTTGTCGACCTGCACATCGACGAAATTGATCCTGCCGTCATGCTTGTAGGAGGTGCCGTCGGAAAAATTGAGGAGCGTCTTGATGCCGATGAGGTCGATCTTGTGCTCATTTTCCTGCGCGCGCAGGAAATCGCGCTGGCTGATCGGGAACGACACATACATCGGGTCCTGGCTGACGATCACCGTCAATGGACCGGTGTCGGGACCCACGACGTTGCCGACGGTGATGTTGGTCTTGCCGACCTTGCCGTCGACCGGAGCGGTGATGTCGGTATAGCCGAGATTGATCTTGGCCGTCTTCAGATTGGCCTGGTCGACCAGCAGCACGCCGTCCGCCGACTGGTCGGCGGCAAGCGCCTGATCGCGCGCGACCTGAGTACCCGCCTGCTTTTGCAGGAGCTCCTCGGCCCGCTGCAATTGAACCGTGGTCAATGTCTTGGCTGCCTGGTCCTTTGCCAGCGTCCCCTCGGCCTGACCGACGGCGGCCTCGAACAGGCCCTTTTCGATGCTGTAGAGCTCCGTTCCCGCCTTGATCAGATCGCCTTCCTTGAAGGCGACCTTTTCCAGGTAGCCGGTGATGCGGGCCTTGATCTCGACCCGCTGCATGGCTTCGACGCGGCCGACGAAGTCCTGCGACTTGGTCACCGGCTTCTTCTCGGCGGCCACAACGCTGACGGGGATCGCCGCCGGCGCCTGGCTCTGTTGGGCAATGGCCGGAGCTACGGTTGCGAAGAAGAAGACGACCATCGCAGTCGCGATCGCACGCATCGCCAGTTCCTCCCCGATCACATGAGCGCAGCCTTCAGTCTCAAGCCGCGCGGCTTGTTCGCCTTGACTTAAGTCAAGCTGGCCGCGGCAAATCAGGCGGCACGATGCCACCTGCCGCAATGCATCAATCCATGATGTGGTAGCCGCCGTCGATGTAGAGCGTGGTGCCCGTGATCAGCTTCGCGCCGTCGAGCGCCAGAAACGCGGTGGCGCGTCCGACATCATCGATGCTCACCAGGCAGCGCGTCGGCGCCTTGGATTGTGCCCTCTCCATCAG
Source organism: Bradyrhizobium sp. (assembly GCA_035293585.1). GTDB lineage: Bacteria > Pseudomonadota > Alphaproteobacteria > Rhizobiales > Xanthobacteraceae > Bradyrhizobium. The sequence goes on along the minus strand of DATGMN010000080.1, from coordinate 65,568 downwards.
CTCGTCGAATTCCGGAATGCCCGATGCCGCCCGCGTCGCCAAGGGGCCGGGCGAGATCGCATGGACGCGAATACCCTTCGGTCCGAGTTCGGCCGCGATGTAGCGCACGGCGCATTCAAGCGCTGCCTTGGCCACGCCCATGATGTTGTAATTCTCGACCACCATCTGGCTGCCGTAATAGGTCATGGTAAACAGCGTGCCGCCGTTCTTCATCAGGGGTTCGGCAAGATGCGCCATGCGGATGAAGGACCAGCAGGACACATCCATGGTGGCGAGGAAGCCGTCGCGCTTGACGTCGACGACGCGCCCATGCAGCGCTTCCTTGGGCGAGAACGCGATGGAGTGGACCAGGAAGTCCAGGTGTCCCCATTGCTTGCCGATCTGGTCGAACACGGCCTCCGTCTGTCCCGGCACCATGACGTCGAGCGGCATGAAGATCTCGCTTTCGAGCTCGCGGGCCAAAGGCTCGACGAATTTCCGGGCCTTGTCGTTCAGGTAGGTCACGGCAAGGTCGGCGCCGAGCGCGCGAAACGCCTTCGCACAGCCCCAGGCGATCGATTGATCATTGGCGATGCCGACGATCAGCCCCTTCCGTCCCTTGAGGGCGACACTGGTCTCGGGATACATCGGAATAGTCATGACGCCCTCTCCTGTTCCGCTTGCTTTCATCCCTTGTCCAGCAGGGCAAGGGTGTGACGAGCGATCATCAGCTCTTCGTCGGTTGGAATGACGTAAACGGGGGTCTTGCTGTTGGGGCTCGAAATCAGCGGTCCGCCTGCTTCATTGGCGGCCTTATCCAGCGATACGCCGAGCCAGGCCAGCCTGTCCGCAATGGCTGCGCGCAGCTTGACCGAGTTCTCTCCAATGCCGGCAGTGAAGACGAAGCCGTCGACGCCCGCCATCGCGGCCGCCAGCATCCCGGCGTTCAGGCCGATCCGGTAGACGAAATAGTCGACGGCGAGCTGCGCCCGCGGATCACTGGAATCCTGCAGCTCGCGCATGTCGTTGCTGATGCCGGACAGGCCTTTCAGGCCGCAATCGTAATAGAGGAAGTGCTGCATGTCGGACGGCGACATGCCCTTTTCCGCAGCGAGGTAGAGCACGACGCCCGGATCGATCTGGCCGGGCCGGGTGCCCATCGGCAGGCCGTCGAGTGCGGTAAAGCCCATCGTGCTTTCGACGCTGCGCCCGCCCTTCATCCCGCACATCGAGGCGCCGCTGCCGAGGTGGGACACGATCACCCGCCTGGCCGCGATCTCGGGGGCGATGTCCGGCAGCGTGGCGGCGATATATTCGTAGGACAGACCGTGAAAGCCGTAGCGGCGCACGCCCTCCGCGTAGAGCGCCTCGGGAATGGCGTAACGGTCGGCCAGCGCGCCGTGGCCGCGATGAAAGGCGGTATCGAAGCATGCGACTTGCACAACATCGGGAAAGCGCGCCAGCACCGAGCGCATCGGCGCAAGATTGTAGGGCTGGTGCAACGGCGCAAGCGGAATATAGCGCTCCAGGTGGTGCACGATATCGGCAGTGACACGCACCGGTGCATCGAAGTCCGGACCGCCATGGACGACGCGATGTCCGATGGCTCTCGGATGAAGGTTGAGCTCCCCGCGCAGCCAGTCTCCTGCTGCCGCAAGTGCGGCCGGAACATCCGGCACGGCGGCAGCCGCAAACGTGCGGTCTACCAGTACGGTTCGGTCCGCGCCGGTGGCCCGCAGCCGCGGGTGCGTGCCGATGCCGTCGACCTGCCCGCGCGCCTGCCGCTTCAGCGCGCCACCCTCCACGGCAAAAACCTCGAATTTGACCGAAGACGAGCCGGCATTGACGACCAGGATCGTATCCATCGCGGGCTCCGTCAGGCGGACACGGGATGGAGCCGCCGGCGCGCATCGGCATGCAGCACCGCGATCGCACAGGACGCCATCCGCGCCCGCACGCTGTCGGCGCGCGACGTCAATACGATCGGCACCCGCGCCCCGAGCACAATGCCCGCCGCATCGGCCTTGGACAGGAAGGTGAGGTTCTTCGCCAGCATGTTGCCGGCTTCGAGGTCCGGCACGACCAGGATTTGCGCCCGTCCCGCAACCGGAGACTTGATGCCCTTGATCTCGGCCGCCTCGGGATCGATGGCATTGTCGAAGGCCAGCGGACCGTCGAGGATGCCGCCGGTGATCTGGCCGCGGTCGGCCATCTTGCACAAGGCCGCGGCATCGATGGTCGAGGGGATCTTGGTGGTGACGGTCTCGACCGCCGACAGCAGCGCCACCCGGGGATGGGACCCCAATCCGATCTGGACGAACAGGTCGATCGCGTTCTGCACGATGTCGCGCTTGGCATCGAGATCGGGGAAGATGTTGATGGCCGCATCGGTGATGAACAGCGTGTCGGCGTGATTGGGCACGTCCATCACGAAGACGTGGCTGATGCGCCGGTTGGTGCGCAATCCCCCTGCGCTCGCGGTCACGGCCCGCATCAACTCGTCGGTATGCAGGCTGCCCTTCATCAGGAGCTCGCCCCTGGCCTCATGCACGAGCTCGACGCCCCTTGCGGCAGCCGCATCGCTGTGCGGCGCATCGACGATTTCGAACTCCGAAATATTCAGATTGTACCGCGCCGCCGTCGCCTTGATCTTGGCGGCTGGTCCGACCAGGATCGGCTTGATGATCCCGATCTCCGCCGCTTCGCACACCCCGGTCAGAGACGTTTCGTCGCAAGGGTGGACGACGATGGTGACTGCCGACGGCACATGCTTGGCCGCCGCGATCAGGCGATTATACTTGGTCTGAGGCGCGGCAGTGCCGGCCTCGACGGAGGCTATACTCATCATTTGGTCCCTTGTTGACTCGGCAGGCTCCAGACAGCCTTGATTTGGCAGGCTTTGATTTGACAAGCCTTGATTCAGGACGCTTTTGCCCTCTCGACATTCGCAACGAAAGGGAGATTCACAGCGCCCGGCGGCGGCAGGGCCGCTGCACTGGTTTCGAACAAGGCCGTTACCCGCTTCAATCGCTCCGCCACCTCGCCTTTGATGTCGCCGGCCGCGCTCAGCACATGACGTATGGCCGCCAGCGCTTGCTGCCGCTCCTCGGTAGCAGGTGGAAGTAACCGTGGTATGGCAGCCAAGGCAGCCTCGGGTTCGAGCAGCATCAGGAAGAACTGCTCGCGCGCCATCGCCTTGAACTGCGCCAGCGTCAGCCGATGGCTGTCGTCAGCGAGCCTGATCTGGCGCAGCGCCTGGATACCGCGCTCGTCGACCTTGCCGCGCGGCGATCCCGCATAGATCAAGGCGCGGACGGTGCACTCCTGCAGCCCGCCGGTGTCGATATGCGACTTCAGCTCCTCGATGCGCTTGGCCAACAGCTCCTTGTGAAGAACCGACTTCGGCGCCCGCCGCTCCCTGGCCGAGTCGGGCTTGATCCCGACCGCAGCCTGCAGTGCCGGGTTGCCATAGATCGCGAGGAACAGCTTTTCGGACGTGCTGTCGCGCGCATCGCGATAGGCGTCGAGAGCGGTTACGATCTGCTTGGAGACCGCTTCCTGAAGCCCGAGGAAGGGATTCTCCGCAGCCACGGGCTTCCGGTGCTCGCGCACCTTTTCCGCCACTTTGGCGAGCGGCGCCATCAGCGGATTGGCCTCGGTGAACATCTCATAGCTCAGGCGAAGCGGATGCCATTGCCTGAGCAGATCCGCCACCTGCGGCGTGACCATGGCCTTGACGACCGGCGCGGCGAAGGCGCGATAAAGCGACAGGTTGATCTCGGACACACGGGCAGCCGTTGCAAAGCGCCGCTCGTCCTCGGGCGAATTGCCGCCGAGCGCACGAATGTCGTTGAGGGTGCGCGCCTCGCACTTCATGATCCAGTCGCCGGAGACCAGATCTTCATTGATGCCCTGCCCGCTCTTGCGCTCGAAGGTCGCCTCGTAGAGTCCTGGCGGCAACACGTCGATCAGATCGATGTTGCTGGAGAACTCGCTGTGCTCCTTGCGGGCGACACCGCCGGAGACGAAGATGCCGAGATGGCCGACGCTCTCGTGTACGGTATAGACGATGGTCTGCCCGTAGGAGCGAATCTCGTCGACGTCGTCATAGAGATCGAGAATCCAGCCCAATGCCTGCTGCGGCGGGGTGATATTGTCGCCCTTGGAGCAAAACACCACGATCGGCGAGCGGATATTGCGCAGGTCGACATTCATGCCGTCGTGCATCTTGATGCGGCCGGCCGCGAGATTGTTGCCGACGAACAGCTCGTCGACGATGAACTGAATCTCGTCGGCATTCAGGCTGACATGGCCGCCCCACCATTTCTCGAATTCGAGATAACGCGGCGCCTCAGTGTCGACCTTGGCATAGACGTTGTACTGCTTGGTCCACAGCGTGTTGGACGGGTTGAGATTCTCGAAATTCTGCACCAGCCAGCCGCCGTCGAACTTGCCTGCGCCGAGATCGCTGGTCAGCGCGGTCAGCCAGCTGCCGCCGAGCAGTCCGCCGGAATAGCGCATCGGGTTCTTGCCGTGGACGCCCGCCCAATAGGACAGCGGCGAGCCGGCAAGGATGATCGGCCCGAACAAGTCCGGGCGGATCGCGGCCAAAATCATCACCGCCCAGCCGGCCTGGCAGTTGCCGATCACACAGGGCTTGCCGTCAGCATTCGGATGCAGCGAGATCACTTTCTCCAAGAAGATGGCCTCGGCGCGTGCGATGTCCTCAATCGTCTGACCCGGCATCGGTTCCGGCATGAAGCCGATGAAATAACAGGGATGGCCGGCCTTCAGCGCGACGCCGATCTCGCTGTCGGCCTTGAACCCGCCGATCCCCGGACCGTGACCGGCGCGCGGATCGATGACGATGAAGGGCCTGCGGGTCTGATCGATCTCGACGCCATCAGGGGGAACGATGCGGACCAGGCCGTAATTCACCGGCCGCTCCAGCGTCCGCCCGTCCATCACGAGTTCAGGCTGGTAGCTGAGAACGTTTGGAACCGCCTGCTCGAGATGTTCCTGGTACTGCTGTCCGCGCTGGCGCATCACGTCCCAGAACAGCAACGTGCGCTGTCCTGCGTCGACCATGTATTCCATCGCGGAAGTGACCATGGCGAACGGCGAAGCCAGGGAGAACTGTTCGTTGCTATCGGCCATGTTGCCGCTCCATTTGAAGACCTGTGGAAGACCAGTGCAGCGACTTTATTGCAGAGCATCGAAGCGAAGTGCCCATTACGCCTTGATCTATCTCAAGCCTTTCGGACGGCCGTTGCCTAACTTTACGATGGCCGCCTCCATTCGAGGCATCCACATTTGATCACGAATCTGGCCGTGAAAGCCGCGACAACAGGGATGAAGCGTCATGCCCACCAACCTCGATGAGCTGCTGCCGAATGCAAAGGATATCCTCAAGCAGGCGGCGTTGAAGGAAGCCGAAAAAGCCGAAGAAGCCGCACGCCGCTTGGCTGCCGCGGACGCGGAGAAACGGGAGTTGATCGAACGCCTGAGCAAGCCGTCCGGGCTCTCCGAGGAAGACAAGGTGAAGCTTGCGGCGACCGTGATCCAGCGCGCGGTCAGAAACGGGCTGACCGAGGTCCAGGTCTATCGATTTCCGAACGTGCTCTGCACGGACCGCGGCCGGGCGATCAATCAACGCGAGAACGGCTGGGAAAAGACCCTGACCGGAATACCCAAAGAGATTTTCCAGCTCTGGGCCGATCACCTGAAACCGCGCGGCTATCGCATCGCCTACCAGATCATCGATTTCCCCGGCGGCATGCCCGGCGATATCGGCGTCACCCTGAGCTGGGGTGAGCATCACTAGCGCATTTCTGTTCCGACTGGATCAGAACCGACCAGATTTTTTGACGCGTTTTCTTCGCGCGAGCCGGTGTCCACTTCGCTGGAAAACGCTCTCGTCCGACACCAGGAGCACTGCGGGGCTGATGGCAAAAGAATCCAGCAAGAAGGACGGCCAGGCGCAAAAGATGAAGCGCAAGGAATATGAGCAGGAACTGCGCAAGCTGCAGGTCAAACTCTGCCATTTGCAGGAATGGGTGAAAGCGAAGGGACTGCGCGTCATCGTCATCTTCGAGGGGCGCGACGCCGCCGGCAAGGGTGGCACCATCAAGGCGATCGCCGAACGCGTCAGCCCACGCGTGTTTCGGGTCGTCGCCCTGCCCGCGCCATCCGACCGGCAGAAGACGCAACTCTTCATGCAGCGCTATATCGAGCACTTCCCCGCCGCCGGAGAAATCGTCATCTTCGACCGCAGCTGGTACAATCGCGCCGGCGTCGAATATGTGATGGGATTTTGCTCACGCGAGCAGCATGAGCGTTTCCTGGCGCTCTGCCCGGAGATGGAACAGTACATCGTCGACGGCGGCATCATGCTGATCAAGTTCTGGCTCGAGGTTGGCCAAGAGGAGCAGGAGCGGCGATTTGCCGCGCGGATCGACGATCCGATGCGGCAATGGAAGCTGAGCCCGATGGATGTCGAATCGTATCGGCGCTGGTACGACTACTCCCGCGCCCGCGACATGATGCTGAAGGCGACCGATTCCAAGCATGCGCCTTGGCACGTCGTGCGCTCCGACGACAAGCGCAAAGCGCGCCTCAACTGCATCTCGCACCTGCTGGAGCGCATTCCCCACAAGCGCATTTCGCACAAACGGGTCAAATTGCCGCCGCGATCCGACAAGGGCCGCTACAACGACCAGCTCAAGGGAGCAAAGTTCGTGGCTGAGCGCTACTGACAGGCCGCTGATCGGCTTCGATTGCGGCTTGCCCCTCCACCAAGAGGCCGCGGCCGGCCTCGTCGCGCATCCAGGCCGCCAGCAACTCCCAGCCGACTGCGAGCACGATCGGGCCGATGAAGAGACCGATCAGGCCGTGCGCGAGCGTGCCGCCGAGCACGCCGATGAAGATCACCACCATCGGCGTGGTCGAGCCACGCCCCATCGCGAACGGCTTCAGGACATTGTCGACGAAGCCGACAGGCACGATGTAGAGGGTGAACAACAGCGCGGCCGTGGTGTCCCGCGTCAGCCAGTACCAGGCGATCATGGGGACCAGGATGACTGCGCATCCGACCTGGGCAACTCCGAGCAGCAGCACGAGGAACGTGAAGAGACCGGCCGCAGGAATGTCGGCCACGACGAAGCCGATACCGGCAAGCAGCGCCTGCAGCATGGCGATGCCGATGACGCCGCGCGAAACCGACCGGATGGTCGTGCCGGCGAGCGCGACAAACTCCTCCGAGCGCTCGGGAACGACATGCGCAAAGAAGGTGCGAAGGCCCGCAACCAGTCGCGGCCCCGGAATGAACAGGAAGCCGGTCGCGATGACCGCGGCCAGGAATTTCAATATCTCGATGCCGACGCTGCCCACGGTCGCGAGAACGGTGGTCGCGACCGGCTGCGCATAAGGCGCGAATTTGGACAGCACCGCCGCCAGATTGGTGTATGCGAGCTGCCAGAGGTCGTAGATCCAGCCGCCGATCAGCGGCCATTCCTTGACCGACACATGTGGTGCCGGCACGGAGACGGTTCCCTTGGCGATCTCTTCAGAGAACTGCCGCACCCCCTCTACCAGGCCGAACACCAGCCAACTCGCCGGCCCGATGACGATCGTCAGGCACAGCAGGGTGATCAGCACCGCCGACAGCACGGGACGACCGCCCAGCAGGCGCGCCAGCAGGTCGAAAACGGGATAGAGCGCGACCGCGAGGATGGTGCTCCACACCATGATCGGAATGAACGGCAGGATCAGGATGTACGACCAGTAGATCACACCGGCCAGAAGTCCGAGCCGGATCGCGATCTGCGCGGGCTCCTTTGCCGACATAGACTCCGAAGAAGATGATCTCACCGGCTTGTCCATGTGACTTGTCCCAAGCGACTTGTCCTAGGCGACTTGTCCCGGGCACCCTGTCCAGGCGACCTGCCCTAAATGACTGCCATTCGCCTCGTCTGCCCTGCCTGTACAGCGCTCGATTGATTTATGTCAACGCCCGCGCGTAGCCCGCGGCCGAAGCTTTGCGCGGGTTCGGTTCGGGATGGTCGACAAAATCATCGGGGCGCATCGCATGAATTCCTTGCCAGAGCTGCCGTCGACCGGTCGTTTCAGGGACATCTTTGCGTACCTGCCCTTGGATGCGTCGGCGGCGGCCGGCGTCATCGCGTCGGCTGTATCGATGGCGCGGCTGTTCGCCGCCCATATCGACGCAGTCGCCGCGGTGGAGCATTCCGAGGACCGCCACGAACCCGGTCCGAGCGCGAGCGGCCTCGAGGCGATCGCAGCCTTCGAAAGTGCCGCTGCAACCGCCGCGCACATCCTGCTCCAGTTCGAGGACACCGCCCGACAAGCGGGCCTGTCCTTTGGCAAACGCCTGATCGCGGCCTCCGGCGGTTCCATCGAGCAGATGCTGGTTCAGGCGTCCCGCCTGTATGATGTCAGCATCATCGCACAGCCCGCCCCCGCGGCGCTTCTCGACGCGCAGCCGCAACCGTTGCTGTTCGATTCCGGACGCCCTGTCATCCTGGTCCCCCGCACGCACCACGGTGACATTGCGCTCGATCACATCGGCGTCTGCTGGGATGGCGGTCGCTATGCCGCGCGTGCCCTCCATGACGCGATGCCGTTGCTCGAGCTCGCCGCCTGCATCGACATCATCGCGATCAACCAGCCCGAGACAGGTCTCAAATCCTCCGCCGAGGCGCTGGCATCGCATCTTGCGATGCGACGGCTCAACGTCCACGTCACGCAGCTGAAGCCGGGTCAACTCGGCATCTATCGCACCATCATGGCGGTCGCGGCAGAGGCCAAAAGCAAGCTGCTGGTCATGGGCGGCTATGGGCATATGAAGGCCGGCCGGTTCGTGTTTGGCGGAGTCACCCGGGAGGCGCTGCAAGAGATGAGCCTTCCGACCTTCATGTCCTTCTAGTTCTGGCGGAGTGCATACGGGCTGGCATGAGTAGATGCGTCGACACAAGGCGTCCGCACCCCGTCACCAATGCGGAGGTCCTGCGGTCGACAGGCGCTTGATGGGATCGATCAACGATTGCGCGGGAAACGGTTTGCGCAAGAACGCGATGCAGCCGGCCTCGCGGGCGGCGAGCGAAATCGCGTCGCTATCGCTGGCCGTGATGAAGATGACGGGCAGCCGGTCGCCCAGCATCCGCTTCAGCTCCAGGCCGGACTTTCCCTTCAAATGGATATCGAGCACCAGGCAACACGCCTCGCCAATGTCGCGCCCGTTTTCAAAGCTCTCCGCACAGTCGAAGATGACGGGGTCGAAGCCCGCGATTTTCAGCACGCGTGCCAACCCCTTCAGCACCGAAGGATCGTCGTCGATGACTATGACCTTGTTGTTTGTCAAGTGCGCTGGTCCATGAGCTGCCGTATCGCCGACAACTCCTGTCCCGGTATTTTGGTCCTGATCGACCGCCTTTCATATTGGCTGCACGGCCAATGTGCCCAGGACGATGCCGACGGACCTGGCTCGCCTGCTAATGGCCGCCATCCGACTCCGCGGGTCCCTCCCGGAGATTTCGGTCCACGATGGCATTGCGGTCGGATCTGGAGAGAATGCCAAGGCTTTCCGCGGCAAACACGAGTTCCAGGAGCGAATGGGCCTTGAGCTTCTCCATGGCGCTCTGGCGGTGCGCCTTCACCGTGCGCTCGGTGATGTCGAGCTCATGCGCGATCTGCTTGTTCAGCCGGCCGTGCACGACCCGCTGAAACACCTGATGCTCGCGCGGCGTCAGTTGCTCCAGCAGCGCACGCAGCGCAGCGCTCTCGCCATCGCGCCCCTGACCGTTCTGCTGACTCGCGATCGCCCGCTCGATCGTCGCAAGAAGCAGGTGTCCGGGCACCGGCTTGATCAGGAAGTCCTCGGCGCCGGCCTTGATGGTGCGCACGCTCACGGGAATGTCGGCATGGCCGGTCAGGAAGATGATCGGCAGGCTCGCGCCGCGGTCGATCAGGCGCTGCTGCAGCTCCGGCCCGCTCATTCCAGGCAATCTGACGTCGAGAACGATACAGCCGGGCGTCGCCAGCGGCAGCCGCTCCAGCAGATCGGCCGCAGTCGCGTAGCTGAATACCTGGTAGCCGGCCGCGCGCAACTGGCGTCCGACCGCCGTCCTGAACGAGGCATCGTCGTCGACGACGTGGACGGCAGCAGCGGTCATGTGGCCTTGCCTTTGTCAGCGGAAACGCGCGGCAGGCTGAGATTGAAGACGGCGCCGCCGCCTGGCCGGTGCTCCGCCCAGATGCGGCCGTGGTGGGCGTCCACGATCGTGCGCGCGATCGACAGCCCGATGCCCATGCCCTGTTCCTTGGTCGTGAAAAACGGATCGAACACCCGGGCGAGCCCCTCGGCCGGAATACCTTGGCCAAAATCGATGATCGACACAATGACCGATTTGCCGTTGCCGGCCTCGGTGCGGCCGATGATCCGTCGCCGCTCCTTCGGCTGCTGTTCCGCCGCATCCATCGCATTCATGGCGAGGTTGAGAACCACCTGCTCCAGCTGAATGCGGTCGCCGCAGACATGGAGAGCCCAAGGCGCCAGATCGGTCTCCAGCCTGACGTTGCGGATCAGGGCTTGAACCGAGAGAAACTGGAAGACATCCCGAACCGTCTCGTTGATATCGACCAGTTGCGCGTCGAACTCGCTCTTCTTCAACAGGCCGCGCAGATGCCGGATGACGCGGCTGGCGCGCTCATCGTCACGGCGGATGTCGAGCAGGATCTCGCCGAGTTCGACGAGGTCCGGCGTGGGCGCCTTCAAAAGGCTCTCCGCAGCTTCAGTATTGCTCAGGATCGCTGCGAGCGGTTGATTGAGCTCATGCGCGATCGATGCAGTCATTTCTCCGGCGGTGGCCTGCCTGTTCAGGTGAGCAAGCTCGGACATGCGCTTGCGCGCCTCGAATTCCGCGAGCCGCCGTCTTCGATGCTCGTAAAACATGCCCGTGATCAGGACGGCCTGCAGCAGGATGATGGTCAGCGCCGTCAAGGATTGCCAGCGATATTCTTCCCAGATGCTCGGGGCGGCACCGTCCTGGACAGCAGCAAAAACGGCTGCATGCAAGGGGCCACCGAGATCGGACTGTTCGAGCACCAATATCGATCCCGGGCGCTGCCCGGTTGCCAAAAGGCATGTCGGCAGCACGCTCGCGACAAGCCAAATCATCACCGCCCCAAGCTGGCGCATCGTTTCAGCCGCGAATATCGACAAATGGAATAAAATACGCCTTGGTCCGCAGCGGCGAGGACAACATCGGGCGAGAGCTTAGCAGGTCGCGTAAGCCGTGCAACCCAGACCGCAGCCGTGCAGCCGACCGCTGCCAGTTCCGGTTGCGCTGCCGTAATTGTCCTCAAGGACAATGGCGCCGCCGGACGCCCTCCGAGATCATGCCGGGCGAGGCGCCATCCCATCAAGACAGTCCCGTGACAGCCCCGCGTACGGAGTGCGCTGATGCTTAGCCGTTCGAGGAATCCAGCCAAGCCGCCCGCAACCGGCGCTACCGTGCAGGATGTCCCGGTCATCGCCATGCATGCGAAGTTCGGCGCCTCGGAAACGTGCTTCTGCAAGGACGAGGAAATCTATGGCGAGCGCGAACCCGCCGATTGCATCTTCGAGGTCATCAGCGGTGCGGTCAGGAGCTACAAGGTACTGTCCGACGGCCGGCGCCAGATCTGCGCTTTCCACCTGCCGAGCGACATTTTCGGGCTGGAGAATGGTGACGCCTATCGCTTCACGGCGGAGGCCATCGTGGAGACCACCACCCGCGTCGTCCACCGCCACAGCCTCGAATATGTCGCGGCAACCGATGTGCAGGTCGCGCGCAATCTTCTCAGCATGACCGCCAAGAACCTGCTGCATGCCGAGGCCCACATGCTGCTCCTGGGGCGCAAAACCTCGCTGGAGCGCGTTGCGGCCTTCCTTCTGGAAATGGATCATCGACTGACCGGCACGGAGATGATTGCGCTTCCGATGTCGCGGCGCGACATCGCCGATTATCTCGGACTGACCCTCGAGACGGTCTCGCGCGCGCTGTCCTATCTGCGCGGCCGCGGCATCCTCGAGTTCTCCGAGACCAGCCAGCGCCAGATCGTGCTGCAGGACCGCGCCCAGCTGAAGAAGCTAAATTCCTAAAGCGCCGTCGTGACCGTTACGGATTGATGCAGGGTCTTGTACTGATCGAGCAGTTCGATCTCGCGATCGAGCTCCTCGCCCGCGGAGCGCGTCGGTACCGCGCGCTCCATCTCCTCGATCCTCGCCTTCAGCTCCGCCGCGTCGAACTCGCCGATCGGGCTTGCGATGTCGGCCAGGATGTTGAGGCTCGAGGCCGAGAACTCGGCGACCCCGCCAAGGATGACGAACCTCTCGTCGCGGCCATGTGCGATCACCCTGATGATGCCCGGCCGCAGCCCGGTGATGATCGGTGCATGCCCCGCCAGCACGCCGAGGTCGCCTTCGGTCCCCGGCAGATCGACCTGGTCGGCATCGCCGACAAATACCAGCGCCTCCGGACAGACCAGCGATACTTCGAATGTCGGCATGGCAATAACCTCTGCGTTGGAAGCGTCGATTTGGCGGGCGTGGTCTCGGACGGATACTCGATCTACCCACAACATCCGGTCCATTGACCGAAGTCAATTGCAGCGGAGCTGTCCCGACAGTCCGACAGCTCTACTTGCTCGCCTTCGCTTTTGTCCGCCCGAGGAAGGCTACACCGATCCGGTCGCCATTCACCCAGGCGAGCCTGCAACGGCGATAGACAAGTCCGGTCGATGACAAGGAAGAACTCCTGCAACGGCAGCCCCTCGATCGGATCGTCGACCGTCAGTCTCGCACCGCGATCCGACACATCGTCGACGGTACATTCCCGCTGCCAGGTGCCGTCGAGCCCTATCATGCGGGCCGGCCTGACATGATCGAACCGGATTCGGTGGGCGATGCGCCGCTCCGCCACCTCACTCATCGCTGTTGCCCGTTTCCCGCATTGACGCTCGCTAGGCGGCGGCGCTCGATTTCGGCTGCGCGCGCACGATCAGGCGTTCGAGATCGTCCTTGCTCTGCTTCTCGACGAACTTGACCGCAAATCCCGTCCTTGTGATGCGGACGACGCGGCCGATGCAAGCCCCGACCGCGAGCGGCATCCCGAGCGGCGGCTGCACCTCCGCCGATACGGCGCAACCCGACGGTGACATGTCGATGACAAAGCATGGATGGAGGCTTCCGTCGGCCAGCGTCAGCATCGAGTTAGGCATCACAGGAACGATGCGGAGCTCCCTCCTCTGCTCGAGAATGGACGGATCCTTCTGTTTCTTCTCAAGCCAGGTGAGTTGCTCGGCAAGCTTCTCGCGCCTGGCGCGGGTCATCTCCAGCTCCAGCAGAAAGCCGCGGTGCATGGTGTCGCTGATCGCGCCTTCGAACGCGCCGAATGGACCGAAATAGGAGCTGATGCGATCGCCGATGCGGCCGACGACGGGCACTTCGACGATCATGCGGAAGGGTGAAACGCGCGTGGTCCGGCAGGCCAGCGTGCGTGGCTTGCCTTTTGCATCGTACCAGCGATGCAGCGTGTAGGACCCGCCCACGGTGATGTTGACGGCGCGCTGCCTTAGGAACTTCTCGACAGACATGATCATGCCTCGCGAAGGACGCGCTGAAAGAGTTCGATTCAGGCTGTTCCAGACGAAAGCATGGCGCCGCTGCCATCGCTTTCATGCGAGGCAAGCTAAGGAGCAAAAACCAAGAGAACTTCAAACAATAGACAGAAATCGCCGGGGACATGTTAGCCGCCAAACAATTTACATCTCCTTAATTTCGGAACCCGGACGACTACGGAAGGCGAAGATTCCACAATCATCGCAGCTCGATCGGAACGCGCTTTGTCGAGGGTTCAAAAAAGTGAAAGCCGGCGCGCGGTCAGCGCGCCGGCTCTCGTCAGCAAAATCCGTCGCGTTTGGTTCAGTAGCACCAGCGCGGATCAGCCTGGACGTATTGGCCGGACGGATAGCGGTAATAGCAGTTGCCCTGCGCCAGGTAGTAGCCGGGCCGCGATGCCGCAGTGGCGCCGGCGATCGCGCCGGTGGCGCCGCCGATCACCGCACCTGCCGCAGCACCGGACGCTCGTCCGGTCAGAAGCCCGCCGAGCAGGCCACCCACGACGGCTCCGCCCACCGCGCTTGCGGCTGGATCCGGTGGAGGCGGCGGCGGCGGGGGTGGCGGCGGCGGAGCATAGGCAGCCACCGGCGGTGGATAGGCGCCCGGCGGCGGCGCGTCCTCATAGGTCACGTCATCTGCAAAGTCCTCGGAAATGTAGGCCGGGGGCCCGTCCATGCGCTGCGGATAAAAATACCACACGCCGCCGACGTCCCACCACCAGCCCATGCGGCCGTCATGCATCTCATGGCGCCAGCGTCCACCTTGCCAGGCGATGCGGCCACGATAAGGACGGCCGCCGAAGTCGTGGGCCACGATGGGTCCGTGAGCGAATCGCGGATCGACCGCCGGCCTGCCCGGCGCCGGCCCGGCGGGATGCACGGGACGACCCTGCGGAGCCGGGTTGCCGCCCGGCGGGGGCCCGCCCGTTACCGGCCGCTCCTGTGCCGCAACGCTCGTCACGGCCAGGAGCGAGGCCAGCGAAAGGACCAATGTTGTCCGGCTGGACGCGTTCATTCTCGCATATCCCCTTGTGGTTGGCGCAAGCTCGTTGGAGAGCCTGGTTGGCGTGTAGGTCGGCCTGCCCTAGGGCGCGCGAGGCGCGGGACACGGCGTGCCTATCATTGCCGCCAGCTTTGGCGCTTTGTCTTGTTACAAATAAGCAAGATCGCGACAATTTTGCGTCTGGAAGTTTCGGATTTTGCTTGCGAATCTACGTTCGAGGGGCCTCAGCGGGCGGGCTCGATCACTTTGCAATTGGTGCGGCCACTCATCACGCAGTCCTGCAATTTGCTGGCCGCGGTGAGATCGTGTGCGAGCCATACCCCGACGACGAGCAGCACGATCGCGATCAGAAGCCCCGCAATCGCGCCGCGCCGGTTGTCGCCCCCCGCGGGGCCACGCTTTCGCTCGGGCTTTGGATCCGGCTTGGGGCTTGGTCTGGGTTCAGCCATGGTCGATCCGCCGCCTTTGTCCCGCATCCTGCGGTCAAAATAGACCGGGGGCCGCAGGCATGGCCAGCCGTCCTGAAGCAATCGTGACCGTCATTCGGACGGCTTGCGGCGGCGGGTCTGGATCACAGCCGGCGGGACGGGAGGGAGCTGTCTCGCAGGCTCTCCCGCTCGGGCGCGGGCACGATATGGGTGCAACTGGTCGAGAAGGCCGTCTGGCCGCATTTCCATTCGGCGCCCAAAACGGGATCGGACACCTCCCTCGGGTAACTCAATAAGATCGAGACGAGGACCGCCGCCGAAACGAGCACGGCGGCCCAGGCGAAGCGCCTCTGACGGCGAGATGGAGCAGTCATGGCCGATACTCCCTGGAAGCTGGCGGGACGATAGGGTCGGGTTTGTCCAAGCGCTTGTGAATCAAATCACAATCGGGGCGATTTCTTATGCCCGACCTGCAATCAATAGAGTGGAATTGCGGCGCGCGACGCTGTACACCGACGCCGAATTGCCCGAGCGTCAGCTTTGAGATTGCGATGCGCGAGACAATGAATTTGCCGACCCAGCAACGAACAAACCTAGCAATGAAAGTGAGACAAGGCCCAATCGATGAGCGGATTTAAGGAACCCGGCTTTACAGACCGGCAGAAAGCCGCGCTAGAGGCACGGCGAAATCTTCTCAAGAAATTCCGTGAGCAGCCCGGCCCGGACGACCCCGAGGTCGCGCGCCGCCGTGCCGAGCGCGAGGAGATTGCCGCCAACCGCGAGCGCCAGAGGCAGGAGCGCGAAGCGGCCAAAGCGGAAGCCAAGCGCCGCGAGGAAGAAGCGGCGGCAGCGGAAGCTGCCCGTATCGCGCGCGAGAAGGAAGAAGAAGAGGCCCGCCAGGCCGCGTTGCTGGCGGACCAGAAGGCCAAGCGCGATGCCCGCTACGCCGCGCGCAAGGCCCGCGGCAAGAAGAAATAGGGCTGCCCTCGCCCAGCGAGGCCAGTCACGCGCTGACGCAATTTCGGGCATGGTGCCGAACGGCACCATGCCCGATTTGCCTTGGGCGTCAGTTCTTCTTCATCCCGTCGTCTTTCTTCATGCCGTCGTGGGACATCGCGTCGTCCTTCTTCATGCCGTCATGGGACATGGTGTCCTTCTTCATGCTGTCCTTGGCCATCGAATCCTTGGACATGGTGTCCTTGGACATGGAGTCCTTCTTCATGTCGTCGGCGAAGGCGGCCGGCGCCAGAGCGAGGCTGAGCGAAACGGCGGCAGCCGAAACGGCGAGGGCGAAGCGGGTGCGAATGGTCATCATGGTCATCCCTTCAGGAGCTGGTGGAGCTTAAGCGGACTGACGCCGCCTTCTTGCTCGACGCTCCGTCTCGCGCCTTTGTTACGGGACGATCCGAAAATTTTTCCATGCCCCGGCTTTGGCGTTTTGCCGCCGCCGCATTTCTGCGGAATCGACACAATTTTGCCCGCGAAGGTCGTGTTAGTGCGCATTCAGCACATCCGTTTAAGGATTGAGCAGGTGTGCACTGCGATAAACGTTGCCGCCTGCGGCGGCGGCATGCAAACCAGCTTTCCGTCAGGCTTTAGTCTGCTATCTGACCAGAGCGGCTGTGTCGGATTTCCGGTTAGAGCGGTGCTCGGGGCCGGCTTTCAAGAAACCCAAATCAGACGTTGAACTACAGGGGACTTCCGTCATGCTCACTCGTCGTCATCTCATCACCTCCGCGCTCGCTGCGCCGGTCATCCTCCGCCTCGGCACAGGCACCGCCAAGGCCGCGACGACGCTGAAGATCTCGCATCAATTCCCCGGTGGCACCATCGACAAGGGCGATTTTCGCGACCGGCTCTGCCGGATGTTCGCCGCAGAAGTGGCGAAGCGAAGCGGCGGCGACATTTCCGCTGAAATCTACCCCAACTCCTCGCTGATCAAGACCAACGCCCAGTTCTCCGCGATGCGCAAGGGCGCGCTCGACATCAGCCTCTATCCCATGCCCTATGCCGGCGGCGAATTGCCGGAGACCAATATCGGCCTGATGCCAGGGCTGGTTGCCACCTACGACCAGGGGCTGCGCTGGAAGAAGGAGCCGGTCGGCAAGGCGCTGACCGATTTCCTCGCCGACAAGGGGATCATCCTGCTCACCTGGGTCTGGCAGGCCGGCGGCGTCGCCAGCCGCTCACGCGCGATCGTGGCGCCCGAGGACGCCAAGGGCATGAAGGTGCGCGGCGGCTCACGCGAGATGGACATGGTGCTGCAGACCGCCGGCGCCTCCGTGCTCTCCGTCCCCTCGAACGAAATCTACCAGGCGATGCAGACGGGCGCCTGCGATGCCGGCATCACCTCCTCCACCAGCCTGATCTCGTTCCGCCTCGAGGAAGTCTCCAAGGCGCTCACCTCGGGCGCCGGCGCCTCCTATTGGTTCATGCTGGAGCCGCTGATGATGTCGAAGAGCGTGTTCGACGCCCTGCCGTCAGGCCACCAGGAGATCATCATGGCCGTCGGCAGCGAGCTCGAGACCTTCGGCCGCCAGGGCGCGCAGGCCGACGACGTCGAGGTCGCCAAGGTCTATGAGAAGGCCGGCGCCAAGGTCGCGCCGCTCGACCTCGCGACCGTCAACAAATGGCGCGACATCGCCCGCGACACCGCCTGGAAGGACTACGGCGCCAAGACGCCAACCGCCGCCACCCTGTTGAAGCTCGCCGCCAACGTCAACGCGTGATGCACGCAGCCGGCCCGGATCGCGACGATACCGCGGAGACGACGGTCACCGGCAATGCGCTGGTGGCCGCGCTCGCGCGGGCGCTTTCGCTCGTCAACAGCGTCATTGTGGTGTTCGCCGCACTGGCCCTCGTCGCGGCCTGCGGCATCCTCAGCTACAGCGTGATCGGGCGGGCGCTGTTCCAGGCCGCCAATTACTGGCAGGACGAGGCCGCGGTGTTTCTCCTGGTCGGCGCCACCTTCATGACGGCGGCCTATGTGCAGTCGCAGCGCGGCCATGTCTCGATCGAGGCCTTTGTCGGCCTGCTCTCGCCGCTTGCCAACCGCATCCGGCTCTGGCTGGTCGATGTCGCGAGCCTCCTGTTCTGCGCCTTCTTCACCTGGAAATCCTGGACGCTGACGCAGGAAGCCTATGTCGACGGCCAGGTCTCCAACTCGATGTGGTCGCCGCCGCTGGCGATTCCTTACGGCCTGATGGCGTGCGGCATGACGCTGTTGTGCCTGCAGCTGCTCTTGCAGATCATCATGCCGCTTGCGGGAGCTTCGCGCCGATGAGCGTGCTTGGAATTGGCGTAAGCTACGGGCTCGCAACGCTCGCCGCGATGTTTTCGGGCATGCCGATCGCCTTTGCACTCGGTGCCGTCGCGGTCGTGTTCATGGGCATCTACATGCCGCACGCCTCGCTCGATACGGTGACCGAGAACGTCTATGAGGAGATGGCCTCGATCACGCTGTTGTCGATCCCGCTCTTCATCCTCAAGGGCGCGGCGATCGGCCGCTCGCGCGCCGGACAGGACCTCTATTCCGCACTCCATGCCTGGCTGCACCGGGTGCCCGGCGGCCTCGGCGTCGCCAACGTGTTTGCCTGCGCGCTGTTTGCGGCGATGGCGGGCTCTTCGCCCGCGACCTGCTCGGCGATCGGCTCGGCCGGCATCCCGGAGATGCGCAAGCGCGGCTATAGCGGCGGCTTTGCCGCCGGCATCATCGCCGCCGGCGGCACGCTCGGCATCCTGCTGCCGCCCTCGATCACCATGATCCTGTTCGCGGTTGCCGCGGAAAAATCGTTGGGCCGGCTGTTCCTGGCCGGCATCGGCCCGGGGCTGCTGCTGGTCTCCCTGTTCGGCGCCTATGCCGTGCTGCGCTTCCGCCGCGAATATGCCATGGCGCAGCTTGCCTATGAGAAGAGCGGCACGCCTTCGGCCATCCTCGCCAAGGACGAGTTCACGCTCGCCGAGCGCTTCAGCGTGCTGCCGCGCGTGATTCCCTTCGTGCTGCTTCTGACCGGCGTGATGATCGCGCTCTATGGCGGCTATGCCACGCCCTCGGAGACCGCCGGCCTCGGCGGCCTGCTCGCGCTGGCGCTGATCGCCATGATCTACCGCGTGTGGCGGCCGACCGATCTCGCGCCGATCCTGACCTCGACCATTCGCGAATCCACCATGCTGATGCTGATCATCGGCATGTCGCTGCTCTATTCCTATGTGATGAGCTATCTGCACATCTCGCAATCGGCGGCGGAGGCGATCGTCGCCATGCACCTGCCGCGCTGGGAGCTGCTGCTTGCGATCCTCGTCCTGGTCGTCGTGCTCGGCTTCTTCCTGCCGCCGGTCTCGATCATCCTGATGACCGCCCCGATCATCCTGCCGCCGCTGCGCGCCGCCAATTTCGACATCATCTGGTTCGGCATCATCATGACCATCGTCATGGAGATGGGGCTGATCCACCCGCCGGTGGGGCTGAACATCTTCGTCATCAGGAACGTCGCACCCGACATTCCCCTCCGCGAGGTGATCTGGGGCACCCTGCCCTTCGTGCTCTTGATGATGGCCGCGGTGCTGGTGCTGTGCCTGGTGCCGGGCATCTCGACCTTTTTGCCTGACATGGTGATGGGG
Organism: Bradyrhizobium sp.; assembly: GCA_035293585.1. Classification (GTDB taxonomy): domain Bacteria; phylum Pseudomonadota; class Alphaproteobacteria; order Rhizobiales; family Xanthobacteraceae; genus Bradyrhizobium. Next base: position 45,861 of record DATGMN010000080.1, on the reverse strand, counting down.
CCGGACGGGAGCCGGTGACGGCTGCCCCTCACCCGGCGGGACGGATACGCACCGGCACCGACTTGTACGAGGGCGTGCCGCTGTCCTTGTCCTGGTAGTCGAGCGGCACCAGCCCGTTCGCTTCCGGATAGTAGGCGGCAACCGAGCCGCGCGCGATGTCGTAGGCGATCGCAGTCAGGCTGAGACGCCGCGGCTTGTCCGACGGCAGCGCCGTCTCGATCTGGACCAGGTCACCATGCGCAAGCCCAAGCTCGGCCAGGTCCGCCTCGTTTGCAAACAGCACGTCGCGCCGACCGAACACGCCGCGATAGCGATCGTTCAGTCCATAGATCGTGGTGTTGTACTGGTCGTGACTGCGGATGGTGGTGAGCTTGAGAACCGCCTTGTCGGTCACGGCCGGATCCTCCTCCAAGCCGTTGAAGGGCAGGAATTCGGCCTTACCGGACGCGGTGGTCCATTTGCGCTCGGTCGGCGGCAGCGGCAGACGAAAGCCGCCGGGATGTCGGATGCGCGCGTTGTAATCCTTGAAATCGGGGAACACGCCCTCGATGGCATTGCGGATGCGGTCGTAATCGGCGATCAGCTCGGCCCAGGGCACCTTGCTTGCCGGCAGGGTCGCCATCGCCATGCCGGCGACGATGGCCGATTCGGAACGGAGATGTTCCGAGGCCGGACTGAGCTTGCCGCGTGAGGCGTGCACCATCGACATGGAATCTTCGACGGTGATCGCCTGCGGCCCGGTGGCCTGGACGTCGCGTTCGCTGCGCGCCAGAACCGGCAGGATGATCGACTCCCGGCCAACCAGAAGGTGCGAGCGGTTGAGCTTGGTCCCCAGGTGCACGGCAAGCTCGAGCTTGCGCATGCCCGCCTGGCAGCGCTCCGGATCGGACAGCGCCACGGCGAAGTTGCCGCCGAGGCAGATCAGGACCTTGGAGCGGCCGTCGTCGATCGCCTCCATCGCGGCGACCGCGTCGTGGCCGTGATGCCGCGGCGGCGTGAAGCCAAAGGTACGTTCGATCCCTTCGAACATCGGAATGTTGGGTTTCTCGGTGATGCCGATGGTCCGATTGCCCTGCACGTTGGAATGGCCGCGCAATGGGCAGATGCCGGCACCCGGCTTGCCGAAATTGCCCTTGAGCAGCAGGAGATTGGCGATCTGCTGGACATTGGCCGTGCCGCGGCTGTGCTGCGTAATGCCCATGCCGTAGGAGATGATGGTGGCATTGGACTTGGCGTAGGCGGCGGCGACCTCGGCGAGTTGCGCGCGGGCAAGACCGGAGGCGAGCTCGATCGCAGCCCACGGGGTTGCGCGCAGGTCGGCGGCGAAGGCGGCAAAGCCGTTGGTGTGCTCGGCAATGAAGGCGTGATCGAGCACGCCCTTTGCGGCATCGTCCTGCTCGATCAGCGCCTTCATGATACCCTTCAGCACCGCGGCGTCGGCGCCGACCTTCGGCTGATAATAGGTGGACGCAATGGGTGTCGAGCCGAAGGTGCCCATCTCGATCGGGTTCTGCGGATCGGTGAAGCGCTCCAGCGCGCGCTCCCGCAGCGGATTGAAGACGATGATCGGCACACCCCGGCGCGAGACCTCGTGCAATGTGCCCATCATGCGCGGATGGTTGGTACCGGGGTTGTGGCCCATGGCGATGATCAGCTCGCAATGGTCGAAATCCTCCAGCGACACCGTGCCCTTGCCGATGCCGATGGAGAGCGGCAGGCCGACGCTCGTCGCCTCATGGCACATGTTCGAGCAGTCGGGAAAATTGTTGCTGCCGTACTCGCGCGCGAAGATCTGGAACAGGAAGGCCGCCTCATTGGAGGCGCGGCCGGAGGTATAGAACTCGGCCATGTTGGGATCGGGCAGGCTGCGCAGCTTGTCGCCGATCCGCGCGAAGGCGTCATCCCATTCGATCGGCTGGTAGGTATCGGTCCCGGCGTCATAGACCATCGGGTGGGTCAGGCGCCCTTCGTTCTCGAGGTGAAAATCGCTCCAGCCGAGCAGCTCGGTGACGGTGTGGCCGGCAAAGAACTCCGGCGTAACGCGCTTGCTCGTCGCCTCCCAGGTCACCGCCTTGGCGCCGTTTTCGCAGAACTGGAAAGTCGAGGTATGCTCCTTGTCCGGCCATGCGCAGCCCGGACAATCGAAACCGTCGGGCTTGTTCATGCGCAACAATGTGATCGGCGCCTCCACCACATCCATCTGGTCGCGAACGGCGATCGCGGTGGCCTTGAGGGCGCCCCACCCGCCTGCGGGCGCGTCGTACGGTCTGATGCCGGGAACATCACGCTTCTGGACCATATGTCCTCCTCACAACAGCTTGCGCTTGACGCGCTTCCCATCGACATCCTCGATGTGAAGCGCCTGTCTTGAGAAACCTAGACCAAAAAGGCCGGCGTTTGCGGTCAACAGTCCGTGCTGCCCGCAGTGCCCGATCGCGGCGTCCGGCGACTCGGACTCGATCGGGGCCGGCCCGACGGGCGCCAAGCGCCAATCCAGCGATCGATCTTGACCGTTCGCTGGCCTTGCAGCATCAGATGAAACGAGCAGTTGCGCGTTCGAGAAGAAGGGAACGTCGTGTCCAGTCGTATCGACAAGTCGTGGACGGTCTTCGTCAGCGTCGAAAATCCAGAGCACGACAAGTGCGTGGATTTCTTTTCCAGGCCGGATCGCAGCTACGGATTCGAAGAATTCAGGCGGGACATCGAAGACGGTGGACGATGGACGCCACTTCAATGCTATTCCGACGCGACCTATGTTTCGTCAGACGCCGCGTTGGATGCTGCCGAACGATGCGTATCCTGGCTGGTCGATGCCCTCGCGCGGAAACCGGAACTGAGGGCGCGTATCAGCAATAGGTGCGCACAGTGAAAGCGAAGCCGCTTGCCTGATCCACCCGCCGGTGGGGCTGAACATCTTCGTCATCCGCAACGTCGCCCCCGACATTCCCTTGCGCGACGTGATCTGGGGCACCCTGCCCTTCGTGCTCTTGATGATGGGCGCGGTGCTGGTGCTGTGCCTGGTGCCGGGCATCTCGACCTTTTTGCCTGACATGGTGATGGGGCCGGACGGGAGCCGGTGACGTTGCAGGTTGGGCACAAGCGCTTTCGCTCCGCGCACGCCCCCCGACGATTGGAAGGCCACCTCACTCCGAGCGAATCTCGCGCACGCCTCGACCGAGTTTGCGCTTGAGGAGATTGCGAAGCGTCACGCCATCTGCATAGCCAACTGCCGCCGCGATCCTCTCCACGTCATCGCTGGAGGTCCGCAACAGATGGACCGCGCGCTCGACACGCAGGTCCTGGAAGTAGGAGAGCGGGCTCTTGCCGAGCACATCGCTGATGCGCCGCGCGAGTGTCCGCTTGCTGGTACCGACGGCCGCAGCGGCCTCGTCAAGCGAGAAACCCTCGGCGAGGTGGTCGCGGGCCCAACGCTCGAACCGCTGCACCAGCGGATCGGCATGCGCGAGATGGTCACTTATCGCGTAAGCCGACTGCATCGGGCGCGAATCAACGATCAGGTAACGCGCGGTCGTCGCTGCAAGTGATGGGCTTGCCTGACGGATCAGCCAGAGCGCCATGTCCATGTGACTCAGCGCAGCCCCCGCGGTCAGCACCCGGCCCGAGCGGACAAGCATGCGCTCGTCTTCGAGCCGAACGAGTGGATAGCGCTGACGGAAATACTGCGCGAGCCACCATGTCGTCGTGGCGATCTCGCCGTTGAGCACGCCTGATTCAGCGGCAATGAAAGTTCCGATGCACGCCGCCGCGACCTGAACTCCCTGAACGCTCCATTGCTGCAAAATGCGTACGGCGGCGCGCGCCTCGGGCGTCGCCAGTGCCGCAGCCAGCGGCTCCGGCGTCCGTTCGCCGATGGCAGGAACAACCACCCAATCCGGCGGCGCTCGCCCGTGCACTGGCAAGGCTGGCACCTCGAAACCCTGCGAACTGCGCACGCGGCGATCCAAAGCGACGACGCGGACATCGAACATCAGTGATGCAAGTCCTTCGGCAGCGGTGAGTTCGTTGGCCATCGCAAACGCATCGAGCACGGCGGCAAGGCCGGTATCGAAAACACCGTTGAGGACGAGCACATCGATTTTCATGGCGATATCGATATCAAAGATGTCGTTCTTGACAATGGGCCGGCACCAATCACTTCGCTAAGTTGCGCGTGCTTTTCGCATCCCGTTGCGAAGCCCATCATGGAGACGTCGATGATCAAGCTCGCGTTTTTCGCCCGTTTCGAGGCCAAGCCCGGCAAGGAGGAGGCGGTCGCCAAGTTTCTCGAAATGGCGCTCGACATGGCCAAAAAGGAACCCACGACGATCAACTGGTACGCACTGAGACTGTCGCCCAGCACGTTCGGCGTTTTCGACACCTTCAATGACGAGGATGGACGCCAGAAGCACCTCAACGGCCCGATCGGCCAGGCGTTGATGGCCAAGGCGCCGGAATTGTTCTCCTCGCCGCCTTCGATCGAGCCAGTCGAACTGCTTGGATCGAAGTAACAGCCTGACGTCAGGCTCCAGGGGCGGCTGGGCAAGCGGCCCCCCTGGTCAATGAAGCGCCGACGAGGAACGGAAGTCGGAAAGTCAGCCGTTCGAACGCTAATGCCCTTCTGCGCGGAGCAATCTCCCGCCGACTGTCGCCGTTCGCTGGTCGCGCAGCGACTCCACGACCTCTATGGATATTCAGTTGCTCATCGATGATGAGTGATGCCGAGGGATAACCGGAATGACGCAAATGAAGTATGGGCTCGCGGCGTCGGCGGACGTTGCCGGAAAGAGCGGCAAGGAAATCCTGCAGGATATTATCGACGGCAGATTGCCGCAGGCGCCGATTTCCCAGGTGATGTCGTTCTGGATCACGGAGGTCGATGACGGATTTGCCGCGTTCCAAGGCGATCCTGGTCCACATCTGCTCAACCCGATGGGCAGCGTCCATGGCGGCTGGGCCCTGACGCTGATCGACAGCGCGGGCGGATGCGCCGGGCACTCCCTGCTTCCGCCGGAGACGGGCTATGCGACAATCGAAACCAAGGTGAATTTCGCCAAGCGCATCACCCAGAACACAGGCCGGGTTCGCGTCGAGGCGCGCGTGGTGGCGCAGAGCCGCCAGATCATGTCGTCAGAGGCGCGCATTCTCGATTGCAACGGCGTGGTGCTCGCGCACGGAGTTTCGACAATCCTGGTGATTAAAGGCCCGAAATAACAAGCCCAGAAGGCACCACCGGAACCGGTGGGACGATCTCGATGCCGGTCCTTACACTGGGTAAACGGTGTCAGGCGGAATTGCGCCGAAACCGCTGCCGATCGAGCGATCACATCCAAGTCCGATGCCGAGGGCAAGAGCGGCGTAACTGCCTATTGCCGTCGACCTCTATTTGCCAGCGGCCTTCTTCTTCGCATTCAGCGCCGATGCGACGCGGCTGACCGGGGGATGGCCGAGCAGGCGGCAGATGTCGTTGGTGGCCGCGAGCAGCTTCTCCATGTCGACACCGGTCCTGATCCCGAGCCCCTCGAGCATGTAGACAACGTCCTCGGTCGCGACATTGCCGGTGGCGCCGGGGGCATAGGGGCAGCCGCCGAGGCCGCCGGCGGCGGAATCGATCACATGCACGCCCTCCTCCATGCCGGCATAGAGATTGGCGAGTGCCTGGCCGTAGGTGTCGTGGAAATGCATGGCGAGTTTTGCGACGGGCACGTGCCCGGCAACCGCGCGCAGCATCTGTCTTGCCTTCAGCGGCGTGCCGACGCCGATGGTGTCACCGAGCGAAATCTCGTAGCAGCCGAGGTCCCACAGCTGCCTGGCGACATCGGCGACCGCCTGCGGCCTGATCTCGCCGTCGAACGGGCAGCCGAGCACGCAGGAGACATAGCCGCGCACCGGCACGCCGTCCTGCCTGGCGCGCGCCAGCACCGGCTTGAAGCGCTCGATGGATTCCGCAATCGAGCAGTTGATATTCGCGCGCGAAAAGCCCTCCGAGGCCGCGGCGAACACCGAGACCACCTTGGCGCCGGCCGCGCGGGCGGCGTCATAGCCCTTCTCGTTCGGCACCAGCACATGGAATTCCGCGCCCGCGATGCGGCTGACGCCGCGCAGCACCGCGTCGGAGCCGACCATCTGCGGGATCGCCCTGGGCGAGACGAAGGCGCCGACCTCCACGGTCTTCAGCCCGGCATCGACCAGCCGCTCCACAAAGGCGATGCGCTCGGTGGCGCTGACCGGCGTCTTCTCGTTCTGCAGGCCGTCGCGCGGCCCCATCTCGATGATATGGATGTCGTCGCTCATGGTGCTCACTCGCCGATCGGCTCGACCTCGGCGAGCTCGACGCCCTCCTGGACGATGTCGCCGACCTTGCACTTGATGGCCTTCAGGACGCCGGCAAAGGGCGCGCGCAGCGTCTGCTCCATCTTCATCACCTCCAGCGTGAGGATGGCCGCGCCCTTCTCGAGCTTCATCCCCTCCTCCGCCAGCACCGCGACCACCGTGCCCGGCAGCGGCGCCACGATCTTGTCCTCGCCGGTCTGCTCCTCGGTCTCGCCGCCGAACGGATCCACCCAATGCAGCTCGAAGCGGCCGTTGCGCGTGCGCAGATAGAGCTCGTGGCCTTCGATGATGGCCGTGACAGGCGCCTTCACGCCGTCGAGCGTAAGATCAAAGCTGCCGTGGTCGGAGGCGTTGGTGGTGAAGGCTAGCTCGCGCTCGCCGATCGCAAGCGTCGCCGGGCCGCTGCCATAGCGCAGCGTCACCTTCTGCTCCGCCCCATGCCCCTGCCGGAACGAGAAAACCCGCTCGCGGCGGCCGACCGGCTGCCAGCCAAAGGTCTGCCAGGGCGAATGAGCCTCGGCCTTCGCGGCCTTTGCCTCTTCACCGAGGATTGCCGCAACGGCGGCGCACAGCTCGAGTTCGCCGGCCGGCGGCGGAGCCTCCGTCAGCGCCGTCAATTCGCGCTCGATGAAACCGGTGTCGATCGCATTCGCCGCGACGTCCGGATGGGTGATCAGCGCCGACAGGAACGGAATATTGGTGACGACGCCGCGGACGTCGGTCTCCTCCAGCCCGCGGTTGAGCCGCGCGATTGCGGCCTCCCGCGTCGGCGCCCATGCGATCATCTTGGCCAGCATCGCGTCGTAGTAGGGCGACACCGCGTCGCCGGAGCGATAGCCGGCATCGATGCGCAAGCCATTCGTCTCGGCCGGCACGCGCCAGGTGCGGATGCGGCCGACCGAGGGCATGAAATTCCTGGCCGGATTTTCCGCATAGACCCGCGCCTCGATGGCGTGGCCGTTCAGCCTGATCTGGTCCTGTTTCAGCGGCAGCGGCTCGCCGAAGGCTGTGCGCAGCTGCCATTCGACGAGATCGATCCCCGTGATCAACTCGGTGACGGGATGCTCGACTTGCAGGCGCGTATTCATCTCGATGAAGAACACGTCCTTGCCGTCGGACACGAACTCGATGGTGCCGGCGCCGACATAATTGACCGCGCCCGCCGCTTTCCGCGCCGCCGCGCAGACCGTCTCGCGCTTGATAGCATCAAGCGTCGGCGACGGCGCCTCCTCGATCACCTTCTGGTGCCGCCGCTGCAGCGTGCATTCGCGCTCGAACAGCGACAGCAGATTGCCATGGCTGTCGCCGATCACCTGCACCTCGATGTGCCGGGGATTGTCGACATATTTCTCGATCAAGAGGCGATCATCGCCAAAGGCCGCCTTGGCCTCGCGCTTGGCGCTCGTGATCGCAGCCGACAACTCGGACGCCGCGCGCACGATCCGCATGCCACGCCCGCCGCCGCCGGCGGACGCCTTGACCAGCACCGGGAAGCCGATCCGGTCGGCGGCTGTCGCAAGCGTCGCCTCGTCCTGCGCCTCGCCGTGATAGCCCGGCACCAGCGGCACGCCGGCCTTTTCCATCAGCGCTTTTGAACCCGATTTGGAGCCCATCGCGGTCATCATCTCGGCCGTCGGGCCGACGAAGACGATGCCGGCGGCCGCACAAGCCTGAGCGAACTCCGCATTCTCCGACAGAAAGCCGTAGCCGGGATGCACAGCCTCGGCGCCGGTCTTGCTGATAGCCTCGAGCAGGCGCTCGACATTGAGGTAGCTGTCGCGGGCCCGCGCCGGCCCGAGCAACACCGCTTCATCCGCCATCTCGACATGCATGGCGCCGCGGTCGGCCTCGGAATAGACGGCGACGGTGCGCAGGCCCATGCGCCTCGCCGTGCGGATGACGCGGCAGGCGATCTCGCCGCGGTTGGCGATCAGAAGCGTGCGGAAAGGACGATACATGTTGGAGCGGTCCATCGTCACATCCTGAACAGGCCGAATGTCGTCGGTTCGATCGGCGCATTGGCCGCCGCCGACAGGCCGAGGCCGAGCACGAGGCGGGTGTCGGCGGGATCGATCACGCCGTCGTCCCAGAGCCGCGCGGTGGCATAATAGGGATTGCCCTGGCTCTCATATTGCGCCCGGATCGGCGCCCTGAACTTGTCTTCCTCCTCCGCCGACCAGCTCTCGCCCTTGGCCTCGATATTGTCGCGGCGGACCTGGCTCAGCACCATCGAGGCCTGCTCGCCGCCCATCACCGAGATGCGCGCGTTCGGCCACATCCACAGGAAGCGCGGGCTATAGGCGCGGCCGCACATGCCGTAATTGCCGGCGCCATAGGAGCCGCCGATCACGACGGTGAATTTGGGCACGCCCGCGGTTGCGACCGCGGTCACGAGCTTGGCGCCGTCGCGGGCGATGCCGCCGGCCTCGTATTTCTTGCCGACCATGAAGCCCGTGATGTTCTGCAGGAACACCAGTGGAATGCCGCGCTGGCAGCACAGCTCGATGAAATGGGCGCCCTTCAGCGAGCTCTCGCTGAACAGAATGCCGTTGTTGGCGATGATGCCGACCGGATAGCCCCAGACATGGGCGAAGCCGCACACCAGCGTCTGGCCGTAGAGTTTCTTGAACTCGTCGAATTCGGAGCCGTCGACGATGCGGGCGATGATGTCGCGCACGTCGAACGGCTTGCGGCCGTCGACCGGCACCACGCCGTAGATTTCCTCGGCCGGAAACAGCGGCTCGCGGGGCGTGCGCATGTTGAGCACATTGTGCCGCGGCGGCTTCAGGGTGCCGACGATCTTGCGGGCGATGCCGATGGCGTGGGCATCGTTCTGCGCATAATGGTCGGTGACGCCGGATTGGCGAGAATGCACGTCCGCGCCGCCCAGTTCCTCGGCGCTGACCACCTCGCCGGTCGCGGCCTTCACCAGCGGCGGTCCGCCGAGGAAGATCGTGCCCTGGTTGCGCACAATGATGCTCTCGTCCGACATCGCCGGCACATAGGCGCCGCCGGCGGTGCAGGAGCCCATGACAATGGCGATCTGCGGAATGCCCTGCGCCGACATCTGCGCCTGGTTGTAGAAGATGCGGCCAAAATGCCGCTCGTCCGGAAAGATCTCGTCCTGCATCGGCAGGAAGGCGCCGCCGGAATCCACCATGTAGACGCAGGGCAGATTGTTCTGCCGCGCCACGTCCTGCGCACGCAGGTGCTTCTTCACCGTCATCGGGTAGTAGGTGCCGCCCTTGATGGTGGCGTCATTGGCGACGATGACGCATTCGCGGCCCGCGATCCGCCCGACCCCGGTGACGATGCTCGCCGAATGCACGTCGCCGCCATAGAGGCCGTGGGCCGCGAGCGGCGACAGCTCCAGAAAGGCGGTGCCGGGATCGACCAGCAGATCGACACGCTGGCGCGCCAGCATCTTGCCGCGCGCGGTATGGCGCGCCCGCGACGCCTCGCCGCCGCCGCCGGCAACCGTGTTGAGCTTGTCGCGCAGCTCCGCGACGAGGCCGCGCATGCTCTCGGCATTGCGCGCGAAATCGGACGACGACGGATCGATGGTGGAATGAAGCGTCATGATCGGCGTTTTCTTCTGATGCTGGAAGACTTCTCCGTCATTCCGGGGCGGTGCGAAGCACCGAACCCGGAATCTCGAGATTCCGGGCTCGATGCTAGCGCATCGCCCCGGAATGACGGGAGTAAACGCGGCAGCCCGACAGGCCTACCATCTTTGCCGGCATGTTGTCCCTCCCGTTCCGGTTCTGCGCGCGGCGATTCCGCCCTGGAATTAAACGATCATACGTTTTTTAATCACGATCTCAAGCGGAGAATCATCGGCTTGAAATTCGTCCAATAGAATATTGATTCTGCTGCCATTTCGTGACATCAATATACGATCGATCGATCGTTTCGAGGCTCCGGTCGCGCCCTTTCGAGGCTCCATGTCACGCACCATCGGCTCAAACGGCCCGAAGACGCTGGAGGCGATCCGCAGGGCGGGCCTGCGCCTGATCTTCGAGCATGGCTATGAGGCGATGAGCCTGCGCCAGCTTGCCGCCGAGGTCGGGATCCAGGTCGGATCGCTCTACAACCACATCGCGACCAAGCAGGACCTGCTGTTCGATCTGGTGCAGGACCACATCAACGAATTGCTGCGCCAGCTTGACCTCGCGCTGGCCGGCAAAGACGAGCCGGTCGAGCGGCTCCGCGCCTTCGTCGCCTTCCATGTCGGCTATCACATGACCCGCAAACGCGAGGTCTACATCGCCAATTCCGAGCTGCGCAGCCTGGACCCCAAGAATTACCAGGCGGTGGTGGCCCTGCGCAGCGCCTATGAGCGGCGGCTCGCGGACATTCTGAGCCAGGGCGTTGCGAGCGGCGCCTTCGAGGTCGTCGACGTCCAGGTCGCGACCTTTGCCATCCTTTCGCTGCTGACCGGGCTCTGCAACTGGTACCGGCCGGGCGGACGGCTGACCAAAGAGGCGATCATCGCCGCACACGAGAAGCTCGTGCTATCTGGCGTGGCGCCGCAAAGCTTGGCATCACAAGGTTCGGCAGCGCCCGGGCGCGGCAAACGCAAGATCCTTCGGAGCGTTCCGGCAGGCTAGCCGGGTCACACTCCCGCACGAGGCATCCATGACTGGGCGTGACGATCTGGACGCGACCGACTTGCGCATCGTCTCCGAGCTGCAGAAGGATGGCCGCCTGCCCCATAACGAGCTGGCCAATCGCGTCGGCATCTCCCATCCGAACTGCCTGCGGCGGGTCCGCACGCTTCGCGCCCGCGGCATCATCCGGACGATCCGCGCGACAATCGACGAGCGCGCGCTCGGCTACGAGGTGGCGTCATTCGTGGCGATCCAGCTCTCGAGCCAGAACCAGGCGACGCTCGCCGCCTTCGAGGCGGCGATCGCGGCGCTGCCCCTGGTCCAGCAGTGCTGGCGGATTTCGGGAGACGCGGATTTCCTGCTCAAATGCGTCGCGACCAGCGTCGAGGACATGAGCCGGCAGCTCAGGGTGTTTGCGGGGATGCCCGACGTGCGCACCATCAGGAGCTTCCCGGTGCTCGGCGTATCCAAGGACGCGCTGCTGCCGATCCCCGGCGCGCCGGCCCCACCCGCATCGTCGAAGTAGGAACGGTCGCCTCAGGGGGACGGATCAAGCTGACAGCGCCGCGTTTTCGACCCGTCATCCTGAGGTGTTCGCGGAACGCGAGCCTCGAAGGATGAACGGCCCGGGTCCCGCAGCAGGGCCGTCGCCCTTCGAGGCCGTCGCTTGGCGACGGCGCCTCAAGGTGACGGTTCAAAAGCTTCACGAGCTCTCAGGGGGACGGGTTTAGCGGCTTCAGGCTCAGTCGGGTCGACCGGCCAACAGGCCGGACCATCGACCTCAGGCTCAATGCGTCCAGGGCTCGGCGCGGCGGAAGGCGAAATTATCGGCATAGGCGATCTGCCGGTGCAGCGAATCCCGGGGCTCGATCACCTGGTAGGGAATGCCCTTGCGCTCGCAATAGGCGATCGCGTCCTCCTTGGTGTGGAAGCGCAGCGACAGCTGCTGCTTCATGTCGGAGGACGAGGTCCAGCCCATCAGGGGCTCGATCGACCGCGGCTGCTCCGGCTCATAGTCGAGCTGCCATTCCTTGGTCTTCGCCCTGCCGGATTGCATGGCGTTCTTGGCGGGTTTGAAAATCCGTGCGGTCATGACGGTCGGGACCTCTGGGCAAAGGCTGACTTGAAGGGCGTTCAGGAAACGTCCAAGATAGCTTGGATTCACTGTCAAACATTGACACGGTGATTCCGCTACCCCGGATGTTCCTGGCCGGACCGGTATAGTCATTATGCTGCGCTGTGACAATCGCGACACGGGCGTGTGACATTCTCGGCGGAACGGCTCACCCGGTCCAATTTCCAAGGAAACGCCCAGAAGCCCCCCATGAAAATCAACGCAGTGCTACCCGACAAAGGACGCGACCTCCGCCTCGACCTGTTCCGCGGTATTGCGAACTGGGCGATCTTCCTGGATCACATCCCCGACAATGTCGTGAACTGGATCACGACCAGGAACTGGGGCTTTTCCGACGCCGCCGACCTGTTCGTCTTCATTTCCGGCTACACGGCCTCTTTCGTCTATGCGCGCATGATGATCGAGCGCGGCTTTGTGGTCGGCGCGACGCGGCTGACCAAGCGGGTGTGGCAGCTCTATGTCGCCCACATCATCCTGTTCGTGATCTACATCGTGGCGATCAGCTTCCTGGCGCGGCGCTTCATGGATTCCGAGCTGATCAACGAGTTCAACGTGGCGGGGCTGGTCGACCACGCCACCGAGACCCTGGGCCAGGGGCTGCTGCTCAAGTTCAAGCCGGTCAATCTGGACGTGCTGCCGCTCTACATCGTGCTGATGGGATTCTTCCCGCCGGTGCTGTGGTTCATGCTGCGCCAGCCTGACCTCACCATGATCGCCTCGCTCGTGCTCTGGCTTTTGGCGCGCCATTTCGGCTGGAATCTCGCAGCCTATCCGGCCGGCTCCTGGTATTTCGATCCCTATTGCTGGCAGGTGGTGTTCGTGTTCGGCTCGTGGTGCGCGCTTGGCGGGGCCAAGCGGGCGGCCTGGATCATCAATTCCAAGCCCGCGCTCTATTTCGGCGTCGCCTATCTGATCTTTGCGATGATCATGACCATGGCGGGCCGCTTCTCCGATTTCGGCGCGCTGTTTCCGAACTGGCTGTATTCGGCCTTCAACCCGAATGACAAGACCTATATGGCGCCCTATCGCTTCCTGCATTTCATCGTGATTGCGATGCTGGTGGTGCGCTTCATCCCGAAGACCTGGCCGGCGCTGGAGTGGAAGGGATTCGATCCCGCCATCGTCTGCGGCCAGCAGTCGCTTGCGGTGTTCTGCGTCGGCGTCTTCCTGTCCTTCGTCGCGCATTTCGTGCTGAGCCTGAGCTCGGGCTCGCTGTTCGCGCAGGTCGTCGTCAGCCTTGCGGGCATCTGCATCATGACGACCGTGGCCTACTACATCTCCTGGTCGAAACGGCAGGACAAGCCAGCCAAGGCGCCCGCGCCGAAGCCGACCGAAGCCAACGCGGCGGAGGCCAAGGCGGCGGCGCCCAAACCGGCATAGGCCGGCGTCAGGAGCGGTTCTTTCCTTTCGGCTTCTTGCTCGGCTTGTTGCCGAGCAGCTGGCCACGCGAGGAGATGCCGCCCCAGGAGGTGGAAAAGGCGAGCGCTGCGTCGCCATGGCCCTCCCCGCTGCGGCCGATGGCCGACTTCGGCCGCCGGCCCTGCAGCGCGAACATCGCGCCCTGCGGATCGATGCAGCGCGCGGCCCAGTTGCCGCCCCAGAGCTCGATCGGTCCCTGCGCGACGCGCCCGCCGCCGGCCTTCACCTGGTCGATCGCAGCGTCGAGGTCGGCGACCTCGAAATAATACAACCAGAACGGCACAGGCGTAGCGGCGAATTTGGTGAACATGCCGCCAAGCGTACGCCCGCCCGAGGCAAACAACTCGTAGGAGTCGACGAGCGCGTCTTCGGCTCGCCCCTTCTCCCAGCCGAACAGGGCGCCGTAGAAGCCGAAGGCCGCCTTCCCCTCGCCGGCCAGAAGCTCGTGCCAGCCGACCCGGCCGGGCTCGCCCGCCTCTGCCGCCGGGGCGCCGTATTTCAACCCGCTGACCAGCGCCAGCGTCGCCGTTTGCGGATCTGCAACCACGGCGATGCGCCCGATATTGCTGTCGGTCGGCGGCACATACACCGCCCCGCCGAGCGCCTTCAGCCGATCGACGCTTTCACCCACATCCCGCACCGCCACATATCCGACCCAGCGCGGCGTCGCGCCTTTTTTCCGCCCCTCCGGCGGCAGCTCCATCAGCCCCGCAACCGGCGCGCCGCCGGTGCTGAAAAGCCGATAGGCGAATTGCGGCGTGGAGGCGTCCTGCACGCTCCAGCCGACGACCTTGCCGTAAAAGCTCTGCGCCGCCGGCAAGTCGGTTGTCAGCAATTCGTACCAGGCGAAGGCTGTGGGATCATCGACCATTCAAACTCTCCGGTCGCCTCGACAAACAAAGGCCGCAGCGCATCGCAACATCGCCGTTCTGAAGGCCGTGAAATTCATCGTCCTGTTCATTGCAGCGTTAATCAACATGAATAGGAACTGAATACGTAACAACGACTTAGTGAAGCTATCACGCTTGCGCGATGCATGCGCTCAGCGTAGAATTTCGCTACTGGAGTCCCACACAGTACTAGAAAGTTCATGGAGGTTGCGACGATGTCACGGGTGAAAAAAGCTTCTACGCGGAAGCGCATCACCAAAGCCGCCGCTGTGCCGGCTCTGGGTGCCGCTGGACTTGGCCTTTCGCTGGCGGGGAGCGCATCCGCATCCACGCTTCCGACGGCAGATGTCTCCCGGTCCCTCGATAATGTCGCCAATCAGCGCTTCGTGCTCGGCGAGGAGGAGATCGCCGATGTGAGCCTCGCGACTTTCCATCTCTTCGACAAGGAGAATGGCAAGAGCGGCGGCGTGCAGCAGATGGCCTGGGGTTGCCGCTGCGGTGGCTGTGGCTGTCGCGGTTGTGGCTGCCGGGCTTGCCGTTGCGGTGGCTGTGCCGGCTGCGGTGGCTGCTGTGCGTCGTGGGGCGTCTGCCGCTTCTGCTGAAGCTGCGGCGCCTTTTCGAATTGCAGATCGACAAACAGAGAGTTTCGTTGGCCGGGATCGATCGTCGACCCGGCCAATTCTTGCCTAACGATGTCTTCGCTTCACTCGCATTTTGCGAATCTGTCGGCGAGCGCCGGCCTTGTTTCCTTCCCATTCAAAAGCTGCTTGAGCGCAGAGCGGACGGCTTCTCCTCACCGCTCCATTCGCCATGCACCCCCGCCCCATCAAAATGACGCGTGCTGACCCGATGATCGCCAAGCGCAAGACCAAAGCTGCAAAGAAGACCTCGAAGAAGAGCGCCAAGCTAGCTTCGAACAGGACGGCTTCCAACAAGACGGCCTCGAAAAAAGCAGCTTCGGAAAAAGTCGCGCGCCCCGCGCAGCGAGCGCCGAAGGATGCGCTGCAATTCGCGCCGAATTTCACGGCATACGTGCTGCCCGACCATGTCGTCTGCCTGTATTCCGAGGACCGCAAATTCTTCCTGCATGGCGAGCTCTATGTGGCGCTGGCACAGGCGATCGGCGAACGCGGAAAAAGCGCCCGACAGCTGGTCACTGAACTCGGTGCAAAGTACCCGGCCAACCAGGTCGAGGAAACGATCAAGCGCATGTCCGAGCGCGGCTATCTCGTGACGTCGTCGCAAGCGTTCGCAGCGCCCGTGGCCGGCTATTGGGCAAGCCTCGGACTTCCGCCCGCTTCCGCCGCCGAGGCCTTAAACAAATGCCGCGTCCGCATTGAGGCGATTGACGTCGACGGCGCCAGGGAGCTGACGGCGGCGTTGCGCGAGCGTGGCGTCAACGTGGTCAACGGGGCGGCCGATCTCACCGTCACCCTCGTCAACGACTATCTGGAGCGGCGGCTCGCCGAGCTCAACAAGGAGCGCTTGGCCGGCCAGACGCCCTGGCTCCTGGTGCAGCCCTCAGGCGTGTTCCCGCTGGTCGGGCCCGTCTTCAATCCGCCCGAGAGTGCCTGCTGGAGCTGCCTGTTCGACCGCATGATCCGCAACCGCGAGATCAAGGGCTTTCTCGACCGCGGCTCGGCCGAAGCCGTCGCGGTCTCGCCGCTGACCCGCAAGACGTTCGGCCAAGGCGCGATCGAGTTTGCGGCCAATGAAATCGCCAAGGCGATCGCATCGGGCTATCGCACCGATCTCAACGACCATATTGCAAGCTTCGACCTGTTGGGCTCGACGGTAGCGCGGCATTACGTGGCCAAGCGCCCGCAATGTGCGCATTGCGGGCCTAAGAAGCTGCAGAACCCGCGCCGCGCCCCGCAGCCGGTCGAGCTCGGGCCCGGCGCCAAGCTCGTCATGACCAGCGGCGGCTACCGCACCGTGACCTCGCAGGCGACCGTTGCGCGCTACCGCAAGCATGTCAGCCCGCTCACCGGCGTGGTCAAGAAGCTGGAGAAGATCGACGCCAATCTGCCGCTCAACACCAATTTCTTCGCCCAGCACAATTTCTCCGCGCCGGCCCACAGCGTCGACCAGTTGCGGTCGGGTTTGCAGGGCGGCAGCTTCGGCAAGGGCTCGACCGTCGAGCAGGCCGAGGCGAGCGCGCTGATGGAGGCGATCGAGCGCTACTCCGGCATCTACCAGGGCGACGAGATCCGGGTCTCCAGGCGCTTCACCGACTTCGCGCCCGGCGAAGCCATCATGCCCAACGACGTCCAGCATTTCAGCGAGGAGCAGTTCCGCACCCGCTTGAGCCACCCACATGACGACTCCCAGCATCCGGTGCCGGCGCCGCTCGACCCGAACGAGAAGGTCGACTGGACGCCGGTGTGGTCGCTGCGCGACCAGTGCTTCCGCTATTTGCCAACGGGCCTGGAATATTTCTTCTACCATGATGCGCACACGGATTCGAACGGCTGCGCCGCCGGCAACACGCTGGAGGAAGCGATCGTGCAAGGGTTTCTCGAGCTCGTCGAGCGCGATGCCTATGCGATCTGGTGGTACAACCAGGTGCAGCGCGCCGAGCTCGACCTCGACCAGTTCGACGATTCCTATGTCCGCGATTTGCGCAGCCAGTTCGCCGATGCCGGCCGCAAGGTCTGGGTGCTCGACGTCACCAGCGATCTCGGCGTACCGACCTATGTCGCGATGATGCACTGGATGAGCGACGGACATGAGAACATCGAGTTCGGCTCCGGTGCGCATTTCGATCGCCGCATTGCGCTCTTGCGGGCGATGACCGAGCTGAACCAGTTCCTGGCCATCGGCATGATGGACGGCTCCCGCGGCGACAAGCCGTCGCTCGACGGCGTCACGCCGCTCAAGCTCGAGAATTATCCGTTCCTGCTTCCCGCCAGGCATCCGGTGGTGCCGCCGGCGCCTGGCCTGAAACTTTCCGACAACAGCCGCGGCCAGGTCGAGAACTGTGTCGAGGTGACGCGGCAGGCCGGCTATGATTTCCTGGTGCTGGACCAGACCCGCCCCGATGTCGGCGTTCCCGTGGTGCGGGTCACCGTGCCGGGCCTGCGTCACTTCTACAAGCGCTTCGGGCCGGGCCGCCTCTACGACATCCCGGTCAAGCTCGGCCTGCTCGACCGTCCCCGGCTGGAGAGCGAGTTGACGCCGTTCCTGCCGCATACCTGACGGGAGCTGTCGTTGCGCGCGCCGAGACAGACGAAGACCAAGCCGACCAGAAGGCCCGCGAACAAACCAACGCGCAAGCGGGCGACTCCGGCATTGTCGGTGCGTTTGAACGAGCGCGTGGCGCTGCAGGTGCAGCCGGACGGCGGCCTCGCCGCCATGGTCGACGACTATCCGGTCGAGCTCGGCCGCTTCAGCACGCCGGTGCTCGCGCGCGCGGAAGCCTTGCATGATGGCCTGCCGCTTGCCTCCTTCGCGGGAAAAAACGCGCTGGCGCAGGAGACCGCAGCCCTGGTGCGCCGGCTGGCGCGCCGCGGCCTGGTCGAATACCGTTTTGCCCGCGGCGCCAAGGACCTCGTCGTCATCGAGCCGCAGCTCGCAGACTATTGGCCGCAGCCGAAGAAATTTCGTGCCTCCGACACCCTGGTGCTGTCGCGCTTTGCCTATCTGCGGCGGCGCGCCGACGCGCTGGTGCTGGAATCGCCGCGCGCCGGCGCATTGTTCCGGATTTGCGATCCTGCCATCGCCGGCTTCGTCGCGAGCCTTGCGGTGCCGCAGAAAGTCTCGGCGCTGCAGACCCAGCGCGGCTTTCCCGGCATCGAGTTGCTCGCTTTGCTCGCCGATTGCGAGATCCTGTTCACGCCCGATCCGAACCGCGATGGCTTGCGGGACAGCGAGGGCGATGCGAGCCTGGTGATGTGGGATTTCCACGACCTTCTGTTCCATGCCCGCTCGACCGAAGGACGCCAGGCCAATCCGCTCGGCGGGCTCTATCCCTATGCCGGCCGATTGCCGCCGCTGCCGGCGGAGCGGTCCGCCTGGCCGGGCGAGGCAATCGACTTGATCCCGCTCACGGCCGGTGGCGCGCCTGAGCTGCCGGTCGCTGCGCTGCTGCGCCAGCGTCATTCGGTGCGCGATTTCGATGAGACCCGGCCGATCACGCTCCAGGAGCTGGCGCAGTTCCTCGACTGCACCGCCCGCGTGCTGTCGCGCTGGGACAGCCCGGTCGATTTTGACGCCGCCGAGAGCCCGCTCGTTTCCTACACGTCCCGGCCCTACCCTGCCGCCGGCAGCGCCTATGAACTCGAGCTTTACCTCGCCGTCGCCAATTGCGCCGGGCTTTCGCGCGGCTTCTATCATTACGATGCCTCGGCGCATGCGCTGACCGCGATCGGCGTGGCGGAAGCGCCGCTCGCGGCGATGCTCGGCAGCGCGCAATTCGCCATGGATGGGCCAAACGAGCCGCAGGTGCTGATCACGATCGCCGCGCGCTTCGGCCGGCTCTCCTGGAAATATGCAGCCATCGCCTATTCGCTGGTGCTGAAGGATGTCGGCGTGCTGATGCAGACGCTCTATCTCGCCGCAACCGGCATGGGTCTCGGCGGCTGCGCCATCGGCACCAGCAATATCGAGCTGTTTTCGAAAATGACCGGCCTGCCCTTCCATGTCGAAGGTCCCGTCGGCGTGTTCGCGCTCGGCCGCGAGGCGCAAGCGGAGACGACGGGCTGATCGTGCATCCGCGCAGGGCCCGTCTTTTGCAAGCCTGCCTTGCTCGTCACCGGGACGCCATTTGATCCAGCGCAAAGACGAAGGCGCCTCGAATGGGCTCTTCTATGCGCGTGCGGACATTCCTTCCCCGGAATCCGCCTCATGACTTCAGGATGCTCCTGGGCATACCCGGGAGCATCCATTTTGCGTTGTCCGCTATCGGTGACGGCGTGGTGCTGGCGGGGGCGGCGGCAGATCGCGCTGCCAGATCGTGCCATTGTCGAACTGAATCAGCATGCCGTCGGGCGAATAGACCGCGCTTTCATTGAACGCGTCGACCCAGATCCGGTTGTAGGGCGAATACCAGTCCGGCCAGGCGCGCGAAGCGACGCCCGCTTCGGTCAGGAGATTGAGCTCGGGGCCGTTCTGGGTGACATAGGCCGGCAGGTCGCCGCGGCACATCTGGATGCATCTGAAGACGCCGGTCAGGTTGATCGATTGGGCAGAGGCGCTGCCGGCCGCAACGAGCGTCGTCAAGCCGATGGCCAGCGCCGTCACGCGCATCAGGGGCAAAGGTCGCATGAAAATCACTCCTCAAATGAAGGTCCGGTCCGCCTATCCTGAGCGGCATCGGCGCGGCCGCCGTTGATTTGGGTCAAGCCGATTGCCGCATTGTCGGGCGAGGTTGGCAATCCTTTCTGAGAGCACGGCCAGGACCATTCGTTTGCACGCAACGCAGGGGACCAGCGAACCGGCCGGCAGCAAGACGCGCGTGGTCGTTCTCGCCTCCGCGATCTGGGCCGGCTCGATCTTCGCAAGCCGGCTGATCGGTCTCGTCCGCGAGCAGATCATCGGGCGCACGCTGGGTGCGAGCCGGCAGGCGGACCTCTATTTTGCCAGCTTCACCTTGCCGGATTTTCTGAACTATCTGCTCGCCGCCGGCGCGCTGTCGATCGTCTTCATCCCGATCTTCCTCGCCCATCTCGAAAAGGGCGACGAGCAGCGCGCCTGGACCTCGTTCAGCGTGATTGCGAATTTCATCGTGCTGGTCGGCTCGGCCGGCATTGCGCTGCTGATGATCTTTGCGCGGCCGCTGGCGAGCTGGGTCGCACCTGGAATCGCCGATCCCGCCGACGTCGATACGCTGGTGCGCCTGACCAGGATCATCCTGCCCGCGCAATTCTTCCACGTGATCGGCGGCCTGTTGTCGGCGGCGCTGCAGGCGCAGAACCTGCACGCCTTGCCGGCGCTGGCGCCGCTGGTCTATTCCGGCGGCATCATCGCGGGCGGCCTGGTCGGCGCATGCTATCCGACGCTTGGCGCGGAAGGCTTTGCCTGGGGCGTGCTGCTCGGCTCGATCGCCGGCCCGTTTGCCTTGCCGCTCATCGGCTGCCTCAGGACCAGGATGCGCTGGATGGCGGTGCTGTCGTTCCGCGACCCCGATCTGAAGCGATACCTGTGGCTGTCGCTGCCGATCATGATCGGCTTTTCCATCGTGATCGTGGACGAGTGGATCGTGAAGAACCAGGCCTCCTATCTCGCGCCCGGGACGCTCGCTTATCTGCAATATGGCCGCACGCTGATGAAGGTCCCCATCGGCATCTTCGGCATGGCGGCGGGTGTTGCGTCCTACCCGACCCTCAGCGCACTGGTCGCGACGGGCGCGATCGTGCAAGCCTACGAGCTGCTGTGCCGCGCAGTGCGCGCCATGCTGCTGCTGACCTTCGCGGCGCAGGTGTGCCTGACGGTCGCAGGCTTCGAGGCGGTTGATGTGATCTGGGGCCTGTTCGCCAACCGCTTCACGGCCGCCGACACCGCGGAGACCGCGACCGTGCTCGCCTATCTCTGCCTTGGCCTCGGCGGCTGGGCCGCACAAACCGTGATCGCCCGCGGTTTCTATGCGCTCGGCAGTACCTGGCTGCCGACCATCGTCGGCACCATCATCGCGGCTATTGCCGTTCCGCTCTATGTCGTGCTGCGCCGGCAGGACGGTGCGATTGGGCTGGCCATCGCAAGCTCGGTCGCGATCACCGTCTATGTGGCGGTGCTGGGCCTCCTGCAACGCCGACGTTTCGAGCGGGAAGCGGCCGCGCGCGGCACGACGCTCGATGAAACCCGCGGCATGCTCGGTGCCGTGCTGCGCATGGCTGCTGCCGCAGCCATTGCCGCGGGCTTCGGCCTCTGGCTGCGCGGCCCGATGCTGCTATGGCTCCCCGGCCTGACGCTCGCGCCGGTATTGCTGCGCGCAGTGCTATTGTGCGGCCTTGGCGTTAGCGTCTACGTCACGCTGGCCTACCTGTTCGGCGTACGCGATCTCGCCGAGCTCAAGACCGTGCTAGCGCATCGGCTCCATGACCGGCATGTCGTGGAGCACGAGCATTAGGCTTTCATTAACCGATCAATTCTTCACAAAATAGAGCGGCGTGCGCAGCGTCAGCTGGTAGGCCGGCTTCGGCACCCACATGATCTCGGCGGTGACGCCGAACAGGCGGTTGTCGTTGTCGTCCATGCGGTCGAGATCGAGCCGCAGGACCGGCTGGGTGAAGGGCTGGATCGGCGTCAGGTTCAACAGCTCGGCGCCGCCGAAATGTTGCACGCCGAGACGGCCGGTGAATTTCCAGTTGCTCGGCCATTGGTAATAGCCGCCGATATAGAGGATGTCGTTCGGGTGGATCGTCGCGAAGGCCGTGCCAAGCTCGACCCGTGTGTCCTGCACGCCCGCAAGCAACCCGCGCGTCTCGTCCTTGTCGAGCGCGTAGTTGAACTCGAGGATATTGTTGAAGTTGGTGCTGCCGAGCGCGTTGTTGGGGATCGACTGGGTGTAGGTCGATTGCCAGGTGATGGTCGGGATCTTGCCGCCGTTCTGCTGGTAGACATCGGCCTGGAAGCCGACATTCCAGCTCGTGATGTCGAACGACGACCAGCCCTGCCCTGAAACGTTGGTCGCCGTCCCCGAGACGCCGGCATAGAGCGAGACGCGGTCGGTCACGTCGACCGTGAGCGGAAAATCGATCGCAACACCCTGGCGGGATGCCAGCGGAAGACTCGTCGGCAGGCCGTTACCGGTGGACAGCGCGAGCGACTGAAACGCCGTGAACAAGGACGTATTGCCGAACCCGATCGGTAGCGCGCCTGCGGGCACGGCCGAATAGATCGTGCGCATGTCGAGATAGGTCGTCGGCCATGCGGAATGGGATTTTGTGCTGCTGTCGTCATCGTCGCCGGTCTTGTCGGCGTCCCCGGCAAAGGCGCCATTGCTGCAGCAGAGCAGGATGGTGCACGCGATGACCGCACACGAAAGGCGCGGAGCGCCGTCCCGTCGCGAAACGTGCCTTGCGCCTTGATGCCGCGCCTTGTCCCTCACGACTTGACCTCGAGACTTGCCGTCAACACCACCCCGACACGAGACTAGCACATGCGCCCAGCCGGGCAATGACGCGCCGCGCCGCGTTTCGCGCGCGCCGTTAGGGTTGATCGGTTAGGTTAAGGACACGCCCGGCTTGAGCGCAGCGCGGCAAACCCCTAATCCGGGACCTTCAGTCACGTTTTTTTGGAAGAGATCGCAACATGGCCAAGGCCCCCACCAACCAGACCCCGGAGCTCGCCGAGCTGTCCCAGCAGCTCACGATGCTCGAGATGCGCGCCAAGATCGCCGAAGCGCACAGCCGGATCGCGGAGGCGAATGCCAAGAACCGTGAGGCCACCCTGCGGAACAAGAAGGCCGAAAAGGAATTGGCCGGGCTCAACTGAGTTCGTCCACGAGGAGCCGCCGGAGCCCACGTGTCCGGCGCGCGCTCATGGCCTGATCTGATGATATCTTCCGGTTCGGCCAGCAGGACCCGAACCGACGACTTGCAGCACCGGGATCAGCCGGAAACGCTGGTCATGGCGGGGTGATGCCGCCGAGTTGACCGATCGTGAAACGGCGACACCCTTGGGGCTGATGCTCGCCGAGCTCACATAGTGACGGCGGGCAATCGCATCCGACCCCCCAAGATGCCGCCCGTGCTCGAACGGTCCCCGGCCGCTGCCCCAGGTCCCCCCAGCCTATGCGGCCGGGACCGTTCGCCCTGCGGCCAAGCGAGCAAACGTCGATGCGATGTCTTCTGGCCTTGAGCCTTTTGATTGCCGCATGCACATCCGCCCCGGCCGCCGCCGCGCATCGTTC
Organism: Bradyrhizobium sp.; assembly: GCA_035293585.1. Lineage (GTDB taxonomy): Bacteria > Pseudomonadota > Alphaproteobacteria > Rhizobiales > Xanthobacteraceae > Bradyrhizobium. Next base: position 22,626 of record DATGMN010000080.1, on the reverse strand, counting down.
GAGGCCCTTGCATGGTCCCACGCGACCGCGCCTCGTGATGCCGCTCGACCAACGCGCAACCCCGCCGACACGCTTTGCAGTTCCCGGCTGGACAGACGAGCAGACCCGCGAATGGCTGGACTATGGGAGCCGCGGCTCGCACGAAGGCTGACGGCGCGCGTTGGATAAAGCGGTCCCGATTCGCGATGACCTGCGCTGGCTCCCCAACGAAGGTGCCATGCTGACGGCGGCGTCGATGTGAGAGCGCGCGCGAGTTTCCTGTGGATGCGCCTCTAGGCATGACCATGCGCGGCCATCACGTAAGCTAGAGTGCCGGCCGGGGGCTGGGGGCCTTCTGTTATGGCGACTGCAATCGAGCTGATAGTCCGCACCTATGTCAGGTTGAAGAACCGGGCGGCGCTCGAAGAGATGTTGCTGCATCGACAGCGGTTGTCGGTCGATCTGAACAGCAGAAAATCCAGCTTCGACGTCGCCGGACCGGCCGGCCAAATCGACGAGGACATCCTTGCTATCAAAGCAGGCCTTGCCGAGCTCGGCGGAACGGCGCCGGTCCCGCGCGTGAGCTGGTCTTAGCCATTGCAAAAATCGAGGGCAGGCGCGCTCGGCCAGTAACACAGCAGCGGAACTCGGTCGCCCTGGGCTGGCCTCAGCTGCAGGTCTGAGTAACCGCCATTTCGGAGTCGGATCGTGTCGGGTGCTGTGCTTGTGAAAACGTCTTGATGACACGCCGGCCGAGCCGGATTCCAGGCTCCTCGATGCAGAAATAGGTGATCGAAGAAAAGAAGAGTGTGGCGGCGGTGAGCGCAAAGAAAGCTTCGAGATAATTCGCATGAGGGATTGGAGCAACTGCAATCAATGCCAAATGGATAAGATAGCCGCTATAGCTGACCTTGCCAATCCAACCGATGATTGGATTAACAAGCAGCCACGGCTGCCAATTCATCAGCCCAAGCGCAAACAATGCGAATAGCACACCATATCGCATGGTCATGGTGAGGCGAAGAAAGAGCTGAGGATAGAAAGCCGAAACCACCATTCCAGCGATGGACAGAAGAACAAGCGCCGCCGACCATCGCGGGGGGATGATCCTCCCTTCAGAGACCCACTTGAAAACGAGCATCCCGAACAGGAAGCATGGCAGCTGTTGTAAAAACCAGAGATCCGTGAAGGTCGCCATCAATGCCCGCTGGGTCGGGTCGGTCATTCTTTGGATCGCATTGATCACCGCGACTTGAACCGAGGCCAGAACAAACGTGTCGATGACGATCGCCAGGGCTGCAGTCGCAAACCGAACCCTGTTCATGGCGATAATGAGCAAAGGGAAGATCGCATAAAACATCATCTCGTCGGCAACCGACCACGAACCGGGTACGATACTCGTGATGGTGTCTGGCATGAAGCCATGGGTGAATGTCGCCGTCATCAGGACGTGGCGTATTCCCATGCCATAGGGTGCATAGATAGTCGCCGCAAAGCCGCGAAGCCAGAGAAAGAAAGCAAGCGCCAGATAGAACATCGGCGCTATTCGAAAGAACCGGCGAATATAGAAGTTCACAACGCCGTCGTGGCGAGTAGTCCATGACAGGCTGAACGTGATCGCGCTGGCGACGAAGAAGAGCTGAACGCCGCGCGCGCCCTGATTGGCGAGGAACTGATATGGGAGATCAGCAAAATATTGCGACGCATGAACAGCATGACCAAAAGGATTGCGTAGCCGCGCAGCGCGTCGATATAGGCGTAACGCTTTACATCCATTCCAACTGACCTACCCCGATCGACTTAGGCCCATGCGAGATCAGCGTGTCAAGTAGGGCGCCAGCGCGGAATGGTTGCGCCGTCGCGAATCTACCGCAAGTGGCAGTTGTACACTGGAACGCTGGACCAAGTCGATTTCAAGGAGATGCTCCAGCAACATGCGCGCCATCGGCATTGATCAACAGAATCCGCCGCAAACAACTCAACGCTCCGCGCGAGCGAACCTCTTGCTGGGGCGCCGACTGCTAGACCTAATCTTCCGGACTTACGTCCGGTTGAAGACGAGGCGGGCTCGTGGCGAGCTGTTGCTGGATCGACAGCGGGCGGTCTCGATTTGAGGCGGGGATCAGGCTTGGCCGTACGCGGATCCATCGGCGAGCGGCGGTCCCGCACGTCGGTTGGGCTTAGCCTGCGCCCGGGACTTGACCCCGCTTTGTCGCTTCCGACGCTCTTCCCGATACAGGATCGGCGACGGTCCAGCTGCTGAATATCGGTCTAACTGGTTGATTTCATTGGTCGGGGCAGCTGGATTCGAACCAACGACCTGCAGTACCCAAAACTGCCGCGCTACCAGGCTGCGCTATACCCCGGACTCCGCCATGGTCGATACACGCTCGCGGCGTCCGCATCAAGCGACAGCCGCGGCCCGGTCAAGCCCGCCCCCCGCGAGAGCGGCCGGCTAGTGGGACGACACTCCGGAGCCCGTCTCGGGATGAATCTCGGCAGCCATCATGCCCTTGGATCCCGGCCCGAAGCGCACCAGCACATATTGGCCGGGGCGCAGTTCGGTCATGCCGAAGCGGCGCAGCGTCTCCATGTGCACGAAGATATCCGGCGTGCCCTCGCCCATGGTGAGGAAGCCGAAGCCGCGCAGCCGGTTGAACCACTTCACCTGCGCCCGCTCCAGGCCACTGGTCGGCGTGACCGTGACATGGGTGCGCGGCGGCAGCATCTGTGCCGGATGGATTGCCGTCGACTCGTCCATCGAGAGGATGCGGAAGGCCTGGTAGCCTTTCGCGCGCTGCACGCATTCGCAAACCAGCCGCGCGCCCTCATAGGCCGTTTGAAACCCGTCGCGCCTCAGCACGGTGACGTGCAGAAGGACATCGGGCCATCCGTTGTCGGGTACGATGAAACCGTACCCTTTGGAGGCATCGAACCATTTGATGGTTCCTGTGATCTCGACCAGGCTTGCCGTGTCGCCCAGACCGGTGATCGCTTCGAGTGCCGGATCACGCGCTGCGTGACCCGGAAATTCGCCAGGTCCAAGCCGGTCAGCCGCGGTCCCCCCTACCAAGGAACCGGCTCCCTTCTTGGACTCAAATCCGTCCGACCCCATAAACCCGGACCTCACACATCAATGCGGTCCGCCGCGCCGCGCAACGGTACCGGAATTCACGCCTTCATCGATTCGCTGCCACGAATCCGCGCGAATCTCTCGAATCAAAAGATAACATTCCCGGTTGCGTCGCATAGATAAAAATCAGATTTACGGGAACCTATGAACAGCTTGCACAGGCGCGAATCAATCGCTCAGTTCCCGACAAAGGGACCGAGCGTGTCACCGATGTCGTGCCGGATTACCAGATCCGCGAGATCGTCCTGATCCGTCGGCTCACGATTGATGATGACGAGCTGCGCGCCGGCATCCTTGGCCATCATCGGAAAGCCAGCGGCAGGCCATACCACCAGCGACGATCCGATCGCGATGAAGAGGTCGCAGCCGCGCGCGAGCTCGCCCGCACGCGCCATTGCATCTTCCGGCATGGCCTGGCCGAACGAGATGGTCGCGGTCTTGACCGGCTCGTCGCAGTCGATGCAGTCGGGCGCACCGCGCTCGTCGAAGCGCTCTTTGACCCAGGCAAGGTCATAGCTCCTGCCGCAGCCGATGCAGCGGGCGTAAGTGGTATTGCCATGCAGCTCGATCACATGGTCTGCCGCAAACCCCGATTGCTGATGCAGATTGTCGATGTTCTGGGTGATGACGGCCGGGATCTTGCCGGCGCGATAAAGCGAGGCAAGCGCGCGGTGGCCGCGTCCGGGCCTCGCCGCTGCAAACGTCGTCTCCATGGCAAAGCGCCGCCGCCAGGCTTCGTCGCGCGCCTCCCGGCTTACGACGAACTCGTCGAACGGGATCGGCCGGTTCTGCGTCCACAATCCGCCCGGCGAACGAAAATCCGGAATGCCGCATTCGGTAGAGATGCCGGCACCGGTGAAGGGAACGATGACGGACGCCTCGGCGATCATCTCGCCGAGGCGTTCCACGCCGCTTTGAAGATCTTTGGCGATCATGGACGAAAGATCCGGTTGTGCTGGCCGCCGCTATAGCATGGCGGGCCGGATATCGTCTCGCGTTGCGCGCGCCTGCGCCGGGCTTATGCCGCCTCGGCGACGGAGCCCTCGCCTGCCGGCTTCGCCTGCTCCGCTTCGGCGACACGCTCGTTCTTCTTTGCGCGCAGGGCCGGCGGCGCGGCCGGCGCCTTCTTGGCGGGCTTGACGCCGTAAGCCGAGAGACGGTCCAGCTCCGCTTCCAGTTCCGCCTGGCGTGCCGCAACCTTCTCGGCGAGCTTTTCGACCGCGCGGTCGCGCAGGCTCGCAAGCTCCTCGATGGTCAGTCCATCGAGATCGATCTTTGCCATTGACTGCCCTCTATGTTCCTCGAAGTTCGTCCTCATGTCTCACGCACACCCTTGCACGAACTTCGGCAACGCAAAGGCACGCCGCAAAACGATTTCGCGCCGCCGATCGAAAACATTCGGATCGCGTCGCGACCTTCCGGCATTTTGCCTAAACTCAAGCGGTGTTTCGGACAAGGACAGCACGCACCTTATCCACCACCAAGCGTGCAGAACGCGGGTTGCCCATGCATGCATGCTTGCGTGTGCGTCATGCTGTGCGTGCTTGCCTGCGAGTCATTGTGATGCTTGGCTGTGAGTCATAATGTCGCGCAGCCGCATTCAAACTCGCGCCCCAATCAAAGTGCGAATGTACTTGGCCCGCGACTCACGCTAGTCGAACAGCCGATCAGAAACGACCGGGTCCAATGCGACTCCAACAAGACTCCGCACGAGGAGTCGAACAAGAAGGCTTTGGCATGACCGAACAGAAGGACCGCCTCCCGCAAGATCGTGCGAGACAAGACCGTCTCAGGCAGGAACGCGAGGAGATCGCCGCGCGTGTCGCGAACTTTCGCGCCACGCAGGAAAAGTTCGAACGCGCGCGCGAGGAATATTTCGAGACCACGATGGAGAATGCCCGCAAGACCGGACGGCCGTCGTTCTGGCCGTGACGTCTTTGCCGGACGCGCGTCGCTGCTTGCGAGGCGCGCCTGCACGAAGAGCAAGGGCGCCCGGACCGGCGCGCCCAAACAAGAAGCCCGGAAGCGATGCTTCCGGGCTTTGTTGGCTTACCAGTGGCGCCAATAATGGTGCCGGTGATAATAAGGTCCGCCGTAATAGGCGTAGGGACCAGGTCCGTAATAGGCCGGAGCCGGCCCGTAATAGTAGCCGGGGCCATAACCCGGTCCGTAATAATAGGGACTGGTCGCGGCCAGCGCGCCCGCGGTGATCGCGCCCGCGGCCAGCCCGAACGCCAGCCCCGGACCAATGCCATGGGCTTGCGCCGGCGCGGGCCCTGCGAGGGTCGCTGCGCCGAGGGTGGCGGCGGTCGCCAAAACTGCCAAAGTCCGAGTCATCTGCTCCTCCTTTTTCGCTAAAATGTTGCGATGACAACGCAAAAGCCGCTCCGTGGTTGCGGGTCCGGCCGCGTCGATCGGTCGCCCCGGGCAGTGGGAACTTTGGCCGTCTTGCGCAAAAGCGCATGACACCCGGGAACAACACGAGGCTGTGTGTTGTTACCTCCGCTTCGCGCGAGATAGATATCGCGGCTCGCGTCATCAGTGCTTTTTGTTGGAATGCAATCGTGCCACCCTGGCTGGAAATCCTGCTCGACTTCGTCGGTTTTGCCGGCTTCATCGGGCTTGCGGTCTGGCACAAGGCGCCGCGCAAGGACGACGAGAGGGCACAGCACTAACCTCTCCGGCTGTCGCCGCCGCTCACGGGATCAGAGGTCGGCAAGCCGTTTCAACGTCGCATGAAAGCTCAGGCTGCGTGTCCCCACCAGCGTCGTGCCGAATACTTCCGCCTGATCGCCGGAAAATGTTCCGGAAAATCCACTAGCCACCTCCTTCCCCCCGAACAGCGGCCGAACATAGGGATCGGCAAAGGCGGTGTGCTGATTGGTGACGAACTGCCCCTTCCAGGTGCCGTCACCGCTGGTATAGGTCCCGGTCGACCAGAAATAGGGCCCGCCCGAAATCAAGTTTCCGTCGCGCAGGATAATGACGCCGCTGTCGCGGCCCTGCACGCCGTCGAGCATGTGGGTATGGATGGAATAGAGCCCATTTCGCATGGGCGCGCCCTCCCGTGCGGGTCGAGCGTACAACCGGATCACGGCAGCGTCGAGCGGTCGCCGGGCGATCAAGCTGCGATTTGCGTTATCGCCCGCCCGGTAGAATGGCACTAAGCATCGTGCATGCGCTCACATCTCCTAGAGAACAAAGCTCGCGAGCTGATAGAGCGCATAGCCAACCTCCACGCCCATCAGAACGAGCGCTGCGATCATCAGATAGAAGCCGAAATGCATGGGAGCCTTGAGGGAAGTCTGGAGCCAAATCGTCCCTGCGGCCGCACCGGACAACGAAGCCGCGGGCCGGGGCACAAACTCGATACGCGTGGGAGATAACGTCGATGCGATCTTTGGGCTGGGTTCGATTCGACGTCAACGATTTTTGCGAAGCGTCGTGGATGCGATGACGGCATGAATCTTTTCGGCAACGATTTCAACGCTGGATCGCCGGAATGCCCAAGAATGAAGGCAAGGATCGAAGGATGGAGTCCGCGCGAGACGAACATCTCGGCGGTCGATACGGCGACGCGAACAGCACGGCCGGGTGCCTGGCGCCAGACACAACGCTGCAACCGAAAAGCGCCGCAGCATCCCGCAACACGACAGAACAGCAGGCTTCCGCCGCCGCGGAACGGAGCCCCTGCCGCGAACCTCGATAGGCTGAGGTCCGTGTCCCCGACAAAAGCGCCTGCCTGTTCTACGTGCCGTAGAAGATCTTGATCCCCCACAGCACGACGGTGATGGCCGAGACCAGCGTGGCCACCACAAGGATACTCTCCAAGGAAGCGACTCTCATTACAGTACTCCACAGTACTCCGCTTCCCAGCCCCGCCAATCGACATAATTGATTCGTTAATTCATCTTCAATCGCGCCATCACGATGGATTGAAGAACAACGCCCGGCTGTGTTGTGCCGGGCACACGTAATTTTCCGGACGCGGCGGCGGTCCGGCCGGTCGCCCCCCTGCCCCGACAGGCCATTTGCTGCTAGAACCGGCCCCGCCACCAAAACAAGCCCCAAGGGAGACGGTCAAGATGCGTTATCTCCACACCATGCTGCGCGTGCGCAACCTCGATGTCGCGCTGAAATTCTACCGGGATGCGCTGGGGCTCAAGGAGGTCCGCCGCATCGACAATGAGAAGGGCCGCTTCACCCTGCTGTTCCTGTGCGCGCCCGAGGACGTCGAGGCGCTGAAGACGCAGCCCGCCACCCGCGGCGCGCCGCTGGTGGAGCTGACCTACAATTGGGACGAGGAGAAATATGGCGAGGACCGCTATTTCGGCCACCTCGCCTATGAGGTCGACGACATCTACGCCACCTGCGAACGCCTCCAGAAGATGGGCGTCACCATCAACCGCCCGCCGCGCGACGGCAACATGGCCTTCATCCGCTCGCCGGACCTGCACTCCATCGAGCTTTTGCAGAAGGGCGAGCCGAAAGCCCCGGCCGAGCCGTGGCTCTCCATGCCCAACACCGGCCATTGGTGACGCGCGCACCCGGCCTGGAGCGGGCACGACGCGAACGACAGGCTGTGCCGGAAAAGCCGGCCTGTTTGCATCTCGGCGTTTTGCTTTTTGGTCCTGCGGGACCTAAAACCTGCGCGTCGAGTTGCGGAAAGCGAGGCGTACCATGAGCAAGCTGACGATCTGGGGCCGGGCCAATTCGGTCAATGTGCAGAAGGTGCTGTGGTGTCTCGCCGAGCTCGATCTGCCGTTCGAGCGGATCGACGCCGGCATGCAGTATGGCGTCACGCAGGAGACGCATTATCTCGCCATGAATCCCAATGCGCGGGTGCCGACCCTGGTCGACGGCGACTACGCGCTGTGGGAATCCAATTCCATCATGCGCTATCTCTGCATGGCATATCGGCCGGACACGCCGCTCTATCCGGCGGAGCCGAAGCGGCGTGCCGCGGTCGAGCGCTGGCTGGACTGGACGCTGTCCACGGTGCAGCCGGTGGACCGTCCGGTGTTCTGGGCCATGGTGCGCACGCCGCCGGAGCAGCGCGACATGGCCGTCGTGCAGCGGGATGCCGATGCGGCCGCACAGGTGTGGCGGATTGCCGAGCATCATCTGTCGACGCGGCGCTATATGGAGGGCGACAGCTTCAGTCTGGCCGACATCGCCATCGGCGCCTATGCGCGGCGCTGGCTCGGTGTCGAGGGCATCACCCGCCCGCAGCAGCCGCATCTCGCCCGCTGGCTCGCCCTGCTCGGCGAACGCAAGGGCTTTGCGACACATGTCGCGCCGCCGATGTCCTAGCAGGTCGCTCCCGCGCGATACGCAAGCATCGAACCGCGGTGCGCAATTGCGCGCCTGAGAACGGCGCAAGTCCCGGTTCGGTCCGGCGGACCGCCCGGAATGACGTCCCTCATCTCTGCCGTACGAATTTCACGCCGGCGGACTTGCCCCGGCGCCAGACCACTTGGCAGGTGTGACCGGTCCGGGCATCGCGGGAGAAGGCAAGCTTGAGCGTTGCGGGGAGCGCGATCGCCTCCTGGAGCGTGATCTTCGCGCCGGTCTTGGAGATGTCGGCAACCACGCATTGCCGCGCGGCGAACCCGCCGTCGAGCGTGATCCAGGCCGGCTGCCCCAACAGCTTCCGGGCATCCCGTTTTTTGGCAGGTGGCATCTTCCGCGTTCTCCGGAAAGCGCGATGCCTACGCCCAGGATCCCTAAAAAACCGTTGATTTATCTGGAGAAAATCGCCCCTGTGGGTGGCAACGGGAAGCCGCCCCCGCCCCGCTTGCCCGCTAGCGCAAACGCCACTATACGTTCGCGCATCCGATTGCCCGGCGCGACAGATTCCCCCGCCGGTCCCTGTCGGGGCCAGCCGATCCTCGTCGACAAGACAGTGATTTGCCGGCCACATGCGAAAGCTCGACGCAAACGCCGCGACCCCAAAGCCGCGACCTTCGCGTTCTGCTCCCTTCGTCTATCGGTCAGGACGCCACCCTTTCACGGTGGAGAGAGCGGTTCGATTCCGCTAGGGAGCGCCAGCGGTTGCAGTGCCCGTTGAAATTATTGCAGAAAATAGACCTCAGTGACCCACTTTTTGGAACGATTGTTCTTGGGGGTCACAAATGGTTGACGGAGACCGACGAGACCCGACGCCCAATGAGGCGGGGGCGACCTCGGTCCAAGTCAGCTTAACCGCTTCACCGGCCCACCCAGTTGCACGAACATCAAGAGCCAGCGGCAACTTATTCGTGCCTTCGGCCGCAACCAAGCGGCCAGCGGCTACGAGATAGCCTTTAGTGCGTCCTGGCGGCCCCAGTATAGCGCGCCTGGGATCGCCGCGCTTAATGCCGCAAGATGGGCCGAGGGAAATGACGGCGGAGGTAACAAACCTACTGCTCGTATCGGGCGGGACTGCGGTTCGGTCGGCGGAGGACTCGGGTCAGTTGTCCGGAAAACTCAAAGACAAGTTCTCGGACTGTGAGCCGGTTCACAACCTCGCACATCCTGTCGTGACATGCTGTGCAACGTACAACCACCAGATAACACCTCTCCTATTTTTTTGCCTCTCTTATTTGGCCGCGTGGCTCGCCATAGAGCGCGTATTTCATTACCGCAAAAGGAATAGATCATGTCAGACCTGACGAAACTACCCCAACCTGGCGCGCCCTGCTTACCCGCTGGCGTTACGGATCAGCATGGAAAGGGGGCCTTTATCTTGCGGTTCGGGACCGCAACAAGTGATGCCGCCACCACCGGGAGCGTATCGCACACCTCAAATTCTGATCTCACAAAATTCCCGAACGGACTTGGCACCTATACAAAGGCCCTCAAGCCAGGGATCGCAGCGGGACTCCCCGATGCAGCGACTTTCGATCAGTTTTTGAAGGCGTGTGGCGTGAAGCCTGGCGGGCCCGTCGGTGATTTCGAACATCCAAGCATTCAGTTGGGCGGCACGGCCAAACTGAACGGCCCTCGCGGAGCATTCGCATGGCAATCCATCGGGAAAGACTCGTGGGCATTCGGCGATACTGTTGTGCCGCCGCCGCCGCCCCTGGACTCGATCGAGTATGCGATCGAGCTGGTCGAATTGTATTGGGCTTCACTGTTGCGAGACGTTCCCTTCCGGGATTATGCAAACAACTCCACTGCTCAAGCTGCGGCGAACGAACTCACTGCGCTGCTCGCGGCGCATCCAGGTAAATATGCCGGACCTCTCGAAGGCGGCCAGGTCACACCGGCAGTTCTCTTTCGCGGCGGCTTCAACGCCAAGCCGAACTACTTCGCCGGAGAGACCGTAGGCCCCTATATATCTCAGCTGTGCCTGATCCCAACCTATCTAGGCCGTGTGCCCATCAACCAGAAGATAAGGACCTTTGTGGCTGGCAGGGATTTCATGACAAAGACCATCGATTGGAAGAATATCCAGGCCGGAATAGCCCCGGCGGAGTTTTTGGAATTTGATGATAGTCCCCGTTATATCCGCAATGGACGCGATACGGCTGCCTACACGCAAATCGATGAGTTATATCAAGCCTATCTAATTGCGTACCTAGTGTGCTCCACGTTGAACATTGGCGCCAATCCTAACAGCCCCTACACCACGTATAAGAACGATAAAGCGTTCGGCACGTTCGGTGGGCCGGACATCACCGCGACCTTGGGAGCGGTAGCACGGGCTGCCATCAACGCCGTTTGGTATCAAAAGTGGCAGGTTCATCTCCGCCACCGACCAGAGTCTGGCGGCAACATCGTTCAACTCCTCATGGATGGCACCCTAGATCCAGTCGATGCTGCCAAGCTTGGTAACTTCGACATCGTACGCAAATCTTCTGCCTTAAATTTGAGCGCTATCCGCAACGGAAGTTATCTCTTGTCCCAAGCGTTCCCCGAGGGTTCGCCGACACACCCTGCATATCCAACAGGGCACGGAACCGTGGCGGGTGCTTGCATTACTGTGCTGAAGTTCTTCCTAAACGGGGATCAAGAAATTAAGAACCCGGTTGTGCCTTCGCTCGACGGCTCGACACTAGAGCCCTACTTCGGGCCGGGCAAGCTGACACTGAACGGAGAGTTGCACAAGCTTGCGCACAACATCTCCTTCGGGCACGGCATCCATGCGGGGATCCATTGGCGAAGCGATACCGACTATTCGCTACTACTTGGCGAAGCCGTCGCTATATCTTTCCTCGAAGACCAAATGTGGACATATCAAGAGAATTTCGACATCACCATAACTAAGATGGATGGATCGACTCACCATTTTAAAAATCACTAAGCATCGCACGCTCGGGTCGTCCGCCCGACGAAGCTTGGGCGGACGATTTAAGATGCGCATCAGCGGCTCGCGGGGCCGATCGCTGCCTTTCTTGACCAGCCTCGATCAGGCCCAGACGGATCGAGCCTAGCAAGACCATCTCGACGAGGTGTCGATAGGGCCCTTGGCGCTCACACCAAGCTTACGGCATAGATCGGCAACCGGAACGCCGGCCTCGTGCTCCTTCAAATCCCGATGATCTGGTCTTCCGTAAAACGGCTGCGCTCCATGCTCTGGTCCTCGGCGTGGGCGAGAGCGAACTTCAAACTGGATTAAGCCCATGGGGCAAGGTCATCTCGTCCGGTGGTGCTTACCGTCGCGCTATCGCCGACTTGTGATGCGCCTGGTCTCTGGCGCCGTATTCCGCCGCATTGTGCACCATTGCGGCTTCGTCCACGACCATCAGAAAGTGCCCACAGAAGTGCACTCGGGCTCTGCATCCCTATTCTACGCGTCTGCTTGAGGCTCTCACCTTGGCAGCAAAGCCGTCCGGCAGGCCGGTTATAGCGTTGATCGTTTCGCGAGATACTTCGAGTTCATTGGCTCGCGCGCGAAGGGCGTGCAGGAGGTCTCCAAAAGAATTGATCACATAGGGCGTCGCGGGCTCGCGAACTGCAATTGGCGCAGCAGCGGGACGTTTCCGCTCATCTGGCTTCGGCGGCGCCATGGCTTTGCGTTTACGCGCAGCCGATGCTCGTTGATGCTCGGTGAGATGTGCCAGCCGACTGGATAACGCGGGCGCTTCTCTCTGTTGATGCCAAAGGCGGATTGCTCGTCAAGCGCGGTCGCGGCTTCGATCATGTCGCCTCGCTGTTAACGTGGGCTTGGATTGGGCTGGAATTGTCGTTGGTCGCGAGTCCGGCAATATTCCAAGCGCTGCTTAGCGCCCTCTCCTTTCGGTACGTCGAGACTCGCCGACCGTTCTGGAATCGCCGGGTATTGCTGTTTTCCGGCTCATGCAAATGAGCGATCCATGCCAGCATTCTGTCGATCACAATCGTGAACCGCGGCTCGCGCGAGTGAAGCGAGCGCGACGCCCTCAATTGATTGCGAGCTTCGAAAGATCGAGCGGCAACGGCACAATCCGGTCCTCCGCCGGAAACACGCCCTTCCCGGCCGCACCATTTGCCGACAGACGATCTAATGATGTGGCAGCACGAAATCGTTGGCGGAGAGGCTGGCCAGCCCGACATTCTTGAGGAATGCCAGGGGATCGTGAGACTGCTGGCCGTCGGGATCACGATCGCTCAGAAGGGTCTTTTCCAGCATGGCTGCGTGACCGGACAGCTGCGGGTGAGGCATCCCTTCAGCGCTTGAATCGCCTGCAGGATCGCGGTCGGCCTTGAACTGGCCGGGCTCGACATGATCGGTCGCCTCCGTGTGTCCGCTTGCAGCGAAGGCCTTGAACACGAACTGATCGCCGTTGCCGGCGGGGGGCGCGGCTGATGTGCTCTGGGCAGGAGGATCCGTGACCAGCGTCCCGCCGCGACCGTCCGAGGCGAAATCGAAGCTGCCGTTGAAGCCGCTGAACTTGAAGCTCGCGCTGTGGACGCCATCCGTCACCGCCAGGATGCCGGTCGATGCGTCGTATGTCTCGGCAAATCCGGCCGATTGGTAATTGATGCCGGCAAGGTCGATCGTATCGGAATGCTCGGCGTCGGGCGCCGTGCCGGTGAATCCGATGATCTCGCCGGTGAACTTCGACGGCTGGTCGAGGATGAGCGATCCCGTTCCGCCTGCGAATGTCACCGTCGCGTTCGAAGCGCCCGTTAGCTCGAGGTGTCCGCCGGCGGCTATGCTCGCAATTGCTGGCTTCTCGGCGATATCGACGCCGCCGTTCGGATCCGCCGTCACGCCGAAGGAGGTCGCGGCGTGGTTGCCGTCCAGGATCAAGGAGGCCGATTGATGATCGGACGGCTCGACGACGGTGAGAACGGTCGTGTCGTTCACCGAGTCGTAGACGGCATCGACCGTCGTATCCGTCGCGTCATATCCCCTGAGGGTCAGCACGTCGGCTGGACCTGACAGGCCATCGATTTGTCCCTGGAAATGCGCGGGCTGGTCGAGGATCAACGTGCCCGTGCCGCCGGCGAAGCTGACCCTGTCGGCTGTCGCACCCAGCTCGAGCGTGGCGCCGTCCGCGATGGTCTGCAGATCTCCGGCCGGATCGACGATCTGGCTGATGCCGTTGACTGTCGTCACGGTGAAGGTTGCGGTGGAGTAGTCGCCGGACAGATGCAGGTAGGCGACCGGCGTCGTCCCGTCTTCCAGGGTCAGGATGCCGGCGTTCCAGAACGCGCTGGTCACCGTCGCGCCCGAATAGGCGATGGTGTCGGTAGCGTCGAAGCCGGTGATCACCGGCGAGAAGGTCATGGTGCCGTCCAGCCCCGCGCCGGATAGTGTCAACGTGCCCGAGCCCTCGAAGGCGATCGTCGGTGCGGTCTTGGCTACCGTCTCGACGGTCAGATTGCCGCCGCTGGCGATATCGATCTGACCGGTGCCGCCGAGCAAGCCTGCCGTCGTCGCCATATTGCCGGAGAAGAGAATGGTGCCATTGTCGACAATGTCCGTTGCGATGATCCCACCCGACAATGTCACAGAGGCGCCAGCGTCAATCGTCACGCTGCCAGCTGCCGCTGTGCCTCCAGTACCGATCTCCACCGACGAGGTCGCGTCAACTTCAATCTCGCTCGTGCCGGCGAGATTGACGCCTCCGGCGAGCACAACGTGGCTGCCGTTCATTGCGTTAAGAAAGAGGTCAGCCGTAATATTTCCGTCGATCGTCAGGGAGCCATGATCGCTTCCGATCATGGAATAACTCGTGGCCGTGACGGTGCCGGTTACCGACAGGGATGCACCACTCGTCAGCTCGATGATGTTTTCGACCGGTCCTCCGCCGATCACGAGATTTCCGGTCGTGAATTGGCCGGCCAGCGCAACGCCGCCCTCCATCGTCAGCGACGCCGACTCGCCGACCCCGGTAATCACGTCACTCAGACCGGTGGCCAGAGGGTCCGGCGAATTGATGGTTACGTTGTCGTGACTGCCCGGCGCGAGGTATTGGCCCGTGCTGGTATCAAGCCAGTTCGCGGCAGCATCCCAGCTACCTTCGATGCCACCATTCCAGACATAATTGTCCGCAGTTGTGGTGCCGACCGGCGCCGTCGCGCTGTCGCCGCCGGCCAAGATGCCGATCTGCGTTTCCCCTGGCTGAACCGCCTCGGCATAGAAGGACGCGCCCTGGTAGTCTCCGGATAGCGCGAGATGGGCCACGGCTGTGCTGCCCGCAAACAGCGTGAGCTCGCCGTTGCCGTAGGACACGCTGGTGACAGTTTCCGCCGGGAGACCCTGGTAGAGAATTGCGTTGCCGTGGCTGAGGCCGCCGATGACAGGCGTAAAATGCAGCGTGCTGTCCAGCGACGCACTGGACAGCCAAAGCGCGGATGCCGCCCCCTCCAGGACGATGTCGAGTGCCGTACCGCCGAGAACGGAACCAACTCCGACGCTCGCGTCGCGCATGACGTCGATCGCGCCAGACCCGCTCAATACACCTTCAATCGTCAAAAAGCTGTCAGCGGCGACGTTGACAGTGCCGTGGTCCGCAAAGGTGGTCGAAGCCAGGGTGCCGGCCAGCGTTGCCGTTACACCGCTGTCGATGGTGATGCTGCCTGCCGCGGCGCCCCCAGCCGCACCAATCTCCAGCGACGAGGTACTATCGACACTGATCGAACCGGTGATGCTCTCGGAAAGGCCGCCGAGCATCACCGCACTGCCGCCCGTCACGTTGACCGAGCCGTCGTTGATCAACTGGCTGGACCCGGTGAACGCACTGGTGCCGGTGGCGTTCCAGGTCGCGCCGCTCTCATTATGGAAGGTCGTCGTCGTTTGCGAGCTCGCGACGACCGCACCGTTGATGGTGCCGTGATTGTCGATCGACACCGTCCCTTTGCCGGTGGCCTGTGCATCGATCGCCGCGCTCGTGCCGGAAACGGTGGCGTTGTTGGTGATGCTGACAGTGCCGCCGTCATAGGCGAAGCCGCCGATGCCGTAGCGGCCGCCCGCAATGGTCGCACCGGTCTCCGTAACGATGGTGACCGAGCCGGTGCCGTAGTTGAAACCACGGATGCCGTCGGTCCCGGCCGCCGCCTTGATCGAGGCGTAGTCATCGATCAGCACATTGCCGGCGACATTGCCGTCGATGGCATCGACGGGGTTGGTCTGCGAAACCCCCGGATTATATCCGGCCAGAATGCCCGCGGCAGGATCACCGCTCGTCGTGGCAATCGTCCCGGATGCGATGGTGCCATGAGCAACGACCGTGATCTCGCTCGTGGATGGCACCGCGAAGCTGCCCGTTGACGGGGCCTCGTTGAGCGCCGAGATACCCGAGCTGCCGGAGTTGATGGAAACGCCGGCCCCGGTCGTCACCAGGATGCTGCCCGACCCCCTGTTGTTGACGTTGATGCCGTCGCCGAAGCCGTTGGTCGGGCTGGAGCCGCCGAGCGCGGTGATGGTCCCGGCATCCTCATTCACCGTGACATCTCCGATGCCATAGGTGTAGGCGCGGATGCCGTCGCCGGCCGCGGCGGTGATATTGCCGAAATTGTTGACGGTGACGTCGCCGGAGATTCCGGTCAGCGGGAACTGCGTCGGGAGGCTGGATCCCCCGAGGTAACCGGCAATGATTCCCGCCGGCTGAGTGCCGGTACCGGTGAGCACGGCGCCGGAGTTGATCGTCGAGTACGACGTGACGACGATCGCGCTCTTTGCGGACGGGTCGATGGCGGGCGCCACATTGACGGCGTTGATGCCGACTCCACTCGAGGTGATGCTGGAGCCCGAGCTGGTGATAATGGAGATATTGCCGCTATTGGTGCTTGTCGCGTACACCCCGTAGATCGGATTGGTGATCGATGAATCTGTCGAGGTCGCCTTGATGGCTGCCCCGGAATAGATGTTGATCGCGATGTCTCCAACGCCGGAGCCATCAGCGGAGGCCTCGATCCCGTACTCAGCCGCCTGCGTGCCGGACGTTGCGGTCGAATTTGCCAGGATGTCATCGCCATTGACGGTGACATTGCCCGCGTCATTGACCGTCACGTCGCCGTTGCCATAGTTGTAGGCGTTGAGACCACGGCCGCCCGCGACGGTCACCGTGGCGTCGTTGTTGATGACGACGCTGCCGTTGACATTGAGATTGGCTGCGATCGACGTGCCGCCAAGGTAGCCGGCGGATATGCCGGCCGGCGTATTGCCGGTGTTGGTCTGGACGTTTCCGGCATTGATCGTTCCGAATGCATTGACGGCAACCACCGCGTTGGCGCTGCTCGCGATCGCGGTCGCCTCGTTGCTGACGTCGATGCCCGTGCTGCCGGACTGGATCAGATCATTGTTGGACGTGGTGACTGTTAGGTGGCCGGCTCCGTAGGCATAGGCGCCGACGCCGTAGGGCGACAGATTTCCCGAGGCGCCGGTTGGCGTATTCAGGGCGGTGATCGTTGCGCCATAGCCGATATTGACCGAAACGTCGCCTTGCCCATGATTGGCCGCACGGATGCCGTTGCCGGCCAGCGCGTCGATGCTGCCGCTGGCGTCGACCAAGACGTCGCCATGGACGTATTGATTGTAGCCCGAGGTGTTATTCGGATCGATGCTCGCAATGATCCCGGCCGGCGCATTTCCGCCATTGGCGAGCGAGACGCCGGATGTGATCGCGCCTTGCGAAACCACGGTCACCGTGATCGGCGACGTTACCGTCCCCAGGACGCTGGTTTGCGAACCGACCGCCACGTTCGATGCGGTTATGCCGGTGCTTCCCGACGTGATCGTTCCGCTGTTCACCACGGTGACGTTGCCGGCACGATCATTGGCGCCGGTCGTGTCGCCCCCGTAATTGGTCGCGGTGATTCCGTATTGCGCTCTACCGGATCCGCTGGTGTTGTTGGCCAATGTCGCAGTGATCGAGCCCGAATTGGAGACCGCGATCTGACCGGTGCCGTAGGTGAAGGCGTTGATGCCGACCCCGCTGTCGGCCGTGATCGTCGCGCTGCTGTCGATCGTCACATCGCCGAAGATGCCCGACAGCGGCGGGCTCGGAATGCTCGATGGCGCGCTGGCGCCGCCGAGATAGCCGGCAGCGATCCCCGCGAAATAGCCGTTGTTCACCTGTCCCGAGACGATCGTTCCAGCCGCCTCGACGCTGAGCGAGCTGCCGTTGGCAGAGGGCACCGAGGTGCCCTGGTTGTAGACCAGGATGCCGCTGGCGGCGGAGTCGATCGTGACGCCCTGCCCTGTCGTCACATTGGCGCTGCCCGCTGTCGTCAGCGCGACGATTCCCGCCGAGGTCGTGGCGTCGATCGTCGTTTGCCCCGTCGGGGTGTTCGTCGATTCGACGTTGACCGATACCAGACCCGTTCCGGTCGAAGCAGCTTCTATTGCCAGCGTCCCCGTGACATTGCCGGTATCGAAGATCGCCGCCGATCCCGTGCCCGCGCTGGCGAACAGACCGGTCCCGCCCGAGGACGCAATGCTTCCAAGGTTGACGATGGCGATATTGGCGCCCGCCGTCGTCACATTCAGTCCGGTGTTTGCCCCCGTCACCGAGATCGACGAGTTGGGATCGATCTCGGTGAGGATCGTGTCGGCGGAGTTGCTGTCGCTGGCGGAGATGTTGAGGCCGGCTGCAGTGCTCGACGAAATGGTCGCGCCGTTCAGCGCGATCGTCTGTGCCGATGTTGCCGAGACGGACTGGGCGCCGAGGCTGCCGCTCAAAGGCGTGATCGGTGTCGGCGCCAGGACGAGGACGTTGCCCGAGAGCACGCTGAACGTGTCTTGCGTCAGCGTCCCCGCAACCGTGAAATGCAGCGAGGGACCGCCGCTTTGCGTGACCGTCAGGGACGAGCCGCTGAGGCTGGCTCCCGTCATCGTGCCATTGTGCAGCTCGATGATGTCCCCGGCCGCGAGCCCGGCGATCTTGCCGCCGAAGCCGGACGGGTTATCCAGGATCAGCAGGCCCTCATTGTTGTCGAAGGACACCATCTGCCCGGAAGCGACCGTGCCGGCAAACTCGAGACTGGCATCATGTCCGATATGGAACGTGCCGGTGCTCGTGCCGGGATTGGTGTCGGTAACCGCGCCTCCGATGAAAGCCGAAGCAGCCGCAGCCACATTGATCACGCCGGAGTTCTCGACCGTCAGGCTGCTGCCGCCGAAGAGGCCGCTTGCGGCGGCCATGTTGATTGTGCCGGAATTGATGATCGTGGCTGCGCCGTTGAGGAAGTTCTGGCCGCGCACATTCCAGGTGCCGCCGGCGTGATTGTCGAACGTCGAAGCCGGGATTGCGGGGGGCGGCGCCGTGTTCAGGCTCACATTGCCGGAAATGATGCCGGAATTGTCGATCGAGATCGCGCCGGCGTTGGCATCTACGCCGCCATAATAGTCGGAGATCGCCAACGACAGGCTGCTGCCGTCGTCGTAGAGGGCCGCTGTCAGGGATCCCGAGTTGACGAGCGTTGCCGGCTGCGTGCTGCTGTTGTTGATTTGAACCACTGCGGCATTCTGGGCGCCGATGGCGGTGACCGTGCCCGAATTGGTGATCGAAATCGTGCCGGTCCCGGCCGTGCTCGGGCCAAGGCCTGTCCCGGTTCCGACCGCAATGCCGACGCCGCTGGCGGAGGTTATCGTCCCCATGTTGGCGATGGTGACGCCGCCGCCACCCTGCGCAAACGCGGTGATACCCCACAGCGGCGCGGTGATCGATGACGACGATTCGACCGTGGCGGTGACGCTGCCAACGCCGAAATTATACATGCCGATGCCGGCTCCGGCGGCGGCGTCGATGGCGGCAAAGCTGTCGACGATGACGTTGCCCGCGATTGCGGTGTTGACCGCATTGCCGCCGCCATTGTATCCGGCCCAGATTCCGCCGGGCTGACCGCCGCCGGGACCCATGTCATAGCCGGAATTGATGGTCCCCTGAGCCGTGATCGAAATCTTGCTCGTGGACGGGGCGCTCGTTGCCGCACTGTTGGCGTTGATACCGGTACCACCGGAATCGATGACGTCTCCAGTCGAGGTGGTGACGGAGACATTGGAGGCATTGTTGGTGCTGGCTTGAATGCCCCAGAGACCGTAGAGCGATCCGGCCGTAATGGTCGCGTTGCCCAGGACGTTGACGGTGACACCGCCCGAGCTGGTGCCGTTCGAATACGCGCCGATGCCATATTGAGCGCCGGACACGCTCGTTCCGGCCTCATCGGTCACGGTGACCGAGCCGGTGCCGTAGTTGAAGGCGTCGATGGCCCAGCCCGCATGGGCAGTGATATTGGCGTTGTTGTCGACCGAAACCGTTCCTTGGATGGCGTTGTTGATGGCTCCGTTGGCGCCGTAATAGCCCGCGCTGATGCCCTGCGGTTGCGACCCCGACGGATTGAGATTGGTCCCGATGGTGATGCTGCCGTTGGCGATCACATTCACGGAACTGCCGGCCGAGCTTATCGAGGTCGCCTCGTTGATCGCGGAAATGCCGCTTGCGCCCGAGGTAATGGAGTCGCCGGCCGAGGTCCTGACCGTGTCGCTGCCGGAGCCATAGTTGATCGCGCGAATGCCGAACTCGCCGGGAGCAATGATGGTCGTATTGGCTTCGTCCGTGATGCTGATGCTGCCGGTGCCGTAGTCGTAGCCGCGGATGCCGTCACCGCCGGCAGCGGTGATGTCGGCATAATTGGTGATGGTCACGGAGCCGAAGACATTCGGGTTGACGGTATTGCTGGTGCCGCCCCTGTATCCCGCAAGGATGCCTGCCGGCTCGGTGCCGCTCGTATTCGGAAGCGCTCCGGAATTGATGGTCCCATAGGCGGTGACGGTGACCGTGCTTGCAGCGGCCTGCGCAATGGCCGTTGCCTGATTGCTGACATTGATGGCCGTCGTATCGGACGTAATGACGTCGCCGCTCGACGTCACGACGGAGGCATCGCCCGCACCATAGGAGACAACCTGGATCGCCGGCCCGTGGCCGGAGACGCTGACGTCGGCGCCGGTGAGCACGGCCACCGTGCCTTTGCCGCTTGTCAGCGCCAGAATTCCGTTGGTGACGCCGCCGACATTTCCGGAAGCATCGACCGTCACACCGCTGGAATCGGCAGAATTGGTGTCTTCGGCGATGATGCCGGCGCCGGTCTCCCCGATGACGGCAGCACTCGTCGAGACCGCAACGCCGCCATATCCGTTCTGAACCACCTTGATTCCGGTATCGGCGCCCGTGACCGCTCCGGTCGGGGACACACTCAAGCCGGCCGGATTTGCCGGCGTTCCGCCCGAGCCCACGAGATCGATGGCATCGCCGCTGGTTGTCGTGACGCCGCCGGGTCCACCAATGTTGACCGGACCGGTCGCGGTGGAAACCGCATCGATGGTCCCGGTGAATCCGGTGAACGAATCGAGGATCAGGCTACCGCTCGATCCGACGAAATCGACCAGTAGGGAGGACGCCCCTGCCAGCGAAAGCGATCCGTTGGCCCCGATGTCCAGGGCGCCCGAGGTCTGGACCAGCGAGCCGGCGATCGTTAGCGCGCCATCATCGAGCAGAGTGACGTTCGGATCGTCGAGTGTCAGTGAATTGATATCAATCGCCGTCGACGACGCGATCGATGCAACGTAGGCAGCCTTCGCACCGATTGGACCGAACACGACATTCGACGTTGGACTCGGAACCGATCCGGAGCTCCAATTGGCCGCGGTCGTCCAGCTTCCACCCGCCGGGTTGCCCCAGCCGCCTGGCGTGACCGTGAGATTGAACGTGACGGGCACGCTGGCGCCAACGTTGCCGGCGGCATCCGTATCCTTGGCGACGACGTCGTTGGCGCCGCTGCCCGCAAGCGTGACAGACGTGCTCCAGCTTCCGTCGGCGTTCACGGTCGCGGTGCCGATCTGGGTCGCAACGCCGTTGAGGGTGTCGATCAGCACGACGGTCCCGCCTGGTGCCGCCTCGGTCGTCGTCACCGTGCCGGAAATGGTCTGGGTCGCCTGACTTGTCGTTCCGCCGGTCGTCCCGATCGTGACCGTCGGCGGGATCGTGTCCAATGTGAACGCCACCGGCGCGCTGGTGCCGGTGTTGCCAGCCGCGTCGGTGTCCTTGGCAACGATGCTGTTGCTCCCCTCCGACAGCGCGACGGAGGTGCTCCAACTGCCGTCACTGCCGACCGTCGCGGTGCCGACCTGGGTGCCGTTGTCGTACAGCGTGACCGTGGCGCCAGGCGTCGCTTCCGTCGAGGTCACATGACCGGCGATGGTCTGCTTGGCCTGGTTGGTGAGGCTTCCCGTCGTTGAGATCGTGACCGCCGGCGGGACCGTGTCCAGCGTGAACACCACCGCGCTGCTGGCGCCGGTGTTGCCAGCCGCATCGGTGTCCTTGGCAACGATGCTGTTGCTCCCCTCCGACAGCGCGACGGAGGTGCTCCAGCTGCCGTCGCTGCCGACCGTCGCGGTGCCGACCTGGGTGCCGTTGTCGTACAACGTCACCGTGGCGCCAGGCGTCGCTTCTGTCGAGGTCACGTGACCGGCGATGGTCTGCTTGACCTGGTTGGTGAGGCTTCCCGTCGTTGAGATCGTGACCGCCGGGGCAATCGTGTCCAACGTGAACACCACCGCGCCGCTGGCGCCGGTGTTGCCCGCCGCATCGGTGTCCTTGGCAACGATGCTGTTGCTTCCCTCCGACAGCGAGACCGAGCTGCTCCAGCTGCCGTCACTGCCGACCGTCGCGGTACCGACCTGGGTGCCGTTGTCGTACAATGTCACCGTGGCGCCAGGCGTCGCTTCTGTCGAGGTCACGTGACCGGCGATGGTCTGCGTAGCCTTATTGGTCGTTGCACCCGTCGTTGAGATCGTGACTACCGGCGGGACCGTGTCCAGCGTGAACACCACTGCGCTGCTGGCACCGGTGTTGCCCGCCGCATCGGTATCTTTGGCGACGATGCTGTTGCTTCCCTCCGACAGCGAGACCGAGCTGCTCCAGCTGCCGTCGCCGCCGACCGTCGCGGTGCCGACCTGCGTGCCGTTGTCGTACAGCGTCACCGTGGCGCCCGGCGTCGCTTCTGTCGAGGTCACGTGACCAGCGATGGTCTGCGTAGCCTTATTGGTCGTTGCACCCGTCGTTGAGATCGTGACTACCGGCGGGACCGTGTCCAACGTG
>DATGMN010000079.1:0-52406 GCA_035293585.1 Bradyrhizobium sp. | reverse complement strand
CGACCGACGGCTCTTCCAACAGCCGCTCCAGCACGCCCCAGGTGAAGGCGGCAAAGCAGCCACCGCCCTGCAAGGCAAGCGATAAATGTTGCGGCGGCCAGTGTTGCGGCGGCCGAGCCGCAACATCGCCTGCACCTTTCGCGACTGGCGCAAGGGGTGCAAGCGCGGTGTCGGCAAGTTTCGTGTCGACAAGGCTGGCGTCGGCGACGGCCTTGGGGCGGGCGTCCTGCCGCGCACGTTTTCCGATCGAATTGAAAAAGAACCGCGCTTCCGCCAGCAACTCGGATGGCTGCGGTGTCCGCCAGCTCGCGGCCTTCTCACGGACTTTCCCGTCCTCGGAGATCTTGCCGGTCTCGGAGGCTTTCGTCTCGGGAGCCTTGGTCTCGTGGGTCTTGGTCTCGGGAGCCTTGTCGTCTTCGACAGCTCCGTTGATCTCGGCGAGCCGGTCGTTCTCGTCGGCGACGTTGTTCTCAGCGACGCTGATCGTCTCGGACGCGCTCGTGCTCTCGGGCAGTGTTGGGCTCTCCGAGGCCCTTGCCGGCGCGACGTCCTCCACCGGCGGCGGCGACGCATCGCCTGTCGACCAAATGGCGGCAGCAGAGAGCAAGGCGCTCGCCCCGCTGCGAAGCGCGCCCGCCTTCGACGGTGTGCTGTTCAGATCCAGCCCCCGCTGCGCGCCGGATGAATCATTCTGGTTCATCTTCGGCAACCAATTCCAATGCGAACTACCCCTGACCAAGGATGACAGGCGGCAAAAAGTTTCGCCAGAGTCTCACCCGACTTGCGAACAGGATTTGCGGCGGTGTTGTAACTTTGCCGCGGCGAAGGCGTGGCGATTTCTTCGCGCCTTGAAGATGGCGCCTATTTCTGTCCGATCTTGCCTTCGGTGCCCGCTTGCAATCGCCGGATGTTCTCGCGGTGCATGTATAACAGGAGCAGCGTCAGCACGCCGAACAGGGCGGCCAATGCGGAATGGCCGAGCCACCACAGAAAGAATGGCGTCACGAGGCTTGCGACCAGCGCCGAGAGCGAGGAGTAGCGGGTCAGGACGGCGGTGGCGAGCCAGATCACGCAGAACAGCACGGCGGCCGGCCAGTACAGGCCGATCAGAATGCCGATATAGACGGCAACGCCCTTGCCGCCCCTGAATTTGAGCCAGACCGGAAAGAGGTGGCCGAGAAAAGCGCCGAGGCCGGCCGCCATCGCCGACTCGGGCCCGCCGATCGCGCCCGAGACGATCACCGCGGCCGTGCCCTTGAGCGCATCGAGCAGCAGAGTCGCGGCGGCAAGCCCCTTGCGCCCGGTGCGCAGCACATTGGTGGCGCCGATATTGCCGGAGCCGATCGAGCGCAGGTCGGGCGTGCCTGCAAGCCTGGTCAGAATCAGCCCGAACGGAATCGAGCCGAGCAGGTAGCCGATCACCAGGGCGAGAGGCAGGGCAATCTCAGGTCCCATTACAGCGGCTCCCGAAACCGAATCGCCGGTCAGACATGCTCGTAGACCGTGCGGCCGCCGACGATGGTGCGCACGACCCGGCCCGAGAAGCGCGCTTCATCGAACGGCGTGTTCTTGCAGAGCGATTTCAGGTCGGCGCGATCCAGGATCCAGGGCGTATCGGGATCGATCACGATCACGTCCGCCGGCGCGCCCGGGCGCAGCGAGCCGGCCGGCAGCCCCATCAGCTCGGCCGGGCGCGTCGACATTGCGCGGATCAGCGTCTTCCAGTCCATGTCGCCATTGTGGATCAGCCGCAGCGCCGCCGGCAACATGGTTTGCAGACCGACCGCGCCAGCCGCAGCCTCCGCAAACGGCAGCCGCTTGACCTCGACGTCCTGCGGATTGTGGTCGGACATGATGACGTCGATCAGTCCCGACGCCACCGCCGCGACCAGCGCCTGGCGGTCCACCTCGGTGCGCAAGGGCGGGGCGAGCTTGAGGAAGGTTCGGTAAGGACCGATGTCGTTTTCGTTGAGCGCGAGGTGATTGATGGAGACGGAGGCGCTGACGGACAGCCCCGCGTCGCGGGCCCGCTTGAGGATATCGAGCGAGGCGACGCAGGACAGCGATGCCGCGTGGTAGCGCCCGCCGGTCAGGCCGACCAGGCGCATGTCGCGTTCCAGCATCACGGCTTCCGCCGCATCCGGAATGCCCATCAGCCCAAGCCGCGCCGCGAACTCGCCTTCGTTCATCACGCCTTCGCCGACGAGATCGGGGTCTTCGGTGTGATGCACGATCAGCGCATCGAAGTCGCGGGCGTAGGTCAGCGCCCGGCGCATCACCTGCGCGCTGGTCACGCTTTTGGCGCCGTCGGAGAAGGCGACTGCGCCGGCCGCCTTCAGGAGGCCGATCTCGGTCATCTCGTGGCCGGCGAGGCCTTTGGTCAGCGCCGCCATGGGGTGAATGTTGACGATCGCGGTGTCGCGCGCGCGGCGCAGCACGAAATCCACCGTCGCCGAATTGTCGATCACCGGATCGGTGTCGGGCTGGCAGATGATGGTGGTGATGCCGCCGCTCGCGGCTGCCTGGCTCGCCGATGCAAAGGTCTCGCGATGGCTGAGGCCCGGCTCGCCGACGAAGGCGCGGATGTCGATCAGGCCGGGAGCCACGATCTTGCCGCCGCAATTGATGATGTCGGTGCCTTCGGGGACGCCGGCAGCGCCGATGCCGCGGCGCATTTCGCGGATCAGGCCGTCGGCGATCAGGACATCGCCGGGCCCGTCGAAATCGCGCGAGGGATCGACGACGCGTGCGTTCGCAAGCAGGATCGGGCGGCGGTCGGTCAGAATCGGCATGCTAGCGTCCTGGCTCCAACATCTGAGCGCGATGACGGTGTCCATCGCGTCTCAGTTCTTTGTTTGCGCATGATCTTTCTGGAAAACCGGTGCCCACTTTTCCGGATCATGCGCTAAGCGTTGGGCAAGTTGCGGGCGAGCGCTTCCAGAACCGCCATGCGGACTGCCACGCCCATCTCGACCTGCTCGCGAATCAGCGACTGCGCGCCGTCGGCCACGATGGAGTCGATCTCGACGCCGCGGTTCATCGGCCCCGGATGCATCACGAGCGCATCGGGCTTGGCATAGGCGAGCTTCTTCTGGTCGAGCCCGAAATAATGGAAATATTCGCTTGATGACGGCACGAAGGAGCCGTTCATGCGCTCGCGCTGCAGGCGCAGCATCATCACGATGTCCGCGCCCTCCAGTCCCTCGCGCATGTCGCGGGCGACCTCGACTCCCATCCGCTCGATGCCGACGGGCAGCAGCGTCGAGGGCGCCACCACCCGCACCCGCGCGCCCATGGTGTTGAGCAGGAGGATGTTGGAGCGCGCCACCCGCGAATGCATCACGTCGCCGCAGATCGCGACCCTGAGGCCCTCGATCCGGCCCTTGTTGCGGCGGATGGTGAGCGCGTCCAGGAGCGCCTGGGTCGGATGCTCATGCGCGCCGTCGCCGGCATTGATCACGGAACCGTCAACCTTGCGCGCCAGCAGTTCCACCGCGCCCGACGCATGATGCCGCACCACCAGGATATCGGGATGCATGGCGTTCAGCGTCACCGCGGTGTCGATCAGGGTCTCGCCCTTGCGGATGGAGGACGACGAGACCGACATGTTCATCACGTCGGCGCCCAACCTTTTGCCCGCGAGTTCGAAGGAGGATTGCGTGCGGGTCGATGCCTCGAAGAAGAGGTTGACCTGCGTGCGCCCTCTCAGAGAGGTGCGTTTCTTGTCGATCTGGCGGTTGAGCTCGACATATTCTTCTGAAAGGTCGAGCAGGCCGGTAATGTCGGCTGCGGAAAGGCCCTCGATTCCCAGCAAATGCCGGTGACCGAGGACAAAGGTCGATTTCGTTGGCGATGTCATTAAAGCGAGAGCTATAGGCGGGGATGGGGGGCAGGGCAAGGGCCAATGGCAGTCAAAAGAGTTATCCCCCGGTCAGTCGCGGACAGCCGTCTCCCGCAGTCATTCCGGGGCGATGCGAAGCATCGAGCCCGGAATCTCGAGATTCCGGGCTCGGCCCTTTCGGACCGCCCCGGAATGACGGAGTAACCGATGACCGGACGAGTTAAGCTTGCTCTGCGAATTGCGATCCTCCTCGCCGTGACCGGCTTGGGCGCACAAGCCAACGCCCAGCCGCTCCCTGCCGATTTCGTCTATCTCCGCGACATCGACCCCAGCATCATCCAGGACATCCGCTACGCCACATCGAACAACTTCACCGGCCATCGCCTTCCGGGTTACGACGCCGCCGAATGCGTGGTGAAGCGCGCGGTGGGGTTGAGGCTCAAGGCCGTCCAGCGGGAACTGGCCAGGCAGAATCTCTCGCTGAAGATGTTCGATTGCTACCGGCCCACGCGTGCGGTCGCCGACATGGTGGCGTGGTCGCGGAACGGCAAGGAGACCGCAGCGGAGCACCGCTTCAATCCGTCCTTCGCCAAGACAGACTTGTTCCGTCTCGGCTTCATTGCCCACCGGTCCGGCCATTCGACAGGCGCTGCGCTGGATCTGACCCTGGTCGACCTCAAGGCGGACAATTCGGCGACCTTCGATCCGGCAAAGGATTATGCCGACTGTGCGGCGCCTGCGGCCGCGCGGGCGCCGGAGGGCAGTGTCGATATGGGGACCGGCTATGACTGTACCGACCCCAAGGCATACACGGCGGCAAGCTCGATCTCGCCCGCCGAGCGGCACTGGCGTAATCTGCTTGTTGCCGCCATGGCACGGCAAGGCTTTGTGAACTATGCCAAGGAGTGGTGGCACTTTTCGCTGCCGGGTGCAGGCGGGGCGGCCTATGATTTCCCGATCCCGCCGCGCGAGCAGTGATACCCGACAGGACATCGGCCATGACCAAGCCCGCCTTCGCCACGCATGAGGTATTCAACCAGTCGCCGCCATTCGAGGACGTCGATCTGTTCACCCTCGATGCACCGCTGGTCGCCTCAATTGCGGCCAATGGCGGTGCCGACGCGGCCAAGGAGCTCGCCGAGTTCGGCAGGCACTGGGGCTCCGCTGCAATGGCTGCGCGCGGCCGGCTCGCCAATGAGAACACGCCCAAGCTGAGAACGTTCGACTCGCGCGGCAACCGTCGCGACGAGGTCGAGTTTCACCCGTCCTACCACGAATTGATGGCGCATTCGGCACATGCCGGCTTGCACAATTCGACCTGGGCCTCCGATGGCAGCCCTGCGGGTGCGCCGAGCGAGGTGGTGCGTGCGGCGAAGTTCTACATCGCCTCGCAGGTCGAGACCGGGCATCTCTGCCCGATCACGATGACGCGCGCCTCGGTCGCGGCTCTCGCCACCCAGCCGGATCTGCTCGCCAAGGTGATGCCGGTGATTTCGCAGCCGGCCTACGATCCAGGCTTTGCGCCATACTGGACCAAGCGCGGCATGACGCTCGGCATGGGCATGACCGAGAAACAGGGCGGCACCGATGTGCGCGCCAACATGACGCGGGCCGAGCGCGACGGTGACGGCTATCGCATCACCGGGCACAAATGGTTCATGTCGGCGCCGATGTGCGATGCGTTCCTGGTGCTGGCCCAGGCTGAAGGCGGATTGACCTGCTTCTTCATGCCGCGCTTTGCGCCCGATGGCTCGTTCAATGCCATCCAGTTCCAGCGACTGAAGGACAAGCTCGGCAACCGTTCCAATGCCTCCTCCGAGGTCGAGTTCATGGGCGCCTATGCGACCCCGGTCGGGGACGAAGGCAAGGGCATCCGCACCATCATCCAGATGGTGCAGCTGACGCGGCAGGATTGCGCGATCGCCTCCGCCGGCCTGATGCGCTCGGGATTATCGCACGCGCTGCACCACGCGCGCCATCGCAGCGTGTTCCAGAAGCATCTCGCCGACCAGCCGCTGATGCAGGCGGTGCTCGCCGACATGGCGCTGCATGTGGAAGCGACGATTGCGCTGGTGATGCGGCTGTGCCGCGCTTTCGACCGTACGCCGTCGGACCCCGCCGAGGCCGCCTATATGCGGCTCCTGACGCCCGCGATCAAATACTGGGTCTGCAAGAGCGCGCCGCCGTTTCTGTACGAGGCGATGGAGTGCCTCGGCGGCAACGGCTATGTCGAGGAGGGCATTCTGGCGCGGCATTACCGGGAGTCGCCGGTCAATGCGATCTGGGAAGGCTCGGGCAATGTGATGTGCCTGGACGTGCTGCGCGCGCTCTCGCGCGAGGCGGATGCGGCGCTTGGCGTGCTGCGCGGGCTCGCCGAGGAGACACAGGGGTTGCCGGGAGCGGGCGAGACGGTTGCCTTCATCGGCAAGGCTTTCCGCCGGCCCGACAGCGAGCGGGTCGCACGCCTTGCGGTCGAGAAGCTGGCGCTGCTTGCCGCGAGCGCCGCGCTCAACAAGGTCGCGCCCCGCAATGCCGAACTGTTCGCGGCGACGCGCCTTGCGACCACTCACACCGGCATGTATGGCGCGGTCGATCTCTCCCATGACGATCTCCGTGCGCTCCTGGAGCGGGCGCTGCCGTGAAGATTCTTTCCTCCGTCATGGCCGGGCTTGTCCCGCCTGCGCGGCCGAAGCCGCTTCGGCCGCGGGCGAAGACCGGGCATGACGATGGGGAGACAACGTCGCACCTACTGAAAGCCAGCTGATGGACTCTCTCACTCGCGAAAATCCCCCCGCCATCGTCCCGCCCGAACTGCCCGCGCGGCGGCATGTCTGGAAATTCTGGGGCACCCTGCTGTGGGGCGTGTTCGCATTCGCCGCGCTGTTCGCGGGCCAGGTGCTGGTGCTGGTCTATGAGGTCCTGCGCAGCGGCGATATGGCCGACATCGCCGGGACCATTCGCGCCGCCGCGGCTAGCGGCCTGACCATCTCCTTGTCCGTGATCATGGGCCTGCCGACCGTGGTCGCTGCGATCTGGTTTGCAATCCGCTTCACCGACACCTCCTTTGCCGACTACCTCGCGCTGCGGGGGACGAGCTGGAAAAACCTCCTGATCGGCATCGTCGGCCTCGTCGGTGTGATCGCGATCTGGGAAGTGCTGTCGCGCCTCTCGGGGCGCGAATCCGAGCCCGGATTCATGGTGGATGTGCTGAAATCCGCGCGCGCCGACGGCGCATTGCTGCTTCTCATCGTCGCCTTCTGCGTGGCCGCGCCGGTTTCGGAAGAGTTTTTTGCGCGCGGCTTTCTCTATCGCGGCTGGTCCGAGTCACGGCTCGGGCCGCTGGGTGCGATCGTCCTGTCGTCACTGGTGTGGACCGGACTGCATCTGCAATATGACTGGTTCTTCTTCGGCGAGGTGTTCACGCTCGGGCTCTGGTTCGGCTATTTGCGCTACCGCTCCGGCTCGACCTGGCTCACGATCGTGCTGCACGGCCTGAACAATCTCGGCGCCGTCGTGCAGACGATCTGGCTCGCCGGGCATGGCTAGGGGAATTCGGCCTCACCGCTGCTGCCGATCCGCTCGTTTCACCAGATGCCCACGGCGTCCAGGAGATGTCGGGCATGAACCGGCTTTTCGATGAAGCGGGCTCTTTGCGGAAGCTCGTCCCGCATCGGCCGTTTTTTGCCGGACATGACCACGATCCGAACCGGCGGCCAGCGCTTTCGCACCGCGGCAGCGAGCACGAGACCGTCCATGGAACCGGGCATGTCGATGTCGGTTAGAATGACGTCGATCCGCTGGGCAGCCAGCACTTCGATCGCCCGATCGGCGTTGTAGACCGAGACAACGTCGTGTCCCGCTCCCTGCAGTTGGAGTTCGATGTCCATCAGAATGAGCGGCTCATCCTCCACCAGCAATACTTTCAAACGCAGTCTCCTGTCGGGAAGAAGGCCTATCGAGTGCAAGTTTTGTAAGCAGCAAACGTTCCGGGCCATTTCGAATGCTGTCACGTGACGCGTCAGACATCATCATCACCGACGAATTGGCCCGGCGCAGCGCCGCAACGCCGGACTATCTGCGCGAAAAACTGGCATTGCGCGATCTTGCCGACGATATGGCCCACGATCCCAGCCAGGTGCTGCCTCGTCTCGTCCGGCTGGCCATGGAGGCGACCGAAGCCACCTCCGCCGGAATATCGATCCTCGAACATAAAGACCGGGAGTTCCGCTGGTTTGCGCTGCATGGCGCGCTTGCGGCCTTCGAGGGCGCCCGAACGCCGGGCGATTTCAGTCCCTGCGCCATAACGCTTGCGAAGAATGCACCGGTGCTGATGCAGCATCCGGAGACCGTTTACGGTTGGATTTACGACGCGGGTATTTCGGTTCCCGAGGTGCTCCTCGTGCCTCTCCAACTCAGGGCGGCCGATGAGGCTGGCGCCGTCGGGACGCTCTGGGTCGTTGCATCGAAAAGCCCGCACTTCTCACGGGAGCACGCGCGCGTATTGACCGAGCTCGCGGCCTTCTCGGCGGTGGCGATGCGCATGATCCAATCGGAGCAGAGATTGCAAGCGGCTCTCGGCGAGCAGGAGCAATTGACGCGGGAGATGGCGCATCGGATCAAGAACCTCCTGGCCATCACCGGTGGCATGCTGCGTCTGACGGCCCGTACCTCCAGCTCGAAGGACGAGCTGGAGCGCAAATTATCGGGCCGGCTCGAGGCGCTTTCGGCAGCCAACCAGCTGGTCAGACGGTCTTTTGGCGATGGTGGGACATCGGGCGTAAGTCTTCAACGCCTCGTGGAGACCGTGCTTCGCCCGTACGAGCGGGCCGTCATGAAAGGACCGGACGTCGGCCTGGGAGACCATGCAACGAACAGCATGGCCCTGATCTTTCATGAGCTGGCGACGAATGCTGCCAAATATGGCGCCCTCAGCTCGGAGAACGGGACAGTCAGACTGACTTGGTCCGTCGAGAACGACCGCCTGAACATCGAGTGGAAGGAGTGCGGCGGTCCAGCCGTCGCAGAACCCTCCAGCAAGGGCTTCGGAACGTCCCTCATGCAGTCCACGGTGAGCAGGCATGGCGGGCAGATGAGCTGCCACTGGTTGCCGGACGGTTTGCTGGTCTCGATGGATTTCCCGATCGCGAGCCTTGCAAGGTAGCTTCTTGCAACTGTGCCACCTCGGGCGGGACGGATATCACCCGGATTGATAGAACGGGGCTCAAGGCAAATTCGCCAGCCGGTCGAGCGCGCCCTGCAGGATGAAGATCGCGGCGTGCTCGTCGATCACCTCGGCGCGCCTGGCGCGGCTGACATCCATGCCGATCAGCTCGCGCTCCACCGCTGCGGTCGAGAGCCGCTCGTCCCACAGCGCGATCGGCAGCTCCGTGAGTTGTGCCAGGTTGCGGGCGAAGGCGCGGGTCGATTGTGCGCGGGGCCCTTCGCTGCCGTCCATGTTGATCGGCAGGCCGAGCACAAAGCCGGCTGCCTTGCGTTCCGCCGCGATGGCGAGCAGCCGTGCGGCGTCAAGCTTGAATGCCTTGCGCCTGACCGTCTCGATGCCGGTCGCAAGCCGGCGGTCGGGATCGGAGCCGGCAACGCCGATGGTCTTGGTGCCGAGATCGAGCCCGATCAGCGCACCGCGCGCGGGCAAGTGGGCGACCGCTTCGATCAAGGGGAGGACAGGGGCGGGCATGGCGCGGCATAGCATGCGCGGGTCGTCCGAGGCAAAGTGCCATCGCACGGACGGCCTGTGCCCGGGATGTTCTCGTTTTCGGATCCAGATCGGACCGTTCTCAATTATTGAATTTCCGCCCCGCGCCGAGCCGGCTAATGTCCCGCATCAAGCGCGCAACGCTGCCCGCCGAACTCCTCGAGCGAAAGATTGAACCATGTGGCCGGATCGCCGCCTCACCGAGCTGTTGAAGATCGAACATCCGATCCTGCTGGCGCCGATGGCGGGCGCCATTGATGCCGAGATCGCGATCGCGGTGGCGCAAGGCGGCGGCCTTGCGTCGGTGCCCTGCGCCATGCTCTCGGTCGAGAAGGCGCGCGAGCAGGTCAACATCATCCGCCAGCGCGTCGCGGCGCCGGTCAATATGAATTTTTTCTGCCATAATGCGGCGGAGCCAGACCCCGCCCGGGAAGCGGGATGGCGGCAGCGTCTTGCATCCTACTATCACGAGCATGGCCTTGATCCTGCCGCGCCCGTCAATGCCGCGAACCGCGCGCCGTTCGATGCCGCGATGTGCGCGCTGGTGGAGGAGTTGAAGCCCGAGGTGGTGAGCTTCCATTTCGGCCTGCCGGATCCCGCGCTGCTCGCGCGCGTCAAGGCCGCGGGCTGCCTCGTGATGGCGTCCGCGACCATCGTCAAGGAGGCGGTGTGGCTGGAGGCGAACGGCGCCGACATCATCATCGCGCAAGGCGCGGAGGCCGGCGGCCATCGCGGCATGTTCCTGACCGACAACATCGCCGAGCAGCCCGGCACCTTCGCGCTGGTGCCGCAGGTGGTCGATGCGGTGAAGGCGCCGGTCGTGGCCGCCGGCGGCATTGCCGATGGACGGGGAATCGCCGCGGCCTTCGCGCTGGGCGCGGCCGGCGTGCAGATCGGCAGCGCCTATCTGCGCTGTCCGGAATCCAAGGTGAGCGCGCTCGGTCGGGCTGCATTGGCCGAGGCCAGCGACGATTCGACCGTGATCACCAATGTGATGACCGGACGGCCGGCACGCGGGGTCAAGAACCGCGTGATGGCCGAGGTCGGGCCGATGTCGTCGGAGGCGCCGGCCTTTCCCCATGCCGCGACCGCCTTCGCGCCGCTGCGCCATGCGGCGGAGAAGCAGGGCAAGGTCGATTTCACCAATCTTTGGGCCGGGCAGGCGGTGCGGATGGGGTGCGAGCAGCCCGCCATGGAGCTGACCCGATCGCTTGCCGAGGCCGCGCAGGCGCAAATGCGCAAACTGGCCCGATAGGCGCTCTTCCGACCTCTCCCGATGGCAGAGGTGTTGGGAGGATGCGGCACCGGCGGAAGCCGCGGTTGCGGCACGAAAGCGGCCTCTGCTATACGGCAGGCTGAAAACTGCCAGCCGAGGCCCTATATATGTCTGTCGACGCCGATACCGTCCGCCGCATCGCGCATCTTGCGCGCATCGCGGTTGACGACGCCGAGGTTCCGCATTTGCAGGGCGAGCTCAACGCCATGCTGAGCTTTGTCGAGCAATTGGCGGAGGTCGACGTGACCGGCGTCGAGCCGATGACATCGGTGACGCCGATGGAGATGAAGAAGCGCACTGACGTGGTGAACGACGGCGGGATTGCCGACGATATCGTCAAGAACGCGCCGGCGACCGAGAACCACTTCTTCCTGGTGCCGAAGGTCGTCGAATAGCCCACTTCCGAATAGCGGGACGCCAGCGATGTGTTTGCTCTGCGACGATGAAAAGGCCTATCAGGCCTATATGAACTATCTCGACGCGATGGAGCGCCAGGGTAAGGCCGCCAATCCCGACGCGGCGGTCAATGCCGTGCTGGACGAGCTCGAGGCGGCCGACAAGGCCCGCGCCAAGGCGTCTGACGACGACCCCAAAAACGACAAGACCCTGTCTCCGTTCTTCTGCAGCCCGATCAATAAATGACCGATTTCACATCGCTGACGATCGCCGAGGCCCGTGACGGCCTCGCGGCCAAATCATTCACCTCGCTCGAGCTGACGGACGCGCATCTCAAGGCCATCGAGGATGCGCGGGCGCTCAATGCCTTCGTGCTGGAAACGCCGGACCGGGCCCGCGAGATGGCGCGCGAGGCGGACGGCAGGATCGGCAAGGGCGAGGGCGGGCCGCTCGCCGGCATTCCGCTCGGGATCAAGGACCTGTTCGCGACCAAGGGCGTGCGCACCACGGCCTGCTCGAAGATCCTGGACAATTTCGTGCCGACCTATGAATCGACGGTCACGTCGCAGCTCTGGCGCGACGGCGCGGTCATGCTCGGCAAGCTCAACAATGACGAGTTCGCCATGGGCTCGTCGAACGAGACCTCCTGCTTCGGGCCGGTCGCCAATCCCTGGCGCCGCGAGGGCTCGAACACGAACCTCGTGCCGGGCGGCTCCTCCGGCGGGTCGGCTTCGGCCGTTGCCGCACTGCTCTGCATGGGCGCGACTGCGACCGACACCGGCGGCTCGATCCGCCAGCCCGCGGCCTTCACCGCGACCGTCGGCATCAAGCCGACCTACGGCCGCTGCTCGCGCTGGGGCATCGTCGCGTTCGCGTCCTCGCTCGACCAGGCCGGTCCCATCGGGCGGACCGTGCGCGACAGCGCGATCCTGCTGCGCTCGATGGCCGGGCACGATCCCAAGGACACGACGTCGGTGGACACGCCGGTGCCGGATTACGAGGCCGCGATCGGCAAATCCGTGAAAGGCATGAAGATCGGCATCCCCAGGGAATATCGCCTCGACGGCATGCCGGCCGAGATCGAGAAGCTCTGGAGCGAGGGGGCTGCCTGGCTGAAGGCGGCGGGTGCCGAGCTGGTCGAGGTGTCGCTGCCGCACACCAAATACGCGCTGCCGGCCTATTACATCGTGGCGCCTGCGGAAGCCTCGTCCAACCTCGCGCGCTATGACGGCGTGCGCTATGGCCTGCGCGTGCCCGGCCGCTCCATCGGGGGGATGTATGAGGGCACCCGCGCCGCCGGTTTTGGCGCCGAGGTGCGCCGCCGCGTCATGATCGGCACCTATGTGCTCTCGGCCGGCTATTACGACGCCTATTACCTGCGGGCCCAGAAGGTGCGCACGCTGATCAAGAAAGACTTCGAGGATTGCTTTGCCAAGGGCGTGGATGCGATCCTCACGCCAGCGACGCCATCGGCCGCCTTCGGTATCGGCGAGAAGAGCGGCGCCGACCCGGTCGAGATGTATCTCAACGACATCTTCACGGTGACCGTGAACATGGCGGGGCTGCCCGGCATCGCGGTGCCGGCGGGCAAGGATGCGCAGGGCCTGCCCCTGGCGCTGCAGCTGATCGGCCGGCCCTTCGACGAGGAGACGCTGTTCTCGCTCGGCGAGGTGATCGAGCAGGCCGCCGGCCGGTTTACGCCCAAGAGGTGGTGGTGAGTTGGTGGTGAGGTGATGGTGAAGATCGCCGACTTCAGAGCCAGCCTGTCGGGCGCGGCGCCCGCATCCTCTCTTGCGCCGCCGCTTGCAGGGCTCTGGTGGGCCGCGAAAGGCGATTGGAACCAGGCGCACAAGGTCGTCCAGGATGATCCGTCGCGGGAGGCTGCCTGGGTGCATGCCCATCTGCACCGCGTCGAAGGCGATCTCGGCAACGCCGGCTACTGGTACCGGCAGGCCGGCCAACCCGTCGCGAAAGATACTCTGGAAGCCGAATGGGAGCGGATCGCATCCGCCCTGATCGAGGATGACAAGGCATGACGGCGACATCGGGCAAGCTGATCAAGGGCGCAACCGGCGACTGGGAGGTCGTGATCGGCATGGAGGTGCATGCCCAGGTCACCTCCAAGTCGAAGCTGTTCTCCGGCGCCTCCACCGCGTTCGGCGGCGAGCCGAACAGCCATGTCTCGCTGGTCGATGCGGCGATGCCCGGCATGCTTCCCGTGATCAACGAGGAATGCGTCAGGCAGGCGGTGCGCACCGGCCTCGGGCTGAACGCGAAGATCAACCTGCGCTCGGTGTTCGACCGCAAGAACTATTTCTATCCCGACCTGCCGCAGGGCTACCAGATCAGCCAGTACAAGTCGCCGGTGGTGGGTGAGGGCGAGGTCACAGTCGAGCTCGAGGGCGGGCGGACCGCGACCATCGGCATCGAGCGGCTGCACCTCGAGCAGGATGCCGGCAAGTTGCTGCACGACCAGTCGCCGACCATGTCCTTTGTCGACCTCAACCGCTCCGGCGTGGCGCTGATGGAGATCGTCTCCAAGCCCGACATCCGCGATGCCGAGCAGGCCAAGGCCTATGTGACCAAGCTGCGCTCGATCCTGCGTTATCTCGGTACCTGCGACGGCGACATGGAGAAGGGGTCCCTGCGCGCCGACGTCAATGTCTCCGTGCGCAAGCCGGGCGGGCCGCTCGGCACCCGCTGCGAGATCAAGAACATGAACTCGATCACCTTCATCGGCCAGGCGATCGAGTACGAGGCGCGGCGCCAGATCGAGGTCATCGAGGATGGCGGCACGATCGAGCAGGAGACGCGCCTGTTCGACCCCAACAAGGGCGAGACCCGCTCGATGCGCTCGAAGGAAGAGGCGCATGACTATCGCTATTTCCCGGATCCCGACCTGCTGCCGCTGGAGTTCAGCCAGAGCTTTGTCGACGAGCTGAAGGCGGACCTTCCAGAACTGCCGGATCAGAAACGGGCGCGCTTTGTCGCGGACCTCGGCCTGTCGCCCTACGACGCCGGGGTGCTGGTGGCCGAGCGCGAGAGCGCGGACTTCTACGAGACCGTGCTGGGCGCGCTCGCAGACGCCAGGCGCGACGGCAAGGTCGCCGCCAACTGGGTGATCAACGAGCTGTTCGGCCGCCTCAACAAGGAAGGCAAGGACATCGCGACCTCGCCGGTCTCCGCCGCGCAGCTGGCGGCCATCGTCGACCTGATCGGCGAGGGCACCATCTCCGGCAAGATCGCCAAGGACCTGTTCGAGATCGTCTGGCAGGACGGCGGCGACCCGAAGCGCCTGGTGGAAGAGCGCGGCATGAAGCAGGTCACGGATCTCGGCGCCATCGAGAAGGTGATCGACGACATCGTCGCCGCCAATCCCGACAAGGTGGAGCAGGCCAAGGCCAAGCCCGCGGCGATCCAGTGGTTCGTCGGCCAGGTGATGAAGTCGACCGGCGGCAAGGCCGATCCGAAAGCCGTCAACGCGCTGTTGAAGTCCAAGCTCGGCATCTAGGCTCGCTCCGAACGCCGCCCGTCGTCGTCGCAAGCCGCGTCGGCGGGCGCAATCCAGCGCCGCCTTCCGGCGTCGGATCGCTTCGCTCGCGCTCGCTGCGACCGCCGGCGGTGATGCGCCGATCCGAATCGACGATCCACGATTCGGCTCCGAAGACGGCTTCGACGCGCCCAGCGGACCCTCCGGCGGCGTTAAGCACAAAAATTTTTTCGTTGCCAAAATCTGCGACTCGGAGTCGGCGCCCGCGTGTTTTTCGCGCGCGCCGTTGTTCGCGCACGCTGCGCGACGATTTCGCATGCATCGAACAACGATCAAAGAAAGCCCTGCAGCGCGGGCATTTCTTGCATTCTTTGCAAATGCCGATCGCGAAAATTCGCGCGCGCCTCGCATCGTGTCGCGCGCGTCCTGCGCGCCTCCGAGTCGAACTGAGCTGCGCGCGCTAGCCTTCGCTCGTCAACACTTCCTTAAGTGGGACGCTGTTTTTTTCCTTGTGTTGGTGTATTCGGGATGTCGTGCATCTCGATCCCCGAGTGCACGCGACGTCGAACAGCCAACTCACTTGATCGGAGGGCACTATGGCTAAGAAAGCGAAGAAGGCGAAGAAGGCGAAGAGCGCAGTGAAGAAGACTGCGAAGAAGACCCGCAAGGTCGCCAAGAAGAAGAAGTAAGTCACACCTGACTTACTGAATGCCGGCAGGCTTTTTTGCCGGCACGTCATTGGAGCCGATGGAACAATCCAGAGCTCCGGTTGACGAAAGAGGGTG
The DNA here is from genome assembly GCA_035293585.1 of Bradyrhizobium sp. Lineage (GTDB taxonomy): Bacteria > Pseudomonadota > Alphaproteobacteria > Rhizobiales > Xanthobacteraceae > Bradyrhizobium. Next base: position 36,905 of record DATGMN010000079.1, on the reverse strand, counting down.
TCGGCGAGACATCAGGTCAAGCGGCTGGACCACAGCTTTTTCGAAGCTTCAGGCTTCCTCAGGCGGGTTCGGTAGAAGAAACACGTTTTCTTCGCTCGGTGCGGATCCTTCCCGTGAAGGAGGGACCGCAGTTTCACCGGAACTGCTTCCGGTTCGAAATTTGGTCCTGACGTGTTCGCCGACGCCCTCGTTCCCAGCGGGCCGGGCAAGTCGCTGCCGGCAAGACCTCGTTCTCCGACATCGATGGCAGGCAACCGGGCGGCGGCCGCAGCGCTCGCCGGTCTTGCAGACCTCGCATTCGGCCGTGATCATCCGCCAGTGCGTCGGCGCGAGGCATCACCCGATGACGGACACGGGCCGAGCGATCCGGCTTTTCAGACATCGTCGTCATTGCGGAGCGGCCGCAGCCTGCTGCTCGTGACGTGGGGGCCGGTCATCATGCTGGGCTTCGCGCCGGGCCGGTGCGGCGTGACGACGGATGGATGGCTCGCGCAAGGCCATGGCCACGAGGCCGCCGACGTCCGGCAATGGTTATCGCCCTGCCAACCCGCAGGGTAAACCTTCTCTCACCCGCCGGCACAAATCCTTGAAATACGGGCACTTCCTGCATCCGCATGGCTTTCGCGTTTACGCCCGGTTCATCGCACCTCTTAAACTGCCCTTCAAATTTGAGCGGTCATGATCGGCCTCAACAAGCCCGCAGCGGCTTGGGGGATAGTGGCGATCGAGTGGACAGGGGCCGCGCTCGGAAGAGGGCAGCGGCAAGAAGAAAAGGGGAGTTGCGTTATGTTTCAGGGGATGATCGATCAGGATTTGGCGATGCCGGTTGCGGAGACCGCGATCCCGGATCTGTTGTTCGAGCGCGGGCTGTACTGGGCGAGCGGCCGTTCCGGCCTCGTCGATCTGGTCGCCGCACATAAATGGTTCAACCTGGCGGCGCTCAAGGGCCGGGCCGACGCGATCGCGCTCCGTCGCGAGGTCGCCGATCAGATGTCGGACGAGGAGATCGCCCGCGCCCAGCGCGAGGCACGCGCCTGGATGAGCGCACATTGAGCGGCAGCGCTGTTTCGATCATCACATGAGTTTATCCGGAGCGCGAGCCTCGCGCTCCGGATTTTTGTGGGCTGCATGACCGTCCTGTCAGGCCGCCTGTGCGGAGCTGGCCTTGGCTCATCGCGAGAGCAGCATCCCTGCGGTGCGGCTTCGCGGCCTTGGCCAGGTCCGCCTGGCTAAAATCATCGAGGCCTGCACACGGCTCGAAAAGGTGCTAAACGGGGCGCCATCGCAGCGTACCTGCATTTCCTTCGGCCAAATTGCATGTCGAGTCGTGACGAAGCCCAGCAGCTGCAGCTAGCCTTTTCCTTGCACCGGAGCGGAAAGTTCGGAGACGCGGCAAAGATCTATCGGAAGATCATCAAGCGCAACCCGCGGCAGCCTCACGCGCTGCATTCGCTTGGGATCATCCAGGCGGCGGAGGGCAACCAGGATGAAGCGGCCCAGCTGATGGCCCGCTCCCTCGCGGTTCAGGCGACCAATCTCGACTTCATGCAGAACTACGCCACCGTGCTTTGCCGGCTCGGACGGTTCGAGGCCGCACGAAAGGTGTGCCAGAGCGGATTGGAGATCGACGGAGACCACGTCTATCTGCTTTATGTGCTGGCGGCCGCGCTGTTCAAGCTCGGCCGGCTGCAGGAGTCGCAGGCCGCCTTTGACAGGCTGCTCCGGATCGAGCCGAACCATGTCGCTGCCATCACCGAGCGCAGCTCTGTGATGCTGCAAGCTGGGCAATTCGACGCAGCGCACGCTGACATCGAAAGGGCGCTGTCGCTCGCTCCCGCTTATGCGGAAGCGCATGTCAACCAGGGCGTTCTGCGCACGCAACTCAAGCGTTACGAGGACGCGATTGCCTCCTTCAACCGGGCCTTGACCCTCGACCCCAGCGCCACGAATGCCTGGCTCGCGCTCGGCCAGGTCTTGTTCGAGCTGAAGCGGCATCATGAGGCCGGCTTGGCCTTCGACAAGGCCCTGTCACTCGGGCCTGACCAGACCCCCGCCTGGCTCGGGAAAGCGGCAGTCCTGCTTGCGGTCAACCGCCCTGGTGAGGCGCTGGGGGCCTACGACCGCGCGCTCGCTCTCGACCCCAACTCGGCGGTGGCCTGGCGGGGGCGGGGCTACGCATTGACCAGCCTCGGTCGCCATGAGCACGCTGCTCAGGCTTACGACAAGGCGCAGTTGCTGGAGCCCAATCTGCCGGGACTGTCGGGATCGCGACTTCAGGCCAGGCTGCAGTGTTGCGATTGGGGAGAGTTCGACGCGGACCGCAGCAGGCTGATCCAAGCCATCGAGGACGACAAAGAGCCGGTGCTGCCGTTCGACTGTCTTGCGGTGCCTGCATCGCTTGAGGTCCGGCTGAAATGTTCGCGCTCGTGGGTCGCACACAACTTTCCATCAGGCGGCGAGCCCGTCCGGCGGGGCGAGCGCTACACGCACGACAAGATCAGGGTCGGTTATGTCTCGGCCGATTTTCGTCAGCATCCGGTGACTTACCTTACGGCCGGCATTTTCGAACGCCATGACCGGTCGCGGTTTGAGATCCTGGGCATCTCTATCGGGCCGAACGACCATTCCGAGATCCGTGCCCGTGTTGAACGGTCGTTCGACCGGTTCACGGATTGCGCGACTCTGACGGATGAGCAAGTCGCTGCGCGCGTCAGAGCGGAGGAGATCGACATCCTGGTCGATCTCAACGGCTTCACCCAGCATGCGCGCACCGGGATTTTTCACCGTCGGCCTGCGTCGGTCCAGGTGAATTACCTGGGCTTTCCCGGAACCATGGGCGCACAATTCATGGACTACATCGTCGCCGATCCCGTCCTGATTCCGCCGTTACACCAGCATGGCTACGCGGAAAAGGTGGCCTACCTCCCGCACAGCTATATGCCGCACGACGGGGCAAGCCGCCTGGTCTCGGAGCGCGCGTTTGCGCGGGCCGAATTTGGCCTGCCTGACCGCGGCTTTGTGTTCTGCTGCTTCAACGCTGCATACAAATTCAATCCCGACCTGTTTCGCTCGTGGATGCGCGTATTGGCGGCGGTTGAGGGCAGTGTGATGTGGCTGTCCCAGGCCAATGCGACAGCTATCGGCAACTTGCGGAAGCAGGCCTCCGCGGCGGGCATCGATGCCTCCCGCCTGGTGTTCACGCAGCGCCTGTCGTCATCGGCAGATCATCTTGCGCGACATCGCCTGGCAGACCTGTTCCTGGACAGCTGGCCTTACAGCGCGCACACGACGGCAAGCGATGCCTTGTGGATGGGCCTGCCGGTGTTGACGCGCATCGGGGAGACATTTGCGGGCAGGGTCGCAGCAAGCCTGTTGAACGCGGTCGGGTTGCCCGAGCTGATCACCGAAAGCCGAGAGCAATTTGAGAGCCTCGCAATCGACTTGGCAACCCAGCCCCCAAGGCTTGCCGCGATCAAGGACAGGCTGGCGCGCAACCGATCGTCGTCGGCGTTGTTCGACACGACCCTCTATACCCGGCAATTGGAAAATCTGTACGCGCAGATGTACGACCGTCTCCAGCAGGGGATGTCTCCGGAGCATATCCACGTGGACGCCTAGACTTGGTGGACGCATAGATCTGGCCCTGTGGCGGTCTCATCCTGTCGCCGCTGTCATTGCCTCAGATGGATGTAAAGATTTCGCTCCTGTCTTGAGAAGGTCCAGATTGGCTCGAACCCTTTGGTTGCCCGGCTCGATCCTCAAGGCGGCCTTGATATACGACTTCGCGTGATCAATCGCTCCAATGTTCGCCGCGACAACGCCGAGCAGATTGAGCGCAGAGACGTTCTTCGGATCGACATCGAGAATATCTCTGCACACGATCTCGATTGCGGCCAGATTGCCAGAAGCGAGCGCGCCGGCCGCAAACTCCAATTGCTGCTTGAACATCCTGCCCCTTCGCGAATCGCCGGGCGTCAGCGGCGAGATTCTCCGATTTGCGACCGGCAAGGCTCGGCAAGAGCTATCTCCGAAGCTGCGGCCTGCCGACGCAAAAGGCCGATCTGTCTGCTGTGTCAGCTCCCAGTCAGAGAGGATTGGCCACTTGGTGTCGTTTGGCTGGGCTTGCCGCGCCGAAGCTTCAGCAGGTGGCGGAGACGGAGGGATTCGAACCCTCGATAGGGCTTTACAACCCTATAACGGTTTAGCAAACCGCCGCCTTCAGCCACTCGGCCACGTCTCCGGCTGCCGCCGATATGCCCGACGCTGCTCTGCGCCGCAAGCGGCAGATTTGCACTATCCCGCCTGCGTGATGAGAAGGCCGGTTGGCCTCCGAGATCGCTAGCTCGAAGGCCCGAGCATGCGCGGCCCCGGCGATTCCTACGAGCTTGGAGCGCCCTTATTATAAAGAGTCGGTGAAGCTTGCTCGATTCGAAACGAGCACGGGCTGCGGCGGGGGAAAACCGGATGCCGATTGCCTACGGGGCAATCTGACCGCGAATGGAGCCAATTTTAAAAACCATTTGAAAACAAGGGCTTGGGAGAGATGTCCAATCACGTTTGCGTGTTATTTGTGCAACACCCATCTGAAAACGCGCTGCAGCAAGGCGTTTGAGGTCGTTACTTTGTTGCTTGTGCAAGGTCCTTCAGTAATTCTGCTCGTGCGACGGAGGGGGGCATCCCGATGTCGTCCCGTGTTTTCAAATTCGTCGCTTAAGTCCCTCGCGTTCCGCGGGTGTGTCCGAAGGCGCGATGGAACTTGGAGCGCGGGTTCACGGGGACTAGGGAACCAGCCTTAAGGGTGTCGTCACCCAGCGGATCCGGAACCTTCCCTGATAGAGCAACTTGGAGGTTTAACATGAAGTTGGTTAAGAGCCTTATGCTCGGCTCAGCGGCGGGTCTCATCGCCATGAGCGGAGCACAGGCAGCCGACCTTCCCGTCAAGGCCAAAGCGGTCGAATACGTGAAGGTGTGCTCCCTGTATGGTGCCGGATTCTGGTACATCCCCGGCACGGATACTTGCATCAAGATAGGCGGCTATCTGCGCGTTGACACCACGTTCAACGGCGGCATCTACGACTCTCCAGCCTGGAACAGCAACTCGGGGCAGGGCAACCGCTTCGCTGACTACATCAACAGCCGTTCCCGTATGGCGCTGACGGTCGATACCCGCACAGCCACCGAATATGGCGTCGTCCGCACCTTTGGTCAGGCCGACTTCCAGTTCAACAACTTTGGCAGCACCAACCCGACGTCAGTCGGCGCGGCTGCGGCTCCGCTCGGCGGCCTCAGCGGAAGCGTTCTTAACGGCGTTGGCGGCGGTTATGTCGCGGTTGAGTACGTCTTCATCCAGTTCGCCGGCTTCACCTTCGGTAAGTCGTCCTCGGCCTATGCGACGCCTTGGAACGGCTACCCGGGCAACAACACCTCGTTCCTGATTGGCGGCAACGACTCGGTTACTGGTGTGAACAACATCCAGTATACCGCGCAGTTCGGTAATGGCGTGTCGGCCAGCATCGGCCTCGATGACCCGACCCAGTTCAACCGCACTCCGCTGGTGAACCTGGGTCCGGGTCTCGGTGCACCCCTTTTGACGGGTTTTTCGACCGCCGGCACCAACGCCTATGAAGGCTTCGTATGGCCTGATCTCGTCGGCAACGTCCGCGTCGACCAGGCTTGGGGTCTGTTCCAGTTCTCGGGTGCGGTGCATCACGTCGGTGCCACGTACAACGTCCTGGCCGCCGGTGGCGCGCCTGTGACGGGTTCGACGCCGGCGACCGATTCGATCCTGTCGGGTCATCCGGAAAGCAAGGTCGGCGGCTCGGTGATGGCCGCGTTGCAGATCAAGAACATCCCGTGGGGTCCGGGCGACGACTTCAAGATCGATGGCAGTTGGGCAAAGGGTGACACCAAGAACGTCATCGCGACCTCCGCTGCTTCGCCGAGCTTCCTGATGATCGGTGGCGTTCCCGGCCAGTTTGCCGGCAGCGGCACCATCGGCTTCGGTGGGACCACGGACGGCGTCTTTTTGCCCACCGCGTCTACGCTGGGTGGTGTCACCGGTGATGGCAACATTCACCTGACCACGGCCTATGGCGTCCGCGGTGCCTACAACCACAACTGGGATCCCTATTGGTCGACCAGCTTGTGGGGTGGCGCCGGTTGGGTGCGGTATGACGACACGGCAAAGGCTGAGATATGCGGAGCCTTCGGCGCACTCGTTCCCGGTCAGGGCGTGACCTACAGCTGCAACCCGAACTACACCGCCGCGATGGTGGGTGTGGTGACCCGTTGGACCCCGGTCAAGAACTTCACGTTCTCGGCCGAAGTCTCCTGGTTCCACCTGCAGCAGGAAATGTCGGGCACGGCGTTCTTCTCGCCTGGTGCGCCGCAGCCGGCTCAGACCTGGACTTTCCACAACCAGGACACGATGGCTTTGAACGTCCGCGTTCAGCGCAACTTCTGACCTAGGCCTCCTGACGGAGGATCTCAACAAGCCCCCGGCAGGCAACTGCCGGGGGTTTTGCTTTTTGGCCTTGAGCCATCCGAGGCTCGTCGAGGCGAGGGGTTTGTCGACCCGAGGCGATGAAGGCCTCCGCCGACGCTCAGCGGCGTGGGGACAAGCAATTTCCGTGCACGACTGCGCGGGCTTGGCGTATCCGCCCACCGCTTCATGTGCTGATTGCGCAACACTCATCTGAAAAATGAAATGAGGCAGGCCTCCGGAACGGTCCTCATGTGCTTGCCAAAATGCCGAGGCGGTTTCGCCAAGATCATGAGGTGAGCTGCATCTCACGGCAGCGGGAGAGCGGCATCCCGATGTCGTCCCGTGCTTTTGGCTTCGTGGCTTGCAACCTTAAGTCGGTTGCCGGATACGTTACTGCTTTGGCGCGCGGGTCGCGGGGGATGAGGGAGCCTGCCTTGAGGGTGTCAGCACCCGGCGGACTCCCGAACCTTCTGACACAGCAACTCGGAGGTTTGAAAATGAAGTTGGTGAAGAGCCTCATGCTCGGCTCGGCGGCGGGTCTTGTCGCCGTGAGTGGAGCGCAGGCGGCCGACCTTCCCGTCAAGGCCAAAGCGGTCGAGTATGTGAGGGTCTGCTCTCTGTACGGTGCAGGATTCTGGTACATCCCGGGTACCGATACCTGCATCAAGATCGGCGGCTATCTGCGCGTCGACACCACCGTGAACGCCAGTGGCACCTATGGCGCTCCCGCGTGGAACGGCAACTCGGGCCAGGGCAACCGGTTTGCGGATTACTTCCAGAGCCGTTCCCGTATGGCGCTGACGGTCGATACTCGTACCAGTACTGAATATGGCGTTGTCCGGACCTTTGCCCAGGGCGACTTCCAGTTCAACAACTTCGGCTCGAGCAACCCGTCGACGGTCGGCGCGGCTCCTGCGGTCGTCGGCGGCCTCAGTGGTAACGTGCTCAATGGCGTCGGCGGCGGCTATGTCGCGGTCGAATACGTCTTCATCCAGTTCGCCGGTTTCACCTTCGGCAAGTCGTCCTCGGCCTATGCGACGCCGTGGAACGGCTATCCCGGCAACAACACCTCGTTCCTGATCGGCGGTGAGGACTCGATCACCGGCGTCAACAACATCCAGTACACCGCGCAGTTCGGCAACGGCGTGTCGGCCAGCATCGGGCTTGATGATCCGACCCAGTTCAATCGCACCGCTGTCTACAACCTGGCGCTCGGCGTGGAGCCGAATGGCCTCGGTACCAATGCCTACGCCGGTTTTCAGATGCCCGACGTGGTCGGCAACGTCCGCCTCGACCAGGCCTGGGGCCTGTTCCAGCTTTCAGGCGAGTTGCATCAGGTCAGCGGCAGCTACAACGTTCTCGGTGCCGGTGGTGTGCCGGTGGCAGGTGCGACGGCGGCGACCGATTCGGTTCTGTCGGGCCATCCGGGCAGCAAGTATGGCGGTTCGGTGATGGCTGCGTTGCAGGTCAAGAACATCCCGACCGGTCCCGGCGATGACATCAAGATCGACGCCACCTATGCAAAGGGGGACACCAAGAACGTGATCTCAACCACGGGCACTTCGCCGAACTTCCTGATGCTCGGCGGCGTTCCAGGCCAGTTCGGCGCGGCCGGCTCGATCGGCTTTGGTGCGACCACGGATGGCGTCTGGCTGCCGACCGCAGCCGGCGGTGACGGCAACATCCACCTGACGACAGCCTACGGCGTCCGCGGCGCGTTCAACCACAATTGGGATCCCTATTGGTCGACCAGCCTGTTCGGTGGTGCCGGCTGGGTGCGGTATGACAACACGGCTCGGACCGAGTACTGCAACGCCTATGGTGCGGCCGTTGCCGGTTTGAACAGGACCTACACCTGCAACCCCAACTACACCGCCGCAATGGCGGGCGTGGTCACCCGCTGGACGCCGGTCAAGAACTTCACGTTCTCGGCTGAGGCCGGCTGGTTCCATCTGACGCAGGGCTTCACGGGCTCGGCGACGTTCTCGCCCGGCGCGCCGCAGCCGACGCAGACCTACACCTTCAAGGACCAGGATACGGCCTATATGAACGTCCGCGTTCAGCGCAACTTCTGACCGAGGCCTGAAGGAGGATCTCACAGGTCCCCCGGCGGGCAACTGCCGGGGTTTTTTGTTTTGCCTGGTTGCCTTGGTGGTGGCTCGGAGCTGACAGAGAAGGGCCCTCGCTGCGCCAGTCAGCGCTCTTGCAGCGAAGCGAGTTCGGCCAGGTGACGGCGAGCCTGCTCGGTCAGCGACAGCACGATGGCCGTAGCGTCCTCGCCAGCCAAAGTTTCGCGAATGAGGCCCTTGCTCTCCTGAAATCTCGCGTGCGTGGTCACGAAGGTCGGATTTGTGTCGAGCATGTCGGCGATCGCCTGCACATGAGCGCCTGCGCCCTGGTCAAGGCGCTGCAATGCCATCACAATCATCCAATGCGGACCAGGATGCCGAGCACCTTCGCCCAGAAGCTATGAAGCTCTTCCAACTGCATGGGCGATTCTCCGAAAGCAAATCGCCGAGACAAAGCCTCAACCCTTAGGCGAACAACGAACTTACGCAGATGTCGCGAGTTCAAGACCCGTCGCCAAACGATCTGGTAAATGGTATCCCGGCCAGCTGGCCGGAGAAGGTGCCGTTCAGCGACGTGTCGTTACTGCCATATATTCCAAGCAGGCTGGCAGAGGCTTGGCCCCGAGAACTGGCGTCCCAAAGACGTAGCTTGGTATGAGCATTCCGAGATCGGCTCGGGCATTGACATTCGCGTTGATACTGGCGTTGAGGGCGGGATTGAACTGGCCGACGGTTATTTCACGAGACACGGCAACATTGCCGCTTCCGGAAACGTCGGTGTGATAATAGACCGACGCCAGCGACCAACCCGTCTGCTGTGGTGTCGCCGATAGGCTGCCGAAGAAGCCTGGAATCCAAAAGCTGATGCCGTTTTCGTCGGCCCGAGCGATGTCTGTCGTCGAGAACAGAATAAGGCCGAGGGCCGGCGCCAGGATATACGCGGAGAAGTCGCGCGTTCAACCAGGCACTGACGGGCTGTGATGACGACGCACCTGCAAAGACTCCGCTCCACGATCACCTTCCACGTTGCTCTCCCTTGTCACTTTCGACCCGCCTAGCACTCTCGACCGGCCGCACGCTGCAGTTTATCCTATTGCGGACGTCATAACTGATCCGATCAGCCGGAGCGCTGGGCAGGTAGGCCGATTCTAGGCAGGCGTGGCGCAACGAGTACATTGCTTGTCAGGTACGGCCGCGTCCGAGATCCATTTCCGCTGAGAGCGTATGCATTTTAAGGTAGTATCGCTGTCCTTTCCTATCGACTCTTTGTCTGTTACCATTGGTTGTGTCGCTGCATGATGCATGATCGGCGACGCGCTTCTGAGTCGAATGTACTTCGCGATGACGAGTCGGATTTGACGGACGCGGGGGCGCGCTAAGCGAGTTGGAAATTCTCGAAATTGCGGGGTAGCGCTTGATAAGTTGAAGCCCGTTTGCTGCGAGATCGCCCATGCGCGAGATCGGCTTTTCGGCATGTCTCCCCTTATCGGACGAACCCGGCCATCCCGGCATGATCTGGGTTCCGGGCGGCACGTTCCGCATGGGCTCCGACAAGCATTATCCCGAAGAGTCCCCAGCCCATCGCGTCACCGTGAGCGCCTTCTGGATCGACCGCACGCCGGTGACCAATCGCGATTTTCGCAAGTTCGTCAACGCGACTGGCTATGTGACATTCGCGGAGACGACGCCCGATGCGAAGGACTATCCGGGCGCGCTACCGCATATGCTCAAGGCCGGTTCGCTGGTTTTCACGCCACCGAAGCACCCCGTTGATTTGCGCGACTGGTCGCAATGGTGGCGTTTCAAATTTGGCGCCAACTGGCGCAGTCCCTATGGACCGCGCAGCTCGATCAGCGGTCTCGATGATCATCCCGTCGTCCACATTGCCTATCGCGATGCCGACGCATACGCCAAATGGGCCGGCAAGGACTTGCCGACCGAAGCCGAATGGGAGTTTGCCGCGCGTGGCGGCCTCGACGGCGCCGAGTTCGCATGGGGCAACGAGTTCATGCCCGGCGGCAGGCCAATGGCGAATACCTGGCAAGGCGCTTTTCCGCACGAAAATCTCGATAGCAACGGTTTCGAGCGCACCTCGCCGGTGACGGCGTTCCCGCCGAACGGCTACGGCCTCTACGACATGATCGGCAATGTCTGGGAGTGGACCACTGATTGGTGGTCCACCAGACACGAGGCCGATGCGCCGAAAGCGTGTTGCATTCCGCACAATCCGCGCGGTGGGCGTGAGCAAGACAGCTACGATCCGTCGCTGCCCAAGATCAAAATTCCCCGCAAGGTCCTCAAAGGCGGCTCGCATCTCTGCGCGCCGAATTACTGCCGCCGCTACCGCCCGGCTGCGCGCCACGCGGAAGCGGTGGATACGTCCACCAGCCACGTTGGTTTTCGATGCGTAACAAGAAAGGGAGGAAATTGTGAGCGAGGATAAGAAGGATAAAACCGCGCCCGATCTGAGCCGTCGCAATGTTCTGCTCGCGACGACAAGCCTGGCTGCAGCGTCCGCACTGGGCGCTGCCGCATCAGTTGAAAAAGCTCTGGCCCAGGCGCAGCCAGCGCCGTCCGGCCAGCGGCCCAACATACTTGTCATCATGGGTGACGATGTCGGCTGGTTCAACGTCGGCGCCTACCACCGCGGAATAATGTCGGGCAAGACGCCAAACCTCGACAAGCTGGCTTCCGAAGGCATGCTGTTTACCGACTATTATGCAGAAGCGAGCTGTACGGCGGGGCGCGCCAACTTCATCACGGGCGAGCTGCCGATCCGCACCGGATTGACGACTGTCGGCCAGGCTGGTGCCGATGTCGGTATACCCGACCAGGCCGTGACACTCGCCACCGCGCTCAAATCGCTGGGCTATGCGACCGGACAATTCGGCAAGAACCACCTCGGCGATCTCAACAAATATCTGCCGACAGTGCATGGATTCGACGAATTCTTCGGCTACCTTTATCACCTCGACGCAATGTCCGATCCGTACTGGTACTCATTCCCGGTCAGCCAGGATTATTACAACAAGTTCGGGCCGCGCAGCCTGATCCATTGTTATGCGACGGACACTGACGACCCCACGGAGATGCCGCGCTGGGGCAAGATTGGCAAGCAAAGGATCGTCGACGAGGGCCCTTTGCCGCCGTTCCCCGACATGTCTAACGTGCCGAACATGCACGACCTGCCGTTCCTGAAGGCAAAGCACGACATGACGACGTTCGACGATACGCTGGTCAAAGCGTCGAGCGATTTCATGGACAAGGCCAAGCGCGACGGCAAACCGTTCTTCGTCTGGCACAACACCACGCGGATGCACGTCTGGACGTTCCTGTCCAAGAAGTACGGCGCCATGCAGAACCACGACACAAATTATGGTCTCGAGGAAGCCGGAATGGCTCAGCTCGACGATTCCGTCGGCGCTCTGCTCAAGCATATCGACGACATGGGGGAAACCAACAACACCATCGTCATCTTCACAACCGACAACGGCGCCGAGGTGTTCACCTGGCCGGATGGCGGCATGACGCCGTTCAAGGCCACCAAGGGGACCAGCTACGAAGGCGGTTTCCGCGTGCCGTGCATCATTCGCTGGCCGGGCCGTATCAAGCCGGGTTCAGTTGAAAATGGACTCATCTCGGGGCTTGACTGGTTCCCGACTCTGGTTGCGGCGGCCGGAAACCCAAACATCACCGAGCAGCTTCTCAAGGGCGTGACGCTGGAAGGCCGCACGTACAAGAACCACCTCGACGGTTACAACCAGATGGATCTTCTGACGGGCAAGGGGCCTACCGCGCGACATGAGATCTTCTATTTCGCCGGTCCGCATCTCGGTGCGCTTCGCGTCGACGACTTCAAATTCCAATTCTTCCAGCAGCCTTACGGTTGGCCAGGCGAGAAAGACACGACCGACATGCCGACCATCATCAACATCCGCCAGGATCCATTTGAGCGGACGCCATCAATCCGCGGCCAAAGCCTGAACGATCTGGGTGGCGGCTATATGAATGACTTCATGGCTCGCGAGTTCTGGCGGTTCGTGCTGGTTCAACAGGAGGTCGCCAGATTGGCACAGACGGCCATCGAGTATCCTCCGATGCAAGCGCCAGCAAGCTTCAACCTCGACGCAATAAAACGGGAGGTTGAGCAAGCCATCAAATCTCATCAAGGCGAGTAATCGGCTCGGCCTTTCGGCAGGCGGGTGCTCTGCGGAGAGCACCCGCCATTTGCGGTATGGAGTTGGCTGGCGATCGCGACTTGAAGAGCGACTGGGTCATTCATGAAGCCGGCACGGCGCGTCGGCCGCGTGAGGAGCGCACGCGGGATGTTCACATTTCGAACTTCAATCACTTTCGCGGTGATGGCGTTTGTCGTCGCTTTGGCAACGCTGCTGATCGCTATTCAGGCCCGGGCCCTTCGCTGGGCCACGCAGGACGCCGCGTCCGCCTACATGGACGCAACGAGCACAAAGGCCTTCGGACGCCTTCAGACGGAGATGACCACCATAGCTTCCCTGGTCCATGTGCTGGCGACCAGTTCCGGTGTGGCCGATTCAAATGAGAGATCCGAGACAGGTCGCGCGATCCCGCTATTCAAAGCCGCACTGCAGGAACTGCCGCAAATGGATAGCGTTTATGCGGGTTTCGAAAATGGCGCTTGGTTGCAGGTGCGGCGCATTGACGAACTCAACGATGAACAGCGCGGCAAGTTACGTGCGACGCCGGGTGCCACGGTGGCCATCAATCTGGTTCGCCCCACGCCTGGTGGCGAACTGCCTATGCGACGAATTTTTGAAGATGAGCAGGGCAACGAACTCGGACAACTCGATCTGTGGAAATACGGATACGACGCCCGCCGGCGACCCTGGTATCGCGAGACGATGAGAGCCGACCAACCGCTGGTCTCATCGCCGTATCTTGCGTTTAGCATCGGCGCACCGGTGATCACGATTAGCGCACCGTTGCGAGGCAAAGTGCCCGGTGTCCTGGCTGCCGATCTCAAGCTAGACACCTTCAGCGATTTCGTCCAGGCGCAACGCCCTGGAGAGCACGGGATCGTCGTGATCTACGACTCGACCGGCTCCCTTATCGCCCACCCGAATTTTGGCCAATTCGTTGTCAACGCGATGACGCATCCATCGGAACCGCAATTGCCAAACCTCAAGGAGATAAACTCGGGGATCGTGGCGGCAGTCTTGCGAAGGTCGCAGGGGCGCGACCACTACGACGGAAGTATTCGTGACGACGATGGGCGAGACTACCTCTTCAGGGTGGCGAAATTCAGTTTGGGCGAGCAGTACAACGCGACCATCATGTTGATGGCGGCCCAAGAAGATTTTGCCCAGGATATTCGCAGGCTCCAGTTCACAGGGCTAATACTCGCGATCATTGCCGGTGCTGCCTTCATTCCGATCGTCTGGATGTTTGGCAGCGGAATGTCTCGATCCCTGAAAAGCATCACGTCTGAGGCGGTCAAACTTCAGAGGTTGGCTGAGCCAGACCCCACGCCGCACGCATCACGCATCAGAGAAATTCAGGAGCTTGGCGGTGCGATGAACCTCGCGCAGCGCGCGATATGGTCGTTCGCCCACTTTGTCCCCAAGGAGCTCGTCAAGCGCGTCATCGACAATTCCATCTCTACGGAGCTCGGCGGAGTCCGAGAGGAGATTACCGTCCTTTTCACCGATGTCCGGGATTTCACGACCATTGCCGAGTCCGTGGACCCCGACATTCTCATGCACCAGACCTCGCGCTATTTTTCGGTGCTTACAGACGCGTTCCTCGCCGAAGGCGGAACAATCGACAAATTCATCGGTGACGCCGTAATGGTGTTCTGGAACGCACCCAATCCACAGCCCGACCATGTCGAGCGAGCTTGCCGGGGGGCGCTCGCGGCGAGACTCGCCTGCGAAAAGCTTAACTTCCAGTTTGAAGCCGAGGGGCTGAAGCCATTCTTTACGCGGTTCGGCATTCATGTCGGGGATGCCGTGGTCGGCAACCTCGGATCGACCGAGCGCATGAACTACACGGCGCTTGGCAATACGGTAAACCTGGCGGCGCGGCTCGAAGGTCTGAACAAGCAGTTTGGCACCGTCATCCTCGTGAGCGAAGGGGTCTATCTGCGGGCTCAACACTGCTTCCAGTTCAAGGCTTTCGATGCGGTCATCGCCAAGGGCATGACAAAAAAGACCCGTGTTTTCGAACTGGTCGGAGCATCGGCGTGAAGTCAGGTTTGATCCCACGAGGCATCATATTCGGATTGCTCGTTTTTCTGCTCCTGCGCGTCGTCACGCCAGCGGCTCGGGCAGACGAGGAAACCATCAAAATCGGCATTCTTCATTCTCTGTCCGGCACGATGGCAATAAGCGAAGCCGTGCTCAAGGACACGGTTCTGATGCTGATAGCAGACCAAAACAGGAAGGGTGGGCTGCTCGGACGAAAGCTCGAACCAGTCATCGTCGATCCGGCGTCCGATTGGGACATGTTTGCCGAAAAAGCACGAGAGCTACTCGCGAAGGACAAGGTCGCGGTCGTGTTCGGCTGCTGGACGTCCGCGTCCCGCAAAGCCGTTCTGCCGATCTTCGAGCAGCTGAACGGCTTGCTCTTCTACCCGGTACAATATGAAGGAGAGGAGAGTTCGCGCAACATCTTCTACACGGGCGCAGCGCCAAATCAGCAGGCAATTCCGGCTGTCCGATATCTGATGAGCAAAGAAGGAGGGGAAGTTCGCAGATGGGTTTTGCTTGGTACCGACTATGTGTATCCGCGCACAACCAACCGAATCCTGAGCGCGTATCTTGCCGCGCAAGGAGTATCGCCAGACGAGATCATGACGATCTATACGCCATTCGGCCATTCCGAATGGCGAGAGATCATCGAGAAGATCAAAGCCTTTGGTTCGGAGGGAAAAAAGACCGCGGTGATATCAACCATCAATGGAGACGCAAATACGTACTTCTATAAGGAGCTTGCAGCTCAGCATGTCGACGCCAAGGCGATTCCAGTCATGACTTTCTCTGTCGGCGAGCGCGAATTGCTCAGCGTGGGCACCATGCCCGTCGGGCATCTGGCAGCCTGGAACTACTTCTACACGATCAGCTCAGCAGAAAACGAAGCGTTCGTGAAGATGTGGGCCGACTTCAACGAGCAACGAGACAAAATCACAAATGACCCGATGGAAGCCACCTTCATTGGCTTTAGGATGTGGGCGCAAGCCGTCGTCCAGTCGGGGACCACCGACGTGAATGCAGTGCGGCAGGCCATGTACGGTCAAAGAATAAGGGCGCCGAGCGGCTTCGAGGTCGTGATGAACACTAATCATCATCTTTCCAAGCCGGTTATGATCGGCAGAGTAAATTCTTCCGGAACGTTTGATGTCATTTGGCAATCTATCAATCCGGTCATGGCGGATGCCTGGAGCAAGTACATCCCCGAAAGCGCCAAGCGCACGGCCGATTGGACCTTTCCTTGGGTCTGCGGGGGCTGCGTCGAGCCGACATTCAAGGATTGGTGAGGGGTCTCAAGGTTCTCTCATCGCGGATCTCGGCAGCCCGTGCGGTGCCATACGCATGCATCCGCAAAATCTTTTGGCGGCAATCTACGGCGGCGCCATGGCTTTTGATCGGAACTGAGCTATCGAAGCCGTTCGACCTTCGCTGCCATGTCGGGATAACGGCTGACCCTGTAGATCGCATTTTCGCATGTTAAAACCCAAACTTCATAATCGGGCTTGGATCGCTTCACGTCCCGCGCGGCGCGCTTCGGTTTGTTGCAGGAGAATCCCTGGATGCGAATTTGGGCCGCGAGCACCGCTTTGGGCGTCTCCCCGGCGGCCTTCGCGCTGAACTCGAAAGGCGTACCCGGGAGCGTGCCACCCAGAATAAAAAGGAAGACCACCAAATATCGACGAGTAGTCATGGCAGGCTCCAGCAAGAGTCGTTTCAGGTGAGGGGCACTATAACAGACGTGGCGCTCGTCGGCGGCTATAACGTCCGGGCCACAGTCGTCGAGCAAACGCCATGCACACGGCCGATTGGACCTTTCCTTGGGGCTGCCGGGGGCGGCGGGCCGACCTGTAACGGATTGGTGACGGCCTGGCCGCGATCAGGCCGCCGCCGTCGGCTTACCAAGCAAGGGCGATCTATACGCTACTCCACTGCGCCGCGATGCAGATCGGCTTCGATCTGCAGATGCATGCCGCCGCCGAAGCGGGCGCGGTAGACCTGGAGGTTCTCCATCACTCGCTGCACATAGTTGCGGGTCTCGGAGAAGGGGATCAATTCGACCCAGTCGACCGCATCCACCTTCGGGTCGCGCGGATCGCCATAGCGCTCGATCCACTTCTTCAGGGATCCGCGGCCGGCATTGTAGGCGGCGAAGGTCATGATGTAGGAGCCGCGGTAATCTTCGATGAGCCCGCCGAGCTCGGCGGCGCCGAGTGCGGTGTTGTAGACGGAATCATTCTTCATCCGCCTGAGGTCGAACGCGACGCCGGCGCGCTTGCAGACATACTCGCCGGCATCGGGTGTCACCTGCATCAGGCCATAGGCCTGGGCCGGCGACACCACCGCCGGGTTGAAGGCGCTTTCCTGCCGCGCAATCGCAAAGACCACGCTGTGCTCGATCTCCGGGCCGATGGCGCGGTACTGCGGAATGCCGTTGAGCGGATAGGCATAATGGTCGAACGGCAGGCCGCGGTTCAGCGCAGCTTTTCCGACCAGCAGCATGCCGCGCGCGTCGCCATAATGCTCGGCGAGCTCGGCGAGCCCGACCAGCGCCTCGGGATCGCCGTTCTCGCCCTCGTCGGCGAGGATCGGCACTGCGATCTCGCGCTCGTCGAGCTCATAGAGCAGCTGCAGGGCGCGGACGATCTCGAGCCGCTCGGCGGCGCGGCTGTGCGGGGCGGGGCGCAGGCCGAGTTGCGGCAGGCCGAGCTTGGCGCGTGCCAGTTGGCCGTAATAGCTGGTCGATTGCTCGGCGGCGGACTCGTAGGCCACACGCGCTTCCTGCACACGGCCGGCGGCCTCCGCCGCGCGGCCCTGCCAATAGCCGGCGCGCGCCAGTGTGGTCGGATTGGCGCTGCCGACGCCGATGCGGGCGAAATGCTGAGCGGCGAGGCTGGGATCGTTGAGGAAGCGCAGCGCGATCCAGCCCGCGGTGAACTCCTGCTCGGTCTTGTAGATGTCGCGGTTGGGAAGCGCGGAATCGCGCGCGATCAGGTAGGCGTTGCGGTTCTCGCCGGCATCGAGCAGCTTGCGCGCAAGCAGCCGCCGCTCGATCCACCACTCATCGACATTGTAGAGGCGCGCCGGATCGCGCGGCGCGCTCATCATCAGCTGCGCCGCTTCGGTGAACTTCTCCTCGCGCCGCAGCAGCTGGATCTTGGCGAAGAGATAGCCGACATCGCCGTGCAGCTCGGAAGGAACGGCTTCCAGGAGCGCGCGCAGATTGGACGATTTCCCGCTGGCTGCGATCCGAGCCCTGGCGAGCGCGACATAGGCCGCGCCGAGCCGTTTCGCCTCGCGCATGCCGGCCGCCTGCTGCTCGCTGCTATAGAGCAGGGTGTCCATGCGGGCCTTGTGATCGGCCCCCGTGAGCAGCGCGCCGAACATGTCGAGCGCGGTGCTCTCGGTGTCCTCGCTCATCCCGTCATTGCGCCAGGCTTCGCGCACCAGCCGCTCCGCATTGGCGCGGTCGCCGCGCGCGAGCATGGCCTTGGCGAGCGCGAAGCGGCCCTTGGCCGACAGCGGCGATTCATTCTCGAACCAGGACCAGACGACGGAATCCTCGCGCTTGTCGTCCCACATCGCCGCTTCCATCCGCCGCCGCAGGAAGCTCTGCGAGGGCCAGCTCGGATTGGCCTCGAGAAAGGCGCGATAGCGTTCCACGCTTGCGCCATTGTCGTCAGAGCGCAGGATGATCCACTCGGCGAGTTTGCGCGCGACGGGGTCGGAGATCGATGCCTCCGCCTGTGTTGCTTCACCCGGGTTGTGCTTGCGGATCAGCTCGATGACATTTTCGAGCGCTTCCTTGTCACCCTGAGAGGTCGAGGACGTCGCGGCGACGGCGGCGGGCGTCACCGGCTTGCGCGGCGGCGTCGCGGGGAAGCCTGGCCGCAGTCGCGGGGCTGGCGCCATCGGCACGGCCGATGCGATGCTGGCGGTAACCTTTGGAGCAGTCGCACTCGCTGCAGTCTGGGCAGATGAGGACAGGTTTGTCGGCGCGGCAGCCGGAATCGTCTTCGGCAGCACATTGCGCTGGGTCGGCCGCGGCCTGGGCAGAGGAACCTTATGGCCGATCAGCTCGTTCGCGGCAAAGGCCGTCATGACCACCGATACGGTCAGTGCGCCCGCCAACGCTGTGGAGAGCGCCAGGCGGCACGTCGACCGAAGTACGGCTGCGAGTGGAGAAGGGGTCACGGCGTTCCTTCGCGGCGAATCGGGGGGCCGGGCTTACCGGCCTTAACGGTTAGCTGCAATTGACTGAATATTTCGGAAAAGAACAGTAAACACGCGACTGGCGGCGGCTTTTTGCTCCTGCACCGCGGCAAAATCGCGGCCGGATACCCAGGTGCCTTACGGTGAACATCTGATGACGCTAGGTTGGGCAGGCCTTTCGTCTGGCGCCCAGACCCGATATGAAGGTTTTTCCTGAGGTTTGAGCGGCCCTTGGCCGGCGTTTGCGGAGGAGTTCCATGGCAGCCAAGACGACTTTCCGGGGGTCCTTCACGGCCCTTGTGACACCGTTCAAGAACGGCTCCCTGGACGAGGCGGCCTTTCGCTCCCTGGTCGACTGGCAGATCACCGAGGGCACCCACGGCCTGGTTCCGGTCGGCACCACCGGCGAGAGCCCGACCCTGAGCCATGACGAGCACAAGCGCGTGGTGGAGTGGTGCATCGCCGAGGCGAAGGGCCGGGTGCCCGTGATTGCGGGCGCCGGATCCAACTCGACCAAGGAGGCCATCGAGCTCGCCGAGCATGCGGAGAAGGCGGGCGCCGATGCCGTGCTGGTGGTGACGCCGTACTACAACAAGCCGACGCAGGAAGGGCTCTACCAGCACTTCAAGGCGATCAACGACGCGATCGGGATTCCGATCATCATCTACAACATCCCGCCGCGCTCGGTGATCGACATGTCCGTCGACACCATGAAGCGGCTGTTCGAACTGAAGAACATCGCGGGCGTCAAGGACGCGACCGCCAGCATGGTGCGGGTGTCGCAGCAGCGCGCAGCAATGGGCGAGGAGTTCAACCAGCTTTCCGGCGAGGACGCCACCGTGCTCGGCTACATGGCCCATGGCGGCCATGGCTGCATCTCCGTGACCTCGAACGTCGCACCGCGGCTGTGCTCGGAGTTCCACGCCGCCTGGCAGCGCGGCGATCATGCCACCTGCCTGAAGCTGCACGACAAGCTGATGCCGCTGCACATGAACCTGTTCATCGAAAGCAATCCGGCGCCGGTGAAATATGCGCTGTCGCTGCTCGGCAAGCTCGAGGAGAAGCTGCGGTTGCCGATGGTGCCGGTGACCGAGCCGACACGGGCGGCGGTGCGCAGCGCCATGGTGCATGCCGGCCTGATCAACTGACGGGTCGCTGCGCAGAAGCGTGGGAAGAGGGGACAGGGCGATGCTGAAGGAATTCCGCGACTTCGCGATGAAGGGCAATGTGGTCGACCTGGCGATCGGCGTCATCATCGGCGCTGCGTTCGGCGGCATCGTCAACTCGCTGGTTGGCGATATCATCATGCCGCTCATCGGCGCCGTCACTGGCGGCCTCGATTTCTCGAACTACTTCATCCGGCTCTCGAGCAAGGTGGATCCCAGTGTCGTCAGTCTTGCGGATGCCAAAAAGCAAGGCGCGGTATTGGCTTGGGGCAATTTCCTGACCCTGACGCTGAACTTCCTCATCATCGCCGCTGTGCTGTTCCTGGTGGTTCGTGCCATGAACCAGCTCAAGCGGCACGAGGCGGCAACGCCGAGCGCTCCTCCGAAGCCAACCCGCGAGGAAGAGCTCTTGACCGAAATCCGGGATCTCCTGAAGAAGGCGTAACGTGGCCGAGAAGAACGAGCGGGCGATCAAGGTCGTCGCGGAAAACCGCAAAGCGCGGTTCAACTACGCGATCGAGGACACGGTGGAGGCGGGCCTTGCGCTGACCGGCACCGAGGTGAAGTCGATCCGGTCCGGCAAGAGCACGATCGCCGAATCCTATGCCGATGCGCGCGATGGCGAGATCTGGCTGATCAACGCCAACATTCCGGAATATCTGCAGGCCAACCGCTTCAACCATCTGCCGAAGCGGCCGCGCAAGCTGTTGCTGCACCGAAAGCAGATCAACAAGCTGATTGGCGCGGTCGACCGCGAAGGCATGACGCTGATCCCGCTGAAGCTTTACTTCAACGAGCGCGGCCGCGCCAAGCTCCAGCTCGCGCTCGCCAAGGGCAAGAAGCTGCACGACAAGCGCGAGACCGTGAAGAAGCGTGACTGGGGCCGGGAAAAGGGCCGCCTGATGCGGGCGAGGGGATAGCCCGCTGGTATTTCTTCGGGCGGCGCCTATCTGCAGCGTGAGCCGGAAAGCGGGAGAGGAAGCGACGCGATGAACCAGCGAAGTCTTCAAGAGGTCGATTGGAGCAGGATTCCCGCGCCCGTCGATGACGGCGCTGCGGCGCATCTTGTGGGCAAAGCGATTCCGCCGATCTCGTTGCGGGCGACCGACGACACCATGGTGACGCTGTCGGCGCTACCCGGCCGTATTATCGTGTTCGCCTATCCGCGCACCGGCGAGCCCGGCAAGATCGCGCTGGTCGACGATTGGGACATGATCCCGGGCGCACGCGGCTGCACGCCGCAGACCTGCGCCTTTCGCGATCTGTTCGCCGAGCTGAAGGCCGCCGCCGCTTCGCACGTGTTCGGCCTGTCGACGCAGGACAACACCTACCAGACGGAGATGGCCTCACGGCTGCATCTGCCGTTTCC
Source organism: Bradyrhizobium sp. (assembly GCA_035293585.1). Lineage (GTDB taxonomy): Bacteria > Pseudomonadota > Alphaproteobacteria > Rhizobiales > Xanthobacteraceae > Bradyrhizobium. The sequence continues at coordinate 15,381 of DATGMN010000079.1, read as the reverse complement.
GGTGCTCTCGGACGAGAAGCTCGAGCTGACAGAAGCGCTGCGGCTGCCGACCATGGAGGTGGCCGGACTTGTGCTGATCAAGCGGCTGACGCTGGTGATCGACGATGCCAAGATCACGCATGTGTTCTACCCGGTGTTTCCGCCGGACCAGAACGCCGCCGAGGTGCTGGCGTGGTTGAAGGACAATCCGAGCTGACATTCAGCTCCCCGCGGCCACGAGGGCGCGCGTCTAAGCCAATTGGAATGCGGCACGAAGCCGGGATCAAGCGTCGACGGGGGAGCAGGCGCTAACCTTGTTCACTCTTCGACGGGGGCGGGGGGCTGTCGGTGCCGGCCGACTCGCGAGCCAGTCGCGCCGACTTGAGCCGCTCCCGATTTTCCTGAAAGGCCTTCTGCGCTTTCGCATACTCGGTGGTTTCGGGCGGAACCGGCTTGAACGCTTTGCGAGCCTCAAGCTCGGCGCGGCTCGGCGGTTTTCGCTCAGACATCGCTTGGATCTCCTGTTCCTATCATCCTCCGCTCCTGACAGCTTCCGACAGGTCGCATTGAAGGCGCCTGGTCCAAAACATGCCAGCGCCTCGGAGCGGATCTTTCACGATCCCGTTCAGCCTAGATGGTCGACCCCGTCCAACTCGACAAGGTACGCCAGCACCAAATCATCCGACGCCGGGATGGATTGCTCGGCCTCCCTGTAAACCAGGGTCTCGCGTTCGGTGGCTCGCCGAACGGCCAATTTCGCGCCAACGCTGCAAAGGGCCGATCCACCTGACGATAAAGCGCCCAGATCGTCAAGCAACCATTGCTCTTTGCAGAGCCCCCGGGCTTCAGCCATGTTCCTGGCTTCAAACGCAATGGTCGGATTGCCGTCAATCTCGATCGTAAATATCGAGACCACTTGGACCTGGTTCATCTTCGCTTTGCCTTTCAAACGATCAACTCGCTCTGCTTGGAGCTCCGAGGGTCCCTGTATCGCCTCAGCCGGCGCGACGAACGACGGCATATGACGATCGAGGTTTGGAAGGCAGGGGGCCAGTGTTCCAGGCGACCTCTCCTAAGCGCCGCCCTAGCTCCGGTCGCGAAAGTCGATCCCGCGCAGGACGATGCCAGGGGGAGAGCCTTCGAGCTCGGCAGCGCAGTACTTGCCGTCGGCGCAGGCTTCGATGCGGGCCCGCAGCCGCATGAATTGCGCCTCGCGCTCGTCGAATTTCGGCCGCGCCTCGCGCTCCAGCCCGTCCATGGCAGACGTGGTGATCGCGCAGGCAACTTCCTTTTTGCCGTCCAGCATCGAGAATAACACGATCATCCGCTCGTACTCGTAGCCGATAAATCGGCCGCTTGTCAGGGCCATGCGCTTCCTCCTTCCGGTATCGTCCACCGCGCTTTCGAAAGCCCATGCCATCGCGCCTGCGGATGGGGAATTGCGCGGAAGGCAGCAGCGGCGACTTCGACCGGGTCACTTGTCTCCGGTCAGCCTGGCGAAATCGTCGAAGACAGCGGCGATCAGCGCGCGGTGCCTGGTGTCCCGCTCCGAGAGGCTTGCGGCATAGAGATTGAGGAGATAGCGCGCCTTGGCGGCTGCCTCCGGCCACGAATTGGCGACTGCCGACAGCAGATGCTGTTCGATAACGGCCTCCCGCTCGCGCAGTTCCTTCGCATGATCTTCGGCTTCCGCCAGCGCACGGCGGAGGTCGACCGCCTTTTGTGCCGCCATGCCACGGTGCCTGTCGAGCTCGAGCGGTTCGTCAGTCATTGGAGGCACTCGCATCGATGCGCTGCGCGTCCGCGAGGTCCACCGAGCCGATCGGCACCATCTCGACGCTCGTGCCGCGGGAGCCCTCGACTGGCACGATGATCATGGTGGCGACGCGGCGGTAGACGGCAAAGGACAGCCCCTCGATGGTCTCTTCGTCAGTGACGACCTCATAGGAGCCTTCGGGCAAGAGGCGCTCAATGCCCCTGATGCGGAACGGATGTTTGAAGATGACGACTTCCCGCCGCGAGCGGATGGTCATGCGTGCCTGCCTTTCGAGAAGCGCCCCATCGCCGCTGCCTTGAAGCTGAGGGAGCATGCGCCCTTTTGGCAGCGATAGCCATCGCTTTCTTGTCGAGGGCTTCGCGGGCCGCGGCGCGAGCCGCTTTGCTGCGGGCCTGACCGCTCGTGGCGCATGGATGAAGCCGCGCCGGCTGCACGGCGCCGTGTTCCCATCTGCATTTGTCAGTATACGGCCCGGCCGATTTGGCGTAGGCTTTTTCGCATCATCGCCCGGCCCCTGGCATCCATCGGTGACTGAGAGTGTTGTGCTCCCGCCCCGCAAACCGGGAGTGCCGATGCCCGACGCTCAACTGATCAACAAGCTTTCCCCGCGGGAAACTGTACGTCCGAGATGTCCGATGTGCAAAGCCCACATGGAGACCCTCCGCGTTGTATCGGGCAGGCCCGGTTTCGAGTACAGGACTCTTCGCTGCTTGAAATGCCGGCTGATTTACGAAGCGCAAGCTCCTGCTGATCCGATCGATTCGAACGCCTTGGGCTGGATTGGCGGTGAACTGAGGCCGCCTGAGTAAGGAAGTGGTTTGGCGCGGGTGTGCGCGGAGAATGTGTGCCGCATTGCCGATGCTGCCGTGAGCCTCCTCTATGGCGGCCCAGTCGATAGCCAATCAGCGCCGAGCGGCCTCTCGAGCGGTTCGATCATGCATCACGGGCCTGTCGCGAAAGCCATGAAGAAGTCAATGAAGGCGACATCGAAACGGAGGCGCGACAGCTCGACGACTGGTCGCGATCCTCTTGTTACGTCGCGAATGCCGACCGGCCTGGTTGCTGAGGTTAAGGCGTGGGCGACCGCGAATGATACGACTCTCTCGGAGGCCGTCCGCCGGCTGGTCGAACTCGGCCTCACCGTTCGGAGCAAAGCCAAGCAGGGATCGGCGGCGCGCGCAGAACGGGCCAAGGAGCTGGCATCGAAAGCAATCGATAATCTGACCGCTGCGACGCCCGAGAGCAATGAAAAGGCCAGCCGGAAAGGTAACCTGATCAAGGGCCCTGAAGAGTTCCGGGAGGTGCGGGTGGATCGGCCGAAACCGAAGAGGGGCTGATTACGCTTGGCCCTTTTGGCGCCGGCGAATTGATTCGCATTTGAGACCCTTGGGGCGCATAATCATGACATCACCGCCCCACACAGGCATCCATCGGTGACAGAGAGTGTTGCGCTCCCGCCGCTAGAGGCAAGCCCTCATGGCCCAATCTCAGAGCGTTGCTTCCGCCACTCCGTTCGCTGCCATCGGTCGGCCGGCCTGCGCGAGATGCAAGGCTGCGATGATGCTTGTCAGCATCGAGCCGGCTCGGGCGCGGGACGTCGACTTGCATACGTTCAGATGCACTGTCTGCAATCAGGCCCTCGAGATCTTGGCCGCGTATGAAGATCCGATGAAGTCCAAAGCACTTGGACGCTGGCTTCAAGGCGATTTGCATCCTCCGAAGGAAGCGAGCCGGCACTGAGGCGAACATCCAGCCGAGGACAAACAACGCGATTCATCCGGCCACTGCCGCGACGAGCGCAGCATTTCGCTCCGGCGCAGGAATGGGAGGTCGATTTTGGCCGGCAACATCTTTAACAGTCGCGGCATCCACGTGGCGGTCGTCGTCGGCACGGAGATTTTCGACCTCGCAGGCAAAAAGCTCTACGACCTCAAAGGTGCCAACATCTATCGTCCGTCCGGCGAACTGCTCGGGCATGTGAACGCCGTAACCGGCTCGGACAAGCGTCTCGCGCGCTCGACCGACAGGCTATTCCCAGGCTATTCGCTCGCCGAGCAAGCCTGAGGTGTTGCCGCGGCACTACGAGACCGGGACGCCGTTCCTCCGCCAGCAATGAATCCCGAATCCGCAATGCGCAGTTCAGATGCCGACCGAAGCCGCCGAAGATCGCGGAGCGATACTGCCGGCGAGAACAGGCGCGGATCGGGCACTCCTTCGAAGGAGAGAGTCAGATCCGGCCTAATCCAGATCCGCCTTCACCTTCGCAAACACGCTGCGGAACATCTCTGTCGTCAGCACGCCCGTGTTCGTGTTGTAGCGGGAGCAGTGATAGCTGTCGTAGAGCTTGAAGCGGCCGGCCTGATGGACCGCGCCATGTGCGAACGGCACGGTCGAGCCGCGCAGCTTCAGGGCCTTCGCAACCGTCTCATGCGCGATGCGGCCGAGCGCCACGATCGCGCGCACGCGGGGCATGGCGTCGATGGTCAGGCTCAGGAAGCTGCGGCAGGTGTTGATCTCGGCCGGCAGCGGCTTGTTCTGCGGCGGCACGCAGCGCACCGCATTGCTGATCAGGCAATCCACCAGCACGAGACCGTCATCGGGCCGCGCCTCGTAACGGCCGCGTGCAAAGCCGTAACCCAGCAGCGTCGCGTAGAGCAGGTCACCGGCATAGTCGCCGGTGAACGGCCGCCCGGTCCGGTTGGCGCCCTGCAGTCCCGGCGCAAGCCCGACGATCAAAAGCCGCGCGTCCGGGTCGCCGAAGGACGACACCGGCCCGTTGAACCAGGACGGTTCCTTTGCGCGCGCCTGCGCGCGGAAGTCGGCCAGCCGCGGGCAGAGCACGCAATTGCGATCGGGCTCGGTGGCGAGCAGCGCGGCCGGCGGAATCTGACCGCCGACTTGACGGTTGACCTGACCGGTTACCTTGCCGTTTGCCGCGCGCTTCTCAATCGTCGAAGTCTTCATCGGCACCGCCTCGAGGCGCCACGGCCGTCGCGCGCTGCAGGAATTGCGGCGCGTGATGGCGCGGCTCGCGCGGCGCCGGACGCTCGGACGGATCGCGGCCGAGCTTCGACTGCAACTCCACGAGATCGGTAAAGACGTCGGCCTGACGGCGCAGCTCGTCGGCAATCATCGGCGGCTGGCTCGAAATGGTCGAGATCACGGTCACCCGAACGCCGCGGCGCTGCACGGCCTCGACCAGCGAACGGAAATCGCCGTCGCCCGAGAACAGCACCATCTGGTCGATATGCTCGGCGAGTTCCATGGCATCGACCGCGAGCTCGATGTCCATGTTGCCCTTGACCTTGCGGCGGCCGGAGGCGTCGATGAACTCCTTCGTCGCCTTGGTGACGACGGTGTAGCCATTATAATCAAGCCAATCGATCAACGGACGGATCGAGGAATATTCCTGATCTTCGATAATCGCCGTGTAGTAGAACGCACGAACCAGATTGCCGCGGCCCTGGAATTCCTTGAGCAGGCGCTTGTAGTCAATGTCGAAGCCGAGCGTCTTGGCCGTCGCGTAAAGATTGGCGCCGTCGATAAAGAGCGCGATCTTGTTGGTGGTAGATGACATCAGTGGGTTACTCGCTTGAGTGGTGTATCCATTTTTGGCGCGAAGGCAGCGACCGCGCATTCAAAGCACTGCCAGGATTCTGAACTGCCGAGACTTTTCGTACTGCCGGGACTCATTCTGCCAAGACTTATATTGCCGACACCCGGCGGCCCATTCCGGTAAGATTACCGCACTTCAGCTGGGGTTTGGGCAATAAAGGTATGTTTATGACGACGCAATACAGCGTTTTCTTGTCCAAAACCGATCGTCGCGGCGTTTGGATAGCCCGTCTTGCACGTCTAAATAGGGCGTTAGCAAACGCCTGGGGAGGGGCCAAATCACAAATTTGTCTTGCGAACTGGCACCAGCCCCTATAACTAGCCGACAAAATCCGCATTTTGAGCCCTCAAAGAACGGAGCGACAAGCCATGGCGCGCGTCACCGTAGAAGATTGCATTGACAAGGTAGACAACCGGTTCGATCTGGTTCTGCTGGCGGCCCACCGGGCCCGGATGATCTCCTCCGGCTCACAACTAACAGTTGATCGCGATAACGACAAGAATCCTGTGGTTTCGCTGCGCGAGATTGCGGACGCTACCATCTCGCCGGAAGATTTGCGCGAGGAACTGGTGCATTCCCTGCAGAAATTCGTGGAAGTGGACGAGCCGGAGCCCGATACCGTGCCCCTGATCGGCTCGGCCGGGGCCAGCGTCGATGCCGACGATACCGAGGTGGCGGTCGAGCGCATGACGGAAGAAGAGCTCCTGAAGGGACTCGAGGGTTTGGCGCCTCCGGAAGAGCAACCCGAAGAGGACGAATAGGCAAGGCCGGTTTCGTTTCGGTTCGTTGCTGCCAGCGCAAAAGAAAAGGCCCGGGATCGCATCCGGGCCTTTGCTTTTGTTGGCCTTTTCGTGGTTACCATAGAGCCTTCGCGGCTCCCGGACATCCGCAATCTGATCTGTCCCCGATGTGATCGGCGGGCGGCCTGATCAGCGTTACAATGGGAGCGGCAGACGCGCCGGGCCGCTCGCGGGAGGTCCGGCGACCAGGTTTGAGAGGCAGTTTCCCGATGGCGTATCGGCGCCAGAGCCCACCCCAGATGCTGGCTGCGACCGAATCGGTTGCGGCCGCCCCGACGTCGCCCGTGAAGCCGCCCAAGACGTCGCGGGCGCGGATGATGCGGCAATATGACCTCGTCGAGCGCGTCCGCTCGTATAACCCCGATACAAACGAGGACCTGCTCAACCGCGCCTATGTCTATGCCATGAAGGCGCATGGCTCACAGACTCGCGCCTCGGGCGACCCCTATTTCTCCCATCCGCTCGAAGTCGCCGCCATCCTCACCGACCTCAAGCTCGATGATGCCACCATCGTGGCGGCATTGCTGCACGACACCATCGAGGACACCGAGGCGACGCGCGCCGAGATCGACCAGATATTCGGCTCCGAGATCGGCGCGCTGGTCGAGGGCCTGACCAAGCTGAAGCGGCTCGAACTGGTCTCGCGCGAGGCCAAGCAGGCGGAAAACCTCCGCAAGCTGCTGCTTGCGATCTCCGACGACGTCCGCGTGCTCCTGATCAAGCTCGCCGACCGCCTGCACAACATGCGCACGCTGGAATTCGTGCCGCCGGAGTCGCGCAAGCGCATTGCGGAAGAGACGCTCGACATCTATGCGCCGCTCGCTGGCCGCATGGGTATGCAGGAGATGCGCGAGGAGCTCGAGGATCTTTCCTTCCGTACGCTCGATCCCGAAGCCCATGCGGTGGTGAAGCAGCGTCTCGATGCGTTGGCCGAGCGCAACCGCAATTTGATCGGCGAGATCGAGGCCCAGCTGACCACCAATCTGCGCACCAACGGGCTGAGCGCGAAGGTCTACGGCCGGCGCAAGAAGCCGTTCTCGATCTGGACCAAGATGGAGCGCAAATCGATCGGATTCGAGCAGCTGTCCGATATTTTCGCGTTCCGCGTCATCGTCGGCGACGTGGAGGCCTGCTATCGCGCGCTCGGCATCGTGCATACGACCTGGCCGGTCGTGCCGGGGCGTTTCAAGGACTACATCTCGACGCCGAAGCAGAACGATTACCGCTCGATCCACACCACCGTCATCGGCCCCGGCAACCAGCGTGTCGAGCTGCAGATCCGCACCGAGGAGATGCACCGCGTCGCCGAGTTGGGTATCGCCGCGCACGTCCTCTACAAGGAGGGCTCGGGCTCACCGACCGAACGGCTGAAGCGGGAATCCAATGCCTTTGCCTGGCTGCGCTCGACGGTCGCCATCCTCTCCGAGGGGGCCAATCCGGAGGAATTCCTCGAACACACCAAGCTCGAGCTGTTCCACGACCAGGTGTTCTGCTTCACACCGAAGGGCAAGCTGATCGCCCTGCCGCGGCACGCCAATGTCATCGACTTCGCCTACGCGGTGCATACCGATGTCGGCAACAGCGCGGTGGGCTGCAAGATCAACGGCAAGTTCTCGCCGCTCTCCTCGGAGCTGCAGAACGGCGACGAGGTCGAGGTCCTGACCTCGGAGGCACAATCGGCGCCGCCGTCGGCCTGGGAAGCGCTCGCGCGCACCGGCAAGGCACGTGCCGCGATCCGCCGCGCCACCCGCACCGCCGTGCGCGATCAATATGCGGGTCTTGGCAGGCGCATCGTCGAGCGCCTGTTCGAGCGCGCCAAGCTCGACTATGCCGACGACAAGCTGAAAGGCGCGCTGCCGCGCCTCGCGCGCAGCTCGATCGATGACGTAATGGCGGCCGTCGGCCGCGGCGAGATGAAGGCCTCCAACGTCGCCCGTGCCATGTATCCGGACTACAAGGAGGAGCGCGGTGCGCGCTACGGCGCCAAGAAGGGCGTTGCGCTGAGATCGCCCTCCGATCCCGCGCGGGGGCCGTCGGCGATCCCGATCCGCGGCATCAATTCCGACCTGCCGGTGAAGTTCGCCCCCAATGGCGGCGCCGTGCCGGGCGACCGCATCGTCGGCATCGTCACGCCGGGTGAGGGCATCACGATCTACCCGATCCAGTCACCGGCCCTGAAGGATTTCGAGGAGGAGCCTGAACGCTGGCTCGACGTGCGCTGGGATGTCGACGAGACCACGCCGCAGCGGTTCCCGGCGCGAATCTTCATCCAGAATGTCAACGAGCCCGGCAGCCTCGCCCAGATTGCGACGGTGATCGCCGAGCATGACGGCAATATCGACAACATCACCATGCACCGCCGCTCGCCCGATTTCACGGAGCAGACCATCGATCTCGAGGTCTATGACCTCAAGCATCTCAGCGCTATTATCGCGCAGCTGCGCGCCAAATCCGTGGTCGCCCGGGTCGAGCGCGTGAACGGCTGATCCCGATCGTTTTCTGCGAGTTTTGACATGCCTGCTCTTCCGCTGCGCCTCGGCGTCAATGTCGATCACGTCGCCACCTTGCGTAACGCGCGGGGCGGCGAGCGCCCCGATCCGGTTCGCGCCGCGCTGCTCGCGATCGAGGCAGGCGCCGACGGCATCACCGCGCATTTGCGCGAGGACCGCCGCCACATCCGCGACGCCGACATGGCGCGGCTGAAGGCGGAGATTTCAAAGCCCTTGAATTTCGAGATGGCGGCGACCGAGGACATGCTGCGCATTTCGCTCGCCACCAAGCCACACGCCGTCTGCCTGGTGCCGGAGCGGCGCCAGGAGCTGACGACCGAGGGCGGCCTCGATGTGGTCGGACAGCACAATGCGCTGGGCCCGTTCATCGCCAGGCTGACGGACGGCGGCATCCGGGTGTCGCTGTTCATCGCCGCCGACCCCCGCCAGATCGAGATGGCTGCGAAGCTGCACGCGCCGGTGGTGGAACTGCACACCGGGGCCTGGTGTGATGCCGTGGTCGACGGCCATGCCGAAAAGGCCGAGGCCGAGTGGCGGCGGATCGTGGCCGGCGCCAGACTCGCAAAATCGGCCGGGCTTGAGGTCCATGCCGGCCATGGGCTCGACTATGCCACTGCCGAGACGATTTCGGCGCTGCCCGAGATCGCCGAGCTCAATATCGGCTATTTCATGATCGGTGAGGCGATCCTTGTCGGCCTGGCCGCGACGGTGAAGGCCATGCGGGCGGCGATGGACCGGGGGCGGAACAAGGCATGATCATCGGCATCGGCTCCGATCTGATCGATATCCGCCGCGTCGCCAAGGTGATCGAGCGCCATGGCGACCGATTCCTGGAACGGATCTTCACCGCCGAGGAGCGCGCCAAGGCGGCGCGCCGGGCCAAGAACGAAAAGATGCTGGTCGCCACCTATGCCAAGCGATTCGCTGCCAAGGAGGCCTGCTCCAAGGCGCTCGGAACCGGCATCCGGCTCGGCGTCTGGTGGCGGGACATGGGCGTGGTCAACCTGCCGGGCGGCCGGCCCACCATGCGGCTGACGGGCGGGGCGCTGGCACGGCTGCAGAAGCTGACGCCCCCCGGCCTCGAGCCGAGGATCGATCTGTCGATCACCGACGACTGGCCCTTGGCCCAGGCCTTTGTGGTGATTTCGGCGGGCGCCGCCACGCCGACCTCCACGTAAATTGCCAAAAACAAAAAAGTCGAATAATTCCAGTTACTTGTAAGATTTTCATGCGGCGCTTGATTGCGAAGCAGCGCGCAACCGTCTAAAACCAAGCCGGGTACTCCAACGGGCGAATTCGGGTTTGCGCCGGAATTGGCTCTCACTGCCAAAAAACCAGAACCAATTCCTTGGGACGCGAGGCGAGGCGCTGTTCGCGTGGGGATTTTCTGCCACCGCGAGAAGCAGTGGGCTGCGACGGAATCAGGATGCGATGAGCGTGACATCTCCGACCAAAACCGAGAGCGGACTGGGCGAAACCGTCCGCGTCATCATTCACGCTCTGCTGATCGCGCTCGTCATCCGCACCTTTCTGTTTCAGCCCTTCAACATCCCCTCGGGGTCGATGAAGGCAACGCTCCTGGTCGGCGACTATCTGTTCGTCTCCAAATATTCCTATGGCTATAGCCATTATTCCATTCCGCTGTCGCCGCCGATCTTCTCGGGCCGCATCTTCGGCTCGGAGCCCAATCGCGGCGACGTCGTGGTGTTCCGCCTGCCGAAGGACGATTCCACCGACTTCATCAAGCGGGTGATCGGGCTGCCCGGCGACCGCATCCAGGTGAAGGAGGGGCTGCTCTACATCAATGACCAGCCGATCCAGCGCGAGCGGCTGAGCGACTTCATCGGCGAAGACCCTTGCGGCTCGGAAGCGACGGCGCGGGTCAAGCGCTGGAAGGAGACGCTGCCGAACGGCGTGAGCTACGAGACGCTCGACTGCGTCGACAACGGCTTCTACGACAATACCAACATCTACACGGTGCCGCCCGGACATTTCTTCATGATGGGCGACAACCGCGACAATTCGACCGACAGCCGCGTGCTGTCGGCGGTCGGCTATGTACCGCTCGAAAACATCGTCGGCCGCGCCCAGCTGATCTTCTTCTCGGTTGCTGAAAACGAGCATGCCTGGATGTTCTGGCGCTGGCCGTGGACCGTCCGCTGGAATCGCATTTTCAAAATCGTGCGATGATCGACGACACGCCTGACATAAACGCCGCGTTGATCGCGCCTTCGGAAAGCGAAAATCCCGAGGCTGCGCCCGCGCGTGAACGCAAGACCGCGAAGAAGAAGCGCAGCAAGCCCCGCGCCAAGGCGGATGCGAGCAAGGCTGGCGCCAAATCCGCGCATGCCGAGCTCGAGGCGCGGATCGGCCACAGCTTCGCCGATCCGAACCTTCTGAACACCGCCTTCACCCATGTGTCGGCGCTCAAGTCACAGCGCAAACGCGGCGACAGCTATCAGCGGCTGGAATTTCTCGGCGACCACGTGCTCGGGCTGATCGTCTCGGACATGCTCTATCGCGCCTTTCCCAATGCGGATGAGGGCGAGTTGTCCAAGCGCCTTGCCGAGCTCGTGCGCAAGGAGAGCTGCGCCGACGTGGCGCGCCAGCTCGGGCTGGCCGATGACATCAAGCTCGGTGCGGTCGGCGCCAGCGCCGGCGCGCGCTTGCGCAAATCGGTGCTCGGCGATGTGTGCGAGGCCGTGATCGGCGCGATCTATCTCGACGGCGGCTATGCGGCCGCGGCCGAGTTCGTCGCGCGCAACTGGACCGAGCGGATGCAGAAGCCGCGCCGCCCGCTGCGCGATCCCAAGACGGTCCTGCAGGAATGGGCGCAAGGCAAGGGTCTGCCGACCCCTGTCTATCGCGAGGTCGAGCGCACCGGTCCGCATCACGACCCGCAATTCCGTGTCGCGGTGGACCTGCCGGGGCTGTTGCCTGCCGAAGGGATCGGCAGCTCCAAGCGCGCAGCCGAAAAGGTTGCGGCATCCGTGATGATCGAGCGCGAAGGGGTTGGCGGCGGCAATGACGGCTGATGTTCCTGCCGATAGCGCATCTGCAGCCACGCGCTGCGGCTTCGTGGCGCTGATCGGCGCGCCCAATGTCGGCAAGTCGACGCTCGTCAATGCGCTGGTCGGCTCCAAGGTCACCATCGTCTCGCGCAAGGTGCAGACCACGCGGGCGCTGATCCGCGGCATCGTGATCGAAGCCAACGCGCAGATCATCCTGGTCGACACGCCCGGCATCTTCTCGCCCAAGCGCCGGCTCGACCGTGCCATGGTGAAGACGGCCTGGAGTGGCGCGCATGATGCCGACCTCGTCTGCGTGCTGATTGACGCCAAAAGCGGGCTCGACGAGGAGGCCGAAAGCATCTTGAGCAAGCTCGCCTCCGTCGACCATCAGAAGATCCTGGTCCTGAACAAGATCGACCTGGTGCCGCGCGAGAAGCTGCTGGCGCTGGCGCAGGCGGCCAATGAGCGGCTGAGGTTTGCGAACACATTCATGATCTCGGCCCTCTCGGGCGATGGCGTCGACGATCTGCGCAAGGCGCTCGCCGCCGCCGTGCCGACCGGCCCGTTCCTCTATCCCGAGGATCAGATGTCGGACGCGCCGATGCGCAGCCTCGCTGCGGAAATCACCCGGGAGAAGATCTTCCAGCAGCTGCACCAGGAGCTGCCGTATCAATCCACCGTCGAGACCGACAGCTGGACCGAGCGCAAGGACAAATCCGTACGCATCGAGCAGACCATCTTTGTCGAGCGGGAAAGCCAGCGCAAGATCGTGCTCGGCAAGGGCGGAGCCACCATCAAGTCGATCGGCGCCGAAGCGCGCAAGGAGATCGCGGACATCCTGGGTGTGCCGGTGCACCTGTTCCTGTTCGTCAAAGTGCGCGAGAATTGGGGCGACGACCCCGACCGCTACCGCGAGATGGGGCTGGAGTTTCCCAAGGAATGATTGGTTCTATGAATTGCCGATCCCGATGAACGTCCCGAACAATGTGCTGCGGTTCCAGGTGCTGCTGTACATGTCCCTGATGCTGGACGCGCTGTCGGTCGCCTTCCAGGACCGCACGCCGACCGCCGAGATGACCGATTCCATGATCATGGCGTCGACGGTTCTCGCCTTCGGCATGATCCTGGTCCTGTTCTATTTCGTCCATCTCGCCGCCCGCCATCGCAAGAACTGGCCGCGCTGGGTGCTGGCCGGAGCCCTCGTGCTGTCGGTGATCTCACTGGTCGACGTCATCGGCAACAACGGCCTCGGACTCGACAGCGCCATCGAGATCGTCTCCTGCCTGCTGACGGCACTGGGGCTGTATTTCTCCATCACCGGCGACGCCAAGGGCTGGTTCAACGCGTGATGTTTTTTCCGGTCGTTCCGGGCGGTCCGCAGGACCGAACCCGGAATGACGGTGGAGTTGGACATTGCTTCGCTTAGGCCCTTCTGCGTGATACGTTCATCCCATGGAATGGACCGACGAAGGCATCGTGCTGGGTGTGCGGCGGCATGGCGAGGCGTCCGCCATTGTCGAGCTGTTGACCCGCGAGCATGGCCGCCATCTCGGGCTGGTGCGGGGCGCCGCGAGCGCGCGGATGCGGCCCTGGCTGCAGCCCGGCAACAGCGTGCGCGCGGTGTGGCGGGCGCGGCTGGACGAGCACCTCGGCATGTACGCCATCGAAGGCACGCGGCTGCGGGCCGCCGACCTGCTTGCCGCCTCGCATGCCGTCTACGGCGTGACCCATCTCGCGTCGCTCGCACGGCTGTTGCCGGAGCGCGATCCACATGAGGACATCTACGAGATGCTGGAGCGCACGCTCGACGATTTCGACGATGCGGGCGGCGCGGCCGTTCATCTCGTCCGCTTCGAGCTGGCGATGCTGACCGAGCTCGGCTTCGGCCTCGACCTGCAAAATTGCGCCGCGACCGGCGAGACCGAGGATCTGGTCTACGTCTCGCCGAAATCGGGCACCGCCGTGTCCCGCCGCGCCGGCGAGCCCTGGCGCGACCGCCTGTTGCGCCTGCCGCCCTTCCTGCGCGAGGACGGCAATGCCGCGAACGGCTTCTCCGACCAGGACCTGCTCGACGGCTTCCGGCTCACCGGCCTGTTCCTCTCGCGCCATGTGCTCGAGCCGCGCGGCCAGCACCATTCGGATGCGCGGGAGGGCTTCATCGGCGCGGTGACGAGAGAACGCGCCAAGAAAGCGCTGACGTCGTCCTAGCCGGTGTGGCTCACGCCCGTGGCGCGAGCTGCAGCTCCATCAGTGCGATCCGTTGCAACGCCGCCACGTCGCGCTCGCCAGCCCTCGCCGTGCGCAGGATCGATTCGGCGAGCACATTGACCTGGGTCGAGCTGACCGGCTCCGGCAGCGTGGCGACCGCGCCCTCGAGCGCTGCCGTCATGAGCTCGATGACGTCCGGAGGGAAAACGGCGTCCGAGAAGTCCTTCACCGCTTGCGAACCTCTCAAAAGAGGGCAACGCCGCGGATGCGAGCCGGGTTCCAGCGCCAAAACGGAGCCCGAACGGGCTGAAAATACCCGTCCGCCGCCGGGCCACTCCGCCCCCGATTCGGGCCGCAAAAGCCGGTGATTCGAAGCCTTGCCGAGGGCATCCGGAGCGTTTAACCAGCAGGCCATGGGAAAAAATCTGATTCCGCCCGATCCGGACAAGTCCAGGATCGACGAGGTGTCGCTGCGGGAGGCGCTGGAAGAGCGCTACCTGAACTATGCGCTCTCCACCATCATGCACCGCGCGCTGCCGGACGCCCGCGACGGGCTGAAGCCGGTGCACCGGCGCATCCTCTACGGCATGCGGCTGCTCCGGCTCGACCCGACCTCGGCGTTCAAGAAGTCGGCCAAGATCGTCGGCGACGTGATGGGCTCGTTCCATCCGCATGGCGACCAGGCGATCTACGACGCCATGGTCCGCCTGGCGCAGGATTTCTCCTCGCGCTATCCGCTGGTCGACGGCCAGGGCAATTTCGGCAATATCGACGGCGACAACGCCGCCGCCTACCGCTACACCGAAGCCCGCATGACCGACGTCGCGCAGCTGCTGCTCGACGGCATCGACGAGGACGCGGTCGACTTCCGCCCCAACTATGACGGCCAGTCCAGGGAGCCGGTGGTGCTGCCCGGCGGCTTCCCGAACCTGCTCGCCAACGGCGCGCAGGGCATCGCCGTCGGCATGGCGACCTCCATTCCGCCGCACAACGCCGCCGAGCTCTGCGATGCCGCGCTGCATCTGATCGAGAAGCCGACGGCGAAGTCTCGCGCGTTGATGCGCTGGGTCAAGGGCCCGGATTTCCCGACCGGCGGTATCATCGTCGACTCCAAGGAATCGATCGCGGAAGCCTACGCCACCGGTCGCGGCTCGTTCCGCACCCGCGCCAAATGGATCCAGGAAGAGGGCGCCCGCGGCACCTGGCAGATCGTCATCACCGAGATCCCGTGGCTGGTGCAGAAGTCGCGGCTGGTCGAGAAGATCGCCGAGCTCCTGAACGAGAAGAAGCTGCCGCTGGTCGGGGACGTCCGCGACGAATCGGCCAAGGACATCCGCCTCGTCATCGAGCCGAAATCGCGCACCGTCGATCCCGCACTGCTGATGGAATCGCTGTTCCGGCTGACCGAGCTCGAAAGTCGCATTCCGTTGAACCTCAACGTGCTGGTGAAGGGCCGGGTGCCCAAGGTGCTTGGTCTCGC
>DATGMN010000078.1:0-35830 GCA_035293585.1 Bradyrhizobium sp. | reverse complement strand
TGACGGGCAGGGCTTCCTGGTGAAGAAATCGCTCAAGGTGAACTCGGCGCTCGAGCTCAACAGCGCCTCCGTCTGCGTGCAGACCGGCACCACCACCGAGCAGAACCTCGCCGACTACTTCAAGGGCAACAACATGAAGTATGAGGTGATCGCGTTCGCGGGCGCCGACGAGACGGTCAAGGCCTATGAATCCGGCCGCTGCGACGTGTTCACCTCGGACGTCTCGCAGCTCTATGCCGAGCGGCTCAAGCTCGCCAATCCCGCCGACCACGTCGTGCTGCCCGAGGTGATCTCGAAGGAGCCGCTGGGACCGATGGTGCGCCATGGCGACGACCAGTGGTTCGATATCGTGAAATGGGTGCTGTTTGCCATGGTCGACGCCGAGGAGATGGGCGTCACCCAAAAGAACGTCGACGAGATGTCGAAGTCGGACAAGCCCGACCTGAAGCGCGCCTTCGGCACCGACGGCAATCTCGGTGAGCAGCTCGGCCTCACCAAGGACTGGTTCTACCGGATCATCAAGGCGGTCGGCAATTATGGCGAAGCCTTCGACCGCAATGTCGGCGCCGGCTCAAAGCTGCAGATCGCCCGCGGCTTGAACCAGCTCTGGAACAAGGGCGGCATCCAGTACGCACCGCCGATCCGCTGATCCAAGGTCAACGCCACGGTTGCGGCGATGAGCATCGAAGCAAGATCACCACCGCCGCAATTGATGTTCCGGCTGAAGCGGGCGCTGGGCGGCCGCTCCGGCTGGAGCGGCGTCGCGCTCCAGATCGTGTTCGTGATCGCACTGGCCTGGATCGGCTATGAGATCGTAGCCAACGCCCGTGCCAATCTGGAGACGCAGCGGATTACCTCGGGCTTCGGCTTCCTCAACAACACCGCAGGCTTCGACGTCAGCCAGAGCCTCATTCCCTATGCAGGCTCCGACACCTATACCCGGGTGTTCCTGGTCGGCCTGCTCAATACGTTTCTGGTCTCGATCATCGGCATTTTCTTTGCCACCGTGATCGGCTTCACCGTCGGCCTCGGCCGGCTGTCGCCGAACTGGCTGCTGTCGCGCATCGCCGGCGGCTATGTCGAACTGGTGCGCAACCTGCCGGTCCTGTTCCAGATCCTGTTCTGGTATCTGGCGGTGCTTGCCGCACTGCCGGGCCCGCGGCAGAGCATTTCGCTGTTCAACAGCTTCTTTCTCTCCAACCGCGGCCTGATCATCCCCCGCGCGATCGCGCAAGCCGGATGGGAGCCGTTCCTGATCGCCGTCCTCGTTGCGATCGTCGCAGCCTTTGCGCTGCGCCATTACGCGCGGCGGCAGCTGTTCGAGAAGGGCAGGGCGATCCGCATCTGGCCCTATGCAACGGCGCTTCTGATCGGCCTGCCGCTCGCGAGTGCGCTGATCTTCGGCGTGCCCTTGACCTTCGAATTGCCGCAGCTGCGAGGTTTCAATTTCGCCGGCGGCATCCGCGTCATTCCCGAATTCGTCGCACTCACCGTGGCGCTGTCGACCTATACGGCGGCCTTCATCGCCGAGGTGGTGCGCGCCGGGATCCAGTCGGTGCACAAGGGACAGATGGAGGCGGGCGCTTCGCTCGGGCTCAGCCGCGGCGCCACCCTGCGGCTGATCGTGGTGCCGCAGGCGATGCGGGTGATCCTGCCGCCGCTGACCAACCAATATCTCAACCTGACGAAGAACTCCTCGCTCGCGGTCGCCATCGGCTATCCCGACCTCGTCTCGGTGTTCGCGGGAACGACGCTGAGCCAGACCGGCCAGGCGATCGAGATCATCGCGATCACCATGGGCGTCTATCTGCTGCTGTCGCTGACCACCAGCGCGATCATGAGCTTCTACGGATGGCGGCTGGGCCGGAGCCTCGCGCAATGACCGACGTCGCCGCATCCTCCTTCGTTCGCGATGCGCTTGCTCCCGAGCGGCCCGCGCCGGTCAAAACCACCGGCCTTGTCGGCTTCGTTCGCACCAGGCTGTTGAACTCGCCGACCAATATCCTGTTGACGATCGTCGGCATCCTCTTGGTCTGGTTCACCGTGGTCCCCGCATTCAAATTCATGCTGGTCGATGCGGTCTGGCACGGCATCGACCGCAACGCCTGTCTCGACCAGAATGCAGGACATCCCGTCGGCGCCTGCTGGCCCTATATCGGCGCCAAGCTCGACCAGTTCATCTACGGCTTCTATCCGGTCGAGGAGCGTTGGCGGGTCAATCTGACCTTCGTGCTCGCGGCCGTGCTGCTGGTGCCGATGCTGATCCCGCGCCTGCCGGGCAAGGGCCTCAACGCCGGCCTGTTCTTCCTGGCCTTCCCGGTGGTCGCCTTCTTCCTGCTGCATGGCGGCGGCCTGAGCGGCTTGGGCGTAAGCTGGACCACGAGCCTGCTTGCCGCCTTCGCCGACAGCATCAAGACTGCGGGCGATGCATTGGTGCGCACTGCTGCGACCACGCCGGTCGTGGGCTCGCTGCTGTGGCTGTTGGGTCAAGCCGTGACTTTGGTCGGCGTGACGCTCGCACTGCTGCTCACGCCGCTGCTCTATGTACGTGATCAGATCCACGCATCGGGCCACGCGGTCTGGATCGACTTCGTCCTGACCGCGATCATCGTCTCCGGCCTGTTGTTCCTGGTCGCCGGCGGGGTGCGCACCGGATGGCGGACGCTGATCGCCTGTCTTGCGAGCTTCGCGGGGCTCGCCATCGTCATCGCCGTGATGGGCCTCGACCGCGGCGGCTTACCCGTCGTCGACACGAGGCTCTGGGGCGGCCTTCTGGTGACGCTGGTGGTCTCGGTCACCGGCATCGTCACCTCGATGCCGATCGGGGTTGCGCTAGCGCTCGGCCGTCGCGCGAGCATTCCGCTGATCCGCGTGTTCTCGATCATCTTCATCGAATTCTGGCGCGGCGTGCCGCTGATCACGGTGCTGTTCTTCGCGACCTACATGCTGCCCCTGTTCCTGCCCGGCAATTTCACCGTGGACGGCCTGATGCGTGCGCTGATCGGCATCGCCCTGTTCGCGGGCGCCTATCAGGCCGAGGTGATCCGCGGCGGCCTCGCCGCGATCCCGCGCGGGCAGGGGGAGGCGGCGAGTGCGCTCGGCCTCTCCTGGTGGAAGACCACGGCGCTGGTCGTCATGCCGCAGGCGCTTCGCCATGTCATTCCGGGCCTCGTCAACAGCTTCATCGCGCTGTTCAAGGACACCTCGCTGGTGTCGATCGTGGCGCTGTTCGACCTCCTGGGCCAGCTGCGCGCCTCCTTCTCCGACCCGAACTGGGCGACGCCGACCACCGCCTTCACCGGCTTTGCCTTCTGCGGGCTGATCTACTTCGCCTTCTGCTTCGGCATGTCGCGCTACTCACTGTTTGTCGAGCACCGGCTCAATCCGTTCCGGCGCAATTGAACCGAGACCATCATGACCGAAAATCCGATCGTCAGCATCAAGGGCCTCAACAAGTGGTACGGCGACTTCCACGTGCTGCGCGACATCAATCTCGAGGTCGGCAGGGGCGAGCGCATCGTGATCTGCGGCCCCTCGGGCTCGGGCAAGTCCACGCTGATCCGCTGCATCAACGCGCTCGAGGAGTTCCAGGAAGGCGAGATCGTCGTCGACGGCATCGCGCTCGGACCGAACCTGCGCCGCGTCGACGAGGTGCGCCGCGAGGTCGGCATGGTGTTCCAGAGCTTCAACCTGTTTCCGCATCTGACCGTACTCGAAAACTGCACGCTGGCGCCGATCTGGGTGCGCAACATCCCGCAGAAGGATGCGGAGGTGGCGGCGATGAAATATCTCGAGAGGGTCAAGATCCCGCACCAGGCGCACAAATATCCCGGCCAGATGTCCGGCGGTCAGCAGCAGCGCGTTGCGATCGCGCGTGCGCTCACCATGAGTCCCAAGGTGATGCTGTTCGACGAGCCGACCTCGGCGCTCGACCCGGAAATGGTCAAGGAGGTGCTCGACACCATGGTCGACCTCGCCAAGGAAGGCATGACCATGCTGGTGGTGACCCATGAAATGGGCTTTGCACGCGAAGTCGCCAACCGCGTCGTGTTCATGGACGCCGGCCAGATCATCGAGTCCAATACGCCCGCGAACTTCTTCGCCAATCCGCAGCACGCGCGCTCGAAGCTGTTTTTGAGCCAGATCCTGCGGCACTGAGGGGCGTCATCTCGGGCGAATCCGGGGCGACGCGCATTCACCGCAGTCATCGTGCGGCTTGACCGGACGACCAGCATTCCGGAGCCAGCTATTTTCGAACCGGGAAGCTGCGCCCCTCGCACGGAAGGGGCCAAAACAAGGCCGCACCAACCTAAGCTAATTATTATGCCGGCCTGACGGGATGCTGCCCGCCCAGCGGCGCATTGCTCCGTCACCGTTCGGCCAAGTTGCCGACACGTTTGGCCGTTCGCTTATGCAGCGGCAGGGGATTCAAACCAAGGAGTCCTCATGAACCAAGCGTACAAGGTTGTTCTGGTAAGCGCGTCGTTGCTTCTTTCCGCCCACGCCCAAGCCCGTCCACATCGGTATCACCATCGGCTGCAATATCTCCCGCAGACGATGGTCATGCTGGCCGGCGACGAGAGAGTGGTCGGCGGTCGTCCGTCGGGATGCCCGAATGCGTTCTGCGGATGCGAGGCGTCGCTCTACCGGTTCGGCCGGGTCGTTCCCGAATTGAACCTTGCGGCCAATTGGCGGCGCTTCCCGCGCGCGATGCCGTCACCAGGCATGGCGGCGGTCCGATCGGGCCATGTCATGATCCTCCAGCAGCATGTCGCGGGTGACGTCTGGTATGTCCACGACGGCAATTCCGGCGGTCATGTCACGCGCGAGCACCCGCGCTCGATTGCGGGTTACATGATCGTGGATCCAAGCTCAGCCTCAGGCTCATTTGGCCTTGCAGGCTGGAGCCGGCCTTCGCCATCCTATGGCTGGAAGGGCAGAACCATGGCGCGCAGCGTCATGTAGGAAGCCGGCGGCCTCGGGTGCCCCGGCGGCCCGGTCGCGCCGGAGCACCAGCTTCAGTCTAGGCCGGCCTGAAAGCAGCGATCTCCTGTTCAAGCTTAATTCGCACCCGCGCAAACACGCTTTGCCAGTCTCCCGGCCTCGTCTGCCGGAACAGGCGCATGGTCGGGTACCAGGGGCTATCGTCGCGATCGAGCAGCCAGCGATGGTCCGGCGTGTAGCAGAGCAGGGTCCAGGTCTTGTGTCCCAGCGCGCCGGCGAGATGGGCGACGCTGGTCTCGACCGTGATCACGAGGTCGAGGCAGGCGAGCAGGGCGGCGGTTTCGGCGAAATCGGTGAGCTGATCGGTCAGGTCGATGATGCCGGGCATCTCCCGCAGCGCGGCCCTGTCGTCCGGCTTCATCTCCTTCTGAAGGCTGACGAAGGTCGCGTCGGCATCGAGTAGGCTGGAAAATGCTTGCAACGCGACGGAGCGGTTGTGATCGTCCGGCTGCCTTGGATTTCCCGCCCAGCAAAGGCCCACGCGCAGCCGATCATGCGCGCCGAGGCGCTGCTCCCAGGCCCGCACGCGATCATCATCGGGGGCGGGGAGATAGGGTGTCGATGAGGGGATCGTCTCCAGCCTGGTCCCAAAGGCCAGCGGCAGGCTCATGATGGGACAATGGAAATCGAACGGCGGCAGGTGGATGTCCGACATCGGCAGGCATTGCGAGATCCCCGGCAGCTTCGACAACAACGGGTGCAGCGGATCCTGCACGACAAGGATGACGCGTGCGCCGCGCTCGGCCAGCATCGGCACGTAACGGACGAATTGGATGGTGTCGCCCAGGCCTTCATCGGCGATGATCACGATCGTCTTGCCGGCAAGGCTTTCCTGTCCAAGCCACATTGGCTGGGCAAAGTCCGGATAGCTGCGCGCCATCTTCCAGCGCGCTTCGCGACCGGCCCAGCCGGAAGCGAAATGTCCGTTGAGCAGTTGAAGATGGGCGATGCCGAGCTCGGCCAGCGCGTCGTTCGGGTCCTCCGTCTTCAGGTGCTGGTAGATCGCGACCGCATCAGTGAACCGGCGCAGCTTCGCGAGCGCCGCGGCCTTGTTGTGCAAGGCATCCCTGTCATTCGGCTGAAGCGCGAGCGCCTGATCGAACCATGGCAGCGCGTCCTCGTCCTGTCCCAGCGATCGCAGGACGGTACCGAGATTGTTGCAGATGCCGGCGTCGTCGGGCGCGAGCGCATGCGACGTGTGACAGAGCGCCAGCGCTTCCTCGAACCGCTTCAGGCGGGTGAGGCAGGCGGCGCGCCTTTGCAGCGTCGGGACGTGGTTGGGCCGCAGGGCGTCGCACGCATCGAGACAGGCGAGCGCCTCTTCGATGCGGCCGAGACCGTAGAGAAGGATGGCGCACTGGTTGGCCGCCTCCCAATGCTGCGGGTTGAGCGCGAGCCCATGCCGAAAGCTCAGGACGGCCTCGCTGTCACGTCCGAGCGCGACCAGCGCGTTGCCGAGATCGTGCCAGAGATTGGCGTCGTCAGGCTTGAGCTGCACCGCCTTGTCGAAGGCCTGCAGCGCTTCCTCGTGCCGGCCCTGCCTGGAGAGGCAGGTGCCGAGGCTGGTCAGATAAAACGGCTTCGGCTCCTGCCTGATCGCGCGCGAGATCCATTCCACCGCGTGGTCATACTGCTCGGCCTGCAGCGCAAGCAGACCAAACAGATTGAGCGTATCGGCGTGATCCGCGTCGCGCGCGAGCGTTTCACGGCAGCAGGCTGCCGCATCGCCGTAGCGGCCGGCACGCATGTGGCCAAGCGCGGTCAAATACAGCTCACCGGCGGTCGGCAACACCGCAGGCTCCTCGGCTCGGGCCGTCTTGTCATCCGCCGGGCGCTCGGGATCGTTCATCTCGGCCGTCCAGTTGGCCGCTCATCGCGTGCGGCTGTGCGGCAGCTCGAAGCGTCCATCATTGCGAGGAGTAGCGCGATGAGGCAATCCAGACTCGTGTGCGTAGCTCGGGATGCTTCGCCGACTTTCGCAATGACGATCCCGGAGCCGCGCACGCCTTACTCGAAGGGAACGTCAACGGTCGGGCGCCGCTCCAGCCAAGTCGGCACCGGCAGCTTCTTCGAACGCATGAACTCCGGATTGAACAGCTTGGACTGATAGCGGCCGCCGGTGTCGCAGAGGATGGTCACGATGGTGTGCCCCGGGCCGAGTTGCTTCGCCAGGCGAATGGCGCCGGCGATGTTGATGCCGCTCGATCCGCCGAGGCACAGCCCCTCATGCTGGGCGAGATCATAGATCACGTTGATCGCTTCCTCGTCGGGAATGAGGAAGGCATCGTCGACCTTGCCGGCGCTTTCGATCACGGCCGTCACGCGGCCAAGCCCGATGCCCTCGGTGATCGATCCGCCCGGCGAGGTCTTGGCCTCGCCGTGCTTGAAATAGTCGTACATGGCCGCGCCATGCGGGTCGGCGCAGGCGACAACGACGTCCTTGTTCTTTTCTTTCAGATAGCGGCTGATGCCGGCGAAGGTGCCGCCGGTGCCGATCGAGCAGATGAAGCCGTCGATCTTGCCGTCGGTCTGCTGCCAGATTTCGGGCCCGGTCGATTCGTAATGCGCCTTGGGATTGTCGAGATTATTCCACTGGTCGGCGAACAGCACGCCATTGGGCTCGGTCTTGCGGAGCTGTTCGGCGAGGCGGCGGCCAACATGCTGATAGTTGTTCGGATTGGAATAGGGCAGCACCGGCACCTCGACGAGCTCGGCGCCGGCGAGCCGCAGCATGTCCTTCTTTTCCTGGCTCTGGGTGTCGGGAATGACGATCAGCGTCCGGTAGCCGCGCGCGCTCGCCACCAGCGCAAGGCCGATGCCGGTGTTGCCGGCGGTCGATTCGACCACCAGCCCGCCGCGCTTGAGCTGGCCCCGCTTCTCGGCCTCCAGGATCAACCATTTGCCGGCACGATCCTTCACGGACTGACCGGGGTTCATGAACTCGGCCTTGCCGAGAATGGTGCAGCCGGTCGCCTCGGAGGCGCGGTTCAGCTTGATGAGCGGGGTGTTGCCGATCGCCTCGACGACGTCTTTGAAGAAGGTCATGTGCTGAAAATGCCGGTCGTTTCCTCGGGGTCCAAGGAGACGTAATAGGTCGGAGCCGAACTACAAGCCAGCCTCTTTATCGCTGCTTTGCGAAGACGACCTGCCGCACGTCGATGTTGCCGGACAGGAAGCCGGCCTCGCAATAGGCGAGGTAATACTCCCACAGCCGCCGGAAGCGGTCGTCGAATCCGAGCGGCCGCAGGTTGGGCCAGGCGGCGCGAAAATTGTTCCGCCAGACCGCCAGTGTCTTGGCATAATCTTGCCCGAAAATGCGCTCGCGGATGACAGGTATGCCGAAGCGTTCGCCGAGCATCTTCAGCACCTGCGGCGAGGGCAGCATGCCCCCCGGAAACACATAGCGCTGGATGAAATCGACCTCGCGCCGGTAGGACTGGAACATGCTGTCCTGGATAGTGATGGCCTGGATTCCGGCCAGACCGCCCGCCTTGAGCCGATCGGATATCTGCGAAAAATATTTCGGCCAGAACTGCTCGCCGACCGCCTCGATCATCTCGATGGAGGCGATGCGGTCGTATTGATCGCGCTCGTCGCGATAGTCCTGCAGCTTGATCTCGACGCTGTCGGCAAGGCCGGCCTCGTGAATGCGCCTTTGCGCAAAATCGCGCTGCTCCCGGCTGATGGTCAGGCCCACGACCTTTGCGCCAAAGGTCTTGGCGACATATTCGGCAAAGCCGCCCCAGCCGCAACCGATCTCGAGCAGCTTCTGCCCGGGCCGCAGATCGATGGCTTCGGCGAGCCTGCGATATTTGTTCTTCTGCGCCGAGGTGAGGTCGGCAGCGTCATCCTCGTACAGCGCCGAGGAATAGGTCATGCTCGAATCGAGCCAGGCCGAATAGAAGGCGTTGCCGATGTCGTAATGGGCGTAGATGTTTCGCTTGGCCTGGCGCTTGGTGTTGCGGTTGAACCAGTGCCGGACCACCTGAACGAAGCGCATCAGCGGCTTGTCGGCGAGCATCGCCTGGATCAGGTCGTGATTGACGCAGAACAGGTAGAGAAACTGCGTCAGGTCCGGCGTGTCCCAGTCGCGGTTGAGATAGGCCTCGGCGATTCCGATGTCGCCGCCATTCACGAGCCGGGAGGCAAAGCCGTAATTGTAGACCGTCATCGCCGCTGCGGGCCCGGGCTCCACGCCGCCCATCCGCATGGTGCGGCCGTCGGGCAGGGTGATGTCGAGCGTGCCGCGCCTGATCCGTGCAGCGAAGCCGAGCGCGAGGCGGACCAGACGCGGCAGGTCTGCAAGCTTCTCATGCTGATTGTCGGGGGTGACCGAGATGATTTCGGGCATAGAGTCCATCACTCATGTGGCTCCGTGTCCAGCATACGCGTCAGGGATCGAGCCTTTCTCGACCTTCGCCGGACCAGAGCGCGCCCCATGGGCGGTCAGCGCGCCTTTACTATTAGCTTCGGTTCGCGCTTGCGCAAGGCGGTATCAGGCATGGCGGATAGCTTGTCGCAGCGCGGCACGCCGCGCACGCCCTTCCGCCACGAGCGCAGCGCTCACCGATGGATGGCTGCAATGATCTTGAAGCCGACGAGCGGGAGCAGAACAAGCGCGCGCAACCGGCTCGCGCCGGTCGGGCGACAGCGGCGAGGCCGCGATCGCGGCAAGCAGTGAACGACCGTCATCGGCCTGCACGATTCGCAACCTGAAATAGCTGTGCGGCTAGGTGTTACAAAAAGGTAGCGGCTCGCCGTGGCGATGAAGGGCGAGACGTTGAAGGTCTTGTCCTTCGTCTAGTGCGTGCGCTTTGCCGTCGGCGCCGCATTGCCGGCAATTCCCGTTCCGATCACCGCAACGCGCATTCGACGCTTCCACCTCGCACCTGGCCGACGGGCAAGCTACGGGAGGGCGGCCTCGCGGTTTCAACACGTGTTGAAGCTTCCGGCCTACCGGCGTATAGGCGGCCCATGCCAACTCCGGGGTCAACGCCAGGCTCAGACCCAGCCAGACATCCACCTGAAGGCGTCGCGGACGCGCAAGCCGTTGCGGACTGCCCGCGCTGCCACAAGCCGCTGCCGCTCTGCATCTGCGACAGCGTCACACCGCTGCAGAGCCGGCTCTCGCTCCTGATCCTGCAGCACCCGCAGGAGCAGGACCGGGCACTCGGCACGGCGCGGCTGACTGCGCTGCACTTTGCCAACGCGGTCGTGAAGGTCGGGTTGTCCTGGCCGAGCCTTGCCAAGGCGCTGGGCCGGCCGGTCGCCGACCCCTCGCGCTGGGCGGTGCTGTATCTCGGCTCGGCCAAGGCCGCCGCGCTCGATCCCACCAAGGAGGTGATAGCCCTCAACCGCAAGGGCGAGGCGGCCGAGAACCAGCGGGCGATCCTGGAGCGCATCGAAGGCGTGGTGCTGCTTGACGGCACCTGGAGCCAGGCCAAGGCGCTGTGGTGGCGCAATCCCTGGATGCTGAAATGCCAGCGGGTGATCCTGGGGCCGAAGCGCCCCTCCGCCTATGGGGAGCTGCGCCGCGAGCCGCGCCGCGACGGGCTGTCGACGCTGGAGGCCGCCGCGCTGCTGATCGCCGCGCTTGAGAAGCGGCCGGACACCGCGTCCGCGCTGCAGGCCGCGTTCGGACGGATGCTGACGCGCTTTCGCGAGGTGCAGGCCTCAACTCCGGAACTCGCGCCGCGGCCGAAGCCTCGGCGCCAGCGCGATTTCCGCCGCCGCCGGAAAGCGTGAGGCGGCCTCGGTTACTGCTCGAACACCGCGCGGCAGGCCTCGCTCAGGCTCGCCTTCTGGCGCCGCAGGCACTCGGTGATGGCCCGGACATTGGGAATTTCGCCTGCGCACAGCCGATAGACGTCGGGCGTACAGGCCCGGCGCTGCTCAGGCGTGCCGACGGCAAAGGCGGAACTTGCGGAGAGCAGTGTCAGCAGCAGGCCGAGCGCGACCGCGAGAGGGCGCAAAGCGCTTCGAACCGGAGTTTGATCCATGGCTGCACTCCCCTTTGCTATCGACGGTGTTCGCGGTAGGGTGGCGGTGACCGCATCGATTACGTGAATTTTTTCCGTGGAAATGTGATTTTTCTCACACTTTGCGCCGGCGGCAGTCGACTAGGGTCCGCGCGGGGAATGATAGGACATTGTTAACCGTGGCGGCTCCGGCCGCCGGATCGTTAAAAGTTGAGCGATCCGCTCAATTAGGAAACAAAACAGTTTTGCGACGTTGCGCCACCCGGGAATGGGGGAGCGCAAAATGAGCGAAGCAGAATTTGATCTATTGCTGGATGTGGTCCGCGACGTCATGGCACCGGATTTGGTGCCGGACCATGGGCAGGATCTTGGGGAGGACAAGATGTTCGCTCGTCTCGCTCGGTTGTCGCTGATGTTTCGTGCGCCGATGAAGCGGAGGGCCGCCAACGACAATGGCAAGGCCTGGCCGCTGATCCCGTTCCCGGAAGGCTGGTACGCCGCCTGCTGACCGCGCAGGCCGGCATAGGTGTTTTCCGCAGCGTCTCCACAGGCTGCGACTCGTCGATTATGCCCGCGGCCATAAGGGCTTGCTGCGCGGGAATTCACAGGCGCGGGGAAACCTGTCCACAGGCCAGATCAGCCTCGGGATGGCCGATATCCCCTGCACCGGCAAAGCTCGCAAAGAAAGCATCCTGGGCGGTTGCCTAAGCCCTTGATCGCCTGTATCTAACCGCCTTGCTTCGGGGCCACGTGGCGGAGTGGTTACGCAGCGGTCTGCAAAACCGTTTACACCAGTTCAATTCTGGTCGTGGCCTCCAGCAACAAAATCAAAGCGTTACGCCGACTTCTTTGGGCGGCGCCCGATCAGGTTGTGCTCTCGATAGAGGTGCGTGCTGAAGCACGCTTCCGGCGCCGGTTCTTCGTCGGCGGGATGCCGGGCGTGGCGCCCTGGTCTGGATATTGTCGTATGCGCGGCGCTGATCGCGTGCATCAGCCGAATCGGAATCCGGCGTGATGTGAAAGCCGCCCGAGGGCAATCGACCCATCTTGGTCATTCTGACGCGTTGCAGTGTTCCTCGAAACCTACCGTCGAAACCGCAGCCTGTGCGGCGACAGCAAGCCGGGACATGCCGCTCCCCGCAACACGCAATGCCTCCTCGCCAACAGCCTCAGCCAACCTATTGCGGGCGCGTTCCCAGGCGGCCATGGACTCGTCCATCAACTGCTGGCCCTTGTCGGTAAGAACCAGGCGCTTGCCGGCCCGGCCGCGCCCCCCATAACCGCGCACGAGATTGCTCCGTTCGAGGCTCTTTACGCTGCGGCTGAGAGTGGTGGCATCAACCCCGGCGCGCGCCGCCAGTTCAGCGACCGTTGGTTCTTGGCTACCTCCAATCCCGACCAGAAGGCTGAATTGCTCTGCGGTGATCCCCAGGGGCCGAAAGCACGCGTTGTAATAGCGTGTGAGCGCGCGCGCGGTGACGCGGGCCTGAAAGGCCGGGCACTCGGTTTCGACGCGGCGATAGAAATCAGAAGCTTCCGTCATTGCAGGTCTCGACACTCTCCAACTCGCGTAATACTGTATATGCATTATTTTAGGGAGCTGCGCCATGCCGGCCTATGTCCACGTCAATCTGCGTGTCAAAGATCCTGCCAAGCAAGCCGCATTGGTGCCGCGCTTTCAGGCCGCGTTACAGGCAGCGGGAGGCCGTATCCTCCACTTTGGACCGGTGGCCCAGCTACTGGAAGGGGACGTGACGCCCTTGCCTATGGCGGGCATCTTCGAATTCCCGACCCTGGCCGACGCGCTGGCGTTCTATCAGTCATCGGAATACGCGCCGATCAAGGTCGAGCGCCAAGCGGCGCAGGAAGCACGCATGTTCGTTGTCAACGCTGGCTAAGAGGTCCGAAACAGCGATCCTCGATCTGGCAGGGACTGACGCGCTGATTGTTTCTTGGCTTCCGATCCGTTTGGGACGGCTGGCCACGCCGCGCAACGGCAGTTATCGCAGGTCCGTCCCTGGACGCCGCCTGTCTGTCATCCGCCAATCTCGGCCAATAGCAACTTATGAGTTCGCTGCCTCAGATCCCGAGCACCCAGACCGTGACGATGGTGGCGAGTACGGCGATGCCGCTGATGGTCCAGCCGGCCACATAGGCCGCGCCATCGTCCGGCTCTGTCCGGTCGACCAAAGTGTCGCGCCAATGGTTCATGACAGCCTCCTGTCCTTGAAGATTGGTCTTGCCGAGAGCGTTCAAGGTTCAGGCA
Source organism: Bradyrhizobium sp. (assembly GCA_035293585.1). Classification (GTDB taxonomy): domain Bacteria; phylum Pseudomonadota; class Alphaproteobacteria; order Rhizobiales; family Xanthobacteraceae; genus Bradyrhizobium. The sequence goes on along the minus strand of DATGMN010000078.1, from coordinate 22,582 downwards.
GGGACGCGGTCCAGTCACGTCCGTGAACGCCGCGGCGGCCCATGGCTGCGTCAAGCCCGTCGTCACGGCCCGGGGGCCGGTGTTGCCTGCGACGATCTTGCCACTTCTACCTATAGATGTAGGGTCTCGTTTGCGCTATTATGGTCTCTTCATTTCACTAAGACCATTTTGATCATCTCTTGCGGATCGAGCGGCCTTCAGGGGAGGCGCGATTGTCCGATTTCTCCGGACTCCTCGTAAAAGTTCGTGGCGACGGAAGTTCTCTTGTCAAAGCCGCGGTCAGCGCGTTTGGAAGCAAAGCAGTCGACATCCAGCCGATCCTGCGCGTTCCGGCAACGGCCGCTGAGCCGGCGCTCGGATTGGCCGCCGGCCAAGCGTCGACCTGGCTGAAGCTTGGCGGTAGCGCTGCCGCTGCGGCCAACCCCTGGGATGCCGCGCATCAGCTGTTCGCGCAGGGCCAGCCGCTGGCCGGAAGTGCCACGCAAGTGGAGGCCATCGAGCCCAATCTGGTGCAGCAATGGTTCGATAAGGCTCCCCCGGCGGACAGTGAAATCCTCGAAAGCCGGGAAGCCTTTTGCACGTTCGACGTCCAGGATGAAACCGGAGGCCAGGCGACAGGGCCGGGGCCGGCCTGGAATTTCGGCGACAATTTCAGTCAGTTTGCCACCGCCCGGCGCCACGTGGGCGACAGGCTTTCAACCATCACGATCGCGCATCTCGATACCGGCTTCGATCCGACCCACGTCACGCTGCCGGTCAACCTCGCGACGGCGTTGCAGCGCAATTTCGTCAATGACGGCTTCCCCGGCAATGATGCGTCCGACCACACGCCGGAAGGCAAGGCGTTCGCGCGCAATCGCGGCCACGGCACGGGAACGCTGAGTCTGCTCGCCGGAAACAGGCTCGACGGGTCGGCGCCGGGCTGGCCGAATTTCACCGACTACATCGGAGCCGCGCCGACGGCGAAGGTCATTCCGATCCGGATCGCCGATTGGGTGGTGCGCTTCACGGTCGACAGCATGGTTCTGGGTTTCGATTACGCGCGCGCCAATGGCGCGCATGTGCTGTCGATGAGCATGGGCGGGGTCTCCTCGCAGGCTCTCGTCGATGCGGTGAACATGGCCTATGACAGCGGCGTGGTGATGGTGACTGCCGCCGGCAACAACTATTCCTGGCTGCCGTCACCCAAGTCCATCGTGTTTCCGGCACGGCTCAAGCGCGTGCTCGCCGCCTGTGGCGTGATGGCGGATGGCCGCGCCTATGCCGGCCTCAGCGTCGGGACCATGCAGGGCAATTACGGTCCGCCGGAAAAGATGGATACGGCGCTCGGCGCCTATACGCCAAACGTGCCCTGGGCGCAGATCGGTTGCGAGAAGATCGTCGACATGAACGGCCGCGGAACCTCGGCGGCGACGCCGCAGATCGCGGCCGCCGCGGCGCTTTGGCTTGCGCAATATTGGGACGTCGTCAGCCATTATTCCCAACCCTGGATGCGGGTGGAGGCGGTCCGGCAGGCCTTGTTTCGAAGCGCGCAAAAGCGGACGCCCAAGATGGACCCGCGCGAGACGCACGACAAGATCGGGCAGGGGGTGTTGCGTGCCGATGCTGCGCTCGCGATCAGGCCGCCGGCCGAGGCCGAGCTGACCAAGCTGCCGCCGGCACAGGCCTCGTGGTCCTGGCTCAATCTGATATTCGGCGGCGGCGTCAGTTTCGCGGTTACGGGCGCAATCTCGCCGCAGCGACAGAAAATGCTGGCGCTCGAACTGACCCAATTGGCGCAGCGGATCCGCAAGGTCGATGAGGCCATTGACGATCCCGATCGCGCGCCGGCCGACATCCCGCCTGCCGCACGCAACCGTTACCTGGAGGCCGCGCTGGACGAAGGCAATCCGTCTCGACCGTTGCGCGCGGTGCTGGAGGCCGTGCTTGGCCGCACCTCCGCCGTCAGGAAGACCGCCGCGTCCCTGCAGGGAAAGACGGTCAAGCGGAGGATTCGCAGGGCTCCCACACCGATGCGCCGGCTGCGCGTCTACGCGCTCGATCCGAGCGTCGGCAAGCAGCTCGCCTCCATCGATGTCAATGAGACGACGCTTGCGATCCGATGGGAGGCATTGCAGCCCGGACCGGTCGGTGAATATCTCGAGGTCATCGACGTCGATCCGGCATCCGACAGGGTCTATGATCCCGTCGATCTCAACGATCAAACCCTGCTGGCTCAGGATGGCTGGCCGCCCTCGGAGGGCAATCCCCAGTTCCATCAGCAGATGGTCTACGCCGTCGCAATGACGACCATCACGCATTTCGAGAGGGCCATCGGCCGGAAGGTGCTGTGGGCGCCGCGTATGCCGAACGACAAGGAGATCGCGGCCGGCCGCAGCCAGCAGAGGGTCGACCGGCTGCGCATCTACCCCCACGCGCTGCGGACCGAGAACGCCTATTACAGTCCGGACAAGAAGGCGCTTTTGCTTGGCTACTTCCAGTCCAGCTCGAGCGACGGCGGCACCGCGCCGGCCGGATCCATGGTCTTCAGCTGCCTGTCGAGCGACATTGTCGCTCACGAGACCACGCATGCGCTGCTCGACGGCATGCATCGGCGCTTCGAGGAGCCCTCGAACCCGGATGTTCCGGCGTTCCATGAGGGCTTCGCTGACATCGTCGCCCTGTTTCAGCACTTTGCCATCCCCGAGCTGGTCCGTTTCGAGATCGCCCGCGCTCGCGGCGACCTGATGCGGGATGGCTTGTTGAGCGGACTTGCGAAGCAGTTCGGCGAGGCCAGCGGTCAGCGCGGACCCTTGCGCGACTATGTCAATGCCGATCCCAAGACGCTGCATTACCCCGATGTGGCCGAGGCCCATGATCGCGGATCTGTCCTTGTCTACGCCGTCTACGATGCTTTCCGGATGATCGTCGAACGGCGCACCCGGGACCTGTTGCGGCTTGCGACGGGCGGATCCGGCGTGCTTGCGCCCGGCGCGCTCCACCCCGACCTGGTCGAGCGCCTGACAACGGAGACCTGCAAGGCCGCAAACCACGTGCTGGGCATGTGCATCCGCGCGCTCGACTACTGCCCGACCGTCGACATCACCTTTTCGGACTATCTGCGTGCCATCATCACCGGTGACCTGGAAATGGTGCAAGATGATCGGCTGGGCTATCGCACGGCCTTCATGGAGGCCTTCCGAAAGTGGAACATCCTGCCGCCCGAAATGCGCACCGTTTCGGAGGAGACGCTCGCCTGGAACGTGCCGGACGATCCACGACCGCCCTGGCTCACGGATCTGTTCGATACGCAGAGAGATTTCAGCCATGCGCCGCACGACACCGGCGAAAAGATCATCTTCAACGGCACCTGGGATCTGACGCGGGCCGAGATCTATCAGTTGAACGAGGACAATCGCTGGCGGCTGTGGCGACGGCTCAAGCGGGAGTTCGCCAAAAATCCGGAGCTCTATCAGGAATTCGGATTGTTGCCGGATATCGCGCGTTACAACCAGGACGGAACCGTCAAGTCACAGCCGGCGCCGCACGACACGACTTTCGAGGTTCACAGCGTCCGCCTTGCCCGCCGCGTCACGCCCGAGGGCAATTACGCCATCAGCGTCGTCGCCGCCATAAATCAGCGGATGGCAGTCCCGTTTGACGGTCGCGATGTCGGCAAGGGATTTTTCTGGTTCCGGGGAGGGGCGACGCTGATCATCGATCCGACGCCGGGCAAGGAGGGGATTTGCTATGTCATCATCAAGAACATCGCCAGTCAGGACCGCCTTGCGCGCCAGAAGAAGCATCTGACCGAGGGGGCGGCGATGAGTTCGCTGCGCGCCCTCTATTTCGGCGGGGCAAGCGGCCTCGCCGAGGCCGCAGAGCCGTTCGCGATGATGCACGCCGACCGCGGAGACTTCGACGATGGCTAGGAAGAGCAAGGCGGCCAAACGCCCGGCGCCGCGCAAGCGCCGCCCGCAGCGAAAGTCCGGCAGGCCGGCGCGCAAGGCTCCGCCGCCGGGGGCGCCCGTCGCGGCCCCGCCCGCGACGGCTGGCAAGGCGGCAGGCGGAGGAGTGCGCGTCCGCTTGTTTTGCCAGGGCATCGGCGATTGTCACCTGCTGCGCTTCGACAGGGACGGCGGCGCGTTCTGGATGCTGATTGATTGCGGCGTCCATAGCTCGGTATCGGGCGGAGCGGACACGGTCAGGAAGATTGTCGACAACATCCTGAGCGTGACCCGTCGGCTCGACGTGATCGTGCTCACGCATGAACACTGGGACCACAATTCCGGCTTCCTCTCGGCGCGCGAGAAATTCCAGCAATTCGAGGTCGGCGAGATCTGGCTGGCCTGGACCGAAAACGGCGCCGACCCGCAGGCGCGCGAGCTCGACAAATTCAAGGACGATGCACTCAAGGCGCTGCAGGGCGCGAGCCAGCGCCTCGATCGCGTGCAGGGCCTGAGCCCCTATCTGGCCAATGTCCGGGAGGGGCTCGGCGCCGTGCTTGGCTTCAATTTCGGCGCACAGGGCGAAAAGGTTCGCTCGGCGCGGAACGCGGCCGTGAGCCTCGCGCCGAACAACATCAAATATCTGGAGCCCAAGACCGCGCCGTTCCTGCTGTCCGTCGATCCGCCCGTTCGGGTCTATGTCCTCGGACCACCGCGCGACAAGGGCATGCTGAGCGTCACCGACAGCGCGAGTGAAATGTACGGACTAGCCACGACGGCGCTGGCGCCGGTCGTCAACGGTCTGAACAATTCCTTCGAGGTCACCGAAGGCAGCGACGATTTCTGGAACGACGAGACGGCACCGTTCGATCCGAACGAGGGATTCGTTCTGTCCGATCTTCTCAATGGCGCTACAGCCCCGGTCGGCAAGCCGGACGCAACCGATGCCGCCGCGCATGCGGCGACGGTGAAGCTGGTCAAGGATCTCTATGCTGGCGACGAGAGCACCAATGCCTGGCGGCGGATCGACCATGACTGGCTCGGCGTCAGCGCCGATCTCGCCATCCAGCTCGACAAGAAGACCAATAACTCCAGCCTCGTGCTCGCGTTCGAGTTCGTGGAAACGTCCCGCGTCATGCTGTTCGTCGGCGACGCCCAGGTCGGAAACTGGCTGAGCTGGAAGGATGTCCAGTGGAAGATCGGGGACAAGACCGTCTCTGCCTACGACCTGCTGGCGCGCACGGTGTTCTACAAGGTCGGGCATCACGGCAGCCATAACGCCACCTTGAAGCAACATGGTCTGGAGCTGATGACGAGCCCGGACCTGTCGGCGTTCATTCCGACCAACGAGGTTGATGCCAAAAATGTAGGCTGGGGCGAAATGCCGTTCGAACCGCTGCTGGACGATCTGGAAAAGCGAACCGCACAGCGCGTCGTGCGCGCCGATGATCCCTGGCTCAAGCAGCCCGCGGGCCAGCCGGGCTTTGTGACGCCTGCGGGCGCGGCGACCGGCTGGGGCGCAATCAAGGCCGTCGACCATGACAAGAGCGGGGACGGGCTCTGGGTCGAATTCCTGATCGCCTGAGAACCATTGCCAGCCGTGAGCCGGTCGAACAGTCTTTGAGCAGCGCTGCCCAAATCTTGGGAGCGGCTGATCCAATATTTTGTACGCCCTCGGACAAGTTTTTCGCCTGAGCCTGCCCCAGGCTTCCTCGATGGAACATGGCGGATGCCATGCAAACGTCGAAGGAGCTGGCAACATGCTGAAATGGCTTTTCACCGAACGGCGGGCCTGGCGCCTCACCGTGCTGGGCGCGGTCCTGGCGATTGGACTTGGCTCGGTGGCGCGGGCCGAGGCCTCGACGCCGGAGGGCTGCGCCGCGCTGCAGGCCAAATATCCGCAGTGGAAGGGCAAGACGCTGGTCAATGCGATCAATCCGCATACCCCTGGCTATGAGGCGATCGACCCCAAGGACCCGAGCAAATATGTCGGCTTCGACATCGATCTCGGCGAAGCCATCGGCGACTGCCTCGGCTTCAAGCTCACCTACAAACCCGTGGTGTTCGCGGCGCTCCTGACGACCCTGTCCAGCGGCCAGGCCGATATCGTGATCTCCGACATCTACGCCACCAAGGAGCGCGCCAAGGCGGCCGACTTCATCACCTATTCCAAGGTGTTCGACGGCGTGCTGGTCGCCAAGGGCAACCCGAAAGGCATCCACGGCATCGACCTCACGCTGTGCGGCGCGGCCGCGGCGGAGAATACTGGCTTCGTCGAAGTGCCGCTGGTGCAGGACATGGGGCCGAAGTGCAAGGCGGCCGGCAAGCCGGAGCCGACGGTGCAGCTCTATGACAACAACGCCAACTGCATCCAGGCGATCCTCGCCGGCCGTGCCGACACCTATGTCAACGACGTCAACACCGTGGACAACGCGGTGAAGGCCAATCCGGACAAGCTGGAGAAGGCGATTGCGGTGACGATCCCGTACTCCGTCGGCATCGCCGTGCCGAAGGACAAGCCGGAGTTTCGCGCGGCCGTGCTGGCGGCGTTGATCGAGGTGCAGAAGGCCGGCATTCACATGGAGCTCCTCAAGAAGTGGGACCTCGATGTGAACAATTTCAAGGAACCCGACATCCTCACTGCCGACTGATGTCACTGTTCCTGCACTATCTCAGCCTGCCGTATCTGCTCGAGGGCATCGAACTGACCTTAGAGGTCACCGCCCTCGGGCTGCTCGGCGGCCTGATCCTCGGACTGATCCTCGCCTGGATGCAGCTCAGCCGCCTTGCGCTGCTGGCTGCGTTCGCACGGGGCTATACCGTGATCTTCCGCGGCACCCCGCTGATCCTGCAGATGGTGTTCGCCTATGACGCCCTGCCGCATATCGGCATCACGCTTCCCGCCATCGTCGCGGCGGGGCTGGCGCTCGCCTGCAACGAGGCGCCGTTCATTGCGGAGATGCTGCGCTCCGGCGTGCTCGGCGTCGACCGCGGCCAGCTCCTGGCCGGGCAGGCGCTGGGAATGACGCCGGCGGTCCTGCTGCGGCGGGTGATCGCACCGCAGGCGATCCGCACCATGATCCCGGCCTTCGGCAACGAGTCCGTCAGCGCGCTGAAGAACTCCTCGCTTGCGTCCGTCATTGCGGTTCAGGAGCTGACCCTGCGGAGCACGCAGCTTGCCTCGTCCACGTTCGACTTCTTCTCGATCTTCTTCGCCTCCGGCCTGATCTACCTGCTGCTCACCGGCGCTGTCGGCGCTATCCAGCTTGCGCTCGAATGGCTGCTCGATCTCGATCGCGCGCCGCGGCAGCGCAGCTTTGCGGATTATCTGCCGAATTATCTGAATTGGCGCCGGGCTGGGCCCGCGACAGACCTGCAGCTCGCCGAGAGGACCGCGCTTTCGGCCGATGGCGAGCTGGCCGGCGCCGAAAGCATCGGCCCGCGGGCCCGCCGGCTCACGGGCGAGGAGCGCGCCCGCCGCGCCGCCACCATCGCGCGCAACAACATCGCGGTGGAGGTGGCGGATCTGCGCAAGAGCTACGGTCCGCAGAGCGTGCTCGAAGGCCTGAACCTGACGGTGCGGGTGGGCGAGGTGGTGGCGCTGCTGGGGGCCAGCGGCTCCGGCAAGAGCACGCTGCTCCGTTGCATCAACCATCTCGAGAACTGGGATTCCGGCACCGTGCGCGTCGGCGGCCGGCGTCTCGGCTTTGCCGACAGCGGCAAGCCGCTGTCGCCGCGCGACATCGCCAATGAACGCGCCGATGTCGGCGTCGGCATGGTGTTCCAGCAGTTCAATCTGTTCAGCCATCTCTCGGCCAAGGAGAACATCGCCGGTCCGTTGCGTTGGGTGCATGGTCTCGGACGCACCGATGCCGACCGCCGCGCCCGCGAGCTGTTGGACCGCGTGGGCCTGAGCCATCGCGCCGATGCGCTGCCGCGGCATCTCTCCGGCGGGCAGCAGCAGCGGGTCGCGATTGCGCGCGCGCTGGCGCCGAACCCGAGCGTGCTGCTGCTGGACGAGCCGACCTCCGCGCTCGATCCGGAGCTCGTCAACGAGGTGCTGGAGGTGATCCGGCGGCTCGCGATCGACGACGGGCTGACCATGATCATCTCCACCCATCAGATCCGGTTTGCCGACGAGGTCGCCGACCGCGTGGCGTTCCTCAATGCCGGCGCGATCCTGGAGGAGGGGCCGGCGCACGAGGTCCTGACCAACCCGCGTCATCCGCTGACCGCACGCTTTCTCAGCATCATGGAGACCGACCGCGGCATCGCCCCACCCGAGATGGCCCCATGTCGATAACGCGCTCAACAATTCGAATTCGCGCAGCCAAGAGGCAATGAGATGAAGCATTTCACCCTGCCGGTGTCCCCGGCGACCGTTCACTGGGGCTATTTCAGCAAGAAGGTTGCCCCGGCACTCACGCTGCGCTCGGGCGACCGCGCCACCATCGAGACCCTGACCCACCATGCCAATGACGATTACGAGCGCATGATCGCGGGCGATCCCGGTGCCGAGAGCGTGTTCCACTGGACGCGCGAGCACAAGGCGGTAGCCCGGCGCGGCTCCGGTCCGACCGAGGGTCCGTTCATCCGCGGCGCGGGCGAGGGGCTCGGCGTGCATCTCCTGACCGGGCCGGTCGCCATCGAGAATGCCGAGCCCGGCGACATCCTCGAGGTCCGCGTGCTCGACGTGCGGCCGCGGCCGAGCTGCAGCGCCTGCCATGCCGGCAAATGCTTCGGCTCCAATGTCGCCGCCAATTGGGGCTTTCACTATCACGACCTGATCGAAGAGCCGAAGCCGCGCGAGGTCGTGACCATCTTCGAGCTCGATACGTCGGGCGAGCCGTTCGCACGCGCGGTCTACAACTACGTCTGGACGCCGCAGACCGACCCCGACGGCATCGTGCATCCGACCATCGACTATCCCGGCGTGCGGGTCGACCATGGCACCATCAAGAAGCGCGAGAACATCCTGCGCGGCGTCAAGGTGCCGGCCCGGCTGCATTTCGGGACCATGGGCCTGGCGCCATCGGAGGCCGACTACGTCAGTTCGATCCCGCCGAGCTACACCGGCGGCAATATCGATGACTGGCGGATCGGGAAGGGCGCGCGGATGTATTATCCGGTGGCGGTGCCGGGCGCCTATTTCTCGGTGGGCGATCCTCATGCCGCCCAGGGCGACAGCGAGCTCGGCGGCACCGCCATCGAGACCTCGCTGACCGGCGATTTCGAGTTCATCCTGCACAAGAAGAGCGATCTCGCCGGCACGGCGCTCGAGGGGCTCGCCCACCCCATGCTGGAGACCGAGCAGAGCTGGTCGGTCTATGGCTTCACCTATCCGAACTATCTCCAGGAGCTCGGCGCCAATGCGCAGACCGAGATCGGCAACCGCTCGAGCCTCGACCAGGCGATGCGGGACGCGTTCCGCAAGCTGCGCCGGTTCCTCATGACTGTGCATGGTTTGAGCGAAGACGAGGCGATCTCGCTGATGTCGGTCGCCGCGGATTTCGGCGTGACGCAGGTGGTTGATGCGAATTGGGGCGTCCACGGCACGATCCGCAAGAGCGTGTTCCGCTGCGATTGATGCCTTGAGCAAAGGCAGGTTTTCGCGGCAGGGCCGGACATGGGTGACGTTTTGACACGGCGCGCGGTGCCGTCCGGCCTGCGCCTCTGGCACGACGGTTGCTTGCAACCCGTGCTGGGTCGCCGCATGAGCTTTCGTCCGTTTACCAGTGAGTCCTACGCTGAGCACGACCGCCCGGAAGCCTGGCGGGACGTGTTGAGCGCGGTCGGCTTGAAGCCGGCCCACACATCCGCCTTTTATGACGGCCATGCCACCGCCTCGCACCGGCATGCGCAAGGCGTCGCGCTGAGCCGGCTGTCGGCGGGCGCCCAGGCGATTTCGCCGGATGCGGCCTCCCACGAGGACTTGCCGATCGCGCTGATGCCGATCGAGGACGGCGCGGTGCTGCGCAATGGCGCGGCGCACCGGATCGTGCCGGTCGGGCATCTCCTGCTGCTGCCGCGCGGCGGCGATTGGAGCCTGGTGTTTCAGCGCGACATGCGTGCAATCGTGTTGTCGGTGACGTCGGAGGCGCTGCACGGCCGCATCATCGGCAGGCCGCGCATGAGCGAGCCGCAGGTGATCGCGCCCGGCGGTCTTGCCGACGTGGTCTCGCGGATGCTGGACGCGACTGCGCGCACGCTGGAAACATTGAGCGATGTGGAATGGGCGGCCATCGCCCAGAGCCTGATCGATCTCCTGCTGACGCTGGTGCACCGCCAGCCCGCGCCGCGCGCGGATTCCACTCACAGCGTCACACAGGCCGCGATCCTGCATCGCATCTGCCAGACCATCGAGCGCAGGCTCGACGATCCCGATCTGTCGCCGTCGCGGGTGGCGCAGGCGGAAGGCATCTCGGAGCGCTATCTGCAAAAGCTGTTCGAAGGCGCCGGTGACAACTTCACCCACTATGTTCGGGAGCGGCGGCTGCAGCGGGCCTGGGCCGATCTGTCCAATCCGGCGGAGGCACAGCAGTCGATCTCGGAGATCGCGTTTCGCCTCGGCTTCAGCGATTCCGCGCATTTCAGCCGGACCTTCCGGCAGCGCTTCGGCCTGTCGCCGCGCGAATTCCGCCAGCAGGAGGCGGAGCGGGTGACGGCATCCGTGGCCGCGCGCGGGCAGCGCGGCTGGCCGCATGGCGCCCTGGCGCAATTGCGCGTGCACCCGACCTCCGTCGATTTGCGCAAGCGCGAAGCCGCAGCCTGCGGCAGTCCCGCACGTTCGCAGAACGCGGAGCCCGCGCATCATCATCTGGCCGTGGAGGCGGCGCGGGTGCATTGGGGCTATTTCAGCCGCTCGCTGCCGGCGCAGGCCGAAATCGCCTCGGGCGACACCATCACCGTGGAGACGCTGACGCAGCATGCCTCTGATGATCCCGAGTTGATGATTGCGGGCGATCCCGGCGCCGAGAGCGTGTTCGGATGGACGGCAGAGAAGAAGAATGTCGACCGCCGCGGCGCCGGCCCCATGGATGCCTCGGTGTTCGGCCGCGGCGCCGGCGAAGGTTTTGGCGTGCATATCTGCACGGGGCCGATCGCGATCAAGGACGCGCAGCCGGGCGACGTGCTGGAGGTGCGCATCCTCGATATCGTGCCGCGGCCAAGCCAGAATCCGCGCACCAAGGGCAGGGTGTTCGGCAGCAGCGTCGCAGCCTGGTGGGGCTATCACTACAACGAGTTCCTCTGCCCTCCGAAGCCGCGGGAAGCGGTGACGATCTACGAGATCTTCGACCACGACGACGCGCCGCATGCGCGTGCGCTCTATTCCTATCGCTGGGAGCCGCAGACCGATCCCTTCGGCGTCGTTCACGCCACCTACGACTATCCCGGCATTCCCATTGCGCCCGGCAGCGTGAAGCGGCGGCATGACGTGCTCGACGGCATCCGGATTCCGCTGCGCCCGCATTTCGGGGTGATTGCGGTGGCGCCGCGCGAGGTCGATTTCGTCGATTCCATTCCGCCGTCCTATTTCGGCGGCAATCTCGACAATTGGCGGCTCGGCAAGGGCTCGACCGTCTATCTTCCGGTCTCCGTGCCCGGCGCGCTGCTGTCGATCGGAGATCCCCACGCAGCGCAAGGCGACGGCGAGTTGAGCGGCACCGCGATCGAATGCTCGATGACCGGCACGTTCCAGGTCGTCCTGCACAAGAAGGTGAATCTGTCGGGGCAACCGTTCGCCGATCTCAGCTATCCCCTGATCGAAACCGAGACGGATTGGGTTTTGACCGGCTTCAGCCACCCGAACTATCTCGCCGAGTTCGGCGCGCAGGGCCAGAGCGAGGTCTATGCGACGTCCTCGCTCGACCTCGCCATGAAGGACGCGTTCCGCAAGATGCGCCGCTTCCTCATGAACATCAAAGGGCTGAGCGAGGACGAGGCGATTGCTCTGATGTCGGCTGCGGTGGACTTTGGCGTGACCCAGGTGGTCGACGGCAATTGGGGCGTGCACGCGATCCTGAGCAAGCGATTGTTCGACCGCGAGCGCTGAGCAACGACACCCGAAAGGACCAGCCATGAAATTCCACATGATTCCGGGCGGGCCGAAGCCCGTCGCCCCCTTCAGCCACGCGGTCGAGACCGACGGCTTCGTCTTTGTCACTGGTCAGATGCCGGACACCGTGGCGACGCCCGGCATCCTGCCCGATGGCATCGTCGCCCAGACGCACGCCGTCATGGCGAATTTGAAGGTCGTGCTCGTAGGCCTCGGTCTCGGCCTGGAGCATGTCGTCATGACGCGCATCTATCTGACCCGCTTCAAGGAGGACTATGCCGCCATGAACGAGACCTACCGCCAATATTTTCCGGCCGACCGCCTTCCGGCCCGGACCTGCGTCGGCGTCACCGGCCTCGCCTACGACGCGCTGATCGAGATCGATCTCGTCTGCCGCCGCTGATCTGCAAGACCTCGGGCCGCACCGCCCATTCCCGGGCGGCGTTTTCCTGCCGGCGCATTGGCGCAAAATCTCCACGGCTCGGTCACGTTTTCGCACCGGCCGCCTGCGACTCTTCGAGTCGGGATGATTGGATGGGTGGAGTATCTGGGGATGACCGATCTTCGCGCGAAAGCCGAGAAATACGAGAGCAAAGCCGCCAAGTGCCAGGAAACGGCGCAACGCGCGGCTGACGGTGCCCAGAAGGCACTTTACGAAGTGCTCGCCGGCTACTACGGCGGACTTGCGACCGACTTTCGACACGTCCTCGCCAAACAAATGGCGGCGTAAGTCGCCTCCGGCGGGCGTTGCTCTGCCGGACACCGTATTCCTACGGATGGTTTGTCGCAATGTCCCTTACATTCGGCTGCGATAGTCCTGCCATGAGCGGGAATGGCGCATTGGACTACCACCGTGAAGCGGTGGCGGCGATGAAGCTCGCCATCGCCGCAAGCGGCTTCGAGCGGATGCGATGGATCCGCGTCGCCCAGGCCTGGCAGGACATGGCGCAGTGGACGGAGCAGCGCGACGTGGTGCCGCCGTCCCCCTCCATTGCTCGGGCCGGGCAGGACTGACGCCTTTTCCTTGCGGCCTGCTCCCCATTCGTTCGAGGGCGCGTCCGGGGCCTTCCGCACTGTGGGCCGCGTCGCGTGTTGCTTGCCATGGCCAAGCGCGAAGATCGCATCAGGTTTTGTCGAGCGATGAGCTCAGGCGCAATTATCGCGCGAAGCTTTGCTCTGGGCACCCAGAATATTGAAGCATCGCCCCGGCTGCCTGCGCCGGGTTCGATTTTGATGCGGCCTCTCGTGCAGCGGCGCGCGATAGACAAAACGTTCCGCGCCGATCTCGCCAAGCTGGCTTGCTTTTCCGTCAGCGGCATCGGTCCAGGTCCATATCGGCGGACCCAATCGGCAGTTGATGACGGAAGCGGCGTAGCGGTCATTCTCGCGCCCGATCGCGGGAAGAGGCCATGCCCCCCGGGGGGCATGGCCACCGTTTGAAAACGCTGCGCCTTCGTCCGGCTTGCGGCAATCTATTCGATTGTCACGGCAAGCCGCCCGATCAATTGGGCAACCTCATCCAAATGGTCCACGTCACGCCTTTCGACGACGCTCGCCAGCCGGGCCACGCATTCGTCGTCGCTCAACGAGACTATGTCGTTCGGAACGATCGATGGCATGGCATCAGCACGATTCGCTCCAACGCTGCTTTTCATCGATTCAATCTCCCTGAAAGCCGGCATGGGTCAGGCTTTCGGCCAATTGAGTCGATTTGGGGTCCAGGGTCGGCGGCGGCCGCGGGGTGGAGAGGGGCGCCGAGCGACCCCCGGGCCGCTGTTTCCATGACATCAAAATGCCCGCGCAACCTGCTGCATTATCGAGGATTTCCACATCGGGAAACAATCGCGAACAGGTGCGCGATTTCTCCTATGCAAGCGGAAAAGGCTTTGTTATACGCTGCGCGCTCGCGAAGTTTTGTATCGCTCATTCCTCGGTAGCTCAGCGGTAGAGCATCCGACTGTTAATCGGATGGTCGCTGGTTCGAATCCAGCCCGGGGAGCCAGCCGCCTCATCAGGCCTCGACGGCGAGGACGGCCGAAATCACCCGACATCAGGAACGCCCTGTCGTTCGAGCGCGCGACCAAGCGCCTTCGCGACGCCTTCCCCGATCGCCATCGGCTCGATGTTGCGTTTTGGCGGAGCTTGTACCATTGATGGCGAAGGTCCGGTTCGCATCCGCCGGGCCACTCCGCTTCTGCTTCTGACAGGTTCTCCAATGTCCGGTTTTGCGACTGCGCGCCAGAAAATGGTCGATGGCCAGGTGCGCACCAATGACGTCACCGATACGCGCATCCTCGACGCCATGCTGGCGCTTCCGCGCGAGCTGTTCGTCCCGGAAAGCCGGCAGGCGCTGGCCTATCTCGACCAGGATCTGGACGTGAGCGAGGGCAATGCTCCCAAGCGCTACATGATAAAGGCACAGGTGCTCGCCAAGCTGTTTCAGGCCGCCGAGATCGGGTCGACCGACAAGGTGCTCGTCGTCGGCAGCGCCACGGGCTATGCCGCCGCGCTGGCGTCCCGCCTGGCGGCCAAGGTGACGGCGACGGAGGGGGATGTCGCCCTGGTTGCCAAAGGTAATAAAATACTCGGCCAGATTGGCTTGACGAATGTCGTGTTGAAATCAGGCGCGCCGGCCGAGGGTGATCCGGCGGATGCGCCCTATAACGTCATTATGATTAACGGCGCCACGGAAGTCGCGCCGGAGCGACTTTTTGAGCAGCTTGCCGAAGGAGGGCGGCTTGTCGGAGTCTTCGCGGCAAGCAAGCCGGCGCGGGCCACCATCGTGACCAAGTCACACGGCGACCTCGGCCATCGTGCGCTTTTCGACGCGGCCGCTCCGGTCTTGCCCGGAATGGGGCGGGTTCCGAGTTTCGTCTTTTAGGCCGTTCGGCGCGCTTAGGCCTTGTTAAAATCCCATTCTGAATCAGAAGTGTGGCCCGGAAGCTGCAGCTGCAGAGTTTTCCTTTGGGGTCATGCCTCGGTGGTTCCGTAGCGCCTGAGGCGGGCTTATTGTCGGGCCGGGCGCTGACTCGGGATTGACCGGTTGGTTCGGCTCGCTAGGCGCGCCGACATACGATGAATGGAATAGCTGGATGGATGGGGTGAAGGTCATTACCGGGGCGGCGGCTCTGGTCCTTCTGATGACGTGTGCGGGGCCAGCGCCTGTCCTCGCCGACACGATCGAAGGTGCGTTGATTCAGGCCTATCAAGGTAATCCCCAACTCAATGCCCAACGTGCGCAAGTGAGGTCGACGGACGAAGCCGTGCCGCAAGCCCTGTCGGGCTATCGCCCGAAGGTCAGCGTCTCCGCAAGCTCAGGCTACCAGTATATCGACGAGACCTTGGCGGGCGCCCGGATCCATGGCACGGCCCCCCCGAGCAGCGCGGCCCTTAGCGTCACACAGAATCTGTACAACGGTAACCAGACCGCCAACAAGACGCGCGCCGCCGAGGCGCAGGTGTCCGGCTCCCGCGAAGCCTTGCGCGTGCTGGAAGAGAATGTCCTGTTCAACGCGGCCAGTATCTATATGGACTACCTGCGTGACTCCGCCACCGTGGAGGTGCAGAAGAGCAACGTTCGCGTGCTCGAACAGACGCTGAAGCAGACGCGCGATCGCTTCAACGTCGGCGAGGTCACCCGCACCGACGTCGCGCAGTCGGAAGCGCAGCTGGCGGCCGGCAAGACACAGGAGCTGCAGGCCGAGTCCCAGCTGACGACGACGCGTTCGAACTACCGCCGCATCATCGGCAGTGAGCCGCAAAATCTCGCCCCAGGCTCGCCGGTCGATCGCTTCCTGCCGAAAACGCTGCAGCAGGCGGTCGATATCAGCCTGGTCGAAAATCCCAACGTCACCGCGGCGATGTACGGCATCGATGTGAACTACCTGACCGTCAAGGTGAACGAGGGCGCGCTGCTGCCCACCGTCAATTTGGTGGCATCGGTGCAGCAGCAGTATCAACAGAGCCCGCAGCTCGCCCAACAGTTCAATGCGTCTGCCGTCGCACAGATCAATATTCCGATCTATCAGGGCGGCACCGAATATTCTCTAATCCGGCAGTCCAAGGAAAATCTGGCGCAACAGCGCCTCACCCTCGAGCAGACGCGCGACCAGACCCGCGCCAACACCGTGACCGCCTGGGGCCAGCTGGAGGCCGGCAAGGCCCAGGTGATCTCGGCGCAGGCGCAGGTGACGGCATCCGAGATCGCGCTCAACGGCGTGCGCGAGGAAGCCAAGGCCGGTCAGCGCACCACGCTCGACGTGCTCAACGCGCAGCAGGCGCTGGTGAACGCGCGCATTGCGCTCGTCACCGCTCAGCACGATCGCGTCGTCGCATCCTATAGCGTGCTGCAAGCGGTCGGACGATTGCAGCCGCAGGTGCTCGGTCTGAACACCACGACCTATGATCCGAGCGTGCACTACCATCAGGTCCGCGACAGCTGGTTCGGCATGCGCACGCCCGACGGTCGCTGAGGCCTGATTCGGATCTGAAGGTCCGCCTCGGCGCGACCTGTGCAGCGACTCGACGAACCGATCATGCTCAAGAACCAAAGGCGCGATGAAGCTCATCGCGCCTTTAACTTTCGTGGGTAGATTGAAGCATTGGAAGAACCATTGAGTCGTCCGGTGCTTTGCTTGCAATCGCCGAACGCCATGACATAGCCTTTGTTTGGGCAGCGGAGCGATTCGTGTTGCCGGCGAACGATCGCTGGCCGCGGAGTTCCGTTGCTTCTGAACAAAGGGGCGGGGGCTCGCGTAGGTTGCGTCGAGCGACGTCAGATCCGGGGACAAGTCAGGCTGGGCGTGAAATCGCCGGCCCCTCGCATCCGGAATCGGGCAAACCCGGCCGCGCCTGGTGTAGAACGACGTGATGCGAGCGCGTTGATGATCTGGAGTCGGAAATGACGCAGCCTGCAAAGGTCCAAGAACCCTCGATGGAGGAGATTCTGGCCTCGATCCGGCGCATCATCGCCGACGATGAGGCAAAGCCGCCGGCAGCTGCCGAGAAGCCGGCTGCGCCCCCGGCGCCGCCGCCCGCCGCGGCGAAGCCACCGGAGAAGCCTGCCGCACCGCCGCCGCCCCCCAAGCCCGCGATGGCCGACATTCCACCCGCGAAGATACCGGCGGCGGCAGCGAAGCCGGCTGCACCGCCGCCGCCTCCACCACCTTCGCCTGCGCCAGCCGCGGAGAAGAACAACCAGGACGACATCGACGCCCTGCTGGCGGGGCTCGACGAGACCACGACGCCTGAGGAGGTCCGCCCGCCTCAGCCGGACGGAGACGTGTTCGAGCTGACCGACGAGATGGTCGCGCCGGCCCCGGCGCCGCCACCGCCGCCCGCACCGAAAGCGGCAGCGCCCCAGCCGGCGTTCCAGAAGGTCGAGCCGGAAGATGACCTGGAATTCGCGGAGTCGGCGGCCTCGCGCGTGATGCAGCAGCCGCCGACCTACGTCCCCTCGGTCGCCAGTCCGGCGCCGACCGGCCCGCATCAGGCGATCCTGTCGCAATCCACTGTCTCGGCGGTGGAGTCGGCCTTCAATACGCTCGCCAATACCGTTCTCAGCAACAATGCCCGGACCCTCGAGGATCTGGTCAAGGAAATGCTGCGGCCGATGCTGAAATCCTGGCTGGACGACAACCTGCCGGGCCTGGTGGAGCGCATCGTAAAGGCCGAAATCGAGCGGGTATCCCGCGGCCGCTAGACCGGCGGCCCTTCGATCGGGCCTGCTGGGTCCGGATCATACTGCAGGGTCGACGGCCCTCATTCGGCCATGAGCTCGGCCTTTATGCGTCCCCGATGGGGCCGTTCCACGTGCCCCACCGTTGACTTGGCGCGCGGGCGCGGCTTTCTAGCGCGTTCCACACCCCCGATTGCACGGCCATGATCGAGAAAACCTACCAGCCCGCCGATATTGAAGGCCGCATGTCTCTCCTGTGGGAGGACGCCCGTGCGTTCCAGGCGGGGCGCCCCGACCGGCGCGATGCCACACCCTTCACCATCGTGATCCCGCCGCCGAATGTGACGGGCTCGCTGCACATGGGGCACGCGCTCAACAATACCCTGCAGGACATTCTCTGCCGGTTCGAGCGGATGCGCGGCCGCGACGTGCTCTGGCAGCCCGGTACCGACCATGCGGGCATTGCGACCCAGATGGTGGTCGAGCGGCAATTGATGGAGCGCCAGCTGCCCGGCCGGCGCGACATGGGCCGCAAAAAATTCGTCGAGCGCGTCTGGCAGTGGAAGGACGAGAGCGGCGGCACCATCATCAACCAGCTGAAGCGCCTCGGCGCCTCCTGCGACTGGTCGCGCGAGCGCTTCACCATGGACGAGGGCCTGTCGCGCGCCGTCGTGAAGGTGTTTGTCGAGCTCCATCGTGAGGGGCTGATCTACAAGGACAAGCGGCTGGTCAATTGGGACCCCAAGCTGCTCACCGCGGTGTCCGACCTCGAAGTGCTGCAGCAAGAGGTCAAGGGCAATCTCTGGTACCTGCGCTATCCGCTGGAAGGCAAACATTTCAGCCCGGACGATCCCACGAGCTTCATCGTGGTCGCGACCACGCGTCCCGAAACCATGCTCGGCGACACCGGCGTTGCCGTCCATCCGGACGATCCGCGCTACGCCCATCTGGTCGGCAGGCATGTGATCCTGCCTTTGGTCGGGCGCAAGATCGAGATCGTCGCAGATACCTATTCCGATCCGGAAAGGGGTTCCGGCGCGGTCAAGGTGACGCCGGCGCACGACTTCAACGACTTCGAGATCGGCAAGCGCCACGGCCTGCGGCAGATCAACATCTTCGACGAGGAGGCCTGCCTCAAGCTGGCCGACAACGAGGACTATCTGCGCGACTTGCCCGAGGGCGCCATCCACTTTGCCGAGGAGTTCAACGCCATCGAGCGCTTTGCCGCGCGCAAGCAGCTCCTGGCGCGGCTGGAGGATTTCGGCTTCCTGGAGAAGGTCGAACCCCACGTCCACATGGTGCCGCATGGCGATCGGTCCGGCGCGATCCTCGAGCCTTATCTGACGGACCAGTGGTTCGTCGATGCGAAGACGCTGGCACGGCCAGCGATCGAGGCGGTGCGATCGGGACGCACGGTGTTCGTCCCGAAGAACTGGGAGAAGACCTATTTCGAGTGGATGGAGAACATCCAGCCTTGGTGCATTTCCCGCCAGCTCTGGTGGGGTCACCAGATCCCGGCCTGGTATGGCCCCGACGGCAAGGTGTTCGTTGCCGAGACCGAGGAAGAGGCGGTCAGCAACGCGCTCGGCTATTATGTCGAGCAGGAGGTCATCACGGCCGAGCAGGGCCGGGAGATGGCGCTCGACCGCAACAAGCGCGAAGGCTTCATCACCCGCGACGAGGACGTGCTCGACACCTGGTTCTCCTCCGCGCTCTGGCCATTCTCGACCCTCGGCTGGCCCGACGCGACGCCCGAGGTCAAGCGCTATTATCCGACCGACGTCCTGGTCACCGGCTTCGACATCATCTTCTTCTGGGTCGCCAGGATGATGATGATGGGCCTGCACTTCATGAAGGAGGCGCCGTTCTCGACCGTCTACATCCACCGTCTCGTCCGCGACGAGAAGGGGGCCAAGATGTCGAAGTCGAAGGGCAACGTCATCGATCCGCTCGGCGTCATCGACGTCTACGGCGCGGATGCGCTGCGCTTTGCGCTGGCCCGCGCAGCGGCGCAGGGCCACGACATCAAGCTGTCGTCGCAGCTCGTCGAAACCAACCGCAATTTCGCGACCAAGCTGTGGAACGCCTGCCGCTTTGCCGAAATGAATGATTGCGTGCGGCCGGACGGCTTCGATCCCACCGCGGCCAAGGATACGCTCAACCGCTGGATCGCGCATGAGACGGCGCGCGCGGTGCGCGAAGTCACCGAGTCGATCGAGGCGTACCGCTTCAACGATGCCGCGAATGCGAGCTATCGGTTTGTTTTGAACGTCTATTGCGACTGGTATCTCGAGCTCTGCAAGCCGACGCTGACCGGCGAGGAGGGGGCAGCAAAGGACGAGACCCGCGCCATGGTCGCCTGGGCGCGCGATGAGATCCTCAAGCTGCTGCATCCCTTCATGCCCTTCATCACGGAGGCGCTGTGGGAGACGACCGCGCGCCGCGACACCTTGCTCGCCTTGAGCCCGTGGTCGCGCAAGGCCGATGCGATCACGCCCGAACAGGCGGCCGAGCTTGCGGTTCTGTCGTCGGCGACCGCGACGGACCCGCTTATCCCGCCCGTCCTGCTCGCCTTCGACCCCGATTTCTCCGACGCGGCCGCGGAGGCCGAGATCGGCTGGGTGGTGGACCTCGTCACCGCCATCCGTTCGGTGCGTGCCGAGATGGACATTGCACCGAAGATCCTGACGCAGCTGGTGCTGGTCGGTGCGTCCGAGGAAACCAAGGCGCGTGCGCCGCGCTGGATCGATGTGATCAAGCCGATGGCGCGGCTGTCCGATATCTCCTTTGCCGATACCCCGCCGCCAGGCGCGGTCCAGCTCGTCGTGCGTGGCGAAGTCGCCGCCCTGCCGCTGAAGGGCGTCATCGACCTCGCCGCCGAACGCGCCAGGCTCGACAAGGAAATCGCGAAAGCCGAGGCCGACATCAAGCGCGCCGATGCCAAGCTCTCCAACGAGAAGTTCGTCGCCCATGCGGCCGAGGAGGTGGTCGAGGAAGAGCGCGAGAAGCGCGAGGCCGCGGTGGCGCGCAAGGACAAGCTGCTGGAGGCGCTGGAGCGGCTGAAACAGGTCGCGTAGCCATTTTGCCCTGGGGGCCGAACCCCGACTGGCCCGTGCGCGACCAAGATCGAGATTGCCTCATCGTTGCGGTGATGCGTGCGCCATTCTCGTCGAACGTTGCTCCAAGCACTGGGATTGCTGCCCATGGTCCTTGCCAAGCCGGGCGCAGCCGCGCCGTCGTCCGTCAAGCCGCGTCACGTGCTGTGTTTCCTCGGCGCCGAACCTGACCGGAGGCGCCTCGCCAAGGCCGCCAATGACGCGATCGGCCAATTTGCCGCCGGTTTTCACGTCGATACGCAGTATTCCCAGGATGTGCCGGACGACCGCATGGTGGCCTCATTCGGCGTGTGCTGGGATCGGGTCGCGCCCGATGCCTGGACACATGCGGATGAGGACGCGGTGCTGCACCATCAATCCGTGCTCTATGTCTTGTCGCCGCCGATGACGGCAGACACCGCGGTCACGATTTCGACCGCGGCGCTGTTCCTGGTCGAAGCGGTGATCACGGCGGGGGCGGTCGCCGTCAAGGGCGAGAGCGCCGGCGTCGCGCATGGCCTTGCCCGATGGCGGGAGCTCGGCGCGCAATGCAGCCGGGCCGTCGAGGCCGGCGATGATCTCGCCACCGGCCGCGCCTGCCGCCTCGCTTTCGCCAAGCGGCCGTTGGAATCGGACAAATACGTTGAAAGCGTCGGTTTTCACCTCGTCGGGCTGCCGGAGGTCTACGTGGCCAAGGGGCTCGGCACCGACCGCGAGAAGGCCGCTCTCATGGACGCCGTCGCCGACGAGCTCGCAGAGCGCAAGCTCGATGCGGTGCTGCGCGAGCGCAAGGCGCGCATCTCCTATGCGTCGAGCTATGCCGACGACGATTTCAAGTTCAACCCATTCGGCATCGTTTACATCGATCAGCTTTAGGCTCGCTGCGGAAACGGCTTGCTCAGGAATTTCGAGCCCCTCAGCCCATAACGCCAGGGCAGTTCGACCGCCTTGGTGAGGCCGATCCGGATGCCGGTTGCCACGTCCGCCTTGCCGGTCCGCGCATAGATGGCGAAGGGCGGCGCATCGAGCGCCAGGCCGTTATGCGCATGCGTGATGCCGAGCGCCTCCGTCAGCTTGCCCGGTCCCGAGCACAATGCGCGGGCGTCCTCAACGCCTCGGCGGCGGCGCATCGCGGCCAGCCCATGCGTCGGCTCGAGGGCCCGGATCAGCACGGCGCTGGCCGAGCCTTCCTTCTCGCAGACAAAATTCACGCACCAGTGGATGCCGTAGGAGCGGTAGACATAGACAAAGCCGGGCGGGCCGAACATCACCATGTTCCGCGGCGTCGGCCCGCGGTAGGAATGCGCGGCAGGGTCGGTGTGGTGATAGGCTTCAACCTCCACGATCACGCCGCCGACGCCCTTGAACAGCAGCGTCGCACCGATCAGGTCGGGGGCCACCTCGTGCACGCTGCGGCCAAAAAAAGCGCGGTTGAGCGGCTTGCCGAGGGCAGGCGCGGGGGTGTGCGGCGATTTGGACTTTGGAGCCATTTTGGAGTGGGAATCAGCTGAAAATGCCGTGCAAAGCTGCCAATTTCCGTCCCCTTCTGCTAGCCTCCGGCGGCAGCAGGTTGCGGCACAGGCGCATACGGACTACCTAACACCCATCATGGTCACCATCATCGACACCATCTCCGATTCTCACTTGCGCCCGCGGCACCCGGAAAAGGTGAACCGGCCGGATGCGCTGTCGCCGCCGAAGCCGAGCTGGATCCGCGTGCGCGCGCCGACCACCCGCGGCTATGCCGACACCCGCAACATCGTCAAGGAGCACGGGCTCGTCACCGTCTGCGAGGAGGCGGGCTGCCCCAATATCGGCGAGTGCTGGG
>DATGMN010000077.1:0-17503 GCA_035293585.1 Bradyrhizobium sp. | reverse complement strand
GCAAATGATTTGTTTTTGCGCCGGGCGATTTCGCTGGCTTCGGATGTGGCAGAATCCGGGCGAACTCCTACCCCCCGGACTGACTGACATGGCCACACGTGCGCTCCTGTATCGGCGCCCCTACGAACCTTCGACTCTTCTGATCAAGCACGGCTCGCAAGTCTTTGCGATCCGCGTGCGCCGGCATCGCCGCGCGCGCCGTTATACGTTGCGCATCCATCCAACTGATCGCGAAGCGATATTGACCATGCCTCCGCGTGGCACGATCGCGGAGGCCAAGGAGTTCGCACAGCTTCATGGCGGCTGGATCGCGGCGCGCCTCGGGCGTTTGCCCAAGGCTGCACCGTTCCATCCCGGCGTCGTGGTGCCTTTGCGCGGCACGCCGCACCGGATCGTGCATCGCGCCGGCGAGCGCGGCACGGTCTGGACCGAGACGCGCGACAGCGGCGAGAAGATCATCTGTGTCGCAGGCGGCCTCGATCATGTCGATCGCCGGGTGCATGATTACCTCAAGCGCGAAGCGCGGCGCGATCTGCAGAAGGCGGCGGAAGCTTACGCGGCGGAGCTCGGTGTGCGCGTCAAGCGGCTGTCGATCCGCGATCAGTCCAGCCGCTGGGGCTCCTGCACCTCCGCCGGCTCGCTGTCATTCTCCTGGCGGCTGATCCTGGCGCCGCCCTTCGTGCTCGACTATCTCGCCGCCCACGAGGTCGCGCATCTGGTCGAGATGAACCACTCGCCGCGGTTCTGGAAGGTGGTCGGCCGCATCTGCCCATCGCAGGAGCGCGCCAAGAAATGGCTCGATACCTGCGGCAACGACCTGCACAGATACGGCATCGAGGATTGATCCTCGGCTCGCGTCGCCGCTGCGAAAACCGGGGCCTATAACCCGGTAGGCGTCGCTTCGCGACTCTCTCTGTGGTGGGGGCGACCTCGGTGGTCAAGCAAGCGAAGGCAAGAGGCCGTGGGCCCGCCTGGCTCATCGAGCTCTTGAAGCGCAAGGCGCCGAAGCTTGCGGCTGTAGCCCTTGCCAACAAGATGGCTCGGATCGCCTGGAAGCTGATGACAAGCGGAGAGTGCTACGATAGCGCGCGGCTCGACGACCGAGCCGCGGCCCAGGCGGCCGCCGCTGCATAGATTCGGCCGACCGGCGGGTTACCCCACCGGCCGAACCGGAGCTGCAAGAGCAGAGGAGATGGTGCGATCGATCGAACCGAGATGCGAGCAAATCCGTGGGACCCATCGGCCCAACAAGGTCGCGAGGTTGATTGGAGCTCGTGTCGCGGAAACCATCTTGGCCCGCGGTCTAACCAGCCGCACCAACAGGCCGGACATATGGACGCAAGCGATCCGATCAAACCTCAGGGTCCCGGCTTTCGCCGGGCGACGGTGAGAGTTACTCCGCCGCCGTGGTCTCGGGCAGCTTGGCGCCGTTGCCATAGCGCTGGTCGATATAGTCGATCACCAGCGCCCTGAAGTCGGCGGCGATGGTCGGGCCGCGCAGGGTGCGGAACTTCTTGCCGTCGACAAAGACCGGCGCGGCCGGGGCTTCGCCGGTGCCGGGCAGCGAGATGCCGATATTGGCATGCTTGGATTCGCCGGGGCCGTTGACGATGCAGCCCATGACCGCGACGTTGAGCGTCTCGACGCCGGGATACTTGGTCTTCCAGGCCGGCATCTCCTCGCGGATGAAGTCCTGGATCGAGCGCGCCAGCTCCTGGAAGGTGGTGGAGGTGGTGCGACCGCAGCCGGGGCAGGCCGCAACCAGCGGCACGAAGGTGCGGAAGCCCATGGTCTGCAGCAGCTCCTGCGCGACCTGCACCTCCAGCGTGCGGTCGCCGCCGGGTTCGGGCGTCAGCGAGATGCGGATGGTGTCGCCGATGCCGTCCTGCAAGAGGATGCCGAGCGCCGCCGAGGAGGCGACGATGCCCTTGGAGCCCATGCCGGCCTCCGTGAGGCCGAGATGGATGGCGTAGTCGGAACGGCGCGCCAGCTCCTGATAGACCGCGATCAGGTCCTGCACGGCGGACACTTTTGCCGACAGGATCATCTTGTTCTTGGGCATGCCGAGCTCTTGCGCGCGGGCGGCCGACAGCAGCGCCGACTGCACCATGGCCTCGCGGGTCACGGCGCGGGCATCCTTCGGATTGGGCGAGGCCGTGTTCTCATCCATCAGTTTGGTGAGCAGCTCCTGGTCGAGCGAGCCCCAATTGGCGCCGATGCGCACCGGCTTGTTGTTCTTGTTGGCGATCTCGATGATGTCGGCGAATTGCGTATCGCGCTTGTTCTTGAAGCCGACATTGCCGGGATTGATGCGGTATTTGTCGAGCGCCTCGGCGCAAGCGGGATATTCGGCCAGGAGCTTGTGGCCGATATAATGGAAGTCGCCGATCAGCGGCGTGGTGATGCCGCGCTTGCGCAGGCCGTCGCGGATGTGGGGGACGGCGGCCGCCGCCTCTTCCCGGTCCACCGTGATGCGCACCATTTCGGAGCCGGCGCGCGAGAGCGCTGCGACCTGCTCGATGGTGCCGGCGATATCGGCGGTGTCGGTGTTGGTCATCGACTGGACGACGATCGGGGCGCCGCCGCCGACGGCGACGTTGCCGACCATCACCTGGGTGGTTGTGTGCCGCGGCCGGGGGCCGGCGACGTCGGTATCGGGCAGTATCTCGGGCTTGTTCATGGGGGCTTCGATATCAGGTTTTGGTGACATTCAGCAACGGATCAGCGGCCTCCTGGACGACCGGGCTCGGCCGGTTAACCAGAAAAAGTCCAGCAATTACAAGCAGGGCTGCGGCGCCAAAGGCCAGGCTCAGCCGGTCATGCATGATGAAATAGCTAGCCACGACGCCAAACAAAGGGGTGATGAAGGTAAAAGCCGACAATTTGCTGGCCGAATAGGTCTTCACCAGGGAGAACCACAGGGTGAAGGTGGTTCCGACCACCCAGATCGACTGGAAGGCCACCAATATAATGGACAGCGTCGCCGGCGCGTGGGTGATGGTCTCCCCGGACAGCAGGGCGGCAGCGCCCAGGATCGGGATCGAGGTCGCAACCTGGTATCCCAGGGCTTTTTCCGGCGGTGCCAAGCGGAGCCGGGTTCCCTTGGCGACCAGCGTCGTTGCCGCCCACAGCGCCCCGCCGCCGACGATCATCAGGTCGCCGAGCAGCACCTTGGAATCGACATCGGCCTGGGGAACCCCGATCGCCAGGGCCACGCCGAGGAAGCTCAAGGCCAGGCCGCCCGATTGGGTCAGGCCGAGACGCTCGCCCAGCACCTGGTAGGAGCCGAGCGCGACGAAAAACGGCGCGGTATAGAGGAATACCACCGCGCGCGAGGCCGAGGTGAAGCGCAGGCCCTGGTAGATCAGCACGAATTCGAGGCCGAACATGACCCCGGCCACCAGGCCGGGAACCAGCGTGCCGTCGCGCTGAAAGAGCTTGGCGCCGCGCAATTGGCCGATCAGGAGCAGGACCGGCAGCGCGCCGGCCGAGCGGATCGCCGCCTGCAGCATCGGCGGGATGTCCGGCAGCACCAGCTTGATCGCGATCTGATTGAAACCCCATGTGAAGCACAGCATCAGCATCAATGCGATGGCCCCCGGGCTCAACGGCCGCCCGGCGGATGAAATCAGCTTCCCTGAAGACATTTCTCTCTCTATCGGCGCTTGTCGCGCGCCCTTCTTATTGGCGTTGGACGTGAGGTGGATGTGATCAGGTTCATGCAGCCTGCTGGCAATGGGCGCAGAGGCCTGTGATCTCGAGCACGGACAGTTTCGGCGCAAAGCCCGTGGCCCGCGCGGCGGCGTTGAGGCTCTTCGCCACCGGCGCGGCGGCGATTTCGCCGACCGCGCCGCAGCGGTCGCAGATCAAAAACGCCACCATCGCCGCATCATCATGCGGCTGCGCGCAGGCGAGATAGGCATTGCGGCTTTCGATGCGATGAACGAGGCCATTGCCCATCAGGAACTCGAGCGCGCGATAGACCGTGATCGGCGCCGGCCGCGGCATCGACTTGGCGAGCGCGTCGATCAGCTCATAGGCCCCGAGCGGGCGATGGCTCGACAGCAGCGCCTGCAGCACCAGGCGGCGGATCGGAGTCAGTTTCTGCGCCCGCACCGCGCATATCCGCTCCGCATGCGTGATCGCGTCCGCGGCGCAGCGGTCGTGATCATGGTCGGGCGCTGGGAAAGCGGGCTTTTCGGGGGTCATTGCCCGTATTTGTAGCATTTCGGGCGCCGATGCCAAAGCCCGCACGTGAGGTGATGCCTGCCATGTGCGGGAAGCGGATCAGGCGGCTTGTTAAGGGGACGTCAAAAGATCATAAGCAAGCTTATTATTGCCTTGGCTTCTTATTGCCATGGCTTATTGGATTGTCTGGCTCATTGGAGACCAAGCTCATGGTCCGCGGTTCCGTGGATGCGAACTTCCTGTTCACGCTGGGCGAATTGCACCGGCTGATCCGCGCCTATGCCGACAAGGAGGCCGGGCGCTTCGGCATCACCCGCGCGCAGTGGGCGGTGCTGGCCAAGGTCGAGCGCACCGAGGGCATGAAGCAGACCGAGCTTGCGGAACTCCTGGAAATGCAGCCGATTACGCTGACGCGGCTGATCGACAAGCTGTGCGATGCCGGCTGGATCGAGCGGCGCAGCGACGCGACCGACCGCCGCGTCAACCGTCTCTATCTGCGCAAGGCGGGGCGCGCGCTGCTCGGCAAGATGAGCGGCCTGAAATCGGAGCTCACCGCGACCGCGCTGGAGGGCATCAATCCGGCGGACGCCCATCGCCTTCTCAACCAACTCGAGCAGATCAAGGAAAACGTGCGCAACGCTGTACAGAACACCAATGGCGGCCAACTCAGGAAGGAGCCGCGCTATGGCTGATCCGGTCCGGAAACTTCGACCCGAGCTGAAGGACAAGTCCGAGGCGCCGCAGTCCGACGGGCCGCGCACCAAGCTCGCGGCCACGCCGCGCCGCCGGCTGCTCGCCGGCCTGCGCCGTTATCGCCGCGTCCTGCTGCTGGTCGTGCTGCCGCTTGCAGCCGTGATCGGCGGCTTCTTCTTCTATCTCAATGGCGGCCGCTATATCGGTACCGACGACGCCTATGTCGGCGCGCAGAAGGTGCTGATCACGCCCGACGTTGCCGGCAAGATCATCAAGATCGTGGTGAAGGAAGGCCAGCACGTCCATGAAGGCGACGTGCTGTTCGAGATCGACCCCGAGCCCTATCAGCTCGCGCTCGACCAGGCCAAATCCGCGCTGGAGCAGGCGCGCACCAGCTACAACAATCTGCAGGCCAACATCAAAATCTACCAGCAGATGGCCGATTTGATGCAGCAGAGCGCCGACCTGAAGCAGCGCGACGTCGATCGCAAATCGTCGCTGGCGAAATCCAGCTTCGGCTCGCAGCTCGACCTCGACAATGCCTCCAACGCGCTGGTGACCGCGCGGGCGGAATTGGCCTTCGTGCAGCAGCAGATTTCCAACGCCAAGACCCAGCTGCTCGGCAATGTCGAGCTGCCGATCGAGCAGTTCCCGCCCTTTTACCAGGCCAAGGCGGCGCTCGGCGTGGCCCAGCGCAATCTCGACCACGCGGTGCTGCGCGCGCCGTTGTCTGGCATCGCGACCCAGGTCGACCAGATCCAGATGGGACGCTACGTGCCCGCGGGCACGCCGGTGTTCACCGTGATCGACGTCGATCATCCCTGGGTCGACGCCAATCCGAAGGAAAGCGACTTCACTTACGTCGCGACCGGCCAGCCGGTCACGCTCGACGTCGATGCGTTCCCCGATCATGTCTTCAAGGGCTATGTCGGCTCGCTGTCGCCGGGCACCGGCGCACAATTCGCGATCCTGCCGCCGCAGAACGCGACCGGCAATTTCGTGAAAGTCGTGCAGCGGGTGCCGGTGCGCATCTATTTCGATGAGCACGATCCGTTCGTGAAGAAGCTGAAGGCCGGCATGAGCGTCTATGCCACCATCGACACCGGCCACCAGCGCACGCTGGCGGGCCTGTTCGGCCTCACCGCCGCAGCGAAGCCGGACTAGCCATGTCCGGCGCCGCCCCCGCATCGCTCGCGGTTCCCGGCCTGCGCCGGAACATGGTGACGATCTGCGCCATGACCGCGACCATCATGCAGGCGCTGGACACCACCATCGCCAACGTCGCGCTGCCCTACATGCAGGGCACGCTGTCGGCCTCGCAGGACCAGATCAACTGGGTCCTGACCTCCTACATCGTCGCGGCCGCGATCATGACCGCGCCGGTGGGCTGGATCGCCAACCGCTTCGGGCGCAAGCGGACCTTCATCATCTGCTCGGCCGGCTTCACCGTCGCCTCGGTGCTGTGCGGGCTCGCGCAGGACATCAACCAGATGGTGCTGTTCCGCCTGCTGCAGGGCGTGTTCGGCGCCGCGCTGGTGCCGCTGTCGCAGGCGGTGATGCTCGACTACTACACGCTGCAGGAACGCGCGAAGGCGATGTCGATCTGGGGCATGGGCGTGATGATGGGCCCGATCATGGGCCCTTCCCTCGGCGCCTGGCTCACCGAGACCTATTCCTGGCACTGGGTGTTCTTCGTCAACCTGCCGTTCGGCTTCGTCACCGTGCTCGGCCTGATCGTCTTCATGGACGAGACCAGGCAGGAGCACGAGCTCCGCTTCGACTGGTTCGGCTTCGGGGCGCTTGCGGTCGCGATCGGCTCGCTGCAGCTCGCGCTCGACCGCGGCGAGCAGCAGGGCTGGCTGGAGTCCAACGAGATCATCGTCGAGTTCATCATCGCGGCGGTCGGCTTCTATTATTTCCTGGCGCACGCGTTCACGACCTCGAACCCGTTCGTGCGGCTGGCGCTGTTCAAGGACCGCAATTTCCTCACCGGCTGCATCTTCATGACGGTGATGGGGCTCGTGCTCTACTCGACCATGGCGCTGTCCTCGCCCTACCTGCAGAACGTGATCGGCTATCCCATCATCACCGCGGGCGGGCTGCTGGCGAGCCGCGGCTTCGGCACCTTCTTTGCCATGATGCTGGTGGGACGCTTGATGCGCTATATCGAGGCTCGCACGCTGATCATCAGCGGCCTCATCATCACCGCCGCATCGCTATTCCAGATGACCGGCTGGACCGACCAGACCCAGGCGCCGGAGATCGTGACCGTCAGCGTGATCCAGGGCTTCGGCTTCGGCCTCGTCTTCGTGCCGCTGTCGACGGTGGCGTTCATGACCCTGCCGAACAATCTGCGCACCGACGGCACCTCGATGCTGACGCTGGTGCGCAATGTCGCGAGCTCGATCGGCATCTCCATCGTGATCGCGCAGCTCACCGAGGGCTCGCGCCGCACCTATGCGGTGCTGTCCGAGCACATCAGTCCGTTCAATCAGGCGCTGCAGATGCCCGACGTCAGCCGCCTGTTAAACCTCAATACCGACGCGGGCCGCGCGCTTGCCGACGTCATGGTGGCGCTGCAGGCGCAGATCATCGCCTTCGAGCAGGACTATGAGCTGGTGATGATCTTCATCCTCTGCTCGATCCCGCTCGCCATCATGATCGGCTCGACCAAGGTCGCGCTGCGCAGCCAGGCCGGCAGCAAGGCTGCCGAGCAGCATGCGGTGATGGAGTAGCACGTTCGCTCTCGCCGTCATGGCCGGGAACAGGCCGGGCCATGACGCTGGGGTTGCCGATGTCCTGCGTCACTGCGGCCTCGGGTTACGGGCCCCGGCTTTTGCCAAGTCTTTGTGGAAGTAGTCCTGCTTCGCTACCGTCCGAACAGCCGCTGAATCAGCCAGCCGTCGAGCCCCGCATCCGCCTCCGGCCGCACGGCGGCGCGTGTGGGCGTCGGCCGGGCGCCATTGTTGGCCGGCTGCGGAGCTGCCGGCGTCGGCGCCGTAACCTGCGAGGCGATCTGGGCCAATGTTGCGAGCGGGCCGCTCGCCGGCGCGGCTGATGACGGCGCATTCGGCAACGGCGTCGGCTGCACGCCTTGCAAAGCCACGTGCATGAAACGAGACCAGACTTCCACGGGCAGGCCGCCGCCGGTGGTCTTCTTGGTCGGCGAGCTGTCGTCATTGCCGAGCCAGACGCCGGCGACGAGATGGGAGGTGTAGCCGATGAACCAGGCGTCGCGGAAATCCTGGCTGGTGCCGGTCTTGCCGGCCGCCTGCCAGCCCTGGATTTCGGCCTTGCGCGCCGTGCCGGAGATCAGCGTCTGCTCCATCATGCTGTTCATCATCGCGACATTGCGCGGCTCGATCACCTGATTGGGCTGCTCCGGCTGGCGCATGTAGAGCAGCTTGCCGTCGAGCGTCTTGATCCGGGTCACGACATGGGGCGAGACGGCAAAGCCGCCATTGGCGAAGGTCGCATAGGCGCCGACCAGCTCGGTGACCGAAACTTCCGAGGTTCCGAGCGCGATCGAGGCATTGGGCTCGAGCTTCGAGGAGATGCCGAGCCGGTGCGCGGTGCGCACGACATTCTTCGGTCCCACTTCCAGCCCGACCCGCACCGCGACCGTGTTGAGCGACATCGCCAGCGCCTGGGTCAGCGTGACCGGGCCGAAATATTCACGGCTGTAGTTTTCCGGCTTCCAGCCCTTGACGTCGAGCGGCCCGTCCAGCCGCACCGTGTCGGGCGTCAGCCCCGACTCGATTGCGGTGAGATAGACGAACGGCTTGAACGCCGAGCCCGGCTGGCGCCTGGCCGTGACCGCGCGGTTGAACTGGCTTTCGGCATAATTGCGTCCGCCGACCATGGCGCGGACGGCGCCATCGGGGGTCATCGCCACCAGCGCGCCCTGGCTGACATTGAACTTCACGCTCTTGGCCGCGAGCTCGTCGATCACGGCGGCCTCGGCTGCGCTCTGCAGCTTGGGATCGATGGTGGTCTCCACCACGATGCTCTGCTCGATCTGGCCGACCAGGTCGTCCAGCACTTCCGAGATCCAGTCGGCGACGTAGTTCACGGTGCCGGCGCCGGCCGGCTTCACCGATTGCGCGGGATGGGCGCTCGCAGCCTGCGCCTGCGCCTCCGTGATGAATTTGGCCTCCGCCATCGCCGCGAGCACGGTCTTGGCGCGCGCCTCCGCGCCCTCCGGATTGCGGTTGGGCGCGAGCCGCGAGGGCGATTTGACGAGACCGGCGAGCATCGCGGCTTCGCCGATCGTGACGTTCTTCGCCGACTTGCCGAAATAGCGCTGGCTGGCGGCCTCGACGCCATAGGCGCCGGAGCCGAAATAGACCCGGTTCAGATAGAGCTCGAGAATGTCGGTCTTGGAATATTTGCGCTCGAGCCACAGCGCGAGCTCGGCCTCCTGCAGCTTGCGCAGCATGGTGCGCTCCTGGGTCAGGAACAGGTTCTTCGCGAGCTGCTGGGTCAGGGTCGAGCCGCCCTGCGAGACGCCGCGGTGCAGCAGGTTCGCGACCGCCGCGCGCAGGATGCCGACGGGATCGACGCCGAAATGCGAATAGAAGCGCCGGTCCTCGATGGCGATGAAGGCCTTCGGCAAATATGGCGGCAGGTCCTTCAGCGCGACATTGGCGCCGGCCATCTCGCCGCGCTGTGCCAGCACGCTGCCGTCGAGGCCCACGATCTCGATGGTCGGGGGACGCTTGGGGATCTCCAGCGATTGGATGGGCGGCAGATGCGCGCCGGCCCAGATCACGGCGCCGATCAGCGCAATGCCGACCCACAGGCCGCACACCACGCCCCAATAGACGAGGCGCGACAATGTGAGGCCGCGCGTCTTGCCGCGCCGCTTGTTGCTCACGGTGGAAGCCTGTTTGCGCTCACGCGGCGGCTCCTCGTCGTCAGGCTCCTCCTGCTTGCGCTTCGGCGAAGCCTTCTTTGTCTTGGCGGCGGGCGAGGGGATCCGGTCCTCCGGCGAAAGCCTGATCGCGGCGAGGGAAGCGCCGAGCCCGAATTGCGGCTCCTTGCGTACGCCGCTTTTTTTTCGTCCCCACGCCATACGCCCGTCACGCCCACAAAACTGCCGCCAGCCACGCTAGTGGTGGGACTTTAAGGGCCGGTTACGCAAAGCTTAACGCGGGATTAGGAGGTGAGGCGGGGCGTGATAGAAATGGCGTCTTGAAGGCGTTCCAGGGAGAGAGCCGCATGGGCCATATCGATCCGACCAAGGAGGTTTTTGCAGAGTTCCGGGCCAATGATCGCCCGGGACCGATCCACATGCTCAATCTGGTGCGGTTGAAGGCGCAGGCAGCCTATCCCGACGGGCGCAAGGCGAGCGGCGCGGAAGCCTATGCGGCCTATGGCCGTGAAAGCGGCCCGGTGTTCACCCGGCTCGGCGGTCGGATCGTCTGGCAGGGCCGGTTCGAGCTGATGCTGATCGGACCCTCGGAGGAGCGCTGGGACCATTGCTTCATCGCGGAATATCCAAGCGTCGGCGCCTTCGTGGAGATGATCCGCGATCCCGTCTATCGCGAGGCGGTCAAGCACCGCCAGGCGGCGGTGGAGGATTCCCGGCTGATCCGGTGCGGCACGCTGCCGATCGGAAAGACATTCGGGGAGATTCCGGCGTAGCCGCGAGGATCAAGGGCGATCCGTCATCCTGAGGCGCGAGCGTAAGCGAGCCTCGAAGGATGTATGGCCCCGCTGCCGCATCCGGGCCGTCTCCTTCGAGGCTCGCGTGCCGCGAGCACCTCAGGATGACGGGGATGGTGCGAACCGCAAAAAAAAAGCGGGGGTGGGCACGGCGGTTGCGCCTTTGCCCACCCCACGTGATCGGGCCTGCGACCAACTACCCAGCAGCGCCGGTGTCCTCGATGATCGGGCCGAACAGCTGCCAGCGTTCGCCGTCGAAGCGCTCCATCTGCAGCTGCTTGTTGACGCGGTAGTCGGTCGGCGACGTGTTGGCCTTGATGCCGGGCAGCGGGATGTCGAGCACGACGTCCTTGAGGCTCGCCGCCTGCTTCATCACATTCTCGCGCGTGAGATCGTCGCCGCACTGCTTCAGCACATAGGCCAGCAGCTGCGCGGTCGAATAGCCGTAGGTGTTGAAGTTCGAGTTCTTGTCGCCGTCCGGATAGTACTTGGCCATGAAGTCGAAATAGCGCTTCATGCCGGGATCGTCCTTCCAGGTCGGGTCGAGCGGATCCTTGCCGTAATTGACGCTGATCACGCCTTTCGATGCGTCGAGCCCCGCCGGCTGCATCACCGCGCCGACCGAGGTCGCGTTGATGTCGACGATGTGCACCGGGTGCCAGCCGAGCTCGAAATTCTTCTTGATCGCCTGCGCCGCGAATTTCGGCGTGGAGGCGCTGAAGAACAGGTCGGCGCCGGCTGATTTCAGCTTCAGGATCTGGGAATCGATGGTCGGATCGGACACCTCGTAGGAGGCCTCCGCCACGATCATGCTGGACGCCTTGTCGCCGAGGCCGGCCTTGATGCCGTTGAGATAGTCCTTACCCAGATCGTCGTTCTGGTAGAGGATGCCGACCTTGGCGTTCGGATATTCCTTGAGAATGTACTGGCCGTAGATCCGCCCCTCCACGAAATAATTGGGGTTGAAGCCCATGGTCCAGGGGAAGTTCTTCGGGTCGGTGAATTTCGAGGCGCCGGTGGCGGCGAACAGCTGCGGGATCTTCTTGGCGTTGAGATATTTCTGCACGGCGGCGTTCGACGGCGTGCCGATGATCTGGAACGTCAGGAGCACCTCGTCGCTTTCGACCAGCTTGCGCACCTGCTCGACGGCCTTCGGCGGGCTGTAGGCGTCGTCATACTGGATCAGGTTGATCTTGCGGCCGTTGATGCCGCCCTGATCGTTGATCATCTTGAAATAGGCGGCCTGCGTCTTGCCGATCGAGGCGTAGGCCGATGCCGGTCCCGAGAACGGCACGGTCTGGCCGACCTTGATCTCGGTGTCGCTCGCGCCGGTGTCATATTTCTTTTGCGCGTAGGCCGAATTTGCCGACAGCGCGACGGCAAGCGCTGCGCCCGCAGCCAGGCGGAATAGGTCTTTCCTCATTGCAAAGCGTTCCTCTCGTCTTGTGTAATTGTTGTTCTGACGTTGGCCGATGGTCTCTCCCCCCTGAAGGGCGCCACGGTTGGCGCGGATTGTGGAGGAACGATTTCCGCAATGCAAGATGAGCCCCTGCCGGCTAAGACTAACGGAGCATGCTCCGCCCCCGGGCCGCCGGCGCCGCAAAACGGGTGGCGCGGGCGTCTGGCCGCGCGCTAGATCGGGCCGTCTGGAATGGCGAGATCAAGCTCTTGAACATGAGACCGCCCGTGAAAACGACGCCACCTGGCTCACTGGGACTGGACCGGCTGGAGACGCCGATCGGCGTGGCGCTGCTGGTCAGCGACGAGCACGACGTGCTCTGCGCGCTGGACTGGGAAGACCATGAGCCGCGCATGCGCCAGCTCCTGCGGCTGCAGCACGGCGTGATCGATCTGGTGGAGAGGCCGGCGCCGGGCGGCATTCGATCGGCGCTGTCGGCCTATTTCGACGGCGAGCTCGCTGCACTCGCCGAGATCAAATGGCGCCTCGGCGGCACGCCATTCCAGCGCAGGGTCTGGTCCGCGCTCATCGGCATCCCGCCCGGAACGACCATGAGCTATGGCGCGCTCGCGACATCGCTCGGCTCGCCCAGGGCCATGCGCGCGGTGGGCCATGCCAATGGCGCCAACCCGCTCAGCGTCGTCATCCCCTGCCACCGCCTGATCGGCGCCGACGGCGCGCTGGTCAAATATGGCGGCGGGCTGCACCGCAAGCGCTGGCTGTTGCAGCACGAGGGCGTGGTGCTGAGGCAGGCCGCAATGCGCGCCGCGAATTGAAGCGCGACCCGGCGCGGACCCAAAGCAGCTGCCTCCATCTCTCACCGTCATCCTGAGGCGCTCGCGGCACGCGAGCCTCGAAGGATGAACGGCCCCCGCTCTTGCCGCCGGGCTGGCCTTCGAGACGTTGGAACCGAGGTTGCCGACCTTAAAGAAGAGAATCTACGGTGCGGTGATCGACAGCGCTAATCGCGCCTGCGCTACACCGCATGTCCGCTGTGTCGGGTAAACCGGACTTGGCGGACTCAAGGTAAAACCGACGCGAATGACCCGAAGCCGGCTTGAACGATCCGCCTGATCAAGATGGCTGTTGCGGACTCGGACGCCTCGCAGACCAAGGGATAGACCGGAAAAGTCTTTAACGCAGCGTAACCCGATGCTGACGATCGATCTCCGGCATGTGTATCGAAGCTAACTCGCCCGATACGTACTGAAGCGTGGATGTCAGGTGAGCGGCAGTTGACGCAGATCAACGGTCATCCAAGGGAAGTTCTACAAAATCCCGTTTCCAATCGACCAATAGCGGGGGTGCAGCGATGAAGATTTCACGCATGTGCAAGCTCGAATCGGGGCTCGTCACCGTCGTTTCAATGGTCGTCGCTGGTGCGACGGGAGCCGTAGCTCAATCGGCTCCGACGAACCTACCCGCAGCCATCACGTGCTATGCTCAAGCGGACCAAAGTTGGCGGGTTGTTATCTTTTGAGGGTCACGAAGGATGGCGATGCGATTTACATTTCGCCCGATGGAAGATTGACAACGACCGTCACTGCGAAAGGCATCGTGGCAGCCCCGACCAGCCGCCCCGGCGGCCTCGATTGCTACGGCAAGACCGTGGATGAGTTGCGTTCGAGCGGTCGCACCTTGGAATTTCAGCACAAGTAGGCAAGCGAGGACGAAGTGCTGCTCAATAGATCAAAGCCTCCGGGTATTTGTGCGCGGCAGCGTCTCATTGTCAGACTGGCGAGCGCAGGTCTGCTCTTGGTCGCTTGCACGCAAGGCCTTCGCGCCGATGAAAACGGCATTTCGTTCTGGCTTCCCGGACAATTCGGCAGCCTTGCGGCCGTGCCGACAACGCCAGGATGGTCGCTGGGTACAGTTTACTACCACACCTCTGTGGCCGGCTCCGGTGGGGTTGCGGCCTCGCGGGAAATCACGATTGGTCGATTGCCGGCGACAGCCAACGTAAGCCTGAATGTCAATCTCAATGCACAAGCCGATATCCTGATCCTGGCCCCGACGTACACATTCGCTACACCCGTGCTCGGGGGACAATTGGCTGCCGGTCTTACCGGTACATTCGCGCGAAGCGCCGTCGACATCAACGGTACACTGACGACCAACTCTGGTCCGTTCGGCGCGAACCGGACTGGCGACCTCTCGGACACGCTCGTGTCGGTCGGCGACCTCTATCCCGTGATTTCGTTGAAGTGGCACGACGGCGTTCATAACTGGATGACCTATGCGACCGGCGACATTCCCGTTGGCTCCTATGACCCGACACGTCTCGCCAACACCGGGATCGGTCATGGTGCCATCGATGGCGGCGGCGGCTACACCTATCTCAATCCCGCCACGGGAGTGGAATTCTCCGGCGTTGCGGGCTTCACCTACAACTTCAAGAACCCCGACACCCAATATCGGAGCGGTGTCGATTTCCATTTCGATTGGGGCGCATCCAAATTTCTTTCCAAGCACGCGTTCGTGGGTCTGGTCGGATATGCCTATCAGCAGGTCACTGACGACTTCGGTCAGCCCCCGATACTGGGCGGCTTCCGGTCGCGCGTGTTCGGCATCGGCCCGCAATTCGGCTACCTGTTTCCGGTTGGAGACATGCAGGGGTATCTCAATCTCAAAGGTTACGGCGAGTTCGACCAAGCCAACCGACCTTCGGGCTGGAACACTTGGTTGACGTTCTCCATCTCTCCCGCTCCGCCGGCAGCCACGGTCACACCGACCCGCCATTTCATTACGAAGTAACGGACCAGTGTCCTGCAAGACAAGCTCGTGTTCATGAGGAAAATGATGGCCAAGATAGCGGGCGTGATGGCATCTCTCTTCTTGGCAGCATGCGGAGTTGTTGCCGCAACAGGCGCGCAGGCGGCGCCTTGCCTCGTAGTCACACTGACCGGCACGAGCGGCCCGCCGCCCTACAATGGGCTCGCGGGGCCCGGAACTTTCGTGCGGTATGGCGACGACGACAATGACTGCAGGTCCGTGCTGATGCAGTTCGATGCTGGGCGCGGGACACTGATGCGCCTGTCGCAGATTGATGTTCAGGCCGCGCAGCTCAACGCCTTATTCATCACTCACATCCATTCCGACCACACAGAAGGTCTGTCCGATATCGCCCAAATGCGCTGGTTCTTTGGTTTGCCGCAAGGTCCAAAGCTTGACGTCGTCTGCAGCACCGACGCGAAATCGCCGCTTGGCTTCACAATGAGCTGCACCAAACTCGTCAATCATATCGACGACGCCTATGAGCAGTCGGGCGAAACCGCCTACCGGGCCGCCGAGATGAAGGGCATTGTCGATCCCGCCGGGCCCGTAGCGGGGATGAGGGTCATCACCTTCAATCCCACGGAGGACGCCCAGACCGTATGGACGTCAGGTGATGTAAGGGTCAGCGCAATCCGGACCACCCACATCCCGGGTTCTGTGGCGTTTCGTGTCGACACCCCAGCCGGCAGCGTGGTGATCGGTGGCGATGCATCCAACGACGCACAAGAGCCGCCGCGAAAAACCTCGACGTCCGATCAGGTCGAGAAACTGGCCAAGGGTGCCGATGTGCTTGTCCACACAACCATTCATCCCGCGCTGTCGCCGGAACGAGGCAGTGGAGCGCCGCCTCCGGTCTACTATCGCCAGAGTAATGCGACCGATCTCGGTGCCATGGCTCAACGCGATGGGATCAAGTACCTCATGCTCACCCATCTCGCGCCGTCGCTCGGTGCTCCTACTCAGGGGACTGTGAAGGTCCCTGGTGGTCCGTTGACGGAGCAGGACTACATGAAAGCGGCCCAGGATGGCGGCTATACCGGCAACATTATCGTGGGCACCGATCTCGCCAGCGTGAGGTTGCCAGCGAAATGAGGGGCAAGACGTTTACGTCATCTATTGGCCCTTA
Source organism: Bradyrhizobium sp. (assembly GCA_035293585.1). GTDB lineage: Bacteria > Pseudomonadota > Alphaproteobacteria > Rhizobiales > Xanthobacteraceae > Bradyrhizobium. The sequence goes on along the minus strand of DATGMN010000077.1, from coordinate 1,595 downwards.
AGTGACCGCCGGAGATATCCGTTTTTCCGCGGCGCTCATCAGGTGCCCAGCCGTCGCGTGGGCGCAGAAAACGCGGCCGAGAGCGTGACTCGGCTCTTCATCAGGATCGAATCGATCAACGACAGCGCGGTGGCCGAGGCGTGCCTGCGCGGAAACGCCGATTTCGCGCGTGAAGTCAAACCGATCCGTTCTTCGCGATCATCCGCCGCACGCTCCTGCTCTTGCAAGTTCCGTAAATCCGAACCATTCTCTCCCGCATCCCGCCTCAAGCAGAGGGACGGATCGCGGTCGTCACGAGACGTGGGGCGGGGATGCGGTGGACGCTGGTGTGCCTGTCGACGAGCGGCACCGAGGCGGACGGCGAAATCGTGTGGTTCTGGCATGCCCATGCAAGTGCCAAGTCTGGCGCCCGATGATGCGCGAGATGACGGTGACAACGCGAGGTTCACCGGGAAGAGCGCGTATAAGCCGTAAACCACTGCGCAGGGAAGGCCGGTGTGATCACCGCCTGGACCTGTGGACTCGCGCCTTTGCGCAATCCTTTTTGCGCGGGTGCCCCGGGTGCAGCGGCCACCTGGTCTTCCCTGCGCCCTCTGTGCTCTAGGAGGGTGATCGATGAGCAAAGCTCGGGCGATTCCCGCCGCGAGAATGCGGACGCTTGTCTCTCCGCCGTCATTGCGAGGAGCGAAGCGACGAAGCAATCCAGGGTCGTGTGCGTGGCTCTGGATTGCCGCGTCGCTTCGCTCCTCGCAATGACGACGCTGGGGCTGTTTGAAAATTGGAATCTGGAACGGTTGTTATTTTGCACCGTCATTCCGGGCGGTCCGACAGGACCGAACCATGGTGCGCAATTGCGCACCTGAGAATCTCGAGGTTCCGGGTTCGGTCCTGTCCGACCGCCCCTGGAATGACGGTCACGCCGCGGGCTTGGCCACCGCCTCGTCGTTCGACAACAGATGCAACAGCGCGCTGCGGATCGCGGCCTGCCGGGTCGGTGCGGTGATCTGCGCGCCCAGGAGGTCCGTGACGTAGAACACGTCGCGGGCGCGCTCGCCGAAGGTCGCGACATGGGCGGAGGCGATGTTGAGGTTGAGCTTCGACAGCGCCGTGGTCAGCTGGTAGAGCAGGCCGGGCCGGTCGAGGCCGGAGACCTCGATCACGGTGTAGAGCTCCGACCACTGGTTGTTGATGGCGACCTCCGGCTCGACCACGAACGCCTTGCTGACCTTGACGCGGCTGGAGCGCCGCGCCACCGCGTCGGGCAGCCGCAGCTTGCCTTCCAGCACGTCCTCGATCATCTCGCCGATGCGGGTGGCGCGGCGGCCCTCGTCCTCGTCGCGGTCGTATTCCCGCGAAATCGCGATGGTGTCGAGCGCGCGGCCGTCGGTGGTCGTATAGATCTGGGCGTCGACGATGTTGGCGCCGGCGGATGCGCAGGCGCCCGCGATGATCGAGAGCAGCCAGGGATGGTCCATGGCAAAGATGGTGAGCTCGGTGACGCCGCGCGCCTCGTCGAAGCCGACATTGATCGCGAGCTTGTGGCCGGCATCCTCGCTCGCCTTGATGAAGCGGGCCTGGCGGATCTTGCGCGGCAG
>DATGMN010000076.1:0-82869 GCA_035293585.1 Bradyrhizobium sp. | reverse complement strand
GCCGGTCACCATCATGGACCTGATGACCCAGACCTCCGGCATCGCCTATGGCTTCTATGGCGACAGTCTGGTGCACAAGGCCTATCTCGCCGCCGACATCTATCGCGGCGACCCCGACAACGCGGAATTCGCCGAACGGATCGCCAAGCTGCCGCTGCAGAACCAGCCCGGCACGCTCTGGCAATACGGCCACGGCACCGACATTCTCGGCCGGGTCATGGAGATCGTCAGCGGCAAGTCGCTGCTCGGCATCGAGCGCGAGAAGCTGCTCGATCCGCTCGGGATGAAGGACACCGCATTCTGGGTTACCGATCCCCAGAAAGCCGCGCTGATCGCCAAGCCCATGCCCAATGACAGCGATTTCCGCGTCGGCTTTGTGGCCTATGCCGACCAGCCCATGAAATGGGAATCCGGCGGCGGCGGCATGGTCTCGACCCTGCACGACATGGGCCGCTTCGCGCAGATGGTGCTCGACGGCGGCAAGCTCGACGGCAAGCAATATCTCAGCCCCAAGGCGTTCGAGGAGATGACCATCGATCGCGTCGGACCGGGCTCCGGCGTCGAGCGCGACTATCTCTATTTCCCGGGCGACGGCTTCGGCTTCGGGCTCGGCTTTGGCGTCCGCACCGATCCGGGCCATGCCAAGCCGCCGCCGCCGGGCTCGCTCGGCGAGTTGAAATGGGACGGCGCCAGCGGCTGCTATATGGTTGTCGACCGCAAGCAGGACTTGTTCTTCGTGCTGCTGGAGGAGACGCCGACGCAGCGGCAGATCATCCAGCCGGCGGTCAAGAAGCTGATCTACGAGGCGATGGAGAATTGAGTTTTCGGCCTGCGCGCGTGCGGTCTGGACCGCCGGTCCGCGCAGTCGCCGAACTCACGCCGCCCGCACGATCTCCCTGACGTGACCGACCATCTCCTCGATCATCCCTGCGGTGACGTCGAGATGGGTGCAGGCGCGGATGCGGCCGTCCATCACGGCGATCAGCACGCCGCGCTTGCGCAGGCTCGCGACCATGGCATCGGCGCTGACGCCGGCGCCGTCGGGCGTGAAGAACACGAGATTGGTCTCGGGCTCCTGCACCGTGATGCCGTTGATCTGTGACAGCCCGCGCGCCAGCGCCCGCGCATTGGCGTGATCGTCGGCAAGCCGCTCGACGTGATGATCGAGCGCGTGGATGCAGGCGGCGGCACAGATGCCGGCCTGGCGCATCGAGCCGCCCAGCCGCTGCTTCCACTGCCAGGCCGCGTCGATGAAGGCCGCGCTGCCCGCGAGCACGCCGCCGATCGGCGCGCCCAGGCCCTTGGAGAAGTCGATCCAGGCGGAATCCCAGCCCGCGGCCATGTCATGGGCGGCGATGCCGGTTGCGACCGTGGCATTGAGCAGCCGCGCGCCATCCATATGCGTCGCAAGGCCTGCGGCCTTGGCGATCTGCACCACCTCGTCGAGGGCGGGCTTCTTCCAGATCGTGCCGCCGCCGATATTGGCAGTCTGCTCGACGCTGACCAGCACCTGCGGCGGCTGGTAGCGGGTGCGCGGATGCAGCGCCTTGCGCAACGTCTCCGGCGTGAACTGCCCGTCGGCGCCTTGAAGCGGCGTGATCTGGAAACCGCCCAGCGCGGCATGGGCGCCGCCTTCGCGCGCGATCAGATGCGCGCTCTCATGTGCCAGGATCTCGTCGCCGGGCCGGCAATGCACCAGCGTGGCGGCGACATTGCACATGGTGCCCGATGGCATGAACACCGCGGCTTCCTTGCCGAGCAGCCGGGCGACGCGCGCGCAGAGCTCGTTGACGGTCGGATCGTCGCCGATCTGCTCGTCGCCGACCTCGGCGCGGGCCATGGCCTCGCGCATGGCTTGTGTCGGACGCGTCTGCGTATCCGACAAAAGATTGATTCGGACCGGCGGCGCGTTGGGGTCGCGCGGGGGAGGGGTGTAGGCCATGAAGAAAGCTCCGTTCTCTCCACCATAACCAAAAGGCCCCGGCAGAACCGGGGCCTTTGACGTTCAAATTTCGGTACCGATCAGCGCGAATAGAATTCGACGATCAGATGCGGCTCCATCTGCACCGGGAACGGCACGTCGGAGAGCGCCGGGATGCGCGCGAACTTCGCGGTCATCTTGGAATGATCGACCTCGATATAGTCCGGCACGTCGCGCTCGGGAAGCTGGCTCGCTTCCAGCACCAGGGGCAGCTGCTTGGAGGCTTCCTTGACCTCGATGACGTCGCCGACCTTGAGCTGGTAGCTGCCGATGTTGACCTTGCGGCCGTTCACCTTGACATGGCCGTGGTTGATGAACTGGCGGGCGGCGAAGATCGTCGGCACGAACTTGGCGCGGTAGATCACGCTGTCGAGACGGCGCTCCAACAGGCCGATCAGGTTCTCACCGGTGTCGCCCTTCAGGCGGCTTGCCTCGACATAGATGCCGTGGAACTGCCGCTCGCTGATATTGGCGTAGTAGCCCTTCAGCTTCTGCTTGGCGCGCAGCTGCACGCCGAAGTCCGAGAGCTTGCCCTTGCGGCGCTGGCCGTGCTGGCCGGGGCCGTATTCGCGGCGGTTGACGGGGCTCTTCGGGCGGCCCCAGATGTTCTGGCCCATGCGGCGATCGATCTTGTACTTCGCCTCACTGCGCTTAGTCATCGCGTCCTCTTTGTGTCTTTACGCCGCAAGCGTCTGGCGCCACGGCGGTTTTGATGGTTCGGGTTTTGAGGAGACGCGCCCTCCTGTGCACCGGGAAAGCCCCGGGGCCGACAGGTCCGTTCCTTAAGCCTAAGGGCGGGACCACGGGTCGCGAAACGCTTCGCGGGCCGAAACCGGCCCGCGAGCAGGCGGCTTTTGGGCCAATTGGCCGGGTTTGTCAACAAATTCTCCGTCGTTCCGGGGCGGTGCGCGAGCGCTGAACCCGGAACCCTCAGGATTCCCCGGCGCGCAATCGCGCACCTGGGATCGGCGCTTACACGCCGCCCGGGAATGACGGTGCCCACCTTACTTGACCACCGCCCGGACCGGCTTCGCCTCCATTTGGCGGCTTCCACGCAATTCCGCCGATATTTCCCCGTTCAGGACCTGTTCCAGCCGGGTCAGGGCCCGGGCGATCGGTGCGGCGTCGGTAATCCGGTGGTCCCAGCGCAGCACCACGTCGATGGTGGACGGACCGGCCAGCCCATAGCTCAGCACATAGGGACCGGGGCCGATGGCATGGAGCTCGCCGCCGCCGCTGGCCGCGGCCGAGGTCACGCCATAGCTGCCGAAATTGGTGGCGTGCCAGCGTGCGGTGCGGCCCGCGAGCCAATAGCCCAGCCGGCGCAACGGCAGGGGCAGGCGGGTGATCCTCATGATTCGCCGATAGCCCGGGATCTCGTCGATCGCGGCCTCCTTGGCGCGGCGCAGCTGGGCGTCGATTGCGGAAAGCGCAATCTCGTCGGCGCCCGTCACCCGCTCCATCAGGATGCATTCCTCGCCGTCCTCGATGCGGGCGATCGCGACCATCGCCGCACAGCGGGGCAGCTCGTACAGATACGGCCAGGGCAGGTGCCCATAAAGTGTGCGCAGGACCGGCTCGTCGCGGGCGACCAGCGCGAACGCCTTGACGAAAATCGCAGCCCAGCCGGGCGGCTGCGAGAGGCTCGCGCGGGCGGCCAGCAGCTGGCGGATGTCGAGCGGCCGCGACAAGGACACGAACGGCACGCCCATCGAGGCGTGCATGAGGTCGATGACAAAGCGGCGCGGCAGCGAGATTTTACGAAAAGTTCCGCGCATTCCGTCAGCTCAGGCTCCCTGCCGGTTGTTTGTATGTTGCGTCCTTGCGGGCACGGTCGGGCCGGCCCCGCAACTTCTGATCTAGCATGATCCGTGCCGGATGACGTCCAGTTTGTGGCACGGGCAGGGCCGAGCCGCGATTTCTCCCCACGTCCGGATCCATTTGCGCGCCTCCGGCCCGGATTGGCCAGGTCCCGCGCGCCGAACCTCCTATCGCTTGATTCCGGCGAAACTCGCGGCGATGCCGCGCTGGAACAGCGACCAGTCGAAGCCCAGTGCAATGGCGAGATAGCCGCGCTCGATCATCCCATTGGCCTGCTCGGCACTGCGCGCGGCGCCGCCGATCGGCACGCCGCTCTTGAGGATGCCTTCCTCGGCGCGCGCGATCAGCGCCTTGACCTCCGGATCGTCGAGCAGGCCGCGCTTGTTGATCGAGGTGGCGAGATCGCCCGGGCCGATCACGGCGACATCGATGCCCGGCGTCGCCATGATCTCGTCGATGTTGTTGACGGCCTCCACATGCTCGATGGTGATCATGCAGATCATGTCGTCGTCGGCGGTCGCCATGTAATCGGCCATCGACACGCCCCAGCGGAACGGGGCGTGGAACGGCCCCCACAGCCGTTCGCCGCGCGGCGGATAGCGAACGCTTCGCACCGCCTTCTCGGCATCGGCGCGGTTCTGGATCATTGGGAAATTGATGCCGAGTGCGCCGATATCCATCGGCGCCTTTGCAAGCCAGGGCTCGTTGCTGGCGATGCGCGCCAGCGGCACGCAAGGGCTGCCGCCGGTCGCCACGATCATCGCATGCGCCATGGCGAGATCGATCGGCCCGTGCTCGAGATCGACGATGATCCAGTCGAGGCTCTGCGCCATGATCTGCACGGTCTGGATCGAGGGGATGGTCGCGATGGCGCCGAAGGTCGGGCGCCGCTCGCGCCATTCGTTCTTCAGACGATTGAGGGGAGTGAGCGCTTCCGGCATCGGCAGGATAGTCCCAAAAATCAGGCCGGCACGCGGCCGCCGAAGAAGGGGGTCAGCGTCCGGCTCAAACCGTGCGGCCGCTTCGAGGTGAATATCATCTCCGCGCCGGCCTCGACAGGCCCCTGGCGCGGCGGCCCCAGCAGGTCGGAGGCGCGGCGCGCGATGGCCGGCGCCGGATCGATCCAGTCGACCGGCCAGGGCGCGAGCTTCATCAGGCGATCGAGCAGCAAGGGATAATGGGTGCAGGCGAGCACGATCGTGTCCGTGCGCGCGGCGGCATCGTTGATGTCGCCAATGAAGCAGGGCGCAAGCTCGGCTGCGATATGCTCGTCGCTGACGGCGTTGCCGCTCAGGGCGCGTTCGGCGAGCGAAGCGAGCTCGGGCGAGCCGACCAGCGTCACCTCGCAGCCCTGGGCAAAATCGCGGATCAGCGCGCGGGTATATTCGCGCTGCACGGTGCCCCTGGTGCCGAGCACCGAGACCCGGCGTGTCTTCGATTGCGCGCAGGCCGGCTTGATCGCGGGCACCGTGCCGACGAACGGCACGGTGTAGGCGGCGCGCAAATGCGCCATCACCAGCGTGGACGCCGTGTTGCAGGCGATCACCACGAGATCGGGCACATGCCGTTCGATCAACTCGCCGAGCAGCGGCACCACGCGGGCGATGATCTCGTCCTCGGTGTGGTGCCCGTAGGGGAAAAAGGCATCGTCCGCGACATAGACAAAATGCGCATCCGGCCGCGCCGCCACGATCTCCCGCAGCACGGTGAGGCCGCCAAGGCCGGAATCGAAAACGAGGATGGTGGGGCGAACGGGCATGGGGGGATTTTAGCCGATGGCAGGTTATTAATCAGTTGTTTTCCATTCGGGCCTTGGACGCAGCCGACGTATTGCGCTCCAACATCCGGACCATTGAGGCATAAATGCGCCGCCCCCGTTCGCCGGGACGACGTGGTCGTCGTTTCGCTCTGATGGCAATGAGGGTGAGGCATGCATCCACGTCCTCGCGACGCAATTCGCCCGAGCTTTGCATCCTTCGTCGCCCTCCGAAAATGCCGAGGGCGCGGGGAAGGCTGGGTGGCCGCTGCACCCGGGGCTCCCGCGCACAGAAAGGTGGCTGATCCACTCATGGAAATGCCACGGTGCCTTTTGCGATCAGACAGGATGATTGCCTCATTGATCTAAATCATCCTGCCTAACGATTTTAAGCTGTTTGCTCCTTAGGTTTCAACCGAGAGCTAAAGCGGCTGGAGGCAGTTATGGTCAAACGCATTCCAATCACTTCGGGCGATCTAACGGATCATCAGATAGGCACAGACGACATTTTGATCGGCTTCCCATACGGGACCAACGTCGTATATGGCGACGCCGCAGGAAATCTGCTGGATCACGCCATCGGTGGCGATGATAGTCTCAGTGCGCAACTTGTCTTCAACGCTCCCGTGACTAACCCCGTGTCCTTCAATATGTTTGGTGACGCGGTCGGCAACATTTCTGATCATGCCAACGGCGGCGACGATACGTTATCCATTCAATTCACTTACCCGTTTTTTCCTCCGCCCGCAGTTACCGTGAACATGTACGGTGATGCCGGCGGGAGCATTTCTGATCACGCGAGTGGGGGCAATGATACACTGAACGTTCAAGCCGGGCCTCTTACCGCGATGCCCTTGGTCAATATTTACGCTGACGCCGGTGGCAATTTGTCAGATCACGCCAAAGGTGGTGATGACAGCATCACGCTGTCTCTCGGACAAGGGCATTTTACAGATACCGTTTACGGCGATGCTGGCGGAAACCTGTCCGATTTCGCCCGAGGGGGGGACGACACATTGACGGCCAGTAATGGACCGGAGAGAACCTTGAAGTTTTACGGCGATGCTGGCGGCAACATGTCTGATTATGCTCACGGAGGTAATGACACCTTCATAAAAAATGGCTCCTCAGAGACTAACAATTATTTCTACGGCGATGCCGGGGGCGATATGTCGGGGCACGCCGCTGGCGGCAACGATGTTTTCACGATGCGCGGATCTGAAACCGACAATTTCTTCTACGGTGACGCTGGCCACAACATGTCTGATTTTGCGAAGGGTGGCGATGACACGTACAATCAGACTACCGGAACTTCTTTCCCAAATGTCTTTTATGGCGATGCTGGCGGAAACATGTCCGGCCATGCTCGGGGCGGCAACGACACGTTCAACAAGACCGGCGGGGAAGGAAGCACGTTCTACGGCGACGCTGGCGGCAACATGTCTGACTATGCTCACGGCGGCAATGATACCTTCCAAGCGGCGACAGGTCCGTCTCCGTTCAACCAGAATGTTTTCTACGGCGATGCCGGGGGCAATATGGGAGATCATACCGTTGGCGGCGATGACACCTATATTGGTGGTGACGCATCCGCATCCACATTGAGCAAAGCCTATGGCGATGCGCTGACGATGTCAGGCCACGCACAGGGCGGCAACGACACTTTGATCGGAGGCAATGATCCCACTCCGCCTCCGGCCGGTACATTTGACACCCTTCTCGTCGGTGATGCGCAAACGATGTCCGGCAACGCTTGCGGCGGCAACGACACGCTGGCCAGCGGCACCGGAAACGACGACATGTGGGGCGACGCTCAGGTGATGCTTGGCAACGTCAAGGGAGGGAATGACAACTTCGTTTTTAACTTCAACAGCGGTCACGACAGGATCGAGGATTTCGGTCAGGGAGTCTGCGGACCGGGACCAAGTTTGGGAACCGACCATATCGATGTCTCTGCGCTTGGAATCACCAACTTCAGTCAGCTCAATATCTCTGCCTTTGACCCAACGACCCACGAAAGCACTATCACATTCAGTCCGGGCAATGACGTGGTTGTTCACAGTCAGGAAGCACTCAGGCCTCAGGATTTCATTGTTGCGCCCCACGACTACCATCTGCTCATCTAATGCCTGCTCGGCAAGATGCATGCTTCAAGTGTGCGCGGGCTGCTGATCTATTGCGCCGACTACATGACATACGTGAAGCTTACGGAGGCTGGAGCGATGCTGTTTGCGTGAGGAAACCGGAGCGACTTTAGCGCTTCTCCTTCCTGTCCTTACGCTGGTTAGCTTTCGAATGTTTCCTTAGCTCAGCTTCGGCTTTCTCCACTTCGATCCGAAGGCGCTGTAGCTCAACATATTCCTGAGCAATCCGCAGGACTTTTTGCGTCAAAGCTGCAGTCATGTAACGTTTGCGCCTGAGCCTAATCACGCTGTGGGCTCATTCTTTTGGCAAGCTGGGTGATGATGTGCCCTTTACCGCCGCAGACAGCGCACGGCGGCGGGTAGATTCGGCGGCCCGGCCGTGCCGCCTTCATCACGGGCGGAAAGCCGGTGCCGTCGCAGGCCTCACATTTCTCTTCAGGTGGAGTGGCCTTCTTGCTGACCATGCTACGGCGCCAAACTTTTAATAAAATGCTCGGCACACACTACCTGGCGTTGCTGGCCCTGCAACGACAGTCGCTTATTAAGCTTGATGCCCGCGCCGGAGGTTAAATCTGGAACACGCTAGGTACCTGAATCCCTGACAAAGGCTGTTCCCGCATCTTCTTCGATCCAATTCCCTTGCCCGATGGTGGTGAACTGCGCACCGGGCGAGCCCTTTGAACCGGAGCAGACCAGATCAAACGCATCCAGCAATGAGAAGAACAACGCCCGAGAGCACAAGCGCGCAGGTATTGCCAAAACGAGCGCCAGGGACTGCGCGGCTCCCGACAACGGTCTTGATTATCTTTTCGCTTGATCGCAACCGCTTGTGACCCTGCACGACCGGAGGCGGTATTCCACACGCAGGTCTTACCGCAAGTTACCATCTTGGCCTCGCAATTGGCGTTAGGCTGTCCGGCGCGTCGCCTCGCATCACAGGTGCTAAACGCCGCTTCACAGCTATGGTCGTATGTGCAGAAACGTTGTGCACTTGCCGGCGCGCCTCACAAGGCGATAACCACAATTGCTAAATGGATCGTAATCTGACCAACGCTCTTCATCGCGGCCCCTCCACGTGCTCCCACCTCACCGAATTTTTCTTATTATTAGAGCGTGTATTTACTGGTGTTACAGCCTATATCGTGCCCGGCCTTCGATGCTGTGCCTGGATACCATTTCGGTAGACGGCCGGCGCTGATGTCGTTGAGATGGCCTGCGCGGTCTTGTGCATCGGACCTGCGATTAGCGGACCCCAACGACCGGCACACCCCAAGGAGGAGGAGCGGGCCGTTGGGGCTTCGACATGGACGCGCCCTGATCAGGGGGCGGTATTCACCCCCGCCTTCAATGCCTCATGGTGCGCGGGGACGCCACTTCGCTGATGATCCATCGGCGGATGCTCAGTCGTTCGGGTGAAACCATCCAAAGATCGCGAGGCCGATGCAGGCGAGCAGGGAGATGACCTGCAGGCCGACCGTCATCCAGTACTGGATCGGCGTGGCATCTCTCTCGAAAGTCCACCTCGAGCGCGCTGGGAAAAACCAGTCCAGAATATCACCGGTGCCAAGGACGTACGTAATTCGTCTCTCGACAAGGCCGGACCAAAGCGTGCGGCCGCAATCGAAGCAAAAATAGATCGCGACGATGCGAGCAAGGATCTCATAAAGAAAAAACTTCATTCGACGATCCGTTCAACAAGCCCCGGTGCGATGTCCGTGCCCTCTTGTTCGCCGGCACGCAGGACTGTAACCCGGCACGCATTGGCGCTGCCTGACTTGGTCTGGCCTGGTCCGGTGTTGGTTCAATTGCAGGATCAGCCCAAATCGGCGTTTCCCGGATCGGCAGCGATTGCCGCAAAAGCGAGGGCTCGCGGCCGGGTCAGACTGGTCGCACGCGCGGTCTCACTTGCGTGATGGCAACGCCGGAGATCGCGAGCAGTCCGCCGACGATCAACTTTGGAGTCATGCGTTCGCCAAGGAACAATACGCTCGACATCAAGGCGAATACCGGGAGCAGCAGCCCGAAGGGGGCGACGCGGCCCATGGAGCAACGGGCGATCAGCCAGAACCAAAGGCCAAACCCGACGATCCCTCCGATGAAAATCGTGTAGGCGAGTGCCAGCCAGCCACGTTCGTCCGCCGTGGCAAGGCTCGCGAGTTGTCCATATTCGAGGAGCACCGACATCGCCATGACCTGCGGCACCGTGAGCAGCGACGACCAGCCCATCAGCATCATGGGCTCGAAAGGGCCGTAGCGTTTGGTCAGGACGTTGGACACCGCAAACGAGAAGGCGGCCCCGACCACAAGCAGCAGCGGAAGCGCGTTTGCCGACAGGGCAGGCCCCGCCGCCAGTACGACCACGCCGGCGAATGCAAGCACCACTCCGGCGGATGTGGTGAGAGACGGCCTCTCCGCGAGCAGCGGCCAGGCCAACAGCACGGTGAAGGGCGTGGCGAGTTGATATGCGACGGCGGACATGCTTCCCGAGCCGAGACCAAGGCCCACGTAGAACAGCCCGAAGTTCAGTCCACCGAGGAAAATCGAGATTGCCGCGACAGGGCCGAACTGTCGGCGGGTCGGCCTTTTGACGAGCGGAACAAGCAGCAGCGCGATGGCCAGGAAGCGCAGCGAGAGGAAGAAGAGCGGCGGAAACTCTGTGACGCCGACTTTGATGACCACGAACTGATAACCCCAGAGCAGGGGAACGGCCATGGCGCAGACGATCTGGATGGCAGACATGTGGCATTCTTTCTTTTCAAGACCAATCGGTCCAGATATCGGCGCGCCGGTGGCGGGGCTGCCCACGGATTGTTTACCGAATGAAGCGATCGAGAAGAGCCTCGACGGTGGCTTGCGATGTGGTCCGTGCCGGTGCCGTCTTGCCGACCACGCGCAGGCCCTCGACGAAACAGACGAGAATCCGGGCGGCACTCGCAGGCTCGACGCCATCGGCCAGCTTGCCCGCCGCCTTGGCACGGGAAAGGGTATCCATCACCCTGGTTTCCATGGCTTTGAAAAAGCCCGCGACGCGACGGCCAACCTCGGCATCCCGGCCAGCCAGTTCCATGGCCGTGGCCACCAGCAGGCATCCGCGCCGACCATTGGCGCCGCTCGTGCGGTCGACATAGCCGGCAAGGTAGGCGCGCAGGCCGTCGACCGGCTCTCTTCGAGGGTCAAGCTCGATATCCATCCGCCCGACGGCATCGGCAATGTAGCGATCAAGCGCACGCAAGAACAGCGAGTGCTTGTCACCAAAAGCGGCGTAAAGGCTGCCACGCGAGAGCTTCGTCGCACGAAGAAGATCCGGCAGCGCGGTGGCGTGATAGCCGCGCGACCAGAAGACACCCATCGCGCGTTCGACGGCGGCTTCCGCGTCGAAACTTCGGGGGCGGCCACGGGGCAACTGCGCTGGGGTCTGCCGGCTCATCGCCGATATATAGACCAATTGGTCTTGAAATCGCAAGAGGCCGCCGTTGACGAGCCGGACACCTTTATCCCGGTGATCGATCGTGCTCGACGTTCATTTGCCGGCGTTTCGGGCGCGCTTTCTGGCAGCCCGGCACTCGGCCACGGCAATGCGCTGTGCTTCGCGCGACACCAGTGCTTCCATTGCATGAGCCACGAGCAGGCCGATGCCGAAGGCGAAGACCGTCCCTGCAATCGTCGAATACATCGTCATCTCCGTCTTTCCGCGCTGGTTTGAACTGAACCCGCACCGCGATAAGTCCCGAGTGGACGCCGGGTTCACGGCCGCTCGACGAATCTGGTCCACGACGGCCCCGCAGCAACGTCTCTGGGGGAATCAGGAGCGGGCATTCGCCCGTGCCAACCGCGGCGCGGAAGCCGCCCGTCAGACGCGATGCCACCTCATCGGGCGTCCCTGCGACCCGCGGTGAACCGGATCATCCCCGCCGGCGTGCGATGATCAGGCCAAGCAGGAATGCGACCGCGAGCGACCGCAGCGGCGCTTGCAGGGTCAGTGTGCGAATGGTGTCGATGACCCATTGGCGCACCGGCAGCTCCGAGACCATGTCATTGGTCATGCCCCGGATCGCATCTGCGGCCTGATCGATGCGTGCTTCGTCCCGCGCCGCGTCTGAAGCTTCCGCCATATTCATGCCGATCCTCCTGCGAAGGTGACGTACCAACGGGCACGGCGACGTCTGCGTTCCCGTCATATGCGAGCTCGGTGCTGCGGCATTGCAGCACTCTCGCGGGCCGGGAGCGGGCCCGGGCTCAGTCGGCCGAGCCGCTTGGCGGCGATCCGCCCTGGGTCCGCGCCGAAGCTTGCCGCGCCAACTCGATCCACTGCGCCGCAAGGGCCAGCCACCGTTCGCGGTCGATCGGGCTGAGCGCGCGCTCAGCCTCGGACCGACATTCCTCTGCTGCCCTGCGACATTGTTCGCGATCGAGCGTTCCCATGGCGCGGTGATAACGCGCGCGATCGCCTCCGGATCGCCTTGACCGTGGGTTTGTTGCAAGGGATCTCGGGGGCTTTCCGGGTCGGGCGTTTCGGGGCCGCGGGTTTCCGGGGCTTGGATCCGCCAGAGCGGAGAGGGCGGCGCGAGCAGCGCGTGTGCTCGATCTGCAACGGGCGTGCCGGATTCGACGCGTCAATGTTCACAATCAAACACTCCGATCCGCCAGCCTTCCGATAGCATCGGGATCGCGGCCTGGAGGGCGCGTGTATGAACTTCTCAGATTCGAACGATCATAGCCTGATTTCGATTTGGGAAAGTGTCCGCCGGCAAGTGGCGGCAGCCCGCGCATGCGGCGGCCGCTACCGCTTTGTCGGAGACAATTTGCGGGCCTATGCCGAATTGCTTCGCTGCGAAATGGACCGGCGCGAGCTGAAATATGCGCCCATCGATTGGCCCGATCGGGCTTCTCCGCGAGAATGCCGATGAAGGATATGCGGCTGCAACTGGAGAAGCTCCGCGCTGACGCGGCTGAGTGCAGATTGACGAGCGAACTCGCCACTGACCTGCAGAAGCGCGAGCTGTTCGCAAGGCTTGCCAGTCACCTGGCCGTGCTGGCCTCCGAGATCGAGCGGGCGGCCGCGAGGGTTTCGGACGGAGAAGCGGAGCCGTAGAAGCCCTTGCTGCCCGCGCGAATGGCTGCGAACTGCGGTCCAATAGTGAACACACGCGCGGCGCGTGCGCGTGGATGCCGCGGGAACGTTTCCTCCGACGGTCGAGTTGATTCATGACACCTCAGAGGGAGACTCGCATGGCAATGGAAGACCGCGAATTCGGCAATTTGATTGGAAGCGACAAGGTGGAGGGCACCGACGTGTACGGTGCGGACCAAACAAAGATCGGCGCCATCAAGCGCGTCATGATCGACAAGGTCAGCGGCAAGGTGTCTTATGCCGTCCTGAGTTTCGGCGGCTTCCTTGGGATCGGCGACGATTACTATCCGTTGCCGTGGCCGTCCCTGAAGTACGATACCAATCTCGGCGGCTATGTGACGGGCCTGACCGAGGCCGCCCTCAAGGGCGCTCCGAAGTACAACGACGAACATGCCTTGAATTGGGCCGACCCCGGCACGGCAAGATCGATCGATGATTACTATGCCCAACCCAGGCTGAGCTGAAACGACTTCGCCCGGGCTCGTTCCGCGTCGCCGCTGAGCGCATCACATGACGCTCACGTTACGCTGACGAGTTCGGGTTGGTCTTGAGACGGCCGGCGTTCAGCTCGCTCGACGTGCGGACGCCGGCGGCCTCTCAGTGAGGATAAAGCGTGCTGAGATAATCCGACAGCGTCGTGGGGTCGCCGCGGGTGCTCTGCCGCAGCGGCTGGCCGCTCAGCAGCACGCCGGTCTGGGTTTTGTAGTCGGGAGATACGTTGTCGGCGGGCTTGGCCGGCTGGTTGACGAATTTGAGGTACCTGTCATAGGCCTGCGGCGTGCCGACGAAGATGCAGACGCAATGGTCCGGCTCGGCGTAAAAGTAGCGCAAGGCCTCGCCTGTGCCGTCGGTCACGAAGCGGTGCGGCGGAAGCGCGTGCAATGCCTTTTTCGCGGCGGGATCGTTGGCGACCTGGATTTGAAAACCGGCGGACGACAGGTAGAAACTGTTCTTTTCCAGCGACGGCCGGCCCGGCGCTTCCGTAGCGGAGACACCCGCGCCGCCAAGCAGCAGGAGCGCGGCGGCGCACCAGACCGTGAAGCCGGTAAGCGAAAAGAGCCGCCGCTGGACCCGTGCTGGCATCGCAAATCCCCTGCCAATTCCTTGCCAAAACCCGCCTCTTGCGTGCGCCATGATGCCTCGAACAGTGTGCCAAGATTGTGAACTTCAACCCGCGGCGGCAGGCGCTGTTTGAGGACGCCCGCTGCGGGTTGGCGCGGCGATGAAATACCGACCCTGCTGAGACGTTCGGCACATCGGGAATTCTCGGACCGGCTATAGTCGCGGCCGAGACCGGCCAAATGGGCTGGCGGGGAATGGGTGTCGCGTGCGGACGGGGTGGAGTGGTTGGCTGCTGGAACGTGCGGTCTTGAGGAAAGACCCGGTCCGCGGCGGGATTTTGACGATTGCTCTCGGAGTCGTGATCGGCGCCACATGCGCGCCGGTTTTTCCGGCCGATCTCGTCAAAGCGCCCTACGTGAAGGCCCCCGCATATGATCCGCCGCTCTACGGTTGGAGCGGCGGCTATGGCGGCATCGAAGGCGGCTACGGCTGGGGCCGATCCAGCCAGACCGATCCGGGGATTCCGACACCGTCGCCATCGCCGACCCCGACACCAACGCCGACGCCATCACCGACACCAACGCCAACGCCGACAGCAACGCCCCCCAGCGCGGATGGCCACTACGCCGTCAACGGCGGCCTGGTTGGCGGCGCGCTCGGCTACAATTGGCAGATAGGCCGATGGGTGTACGGGGTCGAGGGCGACTACGCGTGGGCGGACATCAACGGTCAATCCAATGCCTGCGGAGCGCTGACCGGCACGCCGCACGCTTGCGGCACGTCGCTCAACTCGCTCGGCACGGTCCGTGGCCGGGTCGGCTATGCGGTCGGCCCGCGCGGCAACTGGCTGCTTTACGCGACCGGCGGGTTGGCTTTCGGCGACGTCCGCGGTTGGGATTCGCTGACGCCGGCCTCGGGCAACGCATGGCGCGCGGGCTGGGCCGCTGGTGCCGGCGTGGAGGTCGCCTTCGCGCCAAACTGGACGGCAAAGCTGGAATATCTGTATTTCGATCTCGGCAAGGCGCAGCTCTTCGACGTCGTGCCGGGCGTGCCGGAGACCGTCAGCTTCAATGCCGACCTCATACGTGCTGGGATCGCTTACCATTTCGGCAGTCCGGTGAGATAGGCTTGCTTCACATTTCGGCACCACGCATCGTGGTGCTGCACGATCCGAGGCATGACGCGGCCGATCGCTGGCTGGTGGGGAGAGCGCAGCCTTTCCATTGGCGCGAGAAAGCCTGCACGACCCGGCCTGGCGGTTGCGGCGGGCGTCTTCTCCCGCCCGGCGCGGTTGACCGCTGGCACGGCTTGTGCAGATTGCGCACGCTGTCGATTGCGCACGCGCGGCGCAGCTTGCGTGCATCATCCTGGAAGACCCAATGAGCGACGGAATTGTGTTCACCGACTTTGGACGGGGCCGGGAGGCGCTGCGGAGAACCCAGGAGTCCACCGCTGATCATGTCTGCGATGTCGGGGCCGTGGGCGCGGTGGATGATTTCAGCTTCCGCTCGGGCATTCGCGCGCTCGATGCGGCCCTCCTGGTCGAGGCACGCGCGGGCGCGCTGCACTATGACCGCACGTCGCGCCATGTCGCGCGCGACGGCATGGATCATTATCAGGTCACGCTTTGCCTGGAGGGCCATGTGAGCTATGCGGCCGGCCGCCGCAGCGTGGAGATGCGGCCCGGCGACCTCTGCCTGCTCGACATGGCGCAGCCGAGCCGCACATCGGTGAGTGCCGACCGCGCGAGCAAGTCGTCGCGTGCGCTGAGCCTGCTGTTGCCGCGCAGCGCGCTTGCGCCGCTCCTGGCCGCGCCGGACGGATCGGACGCGTCGTTGATCGCGGGGCGGAGCCCGCATGCGCAAAGGCTGGCGGCACATTTTATCGCGGCTTATGCGGGCGAAGGCGGCACGACCAGCTCCGCTCTGGCCGCGGGGATCGCCGATGCCGTCGGCAGCGCGCGGCATGCCGCCGAGGCAGTCGATCAGGGCAACCGGACGCTGCTTCTGGCCGCGATCAAGCGCCATATCGAGGCTAATCTGCATACGGATGCGGTCAGCGTCGCGCAGCTCTGCCGTGACTTCGGCATGTCGCGTGCGACCTTGTATCGGCTGTTCGAGCCGGAAGGCGGCCTGTCGCGCTACATCTCGGATCGGAGGCTCGATCTCGCCTTCGCAAGACTCGCTTCATCCACGGGCGCATCGCCCCGGCTGCTCGATCTCGCGCTCGACTTGCACTTCAGCACCGACTCGACCTTCGTGCGCGCCTTCCGCCGCCGCTTCGGCCTCACGCCGGGTGAGGTGAAACGGCTCGCGGCCGCGAGGCAGCAAGGCGAGCCCGGCTCCGGCGTGCTCGACTCGCTGCTTCGGCTGCGAACCGGCGTGCGGGATCGCTACTGACATCCCAAAAACCGTCGGCCTGAGACATCAGGCACATCACGCCGCGGCGCGCGCTGGTATGAGTCGCCGGCTCGCCGCTGCGGACCAATCCGGTCCCAGGCGATGCGGCGCGTTCTGAATCTTCTCCGCGTGAGAAGCCGGCACATGCCTGCGTCGTCCGGCGGCCTGAGCAGCGGCTGCGGCAGGACGTTTGCGGATTGATGGAATAGTTGGGAATGGGGCGGGCGTTGGGATTGCGGAAGAGGTGGCCTGGCTGCCGGCAGGTCACGTCGATTGATCGTCGGGCCCACGCCGGCCTGGCGGGACGGCCAGAGGGATGTGGCCGCCTGCTGGCGACGACCTCGCTGCTGGCGCTCGCGGCCGGGATGGCCACCGGCGCGGCGATCCCGCCGGCCAAGGCCGACGTTGCCGCCATCCAGTCGGCTAACGGGCCGCCGGAATCGTGGCAAAACTTTGGGGGACCTAGCGACAGCGCAACGGCCGGATGGTCGTTCACGGTTGGCTCGACGCGCGCGATCGTCACCAATCTCGGCGTCTACGATCCTTCCGCGGGAGGCCTGGCTTCCGCCGTGACGGTCGGTCTGTGGTCGAGCACGGGGACGCTGCTTGCCAGCGTGACCGTCCCGGCCGGCACCGCGGCCACATCGGGCAGCTATCTCTATGTCTCCATCAGCCCGGTCGTGCTGAGCGCCGGACAGACCTATGTCATCGGGGGCTACTATTCGGGCGGCAGCACCGATCCGATCCTGTTTTTCTCGACCCAGACTATCGCTCCGGACATTACGTTCATGAACTCGGTGCAAAGCACCGTCAGCCTCAGCGGCAGCTTCACGTTTCCAACAATCGATGCCTCTGTCAGCGAGGGCGTGTTCGGCCCCAATTTCCTGTTCTCGCCTCCGGTGTACACGGCCTCCAGCTCGGGCAACTGGGCCGACACGGCACTGTGGTCGCCGAATCTCGTTCCCAACGCCAATGACAGCATCGCGACGTTGACGCTTCCTGCATCGGGCACCAACAGCATCAATCTGGGCGGCAGCAGCTTCACGGTCAATCAGCTCGTCACGTCCGGCACCGGTCTCGGCGCGTGGCAGCTCGTCAACGGCACCTTGATTTTCGACGGCACCAACCCGCTGTTGGCGAACCAGTCGACCGCCCTGGGCACCAGCGAGATCGTCGCGACCAATCTCCAGCTCAACCAGACCACGACCTTCGACATCACCAATGCCGGTGCGGTCACGCAGGTCACCGGAAACATCTCCGGGAGCGGCGGATTGACGAAGCAGGGGCTCGGCACGCTGGTCCTCTCCGGCGTCAATGGCTACACCGGTGCGACTGTCGTCAACGGCGGCGTGCTCGATGTCGAGGGCTCCATCACCGGGACGTCGGCGGTCACGGTGAATGCCGGCGGCGTGCTCGCAGGCACGGGCCTCGTCGATCCGCTCACAACGACGATCGCCTCGGGCGGCACGCTGGCGCCGGGCAACGGCACGCCGGGCACATCGCTCGCGATCGACGGCAATCTCGCCTTCGCTTCGGGCGCGGTTTACCTGATCCAGGTCAGTCCGTCGACGGCATCCTTTGCGACCGTCACGGGGACGGCGACGCTGGGCGGCGCCACGGTGAATGCGGTGTTCGCCAATGGCAGCTATATAGCCAAGACCTACACCATCCTCACCGCGAGCGGCGGCGTGTCGGGCACGTTTGCGCCGGCCGTGGTCAACACCAATCTGCCGGCGCACTTCCACACCACGCTGAGCTATGACGCCGACGACGCCTATCTCAACCTCGCCCTGAACTTCGGCATTCCGGGCGGGCTGAACCGCAATCGGCAGGCTGTCGGCAACGCGCTGACCAACTTCTTCAACGCGACCGGTAGCATCCCGATTGTGTATGGCGCGCTCTCGCCGGCCGCCTTGACGCAAGTCTCCGGCGAGCTCGGCACGTCCGCGCAGCAGACCACGTTCGACGCCATGGGCCAGTTCATGGGCGTGCTCACCGATCCCTTCCTGCAGCGCAGCGGCGGCGCGGGATTGACGCCGGGCGCATCAGGCTTTGCGGAGGAGGATGGGGCGAACGCCTATGCGGCGCGCAAGCCGAGCGAAGCGTTTGCCATGTTCACCAAGGCGCCGCCCGCCACCTTCGTGCCGCACTGGAGCGTGTGGGGCGCCGGCTTCGGCGGCTCGCAATCGACCGACGGCAATGCCATCACCGGATCGAACAACAGCACCAGTCAAGTGTTTGGGACCGCCGTCGGGGCCGATTACATGGTCTCGGCCTATACGCTAGCCGGCTTTGCGCTGGCCGGCGGCGGGACCAATTTCAGCGTCAACGGGCTCGGCTCCGGCCGCTCCGATTTGTTCCAGGCCGGTGCCTATGTTCGCCACACCGAGGGAGCGGCCTACATCTCCGCAGCGCTGGCTTATGGCTGGCAGGACATCACCACGGATCGCGTGGTGACGGCGGCCGGCATCGATCATCTGCGCGCCGAGTTCAATGCCAATGCGTGGTCGGGGCGCATGGAAGGCGGCTACCGCTTCGTTGCGCCGCTCGGGGGCGGCTTCGGGCTCACGCCCTATGCGGCGGCGCAGGTCACGACGTTCGATCTGCCCGCCTATGCCGAGCAGGCGATCTCGGGCTCCGCCGCCTTTGCCTTGAGCTACGGCGCTCATAGCCCGACGGATACGCGCAGCGAGCTCGGGCTGCGCAGCGACAAATCCTTTGCGCTGGATGATGCTGTGCTGACGCTGCGCGGGCGGCTCGCCTGGGCGCATGATTTCGATCCCGACCGCGCGATCGCCGCGACGTTCCAGGCGCTGCCGGGCGCGAGCTTTGTCGTCAACGGCGCAGCGCAGGCCGCGGACTCCGCGCTCACCACGGCGTCAGCCGGACTGAAATGGAGCACGGGCTGGTCGGCCGCGGCGACCTTCGAGGGCGAGTTCTCGAACGTCACGCGCTCCTATGCCGGCAAGGGCGTGGTGCGTTACGCCTGGTAATGCAGACGGCTCAGAGATCCTCGGCGTCGGACACGTTCCTGGGATCCCTGTGCCCCGCCGGGCCGCGGTTGAACACGCCGTAGTCGCTCGACTTCACACCCGATGCGCCGTCCACCACGCCCGTCGACAGACCGAGCTTCAGGAGCTCGCGGATGGCGGCGGCCCGGGTCGGCATCCGATGCTTGAACCGGAAATCGTCAAGCGCTGCAAGTTCTTCCGGCGACAGCATGACCTGCAAGCGCTCGCCACGCACTTCGCTCATCGTACGCCTCCCTTGAGTAACTTACTCAACCGCACAAGAAGGCGTCGGTTCCATGAATTCTGCGAACCTCGCAGAGAGCACAGATTGAGTAAAATAATAAAGCAATTTCAATGACTTGCCAATTCGAATGAAGGGAGTAGGATAGGGTCCATGGGGCGCAAGGAGTTGCGCCATGACCGACAAAACCGAAAAGATGGAAGGCCCCCGCCGATCGATGCAGCCGTCGCTGCCGAAGCGGCCGAGCTATGAGAAGGCGATCGAGGAAATCGACAAGTGGGCCAACAGCTCCGGCCTGCAGAAGCCGAACTAGGGGGCGGCGCCGATGGCAATCTACGGTTTGCTACACAACGCGCCGCTCGGCCCCGAGGACATAAGCCGCCTGGTCGCGGCCTATGAGCAGGCGCTTCGTGCGCTCGGCCTCAAGGAGCGCAGCGATCCAATGACCCAGCTGGTTGCGAGGAGGATCATCGAGATCGCGCAGACGGGCGTTCGCGATTCCACTCAGCTTGCGATCATCGCGATCAAGGAGCTGGGTTCTGTCTCGGGCTAGATGCGATCGAGGCCGGGAGGACGACGCCGCGCCAAGTGCGAGGCCGCGCCAAGTGCGACGCGGGCTCCCACAGAGATCATGCTCAATCAAATGCGGGCTGACGCCCTCGGCCGGCTCGACATGCTGAAATGCTTTTTCTCGCTATCAAGATTCGCGCCTCACGCGTGGCGAGGTGCCGCTTTACACTTTCGCCGCTTGACCGCGGTGCTGTCATCGGTCTGCTATCGTCCTTGCGCCTGTGGGCGATGTTGCGACAGCCGGTGCACGTTGCCGGCGCTGCGCAGGTAGCCTTCCTCCTGACAGCGGCACTCCGGGCAGCGGAATCGAATTTCCTGGCGCGCGGCGCTGCTCTTCGGCAGGCTCGCGGCCATCGGCCACGCCCCGCAACGCGGACATTTCACAAGCAGGCTATCGGTCTCGATCACGGCTACAACCTCCCTAAGCCCCTGCCGCGAAAGCAACAAATCAGGTGAGGAGATGTTCCGGAGTGGTGGTGTTGCGGCAGACGGCGCGATCCATCTCACAGGCTTGGGTTTGGCCAAGGCCGTTGCGCACCGTCGTGGCCGGACTTGTCCCGGCCATCCACGCCGGGCCGCGTGCGAGGAAGGACGTCGATGCCCGAGCCTTCGCCGGACGACTACGAACTCACACCTCGCCGAACACGCGCTTGAAGATCGTGTCGACATGCTTGAGGTGATAGCCGAGATCGAACTGCTCCTCGATCTCCTTGTCGTTGAGATAGCGCTTCACGTCGGCATCGTTCTTGAGCAGCGTCTGGAAGTCGCCCTGGCCGCGCCAGACCGGCATGGCGTTGCGCTGCACGAGCTTGTAGGCCTCCTCGCGGCTGGCGCCTTTCTGGGTCAGCGCCAGCAACAGCCGCTGCGAGTGGACCAGGCCGCCGAGGCGATCGAGATTCCTCTGCATGTTCTCGGGGTAGATCAGGAGCTTGTCGATCAGGCCGGCGAGCCGGTTGAGCGCGAAGTCGAGCGTGACGGTCGCGTCGGGCCCGATCATGCGCTCGACCGAGGAGTGCGAAATGTCGCGCTCGTGCCAGAGCACGACGTTCTCCAGCGCCGGCGTCACATAGCCGCGCACCATGCGGGCAAGGCCGGTGAGATTTTCCGACAGCACCGGGTTGCGCTTGTGCGGCATGGCCGAGGAGCCCTTCTGGCCCTCGGAAAAGAACTCCTCCGCCTCCAGCACCTCGGTGCGCTGCAGGTGGCGGATTTCGGTGGCGATGCGCTCGACCGACGAGGCGATCACGCCGAGCGTGGCGAAATACATCGCGTGGCGGTCGCGCGGGATCACTTGCGTGGAGACCGGCTCCGGCGTCAGCCCCATGGCCTTGGCGACATGCTCTTCGACCCGCGGGTCGATCTGGGCGAAGGTGCCGACCGCGCCCGAGATGGCGCAGGTTGCGACCTCCTTGCGCGCGGCGATGAGGCGGGCGCGGGCGCGGTCGAACTCGGCATAGGCATAAGCGAGCTTGAGGCCGAAGGTGACGGGCTCGGCATGGATGCCGTGGGAGCGGCCGATGGTCGGCGTCATCCTGTGCTCGAAGGCGCGCTTCTTGAGGGCAGCCAGCACGCGGTCGATGTCCGCGATCAGGATGTCGGCGGCGCGCGTGAGCTGAACGTTAAGGCAGGTGTCGAGCACATCGGAGGAGGTCATGCCCTGGTGCACGAACCGCGCCTCGGGGCCGACGATCTCGGCCAGATGGGTCAGAAAGGCAATGACGTCATGCTTGGTCTCGCGCTCGATCTCGTCGATGCGATTGACGTCGAAGGTGACGTCGCGGGCCTTGTCCCAGACCGTCTTGGCGGCGTCCTTCGGGATCACGCCGATCTCGGCGAGCGCATCCGCCGCATGCGCCTCGATCTCGAACCAGATCTTGAAACGCGTCTGCGCGTCCCAGATCGAGGCCATTTCCGGGCGGCTGTAGCGGGGGATCATGCAGTGAGCTCCGAGGCAGTGGGGCGGGGGATCGCGAGCGGATTCCCGGCCAAGGTTTTTACGCCGCGCTTTAGCAGATCGCGGCTGCGGAAACCACCGATATGGACGCGGAAGGGTGGAAAACTGGCGGTTTGGAGGCGCTCTTGCTGCTGAAGCGGGCGCCACTTTTCCCCTCACCCTGAGGAGGCCGCGAACGCGGCCGTCTCGAAGGGTGATGGCCCGGCTCTCGCAGCGGGGGCCTTCATCCTTCGAGACGCGCATCGCGCTCCTCAGGATGAGGGGATGCAGCAGCAGGATGATAGGAGAGATTGGCGCGCGAGAAGCGACTTACGGCCCTGTCAGCCCGCACTCTGCTGCCAGCCGCACCAGCTGGGCGTCGGTCTTCAGGCCGGTCTTGGCCTTGATCATGTAGTGGTAGTTCTGAACCGTTTTCAGGCTGAGATTGAGGTTCTGGGCGATCTCCTCCTTGGTGGCGCCGGCCGCGATCTGGCGGAGGATCTCGATCTCGCGTTCGGCGAGCTGGTCGAGCGCCGAGCCTGATGGTGCGAGGCTCTCCAGCGCCAGCGCCTGCGCGATGTCGTCGCTCATGGCCCGCTCACCCCGGGCGACGCTGCGGATGGCGCGGACCAGCACCGCGGGCTCGCTGCTCTTGGTGACATAGCCGCCGGCGCCGGCGTTGAAGACGGCTTTCACCAGCGGCGCCTCGCTATGCATGCTGAACACGAGGATGCGCGCGCGAGGCTCGCGGGCGCGGATATTCCTGATCGCCTCGAGCCCGCTGGCGCCCGGCATCGAGATGTCCATGACCACGATGTCGGGGGCGTGAGCCTTGAACGCGGTATAGGCGCCCACCGCGTCGTCGGCTTCGGCGACCACCTGGAAGTCATGCTGATTTTCCAGGACGCGCCGGTAGCCCTGCCGGACGATCGGATGGTCGTCGACCAGCAGGATGGAAATGCCCTTGGTCGAGGTGGAGGTCATCCGTCAGGCGGCCAGCGGGATGGTCGCATCGACGCTCAGGCCGCGCGCGGCGCGCGCAATCGACAGCGAGCCGCCGAGCGCCGTCACGCGCTCGCGCAGGCCCGTGAGGCCGAAGCCCGAAGCCTTGGCGATCGAGATCGCGTCGCCCCCGCCATCGTCCTCGACCCGGATCAGGAGGGCGTT
Organism: Bradyrhizobium sp.; assembly: GCA_035293585.1. Taxonomy (GTDB): domain Bacteria; phylum Pseudomonadota; class Alphaproteobacteria; order Rhizobiales; family Xanthobacteraceae; genus Bradyrhizobium. The sequence goes on along the minus strand of DATGMN010000076.1, from coordinate 59,653 downwards.
CTCGGGCCCGCTGCGCCGCTCGATCCGCAGCAGGATCTCCCGCGCGGTGGTATGGCGGAGCGCATTGGTCAGGCATTCCTGCGCGACCCGATAGGCGGCTGTCGCGACCGCGCCGCCGATGTCGGCGAGATCGCCCTGGAGGTCGAGCTGGATCGAGGGGCATGCCTCATGCTGCGAGCGCCAGCTGTCGACCAGGCTGATCAGGCTCGCCTCGAGCCCGAGCTCCTCGGGGAGCGGATGGCGCAGCCGGTTCAGCGTGCCGCGCAGGCAGGTCATGATCGCCAGCGCAGCCTTGGAGATCATCCGCGCATCCTGCGCGACCGCGCCGTCCTTGCCGGTCGTGCTGGTCGCCTCGATCGCGTTGGCGAAGGCGAGAATGGCGGTGAGGTTCTGGCCGAACTCGTCATGCAGCTCGCGGGCGAGCGTGCGACGCTCGTCGTCGCGGATTGCCAATAGCCGCCGCGTCAGCGCCGCGCGTTCTTCCATCGCCTGCGCCAGACGCTCGCCGAGATCGCCGGCGGCCTGGCCGATCATGGCGAGCTCCAGGGAGCGGAAGCGGGGCAGGGGCGTGCGATACTGGCCATGGGCCATGCGCTTGAGCGCGGCCACGATCGATTGCGCCGGCGCCAGCGTGTGCGCGATCGCAAGCGATGCGAGAAGCGCGATGGCCGCGGCCATCAAGAGCGCGACGCCGATATTGTCGATGATGTGCTGCCAGGCGAGGCGGATCGCTGCGTCGGGATCCGGTGTCGCCGACACCGTTCCGGCGGTGACGGCACGCGCGCTGATCGGCCTTGCCACGGCGGCATGGGTGCCGAGCAGGCTCTCGACGGCGCCGGCGAACCAGGCCGGCGGGGCGCTTCCCAACCCCTTGTCCTGGCCGCATAGCGGCTTCTCGAATGCCGCCGACGGCTCGAAGCGGACGCAGATGCCGGGCGAGATCAGCTTCATGGTCTCGATGGTGCGCCAATCCGGCTCCGGCAGCAGCTGCTCGCGCATTCTGCTGCTGCGCAACAACAGCTCGTGCCAATACAGTCCCTGGAGCGCCTGGGAGACCCGTTCGGCAGACGCCTCGGTGGCGCGGTCGACGCTGCGATAGGCCTCGACGGTGGCCCAGATGGTGGCGGCGGCAAGACACAGCGCCACGACGACGAGCAGGCGGCCGACGAGTTGCAGGACCAGGCGCATGCGCTTCACCCCACGAAAGGCGGCATCAAGCTAACAACAGCGCCGATCCCTGCCAATTGCAAGCACGGCGCTTTGCGCAGATCGGGAAATTTTCCCAGTCGTTTCTGGGCAACGGTCTTTGGACCGCGGGTGTCGGCTTTGCTTTAACGGGCTGTTCGCGGCAAGACGGCAACAGCGGGAGCAACGAACGGCATGGGTTCCGGACCAGACACAGCGACCGCAGCATCGGACAGCCGCCCGCCGGAACGCGGCGCGCTGCTGATCTGGATGATCTTCACCGGCCTTTCGGTGTTCGCCGCGGTGTTGTTGTGGCGTTACGGCCTGCTTGGCCTGATGGTGAGGTCGGACCGCACCTACATTTCGAGCGTCATCGCCGTTCTCTATGTCGTCACTTGCGTTCACTGCTTCCTGCGCACCCGCGCCATTGCCCGCGAGGGCGAGGTGGGGCAGCGCTGCCGCGCGATTCTAGCCGCGGACGACGGCCCCGGCGCGCTGGAAGCGGATGCGCGCAGCCTGCCGGACGGCCTGGTCACGGACCACATCAGAAGCCTGATCGAGAAGGCGAAGGCGCAGGCCAAGGGTCGCTTCGCCGGCCGCATCGACCAGACGCTGCTGCTGCGCTCGCTCGCCGACCGCCTGCGCGGCTCCAACGGTTTCGGCGCCTTCGCCTCCGACACGCTGATGAAGCTCGGGCTGCTCGGCACCATCGTCGGCTTCATCATCATGCTGGCGCCGATTGCGACCTTGGATGCCGCCGACAAGGTGGCGATGAGATCATCCATGGGGCTGATGAGCGACGGCATGGCGGTCGCCATGTACACGACGCTCGCGGGGCTGGTCGGCTCGATCCTGGTGAAGATCCAGTATTACATGCTCGATGCCGCGACCCAGCGGGTGTTTTCGGATGTGGTCACGCTGACCGAGACGCATGTGACACCCGTCCTGGAGCGTGGAAGCGCCGGAACGCCGCAATGATGGATGATTTCGGCCTCTATCCGCGCGAGGACGCCTTCGATCCGCTCGGCGTCATGCTATTCAAGGCGCTGCAGGTCGTCGCCTTCCTGTTCTTCCTGGCGCTGCTTGCGGTCTCCCCGGAATCGAAGGACGGCAAGATCGATTCCAAGGCCGAGTTCATCATCACCATGGACTGGCCGGACAACCACCCCGACGATCTCGACCTGTTCGTGCAGGATCCCGCCGGCAACATCGCCTGGTACCGGCATCGCGAGGCGGGCTTCCTCACCCTCGACCGCGACGACCGCGGCGGCATTAATGATTTCATCACCGTCAACGGCCGCAAGATTCCGTCGCCGATCCGGGAGGAGATCGTCACCGTGCGCGGCATCCTCGCCGGCGAATATACCGTCAACGTCTCGCATTTCCAGGCCACGACCGGCGAGCCCGTGCCGGTCAATGTGAAGGTGCAGAAGCTCAATCCGGTCGCGCAGGTCATCTTCGACGACAAGCTGATCGTCGATCACACCGGTGCGGAGAAGACCGCGGTGCGCTTCACGCTCGATGGCGAGGGCAAGGTCACCGATGTCGAGCGGCGGCAGAAATCGCTGCTGGAGACATTCCGCAGCGCATCGCGGAATGGCGCAGACATCGATCCCAAGACGGGCGTCAGGATGAGAACGCCGTGAGCAGCCTGCAATCCGTCATTCTCGCGCTGTCCGTCGCCTATGCGCTGATCGGCGCGCTGCTGTTGGTGGTGATGGTCTATGCGCGGCTGCCCTGGCAGCTCAAGGCGGTCGCGGTGGTTGTGACCAGTTCGTTCTACATCGCAAGCTTCCTCGGCATGCGCGGGCTGCTCGGCTGGGCCAGCGTCGATCGTCTGCCGGCGAGCTTCAAGCTTTTGCAGGCACGCATCGTCGAGCCGCATTCGCTGGAGGGCGAGCCCGGCGCCATCTATCTCTGGGTCGAGGCGCTCGACGACGGCAACCGTCCGAGCGGCGTGCCGCGCGCCTATCGCATTCGCTACAGCGACAAGCTCGCCGACAAGACCGACAAGGCGCAAAGCGAAATCGCCGCCGGCCGCGCGCAGGGCGGCCGCGCCGCCGATTACGGCAGCGGCGAGGGCGGGCTGCTCGACACCGTGCGCGCCTACATCACGCCCAACACCATTATCGAGACCTCCGGCGGCGATCCCTCGAGCGGCGGCGGTCTCACCGCCGTACCCCAGGCCGGCGACGAGGTGACCTTCACCCCGCTGCTGCCGCCGCGCATGCCGCCGAAGGACGTGCTGCTGCCGCCGGACGCGGCGCGGTAGAGCGGCTGTTGCGGACTCGTAGATCCGCTGCTCAGCTGCATCAATCGTCCGGGCGAGCCACCGTGCTTCTTGCTGCATCGATCGCGCTTTGCCGCAGGTCGGAACGCGAAAAATGCCGCAAAGGCGTGCCGCTCCATGGGCCGTTCCCGCACACGGTCAAATTCCGGCCCGGGCCAGTTCAGCCCCCACGAGAAAATCGCAACCGGCGTGAGGAAAAACTCGAACGCTCGCGCGTTGACCGGGACTGGGGCAACGCACTGGAGGGACTTGTTATGCGAAGCTCAGTTCTTGCATGGATGGTCGTTGCTGCAAGCGCGATCGCCTTTCCTGCGGCGGCGCAACAGCAGCAGGCCGCGCCCAGCGAGCAAACCGCGCAGGAGATGCACGGCGACGTGGACAAGGGGCTCAAGACCAGCGAGCCGAACGCGCAGATGCAGCGTGAGGCGGACAAAGGCGTCAAGACGCGCAACTCCGGAGCGTCCGGATATGTCGCCGATCAGGACAAGCCCGGCGCGTCTGCCCATCCTCCGGGTCGACCGGAAAGTGAGCAGACCACGGGCTCGAGCGGCCAGAGTGGCGCTCCGAAATAGCGCCTGCCGGGATCTCACGGGCAATCGCCGCATCGAGGTCGGACAGATGCCTTGAGGCGAGCCGGCCAGCTTGATCGTGCCGGCTCGACCTATGGATGCCAGCCGAGGCTTTGCAGGATCGTCTGGGGCGGGCCGTTCTGCACGGTCGGGTCCGGGTTTCGCGGGGCCAGTGCCGGCCGGCCTTCGAGACGCGCATTTTGCCCCCACTGCAGCCTGGCCCGAGGCAGCGGGATGTGCGGTATCTCCGGCTGGACAATTTGAGCCGGTCTGGCCCTGCGCGGCTGCGGCATGGCTGTCGGGGCATCCTCCGTCATGATCGGTGCCGGACCGTTCTGGTCCGGCGCGGGGTCGACCTGAGGCGGCGCGGCTTGCCTGGCCGCCCAGGCCTGAAACTGCATCAGCAGGACGTCCGCTGACGCCGCGTTGTCTCCGCTCCGGGGCTGGCCGGCGGGGCGAGGGGCCGCAGCCATATCGTCGCGGCCAGGCAGGCCAGTTACGATCAATGAAGGAAGCTCGGCATCGGTGCTTGCCTGCATCGTGGGCGCGGGCAGACCGGGGTCCGGTCGTTCAGCCGAGGGGGCCGACGATGGTGCGGTGAATTTCGGAAGGCGGATCGTCGGATGTCCCACCTCCAGAGCGACGAGGCCAATCAGGGCCGCCGTCGCAGCCAGGATGCTCATCTTGAGAGCCCGCGACGACATGTCGGCAGCTTCCCAGATGGTGCCGGCATCCTGCTGCTTGGATTTGTCGGCAGAAAGAAATGAAGGCAGAGGCTGGTTCGGAAAAAAACCGTCGGGCGTCATTGCGTGCGCCTCCTCCGAATGTGCTTGTCGCATTGGTATTCTGCTATAGCGGTGCAAAAGCGGTGAAACCTTGATTTCACTTGGGCCGCGGAGCCGCGCGATCACGCGGCGGCCGAACTTCCGACCCACGAATGCCGCGCGCGACCTTGCCATGACGACGGTCTTGAGCATTTGCAGCTATTGCATCCTTTGGTTGTGGTCTCCCGAGGTCCCTTGCGCTGCTTCGTTTGCGGCGCCCGGCGCAGGCCGCGCCATCGCTCACGAAACCCGGTTGTTTGACCTCTCTCAAACCGCTAGCCATATCCGAGCCCTAGCTTAAGGGCGGGAGGAACGCGGTGCTGCTGGCACTCTTTTCGGACATCCATGCCAACCGGCAGGCGTTTGCCGCATGCCTGGACGCCGCGCGCGCCCGTGGTGCGCAGCGGCTGATCTTCCTCGGCGACTTCGTCGGCTATGGCGGCGATCCCGAATGGGTGGTGGAGACCGCGATCGCCCTGATCGCCGACGGCGCGGTCGCCGTGCGCGGCAATCACGACCAGGCGATCTCCACGCCCAGCGAAACCATGAATGCCGAGGCGCAGGTCGCGATCGAATGGACGCGCGATCGCCTGAGCGCGGCGCAGCGGCGATTTCTCGCCGAACTGCCGTTTGCCCTCGAAGAGGAGGACCGCCTCTACGTCCATTCCGAGGCCTCGCAGCCGGAGCGCTGGCGCTATGTGCAGGGAGCGCCGGATGCGGCCCGCAGCATGATCGCGACATCGGCGCATGCCACGTTTTGCGGCCACATCCACAAGCCCGCGCTGTATTCCATGTCGGTGACGGCGAAGATGACGAGCTTCGTGCCGGTCGCGGGCGTGCCGGTCAATCTCCTCAAGGGCCGGCAATGGCTCGCCGTGCTCGGCTCGGTCGGCCAGCCGCGCGACCGCAATGCCGCCGCCGCCTTTGCGCTCTACGATACCGCGACGCGCGAGATCACCTTCTGCCGCGTGCCTTACGACGTCGAGGCGGCGGCGCAGCGCATTCGCGAATGCGGCCTGCCACCATGGCTCGCCGAGCGACTCGTTCTCGGGAGGTGATGGATGCTCGCGACCTCGATCCAGCCGGGCCTCGTCCTCGACGGCTTCACCATCGGCGAATGCGTGCATGCCGGCGGCATGGCGACGTTGTGGAGCGTGACCCGTCCCGATATCGCCGCGCCGCTTCTGATGAAGATTCCGCGGGTCTCGGAAGGCGAGGATCCGGCCGCGATCGTCTCCTTCGAGATGGAGCAGATGATCCTGCCGCGACTGAAGGGCGTGCATGTGCCGGCCTGTTTCGCGACCTCCGACTTCACCCGTCAGGCCTATTTGGTGATCGAGGTCATTCCGGGTCAGACGCTCTATCGGCGCCTGCCGGAGCTGCCCCTGCCATATGAGGAGGCCCGCAGTCTCGCCTGCAAGATTGCCACGGCGCTTGCCGACCTGCATCGGCAGAACGTCATCCATCACGACATCAAGCCGTCCAGCATCATGTTTCGCGCATCGGGCGAGGCGGTGCTGATCGACTACGGCCTGTCGTACCACAACCAGCTGCCCGACCTGTTGCAGGAGGAGTTTCGCGTGCCCTACGGCACCGCGCCCTACATGGCGCCGGAGCGGCTGGTCGGCGTGCGCGACGACCCGCGCAGCGATCTGTTTGCGCTCGGCGTCCTGCTTTATTTCTTCACCACGGGCGTGCGCCCGTTCGGCGAGACCGAGACGCTGCGCGGCATGCGGCGGCGGCTGTGGCGCGATCCGCACCCGCCGCGCAAATTGCGCGCCGACTATCCGCTTTGGCTGCAGGAGGTGGTGCTGCGCTGTCTCGAGATCGAGCCGGACGCGCGCTATCCGACCGCCTCGCAGCTCGCCTTCGATCTCGCCCATCCCGACCAGGTCAAGCTCACCGCCCGCGCCGAGAGGACCCGGCGCGATTCCTGGACCACGGTCTGGCGGCGCCGGCTCAACCAGAGCCAGCTGCGGCTGGAGCGCAAGGTCGATGTTGCGGCGCAGATCGCCGCAAGCCCGATCGTCGCGGTTGCGATCGACACCGTCGAGGGTACGGACCAGCTGAGCGACGCGCTGCGCCTCACTGCGGGGCGGATTCTCTCGACGCTGCCCTCGGCGCGGCTCGCCTGCCTCAACGTGCTGAGGCTCGGCCGCATCACCATCGACCGCACGCTCGACGAGCAGGGCCACAACAAGCATGTCGACCGGCTGGTGGCGCTGAAACACTGGGCGGCCCCGCTCAGGCTCGACGAGGCGCGGCTCACGGTCCATGTGCTCGAGGCGATCGATCCGGCCTCCGCCATCCTCGACTTCGTCAGCGTCAACAATGTCGATCACATCATCATCGGCGCGCGCGGCGGCTCCTTCGTGCGCTCGCTGCTCGGCAGCGTCTCGGCCAAGGTCGCCTCCGAAGCGCCGTGCACGGTGACGGTGGTGCGACCGCGCGCGGCGGCCGTGGCGGGGCAGGCGGGAAGCGATGGCGGCGAAGAGGCCGGCGCGGCGGCGAACTGAGTCCGTGGAACTTCGGCCGGGTCGCGAGACTTGACCCTCGGGGATGAGGAACCTGCCGATGGCCGAGCAACGACGTTTCAGAGGGACGCATCCTGCCGCGATTGCGGCGGTGCTGGCTTTCGCCTGCGCGGTGATCCTGACGCTGCTGATCCACGACCGCTGGAGCCGTCCGGAGATCAAGCCGCCGGAGGTCGCGAACGCGACGACGACGGGGCAGGCGGCGCGTTCGGCCGGTGCGACGGTGCTGCCGACCGATCCCAAGCTTCGGATCGAGCCGACGCCGGCCGCGCCGCCGCCGGTGCAGCCGGCCAATCCGCAGTAATCGTCGAGCTAGATCGCCTCGCCGCGCGCTGCCGCGGCCTTGAGGCGGATAGCGTCGATATTGGCCTTGTAGGCGGTCTCGGTGCCGCCCTTGAACACGGCTGAGCCCGCGACGAAGGCATTGGCGCCGGCAGCCGCCAGCTCGGCCGCATTGTTGGGGCCGACGCCGCCGTCGACCTCGATGTCGATCTCGCGGCCCGCGGTCATGGCGCGCAGGTCGCGGATCTTGCCGAGCGCGCCGGGGATGAAGGCCTGGCCGCCGAAGCCGGGATTGACCGACATGATCAAGACGAGATCGACCAGGTCGAGCACATATTCGATGGCCGAGAGCGGCGTCGACGGATTGAGCGACACGCCGGCCTTCTTGCCGAGCGCGCGGATCGCCTGTAGCGAGCGATGCAGATGCGGCCCGGCCTCGGCATGGATGGTGATGTGGTCGCAGCCCGCTTTGGCAAAGGCTTCCAGATAGGGGTCGCAGGGCGCGATCATCAGATGTGCGTCGAAGATCTTCCGGGTGTGCGGACGCAGCGCCTTGATGACGTCGGGGCCGTAGGAGATGTTGGGCACGAAATGGCCGTCCATCACGTCGAGATGAATCCAGTCGGCGCCGGCTGCGTCGACGGCGCGAACCTCCTCGCCGAGCTTCGAGAAATCCGACGCCAGGATCGAGGGCGCGATGACGAGGGGACGGGGCGTGAAAGACTGGGTCATGGCCGGGTGAAGCGCCTCGCGAGAACGACGGTGCCGTCCGCCCTAACATGAGGCTCGGGCCTTCCGCAACAAAGGCGGAAAATTTGACCCAGGGGGCGGCAGCTCTTGCCGGACGGTGCCGCCGCGTTCAATCGCAGAAGCCGTTACTTTACAGGGGTTTCCGGCTCTGGCACGCCGCTTGCTGAGCAGAGGGCGACATTGGGCGGAGCCGCACAACCGACAAAGCGGCCAAAACGGAGTTCCCTGATGCTGTTCGCTCTGAGTGCTGCTTCGGCCCTGCTGGACGGGCTGCAGTCGCTGACATCATCCTCGTCCTCGTCGAGCTCGTCCTCGGCCAACCAAAGCGGCACGCCGTTCGATCCGCTCGCGGGCACGCAGCCGTCGCAAAGCTCGGGAACGGCCGCGGCGCCCGCCGGCTGCCCGCAGATTTCGCCGCAGACCCTGAGCGCGCTGCTCGACGTGCAGGGCCAGTCGGGCTCGACCGATGCGTCCGGTAGCGCCGCGTCCAGCAACGCGGGTGGATCGAGCTCCGATCCCCTGATGCAGGCGCTTGACGCCACGACCTCCTCGTCGGTGACCAACAGCGACGGCTCGACCACGACCACCACCACCTATTCCGACGGCTCGACGTCGACAAAGGTGTCGGCCGCGGCGCAGACCGGTTCGAACACGGCCACCTCCGCCGCCAGCGCCGCGACATCGTCCTACAAACAGATCGGGCAGATGATGCAGCAGCAGGCGCAGGCGCTGTCGATGCAGGTCGGCAGCACGCTGTCGCTGGCCGCGTAAGGTGAACCGGACAGGTTAGCCGAACCTGTCCTTCCACGCCGGCAGCGCGCCGGCGAAGGGCAGGGCCGTCGCTTCGTAGACGCCGCGGGCGATGGCGCGGGCCATGACATTGGCGGCGACCATGCCGAGCTCGGTCAGGCCGGCCAGCGGCTCGATCGGCTTCTCACCGGTTGCTGCGGCAAACACGACGTCGCCGTCAACAGGGGCATGCACCGGATAGATCGCGCGGGCGAAGCCGGTCTGTGCGATCATCGCAAGGCGCTTGGCCTGCGGCTTGGTCAGCGCGGCGTCGGTGACGACGGCCGCGATCGTGGTGTTCTCGCTTTCAGTCGCGCCGCCCTTCATGCGCAGCCTGAGCATGTCAGGCGTGACGGAGGCGGGCCAGCCGCGACCGCCATATTCGCCATCCACCTCGAAAGGCGCCGCCCAGAACCACGGCCCGTCGCCGAGCGTGACGCTGCCGACCGCGTTGACGGCGGCGATCGCGCCGACCTTGATGCCGCCGCGGGTGGTGGCCGAGGCGGAGCCGAGCCCGCCCTTGAAAGTCGCGGTGGTGGCGCCGAGCCCCGCGCCGACGCTGCCCAGCGCGAAATCGCTGCCGGCATTCACCGCGGCCGCGTAACCGAGATCGCGATAGGGCGCGAAGCGGCCCCAGGCCTTGTTGCCGCCGTTGAGGAGGTCGAACAGGATCGCGCCCGGTACGATCGGGATCACCGCGCCGCGCACGTTGAAGCCGCGGCCTTGTTCGGCCAGGAAGGCCTGCACGCCGCCACCGGCATCGAGCCCGAATGCCGATCCTCCGGACAGCACGAAGGCGTCGACACGTTCGACGGTGTTGGCGAGATCGAGCAAGGCGCCCTCGCGTGTTCCAGGACCGCCGCCGCGGATGTCGATCGCGGCCACCGCAGGCTGGTCGAAGATCACCGCGGTGACCCCGGAAGCAAGACGAGCGTCGTCGGCATGGCCGACACGAACGCCCGCGACATCGGTGAGGAGATTGTTCAAGGCACGCGGCTCCCTTCAGGCTCGGCAGCGCCTGTTTTGCCATGCTCGCCGTGCCGGGCCAAGAAGCGAACCAATGAAGGGTGACAGGGCGCGACGCCTGCTTCACGGCAGGAGGAGATCGAGGGTCGCCTTGAGCTTCGCCACGGATACCGGCTTCTCGAGCACCGTCCGCCTGCGGAACAATGAGGGCAGATGCGCCGTGCCATAGCCCGTGATGAAGAAGAAGGGCAGGCCGCGCTTCTCGATCACGTCGGCGACGGGGTCGATGCCGTAGCCGCCGATATCGATGTCGAGGATCGCAAGGTCGAACACGCCGGTCATCGCGTTGATCCCGGCATCGGCGATGGTGCCGGCCTCCAGGACGACGCGGTGCCCGAGTTCCTCGACCATGGCCGCCAGCGCCATGCGAACCAAGGCCTCGTCCTCGACCAGGAGTATGGAAGCAGCCCGCGTCACGCGGAAATTCTCTGCGAGAACTGTCACGCCCGATTATGTCACCCGTCGCGCCCGCCGCAAGTCGAAAGCTGAAGAGTCACTTCTTCGTGCGACCAATAAAATCGCAGCGTGCCGGTTTGCCGGCGCGGTCGCATTTGTTGATTGCGCCCCGGTTCCATTCGAGCCGGCACGATCCGCAAAGGCGCGGACGCGCGTCTCAGCCGGAGAGCGCAAGGCGGATCATGCGTGCGAGTTCCGGCTTGCGGTAGGGCTTGGCCAGCAGGTGCACGCCGGGATCGAGCCGCCCGTGATGCAGGATCGCGTTCTCGGTGTAGCCCGAGGTGAACAATGTCTTCAGGCCGGGGCGGCGTTGCGTCGCGGCGTCGGCCAGCTGGCGGCCATTCATCGCACCCGGCATGATCACGTCGGTGAACAGGAGATCGATGGCCGGATTGCCGTCGATGATGGCCAGCGCCTCGGCGGCATTGGCGGCTTCGAGTGCCTCATAGCCGAGGCTCCTGACCTGGGTGAGCACATATCGGCGCACCATGGCGTCGTCCTCGACGATCAGCACGGTCTCGTTGCCGCCCTCGAGCACGGGCGCGGCGGGCGCATCGCTCTCTTCTTCTCCGAGCCCGGTGGCGCGCGGCAGATACATCTTCACGCTGGTGCCGTGGCCGACCTCGCTGTAGATCTTCACATGGCCGCCCGATTGCTTGATGAAGCCGAACACCATGGAGAGGCCGAGGCCGGTGCCCTTGCCGATCTCCTTGGTGGTGAAGAACGGCTCGAACACCTTCTCCAGATTTTCGGGCGTGATCCCTGAGCCGGTGTCGCTCACCGCGACCATGATGTAGTGGCCGGCCGCGACCTCGCTGTGCATGCCGGCATAGGTCTCGTCGAGATAGACGTTGCGCGTCTCCAGCGTCAGCTTGCCGCCTTCGGGCATCGCGTCGCGTGCGTTCAGCGACAGGTTGATGACGGCGGTGGTGAGCTGGCTGGGGTCGACCATGGCGGCCCAGGTCTCGCTCGCAAGCTCCGACTGAATCTCGATCTGCTCGCCGAGCGTGGGGCGCAGGAGCTTGGCCGCCTCCAGCACCAGGGCGTTGACGTCGATCTCGCGGGGCTGCAGCGGCTGCTTGCGCGCAAAGGCGAGCAGATGCCGGGTCAGCTGCGCGCCGCGCTCGGCGGCATCGTCGATCAGCCGCGCGATCGAGACGAGTTCCGGGCGGTCTGCGACGGCCTCCTGCAGGATGCCGATGGTTCCGGTGATGACGGTGAGGATGTTGTTGAAGTCATGGGCGACGCCGCCGGTCAGCTGGCCGACCGCATCCATCTTCTGTGCGTGGCGGAGCTGCGTCTCGGCCGCACGCTGCTCGGTGACATCGCGACCGATGAAGAAATGGCGCCGCACCGGCGGCGACCAGGTGCCCGTCCAGCTCAAGAACACGTCGTGGCCGTCCTTGTGGACGTAACGCGCCTCGAACGCGCGTTTTTGCTTGCCACGGCGTGCCGCGCGCATCTCGTCGCGTGTCGCCGCCAGATCGTCGGGATGGATGAACTCGACCGCGCTGCGTCCGATCATCTCCTCCGGCCGATAGCCCACAATGGCCGTCGAACTGGGGCTGACCTGCACGAAGGTTCCGACCGGATCCGTCACCAGGATGAGATCCTGCGAGGTTTCGAAGATGCGCTGCCGTTCCTCGGCTTCCCGCATGAGCTCGCTTTGGGTCCGTTTGCTGTCGGTGATGTCGCGGGCAATCTTGGAGGCGCCGATGATCTGGCCGGAGGCCGCGCGGAGCGGGGCGATCGTGAGCATGACGTCGACGATGCGGCCGCTCTTGTGCAGCCGCTGGGTCTCGCGGGCCTCGATGGTCTCGCCGTGGCCGATCCGGTCGAGGATGTTGTACATCTCGTCGCGTCGCTCCGGCGGGACGATGACGCGGATATGCTTGCCCACCACGTCGGCAGCCATATGGCCGAACAGCTGCTCGGCGGCCCGGTTCCACGCCGTGATGGTGCCGTCGAGCGACTTGGTGATGATGGCGTCATGGGAGGATTCGACGACCGCGCTGAACAGCCGCTCGCGCTCGGAATAGTAATCGCGCTCGGAGGCGGCCTGCCGGCGCAGGCTGCCGACCAGCCGCGTCATCTGCGCCTGCAGCGTGACGTTGTCGAACAACAGCACCGCCAGCACGAAGGTCGCAGCCGCAAGTCCATAGATACGTCCCGCATAGAAGCCGAGGTCGAAGCGCGCGACGTTGACGATCGCCGACAGCGCGATGTCGAACAGCCAGGCGCACATCACGACCATCAGCCAGACGTCGAGCACGGTGTGAGACTTGCGGAAGAACAACGCAGCCAGCGCCACCAGACTCAAGCACCACACGACGGTGACGACGCCGATCATGGTCGGCGTGTAGTGACCGCCCGCAAGCAGGACCGGCAGGACATCGTGCCTGACGGTGACGACATAGGCGATGACCACAATCGTTGCGGCGACCGTGCAGAGACTCACGAGAATGGCCTGCGATGGCGGGGCCGCGACCCGTGTGCCGCGGTCCTTGGTCAGCGCATACAACAGCACCATGAATGGAAAGCCGCCATGCCAGGCCATGTAGAGCCAGACCGTGGTCTGCGGACCCGCCCCCAGCAGGCCGTTGGGCGCAAACAGGCCGGGAAAGGTCAGGGCATGGACCAGCGCCGCGCACGCCGTGAACAAATAGCCGCTCGACAGCATGAGCAGTGCGCGCGAGCGCAGCACCGTAAATTGCGAAAACAGCAGCACCGCGGTGATGGTGTCACTGGTTGCGAGCGCGGACTGATAGCCTGCGACAAAGGCCGGAACCGGCGTCAGCGGCGTCCCGGCATAGGGCACGGCCAGTGCAAACAGGACGGCTGAGACTCCGACGACCCAGAGTGCAGCCACGCGGTCGCCGCGCGTGGCGGGAAGGGTGGAGAGGAAAACATGACGGTCCTGTTGTCCGCTGTGCATATCGCCTCCCGGGCAGCGGATTCAAATACGGATGCGCAATGGAGTTGGACACAACGCAACGCATGGGAAAAGCGTAATAGAATCAACCCACGATTTCACCATAGCCCAATTCGACGCGGAACCAGAAGGGATGCGCGTAACTGCTCCTTTACCGCATGCGATGATTTTGGCACGGGAACCCGGTCATTTCCAACAACTCGCGGTCTAAACTTTGGTCGGCTGCAAAGGGGGAATTCGCGATGCCGTGCGTTCTCGTGGTGGACGATGAAAAGGACGTTCGCGCGATGATGGCCATCGTGCTGCGGGTCAGGCAGTTCGAGATCGTCGAAGCGGCGAACGCCGCGGCCGCCCTGCAGGCGCTCGAGGGAACGTCTTTCGATGCCGCGATCGTGGATATCTTCCTGGCCGACACCAACGGTTTCGAGCTGATCGCCGCGCTGCGCGAGCGTGCGCCGGATCTGCCTGTCGTCGCAGTTTCCGGGATTGCAACGGTCGACCTTGCTTCGCCGGCAGCCGGCATATCGAATGTCGTCTCGCTGCAAAAACCGTTTCGCCCAAATGATCTCATCGCCGCCGTCGAGCTTGCGCGCGCGGCAGCGACCGCCGCCGTCAATACCTGACGAAACAAAACGCCCCGGGGGCCGGGGCGTTCCATCAAGCTTTGCAGGGACGATCGAAAGTCGTCAGGAGCCTTTCGGATTCACCTCGGCATAGTTGCCCTTGTCGTCCCACTTGTAGACGACATAGCCGAGCTGCTTGATGTCGCCCTTGGAGTCGTACTCGATCGTCCCGATCACGGTGTCCCAGGCGCCGGCCTTGATGGTGTCCATCACCTTCTTCGCGTCCGTCGTTCCGGCCTTGGCGACAGCCTGGGTCCAGATCTGCACGGCGGCGTATGTATAGAGCGTGTAGCCTTCGGGATCGATGTTCTTGGCCTTGAACTTGTCGACGATTGCGGCCGCGCTCGGCTTCTTGCGCGGGTCGGGACCGAAAGTGAAAAGGGTGCCTGCACCGTCAGCGCCGGTGATCGAGGCATATTCCTTGTCGGCCATGGCGTCACCCGCCATCAACGTGGTCTTCAGGCCCTGGTCGCGCATCTGACGCAGGATCAGGCCGGCCTCCTGGTGATAGCCGCCGACATAGACGAGATCGATGTTCTCGGCCTTCAGGCGCGAGACGATGGCGTTAAAGTCCTTGTCGCCCTTGGTGTAGGACTCGTAGAGCTTTTCGGTGACGCCGGCCTTGTTGAGCGCCTTCTTGGTCTCGTCGGCCAGACCCTTGCCGTAGGTGGTCTTGTCGTTGAGGATCGCGATGTTCTTGCCCTTGAAGTTCTTGGCGATGTACTCGCCGGCGACCGCGCCCTGCTGGTCGTCGCGGCCGCAGACGCGGGCGACGTTCCACAAGCCGCGATCGGTGAAGGTCGGGTTGGTCGAGGCGGGCGTGATCTCCAGGACATTGTTCTCGGCATAGGCCTCGGAGGCCGGGATCGACGAGGACGAGCAGTAATGACCCGCGACAAACGGAATCCCCATGCCGCCGATCTTCTCGGCGACCGAGCGCGCCTGCTTGGGATCGCAGGCATCGTCCTCGACATCGAGGGCGAGCTTCTTGCCGAGCACGCCGCCCGCAGCGTTGAGATCGGCAACCGCAAGGTCGGCACCGTTCTTCATCTGGCGGCCGAAGGCGGATTCGGTGCCGGTCATCGGTCCGGCCACGGCGATGGTGACGTCTTCCGCAAATGCCGCGCTCGACAGCGCCAGTGACGCGCCAACGGCCAGGCCGATCAGCTTGAGTGATGTCATGAATGTCCCTCGTGGTGACTGCTGCAGTATTTGACTGCCGGTCGCACGCCGGCTTGAAGGATCAGCGGCATTGTCGGCTGATTTTGCCGCGAAGTCATCGGCAATTTTCGAGCAAAGTGCTCATTCCGCAGCAGCGGTATGCGACGTCTGACCGTGATCCGGATGGCAGATGCGGTCGAGGTTGATCGCGCCTTCTTCCCGACGAAACGCCCCGCGGACGGGGCGTTCCAGGTTTCGTTTCAAGGTCGCGAGCCGCAGGCGGCAAGCCTCGTCAGGAGCCCACTTCGGCATAGCCGCCCTTGTCGTCCCATTTGTAGACGACAAAATCGAGCTGCTTGATGTCGCCCTTGCTGTCGTACTCCAGCTTGCCGATCACGGTGTCCCAGGCGCCGGCCTTGATGGTGTCCATCACCTTCTTCGCGTCCGTCGTCCCGGCCTTCGCCGCGGCCTGGGTCCAGATCTGCACGGCGGCATACGTGTAGAGCGTGTAGCCTTCGGGATCGATGTTCTTGGCCTTGAACTTCGCGACGATTGCGGCCGCCGTCGGCTTCTTGCGCGGGTCGGGACCGAAGGTGAAGAGCGTGCCTGCGCCGGCGGGGCCTGTGATCGAGGCGAACTCCTGGACCGCCATCGCATCGCCGCCCATCAGGATGGTCTTCAGGCCCTGGTCGCGCATCTGGCGCAGGATCAGGCCGGCCTCCTGATAATAGCCGCCGACATAGACGAGATCGATGTTCTCGGACTTCAGTCGCGAGACCAGGGCGTTAAAATCCTTGTCGCCCTTGGTGTAGGACTCATAGAGCTTTTCGGTGATTCCGGCCTTGTTGAGCGCCTTCTTGGTTTCGTCGGCCAGACCCTTGCCGTAGGTGGTCTTGTCGTTGAGGATCGCGATGTTCTTGCCCTTGAAGTTCTTGGCAATGTACTCGCCGGCAACCGTACCCTGCTGGTCGTCGCGGCCGCAGACGCGGGCGACGTTCCACAAGCCGCGTTCGGTGAAGGTCGGGTTGGTCGAGCCGGGCGTGATCTGCAGCACGTTGTTCTCGGCATAGGCTTCAGAGGCCGGGATCGACGAGGACGAGCAGTAATGCCCGGCGACGAACGGAATGCCCATGCTGCCGATCTTTTCCGCGACCGAGCGTGCCTGCTTGGGATCGCAGGCATCATCCTCCTCGTCGAGCGCGAGCTTCTTGCCGAGCACGCCGCCCGCAGCGTTGATGTCGGCGACCGCCATCTCGGCGCCGTTCTTCAGCTGGCGGCCGACCGGGGCCTCACTGCCGGTCATCGGTCCGGCCACGGCGATGGTGATGTCTTCCGCAAATGCCGCGCTCGACAGCGCCAGCGACGCGCCGACGGCCAGGCCGGCGAGCTTGAGTAATTTCATAAGAGTCCCTCGCGGTGATTGCTTCGTGTGTGGGTTCCGGCCTTTTGGCCGGCGTAAAGCATCGCCGACCATTGTCGGCTGATTTTGCCGCGAAGTCATCGGCAATTTTCGGGCAGGAGGTTATGGGCGCGAGATTGAAACTGATCTTTGTACCGGGTGGCGCTGGTTTGGCTGGCGGCCAATTGGCGCCGTCATTCCGGGGCACGCGGGACGCGTGAACCCGGAATCTCGAGATTCCGGGTTCGGTGCTACGCACCGCCCCGGAATGACGGAGAGCAACGCCGTCAGCTACCCCCGCCGGCCGCCTTCGAGATAGGCGGCGCGGATTTCGGGGCGCTGCAGGAGCTCGGCGCCGGTGCCGGCGAGCGTGATCAGGCCGTTGACCATGACATAGCCGCGATGGGCGAGCTTGAGCGCATGGTTGGCGTTCTGCTCGACGATCAGCACGGTCAGGCCGTCCTGGCGGTTCAGGGTGCGGATGGCGTCGAAGATCTGCCGCGCGATCAGCGGCGCGAGCCCGAGCGACGGCTCGTCCAGCAGCAACAGGCGCGGGCGGCTCATCAGCGCGCGACCGATCGCAAGCATCTGCTGCTCGCCGCCCGACAGCGTGCCGCCACGCTGGCTCATGCGCTCCTTCAGCCGCGGAAACAGCGCGACGACCTTTTCCAGCGCGCTTTCCTTCTCGGCCTCGGATGTCTCGGTGGCGTCGGCGCCCATCTGGAGGTTTTCCGCCACGCTCATGCGCGGAAAGATTCGCCGGCCCTCCGGCGACTGCGCGATTTTCAGCCGCGCGATCTCATGGGTCGGCACGTCGGTGATGTCGCGGCCTTCGTAGAGGATCTGGCCGGCGCGGGCGCGGGGCCGGCCGAAGATCGTCATCATCAATGTCGACTTGCCGGCGCCGTTGGCGCCGATCAGCGCCACGATCTCGCCGGGATTGATCTCGAGGTCGACGCCCTTCAAGGCTTCGATCTTGCCATAGGCGGCGCGCAGGTTCCTGACGGCGAGCAGGGGAGCGGTCACGTGTCGCTCTCCATCACGGCGATGGCTTCCTCTTCGTCGGCGCCGAGATAGGCCGCGATGACGCGCGGGTCGTCACGCACCTCGTGCGGCGCGCCTTCGGCGATCTTCACGCCATAATCCATCACCACGACATGGTCGGAGATTTCCATCACCACGCTCATGTCGTGCTCGATCAGAAGGATCGAGGTGCCCTGCTCGGCGCGGATCGACAGCAGGAGTTCGCTCAAGGCCGCGCTCTCGCGCGCGTTCAAGCCGGCGGCCGGCTCGTCGAGGCAGAGCAGCACGGGCTCGGTGCACATTGCGCGCGCGATCTCGAGCCTGCGCTGGTCGCCATAGGCGAGGTTGCCGGCGGCATCGTCGGCACGGTCGTAGAGGCCGATGCGGTTCAGCCAGAAGGTCGCATGCTCGATGGCGCGCTTTTCCGCCGCGCGCCAGGAGGGCACGCCGAACAGCCCGAGAAAGGTCAGGCCGGAGGCCCGCATCAGGGTGTTGTGCTGGGCGACCATCAGGTTCTCCAGCACGGTCATCCCCGGAAACAGCCGGATGTTCTGGAAGGTCCGCGCGACCCTGGCGAGCTTGGAGATGCGGAAATCGTTCAGCCGCTCCAGCGCGATTGCGCCGCTGTCGGCGGCGAGCCGCATGGTGCCGCCGGTCGGCTTGTAGAAGCCGGTGATGCAGTTGAAGACCGTGGTCTTGCCGGCGCCGTTGGGGCCGATCAGCGCGGTGATCTTCTTCCGCTCCGCCGCAAAAGAGAGCTCGTTGACGGCGACGATGCCGCCGAAGCGCATGCTGAGGCGGTCGACGGAGAGGATGTGATCGGCGCCGCTCATCCGTGACCTTCCTTGACGAGGTCCGAGGAGATCGTCTGCGCCTGCTTCAGATAAACGGTCGGCGCGCGATGGCCGATGATGCCGCGCGGTCGCCAGATCATCAGAACCACCATGGCGATGCCGAACACCAGCATGCGGTATTGTTCGAGGCCGCGGAACAGCTCGAAGCCGCCGATCATGGCAAGCGCGGCCAGCGCCACGCCGAGCTGCGAGCCCATGCCGCCGAGCACGACGATCGCAAGCACCAGCGCCGATTCCTGGAAGGTGAAGGATTCCGGGCTGATGAAGCCCTGGCGCGTGGCGAAGAAGGCGCCGGCAAATCCGCCGAACAGCGCGCCGGTGGCAAACGCCGTCAGCTTCGTCGTCGTGGTGTTGATGCCGAGCGCGCGGCAGGCGACCTCGTCCTCGCGCAAGGCCTCCCAGGCGCGGCCGATCGGCAGCCGCCGCAGACGGATGGTCACCCAGTTGGTGAGCAGCGCCATCGCCAGGATGATGTAGAACAGGAAGACCAGGCGATGCGTCGGGTCGAAGGCGATGCCGAGCTTGGCGGCAAGCCCGTTGGGTCCCGGCAGCAAGGGAAAGCCGAACAGCGTCGGGCGCGGAATCGAGGAGATGCCGTTCGGCCCGCCGGTGAGGCTCTGCCAGTTGACGATGACGAGGCGAATGATCTCGCCGAAGGCCAGCGTGACGATGGCGAGATAGTCGCCGCGCAGCCGGAGCACCGGAAAGCCCAGCATCACGCCCCAGAGCGAGGCGAGGATGCCCGCGAGCGGCAGGCAGATCCAGAACGACAGGCCGAAGGTGGTCGCGAGCAGCGCATAGGAATAGGCGCCGACCGCGTAGAAGGCGACATAGCCGAGGTCGAGCAGGCCCGCGAGCCCGACCACCACGTTCAGGCCCCAGCCCAGCATCACGTAAGTCAGCACGAGGATGGCGAGGTCGAGAATGTAGCGCTGATGATAGAAGATCACCGGCACCAGCAGCGTGAAGATCAGGAGCGCCGGCGCCACGAAGCGGCCGGCCGCCGCAAACCCGGTCTGCACCGGCGCCGGCACGAGCTGGCTTGCGCCGGCCGGGCCGAGCCATTGCCGCACGAGCTCGATGACGATGCTGCCGACGAAGACGATGGCGACGAGGGTTGCGAGCTCGCCAAAGCGCGTCCAGTAGATCAGTTGCCCGTTGGGACCCGCCTCGGTGCGGACGCCGATCATCAGCGAGAACAGGACCAGCGCAACGAAGGCGCTGACCAGGGCCTTCTTCAGGATGAAGGCGATCCCGGCTTGCGGATGCTTATGGTCGGTCGGGGAGGCGGTCACGCGGCCCACTAGACTTTTTCGACTTCGGGCCGGCCGAGCAGGCCGGTCGGCATGAAGATCAGCACCACGATCAGGATCGAGAAGGCGGCGACGTCCTTGTACTCGACCGAGAAATAGGCCGACCACAAGGTCTCGATCAGCCCGATCGCGAGCCCGCCCAGCATCGCGCCGGGGAGCGAGCCGATGCCGCCGAGCACGGCCGCGGTGAAGGCCTTGATGCCGGCAACGAAGCCCATGAAGAAATCGACCAGGCCGTAATAGAGCAGGTACATCATGCCGGCCACCGCAGCCAGCGCCGCACCGATCACGAAGGTCATGGAGATGGTGCGGTCGACGTCCACGCCGAGCAGCGCCGCCATGGTCTGGTCCTGCTCGCAGGCGCGCATGTCGCGCCCGAGCCGCGTCCGCGCCACGAGCCAGGTGAAGATTGCAAGCAGCACGATGGTGGTGATCACGACCACGATCTGGATGTTGGAGAGCCGCACCACGAAGCCGTCGGCGCTGTGGTGCAGGGTGTAGCCGCCGGTGATGATCGGCGGCACGGGTTTGACGCGGGCGCCCTGCGCCACCTGCGAGAAGTTGGAGAGCACGAAGGACATGCCGATGGCCGACAGCATCGGCGCCAGGCGGAAGGAATGCCGCAGCGGCCGGTAGGCGATGCGCTCGACCGTCCAGCCATAGAGCGCGGTGATGGCCATGGAGACCAACAGCACGATGAGCAGGATCACGGGCACCGCCGTGAGGCCGAACGAGACCAGCACCAGAAAGGAGATCAGGGCGATGAAGCCGCCGATCATGAAAATATCGCCATGGGCGAAATTGATCATGCCGACGATGCCGTAGACCATGGTGTAGCCGATGGCGATCAAGCCATAGATCGAGCCGAGCACCAGGCCGTTGATGAGCTGTTGGGCGAAATAATCCATGGGCTGCGGTTTGCGGGACCTCGAACGGTTCTGGTCAGGCAGGACCTCGAAGGGTCCGAGTTTCATACAGGACCGACGCGGCGAGGGCCCCGGGCAGCCTTGAACGACGCGTCTTGCGCGCCTGTCTTAACAGCGGGAACCAGGAGCGGCAACCGCGCCAAAAGGCTCAAGGCCTCCGTCTACAGGATTGTTTTTGCTTCCGGTTACCTCCGCAACCAAGCTGCCTTGTTGTCGCCACGGATCGGCTGGCGAGGGAACAAAGGTTCCCGCAACCAAACCGGGGGCCGGGGCGTTGGTCCCCACTACGTTCAACAGAGGAGCTCCCGAATGAGCAATCAGAACGAGCAGAACCAGACCAACAAGCCCGGCCAGCAGAGCCAGAACCCCGGCCAGAAGCCCGGTCAGCAGCAGGGCGGCGGGCAGCAGAAGCCTGGCCAGCAGCAGCCCAATCGCTAGTTCGGGTCTCCAAGACGGTGCATGAAAACAGGAAAGTCCCGCCGCAAGGCGGGACTTGTCTTTTGGTCAAACCGCGTTCGCAAAAGACAAAAGAGATTTGCCCCAGCGGTAGAAGGTTCCTCCCGCGCGCCGGGCGGCCTGACGCCGGGCCGCGCCATTAACGTAAACAAAGGGTTTAAATTGCCGGTCCGACTTTAGACGCGTTAGCTGCCCGGCAAACCGCGGCGCCCTTGTAGGTGCTGCGGCAAACGCGGGAAGGCGACATGTCCACGAATTGGCGGATCAGTTCTTTCAACGGCGCGCTGCTCGCGTCCTATTTCATCCCGACCTGGGCGATGATCGCCTGGCAGATCGTCGCCACGCCGGTGCGCGGTCTGTTCGAGCGGCCGAACGTATCGGCAGCGTTCTATCTCGGCGACCAGCTGCAATGGGGCGCGGCTGGCCTGATCCGCGCCGCCTGGTTCATCGCGCTCGGCCGCCTCACGGTGGTCGGGTTCTTCGCCTTGTTCCTGGTGCTGCTGTGCCGGCCGAAAATCCGCATCGCGGGCGGGGCCAACGAGGCGCTCTCGATCGCGCTTCTGCTCGGCAGCGTGATGAGCTTTGCCTTGATGCTGATGGCCTCCAAGGTCGGCGAGGCCGAGGCGCTGCGGCTGCACGCCACCGAGCTTCTGATGATGCTCGGCACGGCGATCGTGCTCGTGGTCGAGGGCCCGGCGAAGGTGCCCGCGGCAGTGGACGTGCCCGCCGAGCCGCTTCAGGAGCCTCTGCCCCTTCAGGAGCCTCAGCTTCTCAACAACGGCTGAGGCCGTTTTCGAGGGCGCGCGTGAGCGGCAGCGGCGCCGCCAATCAATCGCCTGCTGCAATCAAATCTTCTTGATGGCGTCCTCGCCGAGAGGAGCAGCCGGGCGGGCCGTGATCGCGCTCAGGTCTTCAGGAGCCCGAGCTCCTCGATGATGACCGAAGCTTCCTTCAAGGCATGGTTGGCGGCGGGCACGCCGCAATAGATCGCCTGCTGCAGCAAAATTTCCTTGATGTCGTCGGGGGTGAATCCGCCCTCGGCCAGTGCCGCGCGCACATGCAGCCGAAACTCGTCCCATTGCCCGAGCGCGACCATGGTGCCGATCACCAGCACCCGCCGCGTGCGCTCGTCGAAATGCGGCCGCGTCCAGATCTCGCCCCAGGCATAGCGGGTGATGAGGTCCTGGAAGTCGGTGTTGAAGGCGTTGCGGTTCTGAAGCGATTTGTCGACCCAGGCATTGCCCAGCACCTTGCGGCGCTGGCCCATGCCCTGATCGCGGCGGTGTTGGTCGTCCATTGCTGTTTTCCTCCGGACTCCGTCATTCCGGGGCGATGCGACGCATCGAGCCCGGAATCTCGAGATTCCGTGCTCGCCTCTTCGAGGCGCCCCGGAATGACGAGTGAAATTACTTCTGCGTCAAGAATCCAACCACGGCTTCGGTGAAGGCGTGCGACTGCTCGACATTGGAAATGTGGGCGGCATCGAGCAGGGTCATGCTGGCGCCGGGAATCTGGCTGCGGATGAACTCGGCCGCAGAGACCGGCGTTGCCATGTCGTGGCGTCCGGCGATCACGAGCGTCGGGCTCTTGATCTTGGGCAACAGCGCACGCTGGTCGAGGGTGGAGAGCGCTTCGCAGCAGGAGAGATAACCCTGTACGGGCGAGGCGAGCAGCATCGCCTTCATGTTGGCCGAAACTTGCGGCTCGCGCTCGCGGAAGTCTTGGGTCAGCCAGCCGGCAATGACGGTGTCGGCGACCGCGGCGATGCCGCCTTCCTTCACCGCCTTGATGCGGTTCAGCCAGTTGGTGGGATCGGGATAATAGCAGGCGGTGTTGGCGAGGATGATCTTGCCGAAACGTTCCGGCGCATTGGCACCCAGCCATTGCCCGACCATGCCGCCCATCGACAGTCCGCACCAATGCACCTTGTCGATGTTGAGGTCGTCGAGGATCGCCAGCACGTCGCGGCCGAAGCGCTCCATGGAATAGGGCCCCGGCGGTACGCCCGATTTGCCATGGCCGCGGCGGTCGTAGCGGATCACCCGGAACACCTGGGTGAGCGCCTTCATCTGCGGCTCCCACATCTGCAGGGTGCAGCCCAGCGAGTTCGACAGCATCAGGGTCGGGCCGCTCTGGCGACCGTCGACGGAGACGTTGAGCAGGCAGCCGTCGGCATCGATCATCGGCATGTTACGTTTCCTCGTCATGCGCGGGCTTGGCCGGCGCATCCAGCTTTTGAGAACGAATCTCTTCCAATGATGGATTGCCGGGTCAAGCCCGGCAATGACATCAAGACAGGTCGAGTGAGGCGAGCAGGCGGTCGATCAGGCTCTGGGAGGCGCCCTGATAGGCCATCGGCTCGAACAATTTCTTGAGTTGATCCGCGCCAAGCCGCGCGGTGACGTTCGAATCGGCGGCGAGAACATCGCGCAAATGCATCTTCTCCGCCACCGCCTTCCTGCTCGCGGCTTCGACGAGATGATGCGCCTCGCTCTTGCCGATCGTCTCCGCAAGCGCCATCGCAACCGCCTCGGCCATGATCAGTCCGCCGGTCGCATCGAGATTGCGGCGCATGCGCGCCGGGTCGACCTCGAGCCCTTCGGCAAGGTCGACGGTTGCCGCGAGCGCGCCCGAGGTCACCAGCAGCAGCGTCGGCAAGGTCGGCCATTCCGCGTGCCAGGGACCGGCGCTGCGCTCGTGATCCTGCACCTGGGCGGCCAGAATCGTCGCAGCGAGATTGGGTGCCATGGTGGCCGCCCCGAGCGCGCTTGCGGCGGCCACCGGATTGCGCTTGTGCGGCATGGTGGAGGAGCCGCCGCGGCCGACGCCGGCCGGCTCGAAGGCCTCCGCGACATCGGTCTGCATCATCAGCGAAACGTCGCGCGCGATCTTGCCGCAGCTGCCGGCGAGGATCGCCAGCACGGACGCCGCCTCGGCAATGCGGTCGCGATGGGTGTGCCAGGGCGCCTCGGGCAGCGGCAGCTTGAGCTCATCGGCCAGTTTTTCCGCAACCGCGAGGCCCTCGTCGCCGAGTGCGGCCAGCGTGCCGGCGGCGCCGCCGAACTGCAGCGCGAGCCCCTCGCGCGCGAGGCGCTTGAGCCGCGTCCGCGAACGGCCGAGCGCCGCCGCATATTCGGAAAGCTTGAGCCCGAGCGGCATCGGCAGCGCATGCTGCAGCCAGGTGCGCGCCACCATCGCGGTGTTGCGGTGCGTCCGCGCCAGCGTGG
This sequence comes from Bradyrhizobium sp., assembly GCA_035293585.1. Classification (GTDB taxonomy): domain Bacteria; phylum Pseudomonadota; class Alphaproteobacteria; order Rhizobiales; family Xanthobacteraceae; genus Bradyrhizobium. The sequence continues at coordinate 35,034 of DATGMN010000076.1, read as the reverse complement.
CAAAGCCCGTGATGGCGCGATCGAGATCGGCCAGCAGCAGGTCGATGGCTGATCGCACGACCAGCATCGTGGCGGTGTCGATCACGTCCTGGCTGGTCGCGCCCCAATGCACGAAGCGGGCGGCCTCCGGATCGGTCTCGGCAACCGCGGCGGTGAGCGCCTTGACCAGGGGAATCGCGAGATTGCCCGAGCGGGTCGCGGCCTCGGCAAGGCTGGCGAGGTCGAAACCGGCGGCCTTGCAGGCCCGGCCAATCGGCGCGGCCGCGCTTTGCGGAATCACGCCCACCGCGGCCTCGGCACGGGCCAGCGCTGCCTCGAAATCGAGCATGGCCTGCAGATAGGCGACATCGTCGCAGGCCGCGCGCATCGGGCCGCTGGAGAACATCGGGGCGAGCAGGGGAGACAGTGATGTGCTCATGACGGGGCGACCCTAACTCATTGTTCGGCATTGCTGCCAATCCAAAACCGCATGGAAGGGCTTTCGCAGCTGCGAATATGCATCGCAAATCTCGTTCATGCGCACTTTCCTTCCGGCGCCAGCTGCTTTACTTGGAGGAACGCGAGTTATCAGCGATCCGGGGAGGCCCACATGGCGATGACAATGAACGGGGAAGTCCAGCTTCCGGCTTCCCGCGAGGCGGTGTGGGCCAAGCTCAACGACCCCGAGGTGCTGAAGGCCTGCATCCCCGGCTGCGAGGAGCTGGAGAAGACCGAGGATGGCGGCTTTCGCGCTGTCGCCAAGATGAAGGTCGGGCCGGTCTCGGCGCGCTTCAAGGGCAAGGTGACCTTGAGCGATCTCGACCCGCCCAACGGCTACAAGATCTCGGGCGAGGGCGAGGGCGGGGTCGCGGGCTTTGCCAAGGGCGGCGCCGTGGTGAAGCTGGCGGACAAGGATGGCGGCACGCTGCTGGCTTACGAGGTGGAAGCCCAGATCGGCGGCAAGCTCGCCCAGCTCGGCCAGCGCCTGATCAATGGTGCGGCGAAGAAGCTGGCAGACGAGTTCTTCTCGAATTTCGCCAAGGCCGTACAGGGTTAGGACGATCCGATTAGGTAATAGGTGAGGTTGCCCAACCCCATGATGGCCCATATGATGGGTTTTGACCGATTATAAGACGGCGCTGCCGTGCAATGCGGCAGCGATGCCGCGCGCTTGCCGCGCGGGCTGATAACAGAGAGTGCTGATGGCCAAAATTTCGCTGATCGTGAACGGAAGCCCCGTAACCGCCAATGTCGACCCGCGGATGCTGCTGGTGCAGTTCCTGCGCGAGAATCTGCGGCTCACCGGCACCCATGTCGGGTGCGACACCTCGCAATGCGGCGCTTGCGTCGTGCATCTCGACGGCAAGGCCGTGAAGTCCTGCACCACGCTGGCCGTGATGGCCGACGGCCACGAGGTCAAGACCATCGAGGGCCTGGCCGCCGACGGGGCGCCGCTGCATCCGATGCAGGAAGCGTTTCGCGAGCATCACGGCCTGCAATGCGGCTTCTGCACGCCGGGCATGATCATGACCGCGGTCGACATCGTCCACCGCAAGGGCCACGAGCTCACCGACGAGGTGATCCGCGAGGAGCTCGAAGGCAATCTCTGCCGCTGCACCGGCTATCAGAACATCGTCGCCTCGATCGCGGCCGGCGCCAGGGCGATGGCGAAATCGGATCTCGCATAATAATCAAAGCCGCCACGAGCGGGCAGGACATCCCATGTACGAATTCAAATATCATCGTCCCGGGACCGTGCGGCAGGCAGCCAATCTGCTCGCCAAGAACGAGGACGCCAAGGTCATCGCCGGCGGCCATACGCTGGTGCCGGTTATGAAGCAGCGGCTGGCGAGCCCGCCGCATCTGGTCGATCTCTCCCATATCGAAGGTCTCAACGAGATCGAGATGAAGGGGCGCTCGCTCTCGATCGGCGCAACCGCCACCCATTTCGAGGTCGCCAACTCGGCCATCGTGGGCGAGGCGATTCCGGCGCTGGCCGAGCTTGCCGCCATGATCGGCGATCCCGCCGTGCGGCATCGCGGCACCATCGGCGGCTCGCTCGCCAACAACGACCCGACCGCCGACTATCCGGCCGCGGTGATGGCGCTGGGCGCGACCATCGTCACCAACAAGCGCCGCCTCAAGCCGGAGGAGTTTTTCCAGGGCCTGTTCACGACCGCGCTCGAGCCGGACGAGATCATCACCAAGGTGCTGTTTCCTGTCGCCAAAAAGGCGGCCTACGTCAAATTCCGCAACCAGGCCTCGCGCTATGCGCTGGTGGGCGTGTTCGTTGCCAAGCGCCCCTCGGATGTTCGCGTCGCCGTGACCGGCGCCGGCGGAAACGGCGTGTTCCGCGTCGAGGCGTTCGAGGAGGCCCTGAAGAAGCGCTTCTCGCACAAGGTGCTGGACGGTTTGACGGTGAGCCCGGAAGGCTTAAATAGCGATATACATGGCAGTGCCGAATACCGCGCCCACCTGATCGCGGTCTTGGCCCGCCGGGCGGTCGAGGCTGCGACCGCCAAGGAATGACACCAGGCCCTTGACCGGGCCCTCCAACGCTGGCGGTTTGATGACGGCATCGGCCCTTCCTGCATCCGTCGATGCAATGCTCGATCTTTTGAAGGCGCGCGGCTATTTCGCCGAGCGGTCGCTTGCGACCGTGACCTATCTGTCGCTGAAGATGGGCCGGCCGCTGTTCCTGGAAGGCGAGGCCGGCGTCGGCAAGACCGAGATCGCCAAGGTCCTGTCGGCGAGCCTCGGGCGCAAGCTGATCCGGCTGCAATGCTATGAGGGGCTCGACGTCGCCTCCGCCGTCTATGAGTGGAACAGCGCCGCGCAGATGATCGCGATCCGGCTCGCGGAAGCCGCCGGCGATGCCGATCGCGAGCAGCTGTCGTCGGACATCTTCGCCGACCGCTATCTGATCAAGCGGCCGCTGTTGCAGGCGCTGGAGCCCGATGTCGGCGGCGCGCCGGTGCTTCTGATCGACGAGCTCGACCGTGCGGACGAGGCGTTCGAGGCCTATCTCCTGGAGATCCTCTCGGACTTCCAGGTGACGATTCCGGAGTTCGGCACCGTGAAGGCGCCCCAGCCGCCGATCGTCATCATCACCTCCAACCGCACCCGCGAGATTCACGACGCGCTGAAGCGGCGCTGTCTCTATCACTGGGTCGACTACCCCTCGGCCGAGCGCGAGCTTGCCATCGTCAAGTCGCGCGTGCCCGGCATCTCCGCAAAACTGTCGCAGCAGGTGGTGCGCTTCGTGCAGGCGCTGCGCGACCAGGACTTCTACAAGTCGCCGGGCGTCGCCGAGACCATCGACTGGGCGACCGCGCTCACAGAGCTCGACGCCCGCGCGCTGACGGCGCAGGTGGTCGGCGACACCCTGGGTGCGCTGCTCAAGTACCAGGACGACATCGCGCGGATGCAGGGCGACGCCCTGCAGAAGGTGCTGAAGGAAACGACGAGCGAGACTTGATCTTGCTCGCTGTCGCCACGAATTCGCGCTTCACCTCTCCCCAGAGGGGAGAGGTCGGATTGCGAAGCAATCCGGGTGAGGGGCCGCAGCCCTGACGAGGGACCGTAACCCCTCACCCGGATCGCATCTGTCGATGCGATCCGACCTCTCCCTATGGGAGAGGTGAAGATTCCGCGCGGAGCCCGCAGAATGACCACGATCAATCATCTCGCACCTCCGACCGGCCTGATGGCCGACAATGTCGTCGGTTTTGCGCGCGCGCTGCGCGCCACCGGCATTCCGGTCGGCCCCGGCGCCGTCATCGATGCCATGAACGCGCTGCAGCTGATCGAGATCGGCAACCGCTCGGATGTCTACGCCACGCTCGAAGCGGTCTTCGTCAAGCGCCATGACCACATGCTGATCTTTGCCCAGGCCTTCGACCTGTTCTTCCGCGCGGCCGAGGACTGGAAGCACATGCTGGATTCGGTGCCGCTGCCGGACCATGCCAAGAAGAAGCCGCCGCCGGCCTCCCGCCGCGTCCAGGAGGCGATGTCGCAGCCTTCGATGCGGGAGGAGCCGCAGGTGCAGGAGCAGGATCTGCGCCTCTCGGTATCGGACAAGGAGGTGCTGCAGAAAAAGGACTTCGCGCAGATGACCGCCGCGGAGATCGCCGCAGCGACCCGCGCCATCGACCTGATGCGGCTGCCGCAGGCCGAGCTCGAGACCCGCCGCTACCGGCCCGATCCGCGCGGGCTCAAGCTCGACATGCGCCGCACGCTGCGCGGCTCGCTCCGCACCGGCGGCGACATCATCGACATCTACCGGCTCGGGCGGATCGAGAAGCCGGCGCCGATCGTGGCGCTCCTGGATATCTCGGGATCCATGAGCGAATATACCCGCCTGTTCCTGCATTTCCTGCATGCCATCACCGACGCCCGCAAACGCGTCTCGGTGTTCCTGTTCGGCACCCGCCTCACCAATGTGACGCGCGCGTTGCGCGAGCGTGACCCCGACGAGGCGCTGGCGAGCTGCTCGTCCTCGGTCGAGGACTGGGCCGGCGGCACGCGCATTGCGACCTCGCTGCACACCTTCAACAAGCTGTGGGCGCGGCGGGTGCTGGGGCAGGGCGCCATCGTGCTCCTGATCTCCGACGGGCTGGAGCGCGAGGCCGACGACAAGCTCGCCTTCGAGATGGACCGGCTGCACCGCTCCTGCCGCCGGCTGATCTGGCTGAACCCGCTGCTGCGGTTCGGCGGCTTCGAGCCCAAGGCGCAGGGCATCAAAATGATGCTGCCGCACGTTGACGAATTTCGCCCCGTGCATAATTTGAGCTCGATGCAGGCGCTGATCAAAGCCTTGTCGTCCCCGATTCCGCCGCATCATCTGAGCCTGATCCGCTCCGCAGCCTGATGGGAGGCCAAGATGCTCAACCGTGACGAGGATATCCTGAAAGCCGCCGAGGACTGGCAGAAGGCCGGCCATGGGGTGGCGCTGGCGACCGTGGTGGAGACCTGGGGCTCGGCGCCGCGGCCGGCCGGCTCGAGCCTCGTGATCAATGACGATGGCACCTTCCTGGGCTCGGTCTCCGGCGGCTGCGTCGAGGGCGCCGTGGTCACCGAGGCGATGGACGTGATCGCCTCCGGCCAGCCCAGGATGCTGGAGTTCGGCGTGGCCGACGAGACCGCGTGGAATGTGGGGCTGTCCTGCGGCGGCACCATCCGGGTCTTTGTCGAGAAGGTGGGGTGATCAGGTGAAGCTTCAGACCTTGCATGAGCTCAACGCCGAGCGCGCCGCAAGGCGCCCGGCGATCGTCGTCACCGACGTTGCCAATGGCGAGCAGCGGCTGGTCAAGGCGAAGGATTTCGGCGCCGATCCGCTTCAGGCCGAGCTGTCGAAGCAGCTCCGCATGGGCAAGAGCGCCATGGTGGAAGTCGGCGGCAGGAAGCTGTTCCTCAATGTCTACGCGCCGACCGCCAAGCTCGTCATCGTCGGCGCCGTCCATATCAGCCAGGCGCTGGCGCCGCTGGCGCGCTCGCTGGACTATGATGTGACCGTGGTCGATCCACGCACGGCCTTTGCGAGCCCCGAGCGCTTCCCCGACGTGCCGCTGATTGCGGAGTGGCCCGACGTCGCGCTGCCGCCGCTCAACATCGATCACTACACGGCCTTCGTCGCGCTGACGCACGATCCCAAGATCGACGATCCGGCGCTGCTGCATGCCTTCAAATGCGACTGCTTCTATATCGGCGCGCTCGGCTCGCGCAAAACCCATGGCAAGCGCGCCGAGCGGCTGCGGTCGATGGGGGCATCCGAGGCGGACATCGCCCGCATACATGCGCCGATCGGGCTTGCGATCGGCGCGGTCTCGCCATCCGAGATCGCAGTCTCCATCATGGCCGAGATCACCGCGCAGCTCCGGCTGCCGCCACGCGAAAAAGAACAGGCCGCATGAAATTCGGTCCCGCCAGTCCACGCGAAGCCTTGGGCGGGGTGACCGTGCACACCCTGCGTCACGGGTCGCTGCTGCTCAAGAAGGGCACGACCATCGGCGCGGCCGAGGTCGAGGCGCTGGAGAAGGCGGGGGTGAAGGACGTCGTCGTGGTGCGGCTCGAGCCCGGTGACGTCTCGGAGGACGAAGCCGCATCCTCGATCGCCAACGCCGTCACCGGCGCGGGCATCCATGTCGAGCGCGCCTTCACCGGCCGCGCCAATCTGTTTGCAGCGCGTGCGGGCGTATTGGTGATCGACCGCGCCATTGTCGATGGCATCAACGGCATCGATGAAGCCATCACCTTTGCGACGCTGCCGGCCTACAAGCCGGTGGTCGAAGGCGAGATGATCGCGACGGTGAAGATCATTCCGTTTGGCGTCGAGGGCAGGCTTCGCGACGCCGCCGTGAAGGCCGCAGGCTCCGGCGCGCTGCGGATCGCGCCTTACGTGATCAAGCGCGTCGGCGTGGTCTCGACACTGTTGCCGGGACTGGCGCCGAAGGTGATCGAGAAGACGTTGCGCGTCACCGCCGAGCGGCTGGCGCCGGCCGGTGCTGCCATCATCGCCGAAAAGCGCGTGCCGCATGAGGAGAAGGCGCTGTCCGCTGCGGTCAAGGACATGCTGGCGCAGGGCGCCGAGCTCGTGATCGTGTTCGGCGCGTCCGCGATCGCCGACCGGCGCGACGTGATTCCGGCCGCGATCACCGGCATCGGCGGCGCCATCGAGCATTTCGGCATGCCGGTCGACCCCGGCAATCTCTTGCTTGTCGGCAGCGCCGCGGGCGTGCCGGTGCTGGGCGCGCCGGGCTGCGCGCGCTCGCCGGTCGAGAACGGGTTTGACTGGGTGCTGATGCGGCTGCTCGCGGGCCTGAAGGTCACGCGCGCCGAGCTGATGGGCCTCGGGGTCGGCGGTCTCCTGATGGAAATCGTCACCCGGCCGCAGCCGCGCACCAAGCCGGAGACCGAGGGCAATCGCCATGTTGCCGCCATCGTGCTCGCGGCCGGGCGTTCGACCCGGATGGGCGGGCCCAACAAGTTGCTCGCCGAGCTCAACGGCAAGAAGCTGGTGCGGATCGCAGCCGAGCAGGCGCTCGCATCCCGTGCCTCCGAGGTCATCGTGGTGACGGGCCACCAGGCCGATCTGGTCGAGCAGGCGCTGACGGGGCTGAAGGTGAAATTCGTGCGCAATGCTGATTTCGCCGGCGGCCTTGCGAGCTCGGTCAAGGCAGGCATTGCCGCCGTCTCCAAGGACGCCGACGGCGCGGTGATCTGCCTCGGCGACATGCCGCTGATCGACGCCCGGCTGATCGACCGCCTGGTGGAGGCCTTCGATCCGGATCGCGGCAATTTGATCGTGGTGCCGGTCGCCGAAGGACGGCGCGGCAATCCCGTGCTGTGGTCGCGCCGCTTCTTCAGCGAGCTCATGACGCTCGACGGCGACATCGGCGCGCGACACCTGATCGCGAAACATGCCGAGGCGGTGGCCGAAGTGACGGTCGACGGCGAAAGCGCGTTCCTCGACATCGACACGCCGCAGGCGTTGGAAACGGCGCGGCGGGGGTAGCTATCTCCGTCGCCCCGGCGAAGGCCGGGGCCCATAACCACCGGCCATTGTTATCGTGACGGTGAGCGGCCGCCCTGCGCCGGACGGCGGCGGAGCTCGTGTCGCCATTACGCCCAATTTCAACCACGCATTCACCAAGTTGAAACGACCGCTGCTTTAGGTTTGGCGCGCTCACGACGTTGGGGAGGGGGATCGTGCTCTCGTTCAGGACAGCGCGCGGCCGCGCTATGGCTGCCTTGATGGTGCTTGCCGTGGCGGCTCCGGCGCCGGCCTTTGCGGCCGGTGCTTTTGCCATCGGCAAATGCGGCGCCTATGGCCAGGCCTTTGACTATCCGGCGGAGGACGCCGCGCGCCTCGCCGCGCTCAAGCAGTGCCAGGGCGACTGCGAGGCCATCGTCATGCGCCGCGCCTGCGCGGCGTTGTCCATCGACATGACCAACCCGTGCGGCCCGCACGGCTATGCGGTGCGGCCGCAGATCTCGAGCTCGCTCAACGAGGCGACGCGCGAATGCTATAAGTTCGGCGGCAAGGAATGCGTGATCCGCGCCTGGGCCTGCGACGGCCGGGGTTGACTGTCGCCGTCATTGCGAGGAGCAAAGCGACGAAGCAATCCAGAGCGGTGGAGGGAGCGGGCGCGTAACCCTCGAAATGAAGCCGGAGCAGTCACATGCAATTCGACACCAAGATCGCGATCGTGATCCGCACCGAGCTCGAAGCCTGGCAGAAGCTGAACGTCGCCTCGTTTCTCGCCGGCGGCATCGCTGCGGCCTTTCCCGAATGCGTCGGCGCGCCTTACGAGGACGGCTCGTCAACGACATACCTGGCGCTGATCGGCCAGCCGATCCTGATCTACGGCGCCGACCGGGCCGCGCTGTCGCGCGCCCTGGAACGAGCGCTTTCGCGCAATGTGACGCCCGCGCTCTACACCGAGGACATGTTCAAGACCACCCATGACGAAGCCAACCGCGCCGCGGTCAAGGCCGTGGCCCGGGCTGATCTCAACCTCGTCGGGCTCGCCGTGCGGGCCGAGCGCAAGGTGGTGGACAAGATCGTCGACGGCTTGAAGTTTCACAGCTAGTTCGCCCAAATCTCGATCCGTCATCCTGATGAGGAGGCCGCGGAGCGGCCGTCTCGAAGGACGACGGCCCGGCTGCAACAGCGGGGCCGTTCATCCTTCGAGGCTCGCGTTCCGCGAGCGCCTCAGGATGACGGGTCGAAAAGGACCGCGGCGCTATCTCGCCGTTGCAATTGACGTCGCTCAATATCCCCGCTTGCCGACGCGGCTAGCTTGCTCCCGAAATGAAAGGAGCAAGACACATGCAGACGACAATGAAAGCCGCGGTGGTGCGGAGCTTCGGCAAGCCGCTGGTGATCGAAGACGTGCCGGTGCCGGTTCCCGGGGCAGGGGAAGTGCTGGTCAAGGTGAAGGCCTGCGGCGTCTGCCACACCGATCTGCATGCGGCGTCCGGCGACTGGCCGGTCAAGCCGACACCGCCGTTCATTCCCGGCCACGAGGCGGCCGGCATCGTCGCAGCGCTTGGGCCCGGCGTGACCAACCTCAAAGTCGGCGATGCCGTCGGCGTCGCCTGGCTGCATGACGCGTGCCTCTCCTGCGAATATTGCGAGACCGGCTGGGAGACCTTGTGCGAGCACCAGCACAACACCGGTTACAGCGTGAACGGCGGCTTTGCCGAATATGTCATCGCGTCGGCCCCCTTTGCTGCCCGCTTGCCTGCCAATGTCGATTTCGCTGCGATCGCGCCGATTCTGTGCGCCGGCGTTACGACTTACAAAGGGCTCAAGGAGACGGAAGCCCGGCCCGGCGAATGGGTGGTGATCTCGGGCGTCGGCGGCCTCGGCCACATCGCCATTCAATATGCCAAGGCAATGGGGCTGAAGGTCGTAGGTGTCGACATCGCCGCGGACAAGCTCGAACTGGCGCGCAACGCAGGTGCCGACCATGCCGTCAATGCGCTCGACAAGGCGGCCGTCGACAGCGTGCTGTCGGTGACCGGCGGCGGCGCGCATGGCGTGCTGGTGACCGCAGTCTCGACGCCGGCTTTTGCCCAGGCGCTGCGCATGGTGCGGCGGAAGGGGACGGTGAGCCTCGTCGGCTTGCCGCCTGGCGAATTCCCGACCCCGATTTTCGACGTCGTGCTCAAGCGCATCACCGTGCGCGGCTCCATCGTCGGCACGCGGCGCGATCTCGACGAGGCCATCGTCTTTGCCGCCGACGGCAAGGTGAAGTCGCAGATCACCAAGGTGCCGCTCGCCGAGATCAACACCGTCTTCGACAAGATGAAGGCCGGCAAGATCGACGGCCGCATGGTGCTGGATTTCGGCTAGGCCGCCGGTTTGCGGCATCATTTGCCGCAGCGCCTGAAACCACGTGCTGCGGCATTGATCTGGATCAGGCGCGAGCGCGCGGTGAGCTGGCAAAAAGCCACAATGGCTCGAGTTGCAAAAATCGTCTTTCTCGGTGCGAGCAGTGCATCCTTCGGACTGAGCATGTTCCGGGATATCTTCTCCACGCATGAGCTTGCCGGCAGCAGCCTTATCCTGGTCGGCCGGAATGCCGAGCGGCTGGCGCGGGCCGAGCGCGTGGCCAAACTGCTGAACGAGACATCCGGCGCAGGACTGAAGATCGAATCCACCACCGATTGGCATGCGGCGCTGGATGGTGCGGATTTCGTCGTTCACGCCACCGCCATCGACCGCAACCGCCTCTGGCGACTCGATTTCGAGGTGCCGCGCAAGTTCGGCATCCGCCATACGCTTGGCGAGAACGGCGGCCCGGGCGGGCTGTTCTTCACGCTGCGGACATTGCCCGTGGTGTTCGACTTCGTCCGCGAGATGGAGGCGCGCTGCCCGCAGGCGCTGTTCATCAATTTTTCCAATCCGGAAAGCCGGATCATCCTCGCGCTCGGACAATACAGCAAGATCCGCTGCGTCGGGCTTTGCCACGGCATCTTCATCGCCCGGCATCACGTCGCCGCGATTCTCGGGCTGCCCGACGAGCGCGTCGACGTGTGGGGCGCGGGACTCAACCATTTCCAATGCCTGATGCAGATCCGCGACCGCGAGACGGGCACCGACCTCTATCCGCTGCTGCGCGAAAGGGAGAAGGCTTACGACCCGGACGTCGAGCCGCTGACGCGCGAACTGTTGCGCAGCTTCGGCTATTGGCTCGGCTGCGGCGATGGCCATGTCGGCGAAAATCTCGCCTATGGCTGGGAGGCGGGCGAGGGCGGCTACAATTTCGGCTGGGACGAAGGCGAGCGCGCCAAGCTCGACCGGCTGACCGACGACGTTCTGGCAGGCCGCGCGGACATCCCGGACTGGTGGTCGATGCCCTCGGGCGAGCGCGCGGTCGCGATCATCTCCTCTGTGCTTCACAACAAGAAGCAGCTCATCGAATCCGGCGTGGTCTTCAACCAGCGGACGATTCCCAATCTTCCCGCATGTGCCGCCGTGGAGGTGCCCGTCGTGGCGGACGCTGCCGGCATCCATCCGGTCTCGCTCGGTCCGCTGCCGGAAGCGGTGGCGAAACTGATGACCATGCAGGTCAATGTGCAGCAGCTCGCGGTTGAGGCTGCGGTCCAGGCCTCCAAGGAGCTGGCGCTGCAGGCGCTCCTGATCGATCCCGTCATCAACTCCGCCACCGCGGCAAGAGGCCTGCTGGATGAATTATGGGAGGTCAACCGTCCCTACATCCGGAAATGTGCCTGATATATCAGGGGGATATGCCGGATTTTCGATCCGATGGTGCAGGGATGTGCCGGTCCAGCAGGCGCGAGTCGAGAAAGCAGTTGGTTGACATTGACTGACCAGTCAGTCATATATGCGTCATGAGCAAGATTCCCAGGGAACGCCGCAGCTCCGCTGCGACCCGTCTCACGCAAACCGCCGCAGCGGATGAGCGCGCGGCTGCGCCTGGCACGGCCAGGCCGGCTTCCAATCGGGCCGAGCGCGCGGCGGAGCGGCGGGAGGCGATCGTCGCAGCGGCGTTCGACGAGTTCATCGCGCGGGGCTTTGCGGCGACCCGGCTGGACGACGTCGCCAGGCGTGCCGGCGTTGCCAAGGGAACGATCTACCTGCACTTCAAGGACAAGGAGGCGCTGTTCGAGGAACTGGTGCGCACCGCGATCGTGCCGCTGATCGCGCGCCTTGCGCCGCCGGAGCAACCCGCGGGATCGGTGCGCGAGGCGCTGGAGCGCTTTGCCTTCACTCTCATCCAGGAGGTCGCGACCACGCGGCGCGGCGACCTTGTGCGGTTGATCGTGGCCGAGGGGCCGCGCTTTCCGGCGATCGCGGATTTCTATTACCGCGAGGTGGTCTCGCGCGGGCTTGCCGCCATGCGCGGCCTGATCCAGCTCGGCATCGCCAGGGGCGAGATCCGCGTCCCCGATCTCGCCAACTACCCGCAGATCGTGGTCGCGCCGGCGATGATCGCGGTGATCTGGAAGAGCCTGTTCGAGCGCCACGCGCCGCTCGACGCCATGGCCATGCTGCGCGTGCATCTCGATTTGATTTTTGGCGAACGGAGCGCGTCATGACGGCGTCGCGAGCGATATTGTGTGCCATGGCCGCGCTTGTCGCAGCGGCGAGCCTTGGGGGATGCAAGCAGGGGCGTGATCCCGGCTTCCAGGGCTGGGTCGAGGCCGACATGATCTTCGTCAGCCCCGACGAGACCGGACGCGTCACGAAACTCGATGTCCGCGAGGGCGACGAGGTCAAGGTCGGTGATCAGCTCTACACCGTCGACGACGATCTGCAGCAGGCCGATCTCAACCAGAACAATGCGACGCTCGCCAACGCCAGGCAGACCTATGACCGCGCCGCCATGCTGTCCAAGACCGGCGCCGGCACGCAGGCGACGCTCGATGCCGCGGTCTCCGCGCTGCGGGTGGCGGAAGCGCATGTGGTGACGTCGCAGACTCGGCTCGCCCGCCGCAAGGGCTTTGCGCCGGTCGCGGGCACCATCCAGCAGATCTATTTCCGCGAAGGCGAGATGGTGCCGGCGCGGCGCCCGGTGCTCTCGATCATGCCGCCCGGCAACATGAAGATCCGCTTTTTCGTTTCCGAGACCGAGCTGCCGAAGCTTGCGATCGGCGACGAGGTCAGGGTCACCTGCGACAATTGCTCGCCCGATCTGACCGCGCGGATCTATTTCATCGCCACGCAGGCCGAATACACCCCGCCTGTCATCTACAGCCTCGATGAGCGCAACAAGCTGGTCTATCTGATCCAGGCGCGACCCGCGCGCCCCGATGCGTTGCGCGTGGGACAGCCGATCAGCGTCTATCTCAACCCCAAGACTCCCGTCGCGGTCCAGCGATGAATGGCGCGCCGTCCGACCCAATCGCGATCGAGGTCAAGGGCCTCTCGAAATCCTTCGGCGGCAGAGAGGTCGTGCATGACCTGTCGATGCAGGTGAAGCGCGGCTCGATCTACGGCTTCCTCGGCCCCAACGGCTCCGGCAAGACCACCACCATCCGCATGCTCTGCGGCCTCCTGACGCCCGACCGCGGCGAGGGCACCTGCCTCGGCTACGACATCCGCCGCGACGCCGAGAAGATCAAGCTCAGGGTCGGCTACATGACCCAGCGCTTCTCGCTGTATCAGGATCTCTCGGTGCGCGAGAACCTCGAATTCGTCGCGCGACTCTACGGCGTGCCGGACCCACGCAGCGCCGCGCGCGAGATGATCAAGCGCCTCGGCCTGAGCGGCCGCGAGGAGCAGCTTGCCGGCGAGCTCTCCGGCGGCTGGAAGCAGCGGCTCGCGCTCGGGGCCTGCACGCTGCCGAGCCCGCAACTGCTGCTGCTGGACGAGCCGACCGCGGGCGTCGATCCCAAGGCGCGGCGCGACTTCTGGAACGAGATCCACGCGCTCGCAGCCGAAGGGCTGACCGTCTTGGTCTCCACTCATTACATGGACGAGGCCGAGCGCTGCCACGAGATCGCTTATATCGCCTACGGCCATCTGCTGGCGCACGGCACCGTGGAGCAGGTGATCGCGCATTCGCAGCTGACGACGTTCACCGTCACCGGCGACGAGCTGCAGCATCTCGGTGAAAAGCTGCAGGGGCAGCCCGGCGTCGACATGGTCGCGCCGTTCGGCACGTCGCTGCACGTCTCGGGCCGCGACCGGAGCGCGCTCGAGGCCACCATCGCACCCTGGCGCGACAAGGAGGGCCTGACATGGCGGCTCTCCGCGCCGTCGCTGGAGGACGTGTTCATCGAGCTGATGAACCGCTCGAAGGACAATTTCCAATGAGCGCGCTCGATACCTCCGCCGCCGCCACCGAAGCACGCCGGCCGTCGTTCGGCTTCTGGCGCCGCTCCTATGCCATGGTGGTGAAGGAGTTCATCCAGCTCCGCCGCGACCGGGTGTCGTTTGGCATGATCGTGATGATCCCGGTGATGCAGCTGCTTCTGTTCGGCTATGCCATCAACACCACGCCGCACAATCTGCCGGCCGCGGTCCTGTTGCAGGAGGACACCGATCTCGGCCGCTCGATCCTGAAAGCGCTGGAGAACACCGCCTATTTCCGCTTCGTCCGCGAGGTGCATGACGTCGACGAGTTCGACAATCTGCTCAAATCCGGCAAGGTGCTGTTCGGCGTCGAGATCCCGCGCGGCTTCGAGCGCGCGGTGCGGCGCGGCGATTATCCCGCTTTGTTGGTCGCGGCCGACGCCACCGATCCCGTGGCGGCGAGCGCGGCGCTGTCCTCGCTCGGCGTGGTGGTGCAGACCGCCCTCCAGCATGATCTGTACGTCGGCGATCCGCCGTCGCTGCCGTTCGAGATCCGCGCGCATGCGCGCTACAATCCGGCCGCCTCGAGCCGGCTCAACATCGTGCCGGGCCTGGTCGGCACCATCCTGACCATGACCATGTTGATCTTCACGGCGCTGTCGGTGACCCGCGAGATCGAGCGCGGCACCATGGAGAGCCTGTTGTCGATGCCGATCAAGCCGGTCGAGGTAATGTTCGGCAAGATCGTCCCTTATGTGATGGTCGGTTTCGTGCAGGCGGCGCTGATCCTGAGCATCGGCATCTTCCTGTTCGGCGTCCCCGTGTTCGGCAGCCTGTTGCTGCTGGCGCTGCTGTCGACCCTGTTCATCACCGCAAACCTCGCGATCGGCTATACGTTCTCGACGCTGGCGCAGAACCAGCTGCAGGCCATGCAGCTGTCGATCATGTTCTTCCTGCCGAGCATCCTGCTGTCTGGCTTCATGTTCCCGTTTCTCGGCATGCCGGTCTGGGCACAATATGTCGGCGAATGCCTGCCGCTGACGCATTATCTGCGCATCGTGCGCGCCATCATGCTGAAGGGCTCGACCCTGCAGAACCTGCAATATGACACGCTGGCGCTGTTCGGCCTGATGCTGCTCGCCATGACGGTTGCGGTTACGCGCTTCCGCCGCACGCTGGATTGAGGCAGTATCTGCCTCGTCATTCCGGGGCGATGCGCTAGCATCGAACCCGGAATCCCGCGATTCCCAGGTGCGCGACTGTGCGCCATGGTTCACGCTTCACGTGCCCGGAATGAAGGGGAACGTATGACCGCAATCAGCGATATATGGCACGGACCGGGCGGGACGCGCGCGCGGGTTTCCGCCGATTTCGAGCATGCCTTGATGCGCGAAGTGCTCGCCTCCGAGCTGTTGCGCGTCAAGGCGTTGATCGTCACCACGGTCATCCTCGCGGTCGTGGTGATGGCCACCTATTACCTGGAGCAGACGGCCGTCGAGCGGCTCTGGCAGGGCCGCATGCGGCCGATCTACACGTTCGAGATCCTGGTGCCGTTCGGCCTGTTCGAGCTCTGGGTCATGACCGCGATCCAGCGGCATATCAAGATGGATCGCGACCTGCCGATCATCCGCCGCTATATCGGCGTGCTGATCGAGACGTCGATGCCGACCTTTGCCCTGATGCTGCACATCCAGAACATGGGGACGATCAAGGCGGTCGGATTTGTCATCCCCGTCTCCTACGGCATCTTCATCGTGCTCTCGACCCTGCGGCTGGACTTCTGGCTATCCTGCTTCACCGGCCTTGTGGCCGCCACGGAGCTGTTCCTGGTCTCGGTGTTCTACCACCCGGCCGGCGCCGCCGCTGCCACCGCCGCCGATGCCGTTCCCGACATCTATTACCACGGCGCGCGTAGCGTCGTCGTGCTGATCTGCGGTGTGCTGGCGGGCGCCGTCGGCGTGCAGCTCAGGCGCGGCTTCGCGGCGAGCATCCGCGCCGCGACGGCGCGCGATCACGTGACGAATCTGTTCGGCCAGCACGTCTCGCCGCAGGTCGTCGAACGCCTGATGGCGGAGGGCGCGACGACGCGGAGCGACATCCGCCGCGTCGCGGTGATGTTCGTCGATTTCCGCAGCTTCACCGCGTCAGCCCGCTCGCGCTCGCCGCAGGAGGTGGTGGAAAGGCTCGACGGCGCCTTTGCGGTGCTGGTGGAAACTCTCGACCGGCATGGCGGCATCGTGAACAAATTTCTCGGCGACGGCTTTCTCGCGCTGTTCGGCGCCCCGCTCGATGCCGCGGATGCTGCGCACCGCGCGGTCGCGGCGGCGCGCGAGATGCTCAATGCGATGGACCGGATCAACGACGTCTCCGACTGGAAGCTGCGCATCGGCATCGGCGTTCATTTCGGCGAGGTGGTCGCCGGCAATATCGGCTCGCCGCGGCGCAAGGAGTACACCGTGATCGGCGACACCGTGAATTTCGCCTCGCGGCTGGAGGCGCTGAACAAGAAGTTCGGCTCCCAGCTCCTGATCTCGGCCGCGGTGCGCGAGGCGCTGGGCGAGGACGGCGACGACGCGGTCTCGCTCGGCGAGGTGCCGATCCGGGGCTACGAGCAGCCCATGGCGGTCTTTCAGCTCGGGTAGACCGGCCGGGCCGGGCGGCATCGGCCCCGTTGACAGCCGCGCTCATATAGTCATCTATATGACCATATGAGCATCCTCGACCAGCGCCTGCCGCGCTACCAGCGGCTGCGGGACGACATCGCGAGCCGGATCAACCGCAGGGACTGGCGTCCCGGCGACCTGATCCCGTCGGAGGCGGAGCTTGCGGCGCAGCACGAGGTCGCGGTTGGCACGGTGCGCAAGGCCATCGACCAGCTGGTCGCCGACGGCGTGCTGGAGCGCCAGCAGGGCCGCGGCACCTTCGTCCGCCGCGCCCGTTTCAATTCCTCGCTGTTCCGCTTTTTCCGCTTCCAGTCCGAAAGCGGCGAGCGGCGCATCCCGCAAAGCCGGATCCTCAGGCGCAAGGTCGTCGCGGCGCCGCCGGCGGTCGCCAGCGCGTTACGCCTGCCGCAAGGCGAGCCCGTGATCAGCCTGTCGCGCCTGCGCCTGATCGACGGCGAGCCGCTGCTGGCGGAAGAGATCTGGCTGCAGAAGTCGCGTTTTGAAGCCGTGCTGGCGCTGCGGCCGGAGGAATTCGGCGACCTGCTTTACCCGCTCTATGAAGAGCGTTGCGGGCAGATCGTGGTGTCGGCCGACGAGAACCTCTCGGTCGAAACGGCAACCGCGATGCAGGCGCGATTGCTGCGGCTGGAAGCAGGCGCGCCGCTGATCGTGATCGAGCGGCTCGCCTTCGATCTCGAGCGGCATCCGATCGAATGGCGCCGCTCACGCGGGCCGGCGACGCGGTTTCGATATCACGTCGAGATCCGCTGAAGCCGCAAGCATAAGAAATACAACACGAGGACATCAGGGAAGGGACGAGATGGCCAACTGGTACAGTGATAGCGCGCCGCTGGAGCGGCGGACATTCTGGGCGAGTTTTGGCGGCTGGGCGCTGGATGCGCTCGACGTACAGATGTTCTCGCTCGCCATTCCAGCGCTGATCGCAGCCTTCCACATCACCAAGGCTGAAGCGGGCCTGCTCGGCTCGATCACGTTGTTCTTTGGCGCAATCGGCGGCTGGCTTGGCGGCGCGCTCGGCGACCGCTTTGGCCGAGTCAGTGCGCTGCAGATCACGATCGCGACCTTTGCACTGGCGACCTTCGCATCTGCATTCGCGATGAGCTACAGCCAGCTCGTGCTGCTCAAGGCGATCCAGGGCCTGGGCTTCGGCGCGGAATGGGCCTGCGGCGCGGTGCTGATGGCCGAGATCATCCGCCCCGAGCATCGCGGCACGGCGCTGGGCGCCGTGCAGAGCGCCTGGGCCGTCGGCTGGGGCACGGCCGTCGTGCTCTCGGCCGTGGTCTTCACCTACGCGCCGGCTGACATCGGCTGGCGGCTGCTATTTGCGCTTGGGCTGCTGCCGGCGCTTCTGATCTTCTATGTACGGCGCGGGCTGAAGGAGCCGGCGCGGCTCGACACCGTCGAGGCGCGGCCGCCGCTGCTCGCGACCTTGGCCGGCATCTTCCACGCCGACGTGCTGCGCTCGACACTGATCGGCGGCCTGTTCGGCATCGGCGCCCATGGCGGCTACGCGGCGTTGACGACCTTCCTGCCGACATTCTTGCGCGAGGAGCGGCATCTCTCGGTGCTCGGCTCCAGCGGCTATCTCGCGGTGATCATCGTCGCGTTTTTCTGCGGCTGCATGGCCTCGGGCTATGGCAGTGATCGCTTCGGCCGCCGCGCCAACGTCACTTTCTTTGCAGCCGCCTGCGTCGCGACCGTGCTCGCCTATATCTTCGCGCCGCTCTCGAACACCGAGATGCTGGTGCTCGGCTTCCCGCTGGGTTTCTTCTCCGCCGGCATCCCCGCGAGCATGGCCGCGCTGTTCAGCGAGCTCTATCCGGCCGGCGTGCGCGGCACCGGCGTCGGCTTCTGCTACAATTTCGGCCGGGTGGTCTCCGCAGCGTTTCCGTTCCTGGTCGGATATCTCTCCGACCATATCGGGCTCGGGCCCGCGATCGGCATCGACGCTGCCTTTGCCTATTCACTGGTGCTGCTCGCCGTGCTCATGTTGCCGGAGACGCGCGGCAAAGTGTTCGAGAAAGATGCGGCCGCGGTGCGGGCCTGAGGCGCGATGACGTCGCCGTCATTCGTAATCGACACACACGCTCATGTCTTTCATCGTGGGCTGAAGCTCGCCTCCGGCCGGCGCTATGCGCCCGATTACGACGCGCCGCTGTCGCTCTATCTCGAACAGCTCGACCAGAACGGCATGACCAACGGCGTGCTGGTGCAGCCGAGCTTTCTCGGCACCGACAATTCTTACGTCGTGGACTGTCTCGGGCAGGCACGGGGCCGGCTGCGCGGCATCGCGGTCGTCGAGCCGAGCATCCCATCGCAGGAGATACTCGCGCTCGACCGGGCCGGCATCGTCGGCATTCGCCTCAATCTCGTGGGCCAGCCGTTGCCGGATCTGGCTGCACCGGAATGGAAGGCGCTGCTCGCCAATCTGAAGTCTGCCGATTGGCAGGTCGAGATCCAGCGCAATGCGTCTGATCTCGTCGGCCTGGTGCCAGGACTGCTCGATGCGGGCGTGGCCGTGGTGCTCGATCACTACACGCTGCCCGAGGCAAAACTCGGCGTCGACGATCCCGCGTTCCAGTCCATCCTGACGTTCGGCGCCACCGGGCGGGTCTGGGTGAAGATGTCCGCGCCCTATCGCAACGGTCGAAACGGAGAGAGCTTTGCCAGGCAGGCCTATCCCTTGCTGCGCGCCTCCTTCGGCCCCGATCATCTGCTATGGGGTAGCGACTGGCCGCACACCCAGTTCGAGGCAACCGAGAGCTATGCCAAGAACCGGCGCTTCCTGGATGGGCTCATCACCGATCCGGACGAGCGCGCCAAAGTGCTGATTGCTCCGAGATCATTGTTTCGCTTCTAGCCTGTGCCAGGGTCGTGCTAATCAGCAGCCCTGATTGCGGGAAGAGGCAAGGCCATGCAGCGGCGCTACATCACCGTCGACGTCTTCACCGATCGCGCCTTCGGCGGCAATCCGCTCGCCGTGGTGCTGGATGCGCAAGGCCTCACCACCGCGCAGATGCAGGCGATCGCGACGGAGTTCAACTACTCCGAGACGACGTTCGTGCTGCCGGCGCGCGAGTCCGGCCATGATGCCGAGGTGCGCATCTTCACGGTGCGCGCGGAAATTCCGTTTGCCGGCCATCCCAATGTCGGCACCGCCTTCGTGCTGGCGTCCCAAGCGGCAGTGCCGCCGGCGCGGCTGGCGTTCGAGGAAAAGGCCGGTCTGGTGCCGGTCGCCATTCTGCAGGAGCAGGGCAAGGTGACGGGCGCCGAGTTGACCGCGCCGCAGCCGCTGAAGCGGCTGTCGCAAGTCGGCGTCGAGCAGGTCGCGGCATGCCTGTCGCTGTCGACCGGCGATGTCAGAACCGATCGGCACGTGCCGCAAATCATCTCGGTCGGCCTGCCGTTTCTGGTGGTGGAGCTCGCGACCCGCGACGCGGTGCGGCGGGCCGCGCCCAATGCGGAGGCCTTCGCGCGGACGCTTCCGCTCGACGGCAATGATGCGATCTATCTTTACAGCCGCGAGGTGGCATCGACCGAAGCGCCTTGCGACCTGCAGGCGCGGATGTTCCACCCCGGCCACAGTGGCCTCACCGAGGATCCCGCGACCGGCAGCGCCACCGTCGCGGCGGCCTCCCTGCTCGCGGATCTCGACCCGACGCGCGATGGTGAGTTGCGGCTGACGATCGGGCAGGGCTTTGACATGGGGCGGCCGAGCCTGCTCATGACGCGCGTGGTCAAGCAGTCAGGCAAGATCGTCTCCGCCCATGTCGGCGGCCGCTGCGTGGAGATGATGCAGGGGACGCTGTGGCTGAAGGGGGAGGCTGGTTAGTTTCCCAGTCATTCCGGGGCGATGCAAAGCATCGAGCCCGGAATCTCGAGATTCCGGGTTCGGTCCTTTCGGACCGCCCCGGAATGACGGAGGTAACCATCGGCAATCAGACCTGCCGCGGCAGCAAATTCTCCGTCTTCACGCCATCCCTCTCCTCGATGATCTCCGCGATCATCTGCCGGTGGCAGTGACGGTGGTCGCGCTCATAGCAGAGCAGGCAGACCGGACCCGCTTTCATGACCAGCGCGGCGAGCTCATCCATTCCCTGCCGCGCTTCCGGTTTCTTCAGATGCGCGGAATAGATCTTTTCGAGCCTGGGATAATCGCCGCTGCGCGCGGCGTCACGGCCTTCCTTCGGCGTCCCCAACGCTTTGAGATGCACATAGGCGATGCCACGCTCATCGAGGCTGGCCGCAAGCTGGTTCTTGGAAAAGCCGGGCCGCCGCGAGGAGGTGACCGCGCGCACATCGACCAATAGCTTGACGCCCGCACTCGCCAGCTCGTCGAGCACCGCCTGTTGCGGCGTCTGCTCATAGCCGATGGTGAAGAGCTTTTTCGCCTTGGCCATCATCTGACCCGTTCAATCAGCTCCATCGCGCCCGAGGGCGCGCGCACCTTGCCCTCGTGGATGACATAGGCGAACACGTCGCGCGGCTTCTGCGGCGCGCTTGGCGCATCGACGCGTGGCAGATCGTCGGGTTCGCCGCCGCTGGCCCAGAGCTGCAGGCGCTTGGCCCATTGATCGAGCTGCTTTGGCGGATAGCAGGTGGCAATGTCGTCATTGCCCTTCTGCAGCCGCGCGTAGACGAAATCGTCGACCACGTTTGCGATGCCGGGGTATGTAAAGTGCTCGGCGAACACCACGGGAATCTCGAACTGCCTGAGCAGCGCGATGAAAGCGGGGGTACGGAAACTGTCATGGCGCACCTCGACCACATGGCGCAGCCGGCGTCCGTCCATCTCGCGCGGCAACAGCTCGAGGAATTTGCCGAAATCCGCCTCGTCGAACTTCTTGGTCGGCGCGAACTGCCAGAGCACGGGTCCAAGCCGATCGCCAAGCTCGAGCACGCCGGTGTTGTAGAAATGCTTGATGGAGTCGCCGGCTTCAGCCAGCACCCGGCGGTTGGTGGTGAAGCGGGAGCCCTTGACCGAAAACACGAAGCCGTCGGGCACCTCGCGTGCCCATTTGCGGAAGCTCTCCGGCTTCTGCGAGCCGTAATAGGTGCCGTTGATCTCGATCGAGGTCAGTTTTGACCCGGCATATTCCAGCTCCTTCGCCTGCGGCAGCTTGTCCGGATAGAACACCCCGCGCCAGGGCGCGAAGGTCCAGCCGCCGACGCCGATATAGATGTGCCCCGTGCCTTGTTTCGCGGCCGCAGGTTTGGGGGCAGGTGCTTCATGGGGCGGTTTGGCGCTCGCCGGGACTGTTGCGGAAGGCGCCTTCGCGCGGGGCGTCTCTGCCGCAGGTTTCCGGGCTACGGCCTTCTTCGCCGTCGGCTTCTTCGCGGGCGCCTTGGTTGCGGTTGCCGACTTATCTGTCGAAGCGGTTTTTGCTGACTTGGCCACGCTGCTCGTCTCATTTCCGACAAGATGCTTGCGGGATCGAGGCGAGACTAGTCAAATTGCGGCGCATTGGCCAGCGCGAGCAGCGAAACTCCGATGCGGCGGTCCTGCTCCGCTTCAGCCGTGGTGGTGGCGCCGGTGATGGTGCCGAATGGGCGCGGTCACGGCATAGCCGTCCGGTCGGTCGACGGAGCCGAAATCCCCGCCATAGTGCCTGCGATAGAGCGGATTGCCTGGCCCGTAGTTCTGGCAATTGGCGTTCGGATAGTACTGGGCGCAATAGCCGGGGTCTTCGACCGCCGCCTGCGCGTGCGCCTGACTGGACAACGCGGCTAGCAGCGCCACGCTCAAGATTGCAGCTTTGATCACAGATCGTCTCCCGGCCGTTCTTTGCTGTGGAACACGGAGTGCGGGCGTCTATTCCCTTGCGCAGATTCGCATGGGTCATGTGCTTAACCCCGGTTCAACTTCAAGGTAGACTGCCTTCAAAAAAGGGAGAACAGAATGCGGATGGTGGTGGCTGTCGCGCTCGTGCTTGTCGCCTCGGGCGCACGCGCAGATGACGTCCAGGATGCGCACAAGCTCGCGCTGCAGGGACGCGATTCCTACTGGAATTGCCTGGCGCGCGAATATACGCGGCCAGACATCAAAACCATGTCGGCGCAGGATTTCACGGCCAACATCGCCGGCGCCTGTCCGTCCGAGCGGCAGAATTTCCGGGTCTCGCTGCTCGACTATCTGAGCCTGCAATTCCCCGACAACCAGGCCGACGCCAACCTCGCCACGGCTAACCGTGCCATCGAGCTTGCGCAAAAGGATGTCGTCACGGCCTTTGTCCATCGCAGGGCGACCCCGAACTGATCTTGCTGCGACGCGGTTCCGTGCTATCAATTCGCACGCGGTCAAGAGGGGTACATCGGTATGACGTCGCAGTCCTTCGCCGGTCTGTTGGGCACGATCGTCGCCATCATCGTGCTGGGCGCGGCCGTCTATTACGGCCCGATCGGGCAGTTCGGCAAACCGCCGAAGCCGGCTCCGGTCGCGCAGCCGGCAGCGCAGCCCGCCGCGCCGGCCGCCCCGGCCCCGCGAGGCCCGGTGATCCGGGAAGTTCCGAACTAGGGCCCGCGATCCCCTTGCGGACCCTCCTCAGCATGCCTACCTAGCCGTTAACGGCGCTGTTGATGCTCCCAGACCCCTGAAGCTCCGGCGTTGGAACGACCACGATAGCGAGGCAGCGCCGGATGTACGCGCGCCCTGTTATTCGTGGTCGTAAGCATTTTTGCACTATCCGCGCGTTTTGAGGCCCTGTCCCCGGGCCGATCCGGCTTGGCAGGGCGGGGTGCGACGGATATACGCTTCGCCTTGATGAACGAAGCCCTCCGAGTCGCCGCCGAAATCCGGCCAGCCGCGATTGCTGCGCCGGCGCTTTCCGTCGTCGTTCCCACTTTCAACGAGCGCGACAATGTCCGCAAGCTCTTTGGCAAGCTGGAGGCGGCGCTGCAAGGCATCGCCTGGGAGGTCGTCTATGTCGATGACAACTCTCCCGATGGCACCTGGGAGGTCGTCCGCGAGCTTGCCCGCCAGGACAGCCGGGTGCGCTGCATCCGCCGCATCGGCCGGCGCGGCCTGTCGGGCGCCTGCATCGAAGGGATCCTCGCCTCCTGTGCGCCCTATGCCGCCGTGATGGATGCCGACCTGCAGCACGACGAGACGCAGCTGCCGAAGATGCTGGCGCTGCTCCAAAGCGGCGCCGCCGAGCTCGTGGTCGGCAGCCGCTATATCGCCGGCGGCAGCGCCGACAGTTTCAACAAGCATCGCGCCAGCGCCAGCGCTTTTGCGACCGAGGTCGCCAAGCGCGCGCTGGGGATCGAGGTCGCCGATCCCATGAGCGGGTTCTTCATGATCCGCCGCGACCGCTTCGAGCAGCTTGCGCCTTCGCTGTCGACCCAGGGTTTCAAGATCCTGCTGGATGTGATCGCCACCGCTCACGGCAAGCTCAAGACCGTCGAGGTGCCCTATACATTCGGCTCGCGGCTGCATGGCGAGAGCAAGCTCGATTCGATGGTGGCGCTGGACTTCCTCGGACTCGTGCTCGCCAAGCTCACCAACGACGTGGTGTCGCTGCGTTTCCTCCTGTTCGCAATGGTCGGCGGCACCGGCCTGTTCGTGCATCTCGGCACGCTGTTTCTCGGCCTCAACGTCCTCGAGCTGCCGTTTGCGGAGGCGCAGGGGCTGGGCGCCTTCATCGCCATGACCACCAACTTCATTCTCAACAACTTCCTGACCTATCGCGACCAGCGGCTGAAGGGATTTGCCATCCTGCGCGGCCTGCTCGCATTCTACCTGGTTTGCAGCGTCGGCCTGTTTGCCAATGTCGGGGTGGCGTTCTCCGTCTATGACCAGGAGCCGATCTGGTGGCTCGCGGGTGCGGCGGGGGCGTTGATGGGCGTGGTATGGAACTACGCAATGTCCGGACTGTTCGTCTGGCGCAAGCGATGACGCTTGCGATGAGCCCGGGCGACCGGCGGCTCGTCCGCAATACGGCTCTCACGATCCTGGCCTTGACGGTGGTGCGGCTGGTCGCTGCGGCCTGGACTCCGCTGACCTTCGACGAGGCCTATTACTGGCTGTGGTCCAGGCATCTCGCCGGCGGCTATTACGATCATCCGCCGATGGTGGCGCTCGTCATCCGCGCCGGCACCATGATTGCCGGCGATACCGAGCTCGGCGTGCGGCTGGTCTCGGTGCTGCTGGCGCTGCCGATGAGCTACTGGATCTTCCGTGCCGCCGCGATCCTGTTCGGCAGCATCCGGGTCGCGGCGATTGCGGCACTCCTCATCAATGTCACGCTGATCGCAGCCGTCGGCACCATGATCGTCACGCCGGATGCGCCGCTACTGGTGGCTTCGAGCCTCGTGCTGTTCTGCCTCGCCGGGCTGCTCGAGAGCGGGCGCGGTGTCTGGTGGCTTGCGACAGGCGCCGCCGTCGGCGCGGCGCTGTTGTCCAAATACACCGCGCTGTTCTTCGGGCCGGCGATCCTGATCTGGCTGTTGGTGACGCCGCGGCAGCGCCGCTGGCTGCTCACGCCCTGGCCTTATCTCGGCGGGCTGGTCGCTGCCGCGCTGTTCGCGCCGGTGATTCTCTGGAATGCCGACCATCAATGGGTCTCGTTCCTGAAGCAGATGACCGGCAGGGCGCGGATCTCCGATTTTCGTCCGGGCTATCTCGCCGAGCTGATCCCGACCCAGTTCGCTTTTGCAACGCCGCTCGTCTTCATTCTCGGCGCGATGGGGCTGTATGCCCTGGTCCGCCACAGGACCGGGGCTTCGGCAGCGCGGGCGCTGATCAACGCCATGTTCTGGACCATTGCGCTGTATTTCGTCTGGCACGCGCTGCATGCGCGGGTCGAGGCGAACTGGTTCGCGCCGGTCTATCCGCCCTTCGTCATTGCCGCGGCGGTGGCGGCGCATCTCGTGCCATGGCAGCGCCGCGCACAAGGCGTAGCCGATTTTTGCCTGCGCTGGGCGGCGCCCGTCGGCATCGTGATGTTCGCAGGCCTGATCGTGCAGGCCAACACCGGCGTGCTCACCGGCTTCAGGCGCGACGCGACGGTGCGCAGCGTCGGCGTCGGCTGGCGCGAGCTTGCCGCCGAGATCGAAGCGGTGCGGGCGCGCACCGGCGCCACCTGCCTCCTGGTGCCTGATTACGGCACCACGAGCTGGCTCACCTTCTACATGCCTCCAGGCACGTGCGTGGTGCAACCGGACCAGCGCATCCGCTGGGTCAATATGGGCGAGCCCGATGCGGCAAAGCTCAAAGGCCCCTTGCTCTATGTCGACGAGGTACGCCCGTGGCAATCGCCCTACCTGAAGCAGCATTTCGGGCAGATCGAACGGGTCGCAGAGCTGCCGCGCAAGCGTGGCTCCCTGGTCATCGAGACCTATGGGCTCGACCTGGTGCGCGAGCCGACAGGCGACGTGCTCGACCGCTCGCCGCCGCCGGAGCTCGCGCCCTAGAGTCAATTTCCCGGTTTACGCCGCCGTCGGCTGCAGCCGCGGCTTGAGCTCGGCCAGCGTCTTGTCGCTTGTATGGATCACCAGCATGTTGATGCCGGCATCCATCATCTCGTAGCCATGCGCCGTCAGCCATTGCCGCAGCTCGGTCGCGTCGGCCTTGATCTTCTCGATCAGCATGATCGGATGCGTGCGCTTGATGGTCTCGCTGGCCCCTTCGAGCGCCTCGAGCTCCATGCCTTCGACGTCGAGCTTGATCAGATCCACCCGGGGCAGCTTGAACTCGTCGAGCGCGAGCTTGCGGACGGTCGAGGTATTTTGCGTATAGTCGATGGCCTGACCGATGAACTCGTTGCCGCTGCGCTGGCGCAGCTCGAGGCTGCCAAACGAGGAGGGGACGAGATAATTGGGCGTCGGGATCGACAACAGCCCGCTTTCCGAGGACACCGCCGCATGCACGGCGATCGCGTTGAAGCAGTTGTTGATCGCGATATTGCCGGCCAAGGCGTAGTAGATGCGCTCCTGCGCCTCGATCGAGACCACCGAACCCCAGCCGGTCATGTGGGTGGCCCATTCGATGGTGTGAACGCCGATATTGGCGCCGCAGTCGATTGCCACCACGCCGTCACCGTAAAGTCTGCGTCGGGTCATCAGGAGATTGACGGCGAGCGTGACCTCCTCGGCGTCGAAGCTGGCGGTCTCCAGCAGCTGGTAGCCGACGCCGTAGCCCCGCTCACCATCGACCATGCGGTAGTCCAGGCGGTTGACGATCATCATGCCATGATTGGACGAGGCCAAGACGAACGCCAGCTTGCGTGCTGCGCGCTGCATATTTCTCTCCTGATGGTCCGGGAAGGGCGTCGCCGGCCGTTGGTTGCAATCAACGCAAGGTACGAATCGCTTGCCTGAAGTTTACTGTGGCCGAGGCACGAGCGCCATCTCTGCCGCCTGGCTGGCGGGCGGGGCGAATTCGTTGAAGCCTCTGGTCGAGTTTGCCGCACCAGCCTCGCGGTACCAGCCAGTACCTTAACGGTACCAGGTAGTACCAAGGCGCTTTCCGCATTCTGACGGAGGCTTTCGGCCGCATTTTTGCCGGAAAAGATCGCTGTTTAGGTGGCGCCTCACATCCGCTCGGACTTAATCCGCATTTAACTAAAAGTGGCCTTAATGACGCTCTGCGCCTCTGCGAGATGCTGTGCCGATGACCAGTCGACCGGCGATGCATCAAGCGAAACGAGCTGGACGGGTTCGGGCGCCTGGTGGGTCAGTAAGAGTAGTGTAGCGTTGGCAAGAGTAGCTGTGGCGGTGCGAAACCGTCAGAAATCCTCGGGGAAAGCTCGCTTTGTGAGTGGGGCTGCGATTGCATGCCTCGTGCTCGGCTGCAGCTGGACCGTCTACAGCAAGATCATTTCCGCAAGCGTCTATCCGACGATCGGGGCAGCCGGCTATGACGAGCCGGTCGCGACGTCCGCGCCGAAAGTCGCGACGCGCAACGCCGCGCAAGCCGTGAGGGATGCCTTTGCCGCGCTGCCCGGGATTGCCGCGCGCGCCAAGTCCGAAACGGTTGCCGCGCTCACGCCATCCCAGTTCAACGAGCGCTTCGAGGCTTCCGAGCCGACCGGCGTCGCCTCGCGCGCAGCCGAAGCTGCGCCTCCGCCGCCGGCGCCGAAAATAGCGGTGGCGCCGCGGGCCGCAGACGCCCCGAAGCTTGCCGAGGCCGCGAAGAGGGACACCGCACCGAAGCAGCCGGCTTCGCAGGTTGCGATGAATGTGCCGGCGCCGCGCCCGGTCGAGACCAAGCCTGCCGAAAGATCGGCCGGCGCGTCGCTGCATGACATGGCCGAGCGTGCCAAGGTCGCGATGATGTCGCTGACCTCGCGGTCGAGCATTGTCGAGAAGCTGTGGGGCAAGCGCGACGCGCAGGGCGCGCTGCTGGCCTATGCCTCGGCCGACGCCAGCGTGACCGATTCGATTTCGCACGAGCAGAACCCGATGCATGGCGGCTCGCCGCCCTATGATCGCTCGACCGCGGTCTACGACATTTCCGCGCACATGGTGTATCTGCCCGACGGCAGCAAGCTCGAGGCGCATTCCGGCCTCGGCTCCAAGCTCGACGATCCGAGCTCCGCGCCGATCCGCATGCGTGGCGTGACCCCGCCGCACATTTATGAGCTGAAGCCGCGCGAGGCGTTGTTCCACGGCGTACCGGCGCTCCGGCTCAATCCGATCGGCGGCGAGAACGCGATCTACGGCCGCGAGGGTCTGCTCGCACACACCTTCATGCTCGGGCCGAACGGCGATTCCAACGGCTGCGTGTCGTTCCGCGACTACTACGCTTTCCTCAATGCCTATCGCAACATGGGCATCCGGAAGCTCGCGGTGGTGGCGCGGGTCGAGTAGCGACGGTTGGACGGCGCTCAGACCGCCACCGCCTTGCGCAACGCCATTTCTGTTTCGATCGCCGCCTTGACCTGCGGCCGCGCTTGCATGCGTGCGAGATAATCGGCAAGCGAGGGCCAGTTGCCGACATCGACGCCGGCACGGCGCAGCAGCGACAGCGCCCAGGTGAGATGCGCATCCGCAACCGTGAAACGGTCGCCGACCAGGTAGCTGCGGCCGCTCAGGTGATCGGCCGCAATCGCAAGGCTCCCGCCGATCCGCTCGCGGGCCGCGGCTTTCGCGGCGTCGTCCCTGTACCAGAAGGTCGGAAACAGAAACGCCTTGTGGATCTCGCTGCCGGTGAAGCTCAGCCATTCCTGCAATCGGTAGCGGTCAGGATGGGCGTGCGGCGGCGCCAGGCCCGCGTCCGGCTTCAGGTCGGCGATGTATTGCAGCACCGCCGCACTCTCGGTGAGCCGCTCGCCGTTTTCCAGCTCAAGCACCGGTACGGCACCCTTGGATGACACGGCGCAAAAATCGCTGTCGTCATCGGTCACCTTCTTGGTCCAGATATTGACGAGGCGGTAGCGCGCCTCGATGCCGGCCTCCATCAACGCAATGCGGCTCGCCAGCGAACAGGCCATTGGGAAGAAATAGAGCTGCAGCATGATCCTCTCCGCTTGCTCGCACACTTTCGGGGGCGACGACGGCCGCAGACTAGCGCAATCCATGGCTGCCAATATGCAGGGATATTGCAGCAGATGGCTGCAACATTGCAGGCGATGTCGGGTGGTGCTAGCAATTGCCGGATGAATTGGGATGACCTGCGCATCATAGCCGCGATCAGGGACGAAGGCACCTATGCCGGCGCCGGCGGCCGCCTGCGCATCGACGAGACCACCGTGGGGCGCAGGCTTGCGCGGATCGAGCGCACACTCAATCTGCGGCTGTTCGACGCCGTCGACGGCGTGCGCCGGCCGACCCGGCAATGCGAGACGATCCTCGGGCATATCCAGGCGATGGCGCGCCATGTCGCCGATATCGAGCGTGCGGGCGACGGCGTGGCTGGGCTTGCCGGCCGCTTCCGCATCGCCTCGACCAACGCGGTGGCGGAAGAGATATTGGCGCCACGCGCGGGCGAACTGTTGGCGCGGCATTCTGGACTAAGCCTGCACTTCCTCACCTCGAGCGGAAACGTAAAGTTCTCGCGCTGGCAGGCCGACCTCGCGATCCGCTTGAACAAGCCGGAGAAGGGCGATTTCACCATCACCAAGCTCCGCGAGTTCAGGCTGTTCCTGATCGAGCCCGTGTCCGAGAGCGATGCGAAGCCGCTCGTCTGTGCCTATCCGGACGAACTCGGCACGATTCCGGAGACCGTGTTTCTCAAGGCGAGGGGGTTGCAGGCGCATGCACGCTGCGTCGCCGACAATCTTCGCGTCATCCGGACGCTTTTGAAAACGCATCAGGCAGTCGGCGTGCTGCCGGATTATTTCTGCGGCGAGCTGCTGTCCGACCGCCGGCTTCGCGCAACGCTGTTGCCGCGCAAGCGCGACGTGTGGCTGTTGGTGCAAAACCATCTCAAGCGCGATCCCGCTGCGCGTGTCGTGATCGACTGGATCAGGGATGGATTTGCGGACGTTGCGAGGGGCTAGGCTCTCTCATCGCGCTGTGTCTTGCGCGCGACAGGCGAGCGCGGACAGAAGAAGCCCTCTTGCAATCCAGCAGAGGTTGCTTTATGAGCGCGGTCCTTCGCTTGGCCTTGGGTTCGGGCTCTACTCAGACCCGACTGGCGCGAGCCGCTCTGCGGTTTCGTGTTCCGCCTGGTGAGGACGCAGTTGTAGCTCATGGAGAGCGTCGGGGTGACCCGAAGGCATCGGTTCGATTCCGATTCAATTGTTCAACCGTAGGGATAGCTCAGTGGTAGAGCAGGTGACTTGTTATCATCATGACGCGGGTTCGAATCCCGCTCCAGCGCTCCGTTTCAGCCTGAAAAGCTGATACCTCTGAAGGGGACCGGACGCGCGCTTCAGTCGCGGTCCGGCCGTATTGCCGCAAGGCTTTTCGTCCGAACCTGAAGACACTGTGAGAACCGGCTTTGCGCCGCGGTGGATACCGCTTGCGCCGATGCCGGGCGGCTCCGTTCGCTTCGCGTGACCACGGTCGCGCGAGACGCTTGCGTGCGCCCGTCATCGCGCAAGCTCAAGCCGCGGCCCGCCGATCTCCCGGGAAGCCGCGTCCGCGTCCTCGATATCCCTCTAAATGAAACCTGCTTTTCGACCCGCGGGCCGGAAGGCAAATGAAGGAGGCGTGCCATGATCCGGCATTTGCTGACGACTGACGTGACGGTGAAGGATGGCGAGCGCGCGTTGCTGTCGCGCAACGGGAGGCTGGAGCGCGTGCTCGAGCCCGGCCGTTACCGGCTGTTCGATCCTCTGCGCGCATTGACGGCGGAGGTGCTGAACGTGGTGCGCGCGGAGTTTCCTGCGGATCGCTACGCGGTGCTGAAGGCCGCGCGGCCCGATCTGGCGGAAGCGCTGTTCGAGGCCGTCGAGACCAA
This sequence comes from Bradyrhizobium sp., assembly GCA_035293585.1. Taxonomy (GTDB): domain Bacteria; phylum Pseudomonadota; class Alphaproteobacteria; order Rhizobiales; family Xanthobacteraceae; genus Bradyrhizobium. Next base: position 4,259 of record DATGMN010000076.1, on the reverse strand, counting down.
GGCGAACGAGATCGCCATCGTCAGCCTCGACGGCCGGCCTGTACACCTGATGACGCCCTGGCAGCTGCGCGTCTACTGGAAGGTCGCGACTCGCATCGATGTCGAGCGCATCGATGTGGCCGACGACATTCGTGTCGATGCGCGCCACCTCGCAATGATCGAGCGCAACCGTCCCACCATCGTGACGGAGGCGGTGGTCGAGAACCACGAGGCGGGCCTGTTGTTCGTCGAGGGTCGCCTGGTCGAGCGGCTTGCGCCCGGCCGGCACGCCTTCTGGGTCGCCAACCGCAAGATCGAGGTCAAGCGCCTCGACCTGCGGCCCCAGGCGGTCGAGATCACGGCGCAGGAGATGCTGACCAGGGATCGCATCGCGCTGCGCGTGACGCTGACGGCGTTCCGCCGGGTGGTCGACCCCGAGCGGGTGGTTGCGACGGTGCCCGACATGGATGCGTGGCTGTACCGGCTGGTGCAGTTCGCGATCCGGGAAGCGGTCGCCGGCCGCACGCTCGACGAGGTGCTGTCTGCGAAGGCAGCGCTGGATGCGGAGCTGCGCGACTACGTGCGTGCGCGTATCGCGGACTCCGGCATCGAGGTGACGGAGCTCGGCGTGAAGGACGTGATCCTGCCCGGCGAGATCCGCGAGCTCGTCAACAAGGTGGTGGAGGCAGAGCGCCTCGCCAAGGCGAACCTGATCCGCCGGCAGGAGGAGACGGCGGCCACGCGTTCGCTGCTCAACACCGCCAAGCTGATGGAGGAGAACCCTCTGCTGCTGCGGCTCAAGGAGCTGGAGTCGCTGGAGCGGCTGGTCGAGAAGGTCGGCCGCATCGACCTGCACGCCGGCGAAGGCCAGGGTCTCGACGCACTGCTCACGCGGCTGGTGCGGATCAAGGCCGAGGCATGATGACATCAAGGAGGGCCGCCCACGGGCGGCTCTCCGCTTATGAACTTGAACGCTCTGCGGCGCAACTAACGTCTGAAATGTAGCCGTGCGTGCGGCAGATCACATTATGGAAGTAATCCTTCGATAATCTGGAGGTTGAAGCGTTGCTTCGAGGATGTGCTTCGAGGGGAGGGGCTGATGACGTCGACGCCTGAGCAGAGCCCACGGTCACCGTGGCTCACCCTGTGGCTCAGCCCGCGACAGACGATCGAAGGGATCGTCGCGGCGCGGCCGCGGCATCTGGTCTTGCTGCTGGCCATTCTCGGCGCCGGGGCCGGCCTTTATGGCGAGCTCATTGCCTTCGACGCCGAGGGGTTGCTGACGGATTGGCGGTTCGCGCTCGGCTTTCTCGCGATCTGCGTGATCGCCGGGCCGCTCTGGCTGTACGTCTCCGCCCTGATCCTGAACTGGATCAGCAGGCTTTTCGGCGGCCAGGCACCGCCGCCGGCCCTTCGCGCGGTGATCGCTTGGAGCGCGGTGCCGAGCATCGTCGGGTTCGTTGTTGTGCTTCTCGCGGGCCGCATCGTTGGCAGTCAAATGTCGATCCACGGGATTCTGCCGGTCCTCGTCGGCGCTTTCGGCCTCTGGTCGGCCGTGGTGTTCATGCTGATGCTGGCGCGGGTGCAGCATTTCGGCTTCTGGCGGACGATCGCGACTTATGTGCTGAACACGGTCCTGGTCTCATTCCTGCTCGCGCTCTCCATCCGCACCTTGCTCTATCAGCCGTTCAACGTACCGGCTTCATCGATGGTGCCGACGCTGCTGGTCGGCGACTATTTCTTTGTCGAGAAGTTCGCCTATGGATACACCCGCTTCTCGCTGCCGTTCTCGCCACCGCTGTTCTCGGGGCGCATCTTGGCGTCGGATCCGCAGCGCGGCGATGTTGTCGTCTTCCGTCTGACCGGGGATTCCGCGACCGACTACGTCAAACGCATCGTCGGCTTGCCGGGCGACCGCATTCAGATGAAACAGGGCCAGCTCTTCATCAACGGTGCAGCCGTGATCCGCGAGCAGATCGCCGACTATGCGGGCGAGCAGCCTTGCGGCATCGAAGCTGTCGCCGCGGTCAAGCGCTGGCGCGAGACGCTGCCGAACGGCCGGAGCTATGAGACGCTCGATTGCGTCGAGAACGGCTACTTCGATAACACCAATGTTTACACTGTCCCGCCGGGCCACGTGTTCGTGATGGGCGACAACCGCGACAACTCGACCGACAGCCGCGTGCCGCAGATCGGTCCGATCCCGTTCGATCACCTGATCGGCCGCGCGCGGATCATCTTCTTCTCGCGTGCAAGCGGCGAGGGCGGTGCCGCACAGGCGGTCCGCACCGAGCGGTTCGGGATGCGGGTGCGATAAGGGGCGCCAAGCAAGAACCCCGGCATCGCTGCCGGGGTTTTGCATTCCTTCGCCTTGAGCCGCGGACTTAGAAGTCCATGCCGCCCATGCCGCCACCCGGGGGCATGCCGCCGCCGGCCGGAGCGTTCTTCTTCGGCAGTTCGGCGACCATGGCTTCGGTGGTGATCAGGAGCGAAGCGACCGAGGCTGCGTTCTGGATCGCAGCGCGCACCACCTTGGTCGGGTCGATGATGCCCTTCGACACCATATTGACGTACTCGCCGGACTGCGAGTCGAAGCCGAAGGCGTACTGATCCTTCTCCAGGATCTTGCCGACCACGACGGAGCCGTCCTCGCCGGCGTTGATCGCGATCTGGCGGGCCGGCCACGACAGGGCCTTGCGCACGATCTCGACGCCGGTCTTCTGGTCGTCGTTCTTGGTGCGGATGCCCTTGAGCTGCTCGGACGCACGCAGCAGCGCGACGCCGCCGCCCGGCAGGATGCCTTCCTCGACAGCCGCGCGGGTGGCATGCATCGCGTCATCAACGCGGTCCTTGCGCTCCTTCACCTCGACCTCGGTGGCGCCGCCGACGCGGATCACCGCGACGCCGCCGGCGAGCTTGGCCAGACGCTCCTGCAGCTTCTCACGGTCGTAGTCCGAGGTGGTCTCCTCGATCTGCGCCTTGATCTGCGCCACGCGCGCCTCGATGTCGGCCTTCTTGCCGACGCCGTTGACGATGGTGGTGTTCTCCTTGTCGATCATCACCTTCTTGGCGCGGCCGAGCATGTTGAGGGTGACGTTCTCGAGCTTGATGCCGAGATCTTCCGAGATCGCCTGGCCGCCGGTCAGGATCGCGATGTCCTGCAGCATGGCCTTGCGGCGATCGCCGAAGCCCGGCGCCTTGACGGCCGCGACCTTGAGGCCGCCGCGCAGGCGGTTCACGACCAGCGTGGCGAGCGCCTCGCCCTCGACGTCCTCGGCGACGATCAGCAGCGGCTTGCCGGTCTGCACCACGGCCTCGAGCAACGGCAGCAGCTCGTTCAGCGAGGAGAGCTTCTTCTCGTTGATGAGGATGTAGGGATCGTCCATCTCAACGCGCATCTTGTCGGCGTTGGTGATGAAGTAGGGCGAGATGTAGCCGCGGTCGAACTGCATGCCCTCGACGACGTCGAGCTCGGTCTCGAGCGACTTGGCTTCCTCGACCGTGATCACGCCCTCGTTGCCGACCTTCTTCATGGCGTCGGCGAGGAACTTGCCGATCTCGGCATCGCCGTTGGCGGAGATGGTGCCGACCTGGGCGATCTCGTCGTTGGAGGTGACCTTCTTGGAGTTCTTGACGAGGTCGGCGACCACGGCTTCCACCGCGAGGTCGATGCCGCGCTTCAGATCCATCGGGTTCATGCCGGCGGCAACCGCCTTGGAGCCCTCGCGCACGATCGCAGCCGCGAGCACGGTCGCGGTGGTGGTGCCGTCGCCGGCCGCATCAGCGGACTTGGAGGCGACTTCGCGCACCATCTGCGCGCCCATATTCTCGAACTTGTCGTCGAGCTCGATTTCCTTGGCGACGGTCACGCCGTCCTTGGTGATGCGCGGCGCACCGAAGGACTTGTCGAGCACCACGTTGCGGCCCTTGGGACCGAGGGTGACCTTGACGGCGTTGGCGAGAATGTCGACACCGCGCAGCATGCGGTCGCGGGCGTCGACGCCGAATTTGACTTCTTTGGCTGACATTTCTGGTTTCCCTGAGTGTTGAGATTTCACCCTGCCCGGAAGGCGCCTCGCGGCGCGCTCCTCAGGGTGAGCGTTGCGAGAGGCGGATTAGGCGGCCTTCTTCTTGGCGCTGCCGGCGTCGGTGAGAACGCCCATGATGTCGCTCTCCTTCATGATCAAGAGCTCCTGGCCGTCGATCTTGACCTCGGTGCCGGACCACTTGCCGAACAGCACGCGGTCGCCGACCTGGATGTCGATCGGGATCAGCTTGCC
>DATGMN010000075.1:0-153117 GCA_035293585.1 Bradyrhizobium sp. | reverse complement strand
ATGCCCAGGTCCTGGAGGAGGCACGCGCGCGCGAGGAACGCAGCCGCCATACCGAGCGCGCAGTCGAGGCGTTCCGGCAGGCGATCAGCAGCGTGGTGCGCGCGGTCGACGATAATGCCTCGGCGATGCGCAGAACGGCGGAAACCATCAGTCGGGTTACCTCGGACGCGAATGCCCGCGCCGATGCAGCGGCGGGCTTGACCTCGCAGGCCTCCGGCAACGTCTCTGCGGTCGCCGCTGCCACCGAAGAACTCTCCGCCTCGGTCGTCGAGATCGGGCGACAGGTGCGGCAGTCCGCCGCCGCGGTCGAGCAGACCGGCGCACGCACCGAGAAATCGGTCGCCGAGATCGAGAGCCTCGCCGCGGCGACGCAGCGGATCGACGGCGTGCTGACGCTGATCCAGGCAATCGCCGAGCAGACCAATCTGCTGGCGCTCAACGCCACCATCGAGGCGGCGCGCGCGGGCGATGCCGGCCGCGGCTTTGCCGTGGTGGCGCATGAGGTGAAGGCGCTGGCCGGACAGACCGCGAAGGCGACCGAAGAAATCAGCCAGAACGTCGCGCTGATCCAGGCCTCGACCCGGAACGCGGTGGAGGCCGTGCGCGAGATCGGCGGCGCGGTGCGCGGCATCAACGACGTCACCTCGACGATTGCCGGCGCCGTGGGCCAGCAGGATGCGGCGACGCGCGAAATCTCGGCAAACGCGCAATCGGCGGCGCAAGGCAACCAGACCCTGGTTGCCAACATTTCCTCGCTGCGCGACGCCATCGGCGAGACCTCGACGGCCGCGGCCTCGGTGCTCTCCGCCTCTGGAGGCCTTGCCGCGACCGCGCAGACGCTCTCGGCGGAAGTGGAGAAATTCTTCCAGAACTTGCACATGGGCGCCGCCGCGGGGAGCAAGTCGGCCTAACAGCATTCTGTCTCTCGGTCGAACAGTCGGCCGCGGAAAAATCCATTCCCGGAAAACGAGACATCCCGGCGCCGCAGCTGATGTTGCCCCATTGACTTACTATTGACTTACTCCCGCACCTTAGCACAATGTTCTTGTTTTGTTCAAGATCAACGAAGGCGGCATTGCCTGAAGGGGAGCCGCAGCTGAGGTGGGTGGCATGCGTAGCTATATCGGTCTTATTCAGAAAGCCGCGGGCGGCAACTTCGGCGTTACCTTTCCGGACTTTCCGGGCGTGTTCGGCACGGGCACGACGCTCGATTCCGCCCGCAGCTCCGCGCAGGAGGCCCTCACGCTTCACATCGCCAGCCTGGCCGAAAATGGAGCGGCGATTCCCCCGCCCTCCACGCTCGAGGACGTGATGTCCGATCCCGACAATCGCAGCCGCGTCGCCATCCTGATGTGCATCAAGACGGAACAGGCGCGCGCCATTCGTGTGAACGTGACCATGCCGGAAGATGTGCTTACGCAACTCGACAGATACGCCGAGGCGCACGGCTTCACGCGATCCAGGCTGCTCACCCAAGCCGCCAAGAGACTGTTGGCGGGGGTCGCCTGACCGGCTCGCTTGAACCCAGTCGGGGATCGCGAGCCGGCCAGCGTGGAGTGGGCACCGCGCTGCCGCGCTCGCGCCCACCCCGGTTTCCGACGCGACTAGTGACGATAATAGACCACCGGCGCCCTTCGCAGCACCACCGGCGGCGGGGGCAGGCCGATATCGCGCTGCCAGACCCGGCCGTCGTCGAACTGGATGCGCATGCCGTCGGGCGAGTAGACCACGCCCTCGTCCCGCGCATCGATCCAGAGACGGCTGTCGGGCGCTGACCAATCCGGCCAGGCGCGATAGGAATCTCCGGTTTCCGTCGTCAGGTTCACGGCATCGCCGTTCTGGGTGACAAAGGCCGGCGCACCAAACATGCCGTCGCGGCAAGCCTGAATACACCGATAGGTGCCGGTGAGATTGACGGTTTCGGCCGAAGCGGCGGTTGCGGCACACGCAGCCAGTACGCCTATGACCAGGGATAATCGTCGCATCACGAAGTCTCCATCGCTTGACTGAACTCGAGCCCGCATAGCCTGCGGACTTCAGCGACGAACAATCGATGGTGCGCAAGGTTGTTCCGGCTGTTCCCTGCCGTTCCAACACCGCTCCGTGATGGAACATGGCTCGTGTTGGAATGTCGGGGATCATGCCCTACTCCACCAGCAGCACGTCGACGGCAACGTTGAGCTTCTGCTTGCGCGAGCCGACGATGATGCCGTCGACCGGCGAGACGTCGGAGAAATCGCGGCCCACCGCAAGCACGATGTGATCGTTCTCGACCAGCAGATCGTTGGTGGGATCGAAACCGATCCAGCCGATCTCGGGGCCGCACCACAGCGAGACCCAGGCATGGGTCGCATCCGCGCCTTCGAGCCGCGGCTTTCCCGGCGGCGGAATGGTGCGCAAGTAACCGCTGACGTAGGCGGCGGGCAGCCCGAGGCCGCGCAGGCCCGCAATCATCACATGGGCGAAGTCCTGGCAGACGCCGTGGCGGTTGGCGAACACGTCCGCAAGCGGCGTCGAGATCACCGTCGCCTTGGGATCGTATTTGAACTGGGTGCGGATGCGGTGCATGAAATCGACTGCGCCGACGAGAATGCCGCCGCCCGGCGGAAAGCTTTCCGCCGCGTAGGCCGTGATCGGCGCCAGCACCGGCACCAGCGAGCTGGCGAACACGTAGCCGATCGGCGAGGCCGGTCCCAGGCTGTTGGCCGCAAAGGCGACGTCGCGGATGTCCTCCCAGTGCGGACTCGCCGTGGTGCGGCCGGGCGCCCTGCGGTCGACCTCGACGCGCGAGCGGGAGTCGATGCGCAGATTGCGATGCGCGGCCTCGATCACCACGCTCTCGGTCAGCGTGCCGAAGAAATCGCGCCGCATGGTGCGCTCGGCCGGCCGCGGCCTGATCTCGACATGGTGCGAGACCAGCTGCTGGCCCTGGCCGCTCAACGGCTCGAGCCGCAGCGTGCAGCGGGCGTAGCTGACCGGGCTCTCGTAAGCATAGGTCGTGACGTGCCGGATGTCGTAGATCACGCAAGGCCCGTCAGCTTCTCGGGCCGGCTGGCATTGGGCCCGTGCGGGAAATAATGCGCCCCGATGGCATCGGCGAGGCCAAGCAGGTCCTGCTCCAGCGCGAACAGCGTCTTGGCGTCGAGCGTCGTGGCTTCCGCCGTCGTCAGCGTCGAGCGCAGTGCGATCGCAAGACGCTGCGGCCGCTCGATCAGTCCGGTCTCCTTCAGCGCCGGCAGGCTTGCAATATGCTCGTTGAGCGCCTCGACCTGGAAGGCGACCGAGCGCGGATTGTAGCTGTCGAGCACGGCGAGATCACGCACCGGTGCGAGCAGCGGCGCCAGGAGATAGCGCGAGCGGTAGGTGATCTGGCAGTCCACCAGCGTGAGCAGCGTGTCGAGCTCCTCGTCGCCCGCCTCGTCATAGGCGAATTGCCGCGCGAAGCGGGCGGTGTTGATGGCGCGCTCGGCGCGGCGGCCCATTTCGAGAAAGCGCCAGCCGGCGGCGCGATTCATGTTCTCCTGCGCGAGCCCTGCGAAGCTTGCCAGCTCCTGCAAGGTGAGCTCGGCCGCGCTGATGACGCCGTCATCGTCCTCGACCTCGTTGGCGAGCCGCTCCGCCATCTCGGTGATGACCTGCCAGGCGTCGGGCGAAAGCCGCTCGCGCAACGAGGTCGCGGTACGCTGGGCCGAGCGCACGAGGTTGAGCGCGGAGCCGAACCGCGCCTCGGCCTGCAGCGCTTCGGCAGCGACCTTGGCGGATTGCCCGCGCGAGGTCTGCGAGGCCGCGCCCCAGGCAACCAGCAGACGCTGGATCCGCTCGGCAACGGCGAGCGAGCCGGATGCACCCTTGCCGGCGTCACGCTGCTGCATGCCGAGCGCGCGCACCAGGCGCAAGGTCGCTTCCGCGCGTTCGAGATAGCGTCCGAGCCAGAACAGATTGTCTGCGGCACGGCTCGGCAATACGCCGGCAATGCGCCGGATGCGTACGGCGTCGGAGCCCGGCAACAGCGTGCGGGTCGAGACCGCCTTGTCGGCGACCACCCAGACATCGGCAGCGCGCGCGCCATCCCCCATCGACACCGCGCGCGCATCCAGCTGATCGGCGATGCGGCAGAAGCCGCCCGGCATCATGACCCAGTCGTTCTCGGTCGCGGCCGCGAACACGCGCAGCACGAAAGGGCGCGGCGCGAGCCGGCCCTGGTCCCACACCGGCATGGTCGACAGCCGCACCAGCTCCTGGCCGACATAGTCGATGCCGCGGTCACGGATGGCGGCCCTGAGCTGCTCGCGCTCGTCGGCCGGCAGCTCGGCCGCCAGCACCGGCCCGTGGCTCGCCAAGCCCGGCACGGCGCGGCCATAGGCGCCTTCGATCGCGAAATCATCGAGCCGTGAAAGCACCTCCTCGCGCGCGGCCTTCTGCCCGCACCACCAGGTCGCGATGTGCGGCATCTTCAGGTCCTCGCCGAGCAGACGACGCGCGAGACTCGGCAGGAAGCCCAGCAGTGCGCGCGCTTCGAGCACGCCCGAGCCCGGCATGTTGGCGACCACGACGCCGCTCTTGCGCAACACGTCGATCAGCCCGGGCACGCCGAGATGCGAGGAGGCATCGAGCTCGAGCGGATCGAGCGAGTTGGCGTCGACCCGCCGCAGCAGCACGTCGAGCCGCTTCAGGCCCGCGACGGTGCGGATATGGATGCGGTCGCCCGAGACCGCGAGGTCGTCACCCTCGACCAGCAGGAAGCCGAGATAGCGCGCCAGCGTCGCGTGCTCGAAATAGGTCTCGCTGAAGCTGCCCGGCGTCAGCACCCCGATCCGCGGCTCGTCGCGGTCGGCGCTGCCGCGCAGCGAATCGCGGAAGGCCTCGAAGAACGGCGCGAGCCGCTCGACATTCATCGACTTGAACAGCGAGGCGAAGGCGCGCGACAGCACCAGGCGGTTTTCCAGCGCATAGCCCGCGCCCGAGGGCGCCTGCGTGCGGTCGGAGAGCACCCACCAGCGGCCGTCCGGGCCGCGGCCGACATCGGCGGCGTAGAGCGAGAGATAGCGGCCGCCGGGCGGCTTGATGCCGCAGACGGGCCGCAGATATTCGGCGCTGCCGGCGATCGCGGCCGCCGGAATTGCGCCATCGGCGACCAGCCGCCCCTCGCCATAGATGTCGCGCAGCACGAGTTCCAAGAGCTGCGCGCGCTGGGCGATGCCGGCTGAGAGCTGCTGCCACTCGGCCTCGTCGATCAGCAGCGGCAGGTGGCTCAGCGGCCAGAGCCGCTCGGCGGTGTCGCCCGGCGCGCGGTAGGTGACGCCCGCCTCGCGCAGGTGCCGGTCGGCGGCGCCGAAGCGGCGCTCGATCTCGGGGGCGGAAAGGGTGGAAAAAGCATCGAAAAAGCGGGTCCAGACCGCGCGCGGCCCATCGTCGCCGAGGTATTCGTCGGGAATGCCGGGAAGACGGGCGTAATCGCGCATCCACTGCGCCACGCGGCGCTGGCCCGGACGCGGCCGGCTGGCCTGGGCCGCTCCCTGCCCAGCGCCGTCCCCCGCGCCCTGACCTGTCCCCTGGTCGCTGGGCCCCACCATCCCGACTCTCCTGCGAAAAACCTATTCTTCAATGCGGTAGCGGGGTTCTCAAGTCGAGAGTGAGCGGAAATTCGAGTGAGCGCTCCTCGCGCGGCGGATCGATCTTGCCGGGCGTGTGGCCGTGATTCTGGAAGCGGGCGAGCCGGCGCGCCTCGGCCTCGTAAGAATTGACCGGTTTTGTTTCATAATTGCGACCGCCGGGGTGGGCGACATGATAGACGCAGCCACCGAGCGAGCGGCCGTTCCAGCTGTCGATGATGTCGAAGGTGAGCGGCGCATGCACGGGAATGGTCGGATGCAGGCCCGAGGCCGGCTGCCAGGCCTTGAAGCGGACGGCGGCGACGGCCTCGCCCGCCCGTCCCGTCGCGGTCATCGGCAGGCGACGGCCGTTGCAGGTGATGACATGGCGGCCCTCGACAAAGCCCTCCGCCTTGACCTGCAGCCGCTCGACCGAGGAATCGACATAGCGCACGGTGCCGCCCGCAGTGCCCTCCTCGCCCAGCACATGCCAGGGCTCCAGCGCCTGCCTCAGCTCCAGCGAGACGCCGCCATGATGGACGCGGCCGAAGGCGGGAAAGCGGAATTCGAGCTGCGCGAGATACCAGTCCGGCGAGAAATCGTAGCCGGACCGCTTGAGGTCGGCGAGCACGTCGAGGAAATCCTCCCAGATGAAGTGCGGCAGCATGAAGCGGTCGTGCAGCGAGGTGCCCCAGCGCACGAACTTGCCCTCCTGCGGCTCGCGCCAGAGTTTTGCGAGCAGCGCCCGTACCAACAGCTGCTGCGCCAGCGACATCCGCGGGTCGGGCGGCATTTCGAGCGCGCGGAATTCGACCAGGCCGAGCCGGCCGGTCGGGCCGTCGGGCGAATACAGCTTGTCGATGCAGATCTCGGCGCGATGGGTGTTGCCGGTGATGTCGACCAGGATGTGCCGGAACAGGCGGTCGACCAGCCACAGCGGAATCTCCTCCCCGTCCGGCCGCGGCACTTTCGAGATCGCGATCTCGAGTTCGTAGAGACCATCATGCCGCGCCTCGTCGATGCGCGGAGCCTGGCTGGTCGGACCGAGGAACATGCCCGAGAAGAAATAGGACAGCGAGGGATGGCGCTGCCAATACAGGACGAGGCTCTTCAACAGGTCCGGGCGGCGCAGGAAGGGCGAGTCCTTCGGCGTCGAGCCGCCGACCACGACATGGTTGCCGCCGCCGGTGCCGGTGTGGCGGCCGTCGACCAGGAAGCGGTTGGCGCCCAGCCGCACCTTCGCGGCGTCCTCGTAGAGGCCCGAGGTGATGTCGACCGCCTCGCGCCAGCTCGCCGCCGGCTGCACATTGACCTCGATGACGCCGGGATCGGGCGTCACCTTGATCACCTCGACGCGCGGGTCATAGGGCGGCGCGTAGCCCTCGACATGAACCTGCATCTTCATCTCTTCCGCGGTCGCTTCAACGACCGCGACCAACTCCAGGTAATCGTCGATCTTTTCGGTCGGCGGCATGAAGGCGCAGAGCACGCCATCGCGGATTTCGATCGACATCGCGGTGCGCACCCCGCCGGAGCGCGCGTGCTGCTCCTGCACCGCCTGCTGCGGCCCGGGCGCCGGCTGGCTCGCCTGCTCGAACACCGGCAAAGCCTCCCGCGGCTCCATCGGATCCTGCTCGACGATGTAAGGGTAGTCCTCGGGGGGGATATAGGGCAGCGAATTGATCGGCAGCCGCAGGCCCATCGGCGAGTCGCCGGGGACGAGATACAGGTTGCCGCGCCGAAGCTGCCAGCGCTCGCTGCGCCACCGGCTGCCGTCCGCGTTCCAGCGCTGGATCGGCAGCACGAATCCCTTGGGGACATTCAGACCCTGGTCGAACACCCGCGCCATGCGGGCCCGCTCCTCCGGATCCGACAATTTGGAATCGGCGGGCGTGACATTGACCGGCAGCGTTGCCTCGCGGTTCATCCAGTGGTTCGGGTCCTCGAAGGCCGGGATGACGAAGTCGGTGCCGAGCCCGAGCCGTCGGGCCGTCGCCACCGCAAACTGCTCGGCCTCGTCGATGCCGGCCTTGCGCGGGCTCTCGATGGTGGCGATCAGGTCGGCATTCTTCCAGATCGGCACGCCGTCCTTGCGCCAATAGAGGCCGAAAGCCCAGCGCGGCAGGCTTTCGCCCGGGTACCATTTGCCCTGCCCGTAATGCAGCAGGCCGCCCGGCGCGAAGCGCGTGCGCAGCCGGCGGATCAGGTCGTCGGCAAACCTGCGCTTGCTGGGACCGACGGCGGCGACGTTCCACTCCGGCGATTCCATGTCGTCGATGGAGACGAAGGTCGGCTCTCCGCCCATGGTGAGGCGCATGTCCTGCGCCCTGAGGTCGGCATCGACCTTTTCGCCGAGCGCATCCAGCGCAGCCCAGGCGTCGTCGGAAAAAGGCTTCGTAATTCGAGGCGCTTCGCGGATGCGCTTCACGCTCATCTCGAAGGCGAAGTCGACATTGGCAAAGCCGGCGCTGCCCGAGATCGGCGCGGCCGAGCGATAATGCGGCGTAGCCGCGACGGGAATATGCCCCTCGCCCGCCAGCATGCCGGACGTGGCGTCGAAGCCGATCCACCCGGCGCCGGGCAGATAGACCTCGGCCCAGGCATGCAGGTCGGTGAAGTCGTTGGCGACTTCGACGGGACCATCGACCGGATCGATGTCGGGCCGAAGCTGGATCAGATAGCCGGAGACGAAGCGTGCGGCCAGCCCCAGATGGCGCAGCGTCTGGATCAGGAGCCAGGCGGAGTCGCGGCATGATCCGGCAGCGGAGGCCAGCGTCTCCTCCGGGGTCTGAACGCCCGGCTCCATCCTGATGATGTAGCGAATCTTCTTCTGCAAGGCCGCGTTCAGCTCGACCAGGAAGTTGACGGTCGAATCCGCCTCGCGCGGAATGGAATCGAGATACGCCTTGAACAGCGGGCCCGGCGCGAAGGTCTCGAGATATGGCGCAAGCTCGGTCTTCAGATCCTTGCTGTAGTCGAACGGGAAGCTGGTGGCATAGGGCTCGACGAAGAAGTCGAAAGGATTCACGACCGTCATCTGCGCCGTGAAGTCGACCTCGATCTTCAGTTCGGTCGCCTTCTCCGGGAAGACATAGCGCGCGAGCCAGTTGCCCTGCGGGTCCTGCTGCCAGTTCACGAAATGGTTGGCGGGCGCAACCTTCAGCGAATAGGACAGGATCGGCGTGCGGGTATGTGGTGCGGGGCGCAGGCGAATGACCTGCGGGCCGAGATCGATCGGCCGGTCGTATTTGTAGTGTGTGACGTGATGTAGTGCGACGAAGATCGACACAGGCGGAGCGCTCCAGCAGCTTTTTTGAGCAGAACATTGCTGGACGGATGGATCAAGCACTAACAACGGGCAGCAATTGCCCACGAACTGCCCGTCGTCCCGGCGAAGGCCGCGACCCATACCGGCGGCATCTATCTGCGGCGCACGATGGCAGACGACCTTCGCAAGAATTGTATCCTGGGACTATGGGTCCCGGCCTTCGCCGGGACGACCGCACGGGGAGAGTCTGGTTCTGTCAAACAGCGCGCTGTGTGGACGACCGAGAACACAGCAAGGCATTCTCGCGGCGCCATCCGCCCGAGTTTTGCTCACCTCGTCACCCTCTCTGAAAACAGAGGGCGCAGGAAAGGCCGGGTGGCCGCATGCACCCGGGGCGCCCGCGCAAAACAGTTGCGCGAAAGGCGCGTTCACCACAGGTACAGGCGGGATCAGCCCGGCCTTCCCTGCGCAGTGGTTTTACGGCTTATACGTGATCTCCCCGGTGAACCGGCGTTTGCCACCGTCGCCTCGCTTGGCCTTTGGAGCCACTGCCAGACTTGGCGCTGCTTGGGAGCGCCAGGACCACACGATTTCGCCGTCCGCCTCCGTGCCGCTCGTCAGACAGCACATCCGCGTCCACCGCAAGTCCGCACCACGTTTCGTGACGACGCGTAACGCCCCTCATGCCGGCGCGGACCGGCAGCACATATACGCCAAATCCGAATTTCTGAAAACAGGAATATTTTTGCCAGCAGGGCTTGACAGGTTTTTTGCAGACGCCCGCCGGACCATGCGGGGGCATCCGTTTCCACACATGGATCTTCAGCAACAAGCGGCGGCACGATCCGTATGCGCCGCCGCTTGTGTCACGCGCTGACCGCGCCGCCACTTACGACCCGTTGGTCCTGCGCGCAGCCCTCGGCGCCTCCTCCTTCAGCTTCTCCAGCGCGTCCGGCATCATGCGGCCGAACATGGAGCTGAGCATCGCGGTCGGGATCAGGCCGGCATTGTTGCCCTCCTGGCCCTGCCCGCCCGACATCAGGAACTGCGGCACCAGGGGCTGGTTGATCTTGGTCAGCGCTTCCGCGAATTTTGCGAAATTCTGCTCGGCCAGCCGGAATTCCGGGCCGCCATAGGCGTCGACGGCCAGCTTGGTCGCCTGCGCATTGGCGGCACCGACCGCCAGCACCCGGTCGGCCTCGCCCTGACCCTCCAGCCGCGATTGCTCGCCGACGGCGGCCGCCGTGACCTTCAGCGTCTCGGCATCCTTTTGCGCACGCGCTAGCGCGGCCGCGCCCTGGTTCTCGTTGACCTTGACCTGGATCAGCGACTGCGTCAGCGCCGATTGCGCCGCCGCCGTCGCCTTGGCTTCATTGAGCGCACGCTCCTGCGTGGCCGCCTTCTCCTGCTCCTTGTAGGTCTCGATCTGCTCGCGCGCGACCTGGCGCGAGCGCAGCTGGACCAGGATGTCCTCGATCGTATTGTCGCCGGCAGGCGCCCGCGGCGTGCCGATCAGGACCTCCTGCAGGTCGAGCGAATAGCTGGCGAACTTGGCCTTCATCTCGCTTGCCGATTCCTCCTGGATCGCGGCGCGATTCTGCAGCAATTCGATCAGCGTCATCTTCTGCGCGATGTTCTTGAAGAAGGCGCTCACCATCGGATCGAGCGTCTGCTCGACCAGCCGCTTCACGTCGCCGAAGCGCTGGATGATCATCGGCGCCTTCTTGTAGTCGATATGCATCACCACCGAGAGCGGCAGCGTCGGCTCGAATGCGTCCTTGGTGATCAGCGAGATCTCCGACAGGTTCTCGTCCAGCCGCATCGCGCCGGTTTCGCCGCGCACCCATTTGAGGATGAAGTTCACCGTCGGGATGATCTCGATCTTGCCGGCATAGGTGTTGAACGCGTATTTGCCCGGCAACAGCGGGTCCTTCCAGACGCCGCGGCTGCCGTTCACCACGAGCTCGCCATGGCGATACTGCTCGCCCGAGACGTCGTCGGTCTTCGGCCCGGTATAGAAGATGACGACGCCGACATTGCCGACCGGGACTACCGTCTTCGGCGCGTCCTCGACGGTCGCAAACAGGCGGTTGATGTACCAGGTGCCCTCGACGATGATCTGCAGCTGCCGGCCGCGATAGCCGCCGGCGCGCAGGAATTTCTCGGGCTCCTGGAAATTGTTGTGAAAGGTGTCCTCCTCGCGAAGATCGGTCCCGACCTCGGGCGCGATGATCTCGCCCGGCGGCAGCGAGGGACCGTCATGCACGGTGACGATCCCGACCAAGTCCTGGCCGGCCGCCAGCACCACCGGCGTAAAGCCCCAGCGCTCGGCGATGGTGAGCTGCATGCCGTCGAGCACGCTGCGCTCCTGTGCGCTCAGCGCATGACCATGGACGCGCTCGTCGGTGATGACGGCAAACTGAGTGGTGTTGATCGCATAGGTGCCCTCGCGCAGGATCTTCCGCTGCGGGCCTTTCTGGCCGCCGCCCAACAGAAACCTGCGCGCGTCCTCGAAGTCAGACTTTCCCTCGGTGTCGTTGGCGCCCAGCACTTGCGAGGCGGCAAGCGGCGCCCCGTCCCGCGCGAACACATAGGCGATCTTGCCCTGGCCGACGGTGACGAGATCCGACTTGTGCACCCGGTACATGAACGGAAACAGCACATGCAGGCCGCCGCGCAGCACTTCGGGCTCGTAGCCCGCCTCACCATTCAGCGCGATGAAGCCGCCTTCGACAGAACCTTTCGTCGACCACAGCTTTTCGACGATGCCGACCTGGCTGTTCGGTATGTAGCGAAAGATGTTTGACATGCGCAGCAGGATGATCAGAGCGACGAATGCCGCGGCCCAGAGCGCCGGCGCAACCAGGCCGGAATTGCTGGTCAGAAAACCATTGAAGTCCATATTCCATCTCCACAATCTGCAACTGTCGGGCTCGGATATCCGAGGCCACACTCACGAATTGCGGTGCGGAGATGTGAGTGTTCACGATAGTCGGCGCAAGCGCGCGGCCGGTTCGACCGCACCGATCTTTTTCGGCGGAGTCCACTTGAAAGGTGTGTGCTGTGCTATTACCGCCGACGCGGCGGCCGCTGTCACAATCGTTAATGCAATGCCTCTACGGGGGCGTCCTTGCGAACGCCAGGTTGTAGATTCCATGGGGCGGTGAGCGTGGCCTTTCCGGTAGGTTTGGGTTTCCACACTCGAACCATCGGAGAGTCGGATGCAAGCATCGACCGTAGGCACGCTCACCGCCCCATGGAATCTATTGATCGCATCCTGCATCGCTGCGCAAAGAGGGCGCGACCGTCGCCGCAAGCTCCGCAGCCGCCCTCGCAATGACGTCGTCCCACGAGTCCGTCTGCACTTTGCGGAACAGCCGCGCGCTCGGGTACCACGGGCTGGTTTCGCGATCGAGCAGCCAGCGGAAATCGGGGACGCGCGGCAGCAGCAGCCAGACCGGCTTGCCCATGGCGCCGGCGAGATGGGCGACGGCGGTGTCGACTGATATGACGAGGTCGAGCTGCGCGATGATGGCGGCCGTATCGGCGAAGTCGCGCAGCTCGGCGCGCGGGTCGAGCATGTCGCGGCACGCGCGGACGTCCTCCGCATCGCTCGCGCGGACGTCCTTCTGCAGGCTGACGAAGCTCGTGCCTGCGACGGCGACGAGCGGCAACAGCCGCGCGAAGGCAATCGAGCGTTCATTATCGCGCACATTGTCGCGGTGGCCCGACCAGGCGAGACCGACCTTCAAGCTTCTTGCACGCACGCCGTCCTTCGGCAGGCGTGGCGCCCATGCCGCGATCCGCTCCGCCGGTGCTGCGATGTAGGGCGCACCGGCCGGGATCGTCGCCAGCTCCGTCGCAAACACACCCGGCAGGCTGAGCAGCGGGCAGTGCAGATCGAACGGCGGCAGCGCTTCGCGGCCGGCGGCGACCACCTCGAGACCGAACAGGCCGCGCAAGAGCGGCGCGAGCTGCGGCTGGACCTCGAGAACGACATGCGCGCCCCGCGCCGCCGCAAGCCGCGCGTAACGCGCGAACTGAATGGTGTCGCCGAAGCCCTGCTCGGCATGCAGCAGCAGCCGCTTTCCCGCAATCTCCTCGCCCGCCCATTCCGGTTGCGCAAAGCCGCGCTCGACCCAGCTCGGCAATCTGCGGCGCCATTCGTAGGCCGGCCAGCCGCGCGCAAAATCGCCTGACAGCAGCAACAGCAGCGCCCGGTTCAGCTGCGCCTGGGCATGATCCGGAGCGAGCGTCGCGATGTGGTCGTAGGTCGAAAGCGCCTCGTCGAAACGGCCGAGCTCCTGCAACACGCTGGCGCGGTTGTTCAGCGCGTCGGCCGAGCCGGGCCGCAGCGCCAGCGCGCCGTCGCAACTGGCGAGCGCCTCGTCGAGGCGACCCAGCGCCAGCAGCGTCACCGCGCGATTGGACAGCGCCTCGGGATAGGCGGGATTGAGGCGGATCGCGGCATCATAGCTTGCGAGCGCATCATCGAGGCGGCCGAGCTCCTTGAGCACATTGCCGCGATTGGAGAACGCTTCGGCGTAATCGGGCCGCGCGGCGAGCGCGCGGTCGTAGCTCGCAAGCGCCTCGTCGAGCCGGGCGAGCTCGCGCAGCGCATCGCCGCGATTGGCAAGCGTTTCGGCATGATCGGGCCGCAGCCCCAGCGCGCGATCATAGCTTGCCAGCGCGGCCTCGAAACGCTTCTGCTCGTGCAGGGTGACGCCGCGGTTGAACAGCGTGGCCGCATCGTCCGGCCGTACGGCGAGCGCGCGGTCATAGCTCGCAAGCGCCTCGTCGGGACGCCCGAGCGCCTTCAGCGCGCTGCCGCGGTTCGACAGCGCTCCGGCATGGTCGGGTGCAAGTTCGAGCACGCGATCGTAGCCTGCCAGCGCCTCGTCATGGCGTCCGAGCTCCGCCAGCGCCGCCCCGCGGTTGCACAGCGCCTCCTTGTGATCCGGCCTTGCGCGCAGCGCGCGCTCGTAAGCGGCGATGGCATCCGGCAGCCGCTGCAGCGCGAGAAGCGCATTGCCGCGATTGAAGTGCACCTCGGCGTCGTCGGGACGCAGTGACAGTGCGCGATCGTAGCTTGCGACCGCCTGCTCCAAGCGTTGAAGGCTCGCAAGCGCGAGGCCGAGATTGGAATGATAGCGCGCATTCCTGCGGTCATGCGCGATCGCCCGTTCGATCAGGTCGACGGCGACCTCATGCTGCCCCACCTGCGAGGCCAGCACGCCCAGGAGATGGAGCGCATCGGCGTGATCAGGCTGAGCCGCCAGAGTGTCGCGATAGAGCGTTTCCGCCTCGGCCAGCCGGCCCGCCTGGTGATGTGCGAGGGCTGCGGAAAACAGTCCGGCCACGCGCGGATCAGACGGCGCGCCGCTCTGCCGGGCGGCCGCCTCGGTGGCGCGACGGAGTTTGCGGTTCATGGGCTGGTCCGGCGATTGGCTGAAGGCGCCCCGAGTATAGGCGGACGTGGTGATTCGGCATACGGCGAGTCAACATAATGGTCGTCCCGGCGAAGGCCGGGACCCATACCGCGTTATCCATCTGTGGCATTCGGTGGCGGACGACCATCGCGATAACGATGGCCTGGGATTATGGGTCCCGGCCTTCGCCGGGACGACATCGAATGCAACGCGAACGCAATCAGCGCCCTCAGCTACATCGTCGCGCCCAGCACCCAGGGGGCGAACTCGGCGCCGCCGAAATCGAAGCTCTCGCTCTTGGTCGGCTTGCCGGAGGCGGTCTCAAGGATCAGGTCGAAGATGCGCTGGCCGCATTGCTGCACCGTCTCTTCGCCGTCGAGAATGGTGCCGCAATTGACGTCCATGTCGTCTTCCATGCGCTTGTACATGGGCGTGTTGGTGGCGAGCTTGATCGAGGGCGCGGGCTTGCAGCCGAACACGCTGCCGCGGCCCGTCGTGAAGCAGACCAGATTGGCGCCGCCGGCCACCTGCCCGGTCGCCGCGACCGGATCGTAGCCCGGCGTATCCATGAACACGAAACCCTTCTTGGTGACGGGCTCGGCATAATGCAGCACGTCGACCAGGTTGGTGCTGCCGGCCTTCGCCATGGCGCCGAGCGACTTTTCCAGGATGGTGGTGAGGCCGCCGGCCTTGTTGCCGGGGCTCGGATTGGCGTTCATCTCGGCGCGCTCGCGGCTCGTGTATTCCTCCCACCAGCGCATCAGCGAGACCAGCTTCTCGCCGACCTCGCGGCTGACCGCGCGACGCGTCAAGAGATGCTCGGCGCCATAGGTCTCGGGCGTTTCCGAGAGAATGACGGTGCCGCCATGGCGCACGATCAGGTCGCTCGCTGCACCCAGCGCCGGATTGGCGGACACACCGGAATAGCCGTCGGAGCCGCCACATTGCAGCGCTACCGTCAGTTCGCTCGCGGGCACGGGCTCGCGCTTGACCTTGTTGGCATCGGTCAGCGCCTCCCTCACGAAGGCGATGCCGGCTTCGACCGTCTTGCGGGTGCCGCCGACCTCCTGGATGTCCATCGCGCGCAAACGGCCCGCGAGTTTCTGCTCCTGCATCAGCCCGCCGATCTGGTTGACCTCGCAGCCGAGGCCCAGCACGATCACGTTGGAGAAATTGACGTGGCGCGCATAGCCGCCGAGCGTGCGGCGGAGCAGCGCCAGCGGCTCATCCTGGGTCATGCCGCAGCCGGTCTTGTGGGTCAGCGCGACCACGCCGTCGACATTGGGAAAATCGGCCAGCGGGTTGTCGCCTGTGAAGGGATTTTTCTTGAAGACGTCGGCGACGAGGCTAGCTACATGGGCGCTGCAATTCACCGAGGTGAGGATGCCGATATAGTTGCGGGTGGCGACGCGGCCGTCCGGACGTCGGATGCCGTCGAAGGTCGCGGGCAGATCGAAATTCGGGGTCGGCTTGACGTCGACGCCGTAGGCATAGTCTTTGGCGAAATCACCCATGCCGCAGTTCTGCGTATGCACGTGCTGGCCGGGCGCGATCGGCGCGGTGGCAAAGCCGATGATCTGGCCGTAGCGGCGGATCGGCTCGCCCGTTGCAATCGGCTTGATCGCGACCTTGTGGCCGGCGGGAATCCGCTCGGCCGTCGTGATGCCATCGGCCACGACGAGGCCCGGCGGGAGACTCGCGCGGGCGATCAGGACGCTGTCGTCGGGATGCAGGCGGATGACGGGGGCCGGGGTCATGGTGGTGTCTCCTTACATATTTGCCGCAACACCCTCGGACCTCATCCTGAGGAGCCGCGCCTCGCGCGGCGTCTCGAAGGATGGCCGCGGATACCGCGGGGGCCTCGTGCTTCGAGACGGCCCTTCGGGCCTCCTCAGCATGAGGAGATAGAGCGTCGCTCGCGGCTTCTTACGCCTTGCCGGCGGAATCCTTGCGGGTCTGGTTCACCTGCATCTTGGCGTAGGTCGCCATCAGGCCGACTTCGTTCGACAGCGTGACCAGCTTGAAGCCCATGTTGATGGCGCGCACCGCGCCTTCGGCGCCGGAGCAATGGATGCCGGGGTTGAGCTTGCGCTTGTCGCACTCCTTGATGATCTTCTCGTAGATCTTGAGGATCTCCGGCTCGGTGCGGTCGAGCTTCGGCTCGAGTCCGTAGGAGAAGCCGAGATCGGAGGGACCGATATAGACGCCGTCGATGCCCTGCACATCGAGGATGGCCTCCATGTTCTCGACCGCGGTCTTGGTCTCCATCATCGGCAGCAGCACGAT
The DNA here is from genome assembly GCA_035293585.1 of Bradyrhizobium sp. GTDB lineage: Bacteria > Pseudomonadota > Alphaproteobacteria > Rhizobiales > Xanthobacteraceae > Bradyrhizobium. The sequence continues at coordinate 136,543 of DATGMN010000075.1, read as the reverse complement.
CTCGTCATTCGCCGTCTTCTGATAGGAGCCTGCGGTGCCGTACATGCCGGCGCGGATCGGGCCGTTGGAGCGGACGCCCTGCGGCGGATATTTGGCATAGGAGACGAGGTTCTTCGCTTCCTGCGGGGTGTTGACCATCGGGCAGATCACGCCATAGGCGCCGCCATCGAGCACCTTGCCGATGATGCCGGGCTCGTTCCAGGGCACGCGCACCATCGGGGTGACCGGATGCTTGTCCATCGCCTGGAAGCACTGCACCATGGAGAGATAGTCCTGCACGCCATGCTGCATGTCGACGGTGACGCTGTCGAAGCCGCATTGCGCGACGGTTTCGGCGGAGAAGCCGGAGGGGATCGCCAGCCACGCATTCACCACTGCCTTGCCGGACGCCCAGATCTGCTTGACCTTGTTGTTTGCCATAGTTCACGTTTCCTCTTGTTGCTTGGACGACGGCCCAGCGTGTGACTTTAGCGTTTCATTCCGTCATTCCGGGGCGCCGCGCCAGCGGCGAACCCGGAATCCCGAGGTTGCGGCGCGAGATTCCGGGTTCGCCCTTCGGGCGCCCCCGGAATGACGTCGGCACTAGCTCGTCGCCCGCTGGATGCTCACTTCGCTGACGCCCACTTCGCGCGCGGTGTTGACTATCGCCGCCCAGGTATCGTCAGGCAAGGGGATGCCGTTCCTGGTCCGCTCGGCGCGGGTCTTGCGCTCGGGATCGCCGGGGATCAGCACCTGGTCGACGCCGGCGACCGGCTTGGTCTGGCGGATGAAATCGGTGTAGCGCGTGATCTCGCCGTCGAACACATGCGCGGGGTCGACGACTTTCGGATCGATGTAGAAGGCCAGCATGCCGTTGGCGAAGCGGCGGTCGGGCGCGGTGGCGCCGGTGCCGGTCAGCGCGCCGCCGAGCAGCTCGCAGATGAACGCCAGCCCCGAGCCCTTGTGCTCGCCGAAGGCGCGGATCGCGCCGGTCCCCTTGGTGTGATCACGCGGCCCGTCCGGCGTATAGGGGCCGTACAGCACCTGCGGGTCCTCGCTCAGGGTGCCGTCGGCATCGATCAGCGCGCCCTTCGGCAGCTTCTTGCCGCCGCGGCTCGCGACCAGGCACTTGCCTTCGGCGACGATGGAGGTGGCGAAATCGAGCACGATCGGGTCCTGCCCCTCGCGCGGAATGCCGACGCAATAGGGCGCGGTCGACAGCCGCTTCTCGACGCCGCCGAACGGCGCGACCAGCAGCGAGCCGGCGGCATTGACGAAATGCACCGAGACCAGGCCTTGCGCCGCCGCCATCTCCGCCCAATCGCCGATACGGCCGATATGGCCGGCATTGCGCAGCGCGATCGCGGCCAGCCCCGCCTTCTTGCACTTCTCGATGCCGAGCTTGACCGCGACCGGCGCCACGGTCTGGCCATAACCGAACTTGCCGTCGACCACCGCGAGCGAGGGCGTATCGACCACCACTTCCGGGGTCTGGTTCGGCACGACATTGCCCGTCTTCTTCCAGCGGATGTAGACGGGCACGCGGATCACGCCGTGGCTGTCATGGCCGGTGAGGTTTGCGGTCGTCAGATAGGTCGCGATGCGGCGGGCCTCTTCGGACGAGGAGTCGGCGTGACCGAAAACGTCGGCAACGAAGTCGATGAGATTTTCAACCTTGATGGTGACCATGTATCGCGTCTTTCAAGCTGTGGCTTTGGCATGGCCGCCGAGATAGGCGGCGGCGATGGCTTCATTGCCCCACAATTCGTCAGGCTTGCCGCCGAGCACGATGCGGCCGGTTTCCAGCACGTAGCCGTAATCGGCGACCGACAATCCCATGCGCGCATTCTGCTCGACCAGCAAGACCGTCGTGGTCTGGCGGATCTGCGAAATGATGCGGAACACCGCCTGCACGATGACGGGCGCAAGCCCGAGCGACGGCTCGTCGAGCAGCAACAGCCGCGGCTTGGCCATCAGCCCGCGCGCGACCGCGACCATCTGCAGCTGTCCGCCGGACAGCGTCCAGCCCAGCGCATTGGAGAAGGAGCGGATCTCCGGAAACAGGTCGAACATCGCATCCGCCTCGCGGGCGATGTCCTTGGTCGAGGCCCGGCGATTCGACGCGCCGAGCATGATGTTCTCCTTCACCGACAGGCCCGGAAACACCCGTCGCCCCTCCGGCACGTGGGAGATGCCGAGCCGCACGATGGCCTCGGGCCCGAGGCCCGCGATCGATCTGCCGTCGAACAGGATGTCGCCGGCGGCAGGCTTTTCCAGCCCCGAGATCGCACGCAGCGTCGTCGACTTGCCGGCGCCGTTGGCGCCGAGCAGCGTCACCACCTTGCCCTGCTCGACGGAGAGCGAGATGCCGCGCAGCGCTTCGATTTCGCCGTAGCGGACCACGAGGTCGCGGATTTCGAGCAGAGCCATTATTCGGTTCCGAGATAGGCCGAGACGACGTCGGGATGGCGCAGCACGGCAAGCGACTCGCCGTCCGCGATGCGGCGGCCGAAATTGAGCACCGTGATGTGCTGGGCGGCTTCCGAGACCAGCGTCATGTCGTGATCGATGATCAGGATGGTGAGCCCTTGCGCCGCGATGCGCTTCAAGAGCTCATGCAGCTCGAGCTTCTCGGTCGAGTTCAACCCGGCCGCGGGCTCGTCGAGCAGCAGCAGCGTCGGATTGCCGGCGAGCGCGCGCGCGATCTCGATCAGGCGCTGGTGGCCGTAGGAGAAGCTCGTGATCAGCTCGTTGGCGCGGCTGCCGAGGCCGACGAAGGTCAAGGCCTCCATCGCGCGCTCGGTGAGCGCGGCATCGCCGGCCCGCCCGACCATGGTGTTGCCCGGCCGCTCGGCGCCGATCTCGACATTTTCGAGCGCGGTCATGGAGCGGAACAGGCGGATGTTCTGGAAGGTGCGGCCAAGTCCCGCCGCGGTGCGCTTGTGCGGCGGCATGTTGGTGATGTCGGTGCCGTCGAGCAGGATGCTGCCCGAGGTCGCCTTGTAGAGCCCGGAGAGCACGTTGAGCGTCGTGGTCTTGCCGGAGCCGTTCGGCCCGATCAGCGCGTGCACGCCGCCGCGCCTGACCGCGATGTCGACGCCGTCGACCGCCTTGAGGCCGCCGAAATGCTTCGACAGGCCGCGAACCTCCAGCACGATCTCGCCGCCAACCGTCGCAGGCTTCAGCACCAGCGCCTTCTCCGCCGGCGGCGCCCTGGTCTTGGCGCGCCACCGCTCGAAGGCGGTCGCGACAAAGCCCCAGATGCCGTCGGGCATGAAGCGGATGATCAGGATCACGAACAGGCCGTAGATGGCGAGGTAAAGGCCGGGCACGCTCTTGAGGAAACGCAGCCACTCCGGGATCAGGATCAGAAGGCCCGTGCCGATCGCCGATCCGATCGGCGAGGCCACGCCGCCGAGCAGCGCCATGGTCAGGAACACGATGGAGTCGGAGAAGGCGAACTGGTCGGGGCTGATATAGGCGAAGCCGCCGGCAAACAGGCCGCCGGCGAGGCCGCCGAGCAATGCGCAGATGCCGAAGGCCGCGACCTTGGTGCGGAACACGTCGATGCCGTTGACGCCGGCCGCAAGCTCATTGTCGCGCACCGCCCGCATGGCGCGGCCGAGCCTGGTGTCCGGCAGATGCCAGACGATGTAGCCGACGATCGCGAGCACCGCGACACAGAAGGCGAGATAGCTCTGCGACGACGCAAACAGCTGCGGCCGGCCGATATTGGAGACGCCGTCGGGGCCGTGGGTGAGCCAGATCGCATTGATCATGACCAGCGTCACGATCTGCTGGAACGAGATGGTGACCATGGCCAGATAATGCCCGCCGAGCCGCAGCGTCGACATGCCGAGGAAGGCGCCGGCGACCAGCGCGGCGAGGCAGCCCGCGATCAGGCAGAGCCAGTAGCTCACATGCAGATCGGCGGTGCCGAGCGCGACCGCATAGGCGCCGAAGCCGAAGAACGCAGCCTGGGCCAGATTGATCTGCCCGCACAGGCCGAGCACGACCGAAAGCCCGAACACGGCAATCGAGAACGTCGTCGCCTGCATCAGGATGTTGAGGATGTAGCCGTCGAACTGCATGGTCCCGGCAAGCGCGACCAGCACGGCGGCGGCGATGAAATACGGCAGGTGCCGCAGCAGCGCCGGTTTGGGACGGATGACGGAGGCCTGAGCGGTCATGTTCTCTGCGCTCATGCTTTTTCCGCCACGCGCTCGCCGAAGATGCCCTGCGGCCGGAAGATCAGGAACGCCACCAGCACCAGGAAGGCAAAGCCGTCTTTATACGGCACGGAAATATAGGCCGCACCGAAGGTCTCGATCACCCCGAGCGCAAGGCCGCCGATGATGGCGCCCGCGACATCGCCGAAGCCGCCGATGATGGTCGCGGCGAACGCCTTCAGCGCAATGGTCGAGCCCATCTGGATCGAGACGAACAGTACCGGCGCCACCAGGATGCCGGCGAGCCCGCCGAGCACGGCCGAATAGATGAAGGTGATCATGATCATGGTGGAGACGGAGATGCCGAGCAGCGAGGCCATCTCCTTGTCCTGCGAGGTCGCCTGCAGCTTCTTGCCGAGCAGCGTGTGCTCGAAGAACCAGTAGTTGAAGATCACGAGCGCGATCGTGACCGCGATGATGAGCAAATACTGGCTGTCGAGATAGACGGGCCCGAGCTGGATGCCGGGAGTCTCGAACCAGCCCTGTAGCACCTGCGGCTGCGGGCCGTAGATCGCGAGCACGGAATTGGCGAGCAGGATCGAGGCCCCGATGGTCGCGATGATCACGGGAAGGAAGCTGCGGTGACGCAGCGGATAATAGACGCCGAGATTGAAGACGACGCCCAATAGCGCCATGCCGGCCAGCGCGATCAGGAACGACAGCCAGTAGGGCCAGCCGAGATCGACCGCGAACACCACCATCAGGTATGCCGCCACCATGGAGAATTCGCCCTGGGCAAAATTCACCACATTGGTGGCGCGGAAGATCAGGACGAAGCCGAGCGCCACCAGCGCGTAGACGGCGCCGATGCCGATCCCGGTGAACAGAAGTTGCAGGACAAGATCCATGAAGAGTCCGGTTTGGGTCGCCCGTTGCTGTCGCAGGAAGCACGAAGATCGCGGCCCCTCCCCTTTTTAACGGGAGAGGCCGCGCGCCGATGCTCAATCGGTGAACTCGATGTGCTTGTCGAAGGTGATCGTGCCCTTGTCGTTCTTCACGATGTTGTAGCCGTGCAGCCCGTCGCCGTTCTGGTCGAAATTGTATTCGCCTTCGGCGCCCGGGAACTTCTTGGTTGCGAGGATCGCCTCACGGATTTTTGCCGGGTCGGTCGAGCCGGCCTTGTTGATCGCCGCCGACAGCACGGTCACCGCGTCATAGGTCCATGAGCTCTGGTTGTCGGGTGCGACCTTGGCGACATCGCGATAGGCCTTGCCGAAGGCTTTCGACGCCTCGGACGAATCCTCCGCATAGTCGGCGACGCCGAAGGTGTTGTAGAGCGCGGGGCCGGCAAGCTTCAGCGCGGTGATGTTGACGATCGAGGGCGAGCCGACCCAGGGAATGTTGACGCCGAGCTGGCGCAGCTGGCGGGCGAAGATGCCGAGGTCGTTCTCGAATGTGAAGTAGGAGCCGAGAATGTCGGCGCCGGACTGCTTGATGGCGAGCACGACCGGCGTGAAGTCCTGGCTCTGGTTGGCGTAGCCCTGGTCGAGCACCGGCGGCGCGCCGAGCTTGGTCAGGGCGTCGGTGAGCGCCTTGCCGCCGGCGGTGCCGAAGGCGTCGGTCGAATGCAGCACGGCCCATTTCTTCTTGCCCAGCGTCTCCACGCCATATTGGGCGATGACGCGGCCGGAATAGCTGTCGTTGGGGCGGAAGCGGAACAGCCACTGATTGCCCATGTGTGTCAGATTGGGATCGGTGCCGCCGATCATCACGGGCTTGCCGAGCTTGAGCACGTCGGGCGCCATCGCATGCACCTGGGTCGAGCGGATCGAGCCGAGGAAGGCGACGATGTCGGATTGTGCCGCGAGCTTGGAGAACGCGAGCACGATGCCCGGATTGGTGGTCTGGTCGTCCTCGATGACGAGTTCGGCCTGCTTGCCCAGAATACCGCCGGCCTTGTTGACGGCCTCGAGCGCGAGCTTTGCGCCCTGAATGGCATACCGCCCGGATTCCGCCGCAGGCCCCGTCACCGGTGCGCACATGCCGATCTTGATGGTGGCAGCACCTTCCGCCCGCGCGCGTCCGATGATGGCGGGGGCAACAACTCCGGCTGCGAGGCCGGCCGCGAAATCGCGTCTCGTCAGTCTCATTCATTCCTCCCTGGGGCCGGGCTTCCTTGTCGGCCCTTCTTGGTCTTGTCACGATCCGGCGATGACGCACGATCTTCAAAAACCGAACAGCTGTTTAAAAGGTCTGGCGCGCGGAGTAAATTGATATTGCTGCGATTTCGACTAACGGTTCAGAAAGCCGCTCGGCACGAGCCGTTTCCCTGCTCAAAGCCTGTGCAGGAGTGACAGCTATGCAACGCACCGCAGATCATCATGCAAATTTGCGGCTACTGTTCGGCGTGAGGGTCATCGGCATCGTCCGTCTCGAACCCGTCGAGGCTCGCTTCAAGCGCACCGAGCATCTCCTGCAACTCCGCGAGCTTGCGCGCGCCGTAGCGTTTGGTGATGGCTGCATAGATCGCTTCCGACGAGGGCGCGACCCCCTCCATCAATTTCAATCCCTTCGCCGAGATCGATACCACGCCGCGCCGCAGGTCGCTCTCCGCGGTCCGGCGCTCGATCAGGCGCCGCGCTTCGAGATCGCGCAGGATGCGCGAGAGACTGGGGCCGAGCAGGAAGGCGGTGCGCGCCAGCTCGGTGACCTCGCTCTCCTCGACTGCGGCAAGCGCGCGCAGGATGCGCCATTGCTGCTCGGTGAGGCCATGCCGGCGCAGCGAGGGACGGAACTGCCGCATCACGGCTTCGCGCGCGCGGAGCAGCGCCATCGGCAGCGAGCGCGAGAATTCGCGCATCGGCAGGCGATGCGCCTGCTCCGCGGCTGCGTCTTTCCCGTCCGAACGGCCGGACGATTTCTTCGCCATCGCTGTTCAAAGCCTCACGAAATGTTTGCACTGCAGCATGCAGCAATCGGGTTTGCACGGATAAACTTAACATGTTAAGCACCTGCCCGCATCCTGTTTTGCCGAGCGCGGACCGCCCTGTCCATGGCCCTTTCGAGCACCGAGATCAAACACGCAGCCGAACGCCTGCACCGCGCGGAGACGTCCCGCACGCAGATCAGGCAGCTGTCGCAGGAATTTCCAGCCATCACCATTGCCGACGCCTATGCGATCCAGAAGGCGTGGATCGAGATCAAATGCGCCGAGGGCCGCGTGGTGAAGGGCCACAAGATCGGCCTCACCTCGAAGGCGATGCAGAGCGCGCTCAATATCGACGAGCCGGATTCCGGCGTGCTGCTCGACGACATGTTCTTTGCCGATGGCGGCCTCGTGCCGGCTGATCGCTTCATCGCCACCCGGGTCGAGGCGGAGCTCGCCTTCATCATGGGCAAGCGGCTCGAGGGGCCGGACTGCACAATGTTCGACGCGCTGAACGCGACCGAGTTCGTGGTGCCGGCGCTCGAAATCCTCGATACGCGGATTGAGCGCGTCGATCCTGACACCAAAGCCACGCGGAAGATCTTCGACACCATTGCGGACAATGCGGCCAATGCCGGCATCGTGCTCGGCGGTCGACCGTTGCGGCCGCTCGATGCCGACCTGCGCTGGATCGGCGCGCTCTGCTATCGCAACGGCCAGCTGGAAGAGACCGGACTTGCCGCCGGCGTGCTCAATCATCCCGCCACCGCCGTCGCCTGGCTTGCCAACAAGATCGCTGCCCACGGACTTGCGCTGGAGCCGGGCCAGGTCGTGCTGGCGGGCTCCTTCATCCGCCCGATCGAGACCCGCAAGGGCGACACAATCCAGGCCGACTATGGCGCCTACGGAACCGTGAGCTGCCATTTCGCTTGAGCGAGCAACATGGAGTGATTTCGCCATGCCGCATTTCACGATCGAATATTCCGCCAATCTCGATGCGCATCTCGACATGGGCAAAGTCGTCGAGGTTGTCCGCAAGGCCGCGGTCGAGACCGGCATCTTCCCGCTCGGCGGCATCCGCGTCCGCGCCATCGCTTGCGAGCACTACGCCATCGCCGATGGCGGCGGCGATTACGGCTTTCTCGACATGGTGCTGCGGCTCGGGGAGGGGCGCGATCTGCCGACGCGCAAGAAAGCCGGCGAGCACATCTTTCGCGCGCTGTCGCAGCATCTCGATCCGGTCTTTGCGCAAAGCAAGTTCGCGCTGTCGTTCGACATGCAGATCAACGACAAGGAGACCAGCTGGAAGCGCAACAACATTCACGAAGCTCTGAAAGCGGAGGCGGTCCATGGATAAGGCAGCGCCCAAAGCCGACCTGTTCAAGGCCAATCTGGAGCGCGCGGCTCCCCTGCTCGCGAAACTGAAGGAAGACGGCGTCAAGCACATGATCGACGGCCAGACCGTGCCGTCGATTTCCGGCGCCACCTTCGAGACCAGATCGCCTGTCGACGGCAGCGTGCTCGCCAAGGTCGCGCGCGGCACTGCCGAGGACATTGACCGCGCCGCGACCATTGCCGCCGAAGCCTTCCCGGCCTGGCGCGACATGGGCGCGAGCATGCGACGCAAGCTGCTGCATCGGGTGGCCGATGGCATCGAGGCGCGCGCCGACGATATCGCGGTACTCGAATGCATCGACACCGGCCAGGCCTATCGCTTCATGGCCAAGGCGGCGATCCGGGCGGCGGAAAACTTTCGCTTCTTCGCCGACAAATGTGCCGAGGCCAGAGACGGCCTCAACACGCCGAGCGAGGAGCACTGGAATATCTCGACCCGGGTGCCGATCGGTCCGGTCGGCGTGATCACGCCGTGGAATACGCCCTTCATGCTGTCGACCTGGAAGATCGCGCCGGCGCTTGCCGCCGGCTGCACGGTCGTGCACAAGCCGGCCGAATGGTCGCCGGTCACTGCCGATCTCTTGACGAAAATCGTCAAGGACGCCGGCGTTCCCGACGGCGTGCTCAACACGGTGCATGGTTTCGGCGAAGAGGCCGGCAAGGCGCTGACCGAGCATCCCGCCATCAAGGCGATCGGCTTTGTCGGCGAAAGCGCGACCGGCTCGGCGATCATGGCGCAGGGCGCGCCGACCTTGAAGCGGGTGCATTTCGAACTCGGCGGCAAGAACCCGGTGATCGTGTTCGACGATGCCGATCTCGATCGGGCGCTCGATGCGGTCGTGTTCATGATCTACTCGCTCAACGGCGAGCGCTGCACCTCGTCCTCGCGGCTTCTGATCCAGGAGAGCATCGCGGACGGCTTCGTCGAGAAGCTCACCGCGCGGGTGAAGGCGCTCAAGGTCGGCCATCCCCTCGATCCCGCAACCGAGATCGGACCCTTGATCCATGAGCGGCATCTGGCAAAGGTCTGCGCCTATTTCGACGTGGCGCGGCAGGACGGCGCGGTGATCGCCGTCGGCGGCAAGCCGCATGATGGCCCCGGCGGCGGCCATTATGTGCAGCCGACGCTGGTGACCGCGGCGAATTCGAAGATGCGCGTCGCGCAGGAGGAGGTGTTCGGGCCGTTCCTGACCGTGATCCCCTTCCGCGACGAGAAGGAGGCGATCGCCATCGCCAACGACGTGAGATACGGCCTCACCGGCTATGTCTGGACCGGCGACATGGGCCGCGCGTTGCGCGTTGCGGACGCGCTCGAGGCCGGCATGATCTGGCTCAATTCGGAAAACGTCCGCCATCTGCCGACGCCGTTCGGCGGCATGAAGGCGAGCGGCATCGGCCGCGACGGCGGCGACTACTCGTTCGACTTCTACATGGAAACCAAGCACGTCGCGCTCGCGCGGGGCACGCACAAGATTCAACGTCTCGGTCTGTCCTCATCCTGAGGAGCGGGCGCAAGCCCGCGTCTCGAAGGATGAACGCGAAGAACGAAAATACCCGGGCCTTCATGGTTCGAGACGGCGCCAAGGCGCCTCCTCACCATGAGGGGAAACAGTTGAGAGAGGGGAAGCCATATGCCCGTACCGCAACACGTCTTCGACCCGCCCTTCAACATCATCCGCGCCAGCCATGCGGTGCTCGATGTGACCGACCTGAAGCTCAGCCGCGATTTCTACGAGACCACGGTCGGCCTGCATGTCGAGGATGCCGACGACAACGCCGTCTATTTGCGCGCGGCCGAGGAGTATCAGCATCACTCGCTGGTGCTGCGGAAAGCGCCCGTGCCGGCCAGCAACCGGCTCGGCTTCAAGGTCGGCAATGACACCGATCTCGACAAGGCGGCGGCCTTCTTCAAGGACAACGGCATTGCCTGTGCTTTCGCGGATGTGCCGTTCCAGGGCCGCACGCTGCAATTCACCGATCCCTTCGGCTACCGGATCGAGCTCTACGCCGCGATGGACAAGCGGCCGCATCTGCTCAGGCGCTTCGATCTCTACAAGGGCTGCCATCCGCAGCGGCTGGATCATTTCAACGTGTTCGCGGCCGAGCTGCAGGACACCGTGAATTTCTACGCGAGGCTCGGCTTCCGGCTCACCGAATATGCCGAGGAGGACGGCGCGAACGGCCGCATGGCCGCGGCCTGGATGCACCGCAAGGGCAATGTGCACGATCTCGCGCTCACCAATGGCAAAGGCCCGCGGCTGCATCATTTCGCCTATTGGGTGCCGACCGCGATGAACGTGATTCATCTCTGCGACGTCATGGCCTCCAGCGGCTATCTCAAGAACATCGAGCGCGGCCCGGGCCGGCACGGCATCTCCAACGCCTTCTTCCTCTATGTGCGCGATCCCGACGGCCACCGGCTGGAGCTCTACACCTGCGACTATCTCACGGTGGATCACGACCACGAGCCGCTGCGCTGGTCGCTGAAGGACCCGCGCCGCCAGACCCTGTGGGGCGCGCCCGCCCCGCGCTCATGGTTCGAGCAGGGCTCGCCGTTCCCAGGCGAAAAGGTGCGCGAGCCGGCGTTCGTGGCCGATGTGACGATTGCGGATTGATGGCGGTGATGGGCGAAGGCTCTCCCCACGGGGTCGTCCCGGCGCAGGCCGGGACCCATAAGCCCAGGGAGCAGTTGGGGCGAAGGACAATTGGCACCGAATCAAATCGATAGATTCCGCGGTATGGGTCCCGGCCTTCGCCGGGACGACGGAGAAAGCTGAATGAGTTTCCCTCGCCTTGCGACTTACTCTATCGACGGCAAGAGCCGTTACGGCGCTGTCTTCGACAACGGCATCGTCGATCTCTCCGCGCGCTATGGCACGGACTATGCGACGCTGCGCGAAGTCATCGCCGCCGGCGCACTGCAAAAGCTCGCAGACGCCGCCGTGCATCGCGCGCCCGATCACGCGCTCGACGGCGTCACCTGGCTGCCGCCGATCCCGGCGCCGGAGAAGATCATCTGCATCGGCGTCAACTATCCCGACCGCAACGCCGAATACAAGGACGGCCAGGACGCGCCGAAATATCCGTCCATGTTCATGCGCACGCCGCGCTCCTTCGTCGGCCACGACACGCCGCTGGTGCGGCCGCGCGCCTCGCCGCAGCTCGATTACGAGGGCGAGGTCGTGCTGGTGATCGGCAAGCCGGGTCGGCACATCTCAGAAAGCGCCGCACTCGATCACGTCGCGGCGCTGACGCTGTGCAATGAAGGCAGCGTGCGCGACTGGCTGCGCCATGCCAAGTTCAACGTCACCCAGGGCAAGAATTTCGACGCCAGCGGCAGCCTCGGTCCCTGGCTCGTTCCTTACGAGCGCGAAGCGCAGATCGCCGATATCCGCCTCACCACCCGCGTCAATGGCGAGTTGCGCCAGGATGACCGCACCTCCAGGCTGATCTTCCCGTTCCGCTATCTGATCAGCTACATCTCGACCTTCGCCACGCTGGTCCCGGGCGACGTCATCGTTACGGGCACGCCGACCGGCGCCGGCGCGCGCTTCGATCCGCCGCGTTATTTGAAGCCCGGCGACCTCGTCGAGGTCGAGGCCGAGGGCATCGGCCTGTTGCGCAACGGCGTGATCGACGAAGCAGCCTGACACCACGACAAACTTCAACTGGAATCTCGCACATGACGACAATGACCGGCGGCGAAGCGATCGTGAGCGGCCTTGTGGCCCACGGTGTCGACACGGTGTTCGGCCTGCCCGGCGCGCAAGTATACGGGCTGTTCGACGCCTTCCACCAGGCGCAGCTGAAAGTGATCGGCGCACGGCATGAGCAGGCCTGCGGCTACATGGCCTATGGCTATGCGCGATCGAGCGGCAGGCCCGGCGTGTTCAGCGTGGTGCCGGGCCCCGGCGTGCTCAATGCTGGCGCGGCGATGCTGACCGCGTTCGGCAGCAACGAGCCCGTGCTGTGCCTGACCGGCCAGGTGCCGACGCAATTCCTCGGCAAGGGCCGCGGCCATCTGCACGAGATGCCGGACCAGCTTGCGACCCTGCGCACCTTCGTCAAATGGGCCGAGCGCATCGAATATCCCGACGTCGCGCCCACCATGGTCGCGCGCGCCTTTCAGGAGATGCTGTCGGGACGCCGGGGACCTGCCGCGCTGGAGATGCCGTGGGACGTCTTCACCCAGCGCGCCGCGACCGGCGCGGCGGAGGTGTTCGATCCCTTCCCGGCCCCGCTGCCCGATCCTGACGGCATCAGGGATGCGGCGGCGCTGATAGCGGGCAGCCAACGGCCGATGATCTTCGTCGGCAGCGGCGCGATCCATGCGCGCGAGGAGATTCTGGAGCTTGCCGAGACCATCGATGCGCCGGTGGTCGCGTTCCGCAGCGGCCGCGGCATCGTCTCCAATGCACATGAGCTCGGCCTGACCATGGCCGCGGCCTACAGGCTCTGGCCGAGGACCGACCTGATGATCGGCATCGGCACGCGGCTGGAATTGCCGACCATGTCGCGCTGGCCATACCGTCCGGACGGGCTGAAATCGGTGCGCATCGACATCGATCCGGTCGAGATGCGGCGCTTCACGCCTGACGTTGCCGTGATCTCGGATGCCAAGGCGGCGACGGGCGAATTGCTCGCGGCGGTCCGGAAAGTGGGCTACCGCAAGACCAGCGGCCGGCGCACCGAGATCACCGAGGCCACCGCCGCGGCGCAGCAGGACATCCAGCAGGTCCAGCCGCAGATGGCGTATCTCAACATCCTGCGCGAGGTGCTGCCGCACAATGCCATCGTCACCGACGAGCTGTCGCAGGTCGGCTTCGCCTCCTGGTACGGCTTTCCGATCTACGAGCCGCGCACCTTCATCACCTCGGGCTATCAGGGCACGCTCGGCTCGGGCTTCCCGACCGCGCTCGGCGCCAAGATCGCCAATCCCGACAGACCTGTCGTGGCGATCACCGGCGACGGCGGCTTCATGTTCGGCGTGCAGGAGCTTGCCACCGCCGTGCAGTTCAACATCGGCGTGGTGACGCTGGTGTTCAACAACAATGCCTATGGCAATGTGCGGCGCGACCAGCGCCAGCGCTTCGACGGCCGCGTGGTCGCCGCCGACCTCGTCAATCCGGATTTTGTGAAACTTGCGGAGTCCTTCGGCGTGGCGGCGAGCCGCGTCACCTCGCCGGACCACTTCCGTCCCGCGCTGGAGAAGGCGTTGGGCACCGGCGGGCCTGCTTTGATTGCGGTCGAGGTAGCTAGGGATTCTGAGGTGACGCCCTGGACTTTCATTCATCCCGCGAAGCCCTGAATGAGAGCGCGGACGCATTGGGCCATTCGCTCTGACCAGCGGTGAGCGTCACCGCGTGGTCCGGCGCGCTCGTCAGCCCTGCATGCCCGTGGGTTGAACCGATGTGTGAGCTGACGTAATCGTCGGCGATGACCGAGCCGACAAGCGTCGCCGGGGCTTTAGCCCAAAGATCAGATACGACACCCGCCCTGCTTGGGGTCGCGTGCGGCCTCGGCGCTGCGCTATTCTGGGCGCTCGGCTTCGTGGCGACACGGCACGGACTCAAGGTCGGATTCACGCCCGCGGACCTGCTGATGCACCGGTTCTTATGGTCGGGCCTCGCATTTCTCCCGTTCATCCTTCGCGCCGGTCTCGGTGATCTCTGCGGCATCGGATGGGCCCGCGGACTGGCACTGATGGTGCTGGGCGGACCGGTGATGTCGATCATCAGCTATACCGGCTTCCTGTTCGTACCCCTGGGGCATGGCAGCGTCATCCAGCCTTCCTGCGCGACCCTGGGCGGCATATTCCTCGCGGCGGTCTTGCTCGGGGAGCGAATTTCGCTCTCGCGGGTCTTGGGCGCAGCGGTGATCGTGGCCGGCCTGGTCGTGATCGGCAGTGAGTCCATCGGCCATATCGGGCAGAGCGCCGTGCAGGGCGATTTGATCTTCGTCCTGACTGGCTTCATGTTCGCGGGCTTCGCCACGCTCGTGCGATATTGGCGCATCTCCGCCTTCTCCGCCGCCGCCGTAATCAGCGTGCTATCGCTCTCGCTGTTTCTGCCCTATGTGGCATTCGGCGGGATCGGCCGAGTGGCGGCGCTGGGCCCCGGCGAGAATGCGCTGCAAGCCCTCGGGCAAGGACTCCTCGCTGGTCCTGCGGCGCTATATCTGTTCGCATTCTCGATCCAACGTCTCGGGGTTGCCCGCGCCGCGGTTGTCCCCGCGATCGTGCCGGCGCTGACCTTGCTGGTGGGCTGGTTGTTGCTGGGCGAGCCGCCGACCTTGCTACAGGCGGCGGGATTGGTCACGGTGCTGTCCGGGTTCTACCTGGCACAACGTCAGCGTTAGTTTTTCAGCGGTCGTTTCGGTCTTGGCAATGTCGGCACGTTGCGTCGTTCCACTGCCAGGCAGCGGAATGTCTCCTATTGGGGCAAAGCAGGCTCCGACGCGGCGTCAGCCCGGCAGGCTTATCGCGGCCTAGATCTGCCGCGCGCCGGACATCCGCGACGCCGCCAGCACCAGAAGCCCGCAGCCCGCGACCGACCAGCACGCCACCGGCGCCCAGTGCAACAGCGGCGCGTAGTCCGGCAGCTTCTGCAGGCCGCCGGCGACCGCCGCCATCCGCGCGAATGTCGCGAGCGCGAGCGCGGAGAACACCAGGCCCGTGACCTTGCCCTCCGCGCCCGTCGCGCCGATTGCAAGGGCTGCGGAGACCGCGCTCATCAGCATGCAGCCCCAGGCCGCGCCGGCGAGGAATTGCGCAACGATCACGGTGTTGAGCCCGCCGGCGATCTCGGCGACCACGAGCGCCACCGCCCCCAACAGGCCGGCTGCGCCCATCACGATCAGGCCGCCACGGTGCTTGACCACGCGGCTTGCCGGAAACATCGCGATGTTGAAGCCGATCCAGAACACCGGCATCAGCCATTGCAGGTCGTCGGGCTTGGCAAAGCGCAGATAGACCGGCGGGCTGTTGATCGAGAAATGCAGCTGGTAGCCGAGCGCCAGCAGCACCATGGCCGCGATGAATATCACGGGCACCTTGCCGAGCGGTCTTGCCGGAGCCCTCGCCGTCTTCACTGGCACGTCCTTGGCGATGTCGCGCTCGACGCGCGAAAGGCCGAGCGCCACGAACAGCAGCACGACGCTGGACAGAATGAAGGGTAGCCGCGGATCGCGATCGCGCAGCAGCACGCCGAGATAGGGCGACACCGCGCCCGCAATGCCGTAGCCGAGCATCACCAGCGCCGCCAGAAAGGGCAGCCGCGGCGTGGCGCTGTATTTGCCGAGCAGGATCAGGGGCGGCGCGCGCAAGGCCGAGGACGTCACGGCCCAGATCGCGATCAGCGCGATCAGCCCGGTTTTGGCGGCCGGGCCGACGCCGGCGACAAACGGCAGCGCGGCGAAGGCCGCGCATGACAACAGCGTCAAGGCGCCGACAAAGACGCCGAGCCGGCCGAGCAGCGCTTCGACCTTGTCGGCGACCAGGCCCATCGCGGTATCGGTGATGGTGAAGATCGCCTGATCCATCATCAGGATCAGAATCACGGCCGCCGGAGCAATCCCGACCTGCGCCGCGAGCTTGGGCAGATAGATCACATAGGTGGTCCAGAGCAGCGTGAACACCAGCTGCAGGAACGACAGATAGAGGCCGGTGCGATTGGCGCTTGATTGCGTCGCGCGCGGCATCTCGGTCGTGGTCATGGCAGGGCCTCCTTGAGCCGAGCATAGACCAGACGGAGGGCTGCGAAAAATGCGACCGCCTCACAGTTTCGCGACGTGGTAACAGTAAATCAGAGGGCCTTGTTCAGCGGGCCTTGCGGAAGGTCAGGTTGATGCGCTGGCGGCCGAGCGAGACATGCTCGCCGTCGGCCAGCGGCGCCACGCCATGAAAGTACAGCCGCGACGGACCGCCCCAGACCACGACATCGCCATGCTGCAGGCGATAACGCTGCGCCTTGTCGGCGCGCCTGGGGCCGCCGAACAGGAAGATGGCCGGCAGCCCCAGCGAGACCGAAACGATCGGTGCGGCAATGTCGCGCTCGTCGCGGTCCTGATGCAGCGACATGCGTGCGCCCGGTTCGTAGCGGTTGATCAGGCAGGCATCGGGCGCGAAGCCGGCAAAGCCCGCGCGCGCCGCGGCCTGGCGCGCCAGCAGGAGAAAGACGTCCGGCATCGTCGGCCACGCCTGTCCCGTCTGCGGATCGAGCGTATCATAGCGATAACCGCTGCGGTCGGTGAGCCACCCGACTTGGCCGCAATTGGTCATCGCCACCGACATCTGATGGCCGCCCGGCGTCTGCATGTGGCGGAACGTCGCCTGCGCGATCACCGTGTGCAGCGCGGCCACCAGATCGTCTGCGACGGCGCGGGCAAAGCCGCGCAGCAGCACGGCGCCCTCCGCAAGCTGCTGCTGCGCGGGGCCGACATCGAGCGTGCCGTCAAACAGATCCGCCGTCATTTGGCGTCGTGGAAGATGATGCCGACGGTGTGGCGCCGGCCCGAACGCAACCGGCTGACGCCATGGCGCAAATTGACGCGATAGCTGCCGCGCGTGCCCTGCACGGGGCGATGATGCACGGCAAAGGCGACCGCGTCGCCCTGGGCCAGCGCCACCACTTCGGCGCGCGACTGCATGCGTGGGCGCTGCTCGGTCAGCACGAACTCGCCGCCCTCGAAATCGCGGCCCGGCTGCGACAAGAGGATCGCGACCTGCAACGGAAAGACGTGCTCGCCATAGAGGTCCTGATGCAGGCAGTTGTAGTCGCCGGCTTCATATTGCAGCAACAGCGGCGTCGGGCGCGCCTGCCCGGCATCGTGGCAGCGCTGCAGGAAAGCCGCGTGCTGCGCGGGATAGCGGATGGCGATGCCCATCGCCTCGTTCCAGCGGTTGGCGATGCCCTGCAGGCGCGCGTACAGCGCCGGCCGCAATTGCGCGATCAGCTCGGGCAGCGGATAGGCGAAATATTTGTATTCGCCGCGGCCGAACCCGTGGCGGCCCATCACGACGCGGCTGCGGAACTGCGCGTCATCGGGATAGAGCGCGACGAGCGCGCAGCACTGTTCGGGCGTGAGCAGCTGCTTGAGCACGGCGCAGCCCTGGGCGTCGAGATCGGCCTCGATCTGAGGCCAGTCAAGTGCATCGACGCGGGCGGAGATGTCGTACGACGGCAGTGAATGAATTTTCTTGGCGTGTGCGATCATGCCGGCAGTGTGGCAGATCACGCCCGGCCGGACCACCCGATTTCCGAGGGAACTGGACGTCCATGTTTCACGCCGTCATTCCGGGACGCCTCGAAGAGGCGAGCCCGGAATCTCGAGATTCCGGGTCTGGTCCTTCGGACCATCCCGGAATGACGGTGCAAGACAACGCGGAGACTACCCCCGCACGGGCAACGTCACCACGTCATAGGCGTGGCTGATCTTGCGCTTCAGCACCGGGTCTTCCAGCTCGAACTCGAAGCGGTCGGCGGGGCGGATGCCGCCCTTGGCGGCGAAGGTGCCGCCGAACATGGCGCAGCCGTCGGGCAGCTTGCCGCCTTCAAAGCCGCGCTTGATCAATTCCGCAACCGGCAGCATCGCATCCAGCGTGCCCTCCTGGTAGAGCTCGCGCCTGCCGCCGGTGACGGCGTAGGAGCGCAGGATCAGCCGGTCCCAATGGGCGGCGACGTCCTCGAGCTCCCACAACGCGGGCGCGATCGGCTTGTCGCACATCTGCTTGGAGACGGTGACGCTGTAGCTCTCGACCTTGCGGTCGGTGTGGTCGGAGCCGAGACCGACGAAGATGCGGCCCTGCCAGCCGATCAGCACGAACTCGACCTCGCCCGAGGAGTCAGTGCCGCAGGCCTCGATCGAATCTTCCTGGGTCAGCCGCCGGGCCGAGGCGCGGTAATAGATCGGCGTCGTCGCCGGGCGCGCGATGCCGAGCGCCTCGAGCTCCGCGATATGCTTGTCGCGCGCCACCGGATCGCGGCCGGTCCAGCCTGCGATCACGAGCTGGTCAATCGCAAGCGTGAGTGGCGTCGGCCCGCTCTGGGCTTCGATGGTGAAGGTCAGGTCAAACACGGATGAGAGGCTCCAGGGTCGCGGCAAGTTCGAAGATGCGGCGGTCGGCGCCGCCGGGCGCCGCCAGCATGAGGCCGACCGGCACCTCGCCCTCGCGATGGGCGGGCAGCGAGATGGCGCAACCGTCGATCAGATTGATCAGCGAACAGTTGCGCAGGCTGCGGATATTCGCCGTCGTGAACGCCTTGTCGTCGGCGAGATCGGCAATGCGCGGCGGGGTGTTGGCGGTGGTCGGCAGCACCATCGCATCGTAGGGCGCGAGCCGCGCATTGGCGCGCGCGATCAGCGAGCGGCGGGCCTCGATGAGGTCGATGTAGTCGGCGGCGCTGATCGCCTCGCCGCGCAGGATGCGCACCGACACGCGCGGATCGTAGACGTCGCCCTTCGAGGTCAGCAGATAGCGATGCCAGGCATAGCTCTCGGCCGCGGCAAAACCGCCCTTGCTGTTCATGGTGATGCTGTCGAGGAACTCCGGCACCTCGATATGCTCGATATCGGCGCCGAGCTTCGACAGCGTGCTCAAGGCGCGCTCGAACGTCTGCGCAACGGCGTCATCGAGCTCGTCGAGCACAATCGTCGTCGGCACCGCGAGCCGCACACCCTTGATCGGACGCTTGCGCAATGCCGTGACCGGCTCGTCCGCAATCACCGCATCGAGGATCGCGCAGCAGCCGACGCTGCGCGCCAAGGGCCCGTAGCTGTCGAGCGAGAACGACAGCGGCACGCCGCCGTCGAGCGGAATGCGCCGCTGCGTCGGCTTGTAGCCGACGATGCCGTTATAGGCCGCAGGGATGCGGCAGGAGCCGCCGGTGTCGGTGCCGAGCGCGCCATGCGCCATGCCGTCGAGCACCGAGACTGCGGCACCCGAGGACGAGCCGCCGGGAATGTGCCCCTCGCTGCGCTGCCAGGCGCCTTTGGGCGTGCCGTAATGCGGATTGATGCCGATGCCCGAGAAGGCGAACTCGGTCATGTTGGTGCGGCCGATGACGATGAACCCGGCCTGCCGCAGCCGCGCCACCACGGGTGCATCGGCCTCGGCAGGCGCCGAATCCTCCAGCGCGCGCGAGCCGGCGCGGGTCACCTGTCCCCTGATGTCGAACAGGTCCTTGATCGAGACCGGAATGCCGGCAAAGCGCGACGGCGCGGCCTTGGCCCGGCGCAAGGCATCCATGGCATCCGCCGCATCGAGCGCGGCCTGCTTGTCGACATGGATGAAGGTGCGCTGGCCCTCGCCATTGGGATCGGCAATCCTGGCAATGCAGTCCTCGACCAGCTTGCGGGCCGAGATGCGGCCGGCTTCGAGATCATCGGCGAGCGAGGCAATGGTCGGAAGATTGGTCATGAACACCTCGCCTGCTTGAGCTTCAAACCTAGTCCGGGGGCGCCTCGATCTCGAGATCCAGCAGCGCGGAGGAGAGCGACTTGCCGTGCGCGTCCAGCGCCAGCGACCGCGTCACCCCGCCGCCCAACGTCTGGGTCATCACGAAATTGAGCGCACCTATCCTTGGCAGCTCATAGCGCACCACGCTGCCTTCGACAACGCCGGCGAAATGGGCCTTGACCCGCTCCGCCGTCACCTGCGCCAGGAGCAGCGGGTAATCCTCCATGTGGTAGGCGATCACGGAAATGTTGGAGGTGTTTCCCTTGTCGCCGGTGCGGGAATGGGCGATCTCGCGCAGCTTCATGGTATCACGCCCCCGACAAAGCGGACCTGCGGCTTCGCCTGCCCGCGCGGCAGCAGCACGGACGCCACCGCCACCACCTCGCGTGCCGATTTCCAGGCGCCGCCGCCGCCCGCGGGACCGTTGGTGTAGAGCGTCTCCACCTCGTTGCCGATCCTGACAGCCTCACGCATATTTTCTGTGCGGCCGGTGACGCGGACGCGCACCTCATAGGGCTCATTGGCATGGGCGGAGACCGCGGGCCCGTGCAGGGAATCGACGCCGATCAGGTCGAAGCGCAATTCGCTCGCGGCAACGCCGGTCAGCTTGAGCCGCTCGCGCACGATTTCGAGGGCGAGCCGCCCCCGCGCCAGCGCGCCGGGACCGGCATAGGAGATCTGTCCCTCGCCGATGAAGCTGTCGACATAGCCGACCGAGACCTTCAGCGTCTCGGTGCGCGCCGTGCCGCGCCCGCCCGTGACGCGGACGCGGTCGGCGGCGATCTCCTCGACCTCGACTTGCGAGAAATCGGCGACGACGTCAGGCTGCAGATAGCGCGAGGGATCGTGCACCTCGTAGAGCAGCTGCTCCTTGCAGGTCCGTGCGGTCACCGCCCCGCCGGAGCCCGCGACCTTGGTGACGACAAGCGAGCCATCCTCGCCGACCTCGCCAATGGGAAAGCCGAGCCGCGCCAGACCTTCGACATCCTTGTAGCCGGGGTCAGCAAAATAGCCGCCGGTGATCTGGCCGGCGCATTCGAGCAAGTGGCCGGCGACGGTGCCCTTGCCCAGCAGAGTCCAGTCGTCCATGGCCCAGCCGAAGGCATGGATCATCGGCGCCAGGAACAATGCGGGATCGGAGGCGCGGCCGGTGATCACGACATCGGCGCCGGCGGACAGCGCTTCGACCATCGGTCCGGCGCCGAGATAGGCATTGGCGGAGACGATGCGGTTGCCGAGCGTCCTGATGCTGCCTTCGAACTCCAGGATCGGCGGATCGCCCTGCCTGCAGGCCTCCAACACGTCGTCGCCGACGATGGCCGCGATCTTCAGCGACGGCAGCCCGAGACTGCGTGCGATCTCGGCGGTCTTCCTCGCGGCCGCTTCCGGATTGGCCGCGCCCATATTGGTGACGATCTTGATTCCCTTGGCTGCGCAGAGCGGCAGCACCGCACGCATGCGCTCGTCCAGCAACGGATCGTAGCCGGTATCCGGGTTCTTCAGCCGCGCCTGCTGCGCCAGCGCCACCGTGCGCTCGCCCAGGCATTCGAACACGAGATAGTCGATGTCGCCCTTTGCGGCGAGCTCGATGGCGGGTTCGATACGGTCGCCGGAATAGCCGGCGCCGGAACCTATCCTGATGGTGCGCATCACTTCAGCCCGAAATAGGCGCGATGCAGGTCCTCATTGCCGCTCATCTCGGCAACCGTGCCGGAGAAGCGGATATGGCCGCCTTCCAGCACGAACACCCGCGTCGCGACTTCCAGAAAACTGATATTTTGTTCCGCGATCAGCAGCGCAAGTCCCCGGCCCTGCAGGCTCGAGAGCACGCGGATCACCTCTTTCACGAACAGCGGCGACAGCCCGGCCGACGGCTCGTCCATCACCAAGAGCTTCGGCTCGGCGGACAGCGCTTTCGCCACGCCCAGCATCTTGCGCTGGCCGCCCGACAGGCTCGATGCGAGCTGGCGGCGTTTTTCGCGCAGCACCGGAAACAGCTGATAGAGCTCGTCCATGCGGCGATCGGGATCGGCATGACCGAGCGCCTGGGCGCCGATGCGGATGTTTTCCTCGATGGTGAGATCGGGGAACACCGCGAGCTCCGACATGTAGGTCATGCCGCGGCGCATGCGGTCGCTGGAGCGCATCCGCGTGATGTCTTCGCCGCCGAGCTTGATGCTGCCGCTTCGCGCCTGCACGAGCCCCACCAGCGATTTCAGGAAGGTGGTCTTGCCGGCGCCGTTGGCGCCGAGCAGCAGCACGGTTTCGCCCGGGCGCACGTCGAGATCGACGCCCCACAACACCTGCATGGTGCCGTAGCCGGCCTCGATTCCCCTGGCGTCCAATAGCGACGTGACCTCAGGCGGCATGCTCGCCTCCCAGGAACACCTCGATCACCTGCGGCTCCTTCACCGCAGCGGCGAGCTTGCCTTCGAAGATCTCCTTGCCGGCATTGAGCACGATGACGCGGTCGGTGATGTGCTCGATGAAGCCCATGAGATGCTCGACCACGATGATCGCAACGCCGCTTGCGGCGAGCGCCTTGATGCGGCCGGCGATCCAGTCGAGCTCGGCCGGGTTGAGGCCGGCGGCGAGCTCGTCGAGCAACAGCAGCCGCGGCCGGGTGGCGAGCGCGCGCGTCAGATCCAGCATCTTCTGCTGGGCGCTGTTGAGCTCGGAGGCCGGGCGGCCGGCGAGATCGGCGAGGCGGTATTCGTCGAGCAGCTCCGCGATCGTCGGCGGAGCGGTCGCCGGGCGGCCGTGAGACAGGGCGACCTGGACGTTCTCGCGCACGGTGAGCGACATGAACGGCTTCGGCACCTGGAAGGTGCGGTTGATGCCGCCATGCACCAGCCTGTGCGAGGCGACGCCGCCAATGGAGGCGCCGTCGAACCTCACCTCGCCGCCGTCGGGGGCGTAGAGACCGGAGATCACGTTGATGGCCGTGGTCTTGCCGGAGCCGTTCGGGCCGACGAGACCGAGAATCTCGCCCGGCGCGACATGGAAGCTCAAGCCGTCGAGCGCCGAGAAGCCGCCAAAGCGCTTCACGAGACCCGTCACGTTGAGAAGCGGTTTTGTCGCCTCAGGGGACATGCCATCCCCTCCGCGTCGCCAGCGACACCAGGCCCGCCGGCAGGAACAGCACCAGTCCCATGATCAGGAGACCATAGATCAATTGGAAATATTGCGGCGTGGTGACGCCGATCACGTTGTAGATGCCGTAAAGAATGATCACGCCGACGATGGGCCCGGTGATGGTGGCGACCCCGCCGAACAGCGCGAACACGATGGCGAAGATCGAGAAGTCGCCGGAGAACACGTTGTCGGGGTAGAACACCGAGACGTACCAGGCGTAGATGCCGCCGGCGAGTCCGGCAACCAGGGCGGATGCCAGCCAGGCGATCACGCGCATCTTCACCACGTTGACGCCTGACATCGCGGCCGAGACGGAATCCTCGCGGACCGCCTGTAACGCCAGTCCGAAGCTCGAGTTCTTCAGGTAGATCACGCCGGCAACGGTCAGCGCGAGCACGATGAGTGCCGCGGCATAGGCCATGTCCGGGTTGATGATCGTGGCGGCATAGGCCGAGTTCGGGTCGAGGGCCCCGGTCAGCGACACGCCATAGGGGCCCTTGGTGATCCTTTCCAGCGCCGGATTGGCGACGAGATGCAACACGGCAAGCGACGCCGCGAGATTGGCGATGGCGAAATAGGCTCCCGACAGCCTAAGCAGCGGCGTCAGCAGCAGCCCGAGCGCGACGCCGACAAGGCCGGCGACCAGGACCGCGACCACGGCCGGGGCCTGCAGATGCATCACCATGATCGCAAAGCCGTAGGCGCCGGCGCCGAAGAAGCCGACATAGCCGAACGGCAGGTAGCCGGTGAAGCCGTAGATGATGTTCACACCCTGCGCGAGGATCAGGAAGATCACAAAATTGAACAGCAGGAGGTGGTTCTGATAGATGCCGGGCAGCACCGCCAGCACGACGAGCAGCGGCAGCAGAATGAACAGCGTATGGCGGAGAGCGCTAGGCAACGCGCACCTGCCTTCCGAGCAGCCCGCTCGGACGCAGCAACAGGATCAGGATCAGGAGCACATAAGGCAAGAGATCGGCCCAGGAGGAGAGATAGGTCTGCACGAGCATGTAACAGACGCCATAGACGACACCGCCGAGCGCGGTGCCGAGCGGATTACCAAGCGAGCCCAGCACGACGATGGCGAACGACGTGACGGTGGCATCCGCGCCGAAGGCCGGCGTCACCGATCCGAACATGAAGGGCGCGAACACGCCCGCGACGGCCGCGAGGCCAAGCCCGACGCCGAAGGCGGCGGCCGAGACGCGGTCGACATCGATGCCGGTCGCCAGCGCCTCGTCGCGCCGTGACATCACCGCGCGGGTCAGGGTGCCGAGCCGGGTGCGGTAGAGATAGAGATAGACGAGGCCGATCGCGACCAGGCTGGTCACGGCTGCGATCACCCACGGCGCCGGAAAGCTCTGGCCCAGAATCGAGATCGGCCCGCCCCTGCCCGGCTTGCCGCCGAACCATTTGACCTGGATGGTCGTGAACACGGTGCCGAGCAGGCGGCTCTGGATCGAGCGCTCGCTGGTGCCGGCAAAGATGGTGGTGATCGCCTCGATCACCTGCGACAGACCGAAGAACAGGATGATCGAGAGCATCTCGGGATTCACCGAGCCCTGCAGCCGCGGCACCAGCACCCAGTAGAGCAAGAGCCCCGCGATCAGGAACACGACAAAGGCCAGCGGCACCGCGAACAGCGGATCGATGCCGGCGAACGTCACCACGCCAAGCGCGATGAAGGCACCGAGCATCAGCACGTCGCCATGCGCAAGGTTGACGATGCGCATGACGCCGAACACGAGATTGAGACCGATGCCGACCAGGCTGAAGTAAAGCCCGAACAGAACGCCGGCGACGAGGGCGTAGGTCAGCATGCGAGGTCACGCCGTAGCTGTGACAGCCGCCGTTTTCGTCCCGTCATCCTGAGGTGCGAGCGGAGCGAGCCTCGAAGGATGAAGGGCCCCGCTGACGCATCCGGGCCGTCGCCCTTCGAGGCCCGCTGGCGCGGGCACCTCAGGGTGACGGACATGCAGGGTCCAGCTCGTCGAAGTCCGATCATGGCGCCCCCGCTTCAGCCTCCGTCCCTGCCCGCCTCATGGCGCGGGATAGACCGGTTTGCCGGTGGCGGTTTCGTGCGGGTAGATGGAGACGAACTTGATGTGGCCGTGGTCGTCGAGCGAGAGCTGGCCGAGCGGCGTCAGCTCGCCGATCTGCCCGCCCATCTCGTCGAGCGCGAAGGTGCCGTCGAGCGTCTTGAGCTTGCCCGACAGGCTGAACACCGCGTTGCGCAGCTCCATCTGGTCGAGCGAGGTCGCAACCGACAGCGTCTTCTCGATCACGAGCGCGGTGGTGTAGCCCGCGACCGCATTGAAGCCGAACTCGACCTTGCCGTCGGGATAGGCCTTCTGCCAGGCCGCCTTGTAGTCCTTCATGCTCATGCCGAACTCGACCGGGTATTCCAGCTCGGACGGCGGCACATAGGTCCAGATGTGCTCGAGCCCCTTGGCGCCGATGTTCTTTTCCAACAGCTCGGTCTCGAGCCCGGCATAGATCGAGAACAGCATCTTGAAATTGACGCCGACGTCCTGGACGTTGCGCAGGAAGGCGATGTCGTTCGGCGCATAGCCGAAGGTGATGACCGCGTCCGGATCGGCGCTGTTGATGTTGTTGATGATGACCGTGTAGTTGGTCGTCTCCGTCGGCACGCCCTGGTCATAGACGATCTCGATCGGCGCGCCGGACTCCTTGACGAATTTGCGGAAGGCGTTGGCCTGCGTGCCCGTGAACTCGTTGGTCGAATACAGGATCGCGATCTTCTTGATGCCGAGCGCGGGCCCGTCATGGCTGATGAAGTCGGCAACCGGCTTCGGCCACACGGTCGAGACCGGGTCGGCCATCAGCGCGATATAGGGATTGTCCTTGGAGAAGAAGCTCGCGCCGGTGCCGGTCTGGTCGAACAGGAAGGTCTTGTGGTCGCGCGCGATTGCAACCGCCGGCGCGGTCAACACCGAGCCGGAATCGGCGACCAGGAGGTCGACCTTGTCCTGGGTGACCAGCTGATTGTAGAGCGTCGAGGCCGTCGCCGTGTTGCTCTGGTCGTCATAGGAGACGAGCTTGACGGGCAGCTTCTTGTCGAATGCCTTCACATAGACGCCGCCTTCGGCATTCTTCTGGTCGACCCAGAGCTTCAGCGCGCTATAGACCGGCATCGAGATCGAGGCGTAGCGGCCCGAGGACGCATAGAGCGTGCCGATCTTGATCTCGGAAGGCGCCTCGCCTGCGAAGGCCGGCCCGGCGAGCGTCACGGCCGCTGCGAGCGCGGCCAAACTGTTCTTGATCATTGTGCGTTTCCTCTGGCCCTGTTGTTGCGCCCTTTTGGCCCGTCCGCGCCGACAAATCAACTATACGAGGATTGAAATAATTCAATCTCAGCCATACGCTTTGGCTATGGATATCAGCCTGCGGCAAATGCGCTCCTTCGTCGCCGTCGCCAAGCTCGGAAGCTTTACGCGCGCTGCGGCGTTCCTTCATGTCTCGCAGCCCACCCTCACCGTGCAGATCAGACGGCTGGAGGAAGCGCTTCAATTGAAGCTTTTCGACCGCAATCCGCGTGCGGTCAACCTCACCCGGGTCGGCCGCGATCTACTACCTTCGTTCGAGCGCACGCTGCAGGATCTCGATTCCGTTCTGCTTGACGTCAAGAATGTCTCCACCGCGCAACTTGGCGTGGTGCGGATCGCGGCGCTGCCGTCCTTTGCGGCGAGCATCCTGCCCGATGCCATCCTGCAGTTCCGCAACAAGAACCCCGGCGCGTCCTTTGCGGTGAGAGACGTGATCGCAAGCGCGCTGCTCGGGCTGGTCCGCTCCGACGAGGTCGACCTGGGCCTGACCGGCGGCAATGTCGACTTCCCCGACGTCGAGGTGCTGTTTCGCGCCAGCGACGAGATCAGGGTGATTTTTCCGCAAGGGCATCCGATCGAGAAATTCTCGCGCATCACCGCCGAGCGGCTGGCGCAGTTTCCGATCGTGATGCTGGACAGCCGCACCAGCGTGCGTGCGGTGACGGACCACGCCTTTCGCAGCGCCGGGCTGATGCCGACACCGGTCACGGAAGCCACCCAGATGATGACGGCGCTCGGCATGGTGCGGGCCGGAATCGGTATCACGCTGTTGCCGGGCTCGGCGCGCGAGATCGCGGCCGAGCCGACCTTGCGCACGCGGCGCATCAGCGACCCGAATTTCTCCCGGCAGGTCGCACTGATCAAGAAGAAGAACCGCACCCTGCCGCCGCTCAGCAAGGCGTTCGCGGATCATCTTTCGCGGCAGCAGGTGAGCTTCCTGAAGCGGGAGGATGCGACCTAAAGCTTGATGTTGAATCGGTTCGCGCAGGACGCTCTCCCCACCTCTCCCGAAGGGAGAGGTGGGATTGCGTCGACAGATGCAATCCGGGTCAGGGGTTAATATCCATCGATCGAGCCGCGGCCCCTCACCCGGATCGCTGCGCGATCCGACCTCTCCCCGCTGGGGAGAGGTGGGGAGAGATTTTGCGCACGATGGAATACGCTGGACGCGCAGCCGCATGTCCGCTTCCCCGTTGACGGCTTTCGGCCGTTGGCGCATCAAGATCGAAACACGCCGATGGAGGACACGCCGACATGGCCGAGGCAGCACGCGCAAAGCCCAAACCGACCCCGGAGACCCAGCATTTCTGGGACGGCACGCGAGCCGGCGAATTGCGACTGCAGCGCTGCGACGATTGCGCCAAGAGCTATTTCCCGCCGCGGCCGTTCTGCCCCGCCTGCGGCTCGCGCAAGGTGTCGGTGTTCAAGGCGAGCGGCAAGGGCAGGCTCTACAGCTACGTCATCCATCATCGCCCCGCCCCTGGCTTCACCCCGCCCTACTCCATCGCGGTGGTCGAGCTCGACGAGGGGCCGCGCCTGATGAGCAACATCGTCGACTGCCCGCAGACGCCGGAGGCGCTCGAGCTCGACATGCCGCTCGAGGTGACATTCGAAAAACTCGACGAGCAGATCACGCTGCCCTTGTTCCGGCCGGCGAAGGGGTAAGGACCATGCGCAGAAACCAGGTTGCCGTTGTCGGCGCGGCCGAGACCACCGAGCTTGGCGTCATTCCCAACATGTCGCAGATCCAGCTGCATGCCGATGCGGCGCTGAATGCGATCAAGGATGCCGGCTTGAAGCTGTCCGACATCGACGGCTTTGCCACCGCGGTCGAGACGCCGCAGCAGATCTGCCATTATCTCGGCATCACGCCGACCTGGGTCGACGGCACCTCCGTCGGCGGCTGCTCGTTCATGCTGCATGTACGCCATGCTGCGGCTGCAATCGAGGCCGGCCTGTGCAAGACGGTGCTGATCACCCATGCCGAAAGCGGCAAGTCGAACATCGGCCGCACGCCGCGCATGATCGGCGCCGACAGCCTCAACGGCCAGTTCGAGCTGCCCTACGGCGTCACCACGCCGGCCAGCATGTTTCCGATTCCGGTGCTGCGCTTCATGAAGACCTACGGCATCACTCATGAGCAGTTGGCGATGGTCGCGGTGGTGCAGCGGGAATGGGCCGGAAGGAATCCGCGCGCGACCATGAAGGAGCCGATCACGGTCGCCGATGTCCTGAACTCCAGGATGATCGCCTATCCGCTGCGCCTGTTTCAGTGCTGCCTCGTCACCGACGGCGGCGGCGCACTGATCCTGACCTCCGCCGATCGGGCCAAGGACTTTCCGCAGAAGCCGGTCTACATTCTCGGCACCGGCGAGAGCGTGGAAACGCCGATGGTGAGCCAGATGGAGACGTTCAACTCCTCCCGCGCCTTCAAGGTGGCGGGGCCGCTCGCCTTCCGCGAGGCCGGCATCACCCACAAGGACGTCGATCATCTCATGATCTACGACGCCTTCGCCCATCTGCCGCTCTATGGCCTCGGCGATCTCGGCTTCATGCCGCATGAGGAGACCGGCAAGTTCATCGCCGACGGCAACACCCGCCCCGGCGGCAAGCTGCCGCTCAACACCAATGGCGGCGGCCTGTCCTACATGCACTCCGGCATGTACGGCATGTACGCGCTGCAGGAGAGCGTGCGCCAGATGCGCGGCATTGCGCCGGCGCAGGTGCCGGGGGCGAAGATCTCGGTGTGCCACGGTGTCGGCGGCATGTTCGCGGCCAGCGGCACCATCATTTTCACGAATGAGAAATAGGCGAGCAGTGAACGAGCACGGCTCCCTCCTCCCCCTCTCCCCGTCCTTCACGGGGAGATGGTTGGGGTGAGGGGCTGCGTCCTCGAAAAAATTCGCTCGGAGTACGCGGAGAATCCCCCTCACCCGGATTGCATCTTCGATGCAATCCGACCTCTCCCCGCAGGCGGGGCGAGGTAAGAAAACGGAGAAAGCATCATGACAAAATTACTGCAGGACAAGGTCATCGTCGTCACCGGCGCAGGCCGCGGCATCGGGCGCGAGATCGCGCTGCTTTGCGCGGCCGAGGGCGCGAAGGTCGTGGTCAACGATCCCGGCGTGGCCTCGGACGGCTCGGGTTCGAGCGCGTCGCCGGCCGAGGAGGTGGTCGAGGAGATCAAGAAGCGTGGCGGCACGGCGGTCGCAAATTTCGAGAGCGTGGCGGAGGCGATCCCCGCGAGCCGCATCGTCAAGACGGCGACCGATCATTTCGGCCGGCTCGACGGCGTCGTCAACAATGCCGGCATCCTGCGCGACATGATCTTCCACAAGATGAGCGTGGAGGCCTTTGAAGCCGTGATCAAGGTGCACCTGATGGGCTCGTTCTACGTCTCGCACGCCGCGGCACGGCTGTTCCGCGAACAGGAGAGCGGCTCCTTCGTGCATTTCACCTCGACCTCGGGCCTCGTCGGCAATTTCGGCCAGGCCAATTACGCGGCCGCGAAGCTCGGCATCGTCGGCCTGTCGAAGTCGATCGCACTCGACATGAACCGCTTCAATGTCCGCTCCAACTGCGTCTCGCCCTTTGCCTGGAGCCGGATGATCGGGACCATCCCGACCGAAACCGAAGCTGAGAAGGCGCGCGTGGCAAAGATCCAGCAGATGGGACCGGAGAAGATCGCGCCCGTCGTTGCCTATCTGCTGAGCGATGCCGCAAAGGACGTCACCGGTCAGATTTTTGCAGTGCGCATGAACGAGATCTTCCTGATGGGTCAATCGCGTCCGCTGCGTTCTGTGCACCGCGGCGAAGGCTGGACACCGGCGACCGTCGCGGAACACGCGATGCCGGCGTTGAAAGCCTCGTTCTACAAGCTCGATCGCTCCGCCGACGTGTTCAGCTGGGATCCGGTCTGACAAAGAGGCAACACGTCAAACTATCTCCGGTTGTTCGACGCAATCGCCCGCTTTATGCCGGATTGCGGGCAGATGGTTTCCTCCCAACGATAAAATGGGAGGAAACCATGACAACCCCACTGACCTTTCCCAACAACGAGAACCAATCCGGCGGCCTTGCTCGCCGCACCCTGCTGAAGGGCGCGGCGGCCTTGGCCGCAACAGCCGCAACCGCAACGGCGGCCTCAGCGGCGAGCGAGCGGCCGCTCGGCGAAACGGCCGTTCGGCTCAGAGACACCCAGCCGATGCCCTTGGGCCCGCTGCCCGGTACGCGCTATCCCGATGCGCATATCGAAGCTCTCGACAAGAGCTTCAAAGGCAGCCCCGGGACCGGTGCGGTCGAGCGCCTGGCGACCGGCTTCCGCTGGGCCGAGGGACCGGTCTACTTCCCGGCCGGGCGCTATGTTCTGTTCAGCGATATCCCGAACAACCGCATCATGCGCTACAGCGAGGATGACGGTCACCTGAGCGTCTATCGCCAGCCGTCGATGAACTCGAACGGCAACACCATCGACCGCGAGGGACGCCTGGTCACCTGCGAACATAGCGGCCGGCGCGTCACGCGCACCGAGCTTGACGGGTCGATCACCGTCATCGCCGACAAGTACCAGGGCAAGAAGCTCAACGCGCCGAACGACGTCGTGGTTGCATCCAACGGCGCGATCTGGTTCACCGATCCCGGCTATGGCATCAAGGGTGACTATGAGGGTCTCAAGGAGCCGTTCGAGCAAGACAAGCACAACGTCTTCCGGGTCGATCCAAAGTCCGGCGAGATCAAGGTCGTCGCCGACGATTTCGTGATGCCCAATGGCCTTGCGTTCTCGGCCGACGAGAAGAAGCTCTATGTCATCGATACGGGCCTCACCGAGGGCGAGGGAAATCCGGCGTGGATCCGGGTGTTCGACGTCGATCACGACGCAGGCAAGTTGTCGAACGGCAAGGTCTTCGCCAACGACTTCGCCCCGGGCTTCACCGACGGGATGCGCGTCGACGAGGACGGCAATGTGTGGTGCTCCATGGGCTGGGGCGACCCCAAGGAAGATGGCGTTCGCTGCTACAATCCGGACGGTCACCTGATCGGCAAGATTCACGTGCCGGAGACCGTCGCCAATCTGTGCTTCGGCGGCCAGCAGCGGAACCGGCTCTATATCTGCGGCTCGACCTCGCTCTATGGGCTGTACACGAGCACGCGGGGTGCACTGAAGCCTTGATGGGCAGTTAAGCCGATCTGAGCGCATGGTGCGCTGTCGAATGATTGCTCCGTCGTTCCGGGGCGGTGCGTAGCACCGAACCAAGGTACGCAATTGCGCACCTGAGAACCTCGAGATTCCGGGCTCGGTCCTAACGGACCGCCCCGGAATGACGATGCAAATTTGGACGCAGCAAATTAACCCGTATTCCGCAAGCCCGCCGAAATCCCGTTGATGGTCAGCTGAATCCCGCGCAGCACCTGCTCGTCCGGATTTTGCGCGCGATGCTCCTTGAGCAGCTCGACCTGCACGTGGTTGAGGGGGTCGAGATAGGGGAAACGGTTGCGCACGGAGCGTTCGAGCAGCGGGTTGCCCTGCAACAGCCGATCCTGGCCGGTGATGTCGAGCAGCGTCTCGATCGCCAGATGCCATTCGCGCCGGATGCGGCCGAAGATCTTTTCGCGCAACTCCGCGTCGGGCACGAGCTCCGCATAGCGCGAGGCGATCGCGATCGAGCTCTTGGCGAGCACCATGTCCATGTTCGACAGCAGGGTGCGGAAGAACGGCCATTCCTTGTAGAGCTCGCGCAGGAACGGCATGCCCTGGTCCGGATGGTTGGCGATCCACGCCTCGACCGCGCTGCCAAAGCCGAACCAGCCCGGCAGCATCAGGCGGCACTGCGCCCAGGAGAACACCCAGGGTATCGCGCGCAGATCCTCGATCGCGCGGGTCTTCTTGCGCGAGGCCGGACGGCTGCCGATGTTCAAGGTCGCGATCTCGTTGATGACGGTGGACGACCAGAAATAATCGACAAAGCCGTCGGTCTCGTAGACGAGCCCGCGATAGGCCTTGAAGGCGAGCGCGGAGATCTCGTCCATCGCGGTGAGATATTCGCGCTTCGGTGCCGGCTGGCGCGGATGCAGCAGGCTCGCCTCCAGCGTTGCGGCGGCGAGGATCTCCAGATTGTTGCGGCCGACCTCGGCATTGGAATATTTGGACGAGATGATCTCGCCCTGCTCGGTGATGCGGATCTGGCCGTTCACCGCCCCGCCCGGCTGGGCGATGATGGCATCATAGCTCGGGCCGCCGCCGCGGCCGACCGAGCCGCCGCGGCCATGGAACAGGCGCAGCCGCACATGATGGCGCTCGAACACGGAGACCAGCTCGATCTCCGCCTTGTAGAGCTCCCAGCCCGAGGTGACGAAGCCGCCATCCTTGTTGCTGTCGGAATAGCCGAGCATCACCTCCTGCGTCGCGCCGCGGCTGTCGACCAGCTTGCGGTAGTCGTGCAGCGAGAGCATGCGATCCATGATGGCCGCTGATGCCTGCAAATCCTCGATGGTCTCGAACAGCGGCACGATGTTGATCGCACTGCGGCCCGACGAGTTGATGAGCCCGACCTCCTTCAGCAGCAGCGCCACCTCCAGCATGTCCGACATGCCCTTGCACATGGAGATGATGCATTGGGGAATGACGTCGTCGCCGAACTGCGCATGCGCTTCGGCGGCAGCCTGGAACACCGCAAGCTCGCTCAGCGTTTCCTCGCTGTATTTGACGAATTTCGACATCAGCGGCCGCGAATTGCGCAACTCGCTGTTCAACAGAGCCACCCGCGCCTCTTCGGACAGCGCAAGATAGGACATGCCGGGGATCGCGGCATCCAGCAGCTCGGCGACCGTGCGCTCGTGCACGGCCGAGTTCTGGCGGATGTCGAGGCGCGCGAGATGGAATCCGAAGCAGTCCACCGCGCGGCGCAGCAGCCGCAGGCGGCCGCGGGCGATGACGGCGGCATTGTTGGCGAGCAGCGAGCGGTGCAGCACGTCGAGATCGGCCTGCAGTTCCTTCACGCTCTCATAGGGCGCACCTTCGCCGACCGGCTTGCGGCTGATCTCGACCTTGAGCTTCTCGGCGGTCGCGGTCAGCCTTGCATAGATGCCCGACACCGCGAGGCGATACGGCTCGCCGCTGCGATGCGGCGACCTGTCGGGCGAACGTTCGGCAAGCACGCGCAGATCTTCGGACACTTCGGCCAGATGCGCGGCGATCGACAGCTCGGAGCCGAGCACGTGCAGCTCCTCCAGATAGAATTGCAGGATACGGCTCGACTGCAGACGCAGCGTGCCGCGCATCACCTCCGCCGTGACAAAGGGATTGCCGTCGCGATCGCCGCCGATCCAGCTTCCCATCCGCAGGAACGAGGCGATTTCGCCGCCGGCTTCATCGCCCGCATTGAGCCGGTCTTCCAGGGCGCAAATCAGCCGCGGCACCTCGTGCAGGAAAGTGTAGTCGTAGAACGACAGGCCGTTGGCGACCTCGTCCAGCACCGTCAGCTTGGTCCGGCGCAACAGGTTGGTCTGCCACAAGGTCAGCACCGCGCGGCGCAGCTGCTCGTCGCTCGCCTCGCTCTCTTCCGCGGTGAGCTGGACCCGCTCGCGCCGGTCGAGAAGAGAGGCGATCTCCATCTCGCGGTCCATGGTGCTCTTGCGGCGGACCTCGGTCGGGTGCGCCGTGAGCACGGGGCTGACCAGCGCCTCCTTGAAGAATTTGCGCAGATCGGCGGCGGAGAAACCGGCGGCCTGCGCATGGCCCAGCGTTTCCGCCAGCACGCCTGCCCGCGGCGCGCCGGTAACGCTGCTCCTGGCACCGTTCCTGGCGCGCATCTGGCGGATGGTGTTCTGGTCCTCTGCGATATTGGCAAGGTGGGAGAAATAGCTGAAGGCGCGCACGATGCGCACGGTGTCGGAGATCGACATGCTGTCGAGAATGGTCTCGAGCTCGCGGCGGGCGGTACGGTCCTCGTCGCGGTGGAAACGGATCGAGGTCTGCCTGATCCGCTCGACCAGGTCGAACACATCGGCGCCCTCCTGGTCGCGGACGGTGTCGCCGAGGATGCGGCCCAGCAGGCGGATGTCGTGGCGGAGCCTGGTGTCCTCCTCAATCGCCTGCGCGTCGTCGGCGCGATTGGACCGGAGTTCCGCGTCGGAAGGCATGGTCTGGGGGGACATTGTCGACTGCTCCAGCAACTGCCCGGCAGTTTCGCAGTCTGCAAGTTTTTTGACGCAGCGCAAGATCAAGAAAGAGGCGGCGCTGATCTCTCCACGGCGTGGCCGCTGGCGATACCGGCGGTCCCGGTCCGCAAAAGCCGGGGGCGCATAACCGAGGCAGCAGTCGGCTACGTCAAGCTCTCTCCTCCCTCATGCCCGGGCTTGTCCCGGGCATCCACACCTTTCTCAGAACGCGGCACGACGTGGATGGCCGGGACTAGCCCGGCCATGACGCGCGGGTTGAGGATGTCGTCCTCACTGCTTCCTGCATTGTGGGTCCCTGCTTCCGCAGGCAAAGGCCGGGACGACGGCGTTCGTCAACCCTGCAACAGTCCCTCAAATCTTCCGTCCCGCCCGCTCCCAATAGGGGTCGCGCAGGCGGCGCTTGAAGATCTTGCCGGAGTCTTCGCGCGGCAGGCCGGCCTGGATCTCGATGTGCTTCGGCACCTTGTAGTCCGCCAGCGACGCCTTCAGCCGGGCGCGGATGTCGGCGACATCCAGCCTCACCCCGGGCAGCGGCTCGACCACTGCCATCAGCGCCTCGCCGAATTCCGCATCGGGAATGCCGAACACGGCGCAGTCGTGCACGCCGGGCAGTCCGTGCAGCACCGCCTCGATCTCGGCCGGGTAGATGTTCACCCCGCCCGAGATCACCATGTCGCGCTTGCGGTCGCAGAGAAAGACGTAGCCATCCGCGTCGATATAGCCGACATCGCCCGAGGTGATGAACCCGTCGCGCTCGATCTCGGCCCGTTTCTCCGGCTTGTTGTGATAGGTGAAATCAGGATGGGCGGCGATGCGCGAATAGATCTCGCCGATCTCGCCTTGCGGCAGCACCCGTCCGTCCTCGCCGACGAAGCGCAGCTCGGCGCCGGGCGCGATCTTGCCAACAGTCCCCGGTTTCCTCAGCGCGTCCTCCGAGGTCGCAAAGGTCACCGCGCCCGATTCGGTCGAGCCGTAGAACTCGTAGATCACCGGCCCCCACCACTCGATCATGGCGCGCTTGACGTCGGCCGGACACGGCGCCGCGGCATGGATGACGTGGCGCAGCGAGGACATGTCGTATTTCCGGCGCACCTGCTCCGGCAGCTTCATCAGGCGGATGAACATGGTCGGCACCATGAAGATGGTGTCGACCTTGTCGCGCTCGATCAGGCGCAGCAATTCCTCCGGCTCGAAGCGCGGCATCAGGACCAGCACGCCGCCGAGGCGGCCCGACCGGATGCCAAAGGAATTCGGCGCGGAATGATAGAGCGGCCCCGGCAGCAGCGCCCTTGCGCCCGGCTTGAGGCCGTAGATCATGGCCCGCATCCGCTCCATCGCCGCGCCCTGCTCGGGTGTCGGTGCGGCGCGGCGGACGCCCTTGGGATGGCCTGTCGTCCCTGACGTGTAGATCATGTTCATGGGCTGCGGCACGGCCGGGCCGTCATAACGTGGCTGCTCGGCGAGCCAGCTCTCGAAATCCCGAGCGAAATCCGCCCTTGCGAGGTGATCGGGATCGATCCTGTAATTGGCCAGGATTTCCGGCGGCGTCGGCACGCTCAGCACCGTGACGCCTTGCGGGACGGCATCCCGCAGCTGATGCAGGAGGTCGGCGTGACCGATCAGCACGGAGGTGCCGGAGTCCTTCAGGATGTAGTTGATCTCCTCCGGCTTGAAATGCCAGTTCACCGGCACGCCATAGGCGCCGAGCTGCATGGCGCCATAGGCCGCCTCGATGAAGGCGATGTCGTTGCGCATCAGCATGCAGACGCTGTCGCCCTGGCGCACGCCGAGCCGGTTGAGGCCGCCTGCGATGCGCGATGCGCGGTCGGCGACCTCGGCATGGCTGCGCCGACGCTCGCCGGAGATGATGCCGGTATAGGGTTGGGACGTTTCGCTCATTTGTATGTGTCCGATCTTGGTCGGATTGAAAATCATTCACTCCGTCATTCCGGGGCGCCTCGAAGAGGCGAACCCGGAATCTCGAGATTCTCAGGTGCGCGATTGCGCACCGTCGTTCGCGCTAACGCGCGCCCCGGAATGACCGGCAACTATCAGCCCGGATCGGCAAAGTTCGGCGCGCGCTTCTCCAGATTGGCACGCACCGCCTCGGTCTGGTTGGCGCTGCCGATCAGCTTCTGCTGCTCGACGGATTCCGCGAGCAGCGCTGGACCGGGATCGAGCGACAGATTGTTGAGCAGGCGCTTGGCCGCACGGATCGCGTCCGGGCTCTTGCCCGCGATCTCCCGCGCAACTTCCAGCGCCGCCGCCCGCGGATCGTCGCAAATCCGCGTCGCGAGCCCATAGGCCTGCGCCTCCTGGGCCGAGAAAATCCGCCCCGTGAACGTGAGATCTCGGAGAATGTCGTCACGGACGAGACGAGCCAGGATCGGCGTGCCCGCCATGTCCGGCACCAGCCCCCACTTGATCTCCATGATCGACATCCGCGCGTCAGGGCTCAGGAAGCGCATATCGGCGCCGAGCGCGAGCTGGAAGCCGCCGCCGAACGCGACACCATGCACCGCCGCGATCACGGGAACCGGAAGCTGCCGCCAGCCCCAGACGGCTTGTTGCGGAAAATTTGCAAGCCCGTGCGTGCGCACGGTGAGGTCGCGCTTTTCGCCACCCGGAATACCATTGCCGCCTTTTTCCTTCATGGCGGCGAAGCGGCCCATGTCGAGGCCGGCGCAGAACGCCCGCCCCTCCCCCGACAGCACCACGGCTCGTAGGCCCTTTTCCCGGCTCAACCTATCGGTGGCCGCCACCAGCGCCTCGAACATCTCCGCATCCAGCGCGTTCATCTTTTCCGCACGCACCAGACGCACATCGGCAACGCCCTCTGTCATCGTGATCGAAACGCGGCTCTCCATGAAAATCTCCTTGAGGCATTCTTGTTCGTTGCTTCTTTACAGAACGGCGTCGGAGGGATTTAGTCAATCGACCAATTAACACGCAGTTTGTTTGGGCGGGACATCCTATGTTCAGAGACAATCTTCTGGCGGGCCGACGCATTCTGGTCACCGGCGGCGGCACGGGTTTAGGCAAGGCCATGGCGGCGCGGTTTCTGCAGCTCGGCGCCGAGGTTCACATCTGCGGCCGCCGCAAGATCGTCTGCGACGAGACCGCGACCGAGTTGATGGACCTCCATGGCGGCCGCGTCACCAGCCATGGCGTCGACATCCGCAATGCGCAGGCCGTCGACGAGATGGTGGAGACCATCTTCCGCGAGGGCCCGCTCACCGACCTCATCAACAATGCCGCCGGCAATTTCATCTCCCGCAGCGAGGAGCTCAGCCCGCGCGGTTTTGACGCAGTCGCCAATATCGTCATGCACGGCACCTTCTATGTGACGCACGCGGTGGGCCGGCGCTGGATCGCCGCCAGGCAGCCGGGCAATGTGGTGTCGATCACCGTGACCTGGGTGCGCAACGGCTCGCCCTATGTGGTGCCGTCGGCAATGAGCAAATCGGCGATCCACGCCATGACCATGTCGCTGGCGACCGAATGGGGCCGCTACGGCATCCGCCTCAACACCATCGCGCCCGGCGAGATTCCGACCGAAGGCATGAGCAAGCGCATCAAGCCCGGCGACGAGGCCGGCGCGCGCACCAAGGCGATGAACCCGATGGGCCGGGTCGGCACCATGGAGGAATTGCAGAACCTTGCGACGTTCCTGATCTCCGGCGGCTGCGACTGGATCAATGGCGAGACCATCGCCATGGACGGCGCCCAGGCGCTGGCAATGGGCGGCAACTTCTATCAGCTCCGTGACTGGAGCGACGACGACTGGGCCAAGGCGCGCGACTCCATCAAGGCGCAGAACGAAAAGGACCGCGCGCAGCGGGGGTGATCTTGCGCCGCTCCATCCCCCCGTCATTGCGAGCGTAAGCGAAGCAATCCAGAGCCACCTGCGCGACTCTGGATTGCCGCGTCGCTCCGCTCCTCGCAATGACGCGTGGAGAGAGGGTGCTCAAAGAACCTCCGCCCGGGGTTGATGGTCCCAGCTCTTCGGCCGGGACGACGGCATCAATGCTTCCCCGCGCCCATATAGCCGAACAAAAATCCCGCCACCTTTCGCTTCTGTATCTCCTCGCTGCCTTCGGTGATGCGGTAGCGGCGGTGGTGGCGGTAGATGTGCTCGAATGGCTTGTGGCGTGAATAGCCCATGCCGCCATGCACCTGCATCGCGGTGTCGGCCGCCTCGCAGCAAAGCCGGTTGGCCCAGAAATTACACATCGAGACCTTGTCGGAGAGCGAGTGCTCGACCTCGGCCTGGGTGAGCTGGTCCATCTCCCACGCCGTCTTGCGGATCAAAAGCCGCAGCATCTCCGCTTGCGTCGCAAGCTCGACCAGCGGCCACTGGATCGCCTGGTTCTCGGCCAGCGCCTTGCCGAACGGCTTGCGCTCGCGGGCATATTTCACGCTCTCGTTGATGCAATAGACCGCGGCGCCGAGCGAGCTCGCGGCCTGGCGGATGCGGTTCTCATGGACGAAACATTGCGCCAGCGACAGCCCGCGCCCGACCTCGCCGAACAGCGCATCCTCCGGCACGAACACGTCGGTGAAGCTGACGCGCGGATGATCGGTCGGCATGTTGAAGGTCCACATATATTCTTCGACTTTCACGCCATCCGATTTGGCCGGCA
The DNA here is from genome assembly GCA_035293585.1 of Bradyrhizobium sp. GTDB lineage: Bacteria > Pseudomonadota > Alphaproteobacteria > Rhizobiales > Xanthobacteraceae > Bradyrhizobium. The sequence continues at coordinate 97,316 of DATGMN010000075.1, read as the reverse complement.
CCAGGAAGCAGGTGATGCCGCGCGCATCGCCGTCATTGCCCGAGGTGCGCGCAAACAGCGCGCAATGGGTGGCGACATGCATCCCCGTGGTCCACATCTTCTCGCCGCTGATCACCCAGCCCTTGACGTTGTCGCGCGTCGAAGGCTCGGCGCGCGTCTCCATGTGGGTGGCATCGGAGCCGTGATGCGGCTCCGTCAGCCCGAAGGTAATGCGGTATCTGCCCGTGATCGAGCCCTCGATCATCGCCTTCTGTGCGTCGCTGCCGTAGCGGTCGAGCATGGTGACGACGGGGAAATTGCCGACGATGGAATGCTCGTTCTGCAAATCGTTGTGCAGGCCGAGGCCCTTCGCGGCAAAATGCTCGCGGATCACGGCCATCCAGAGATTGGAGCCGTCCCTGCCGCCATAGCGCTTGGGGATCGCAAAGCGCAGATGGCCGGCGGCGTCGGCGCGGTCCTTTGCCTTTCGGAGCAGTGCCTCCCATTCATGCCGTGGCAGCCCGCCATGCTCGAAATCGGTGCGCGCCCATTCGCGGCGATGGTCGAAAAAGCGGATGTTGTCATCGGCCTCCTCGAGCGGCTTGATCTCGCGCGCGATGAAGCGGTCGAGTTCGTCGAGATAGGCGACGAGGTCGGCGGGCAATGCGAAATCCAAGGCGCTTCTCCCTCATTCTTCTTCCGCGGGCCGCATGGCTCGTCGCGTGCGGCTGGCGTAGCCTGATTGAATGACATAATTGCATGACTTGGGCTTGCGGAAACAAGCTAGGATGAGGCATCGGCATTCCGCGCCGCAGAAAAAACAGGGAGCGAACATGGAGCTGAAATTCTCGAAGGTCGAGCGCAAGGGGCCGATCACCATCGTCACGCTGTCCCGGCCCGAAGTGTACAACGCGCTGCATATCGACGCGCATTTCGAGCTCAACAAGGTGTTCGACGATTTCTCGAGCGATCCCGAGCAATGGGTCGCGATCGTGACCGGCGCCGGCGACAAGGCGTTCTGCGCCGGCAATGACCTGAAATGGCAGGCGGCCGGGGGAAAACGCGGCTGGGACAAAGGCGGCTTTGCCGGGCTGACCTCGCGATTCGACTGCGACAAGCCGATCATCGCTGCCGTCAACGGCGTTGCCATGGGCGGCGGCTTCGAGATCGCGCTCGCCTGCGACCTGATCATCGCCTCGGAGAATGCGACCTTCGCGCTGCCCGAGCCGCGCGTCGGCCTGGCGGCGCTGGCCGGCGGCCTGCATCGCCTGCCGCGGCAAATTGGATTGAAGCGCGCCATGGGCATGATCCTGACCGCCCGCCACGTGCCGGCGCGCGAAGGCCTCGAGCTCGGCTTTGTCAACGAGGTGGTGCCACAAGGCGAGGCGCTGTCGGCTGCGCTGCGCTGGGCCGAGACGATTGCCAAGAATTCGCCGATGTCGATCCGCGCGTCGAAACAGGCGATCCAGAAAGGCCTCGGCGTCTCGCTGGAACAGGCGATAACGGAACAGCGCGACTATCCGGCGGTGAAGGCGATGGTGGAGTCGCAGGACTATATCGAGGGCCCGAAGGCGTTCGCCGAGAAGCGGCCGCCGAAATGGCTGGGAAGGTAAGTACACTCGGCGTCGTTCCGGGGCGGTCCGAAGGACCGAACCCGGAACCTCGAGATTCTCAGGTGCGCAATTGCGCACCGTAGTTCGATGCTTCGCATCGCCCCGGAATGACGATGGAGCGTTACGCGCCGCCAGTGCCCCGCTCCAACTCCCGCTTGTACGCCGCATAGCCAGGCTGATCGATCGCCAGCTTGTCCATCGTGGTCCGCCAGAGATGCTCGGCCAGCCCCGGGGTCTGCAGGTCCATCTCGCCGCTGGCAATCCTGTCGGCGAGTACGCGGTTCAACTCGATCAGACCTCCCTCCATGCCGAACAGCTGCCGCAGCCGCGTGGCTTCCGCGGCGTCGCTGCCCGCCTCCAGCGTCAACTGCCGCGTCACCAGGTCGAGCATGTTGATGGCGACGCGCAGCTTGAAGGCGTTGTGGCCCGAGAGCGTCGGGGCGATGTCGTTGCGGAGGAAATCCGCGACGGCTTTGGTCAATTCCGTCGGCGTCGGCTCGTCCTGCATGTCAATCTCCTCGCGGCGCAAGCAATCGCAGCAAATCGATCTCCGTCTCCGATGCGCGACGGCCGATCATGGCGCGTTCCATCGAATGGTCGGGACCGAGCCGAAAGCGCTGCATCATGCCGCCGCACATCACGCCCCAGCGCAGCGTGCCCATCACCTCGTAGAATTTGACCCGGTCGGCATCGACGTTGCCGCCCGCCGCCTCATAGCCCGCGAACAGCTCCTCGCGGCTGCCAAAGCCGCCGACCGGCTTGTCGATCTCGCCAAAGCGCCAGGAGTTGACGCAGATCCAGCCCAGATCCTCCATGGGATCGCCGAGATGGGCGAGCTCCCAGTCGAGCACGGCACGGACGCCGTCGGGGCCGATGATGAGATTGCCGTGGCGGAAATCGCCATGCACCAGCGTCTCCCGTTGCGGCGGCCCGGGATCGTTCCGGCCAAGCCAGTGCAGCGCGAGCTCGAACACCGGCTTCGGCCAGTTGAGGCTGCGATATTCGCGCGCGAGCTCGGCGAGCTCGACGGTCGCCGTCAGCCGCCGCAACTCCGGCAGTTTCTCGCGCGGCAGTCCATGAATGGTCGCCGCGATCCGGCCGAGCTGGCGCGCGAGCTTCGGGCGGGCCAAGGCAAACTCCGCATCGCGCAAGATCTTGCGCGCGATGGTCTCGCCGTCGACACGGGCCATGATGAAGCCGGTGCCCAGATCGTCCTCCGGCTCAAGCACATGCAAGACGCGCGGCGACGGCACGCCGGCGTCATGGGCGAGCTGCATCAGCCGTGCCTCAGCCGCAAGCCCTGCCGCGCGCGTCGGCGCCGCGCCATAGCCCTTGGGCGCGCGGCGCAGGATGGCGCCGAGATTGCCGCCCGCGCCGACGATCTCGAACGACCACGTCTCCTGGCTGGCGCCGCCGGACAATTTCGTCGCCGCAACGACACCGGTCGCACCGGCATGCCAGCGCCGCACCGAGCGGCTGAGCGCCTCCTCGATCATTTGCCCGCGAATTTTGCCGGGCGCTTTTCCAGGAAGGCGGTGACGCCTTCGCGGAAATCCTCGGTCGCGCCTGCGATGCGCTGCGACTGGTACTCCAGGTTCAACTGCTCCTCGAAGGAGTTTTCCTCGCTGTCCCAATAGAGCTTGCGGATCAGGGACAATGCGATCGTCGGCCCGTTTGCGAGCTCGCGCGCGAGCTTCATCGCTTCCTCCATCAGCGCACCGTCGTCATGGACGCGGTTGATGAGCCCCCATTCCAGCGCCTTCTCCGCCGGCAGCCGCTCGCCCATCAGCGACAGCTCGATGGCACGGGCCTTTCCGACGAGGCGCGGCAGCAGCCAGGTCGAGCCGCAATCCGGCACCAGGCCGATGCGGCGGAAGGCCTGCAGGAAATAGGCGGAGCGCGCCATGAGGATCATGTCGCCGAGCAGCGCAAAGCTCATACCGGCACCTGCCGCAGGTCCATTGACGGCAGTGACCAGCGGGCAATGCAGGTTGCGGATGCGCCGCAGGAACGGATGGAACGCCGTCTCCAGCGCGGCACCTGCATTGCTGCGGCCGGGCTTCTGCGGCTGATTGTTGCGGCCCTGCAGATTCGCGCCGGTGCAGAAGGCGCGGCCCGCGCCGGTCAGAACCAGGCAGCGCACGGAGGCCTTGTTGGCCTCGATCTCGTCGAGCGCCTCGGCAAGGCCCGCGAGCATGTCCATCGAGACCGCGTTCATGACCTCCTGGTGATCGAGGGTGAGGACCGCGACGGGTCCGTCGAAATCGAGCGTGCAGTGCTTGAATTGCATGGTTTCCTCTTGATCTCTTGTCGTCATTGCCCGTCCCGATCCCTTGCGACCCAATTCCGCAGCGCGGATAGAAGCGGGCTCATGTCCCGCATATTTGATTTTTGCCGCGCGCTTGTCCATGCTTGCCGGCAAACAATGGCCTCCCCGGGTGCACGGCTGACGTGCGTCATACAAAACACGTAACACGCCCTACAAGGACACGCTCATGAACATGTTCGATCTCACCGGCCGCGTCGCGGTGGTCACCGGCGGCAATGGCGGTATTGGCCTTGGCATCGCGCAGGCGCTTGCGTTGAGTGGCTGCAATGTCTCGATCTGGGGCCGCAATGCGGAAAAGAACCAGGCGGCTGTGGCGGCCATGGCCGGCGGCCCCGGCAAGGTCGAGGCCCGCGTCTGCGACGTCACCAGTTCCGCTTCCGTCAATGACGCCATGAAGGCGACGCTGGACGCGTTCGGCCGCGTCGACGGCTGCTTTGCCAATGCCGGGATCGGCGGCGGCGGCCGGCGCGCCTTCATTGAACGCAGCGAGGAGGAATGGCGCACCATGTTTGCCACCAATCTCGATGGTGTGTTCCATGCGTTCCAGGCCGCCGCACGCCACATGACCGAGCGCGCCAACAATGGCGACAAGTTCGGCCGGCTGGTCGCAACCTCGAGCCTGGCGTCGCTGTTCGGCACCGCGCGCAACGAACATTACGCCGCGACCAAGGCCGCGCTGAACGCGCTGTGCCGCGCGCTCGGCGTGGAGCTCGCGCGCTACGGCGTCACCGCCAACGCCATCCTGCCCGGCTGGATCAAGAGCGACATGACCGCCAAGATCATGGCCGACGACAAGTTCGTCGGCAACGTCATGCCCCGCATCCCGATGCGCCGCTTCGGCGAGCCCAGCGATTTCGGCGGCATCGCCGTCTACCTGATGAGCAAGGCGTCGTCCTATCACACCGCCGACTGCTTCGTGATCGACGGCGGCTATACGGCGTTTTGATCGCGCGCCTCTCGCCGTCGTCCCCGGCGAAGGCCTGGACGACAGAGATAGTTTCAAACGCCGGGCCCCCGCAGCCCCCGTCATCCGGAACTGCTCAGTACCTGGCTATTCAAACGGGAACAACCAAAAATGGACTACGACGCCGCCGACCTCTCGCCCCGCGAACGCTACAAGGTGCTGACCTCCTTCGTGCTGCCGCGGCCGATCGCCTGGGTGACGTCGCTTGGTTCGAGCGGCGTGGTCAACGCCGCACCGTTCAGCTTCTTCAACGTGTTCTCCGAGGATCCGCCGCTGTGCATGATCGCCGTCAACGCCCGCCCCGACGGCCGGATCAAGGACACGCTGGCCAATATCCAGCGCACGGGCGAGTTCGTCGTCAACATTGCCGACGAGCCGCTGGCGCGGGCGATGCACGAATCGAGCGGCGACTTTCCGCCCGACATCGGCGAGCCGAACTATCTCGGGCTGAAGCTCGCGCCGTCGTCGCGGATCGCACCACCCCGCCTTGCCGACACGCCCTGGGCGATGGAGTGCAAGACCTGGAAGATCATCAACGTCAACGACGACCGCCAGCTCATCATGGGCGAAGGCATTCATTTCTACATTCGCGACGAGCTCTGGGATCAGGAGACGATGCGCGTGCGGATGGAGCGCTATCACCCGATCGGGCGCATGTTCGCGGATCGCTACTGTCGCACCGACGACCGGGTCGTGTTCCCGGCCGCACAGGGCGCAGCCGGCGGATAGCTCCGTCTGCGTTCCCGGCGCCTGAACACAAGACCCGGGCCAACGCTTCCGATTGGCTTCCGTCCGTCCCGATTGGCTCTCCATCCAGATCAAAAATCAGCACTAAAAAACGAGGGAGTGACGAGGCCATGAAATCGCAGATCTGCGAGATGCTGGGCATCGAATTTCCGCTGCTCGCCTTCAGCCATTGCCGCGACGTGGTGGCGGCCGTCAGCCGCGCCGGCGGCTTTGGCGTGCTGGGCGCGACGGTGCACTCGCCTGAAACCATCGAGCAGGAATTGAAGTGGATCGACGATCATGTCGACGGCAAGCCCTATGGCGTCGACGTTCTGATCCCCGAAAACATCTCCACCGCCGGCGAGAAGCACGTCACCTGGAAGAGCCTGGAGGCGCGCATCCCGGATCGGCATCGCGCATTCACGCGTGACCTTCTGAAAAAATACGACATCGAGCTTGCAACGACCGGCGTCGCCGACGACCAGCCGCAACCGTTCGATGCGGAAACCGCGCTCAAGCTGCTCGAGGTCTCGTTCCGCCATCCGATCCGGCTGATTGCCAACGCGCTCGGCGTGCCGCCCAGGGAAATGATCGAGATGGGCAAGGCGCACGGCGTGCCGGTCGCAGCGCTGGTCGGCGCCAAGGAGCACGCGCTGCGCCAGGTCGCGGCCGGCGTCGACATTCTGGTGGTGCAAGGCACCGAAGCCGGCGGCCATTGCGGCGAGGTCTCGACCATGGTGCTGGTGCCTGAGGTGATCAAGGCGATCAAGCCGATTCGCGACGTGCCGGTGCTCGCCGCCGGCGGCATCATGACGGGCCGGCAGATGGCGGCCTGTATGGCGATGGGCGCGGCCGGTGCCTGGACCGGCTCGGTGTGGCTGTCGACGGTTGAATCCGAGACCACGGAGATTTTCCGCGAGAAGATGATTGCGGCCTCCTCGCGCGATGCGGTTCGCTCCCGCGGACGCACCGGCAAGCCCGCGCGGCAGCTCCGCTCGGTATGGACCGATGCCTGGGACCGCGGCGAGGACAGTCCCGGCGCGCTGCCGATGCCATTGCAGAGCATCATCAGCCGCGACGCCTTCCATTCCATCGACCGCGCCGCCGCCGCCGGCAACGCCCGCGCGCGCGACCTCGTCAGCTATTTCGTCGGCCAGGGCGTCGGTCTGGTTGACAGCGTGAAATCGGCCGGCAGTGTGGTACAGGAGTTCAAGGAAGATTTTCTGGAAGCGATCGAGCACATGAATGCGCTGATCGCGGAGTAGCCAAACCCTCATGGTGAGGAGGCGCGCAGCGCCGTCTCGGACCATGAAGGCCCCACTGCGTCCGGGCCTCAATCCTTCGAGACGCCCGCTATGCGGGCTCCTCAGGATGAGGGTCGGACATCGAGAAGGTAATAAGCGGCATAATGACAAGACAACCGCAATCTGAAGACCGCATTCCCGTCATCGTCGGCATCGGCGAGATCGTCGACCGTCCCAAGGAGATCGCCGATGGCCTCGAGCCGCTGACGCTGCTCGAACAGGCCTTGCTGCGCGCAGAACACAACGCCGGCGCGAAACTGCTGCACGAGCTGGGCTCGCTCGACGTGGTCAATTTCCTGAGCTGGCGCTATCGCGACCCGGAAAAGCTGTTGGCCGGGCGGCTCGGCGTCGCACCGGCCCATTGCTATTACGGCCCGGTCGGCGGCGAGAGCCCGATCCGCTATATCCACGAGGCGGCGCAGCGCATTGCGCGCGGCGAATGCAGTGTGGCCGCGATCTGCGGCGCGGAAGCGCAGTCGACCGCGACCAAGGCCGAGCGCGCCGGCATCACGCTGCCCTGGACCCCGTTCGCCCATGACGTGCCGGAGCCGAAGCGCGGGGCGGCGTTCCAGAAGCCGCTCGCGGTCAAGCTCGGCGTATTCCGCCCCGTGAGCGTCTATCCGTTCTATGAGGTGGCGAGCTCCGCGCATTGGGGCCAGACGCCCCGCGAGGCGCTCGCCGAATCCGGTACGCTGTGGTCGCGCTATTCGGACGCCGCCGCCGAAAACCCCAATGCGTGGCTGAAGCGGCATTTCGCGCCCGAGGAGATCACGACGCCGACGGCCGACAACCGGCCGATCGCCTGGCCCTATACCAAGCTGATGGTCGCCAATCCCATGGTGAACATGGGCGGCGCGGTGCTGCTCACGAGCCTCGCAAGGGCGCGCGCGGCCGGGATTTCCGAGGACCGGCTGATTTATCCGCTCGGCGGCGCCTCGGCCGAAGAGCCGCGCGACTATCTGCTGCGCGACCAGTTTTGCGAAAGCCATCCGCAGAATGCGGTGCTCAATGCGGTCATGGACATGGTCGGCGGCGACGGCCGCGTGTTCGACGCCATCGAGCTCTACAGCTGTTTTCCGTGCGTGCCCAAGATGGCCCGGCGCACGCTCAAGCTCGGACCCGACGTGAAGCCCACCGTGACCGGGGGCCTGACCTTCTTCGGCGCGCCGCTCAACACTTACATGACGCATGCGGCTTGCGCGATGGTGCGGACGATGCGCGAGGGCGCCAAGCTCGGGCTGCTTTACGGCCAGGGCGGGTTCGTGACCAAGCATCATGCGCTCGTGCTGTCACGGCAGGCGCCGCGCGAGGCGCTGGCGCAGGAGACGTCCGTGCAGGCCGTCGCCGACCGCAACAAGGGCGTCGTGCCCGACTTCGTCGACCAGGCCTCGGGCAGGGGCAAGGTGGAGAGCTTCACGGTGCTCTACGGCCGCAACGGCGAGGTCGAGCATGGCGTCGCGATGCTGCGGACAGAGGCCGGTCACCGCACGCTGGCGCGCGTGCCGGCACAGGACACGGCGACGCTGGGCTATCTGATGAACATGGACCGCAGCCCGGTCGGATCGCTGGGCGAGATTGCGATGGCAGGTGATAGCGTGCCGGAGTGGCAGGTGGCGTGACGCTGCCTCTTCTCCTTCTCCCCGCCCTTGCGGGGAGAAGGTCGGGATGAGGGGCCGCATCCGCAGGTTCGATCCGAGAGGAGTGCGCGGAGACTCCCCCTCACCCGGATTGCATCTTGGATGCAATCCGGCCTCTCCCCGCGTGCGGGGCGAGGCGGGAAGCACAAAGAGCTCCCTACCCCTTCACGTCCTGCCGCTCGGATACTTTCGGCGCCGCCTTGGCAGCGCCGCCGGCCACGCGAACCTGATCGCCGTCGGCGACGCCGTCGGGCGGGGCGACGATGACGCGGTCGTCGAGCGACAGCCCCGAGCCGATCTCGATCTCGCGGCCGAGGTCGCGCGCGATGGTCACCGTCTTGAAGCGGACCTTGTCATCAGGCCCGACGGTCGCAACCCGCAGGCCGTTCTGGTTGAAGATCAGCGCGCTCGCCGGGATATGCAGGGGCACGTGGTCGCGTTGCAGGCTGAGCTTCACGCTGGCATAGCCGCCGGGCATCAACTCGCCTTTCGAATTGTCGAGCCCGAGCTGCATGCGCGTGGTGCCGGAATTGACGTCGACGGCCTGCGCGGAGGCTTCCACCGTCGCCTGGAAGGTGCGGTTCGGATATTCCGGCACGGTAACGACGGCCTTGGCCCCGATCCCGATTGCGGGCACATAGTTCTGCGGCACGTTGACATAGAGTCGGAGCTTGGACGTATCGGAGATCACGAACATCGGCGTGCCGCCGCCGCCGGCATTGATCAGCGCGCCGACATCGGTGTCGCGCGCCGTGACGATGCCGTCGAACGGCACGGTGATCTTCTTGTAGCCGGCGAGCGCCTCCAGCCGCTCGACATTGGCCTGCGCGGCGTTCACCGCGGCCTTCTTGTTGGAGAGATCGGCGGTGCGCTCGTCGATCTCCTGCATGGAGACGAAATTGGACGCGATCAGCGTCTTGCGGCGGTTCAGCGTCGCTTCCGACAGTCTGGCGCTCGCCTGCTGGCTTGCGAGATCGGCGCGGGCCTGCAGCAGCTGCTGGTCGAGGTCCGGCGCCTCGATCTCGGCGATGACGTCGCCGGCCTTGACCTTGGCGCCCATGTCGGCGCTCCAGCTTTTCAGGTAACCGCTGACGCGGGCAAAGATCGGGGCTCGGTAATAGGCCTCGAGCCGGCCCGGCAGGTCGATGGTGGCAGAGAGCGCCTTGGCATCGGGCTGCACCACGGCCACGCTCGGGATCGCCTGGTCGTCGGTCCATTGCCGCAGCTCGGCATTGGCCTGCTCGCGGGCGCGGATGCCGTTGACCACGATCACGACCGCGGCGGTCAGGGCCACGACGCCGAAAATGCCCAACTTCCGGCGGGAAACCGGCGGCGTCTGTTCAGTGGGCATGCGAAGTCTCCAATGCGGCGGCGTCTTTGGCACCTTGTTTCTTGTGTACCATACTGAATACCACGGGCACAAACAGCAGGGTTGCCATGGTGGCAAAGATCAGTCCGCCGATCACGGCGCGGCCGAGCGGGGCGTTCTGCTCGCCGCCTTCGCCGAGGCTCAGCGCCATCGGCGTCATGCCGATGATCATGGCCAGCGCAGTCATCAGCACCGGCCGGAAACGGACAAAGCCGGCCTCGATCGCAGCCTGGATCGGATCGCCGAGCGCCTCGTAGCGCTCGCGGGCGAAGGAGATCACCAGCACGCTGTTGGCGGTGGCGACGCCCATGCACATGATGGCGCCGGTCAGCGCCGGCACCGACAGCGTGGTGTTGGAGGTGAACAGCATCCAGACGATGCCGGCGAGCGCCGACGGCAGCGCCGTGATGATCACGAAGGGATCGGACCAGGACTGGAAGTTCACCACGATCAACAGATAGATCAGCACCACCGCGGCGAGCAGGCCGAACAATAGGCCGGCGAAGGCGCTGTTCATGGTCTGCACCTGGCCGAGCAGCACGACCGAGGAGCCCTTCGGCACGTCCTTGGCGGTGTCGGCGATCGCGGTCTTCACGTCGGCCGCAATAGCGCCGAGGTCGCGGCCCTGCGAGGTCGCAAAGATCTGGACCATGGACTGGATGTCGTATTGCGAGACCACGGCGCTGGAGATCGTGCGCTTGATGTCGGCGATGCCGCCGAGGATCGGCGGGCTCGAGGTCGAGGCTGCGGTGATCGGCAGCGTCTGCAGCGCGCTTAAGGAGTCGATCTGGAATTGCGGCGTTTGCATCACGATGGAATAGGACACGCCGTTGTCGGGGTTGAGGTAGTAGGTCGGCGCCACCTGCGAGGAGCCGGCGAGATTGACGACGAGAGAGTTGGTGACGTCGCGCTCGGTCAAGCCCACATATTGCGCGCGGGTGCGGTCGACGTCGATGTTGAAGGTCGGATTGTCGGGCGACTGCTGGATGCGGGCATCGGCAATGCCCGGAATGCGCTTGATGCGGCCGAGCAGCTTGTTGGCGTAGGCGAAATTGGCGTCGACATTGGCGCCGCGGATCTGCAGGTCGATCGGCGCCGGCGCGCCGAAATTGAGGATCTGGCTGACGATGTCGGCGGGCAGGAACGCGAACGTCATGCCGGGAAACTGCCGCGGCAGCTGCTCGCGCATGGCCTGGACATATTCCTCGGTCGGGCGGTGGCCCTCCTTCAGCTTGATCTGGATGTCGCCGTCCTGCGGACCGATCACGCCGGTGTTGTTGTAGGTCATGTTGATGCCGGAGATCGGCATGCCGATATTGTCGGCGAGCGTCTCGATCTCGCCCGGCGGGATGATCTTGCGGATCGCCTTCTGCACCTCGGCAAACTGGTTGGCGCTCTCCTCGATTCGGGTGCCGATCTGGGTGCGCGCATGCATCAGGATCGATCCGGAATCCACCGCCGGGAAGAAGTTGCGGCCGAGATAGGGCGTGAGCAGGAACGATGCCGCGACGAAGCCGAGGAAGCCGATCACGAAGATCGCCCGGTGGGCCATCGCGAGCGTGAGCAGGTCGCGATAGCCGGTGCGGATGCGCTCGAACCGCGCCTCGAAGCCGCGCTGGAACCAGACCAGAGGATTGCGCGAGGGCGGCGGCGCGCCCTCATGATGCTCGTGCTTGTGCAACAGATATTTGGCCATGGTCGGCACCAGGGTGCGCGACAGGATGAACGACCACATCATGGCGAACATCACGGCTTCCGCCATCGGCACGAACAGGAAGCGCGCCACGCCCTGCAGGAAGAACATCGGCACGAACACGATGCAGATGCAGAGCAGCGAGACGAAGGCCGGCGTCACGATCTGCCGCGCGCCGTCCATGATCGCGGGCTCGACGTCCTTGCCCTGCTCGAGATGCCAGTTGATGTTCTCGATGGTGACGGTGGCGTCGTCGACCAGGATGCCGACGGCCAGCGCCAGCCCGCCCAGCGTCATGATGTTGAGCGTCTCCCCGATCGCCGACAGCATCACGATCGCGCCGAGCACCGACAGCGGGATCGACACCGCGATGATGATGGTGGAGCGCCAGCTGCCCAGGAACAGGAGGATCATCACGCTGGTGAGCAGCGCCGCGATGACGCCCTCGAAAGCGACGCCGGTCACCGCGCTGCGCACGAACACCGACTGGTCGCCGATGAAGCCGATCTTGAGTGCATCCGGCAGCTGGTCGCGGACGTCGATCACCTTCTGCTTGATGCCGGCGATGATGTCGAGCGTCGAGATGTAGCCCGCCTTCAGCACCATCATCAGCACCGAGCGGTTGCCGTTGACATGGACGATGTTGGTCTGCGGCGGATTGCCGTCGCGGACGCTGGCGACATCGCGCACATAGACCATGGCGCCGTTGACGGTCTTGATCGGGAGATCGCCGAGCTCCTGCATCTTCAACGGCGAGTTGTTGAGCTGGATGTTGTACTCGAACCCGCCGATCTTCTGCGTCCCGACCGGCGTGATCAGGTTTTGCGCGGCGAGCGCGTTGGCGACGTCCTGGCCGGACAGGCCGCGCGCCTGCAAAGCCTGCGGATCGAGGTCGATCTGCACCTGGCGCTGCTTGCCGCCGAACGGATAGGGGATGGCGGCGCCCGGCACGGTGACGAGCGGCGTGCGCAGCTGGTTGATGCCGATGTCGGCCAGGTTCTGCTCGGTCAGGCCCTCACCCGACAGCGCGACCTGGATGATCGGCACGGTGGAGGCGCTGTAATTGAGGATCAAGGGCGGGGTCGCGCCCGGCGGCATCTGCTTCAGGAGCGTCTGCGAGATCGCGGTGACCTGCGCGTTCGCGGTGCGGATATCGACATTCGGCTGGAAGAAGATCTTGATGATGCCGAAGCCATTGTAGGAATTGGCGACGATATGCTCGATATCGTTGACGGTCGTGGTCAAGGCGCGCTGGAACGGCGTGGTGATGCGGCCCGACATCTGGTCCGGCGGCAGGCCGGTGTACTGCCAGACGACGCCGATGACGGGAATGCGAATATCCGGAAAGATGTCGGTCGGGGTGCGCAGCGCCGCCAGCGGGCCGATGATCAGAAGCAGCAGCGCGAGCACGACGAAGGTATATGGCCGGCTCAGCGCGATACGGACCAGTGCGATCATGGGTGAGGCGTTTTCCTTTGGCCGACGGGGACGCGTGGAACCCGCCTCCCCCGAAGCGCATGCCTCGATTTACCTGAACCGCCGCCGTTTAGCTAACGCGCGGGCGTAATGGCCGTATTCACTTCCGCGATATCTGGCGCGCGATCCGCCCGAGCGGCCGCAATCAGGCCGCCCGCACCGACTGCAGGAATTTGCCGACCTCGAGCCTGAGGCGGTTGCTCTCGGACGACAGCGATTTCGCCGCGGACAGCACCTCTTCGGAGGCCGCCCCGGTGTCGGTTGCGCCCTGCTCCACATTGGCGATGTTCGAGGAGACCTCCATGGTGCCGGCGGCGGCCTGCTGCACGCTGCGGGCGATTTCCCGGGTCGCGGCCCCCTGCTCTTCCACCGCTGCCGCGATGGCCGAGGATATCTCCGAAAGACGCTCGATGGTCACGCTGATCGCCTGGATCGCGGTGACCGATTCATTGGTGGCCGCCTGGATGCTCGAGATCTGCTGGCCGATCTCGCCGGTGGCCTTCGCCGTCTGCTCGGCCAAGGCCTTGACCTCCGAGGCGACGACCGCGAAGCCGCGGCCGGCTTCGCCGGCACGGGCCGCCTCGATGGTGGCGTTGAGCGCGAGCAGATTGGTCTGGCCGGCGATGGTGTTGATCAGCTCGACGACATCGCCGATCCGCGTCGCCGCCTTGGACAGTTCGCCGACCCGGTCGTTGGTGGCCCGCGCCTGGTGCACGGCCTCCCCCGCCATCTTTGCCGATTCCTGGACCTGGCGGCTGATCTCGCGGGTTGAGGACGCCATTTCCTCGCTCGCGGAGGCAACCGATTGCACGTTGGTCGCTGCCTCCTCGGAGGCGGCGGCGACCGCGCTCGCCAGTTCCTGGCCGCGATCCGCGGTGGAGGACAGGCTAGTGGCGGAGGCCTCGAGCTCGGTCGAGGCCGAGGAAACGGTTTCGATGATCTGGCCGACTGCGCCTTCGAAACTGTCGGCAAGCTTGACCATCTCGCTGCGGCGCTGGATCGCGGCGCGGCGTTCGCTGGCCTTCAGCTCTTCCTTGCTGAAGCGCACGATGGTCTGCACGGTCTGCAGATTGCGCAGCGCCTCGCCGATCTCGTCGTCGCGCTCGATCCTGATGCGGGTATCGAGCTTGCCCTGGACGATGTTTTCCATGGTCTCGTTGAGATGCTTGAGGGGGCCGGTGACGGCAGCCATCAGCTGCATTCCGAGCCAGCCGCCGAACACCACGCTGAACACCGCGAACGAGGCCACCACCGCGCCGGAAGCGCCGAACAGCGCACTCAGCGCGATCGCCAGCATCAAGACGGTCTGCACGACGAGCTGCGTCATCAGCCGCGCTTTCAGCGAGCCCGCGAACAGCGCGAAATGATCCGACAGCGAGCGGCGACGGATGACGCCAGCCTCGATCTTGTAGACGTGCGGCTTCTTCTCCCGCAGCGCAGCGTAGACCTCCTCGGCCTCCTTGCGCTGGTCGGCAGGCAGCTTGGTCCGCACCGAGGTATAGCCCGTCACCTGGCCGTTCTGGCGGATCGGGGAGGCGGTGGCCAGCACCCAGTAGAAATCGCCGTTCTTGCGGCGATTCTTCACCGCGCCAACCCAGGGCTTGCCGGACTTGAGCGTATCCCAGAGATTTTCGAAAGCCTCCGGCGGCATGTCCGGATGGCGAATGATGTTGTGCGGCTGGCCCATCAGCTCGTCGGCCGTGAAGCCGGCGGCGGCAACGAAATCATCGTTGAAGAATGTGAGCTTTCCCTTGGTATCGGTTTGCGAAACGATCAGCGTCTCGTCAGTGACCGGATATTCAACATTCGTGACAGGAAGGTTCTTTCGCATGCCGTCGCCCCGAGACAATCGAATTGCATGAAAATCGGATCCGCGTGCGTCGGCGCGACGCGAACCGGTCCGGGATTTTTGCCCGCTGCAATTAATCGGATATGAAGGATAATGCCCGTATAACCACGGGTTGCAGCGCTGGGGCTGCTCCTTCCCGCACCGCAACGTAGCGATGCGGGAAAGCGACGGGGCTCAGGCGGCGCGCACCGAGGTCAGGAATTTCGAGACCTCGCTCCTGAGCCGGCCGGAATCGCCCGACAGCATCTGCGCTGCCGAGAGCACCTGCGAGGAGGCCTGGCCGGTCTCGGTCGCACCACGCTGCACGTCGGTGATGTTCGACGACACCTGCTGGGTGCCCTGCGCGGCCTGCTGCACGTTGCGTGCGATCTCCTGGGTCGCGGCGCCCTGCTCTTCCACCGCAGCCGCAATGGTCGAGGAGATTTCCGAGAGCCTCTCGATCGTGCCCGAGATTTCCTTGATGGCGTTGACCGACTCCTGCGTCGCAGCCTGGATGCCGGAAATCTGGGTGCCGATCTCGCCCGTGGCCTTCGCGGTCTGCTCGGCGAGCGCCTTCACTTCCGAGGCGACGACGGCAAAGCCACGCCCCGCTTCGCCCGCGCGCGCGGCCTCGATGGTGGCGTTGAGCGCGAGCAGGTTGGTCTGGCCCGCAATGGTGTTGATCAGCTCGACGACGTCGCCGATGCGGGTCGCAGCCTTTGAGAGCTCGCTGACGCGCTCGGTCGTGGTGCGCGCCTGGCCGACCGCCTCGCCCGCCATCCGCGCCGATTCCTGCACCTGACGGCTGATCTCGTTGACGGAGGACGCCATCTCTTCGGTGGCGGAGGCAACCGACTGCACGTTGGTGGAGGCCTCCTCGGACGCGGAGGCGACCGCGGTCGCGAGCTTCTGCGAGCGCTCGGCGGTGGCCGACAGCGTGCCGGCCGAGGATTCGAGCTGGCTGGAGGCCGAGGATACGGTGTTGACGATGTCGCCGATCATGGCCTCGAATTGACGGGTGATACCGTCGACGCGGCGGCCGCGCTCGATCTTCTCGTCCGCCTCACGCGCGGCGGCTTCGTCGGCGGCCTTCTTGGCGATCAGGGCTTCCTTGAACACCTGCAGCGCGTCCGCCATCAGGCCGATCTCGGTCTTCTCGCCGCGGTGGGGGATCTCCACCGACAGGTCACCCTGGCCCAGCGCCTGCATCGGCTTGACGATGGACGAGATGCCGCTCGAGACGTCGCGGATCAGGTAGATGCTGACGATGACACCCATGATCACTGCCGCGATCAGGATCGTGGCCATCATCCAGAACGCCGAGCTGTAGTTCGCGGCCGCGTCGGCTGCGGCCTTGTCGGCCCCGGTATTGTTGAGATCGATGTCCTTCTTCAGGATTTCATCCGCATCGAGGCCGATCTTGTTGACCGTCTTGGTGTTCAGATCATGCGCTTCGTGCGGAAAACGGCCGGCATCCTTGCGCGACAGGGCCATCACATCCTGGGTGCCCGCCTTGTACTTGTTCCAGAGCGCGATCCACTCGTCGTAGAGCCTGCGCTCCTCGGGTGAGGTGATCATGGGCTCATAGGTTTGGCGGATCTTGCTGTTGCTGTCGACGACGCCTTGCAGCACCTTCTCGGTTGCGGCCTTGTCCTCCGCCGTTTCGCCCAGCATGTGCTCGCGGATCACGTTGCGGTAGGTGATGACGCCGGCCCGCAGATCGCCCAGCACCCGCACGCTCGGCAGCCAGTTGGTCGTGATGTCGACCGTATTGGCGTTGATGGACCGCATGCTGCTGACCGCAAGCAGGCCCATGCCGGTCAGCGCAAGGAGCAGGAACGCAACGACCGTGATGATCTTCGCGCGGATCGAGTACTTGGCGAACATGGTTCAAATCTCTTGTTTCTGGTCGCGCGAGGTCCGCGCGCCGTCGTGAACGCTTCGAATCACAGGCCCGGCGAGTGCCTGCGGCGATCAAACACGTTGCGCCCTCAATTTAGGTAAACGGCGCTCCGTACGACTACTGAACTGGAAAGAAATGAATAACGATTAAAGGAAGCGTTGCGCTCAGCGCATGAGCGCAAGCGCGTCGGCGAAAAACGCCGGCCCGCCGAAATTGCCCGATTTAAGGGCAAGCAGCATGCCGCCCTGCCGGGCCCCGACGGCCCGCAACACGGGCACGCCGGCCGCAATCTCCTCGCCGACAAGAAAGCCTGGAATCTGCAGGCGGTCCACGACCGCGCCGGATGTCTCGCCGCCGGCCACGATCAGGCGCCGCACCCCGGCCTGCACGAGCGCCTCGGCGATATCGGCCATGGTCTCCTCGATCGCATGACCCGTGGCATCGCGGCCGTGGCGCGCCTGCAGCGCGGCGACGCGCTCGGGCGTGGCGCTGGAGGCGATCAGGAGCGGGCCGCTTTGCAGCCGCTCGCGCGCCCAGGCCAGAGCGCGGCGGGCTTCGTCCTTGCCCTGGACGACCTGTTCGGAATCCAGATGCAGCACCGGCATGATCTTCTCCGCCGCGGCGATCTGTCCGAGGGTCGCCTGCGAGCAGCTGCCGGCCAGGACCGCAGCCAGCCCGCCGACCGGCGCCATTGCGGCGGCGGTGGAAGATACGGATTTGTCGCCGGCTGCGGCAAGCAGCGCGCGGGCAAGCCCCAGCCCGATGCCGGAGGCGCCGACCGAAAGGCGATGATCGAGCGCGACGCGGCCGATGGTCTCGAGATCGGCGTCGAACACCCCGTCGATAATGGCCGCGCCGAAGCCCTGCGCCGCCAGCTCGGCCAGGCGCGCGCGAACCTGGTCCGCCCCCTTGGTGACAGTCGAAAGGCCGACCAGGCCGATCGTGGTCCGGCTCTGACGCGCCAGGACCCGCACCAGGTTCGAGTCGTGCATCGGGTTGAGCGGGTGGTCCTTGAGCGGGCTTTCGTTGAGCGGCACCGTGCCCACGAACAGGTTGCCCTGGTAGACGGTGCGGCCGGTCTCCGGGAACGCCGGAGTCACCAGCACGATGGTCTCCCCGCAATCCTCGCGCAGCGCATCCATCACCGGGCCGATATTGCCCTTGTCGGTGGAATCGAAGGTCGAGCAGATCTTGAAGAGAACATGACGGGCGCCGCGTCCGCGCAGCCATGTCTCGGCCGCCCGCGACTTGCTCACCGCAAGCGAAGCTTCGATCGAGCGGCTCTTGAGCGACACCACGACAGCATCGACCTCGGGCAGCGCCAGATCGTCGGCCGGCACGCCAATGGTCTGCGCCGTGCGCAGCCCTGCACGCGTCAGCGTGTTGGCGAGGTCGGAGGCGCCGGTATAGTCGTCGGCGATGCAGCCCAGCTTCAAGGTCACGGCTGTGCTCCGGCATAGGGCTTGAACCAGGCGAGGCCGTCGGTGGACTTGCCGCGCGGGTTATATTCGCAGCCGACAAAGCCGCCATACCCAAGGCGGTCGAGCTCGTCGAACAGGAAGGGATAGTTCAGCTCCTCGCCGTCGGGCTCATGGCGGGAGGGAATGCTGGCGATCTGGACATGGCCGATGATCGGCATCATCTCGCGCAGATGCATGGTGACGTCGCCATGGATGATCTGACAGTGATAAATGTCGAACTGGAGTTTCAGGTTCGGAATCTTCAATTCCTCAATGAGTTCGCGGGCGAAATTGAAGTCGTTGAGGAAGTAGCCGGGGACGTTGCGCGGATTGATCGGCTCGATCACGACGTCGAGGCCATGGGGCGCAAAGAACTCGGCGGCCCAGGCGACCGACTTGTAGAAGGCTTCCACGGCTTTGGGGTCCTTCCGCTCGGCGATCCCGGCCATCAGATGCAGCCGCTTCACTCCGGTCGCCCTGGCATAGGGCAGCGCAGTGGTGAGACTCTGCTTGAGATCATCGAAACGATCGGCCAGGGCGGCAAAGCCCTTCTCGCCGGCCGCCCAATTGCCGGGCGGCAGGTTGAACAGCGCCTGGGTCAGGCCAAAGCGTTTCAGCCGCGCGCCGACCTCCTCCGCCGGATGGTCATAGGGAAACAGGAACTCGACCGCGGTAAAGCCCGCCTGGGCTGCTGCCTCGAAGCGGTCGAGGAACGGCACTTCGTTGAACATCATGGTGAGATTGGCCGCGAAACGGGGCATTGTCCGTGCTCTCCTGCTCTTTACGTCGTCTCGCCCGGCAGCTTGGCGCCGCCGATCTTCGCATACATCCGCGCCACCGAGGCATCGTCGTCGCGGCCCATGCCGGAGGCCGAGGTCATCAGGAACATCTGCAGCGCGGCGGCTGCGACCGGCACCGGGAACCGGGCGGAGCGCGCCATGTCCTGGATGATGCCGAGGTCCTTGACGAAGATCTCGACCGCGCTGCGCGGAGCGTAGTCGCCGTCGAGCACATGCGGCATACGGTTCTCGAACATCCAGGAATTGCCGGCGGAGGCCGTGATCACCTCATAGACCTTGCGGATGTCGAGCCCCTGCCGCGCGGCAAAGGCGATCGCCTCGGAGGCTGCCGCGATATGCACGCCGGCCAGCAGCTGGTTGATCATCTTGAACGCGGCGCCCTGGCCGGCGGCGTCGCCGAGCTCATAGAGCTTGGCCGCCATGGCATCGAGCGCGGGGCGCGCCCTGGCGAAAGCAGCCGGGCTGCCGGAGGCGAGAATGGTGAGCTCGCCCTGGGCCGCGCGCTGCGCGCCGCCTGAGATCGGCGCATCGAGATAATGCCGTCCGGTCGTCTCGAGCTGCGCCGCCAGCCTGCGCGCGACGTCCGGATCCATGGTGGCGGAGGAAATGAACACGGCGTCCCTGGCCAGCGTTTCCGCCACGCCATGTTGGCCGAACAGGATGGTTTCGGTCTGCGCGGCGTTGACGACGACGCTCACCACGATGCCGGCGCCCTTCGCAGCCTCAGCCGGCGTATTGGCACCCTTGCCGCCCTCGCCGACGAAGCGGGCGACGTTGTCGGCCGCGACATCGCAGCCGGTCACCTCGAATCCGGCGCGCTTCAGGGACGTTGCCATGCCAAAGCCCATCGAGCCGAGCCCGATCACGGCGATTTTGGGTTTCTCGGCTTGCGGCATCGGCGTTTCCTCATGTGACGGCTTTGCCTCCTGCCTATCATGGCTTGGCCGTGCTGCCAAAGCGTGAGACAAGGCGGAAAACGGGTGGCCGTCATGAAGGAAACAAAGACCCAGCAGACAGGGAGCAGCGAAAGCAGGATTCGCGAGGACATCTGCCGGTTCGGCCGCTCGCTGTTCGAGCGCGGGCTGACGCCGGGCTCATCGGGCAATATCAGCGTACGGCTGGACGATGGCGGCTATCTGGTGACGCCGACCAACGCCTCGCTCGGCTTTCTCGATCCGGCCAGACTGTCGCGGCTGGATGCGCAGGGCCGCCTCGTCTCGGGCGATGCGCCGACCAAGGAGGTGCCGCTGCACAGCGCGCTGTACCAGACCCGCAGCGCGGCAGGCGCGGTGGTGCATCTGCATTCCACCCATTCGGTCGCCGTCTCGATGCTGCCGGAGATCGACCCGCGCGCGGTGCTGCCGCCGATGACGGCCTATTACCTGATGCGCTGCGGCGCGACTGCGCTCGTGCCCTATTACCGGCCCGGCGATCCCGCGGTTGCGGACGCGATCAGGGGACTGGCGGGGAAATACGCCTCGGTGCTGCTCGCCAATCACGGCCCGGTGGTCGCGGGCGACACGCTGGAAGCGGCGGTGTTCGCGACCGAGGAGCTGGAGGAGACGGCGAAGCTCTATCTGCTGCTGCGCGGACTGAACCCGCGGTTTCTATCGCCGGAGCAGATTGCGGATCTGGTGAAGACGTTCGGGCTGACGCTGCCGGAGCATGGGCATTAGCTGCTAAACGCGCCCGCCTTTTTGGGCACCGTCATTCCGGGGCGGTCCGTAGGACCGAACCCGGAATCTCGAGATTCCGGGCTCGATGCTTCGCATCGCCCCGGAATGACGGTGTAAAAAAACTACAGCCCAAGATACGCCTTGCGCACGTCGGGGTTCCCCTTGATGTCCGCGGACAGGCCGGCCATCAGCACGCGGCCGGTCTGCAGGATGTAGGCGCGGTCGGCGATCTCCAGGCACTCGGCCATGCGCTGTTCGACGATGAGCACGGTCATGCCGGCGTCGCGGATGCGCTTTACGGCCGCGAAGATCTCGTCGACCAGTTTCGGCATGATGCCCTGCGACGGCTCGTCCAGCATCAGGAGCCGCGGGCGCGTCATCAGCGCGCGGCCGATCGCGAGCATCTGCTGCTCGCCGCCGGACAGCGTCTCGGCGCGCTGCTCCAGCCGCTCCTGCAGCCGCGGGAACAGCTTGAACACCAGATCCAGCGGCCCTTCACGATCGCTCTGCCCGCGATAGAGATAGCTGCCGAGCCTCAAATTGTCGCGCACCGAGAGCCTCGGAAACAGCCGGCGGTTCTCGGGCACATAGGCGATGCCACGCGCCGTCACGAGATGCTGCGGCATGCCGTCGATGCGATTGCCGTCGAAGGTGACATTGCCCGAGCGCGGCCGCTCGGCGCCGGCGATCGTCTTGAGCAGCGTCGACTTGCCCGCGCCATTGGCGCCGGCGACGCAGACGATCTCGCCCTTCTCCACCTCGATCGAGACGGAGGAGATGGCGACCAGCCCCTGATAGGCGGTGGTGACTTCACGCACCGACAGCATGACGGTCCCCGAGATAGGCGGTGATGACTTTGGGATCGCGAACGATTTCGGCCGGCTTGCCCTCGACCAGCACCTTGCCGAGATCGAGCACGATGGCGCGGTCGACCAGCGGCATCACGATCTCCATGACATGCTCGACCATCAGCACGGTGACGCCGGTGTCGCGAACCCGCCGCACCAGCTCCACGCCGGTCTGCGCTTCCGTCGGCGTGAGCCCGGTCAGCACCTCGTCGAGCAGCAGCAGTTTCGGTTCGGTTGCGAGCGCGCGCGCGACTTCCAGCCGGCGCTTTTCCGCCGGCACCAGGTCGCTCGCCAGCACACCTGCGCGCGCGCCGAGGCCGGTGAATTCCAGCACCTCATGCGCCTTGCGGCGGGCTTCGCGCATCACGGTGTTGCGCACCAGCGCGCCGACAATGACATTGTCGATCACGCTCATGGTCTCGAAGCTTTTCACCACCTGGAAGGTGCGCCCGATGCCGCGCTGACAGCGCGCCGCGGGCGGCAATGCGGTGACGTCCTCGCCGTCGAACCAGATCGAGCCTTCGGACGGCGTGTAGACGCCGGCGATCAGGTTGAACAGCGTCGACTTGCCGGCGCCGTTGGGGCCGATCAAACCGACGATCTCGCCGCGCCCGACCGAAATCGACACGTCGCTATTGGCAACCAGCCCGCTGAAGCGCTGGGTGATGCCGCGGGTCTCGAGCAGCGCCGTCATCGCGACACCGCCTTCTTCTGCCATGAGAACAGCCCGACCAGCCCCTGCGGCCGTGCCAGCGAGATCAGGACGATCAAGAGGCCGTAGACGATGAGGTCGACGCCGCGTCCCGAACCGCCGATATAAGAGCGGGTGAGCTCGGTGAGCGGGATCAGGATCACCGCGCCCAGCACCGGGCCCCAGAGGGTGCCGATGCCCCCCAGCACGGCCGGCAACGCCATCAGCAGCGAGAACTGGAAGCCCATCACGCTTTCAGGATCGATATAGGAGACGAACTGCGCATAGAAGCTGCCGCCGATCGCGGTGAGAAACGCCGAGACCGCCGCCGCTCCCATCTTGGAATTGAAGACGTCGACGCCGAGGCTTTCAGCCGCCGACGGATTGTCCTTCACCGCGCGCCACCAATAGCCCCATTTGGAATCCTCCAGCCACCAGGTCACGAGCCAGGCGATGCAGGCGAGCACGAGGGCGAAATAGAAGTAAGGCAATTTGGAGCGGGTGAACTGGAAGGTGATCCAGCTGTCGTGGCGGATCGGGATGTCGATGCCGAGCGCGGCGCCCGCCCAGTCCCAGTTCTGGAACAGCACCAGGGCGATCTCGGCAATGACGATCGTTGCGATGGAGAAATAGTGGCCGCCGAGGCGGAAGCAGGGATAGCCGAGCGCCATGGCGATGACGGCCGAGATCACCCCGCCCGCGAACATGCCGAACCACGGCAGCACGCCGAATTTGGTGAACAGCAGCGCGGTGGTGTAGGCGCCGAGGCCGAAGTAGAGCGCGTGCCCGAGCGAGATCTGCCCGCAATAGCCGGACAGGATGTTCCAGGCCTGCGACAGCGCCGCATACATCAGGGTCAGCACCATGATGTTCTGGACGTAGACATCCTTGATGAACAGCGGCACGACGGCAGCGAGCGCCGCGAAGCAGGCGGCAGTGATCAGCTCGCGACGGCGGCGGTTGGCGAAATCCTTGTCCATCACATCGACCCGAACAGGCCGCGCGGCCGGATGAAGACGACGAGCAGATACACCGCGTAGACGCCGACCGATTTCAGGGACGGCGGCAGGATCATTGCGGTGGTCGCCTCGACCAGGCCGACGATGATGCCGCCGGCAAAGGCGCCGAACACGCTGCCGAAGCCGCCGAGCGCGACCGTGACATAGGCGATCAGCGCAAAGGACGCGCCGACGTCGGGATAGATATAGAAGAACACCGCCATGATGGCGCCGGCGAGCCCGACCAGCCCCGCGCCGAGGCCCCAGCCCAGCGCGAAGACGCGGTTCTTGTCGATGCCGACGAGCGCGACCGCGCCGGCATCCTCGCGGGTCGCCTCCAGCGCGCGACCGAAATCGGTGCGGTGGATGAAGAAATAGAGGCCGATGAAGGCCGCGATCGCCACCAGCGCGCCGACCAGCTGCGGCTCGGGGAGAAAGATGCCGGCAACCGAGATGGTTTTGCCGCCGAGCCAGGAATGCGCGATTGAGCGATAATCCGGCGTGAAGAAGAACTGCGCCAGGCCGCGCATCACGATCGCCAGGCCGAAGGTCGAGAAGATCTGCACCATGCCGGCATTGGCCTTGGCGCGAACCGCAAAGCGCACGATGAAGAGGTAGACCAGCGCACCGAATACGAACAGCCCGGCGGCAACCAGCGGCGCCGCCAGCAGGGGGTCGAGCGAGACGTACGCGAACAGGAAGAAGGTCGCGTACATCGCAATCATCAGGAATTCGCCATGGGCGAAGTTGACGACGTCCATCAGGCCGAAGATGAGGGCGAGCCCTACGGCAATCAGGCCGTAGAGCAGGCCCATCAACAGCCCGCTTGCCAAACTCTGGATGATTGTTTCGGCTGTCACGCCATCCCCCGCCTGCGCGACCGCTTACTTCGACGGCATCGGCCAGACGGCCTCGGACACCGCGACCTGCGCCGGCGCGATGGTCACGAACTTGCCGCCCAGGTACTGCAGCAGCACCGGATCGGCATCGTTGTTCTGGCCCATCTCGTCGTACTTGATCCGCTTCCAGGGCATGATGGTGATATCGCCCGGCATGTCGGTCGCAGCGAGTGCCTCGCGGATCTTGTCGCCGTCGGTCGACTTGGCGCGGTTGATCGCCTCCGCCATCAGGATCAGGCCCATGAACTGGCGCGAGGTGTAGTCGTTGAAGTCCTTGCCCGACTTCGCCTTGTACATCTCGTTGATGAGACCGACCATCGGGCGCTTCTCGGCGAGATCGAGCGAGAAGCTGCCGCGCGAGATCACGCCTTCCAGCCTGTCGCCGACGGCGTCATAGGTCGCCTTTTCGGAGAAGCCGGCGTCCTGCGCCATGATGGCCTTCGGCTTGTAGCCGAGCTCGGCCATGGTCTTGACCAAAAGGATCGCGTCGGTGGTGTAGCTCGAGGGCATCAGGACGTCCGCGTCGGCCGCCTTGAGCTGCTGCACCTCTGATGTCAGCGACGGCGAGTTGGCGCGATATTTGATGTCGCAGACGATCTTGTAGCCGCGCTCATTGGCGAGCTTGGTCTGCGCATTGGCGGAATCGGTGCCGAAGATCGTGTCCTCGTGGAACAGCGAGAGGGTCTCGATCTTCTGCCCCTTCTTGCGCAGATCGTCGAAGAAATCGAACATCGCCTTGGAGAACATCTCGTCATGGGGCGACGCCCGGAAATAATATTTCAGGCCGCGGCGATGCAGGCTCGGCGAGGAGTTGTCGGCGGAGATGAACGGGATCTGGTAGCGCTCGCAGGTCTGGCTCACGGTCACCGCCACCGCGCTCTGATAGGTGCCGACCACGGCGCAGACCTTCTCCTGGGTGATCAGGCGCTCGGTCTCGGCGCGGCCCTTCTGCGGATCGCCCTGGTGATCGGCGAACACCAGCTTGACCTTGGCGCCGCCGAGGCCCGGCAGGCCCTCGCCCTTGGCGAGCGGCAGCTTGAAGTCATAATCCTTGTTGATGATGTCGGCTGCGGTCTCGAACGCCTTCTGCGCATCGACGCCGATCTGCGCGCTGGAGCCGGAGAGCGGATAGATCACGCCGATCGCCACGTCCGGCGTATCCGCGCGGCTCGCGATGGGCCGAAGTGCCGCGGCGGCGGTGGCTCCAAGCAAGACATTGCGGCGACTGATCTTCATCACTCAATTCCCCTGTTGTTTGGCCGCGAGCTAGAACGGCTGGCGATCGCGGTAAAGCCTCAAGAAACGGCGGCTGCTGCCCTTTAGTGCATCGCCCTTTAAAGCGCGATGACATTCGTTGAAAATATCATTGCACTTTGGTTTCAGAGCACAGCCAGATGCTTGTTCTGCAAATCCGTTACCAGCATCAGGCCCGGTGCATGCGTTATCGCAAAAGGCAGCTTGGCTGCGGCGATCACGGCTTGCGGCGTGACGCCGCAGGCCCAGAACACCGGAATCTCGTCGTCTTCCACCGGCACCGGATCGCCGTAGTCCGGCTTGCTGATGTCGTTGATGCCGATCAGATGCGGATGGCCGAGATGCACCGGCGCGCCATGCACGGACGGGAAGCGCGTCGTGATCTGCACCGCGCGGATCGCGTCCTTCGGCTTGAACGGCCGCATCGACACCACCATGGGACCGGCGAAAGGGCCTGCGGAGCCGCAGGCGATGTTGGTGCGGTACATCGGCACGCGCAGATTGCGCTCGATGTGCTTGATCGGCAGGTCTTCGGCGAGCAGCGCCTCTTCGAATGAATAGGAGCAGCCGAGCACGAAGGCGACGAGGTCGTCGCGCCAGTATTTCCTGATGTCGGTCGGCTCATCGACCACCTCGCCGTCGCGCCAGACGCGATAGCGCGGCAGATCGGTGCGGATGTCGAGGTCCTCGCCCAGCGCCGGGATTCTGGGGTCGCCGACATCGGACATTCCGATGATCGGGCAGGGCTTCGGATTGAGCTGGCAGAAGCGGTGAAAGGCGGCGGCGAGCTTCTCCGGGAGGATCGCGAGGTTGCCCTGGACAAAGCCGTTGGCGACGCCGGCCGTGGTGGACGCCATGCCGTTCCGGCAGGCGAGCCGAACCTCCAGGCTCGGGAGCATCTCCTCCTCACCTTGCTGTGCCGCAAAAACAGTCATGGGAGTCACCTGCCTAATATCTCGACATGATCACTCAATCGCAATCGTGCTATAAAGTCTAATCGTCGTTTTTGATCACAATCGATAAGTCTGATTTATCGACCTGTGACGAGCGCATTTCAGGCGGGGCTCCAATGCTGGATTTCAGGTCGATCGAGACGTTCCTCTGGGTGGTGAAGCTCGGCAGTTTTCGTGGGGCTGCTCAACGGCTTAACACCACCCAACCGGCGATTTCCCAGCGCATTGCCCAGCTCGAGCGCGAAATGGGGGTGAAGCTCCTGAACCGGGATCACCGGGTGGCCTCGCCCACCCCGAGCGGCCGCCAGATGATGGTCTACGCCGAGAAGCTGATCGGCCTGCGCTCGGAAATGATGGCCCAGGTCGGCGAGCGCACCGCCATGCGCGGCGCGCTGCGGCTCGGGGTCGCCGAGACCATCGTCCACACCTGGCTGCCCCGCCTGATCAAGAGCGTGAACACCACCTATCCGAACCTGTCGCTGGAGATCGAGGTCGACATCACGCCGAATCTCAATGCCCGGCTGCTCGCGCAGGAGATCGAGCTTGCCTTCGTGCTCGGACCGCTGTCGGGCCCGAGCGTGCGCAACCGCGTGCTGTGCGACTATCCGGTGAGCTTTGTCACCAGCCCCTCGCTCGGGCTCGGCAACGGGCCGTTCGCGCTGCAGGAGCTGGCGAAATTCCCGATCATCACCTTTGCACGCAAGACCCAGCCCTACGAGACGGTGCGCGCGCTGTTCAACAGCCCCGACCTGCCGCCGATCCGCCTGCATGCCAGCGCCTCGCTTGCGACCGTCATCCACATGGCGATCGAAGGCTTGGGGATCGCCGTCATTCCCGCCGCGATCGTGGAGAACGAGCTTGCCGACGGCAGGCTGCAGGAGCTGAAGACCGACTTCACCATCCAGCCGCTGACCTTCTGCGCGGCGTGGCTCACCTCGCCCGAGGAGATCGCGGTCGAGCGCGTCGCCAATCTCGCCGGGCAGATCGCGCATACGAGCATGTCGGTTGACGCAGACGCCGCCACGGGCCATGGAACGGCCTTGCTTGAGGGAGCATGAGGCGCGCATCTAGCGCTTCCTGCTCCAGAACAACGGCGTTCAAGGGAAGAGCAGCATGAGCCGAGCCGCGAGCAACCTGCAGGTCGATTCCGCCCGCCTGTGGGACACGATCCACGAAACCGCAAAGTTCGGCGCCACGCCGAAGGGCGGCGTCCGGCGCCTGACCCTGTCCGCCGAGGACAAGCAGGTGCGCGACTGGTTCCGCTGCGCGTGCGAGGCCGCGGGGCTCGAGGTGAAGATCGACGCGCTCGGCTCGATGTTCGCGCTGCGCAAAGGCCGCGACATGACCAGGCCGCCGGTCGGCCTCGGCTCGCATCTCGACACCCAGCCGACCGGCGGCAAGTTCGACGGCATTCTCGGCACGCTGGCCGCGCTCGAAGTGGTGCGCACGCTCAACGACGCCGGCATCGAGACCGAAGCCCCGCTCTGCATCGTCGACTGGACCAACGAGGAAGGCTCGCGCTTTGCGCCGGCGATGATGGCCTCGGCGGCCTATGTCGGCGACTTCACGACCGACGATATCTTGTCGCGCAAGGATGCCGAGGGCGTCACGGTCGGCCAGGCGCTCGACGGCATCGGCTATCGCGGCGACACGCCGGTCGGCGCGCAGAAGCTCGGTTCTTTCGTCGAGCTGCATATCGAGCAGGGTCCGATCCTGGAAGCCGAGCACAAGACCATCGGCGTGGTCGATTCCGGCCAGGGCGTGCTCTGGTATGACGGCAAGATCACCGGCTTCGAAAGCCATGCCGGCTCGACGCCGATGCCGCTGCGCCGCGACGCGCTGGCCACGCTGGCCGAGATCGTGCTCGCGGTCGAGGCGATCGCAAAGAAACACGGGCCGAACGCAGTCGGCACCATGGGCGAGGCCGTCATCGCCAATCCCTCGCGCAACGTGATTCCGGGCGAGATCGCGTTCACCGCCGACCTGCGCTCCTCGGACGATGCGATCATGAATGCGCTCGACCGCGATTTCCGCGCTGCCGTTGCCGAGATTGCCGCAAAGCGCAAGGTCGAGGTGACGCTGGAGCTGATCTGGCGCAAGCCGCCGACCCATTTCGATCCCAAGCTGGTCGACGCCGTGCAGAACGCAGCCGAGATGCTCGGCTATTCGCATCGCCGCATCACCTCCGGCGCCGGCCACGACGCCTGCAATCTCAACACCAGGATTCCGACCGCGATGGTGTTCGTGCCCTGCAAGGACGGCGTCAGCCACAACGAGCTCGAGGACGCCACGCAAGCCGATTGTGCCGCGGGCGCCAACGTGCTCTTGCACACCGTGCTGGCGCTGACCGGCGTCGCATCCTGAGCCTTACCCGAGCGGAGAACACATCGTGCGCGGAGTCTTTGTCGACGCCAGTGAATCCATGGCCGAGCTGTTCAGGCGGCTGGGCCGGGCCGGCGATCCCGAGGTCGCCATCAACGTCAATCCGGACCTCAAACCCGAGGACTGGCCGCAGGCCCTCGGCGGCGCCGAGATCGGCATCGTCGATCACACCGCATTGCCGACCGAGGTCGCGAAGCAATGCACGGGCCTCAAGCATGTGGTGTTCCTGGGGACCGGCGCCCGCAGCTATATGAATCCGGAAGAGCTCGCCGAGCTCGGCATCGCCGTGCACCTGATCAAGGGCTATGGCGACACCGCGGTCGCCGAATGTGCCATCGCGCTGATGTGGTCCTCGGCACGCATGATCCCACTGATGGACCGCGAGATGCGCGCCGGCAACTGGCTGCGCGAGGACGGCATGCAGCTCACCGGAAAGACGCTCGGCCTGGTCGGCTTCGGCGGCATCGCCGCCGAAGTCGCGCGCATTGCCTCCGGCAGCGGGATGAAGGTGATCGCCTGGAATCGCACAGCAAAGACCGCGCCTGGCGTCACCTTCGTAACGCTCGAAAAACTGCTCGCCGAAAGCCACGTGGTCTCACTGCATCTGCTGCTCAACGACGACACGCGCGGCTTCATTTCGCGCGAGCGGGTCGCCGCGATGCGGCCCGGCGTCATCCTCGTGAATACCGCCCGTGGCGCAATCGTCGACGAGGCCGCGATGATCGACGCCCTGAAGTCGGGTCATATCCGCCATGCCGGCCTCGACGTCTTCAACATCGAGCCGCTGCCGGCGGATCATCCGCTGACCAAGCTGCCGAACGTCACGCTGTCGGCGCATTCGGCGTTCCGCACGCCGGAGGCGAGCGAGAACTTGCTTGGCGCAGCGTGGGAGCACTGCCGCAGGGTTGCGGGCGCGTAGTTCAAGGCGGCTTCAGCGGCGCACGCGCCCGGCCGCCCGCGCATTCATCCGGCATATAGGTTCGCTTCGCTACGCTTGGTCACCTCGGAATTGTCCGCGAAAGCACCGGAAGCCGAATGCGAACGAAGCTCCTCTTCCTGCTCGCCGCGCTCATCGGCGCGGCAGCGTCTCGTCCAGTTTCAGCCGAAGCCATCGCGATCAAAGGCAAAGATTTCTACCGCGACGACAAGCCATGGGTCGCCAAGGGCGTCGACGTCAACGCCTTCGTCAAGCCGCCGAAGTTCTTTGCAATCGACAAATCGGCACAGCAACAGCGAGCCTATTGGGGCGAAACGGAATTGAAAATGGTGCGGCAGCGGCTGGGCGCCGATACGCTGCGCTTTCACATCAGCCAGGCCGGGCTCGACCCGCAATCGGCGATCTATGACGCGGCCTATGCCGGTCAGATCGTCGAACCCGTGCTGCTCGCCCGCAAGCACGGCTTTGCCGTGATCCTGGTCATGGACGCCCAGCAGGACGGCACGGCCGACTTGAAATGCATGCCGTCGGCAAGCACGGTCCGTGCCTGGCAGACACTCCTGCCTCAGTTACCTGCGGATCAGGCCATCATGCTCGAACTCTTCAATGAGCCGTGCAAGAAGGGCGACACGTCGGTGCAGGCGGAATGGGCGGCCGGAATGCAGTCCCTCATCGACGCGGTGCGCGCGCGCGGCGCGCACAACATTCTGCTGCTGGACGGGCTCGACTGGGCGCGGATCACCAACGGCCTGTTCCCCTTGGTTCACGATACGATTCCCGACAGGATGGCGCTGGCCATCCATCCCTATTTGGTAGGCGGGGCCTTCGACCGGCAACAGCAATGGGAAAGCAAGTTCGGAGCGAGCGCCAGGACTTTTCCGGCCGTGGCGAGCGAATGGAACGCAACGCCGACCAACGGCTGCACCGGGCCAAACACGCCGGCCGTGGCGCTGAGCCTGATGCGCTATCTGCAGTCACTGCATCTCGGCCTGGTCGAGTGGGGCATCGAATCGACCCACGGAAAGATTGTCAGGGACCACGACGGTTTTGCGCCGACAGATTATGCGTCATTCAAGGCCTGCAATGACGGATCGGATTCGGGCGGCGGCGAGCTCCTGGTGAATTATCCGCATAACTGACGGGCGTCCGCGCGGAGAAGCCCCCGCCTGCGCGCCGCCCCTGCCCCGCAAATATCAGTCACAGGCTGGTCGCGACTGCGTTGCCGGCGGCGACTGCGCGTCCAACTCGGACACATAAATACACGCATAACTTGCATCGTTGCGTTCCACCAACAATCGAATGCCGCAGCGAACGCGACCACAATACGCGCGGCACCCCCTGCATTCATCCCACATACAGTTTCGGCTGGGCATCGTCGTCTAAGGGCTAACCACGCGTTTCTCCGCGAACGGAACGAAAGCAGATGCTAAAGAAGAAACTCGTCTTTCTGCTGCCCGTACTGATCTTGGTGTCAAACAGCTCCGCTTTCGCCGAGACCGTCAGAGGGATCAATGTTTCGCTCCTTCCCCCAGGAAAATCATCGCTGTCCGTGAATGCGGCCTCGCCGACTCCGAGCGATGTTCAAGAGCTTCAGAAATACAACGTCAAACGAATTGCTGTCTTGCGCGCCAACGGCTTCAACCTCGTTCGGTTGCGGTTTCACATGGCGCTCATCCGCCCCAGCGCCAGCGTAGAACAGCGTGAACTGGCCATGAAAGGCGTAGCCGATTTTACGAAGCAGGCGAGCGACAAAGGGATACGAACGCTGGTCGCTCTTTTCCCGGAGAACGGACACGACCAGCACGACCTGATCTGCGATCGGCAGGACGAATTCCTGCAAACCATTGAATCGCTGGCCCGCGTGTTGCCGGACTCCCCGATGGTCGGCCTGGAGCCCCTCAATGAGCCCTTCACAGGATGCGGTACGGCTGAATCGCCGAAGCGCTGGGTCAACCTGCAGCGTGTGATCTACCAGCGAATTCGGGCCATCCGTCCCCACATCTTTTTTGTCGTTTCGGGCGACAACTGGGGCGGCGACCTGTTGAAGCTGGACCCGTCCCCTTATCGTGCTGATAGCAAGGTCCTGTTCAGCCTTCATTTCTACGATCCCGTTCTTTTTACGTCGCAAGGCGTGAATTGGAATTTTCTCCCGCCTTACAACCGCTTCGTTCATGATCTGCCGTGGCCCTACCGCGCGGACGCCGTCGCAAAGGTCCGCGATAATGCTCTGGGCCTCATCGACACTGACCCGACATTGGATGTGGCGAAGCGCACAGCGTTGAAATCAGATCTAACCGCACAGCTTGCCGCCTACGCCAAGACCGGAACGGAGCAAAGCCTCGCGGCCTCACTCGACAAGCTCGTCAACTGGGCAACATCGCATGGCGTCCCGACCGACCGGATTTTTCTCGGTGAGTTCGGCGTCATCCGGCCCAGTCAGGACACGCGTGGGCGCATAACGCCAGGCGCCGATGCCTGGATTGGCACCATCGCCCGGCTGGCGCGCCAGCGCGGCTTTCAGTGGGCGATTTGGGATTTGGATACATCCTTTGCCATCGGCTTCGGCCACAACGGCGACGCCGACAAGATCTCCGATGAGTTCATGAAGGCATTGCCGCAGGACACCGCTCAATGAGAAGCCGTTTTCTTTTTGCTCTGGCTCTCTCATCCTGGACGCTGAGCTCTGCGGCCCTGGCGGATGTCGCGCGGGCCGGCCCGAGCGGCGGCCCGTTGCAGCCGTGGCCGACAAATGGCGTAAATCTCAGCCTCTTTCCGAGTGGGCTCAATCGGCACGACACCGCCGAGGTTGCGTCCGAGATCAACCGGCAACGGGTCGATCAAGCGAATTCGGCGGGGTTCAGATTCATTCGGCTCGGGATTCCGTTTGACGCCTGGACGACCAAGCCCGACCCCACAGAACAGGCACGCGTGTTGAAAGTCGTTGCTGCGACTGTTCATGAGGCCATGGCCGACGGTCTGAGCTTGGACGTCGTTCCGCAACCGCGCGGAGCAGATCTGGTTTGCAAGCATCTCGACTGGGACATGTATGTGAACGGCCTCTCAAGCTTATTGGCTCAGACGCAAGACAGCCGTTCAGTTGCCGTCGAGGCCATGAACGAGCCGCCGTCATGCCCTGGGGACAATGGTCCCAAATCGATCTGGTCCGACGAGCAACAGGCCATATATCGGATCGTTCGGCAAAAGCTGCCCCATGCCACGTTCGTGGTCACCGGACCAAAGTGGGGCAATGTGGATGGCATGGCGACATTCGATCCATCGCCCTATCAGCATGACCCCTATACGCTTTACGCCTTCCACTATTACGCTCCCTTCCTGTTCACCCACCAAGAGACGCCTTGGCTGCGGCCGGACCATGCCAATCAGTATGTGCATGATCTCGAATGGCCAGTGACGGAAAAAAACCGTCAAGCGATCGAAAAGCAGTCTCTGGATGCGCTGGCCGCTGATCCCAACGGCACCGACGCGGTTCGCAAAGCGTTACTGGACCTGTTTTCCGCGTATCGGACTGAGGGGTCGCCGGAATATCTCGCGGAGCGCTTCGGCAGCATCGCCAATTGGGTGGGCCAGCATCAAATCCCGAGAGGCCGCATTCTCATTGGTGAGTATGGTGTCAACCGCGTCCATCTGAAAGGCAAACCGGGTAGTCCCTGGCAATCGGCACCTGTCTGGCTGACGGCCGTTCGCGATCAGGCCAAACAGGACGGCTTCATCTCTGCGGTATGGGACCTGGACAGCGGGTTCGGCGTGATCTGCGGCGACCAGCTTGGTCATGGCGAGCTCTGTCCCGACTACCGATCCGTGTATCACCCTGACAATTGATGGAGATGAGGACGTGTCACTGACCTTGACCCGGCGGCGGTTTTCGCTCGGCGCCGCTGCGACTGTTTCCGGACTGGCTGCGGGCGGCACGGCACGAGCCGCAGCCGCCTCGCCCAATCCGTCGCTCGCCTGGTCTCCCCAGACCCTATGCGGACTGAACGTCGGATTCGGGACTTTCTGGGGACGCGATATCGCTCCGGGCCAATACGAGCTCCTGGCCCGCTATGGGATCAGCTTCGTGCGAGGCATCTATTTCTGTTACCTGCTCGGTGGCTACATGCCTGGCCAGTTGGACACGGCGGTTCACACCATCGTCGGCCTGCAACCCTTTGCAGCCGATCCGACCCAGATTTCTCTCTTCTGTCATGCCCTGCCGTATGCTCCGCCGGTTGGCGATACACTGATCTTGTCCGCGCCGTTGGTCTATCGGGCGAGCAACGGCGCCAATCTCACGTTGCCGGCCCGGACTCCGTTGAAGATTGCCGGAGCCACCAAAGGAACAGGGCATGACAACACCGGCTATACACTCGGCGGTGAAATACGCGTACGGCCGCTCGATCAGAATGGGAAGATCGCCGACAGCGGCAGGCAGCCGGTGAAGGACTGCAATGCGCTTCACGCGAGTTTCTTTCGCGAAGGCAAGACGCTGCGCAGGCCCATCGACGATTACGTGAAGCGGGCGCAGCAATGGCTGGCTCAAGGGTTTGCCTTCGATCATGGTGGACTTGTCAGCAGCTGGTCGGATCTGTTCGCCGCTTTCGGTCAATCCAACGTTCAACCGATGCGCGAGCAGGAATGGCAGTTCTTCGCCGGCCTCGATTGGAATCCGAGGAGTGTGCTGATCTCCGACGAAAACGAACCGGTATGGCCCGGCGCGCCCGACTCCCATCATGATCTGAAAGCCACGCCGGCCCAACGATGGGCTGCTTACAAACCCTATTTCCAGGACGTCCTTTACCCACAGATGCGCCGCCATTTTCCGCGCCATACGCTGGGCTTCGGCAACCCCGATTGGGATGGTCCGGCGACCGCCCTGCACATGGACTGGTGGCCGAAGGACCGCAACACCTTGCTGCGCGTTCACTACTATCCAAAGCAGGGGGCGGAAGGCATCTGGCAACTCAATCCCGATAATCGGAGCGAGATGGACGGCCTCATGAACCGTGTGGCCGACGTGCAGCGCCGCCTGGATATTTCGCAAGTCCATTTTCAGGAGTTCGGAGTCCGCTACGACCATCCCAACCGGAGCAATGCCCTGAAGAACATCCGACAGGCCATCCAGGCGCGTCGGTGGTCCTGCGCCGTGTGGTCCGCCAGCGACGACCATGCCCCAAAGCCAGATTCCTATCACTCGGCGGGATTGAGCGCGAACGGTCTGTGGCAACCTGCCGAAAACGCCCTCGGCGCGTTCGGCATGAACTGAATTGGGAAAGCCATGCTCAGGATCATGCTGTTTGTCATCCTTCTCTTTCCGCTCACGGCCTTTGCCTCTCAGGACGTCACGATCAAGGGCAAGGACTTCTATCTCGACGGCAAGCCCTGGTTGCCGAAGGGGATCAAGGTCGAGGCGTTTGCGCGGCCGGCTTTCATTCCATCGGCGCCGAAATGGATGAATGATCCGGCACAGCTACAGGGCCGCAAATGGTGGACGCCGGAGGAACGCGCGGCGATGAGATCTCAGTTCGGCGCGACCGTGGTTCGTTTCGCGGTGAGCCAGCCGGCGCTCGACCCGCAATCGCCCATCTACGATCCCAAATATCTGGACGAATTGCTGGGCGTGTTCAAACAGACCCGGCAGGCCGGCTTCGTGGTCATTGCGTCGATGGATGCTCAAGGAGAGAACGGCATTCTCGGCCTGCCCTGCATGCCGGGACAAAGTACGGTCCGTGCCTGGAAAACGCTCGCACCGCATCTGGCCCATGATCCCGGCGTCATGCTCGAACTGTTCGATGAGCCGTGCAAATGGAACAAGCCCGACACGCGGGAGGAATGGCGGAGCGAAACGCAATCGATCATCGATGCCGTCCGCGGCACGGGGGCACAGAACATCCTGCTGGCGCAGGGGTTGTTCTGGGCCCGCCAGACCAACGGTCTCTTCCCGCTATTGCACGATTCCTTGCCAAATCGCCTTGCGCTTGCCGTGCATCCCTATCCGGTCAAGGACATTTTCGTAAACGAGCAGCAGTGGAAAGCCATGTTCGGCGTGGACGCGGCGAAGTATCCGATGATCGCCACCGAATGGAATGCGGTTGAATGTGTCGGCAATGATCTGCCCCAGATTGCGCTTGCCGAAATTCAATATCTGCAGCGCCTTCACATCGGACTGATCGCCTGGGCGATCGATTCCGATCACGGGCGGCTGGTCAAGGATCACGACCATTTCGAGCCGATCGGCTACGAGGGCTTCCACGGCTGCGTACCCGTGCCAAAGGGCCAGCGCGCGCCCATCCCGGACTGGGGCGGCGGCAAGCTCCTGGCGAATTACCCTCACAATTGAGAGGTTCGAGCTAACCGCCGCCTCCGCTGGCGTGGACGTGCTACAGCAGGCCGAGCGCGTGCTACTCCACCATCTCCGCGACCGCCTTGCCGCAGGCGACCGTATCCGCATTGCCGCCGAGGTCGCGGGTGCGCAGCGTCCGTTCGCCGAGCGTGCGCTCGATCGCTGACACGATGGCCTCGCCGGCCTGCTTCTCGCCGAGATGTTCCAGCATCATCGCGCCCGACCAGATCATGCCGATCGGGTTGGCGATGCCCTGGCCCGCGATATCGGGCGCCGAGCCGTGCACCGGCTCGAACACGGAAGGGAAATCGCCTTCCGGATTGATGTTGCCCGAGGGCGCGATGCCGATGGTGCCGGTGCAGGCCGGGCCGAGGTCGGAAAGAATGTCCCCGAACAGGTTGGAGCCGACCACGACGTCGAACCAATCCGGATGCAACACGAAATTCGCCGTGAGGATGTCGATGTGATACTTGTCCCACTTCACCCCGGGATACTTCTTCGCCATCGCCTCCACCCGCTCGTCCCAATAGGGCATGGTGATGGAGATGCCGTTGGACTTGGTGGCCGAGGTCAAATGCTTCTTCGGCCGCGACTGCGCGAGGTCGAAGGCGAATTTCAGGATACGATCGACGCCGATCCGGGTCATCACGGTCTGCTGCGTGACGAACTCGCGCGCGGTGTCCGGGAACATCCGGCCGCCGACGGAGGAATATTCGCCTTCGGTGTTCTCGCGCACCACCCAGAAATCGATATCGCCGGGCTTGCGGTTGGCGAGCGGTGACGGAACGCCGGGCATCAGCCGCACCGGGCGCAAATTGACATACTGGTCGAACTCGCGCCGGAACTTGATCAGCGAGCCCCACAAGGAAATGTGATCGGGAATCTTGGCGGGCCAGCCGACCGCGCCGAAATAGATCGCATCGTGCTTGCCGATCTGCTCCTTCCAATCGTCCGGCATCATCTGGCCGTGCTTTTCGTAATAGTCGTAGGAGGCGAAATCGAAATGATCGAACTGCACGGCAACGCCATGCTTTTTCGCCGCCGCCTCCAGCACCCGCAGACCCTCCGGCATCACCTCCTTGCCGATGCCGTCACCGGGGATGACCGCGATCCGATATTGTTTTTTTCCGCTGCTCATCGATAAATTCCTTGGACGTGAAGCTGGCCGGCAATGCCGTTTCTTGATCGGAATTGCAATGGACCAAACCGGCTTCGCATGCAACGCTGCAGTGCAATGTTGACCGCCTTCGGCTCCCTCGCCTAACGGTTTGACCGGTCACCTCCCTCTCATCCCACCCACGCGAGCAATTCCATGGATCTGCATCTGTCCGGCAAACGCGTCCTGATCACCGGCGCCTCCAAGGGCATCGGCGCGGCGGCCGCCGAAGCCTTCGCCGAAGAAGGCTGCCACTTGCGGCTCGCCGCCCGCAGCGGCGATCAGCTCAAGGCCCTGGCCGAGCGGCTACGCTCGACCCATCAGATCGATGCGACCGTCCACGTGGTCGACCTGCGCAAGAGCGAAGACGTGGCGCGGCTCGCGCAAGAGGCCGCCGACATCGACATCCTCGTCAACAATGCCGGCGACATCCCCGGCGGCCCGATCGACAAGATCGACGAGGCGACCTGGCGCCACGCCTGGGACCTCAAGGTGTTCGGCTATATCAACCTGACCCGCCTGATCTATGCGCAGATGAAGGCGCGCGGCGGCGGCGTCATCGTCAACGACATCGGCGCTGCCGGCGAAAAATTCGACGCCAACTACATCTGCGGCAGCGCCGGCAATGCCGCGCTGATGGCCTTCACCCGCGCGCTCGGCGGCAAGAGCCTCGCCGACAACATCCGCGTGGTCGGCATCAACCCGGGCCCCGTCGGCACCGACCGTCACGTCACTTTGCTCAAGACCCGTGCCAAGCTCCAGTTCGGCGACGAGAACCGCTACAAGGAATTCCAGAAAGGCCTGCCGCTCGGCCGTCCCGCGCATGCGCGCGAGATCGGCGACCTCATGGCGTTCCTCGCCTCGGATCGCTCGGGGTACACGTCGGGGGTGATCTTTACGGTGGATGGCGGGATCGCGGCGGGTTGGTAGTTCTGCGATCGTCATTCCGGGGCGATGCGAAAGCATCGAACCCGGAATCTCGAGGTTCCGGGTTCGGTCCTGCGGACCGCCCCGGAACGACGGTGCCTAAGTCCGCCCAAACAACTCCCTGATCATCGCCGTGATGCGCCCTTCCGGCGCGACCATCTCGTTGATGATGGTGAAGTGATTGGCGCCGGGTATTTCCTCGTACGTCACGGGCAGGCCGTGCCTTGCGCGATAGCAGGCGAAATCGGCGGTCTGCTGCCGCAACAGCGGCAGCTCGGCCGAGCCGACCACGAGCGACAGCGGCTTCCTTGGCCCGCTCGATTGCGCCAGCGGTGAATTGCGCCGCGAGGCGGCTTCGTCGAGACCAAGCTTCTCGTTGAGATAGGAGTGGCGGATCGGCTCGAGCTCGTAGATGCCGCTGATGCCGAGCCCCGCCCGGACGAAAGGATGCGACAGCGCCATCGCCGTGAGATGGCCGCCGGCCGACCAGCCGCACACCACGATCTCCTTGCCGTCGCCTCCAAGGGCCGGCAGTTCGCGGGCGAGATGATCGATCGCGGCATGAATTTCGGCGACGATCTCGTCCAGCGTGGCATCAGGGGCAAGTGTGTAGCCGGTCAGGGCGACATTGATGCCGTGCGCCATCGGCCCCTCGGCAACGAGGGTGAAGAATTCCTTCGCCCGCATCTGCCAGTATCCGCCGTGAATGAACAACAATGTCGGCGCCCGGTCCGCGGCCTTCAGATAGTCGATCCGGTTGCGCTCGCGCGGACCATAGCGCAGGTCGAGATGCGCCGGGTACCGCTGGCGCAGCGCGGCGGAGCGTTGCTCCCAGCCGGCGACGATGTCGCCGCTGTCTGCAACTGCGAGACTGTTGTTCAGCCCGCGGTCGAGCTCCTCGCGGCTCATCCTGCGCCAATCAAGCGCATCCGGCGGCATCGCCATTTCAGCAGGTCTCCATGTTGTTGCACGCGTTGCCACTGTGCCGGAAAATGGTCTACAGGGCTAGGTCAGCCGGCGCAGACAGCACAGCACCAAACGGAGAGTTGAAGTGAGCCATCAGGACCTGATCCGGGACACCGCATGCCATGTCGTCGGCAAGCTGAAGGCGGGCGAAGTCACCCCGGTCGATCTGCTCGACGTGCTGGAGCAGCGGATCG
This sequence comes from Bradyrhizobium sp., assembly GCA_035293585.1. Taxonomy (GTDB): domain Bacteria; phylum Pseudomonadota; class Alphaproteobacteria; order Rhizobiales; family Xanthobacteraceae; genus Bradyrhizobium. Next base: position 58,014 of record DATGMN010000075.1, on the reverse strand, counting down.
CCGAGGTCGACGGCAAGGTCAACGCGCTGCCGATCCTCTGTTTCGATCGCGCCCGCGCGCATGCGACGGAGCTGATGACGAAGCCGGCAGGCGAGCGCGGCGTGCTCGCCGGACTTCCGGTGCCGATCAAGGATCTCACCGATGTCTCGGGCGTGCGCTGCACGCAGGGCTCGCCGATCTTCAAGGACAATGTCCCCGCTCGTTCCGACCTCATGGTCGAACGGCTCGAAGACAATGGCGCCGTGATCTACGCCAAATCCAACACGCCGGAGTTTGGCGCCGGCGCCAACACCTTCAACGAGGTGTTCGGCGCGACGCTGAACCCCTGGGACACCTCGCGCTCGGCGGCCGGCTCGTCCGGGGGCGCGGCGGTGGCGCTTGCGACCGGCATGGCCTGGCTCGCGCATGGCTCGGACATGGGCGGCTCGTTGCGCAATCCCGCAAGCTTCTGCGGCGTGGTGGGCCTGCGGCCGAGCATCGGCCGGGTCGCCCATACGCCCAAATTCAAGATCGACCGCACGCTCGGCGTGCAGGGGCCGATGGCGCGCAATGTCGAGGATCTCGCGCTGCTGCTCGACGCCATGAGCGGCGAGCATCCGGCCGACCCGCTGTCGCTGCCTGCGCTGCCAACGAGCTTCCTGTCTGCGGCGCGCTCCGGCGCCAAGCCGAAGCGCATCGCCTATTCCCAGGATCTCGGCATCACGCCGGTCGATCCGGAAGTGGCCGCCATCACGCGCAAGGCGGCGGAGCGGTTTGCCGAGGCCGGCGCGATCGTCGAGGAAGCGCACCCGGATCTACGCGAAGCGCATGAATGCTTCCATGTGCTGCGCGCCTTCGACTTCGCCGTCAGCAAGGCCAAATTGCTGCGCGAGCATCGCGATCTGCTCAAGCCCGAGGTGATCTGGAACATCGAGGAAGGGCTGAAGCTCACCGTCGAACAGGTTGCGCGCGCCGAGGGGCAGCGCATTGCCATGGCCGCGCGTGCGCAGGACTTTTTCAAGACCTATGATCTGCTGCTGGCGCCCGCGACCATCGTGCCGCCGTTCCCCGTGCAGAACCGCTACGTCGCCGAATGCGCCGGCAAGAGGTTCGACAATTACGTCGAATGGCTCGGCATCGTCTACGCGATCACGCTGGCCTGCTGCCCCGCGCTGTCGCTGCCCTGCGGCTTCACGGCCTCAGGCCTGCCGGTTGGATTGCAGATGGTCGGACCGTCGCGCGGCGAGGCGAAGCTGCTCGCCGGCGCCAGGCTGCTGGAGGATATTCTGGGCCTGCGCGGCACGACGCCGATCGATCCGAGGGCGGCGACGTAGGTCGCCTCGCTAACGGGCTGGCGCTGGTTTCGATCGGTCATCCTGGGGCGCTCGCGGAACGCGAGCCTCGAAGGATGCATGGCCCCGCTCTGGCAGCCGGGCCGTCGCCCTTCGAGGCCGCCGCTTCGCGCCGGCACCTCAGGGTGACGGCGACAGATCGGGCTCACGGAGACCGAACAAACTCTACCCCGCTCCCTTGCGCTGTGCCGCATCGATCGCAACCGCCAGCGCGAGCTTGGCTTCGGTCACGATATCCTCAACCAGCTCCTCGCGCGTGGTGCCGGCAACCTGCCCGGTGAACAGCCCCTGCTCCGCCAGCATCACGACGCCGTGCAGCGAGGCCCAGATCTTCAGCGCCTGCCGCTCGCGCAACAGACCGACCGCGGGGGCTTCCAGCGCTTCGACAAGCAGCGCAAAGCTTTCGCTCGCCGCCGTATGCAGCTCGCTGTCATCGGCGGCACAGGCAATCACGCGGGAGGCGAACATCAGGCGGAAGATGCCGTTGCGACGAAGTCCGAAATCGAGCACCGCTCGGGCAAACCGCGACAGTTTCGAGCGTCTGGATGGCTTGGCGACCGCCTCGCGCAACTCCTCATTGAATTGCCGAAAGGCTTCCGCCGCGACCGCCGCAAGCAGCGCTTCGCGGTCGGCGAAATGCCGGTAAGGTGCAGGCTGCGAAACGCCGAGCTGTTTTGCCAGCGCCTTGATGCTGATCGCCTCGGGACCGCCCTGCTCGGCTTCGCGCAACGCCGCGGCGATCAGCGCCTCGCGGAGATCGCCATGATGGTAGGCATTGAGCGGCTTGCGGGCGAGCGGTTGCGGCATCGCGGTGCAATCTTCAACTTTTGTCTTGACAGCGCAAGGGTCGCGCGAATGTAATATGCTATAACTTGAGCGAGCAGCCAAGCGGAACCTCGCGTGGGCCTGCGTCAAAACAAAAACGCAACTCTGCGCACGATGCAGGTTGTTGCATCCACGGAAACGCCGCCAAGGAACGACACCATGTCTGGAAAGCTGAGAGTCCGCGTCGACCAGGACAAATGCCAGGGTCACGCCCGCTGCAAGTCGCTGGCCCCCGAGCTGTTCGACCTCGACGAATACGGCAACGCCCACGAGCACGGTGACGGTACCGTGCCTGCCGGCCTCGAAGACAAGGCCTGGCTTGCCAAATCCAATTGCCCGGAAATTGCGATCGACGTGATCGAGGAATGAGCCCCTCGAGATTTGTCCATTTGGCCTGAGCGAACCCAAGCAAGAGGAATTGCCCTGATGTCCGACTCTGCCCCCGCGACAGAAGACGAGCGCGTCCTGCCAGCGCACCCGCCGGTGGAGGACTGGGTGCACGATTTCGACCACACCGATCCGCGCTGGACCGAGAATCCGTTTCCGATCTGGGACGAGCTGCGGGCTGCGAGCCCTGTGGTGCATACCAACCGCTTCCAGGGCTGCTATCTGCCGACCAGCTATGAGGCGGTGAAACAGATCGCACACGACACCGAGCATTTCTCCTCGCGCCGCGTCGTCGTTCGCGACGAGCGTCCCGAGGTGCAGAGGAACGCGGCGCCGCCGATCACATCCGATCCGCCGGAGCACAAGCCGGCCAAGCAGCTGTTGCTGCCCCCGTTCACGCCGGACGCCATGAAGAAGCTGGAGCCGCGGGTGCGCGCGATCTGCAACGAGCTGATCGACGAGTTCATCGCCGACGGCGGATGCGACGCCGCCGCGCGCTACACAAAGCACATCCCGACGCGCACCATCTGCCACATGCTCGGCATCCCGGAAGCGGACGGCGAGCTGTTCGTACGATGGATCCACATGATCCTCGAGCTCGGCATCAAGAACGAACAGATGCTGCAGCAGGCGGTGCAGGAGATGACGGCCTATTTCGCCGGCCATATCGAGGCGCGCAAGCAGCGTCCGACCGACGACCTGATCTCGACCATGATGAACGCCAAGGACAAGAACGGCCGGCCGCTCGAGGACAGCCATGTCATGGGTTCACTGCGGCTGCTGCTGATCGCCGGCATCGACACCACCTGGAGCGCGATCGGCGCCTCGCTCTGGCACCTCGCCAAAACGCCCGCCGACCGCGAGCGGCTGGTGAGAGAGCCCGCCCTGATGCCCATGGCGGTCGAGGAACTGCTGCGCGCCTATTCGCCCGTTACCATGGCGCGCGAGGTGATCAAGGAGACGACCATCGCCGGCTGCCCGATCAAGCCGGGCAACATGGTGCTGCTGTCGTTCCCCGCCGCCAACCGCGATCCGGCCGTGTTCGCCGACGCCGACAAGGTGGTGATCGACCGCAAGAACAATCCCCATGCCGCGTTCGGGCTCGGCATCCACCGCTGCGTCGGCTCCAATCTGGCGCGGATGGAGATGACGGTTGCGCTCGAGGAATGGCTGAAGCGGATCCCCGACTTCCGCCTCGATCCGAACGGCAAGGTCGCCTGGTCGGAGGGTACCGTCCGCGGGCCCAGGCGGTTGCCGATCCTGTTCGGAAAGGCTACCTGAGGGCCAGTTACTCACCATAAGCGACCGGAGGCCCGCCCATGACAGACCAGACACTCGGGCGGGCCCCGGAACGACTTGATATCGCCGACGTCGAGCGGCGGGTGAAGGCGATCTTCATCGGCTCGATGGGCAATCTGGTCGAGTGGTACGATTTCTACGCCTATACCGCCTTTGCGCTGTATTTCGCGCCCGCCTTCTTTCCGACCAGCGATCCGGTGGTGCAGCAGCTCAACGCCGCCGTGCTGTTTGCCGCGACGTTCCTGATGCGGCCGCTCGGCGGCTGGCTGTTCGGCTACCTCGCCGATCGTTTCGGCCGGCGGCTGTCGCTGACGCTATCGGTCGTCTGCATGTGCTTCGGCTCGCTGATGATCGCGGTGACGCCGACCTATGCCACTATCGGTCTTGCCGCACCCGCCATCCTGGCGCTCGCCCGCGTCATCGAGGGCCTGAGCCTCGGCGGCGAGTATGGCGCCAGCGCCACCTATCTCAGCGAGGTCGCCGACGCCAAGCACCGCGGCTTCTATTCCAGCTTTCAATATGTGACGCTGATCGGCGGGCAGCTCACCGCCATCATCGTGCTGCTCGTGTTGCAGAAGGTGTTCCTGACGCCGGACGAGCTGAAGGCCTGGGGCTGGCGCATTCCCTTCGTGATCGGCGCCCTGCTTGCGGTCTTTGCCGCGGTGATGCGGCGCAGCCTGCAGGAGACCGAGGCCTTTGTCGAAGCCAAGAAGGCGGTGAACCCGCGCGGCTCGATCCGCGATTTGTTCCGGTACCCGCGCGAGCTCTTGCTCGTGGTCGGCCTCACCGCCGGCGGCACCGCGGCGTTCTATACCTTCACTACCTATATGCAGACCTTCGTCAAGCTGTCGGTGGGCTTGACCGAAGACCAGACCACGCTCGTGATCTTCGGCTCGCTGGTGTTCGCAACCATTTTGCAGCCGACCTATGGCGCGCTCTCGGACCGGATCGGGCGCAAGCCGGTGCTGATGTTTTTCGGCATCGTCGGCACGCTCGCCACCGTGCCGATCCTGATGACGCTCAAGGAGACCAAGTCGCCGTTGATTGCTTTCCTGCTGATCTGCGCGGCCTGGATCTTCGTCGCAGGCTACACGTCCATCAACGCGATCGTGAAGGCGGAATTGTTCCCGACCAATGTCCGCGCGCTCGGCGTTGGGCTACCCTATGCCGTCACCGTGTCGCTGTTCGGCGGCACGGCGCCGGCGATCGCGCTCTATTTCAAGACCCTGGGTCATGAGGACTGGTTCTATTATTACCTGAGCGGAATGATCTTCCTGTCGCTCCTGATCTACTCGACCATGCGCGACACCAAGCATGAATCGGCGATGCACCGGCACGAATGAGCAGACACGAACAGGCAGCCGCGAGTAGGAAAACGATAAGAGTCGTGACATGGCTGAAGACCAAGAGCCGCCCGAGAGCAAGCTGACCCGAACCAAGCAGCGCTGGGCGCAGGAGGGCCGCTTCCTGACCGGCAAGATATCGCGCCCGGACGAACAGCGGCTGCCGCCCGGCCAGCATTTGACCAAGGACTGGCCGGTGCTCGATCTCGGGCTCACGCCCGAGATTCCGCGCGAGCGCTGGCGGCTCGACGTCTATGGCGCGGTCGAGCATCCCGTGTTCTGGGACTTTGCGCAATTCATGGCCGAAAAGCAGACGCAATTCGTTTCGGACATTCATTGCGTCACCACCTGGTCGCGCTATGACAACCACTGGGAAGGGCTTGCAACCCGCGATCTGCTCGCGGCCTGCCAGCCCCGCACCGATGCCGGCTTCGTCGTGCTGCACAGCTATGACGGCTACACCACCAATCTCGCGCTGGAGGATTTCGCGGCCGCAGACGCCCTGCTCGCCCATAGCTGGTCGGGCAAGCCGCTGGACGTCGAACATGGCGGCCCGGTACGGCTCGTGGTGCCGCATCTGTATTTCTGGAAAAGCGCGAAATGGCTGCAGGCGATCGAATTCCTCACCGACGATGCGCCGGGCTATTGGGAGGTCCGCGGATACCATAACCGCGGCGACCCCTGGGCCGAGCAGCGCTATTCCGATGATTGACGTCTTCATCTCTCCCGATGGGAGAGGTGAAACACCGCCAGTGGGGAGACATCCAATGCCGACCGAACGCTTCCAATTCGAAGGTGAAGGCGGCCATCAGCTCGCCGCTGCGCTCGACCTGCCCGGTCGCGAGCCGATGGCCTACGCGCTGTTTGCGCATTGCTTCACCTGCGGCAAGGACGTGCTGGCTGCACGGCGCATTGCGCTGGCGCTTGCCGACAAGGGCATCGCGGTGCTCCGCTTCGACTTCACGGGGCTCGGCTCCAGCGAAGGCGACTTCGCCAATTCGACCTTTTCCTCCAACGTCGCCGATCTCGTGCGCGCGGCAAACCATCTGCGTGCGACGCGGAAAGCGCCGACGCTGCTGATCGGCCACAGCCTTGGCGGTGCCGCGATCCTCGCCGCCGCCGTACAAATCCCGGAGGCATTGGCGGTCGTGACGATTGCCGCCCCGTCCGACCCCAATCATGTGACCGGATTGTTTGGGGATCGCATCGAGGACATCAGGCGGAACGGCCGCGCCGAAGTCTCGCTCGCCGGCCGTCCCTTCCCAATCACGCGCGAATTCCTCGACGATATCGCCGAGCACGAGCTGATGCGGCACATCACCGGCCTGCACAGGGCACTGCTGGTCATGCATGCGCCGACCGACGACACCGTCGGCATCGACAATGCGACGCGGATTTTCGTCGCGGCCAAACATCCCAAGAGCTTTGTCTCTCTGGCCGATGCCGATCACCTCATGAGCAACAGGCGCGACACCAGCTATGCTGCGGAGGTCATTGCCGCCTGGGCCAGCCGCTACATAGGATCAGGCACGCCGGCGCAGGCGACCGATTCCGGGCAGGCGCCGCGCCAAGTGGTGGTGCGCGAGACGCGCAACAGCAAATTCCAGCAGACCGTGACGGTCGGCCCGCACCGGCTCACCGCCGACGAGCCGGTCGCCGCCGGCGGCGAGGACACCGGGCTCGCGCCCTACGATTTCCTGCTGACCGCGCTCGGCGCCTGCACCTCCATGACCATGCGGCTCTACGCCGAGCGCAAGACGCTGCCGCTCGATCGCGTCACCGTGACGCTCAGTCATAGCAAGATCCATGCAAAAGACTGCGAGGAGTGCGAAACCCGCGAAGGCATGCTCGACCAGATCGACCGGGTCATCGGCATGGAAGGCGCGCTCGATGCCGACCAGCGCAAGCGGCTGATGGAGATCGCGGACAAATGCCCGGTGCATCGCACGCTGACGTCTGAAATCCGCATCCTGACCAAGGCGGCCGACTAAGCCGCTTTCGTAGCGCTCGCTTCCATCTGCGCCAGCGGCCGCACCCGCAGCGCGCCGCGCAGGCCCGCGCCGGTGCCGGCGAAGATGCCGGCGACGGCGACGAACGAGGTCAGCGCCAGCGTCGACAAGCCGGTCAGGCCCTGCCCGATCGAGCAGCCGAGCGCCATGGCGCCGCCCGCCCCCATCAGCGCCGCGCCGCCGGCCGAGCGCAACAGATGCCGCGGCGACGAGAAGCCTTCGAGCTCGAAGCGGCCGGTGAGCAGCGCCGTGATCAGGCTTCCCGCAAAAACGCCGGCGACGGTCGCGATGCCGAAGTTCAGCGAAAGCCCGGTCGACAGCATCGCATATTGCAGGCTGTCGGCGATCGGCGCGATGAAGGTCAGCGATGTCACCGGCACGGGATTGAAGTCGTCGGCGCCGAGATAGCCGGTCGTGAACCAGCCCGCAGCAACGAGCAGGCCGATCACGAGGCCGGCGGCGATCTGGCGAGGCGCACGGCGGAACGGCTGATGCGCGAAAGCAAAACCGACAAGCATCCCACCGATGGCGACCGCCGCGACCAATCGTGCCGCCGTCCCGTGCAGGCCGATGCTTGACAGCCACGCGGGCAGCGAAGTGATGGTGGCGGTCGTCTGCGAGGCCTGCAGCACGGCGATCCGCGCCGGCGCGATCAGCCCCTTCAGCGTCATCTCGGCTGTGATGCCAAGCACGATCACGACCACGAAGGAGCGCAGATTGCCCTTGCCGAGCAGGACCAGCGCCCGCGAACCGCAGCCATTCGCCATCACCATGCCGTAACCGAACAGAACGCCGCCGACGAACATCAGCGGCACCGAGAAGCTCGATTGCAGATAGATCGACTTGCCGAGATCGACGAAACCATAAGTCGCAAGACTTTGCGTGGCCAGCACGCCCGTGCCCATCGCCAGTGCGAAGGTGCGCATCAGCCGGCTGTCGCCCTTCGCCCACCAGCCGCGCAGCCCGCTCATCAGGCAAAAGCCGCTCGCCAGCGCAACCGCGCCGTAGATCAGGCCGATGGCGAGGCCGGCGAGGACGACGATGTCGGCTGGGTCCGTCATAGCGCCCGCTCCCTCTTCATTGCGAGGAGCAGCGCGACGAAGCAATCCTGAGCCACCCGGGCGACTCTGGATTGCTTCGCTTCGCTCGCAATGACGAAATAGTAACCGTCATGGCCGCAGAATCACGCGGTCGCGCGAGGAACCCGCGACGGCGACATAAGCGCGCTTGGCGTCCTCCAGCGGATGGACCGCGGCCGGATTGATCCGGAACGGCTTCAGGTGCCCGCTGGCAAAACCCGGCGCGAGCTCGCGCAGCACGTCACCGGTCGCGACCGACGACAGCGCCAGCGTGTCGATGCCGAAATAGGCGTGCTGGCCGCGATAGAATTCCAGGATGTTGAACTGCACCACCGGATTGATGGCCGCAATCAGGATCTGCCGGCCGCGTACCGCCAGCGACTTGTGTGCTGCCTGGAAGTAGGGATCGCCGACCGTGTTGAACACGATGCCGGCGCCCTTGCCGTCGGTCAGCTCGCGCACGCGCGCTGCGACGTCGGTGGCGGAGGCGTCGATCATCTCGATCGGCGCGTTGGCGTGGCCCTCATAGGGCTCGCTCTTGCGGACCACGCCGATCACGCGCGCGCCGTGCCACGTCGCGATCTGCGCGGCGGCCTGGCCGACCTTGCCGTTGACGCCCGTGATGACCACGGTCTCCCCGGCTTTCGGGACGCCGGCGCGGCGAAAGCCCTCCATCGCGGTGACGAAGGGAACACCGATGCCTGCCGCCTCCTCCCAGGACACGCTCGATGGCTTGTCCACCACCGCGTCGAGCTCGACCACGAGATGGCTTGCATGCGTGCCGTCGCGGCGGATGCCGAGGTCGCCGGAGGAGCCGAACACCTCGCGCCCGATCGTGCCTGCCGGCCCGTCGATCACGACACCGGCGTAGTCGCGGCCCGGCGTGCGCGGGAACACGGCATAAGCCATCAGCCCGGTCGCCGCCTTCACGTCGGACGGGTTGACCGCGGCGGCCTTGATCTCGATGAGAACGTCGTGGTCGCGGCGCGCAAGCGTATGCCGCTCGATTGCGGGCACGAGCGAGGCGGCATCGGATGCTTTCGCATTCAGCCGCACGCAGCGGGCCTCGACAACATTAGCCGAACTTGGATCTTCCATTCACCACTCTTAACGCTCATCCTGAGGAGCCGCGAAGCGGCGTCTCGAAGGATTGAGGCCACGGTCGGGCCTCATGGTTCGAGACGGCGCTCTCGCGCCTCCTCACCATGAGGGTCGAATGGTTACCCTTTCGGCCGCTTGTCGTAAACCCGCTTGGCCTTGCCGAGCGAGCGTTCCAGCGTCTCGGGGGCGACCGCCTTCACCCGGGCGGTGACGCCGATGGTGTTCTTGATATGGACGCTGATCCGCTCGGCATGATCGGCAAGCCCGCGGCCGTCCCAGCTTTCGGGACGGGCCTCGGCGATGATGGTCAGTTCGTCCATGCGGCCGTCGCGGGTGAGCTCCATCACGAAATGACCGCCGCACCAGTCGGTCGCGAGCAGAACCTCCTCGATCTGGGTCGGGAACAGATTGACCCCGCGCAGGATGATCATGTCGTCCGAGCGGCCGGTGACTTTCTCCATCCGCCGCATGCCGGGCCGCGCGGTGCCCGGCAATAGCCGCGTCAGGTCGCGGGTGCGATAGCGGATCACCGGGAAGGCTTCCTTGGTCAACGACGTGAAGACCAGCTCGCCCTTCTCGCCGTCAGGCAGCACCTTGCCCGTCTCGGGATCGATCACCTCAGGGTAGAAATGATCCTCCCAGATGTGCAGGCCGTCCTTGGTCTCGATGCATTCCTGGGCGACGCCGGGACCGATCACTTCCGACAGGCCGTAGATGTCGGTGGCGTCCATGTCGAAGGCGTCCTCGATCTCGGCGCGCATGGCATTGGTCCAGGGCTCGGCGCCGAAAATGCCGATCTTCAAGGACGACTTGCGCGGGTCCAGACCCTGGCGCTTGAACTCGTCGAGGATCGCCAGCATGTAGCTCGGCGTCACCGTGATGATGTCGGGACGGAAATCATTGATCAGCTGCACCTGCCGCTCGGTCATGCCGCCGGAGATCGGCACCACGGTGCACCCGAGCTCTTCGGCGCCGTAGTGCACGCCCAGCCCGCCGGTGAACAGGCCATAGCCGTAGGCGTTGTGGATGATCATGCCGCTGCGGCCGCCGGCGGCGCGGATCGAGCGTGCCATCACGCCCGACCAGGTCGCGATATCGGCCTTGGTGTAGCCGACCACGATGGGCTTTCCGGTCGTACCGGAGGAAGCATGCACGCGCACCAGCTTCTCGCGTGGCACCGCGAACATGTTGAAGGGGTAGTTGTCGCGCAGGTCCGTCTTCACCGTGAACGGGAATTTCGCGAGATCTGCGAGCTCCTCGAAGTCGGACGGATGCACGCCGGCCTTGTCGAAGGCGTTCCGGTAATGCGCGACATTGTCGTAGGCATGTGTGAGCGACCATTTCAGGCGCCGGGTCTGCAGCGCCATGATCTCGTCGCGCGAGGCGCGCTCGGCCTCGTCCAGCTCCGGACTATAGGAGTGTGCTCTTGCTTTCAGGCCTGTCGCAGCCATGGCGTTTCCCCGTGATGTTCATTGTTGTTTTGTGTCGTGCTCCGGCAACCAGGTGCCGGCAATGACGCGGGAGTGACCGCGGAATTCGGCGATCACCTCATCACCGGCGGTGACGCGAACGTCGTAGATGCCGGAGCGCCCGCTGCGCGAGACTTCGCGCGCCACCGCAACCAGCCGGTCGCCGAGCTTGCCCGGCCGGATGAAGGAGATCTGGCAATGCGCGGCCACCGCGCGATGGTTGCGGCTGTTGCAGGCAAAGGCGAAAGCGGAGTCGGCGAGCGTGAAGATGAAGCCGCCATGGGCGATGCGCTGGCCGTTCACCATGTCCGGCCGGATGGTCATGGCCAGCGTCGCCTCGCCGGCCCTGACGTCGAGGATTTCCATGCCGAGCCCCGAGCTCGCATCGTCGTCCTTCCACATCGCATCGGCACAGGCGCGCGCCAGATCGTCAGGTGAAAGCGTGGCCTTGACGTTCACTTCGAAACTCCCCGGAATCATCGGGCTTGTTGGCCAAGCCTCTGGTCAATGCATGCTGCGGCGGCGCGACATTCGTGTCAACGACGCCGGAAACTCTAGACGTGGTCGTAATCGACCACCACGCGCTCGGACACCGGCTTGGCCTGGCAGGTCAGGACGAAGCCGGCCTCGAGCTCCCACGGCTCCAGCGAATAGTTGACATCCATCTCGGCCTTGCCCTCGACCAGCTTGGCACGGCAGGTCGAGCACATGCCGCCCTTGCAGGCAAACGGCAGATCGATACCGGCGCGCAAGGCCGCGTCGAGAATGGCTTCGCCCTCGGCAACCGGCACCTCGCGGCGCTTGCCGTCGATGATCAGGGACGCGAGCGCCTTCGGCGGTGCCGACGGTTGTATCACCGCCTTCGGCCGCGGCCTGCCGCCGAACTCGGAGACGAAGCGCTCGACATGGATGCGCTCGGGCGCAATGCCGATGGCGCGGCACGTGGTCTCGATGTCCTCGCTCATGCCGGCCGGGCCGCAGATGAAGACGTGGTCGACACTCTCCGCCGGCACCATTGCGCGCAGCAGCACGCGCACCTTCTCGCCGTCGAGCCGGCCGTGCAGGATCGGGATGTCCTGCTCCTCGCCGGAGATGACATGGAAGACGGAGAAGCGGTCCAGGAAACGGTCCTTCAGCTCCTCCAGCGCCTCGCGGAATAGCATGTTTGCGGTGGCGCGGTTGCCGTAGAACAGGAAGAAGCGGCTGTTCGGCTCACCCGCCAGCACTCCCTTGATGATGGAGAGGATCGGCGTGATGCCGGAGCCCGCAGCAAAGCCGACATAGGTGCGCGCATCGTCCGCGGCGGGCGTCAGGCCAAAGCGGCCGGTCGGGGTCATCACGTCGAGCTCGTCGCCGCGCTTCAATTGCTCGGTCGCCCAGCTCGAGAACGCGCCGCCATCGACCTTCTTCACCGCAATGCGCAGCTCGCCGTCGTCGGGGCCGGAGCAGATCGAATAGGAGCGGCGAACCTCCTCGCCGTCCATGGTCGTGCGCAGCGTCAGATACTGGCCGGGCGTGAAGCGGTAGTCGCCGGCAAGCGCCTCGGGGATCGCAAAGGTCATGGAGATCGCGTCCGGCGTTTCGCGGCGGAGGTCGTCGACGGCCAGGCGATGGAAGCGTGGGGCGTGGGACATGGGAGTGTGCTCTCGATCCGGTCTTAGCCGATCATTGCGAATTGCCGTCATTCCGGGGCGATGCGATGCATCTAACCCGGAATCTCGAGATTCCGGGTTCGTCGCTGCCGCGACGCCCCGGAATGACGGCGGACGTGGCACTGGATTGCTTCGCTTCGCTCGCAATGACGGCGGTCATGACATCAGTGACACTTGAAATAATCGAACGGTTCGCGGCAGCTCTTGCAGCGCCACAGCGCCTTGCAGGAGGTTGAACCGAATTCCGAGAGCAGCTCGGTGTCAGTGGAGCCGCACTGCGGGCACTTGACCTGCTGCACACCGAACAGCGCACGGCGTGAACTCCTGGGCGCCGGTGGCGCAATGCCGTAATCCCTAAGCTTCCGCCGGCCCTCCTCGCTCATCCAGTCGGTGGTCCAGGCCGGTGACAGCACGGTGCGCACCTTGGCGTTCGGAAATCCCTCGCGAGCGAGCGCAAGCTCGATCTCCAATGCGATCATGTTCATCGCCGGACAGCCGGAATAGGTCGGCGTGATCGCGACGTCGACATGGCCGTCACTGACGCTGACCTCGCGCAAGACGCCGAGATCGGCGATGCTGAGAACCGGGATCTCCGGGTCGACGACGCTTGCCGCGGCGGCCCAGGCGCGCTGCTGCAGGTCCGGCCTGTCCACGACCGCTACCATGTGAGCCCCGGGAAGCTGCGCTGCATATATTGCAGCTCGCTGAGGAGATGGCCGAGATGCTCGCTGTGGCGGCCACTCCTGCCGCCCTGCTGCATCCAGTCGTTGGACGGCAGCGTCAGCGTCGCCTCCGCGATCACGTCCGAGATCGTCTTCAGCCACCGCGGGCGCAGGCCGGCCGCATCGATGGCGATGCCCTTGTCGATCAGGCTGCGCTCCGCCTCGTCGACCGCGAACATCTCGCCGGTGAACGCCCAGAGGTGATCGATGGCGGCCTGGGCCCGCGCGTGGCTCTCTGCCGTGCCGTCGCCGAGGCGAATGATCCATTCCGAGCAGTGCCGCAGATGATAGGCGCTCTCCTTCTCGGATTTCGCCGCAATCGCCGCAAGCGTCTCATCGCTCGATGTCATCATCGCGCGCCAATAGAGATCGGCAAAGGCCGAATAGAACAATTGCCGCATCATGGTGCGGGCAAAATCGCCATTCGGCTGTTCCAGGAGCAGCAGATTGCGGTACTGCCTGACATCGCGAAGATAAGCGAGCTTGTCCTCGTCATTGTCCTTGCCCTCGACCTTGGCCGCGTAGGAATAGAGCTCACGCGCCTGTCCGAGGAGATCGAGCGCCATGTTGGCGAGCGCCATGTCCTCCTCCAGGATCGGCGCGTGCCCGCACCATTCCGACAGGCGATGACCGAGAACCAGCGCATCATCGGCGCGGCGCAGTGTGTAGAGCACCAGCGGAGATTCGGAGACCTGGATGTTGGAGATGGTCATTACACTTTATCCGTTCGCATCCACTTGCTCGACCTCATCCTGAGGAGCCTGCGTAGCAGGCGCCTCGAAGGATGGGCCACGGGTTCTCATGGTTCGAGACGGCGCTTCGCCTTCTCACCATGAGGGGTGAGAGACTTCACATATGGCCGACTTCTTCAGGCACCTCGTAGAAGGTCGGGTGCCGGTAGATCTTGGATTCGGCGGGCTCGAACATCATTCCCTTCTCGGCCGGATCGGAGGCGGTGATGGCGCTGGACGGCACCACCCAGATCGAGAGGCCCTCGCCGCGGCGAGTGTAGATGTCGCGGGCGGCCTGCAGCGCCATGGTGGCGTCGCTCGCATGCAGCGAGCCGACATGCTTGTGGGCAAGACCATTGCGGCTGCGGATGAAGACTTCCCACAGCGGCGTGTTCGGCGTGGCCATGACGATCTCCCGTTACGACAATTGGTCTGTTCAGCCGCCTGCGCGGCTTTGGATTATTCAGCCGCCTGCGCGGCGTGGCGAAACTTGCGCTTGTCGGCATAAGCAGCGGCGGCTTCGCGCACCCAGGCGCCGTCGTCATGCGCCTTGCGCCGCGCCGCCATCCGGTCTCGGTTGCAGGGGCCGTTGCCTGCGAGCACCTGCTTGAACTCGGTCCAGTCGATCTCGCTGTAACGCCAGTGACCGTCGGCATCCTGCTTCATGCCGGGATCCGGGATGGTCAGCCCCAGGAACTGCGCCTGCGGCACGGTGGCATCGACGAATTTCTGGCGCAGCTCGTCATTGGAGAAGCGCTTGATCTTCCATTTGGTCGAGGTGTCGCTGTGCTGGCTCACCTGGTCGGGCGGCCCGAACATCATCAGCACCGGCCACCACCAGCGGTTCAGCGCATCCTGCGCCATCGCCTTCTGCTCATCCGAGCCCCGCGCCAAGGTCAGCATGATCTCGTAGCCCTGGCGCTGATGGAACGATTCTTCCTTGCAGACGCGGATCATCGCGCGCGCATAGGGACCGTAGGAGCAGCGGCAGAGCGGGATCTGGTTCATGATCGCGGCGCCGTCGACCAGCCAGCCGATCACGCCGATATCCGCCCAGGTCAGGGTCGGATAGTTGAAGATCGAGGAATATTTGGCCTTGCCGGCCAGCATCGCATCGACCAGTTCCTCGCGCGAGGCGCCAAGGGTCTCGGCGGCGGCGTAGAGATACAGCCCGTGGCCGCATTCGTCCTGGACCTTCGCGAGCAGCGCGGCCTTGCGGCGCAGCGTCGGCGCGCGCGTGATCCAGTTGCCTTCGGGCAGCATGCCGACGATCTCGGAATGCGCGTGCTGGGAAATCTGCCGGGTCAGCGTCTTGCGATAGGCCGCGGGCATCCAGTCATTGGGCTCGATGCGCTCCTCGGCATCGATGCGCGCCTGGAACCGTGCTGCCTGCGCGGCATCCTCGAGGCTGCGATCGTCGGTATCCGACGTATTGAGCGCCTGGGTGTACATGGCCGCCCTCCCTGATGTGTTGGGAGGAAATATATATCATAATTTCCTAGATGCAAGAGATTCTTGTAACATGTCCATATCAGTCCTCGAAGCGGTGCACCAGCACCTTGCGGGCCTGCGGCAAGGCGCCGCCCTCGTTCGTTCCGTGCTGGTCAAGCCATTGTTCAGACGAGGAAAGCAGCGCGCGATAGATCTCTGCGCAGAGTTCCCGCGCGGCCCGCCCCGGCCAGTCCTGCGGCAGCAGCGCCGGAGGCAACAACGGATCGCGCAGCACCACGCGGCGGTAATAGTGGATCAGAAGGATCCGCGCGATGAAGGCGTCGATGTCGTCGAGCTGTTCGCGCCGACCGATCCAATCGCGCAGAGGCGAAAACATCTTCATGAATTTCAGATAGGCATCCGCGGTGCGTTGCAGCGGCCAGCTCTCGCGCAGCAGCCGGCGGCCGTTTTCGTCTTCGGCGGAGACCTCGAGGCGGATCGCGCCCGACGCTTCCCGTGGAACGGGCACACCGGAGGGAGCGACCCACACCCCCGGCAGCGGACTGCCGAAACCCGCATTCTTCAGCGCCTCGCGCGAGGCGTCGCGGTCCTCGCCATTGCCGATCAGCAGCAGCTCGAACCGTCCGCTCCAGTCCGAGGGCGGCGGATCATAGATATGTTTGGTCGCGGCCTCGAAGGTCTGGCGCCCCTTCTCCGCCAGGCGATAGAAGCTGTTGCGGCCGACCTTCTCGCGCGTCAGCCAGCCATCGGCCGCGAGCCGCGACATCGCAGTGCGCACCACGCCGGAGTCGATGTCGAGGGCTTCGAAAAACGCGAGCAGCGTGCCGAGCCACACCGAGCCGCCGCGCGGCACGATGGCATCGCCGAACAAGGTGATGACGATGGAGCCGGTGCGCGACGGTTCGCGCTTGAGCTGGCTGATGATGCGACCGAGAGCGGCGGGTTGCGGCATGCGCTCACGCATACCGCGATTTTCCGTCGCCCGACAACGTCGCTGCGCGCCGCGTTACCGGTTCGGATCGGGATAGACCAGCGCGCGCCAGCCGCTGCGGTCGAACGGTTGCCACTCCCCTTCCGGCTGCGCCAGGCGATCGGCCACCGCATAGACCACGGCGGGATGATGGCCCATGCCGCAATGACTGCTCTCGACCTCGATGCTTTCGGCTTGAGCGGAGGTCCTTTCCTTGCAGCCCTGCCAGGCGCAGATGCCGTCGGTGCGGCTGAAGATCGCCGTGGTCGGCACCGGCGGCGGCTCGGCGAGCGATCCGCCAAACTCCGGATCGACCTCGTCGGCGCGACGGCCGCTGGCAAGCTCATAGACGCGCCAGGCATTGGTCGCCTTGGGCGGGCTGGCGAACGGGCTGCCGAGCGTGATCACGCTGCGCACGCGCTCGGGCATCATCTTGGCAAGCTGCCGCGCATAGAGGCCGCCGAGGCTCCAGCCCACCAGGCTGACCTTGCGCCCGTGGACGTCATTGAGCTCCTCCACCAGTTCGACCATGGCTTCGCGCACGCCGTCGCGCAGGCCGAAATTGCGGCCCTGCCGCCAGCCATGCGCCGCATAGCCGCGGTTGTTGAGGAACGCGCGCAACGGCCGCGTCGACATGTCCGACGCAACAAGACCCGGCAGCACCAGCACGGGATGCCCGTCGCCATGCGGCGCGAAGCTCAACAGCGGCAGTGCGCCGAGAAATGCGCCGAACTCCTGGATGGCGCGGCCTTCCAGAAACATCAGGGTCTTTGACGGCGGACGCAGCGTATGCGCGGTGGCGGGCATCCCGGAATTCCTCTCTTCAAATCGGTCGCGGACAATCTCGTTGCAAGCAGGTTCAGTTCGCAAGAGGCGGGCGCCGCAAGATCGTCTCGCAGCGCAACAACTGGAATCAAGCTAAGCCGCTTTCCGGCCCATTCAAGCGCCTCGCCCGCCCCGCGACAACAGGTTTTGCGGGGAAAACATCGTCTCGGGAGGCAAAAGTCACAACAAGCGGAGCAGGAATTCCGCGGTGTAGAGACCAAGCCCGGCGAGGCCGCCGATCAACGAGCCGTTGAAGCGGATATATTGCAGGTCGCGGCCGATATTGATCTCGATCAGCGAGATCAGCTGCGCCATGTCCCAGCTCTTGACCTGGTCGGAGATGAAGGTCTTAACGCCGCTCTTCTGGTCGGCGATGAAGCTGCGCAGCACGACGACGAGACCCTGGTTGATCTCGCCGCGCAGCTCGGCGTCGCCGGCGAGCGCATCGCCGGCGGCGACGAACATGCGGCCGAGATGGTGCTGCAGCACCTGCGATTCACCGCTGGCGCTGCGCTCGACGAAGGCGCGCGAGTTCGACCAGATGGTGCGCGCAAGCTCGCTCAATTCGGGGCGGCCCAGGAGATCGCGCTTCAAGGCATCGATACGTGCGACATAGGCCTTGTCGGTGCCGATGCGATCGACAAAGGACAGCACCATGCGGTCGAACTCGCCACGGAAGGGATGTTTGGGATCATTGCGGACCTCTTCCAGGAACGAGGTCGCGGATGCGATGACCTTGGTCAGGATGAACTTGTCGGCGCGATAGAGCTTCAGGAGGGTCGGCAATTCCGCGCGGATCTTCTCGCGGATCATCGCCATGGTCTCGGCCTGCGTCATGGTGTCGTGGATGATGCGCAGGAAGTCGTCGAACAGGGCTTGGTGCCGCCCCTCCTCGACAAAGCCGCGCAAGGTTCCGGCCGCGAGCGGGGCGAGATTCACGGACGACAGCTGCGTCATCATGCGGCGGGTGATGAAGGTCATGAGCCCCGAGGCTTCGGTCGCCGAAAACGCCTCGGGCAACAGGCGCAGCACGAAGCGCGCGAGGTCGCCGCTCTTCTTGCGGTCGCGCAGCCAGTCGGCGATGAAGGAGCCGAAATCGATCTCCAGCAGCTTGGCCTCGACCGGGCCTGCTTCGAGGAAATGCACCTCGATGAACTCGCCGAGCTTGTCGGCGATGCGCGCCTGGTTGCTCTGGATGATCGCCGTGTGCGGGATCGGCAGGCCCAGGGGCCGCTTGAACAGCGCCACTACCGCATACCAATCGGCAAGTCCGCCGATGGTCGCGGCCTCCGCAAAGGCCGCGACGAAGCCGAACAGCGGATGGATGTTGAGCAGCAGTTTTGCGGCGACAAACAGCGCGAGCGTCGAGGCCAGCACGAGCGTCGCCAGCGCCTTGACGCGCCTGAGGTCGGCGGCGCGCGCGGCGTCGCCGGGAACATCGAAGGAGAAGGAGTTCGCTGTCGTCATGACAATCTTCAGATCTTGCCCGCGACGAGAAGATAACAGCCTTTCCGTCATTCCGGGGCGCGCGAGAGCGCGAACCCGGAATCTCGAGGTTCCGGGTTCGATGCTTTGCATCGCCCCGGAACGGCAGTCGCAAAGGCGAAAAAGAAGGCCCGCGCGAAGCGGGCCTTGCGATCGATCCGCCGTTTGAAGTCGGCCGATCAGGCGGTCTTGTTGTGGACCTTGGCGAAGTTGTCCTGCGCGGTCTTGGCGCCGTTGGCGACGAGCTTGCCGAGATATTCGGCCGTCGACTTCGCCCGCGACACCACCACCTCGCCTTGCGCACGCGCCAGATCCGACTGGATCTGCACCGCTTCGTTCAGCGACTTGGCGGACACCAGCTTGTCGATGCCGGCGAAGAACGCCTCGGCGTCCTGGTAGATCGCCTGCTGAATGTTGCGGCTGATCTTGGCGACCTCGCTGACGGACTCGGCGGCGGCGCTCTCGATCGCGGCCGTCACCTTCTCCGAGCCGGCGAAGGCTTCGGCGGCCTTCTCCTTGGCCGTGGAGGCCTGGCGCTTGACGAACTCACGGGCGGCCTCCGGCACTTCGATGCCCTGGAAGTTCTTGAACGCCTCCGTCATCGGAGCAAACGCATCTTTCACGTTGGCGAACAGGGAATTGGTTTCAGTGGTCATTGGGGTCTCTCCATCCTCTAGATTATCGAGCTATGGGCTCACCCCGTCCGGATTTGGCCCGGGGCAGGCTCCTTATGACATCGTTAATGGTGCGACGCAACAATTATATTGCATAGCAGCATCACGAGATAGTGATAATTCCAAACCGGGCAAGCCTAGTCAACCTGCCGCCCAGCCCAGCGGTATTCAGGGCTGAACGGCTCCCGGCAGGCCATAGGCCTCCATCTGGGCCAGGAACTGCGCGACGTTGTGTCCAAGTACGACGATGTCATGCTTTTTGCCGGCGGCGTCGCGGACATGGTCGCGCAGCAGCGCCTCGGCCTTGAAGCCGAGGCTTTCGAACAGCGCGATCGCGGCCTTCTGGTCGACCGTCATCTGCGCCGTGAGCTTTTCGAGCCCGGCCCCCAGCGCCAGTGCAAAGGTCTCCTGTGACAGCACCCGGCCGATGCCGGTGCCGCGGACCTCCGGCAGCACCACCATCCTGAGCTCGCCGACATGGGGCGACCAGGAATGCGGATCGCGCACGACGGTCCCGCAGCCGACGACGCTTTCGCCCCAGATCGCGAGCAGGCTCGCGATCGCACCGCGCTCGATCTCGTTGATCCAGGCGGAGAGCACCTTCGGTTCGCTGATATTGCGCGGCAGGAACAAAAGGTCGTGCGCCGGCAATTTGCGCGCAAAGGCGAGCACGGCTTCCTCGTCGGCACGCGTCATCAGCCGAAGCTCGATCTCGCCGACATCGGTCTCCACCATGCGCGGATAAGCACGCGGTTCACTCATGTCGACCGTCCGCCAAGCCAGCTGTCCAGTTTCGGCCATAGCCGCTTCACCGCATTGGCGCCGGCGATCAGGCTGACGTGACCGCCTTTGAGGATCACTTCTTCTTTGTCGGACGATCCGATCATCGGGATCAGATGTCTCGCGGCCTCATAGGGCACGATGTGGTCGTGCTCGGCGACGGCATGCAGCAGCGGCGGTCTGATGTTCGAGAGATCCGCAGGCCGCCCGCCGACCGACATGGTGCCGTTGAACAGCTTGTTGTCCCACATCAGGTCCTTGGTGATGGTGCGGAAATATTCGCCGGCAAGCGGCAGCGTGTCGGTCGCCCAGCGGTCGAACATCCGGTAGGATTTGACGTATTCGTCGTTCCAGATGTTGTCCCAGAGCTGGATCTGGCCGATCGCGCGCGATGCGGGGCGCAGCATCTCGAACGAGGACAGGATCATTTCCGGCGGCACATTACCCACCGCATCGACCAGGCGGTCGACGTCGAAATAGCGGCGGTCGGAAAAATTCTGGAACAGCGTCATTTCGCGGAAGTCGATCGGGGTGGTGAAGCAGATCAGGTTTTTCACCGGCCCGTCCGCGTGGATCGAGCAATAGAGCAGCGACAGCACGCCGCCGAAGCAATAGCCGATGACGGTGACGTCCTCCTCGCCGGAGTCCTCCTGTACCTGCCGCAAGCAGTGCGGAATGAAATCGAGGACGTAGTCCTCCATGCCCAGGGATCGCTCTTCCGGCTTCGGCGCGATCCAGTCCAGCATGTAGACGTCGTAGCCGCGCTTGAGCAGAAACTCGATGAGGCTCTGACCGGGCACCATGTCCATGATATAGCCGCGATTGGTGGTCGCCATCACGATCAGGATCGGCACGCGGTAGATCTCGTCCGCCAGCGGCCGGTAATGATAGAGCCGCATGGTGCCGCGGATGGAGAGAATGTCCTTCGGCGTCGCGCCGAGCGCAGGGCCTGAGGAAGCGATATATTCGACGCCCTTGACGCTGCGCAAAATCGCACGCTGCACCTCGGACTGGATCCGATCCTGGATCGACGCGAGATCGAATGCCGGCGCCGCGCTCATGACTTCTCCCCGGACGGCGGCGCCGCCGCCGTGGGCGGGCGACGGGTGCGCGGCGGCCGGGCGGGGTTCGAGGCCGGGCGGGCGGCGCCGCTCTGCTTCTGCATCTCCTGCAAGAGCAGCTTGATCTCGTTGAGCTGGCCTTCGATGATCTGCAGCCGCTCGGCGATGCCGACCATCTGGGAACGGCTCGGCATGTTCATGCTGACAAGATATTTCTCCATGAAGTCGCCGAGCTGCTTGTGCGCGCCCGCCGTGACCCCGCCGGCCTGGTTCATCGCCTTGGAGAGCTGCGGCGATGCCAATGCATCATTGGCGAGGGAGTTGAATCCCTTCTCCATCTCGCCGAGCATCTTCTGCCACAATGCGACGGGGTCGTTGATCTTGTCGGACATGCGTCCTCCCTCACGTCCAAGGCGCATGACCTTTTCGGAAAGCCGCTGCACACTGTTCCGGATCATGCTCCGGCGAGGGTTGAGCCCCCGTCCTTTTCCGCCATACCACACCGTCGCGACGGCGCGGTCAACCTGCGCCCGCTTGTCCCCGGGGGCCGTCGAGAGCCTTCTGCGCTGCGAAAAAGCATGTCATAGAGTGCCGCAACGTGTGACCCTGCCTAGACAGTGCGCAGGATGCGGCAGACGGAGCGGCCAGAGGTGAATTCAATCGTCCAGCAGGAAGAGCGGCTCGTCCGCGCCAACGGTATCGACATCTGCTACGACGCGTTCGGTGACGCAAATGCCGAGCCGATACTCCTGATCATGGGTCTCGGCGCCCAGATGGTGCTGTGGGACGACCTGTTTTGCGTCGAGCTCGCAGCGCGCGGGTTCCGCGTGATCCGCTTCGACAACCGCGACATCGGACGGTCCTCGAAATTTTCCGGCGGCAAGCGCATCACGCCGCTCGAGCTGATCAAGCTGCGCTTTTTCAACGTGCCGGTTTCAGCACCCTACCGGCTGCATGACATGGCCAGGGATACGGTCGCGCTGATGGATGCGCTGTCGATCCCGTCGGCGCATGTGGTTGGGGCCTCCATGGGCGGCATGATCGCCCAGGAAATTGCGATCTCCTTTCCGCAACGCCTGCGCTCGCTGACCTCGATCATGTCGACGACAGGCAATCCGAAGACGCCGCCGCCGACCCGCGAGGCAGCCATGCTGCTGATGCGGCCGACGCCGCGCACCAAGGAGGAGTTTTTCGCGCGCTTCACCCAGACCTGGAAATTCCTGCGGGTCGGATCGTTCCCGCTGGACGAAGCGCGCGACCTCATTCGGGCCGAGCGCATCTATGAGCGCGGCCTGCACTATGACGGCTCCGCGCGGCAATTGCGCGCGATCCTTGCCTCCGGCAGCCGCAAGCAACGCCTGCAGACGGTGACGGCGCCGACGCTGGTCATCCACGGCACGGTCGATCCGCTGGTCCATCCCTTCGGCGGCAAGGACACCGCCGCGTCGATCCCCGGCGCCAGGCTGATGATGGTCGACGGCATGGGCCATGCGCTGCCAGTCGAAATGTGGCCCGAGGTCATCGACGCCATTGCCGCGCATGCGCATGGCGCGGCGAAGCAGGCGGCGTAGGTTGATACGCATTCCGCTGTCATACCCCGCGCATGCGGGGGATCCAGTATTCCAGAGGCTTCTCATTAGCCTCCGCCGTCTCTGGAATACCGGATCGCCCGCTTTCGCGGGCGATGACGACTGAGAATACGGAGAGGCTTGGCCGGGACGACCGCATCATCCCCCCGCCCACACATCCAGCACGTAGCGGTTCTCGGCGCCGAGCTGATCGATCCATCGTTGACCGGCGGCAGCATCTGCGCCCGTGTGCTCACGATAGATCGCGACCAGCGTCGCCTTGACATCGGGTTCCATGCGGCTGCCGTCGCCGCAGACATAGACGATCGCGCCCTGCCCGAGCAGGTGCCAGACCTTGTCCTTCTCGGCTGCGAGCAGATGCTGCACATAGGTCTTCTCGCCGCCCGCACGCGAGAAGGCCGTGTGCAGCTCTGCAATGCCGTCAGCCGCGAACGCCTTCAGTTCGTCGGCGTAGAGAAAATCCTGATCGGGGTGCCGGCAGCCGAAGAACAGCATCGCTGGCCCAAGCGCTGTCCCCTTCGCCCTGCGCGCCGCACGCTCCTGCAGGAAACCGCGGAAAGGCGCGAGGCCCGTGCCGGGGCCGATCATGATGATCGGCACCGTATCATCGTCCGGCAGGCGGAAGCCGGCCTTGGTCTCGCGCACCATCGCATGAATGCTCTCGCCTGCGCGACGGCCGGCGAGATAGGTCGAGCAGACGCCCCTGTAGATGCCCTGCCCCGAGGCCGCCTGCCCCTCCACCACGCCGACCGTGATGCTGCAACAGCCGGCGTCGCCCGACGGCGAGGACGAGATCGAGTAATAGCGCGGTGCGAGCAGCGACAGCGTCTCGAGGTAGATGTGGAACGGCAGCTCGCAGGCCGGATGTTCCTGCAGCAGGTCGAACACCGATTTGCGTTTGGCCAGGATTTCGCTGCGATAACGCTCGGACGATGCCTCGTCGTCGCCGACAAGCGCGAGCAGCTTCGGCTTTGTCACCGGGCAACGGGTGTGCTCGGACATGATCTGGATCTGCTTGCGGGTCGCGACCTGCTGCAGCTCGACGAAATCGGTCAGGAGCTGGCCGACCGACACCGCCTCGCCCACTGGCAATTGCGCGCGCCGCCCCGCGGCGACCTGCAGCCTGACCTGGTCCGCAGGCAGAAAGCCGAAACGGCGTGCGACCGCGTCGACCAGTGCGGGATCGTTGCGCGGCACCACGCTCAAATGATCGCCGACGCGGTAGCTCATGCCCGCGGGCAACGCGACCTCGATATGCCGGGTCGAGCGCTGCGACGCGTCGGGCCCGGATTTGTTCTGCAGCTCGCGATTGACCAGCACCGTCATCGGCGCGGCGCCGCCCAGCGCCGCGATCGCATTGACCGCACTCGGCGCGATCGGGTCGACCTTGTAGAGCGGCTCATCATCAGCGCTACGGCTGAAGGAGGCGTCGAGGCCGAACGCCGTCACCGCCGCGGGTGCCAGTTGCGCAAACCAGCGCTCGAACTGGCCGTCGAGATCGCTCTTCGCATCGCCCTCGCCGCGGGCGTAGACACCACGACCGCCGTGAGACGCCAGCGCCTCATCGATCAGCCGCGGCACGGATTGATAGGTCGCTGTCCAGTCGCTGTTGCCGCAACCGAATACGGCATAATTGACGCCGGCGAACGCGTCCTTCGGCAGATCGGAGCGCAGCCATTTGACGAATTGCGTGGCGTTGTCCGGCGGTGCACCATTGTAGGACGCACAGAAGATCAGGACGCCGCCCTGCTTTGGCAGCTCGCCGGCAAACTCGTCGAGCGGCGCAAGCCGTGTGGCGAAACCGTTGACCTCGGCAAGATCGGCGACCCGCGTCGCCAATTCCTCCGAACTGCCGAGATTGGAGCCGTAGAGCACCAGCAGCGGCGTATTGTGACCGGGCCGCGTTCGCGCCGGCGGCGGCGCCGCGCCGATCGACGCCACGGCCGGCGTGCCGCCCGCATGGACGCTTCGCTCCTTGTCGCTGCGTGGGCGCACCTTGATCTTGAAGCCCTCCGGCTTGACCGTCAGCGTCTCCTTCAGATGAAGCTGGTAACGGTTGACGTCGATCAGCTTGAAGCGCTGCAGGATCATGCCGAGCGCGAGGGCAGCTTCGTGCATGGCAAAGCCGCGGCCGATGCAGGCGCGCTGGCCGTTGCCGAACGGCTTCCACGCATTGACGGGACGCTTCGCCTCCGCCTCGCGGCTGAAATTCTCGGGGTTGAACGCATCGGGATTGGGACCCCAGACCGCGGGATCGCGATGCAGCGCCGTCACCAGGATGGTGATGAAGGTGCCTTTCTTGAGCCTGTATCTGCCGCCGCCGACGGTCTCGTCCTTGAGCGGGGCGATGCCGTAGGCGGGCGCCGGCGGCCACAGCCGCAGCGCCTCCTTCAATATCTGCGTGATGTAGCTGAGCTGGGTGACCTGCTGGTAGGTCGGCTTTGCATCCAGATCAGGCCCGAGAACGCGGTCGACCTCCTCATAGGCCTTCTTCAGGATGTCCGGATGCTTGAGCAGTGCATAGATCGTGTAGGACAAGAGGCCGCTGGTCGTCTCGTGCCCCGCGATCAGAAAGGTGTTGATCTGGTAGCGGATGTTGACGTCGTCGAGCTGCTCGCCGGTGACGCGGTCGACGCCGGTCATCATCGCCGCCAGCATGTCTCTCTTGTCGTCGGCGGCTTCCGCACTTCTGCGCCGCTCGGCGACGATCTCGTCGACCATCTTGTTCATGAAGGCGACGTCGGCTGCGAGATCGCGGCGGCGCTTGGCCATCCACACGTTCTCGAACGGCAGCCCGCGCGTCATCATGATGGTTTCGAGCGAGCGAACCAATGAGGCGACGAAGGGATGGTAGTCGCGCCGGTAGAAGGAGTTGAAGCGGTAGTCGAAGCCACAGAGGCCGATGGTGTCGAGCGTCAGCGCCGTCATGTCATGGACGACGTCGATCTCCTCATCGGCGTTGAGCCGCTCCCATTTTTTCACGAGCTGCTCGGCGATGTCGACCATGCTCGGATGGTAGGACTGCATGGCGCGGTTGCCGAACGGCGACAGCAGGATGTTGTGCGCCTTGCTCCAGTTCGGCTCCTTGGTGTCGGCAGTGAACAGCCCGTCGCCGCCGACCGCACGCACCCGCCGCAGCGCGCCGCGCACCGCCTTGTCGAAGCGCTTCTCGTCACTGAGCTCGTCGACCAGCTCGTAGCCGGAGACGAACACGATCGGCGCGCCCATCATGTCGAGCCAGAAGATCGGCCCCAATTCCTTCGCAAGCCGGGTCAGGTCCTGGATCGGCGCGGACGAATCCAGCGACAGCATGTTGCCGACCACCGGCCTGGTCGGCGGCTGCGGTATCGGATCGAGCCTGTTCTTTGGCGCCATGGTCGCTGTCGTCCCCCAATTCGCCGGTCATTCCGGGGCGATGCGAAGCATCAGACCCAGAATCTCGAGATTCCGGGTTCGCCTCTTCGAGGCGCCCCGGAATGACGGCACAACCTAACCAAACCGGCGTCTGCGCCATTCGATCAGCTTGGCGCTGACCTCCTCCGGCTTTTCCTGCTGCGTCCAATGGCCGCTGCCGCGCACGAGATACTTCTCGAGATCCGGCACCACCCGCTCCATGCCGTCGGCGGCGGAGGGCGGCAGCACGCGATCGTTCTCGGCCATGATCATCAGGGACGGCACCCGCACGGTGTGATCGAGATCGGCGGAACGCTGCCAGTTGCGCGAAAAATTGCGATACCAGTTGATGCCGCCGGTGAAGCCCGTGCGGGCGAAGGTGTCGACGAACACCTTCTTCTCCTCTGCCGACAGGATCGGCTCGCGCGGATCCTTGGCCGGGTCATAGCCCGCGACCATCTGCGGAAAGGCGAGGTTGGTCTTGGGCGCAGCGCCAATTCCGCCAATCGGCGCCTCGGGTGTTGCAGTATCGTTGCGCGGCATCGGCTTGCGCATGAAGAAGTCGAAGGTCCTTTCGACGTTGCTGCCGAAGATCCGGTCCGACTCCCGCGCCGGGTCCTGGAACTGCACGATGTACATGCTGTCGCCGAAGCGTTGCCGCATCAACTCGATGGGATCGGCGCGCATCCGGCTGGTGTGCGGCGTGTTGACGCCGACGACGCCGGCCACGCGGTCCGGATGCCGCATCCCCATCTGCCAGACGACAAAACCGCCCCAGTCATGGCCGACGAAGATCGCCTTGTCGATCCCGAGATGATCCAGCAGCCCGACGAGATCGCCGGTCAGATGTTCGAGGTCGTAGGCCTCGACCGCTTCAGGGCGATCGGTCGCGCCGTAGCCGCGCTGGTCGGGTGCGATCACCCGCAATCCCGCCTCGCTCAACGCCTTGATCTGATGGCGCCAGGAAAAGGCGATCTCCGGCCAGCCATGGCACAGCACGAGCGGCGGCCTGTCGGTCTTCGGGCCCGCTTCATAGAAGCCCATGCGAATTCCGTTCGTCTGGGCGAACTGAAGTGGCGGCATTTCAATCATTACGCTTGTCCCTGCTTCCAATTGTTACTCGGCCGCGCCCCTGATATCGGCCGGCGGCGGCGCATAGGCGGCCTCCAGCGCGGCGAATTCCCCCGGCAAGAGGTCGCAAAGCTGCTCCACATGCGGAATGATGTTGGCGCCCGCAATGAAGCCGAAATCGAGCTGGTCGCGATAGCTCTGCACGGTGATGTTGAGCGCGATCCCATGGGTCGATATCGACACCGGGAAGATGTGCAACAGCTCGGCGCCGGCGGCATAGAGCGTCTGCCGCGGGCCCGGCACATTCGACACCGTGATGTTGGCCGACGGCGGCAGGACATCGGGCAGGCTGGAGCGGCTATAGAGCAGCGCCAGGATCTGCACCAGCATCGGCGCGCCGAGCATGGAGATGTTGGAGACCTGCGGCATCACCGCGCGCAGCGGATGCGACATCTCCTTGGCCTTGGTGGACTGGGCGATGATGGTCTCGAGCCGCGCCTTGGGATCCTCGACATTGGTGGCGATCGCGCAGATCATGCCGAACACCTGGTTGTTGGAATCCGCATTGCCCTCCTCGCGCAGCGAGATCGGCACCGCCGCCGTCAGCGACTTCGCCGGCAGCGCGCCCTGTTGCAGGAGATAGCGCCGCACCACGCCGGAGGCGAGCGCGAGCACCACATCGTTCAGCTTGCCGCCGGCCTGCTTGGCCAGCGCCTTGGCCCGCGACAGCGGGATCGAGGTGCCGGCAAAGCTGCGCTCGGACGAGATCGTCTTGTTCAGGATGGTCGGCGGCGACATCATGCTGGAGAGGCTCTCCCGCGACTTCGGATCGGAGACTTTGCCGACGATGTCGGATACGCTCTTGAGCATGGTCGGCAGGCTGCCGGCAAAGCGCACCGCGCTCTCGATCTGGTACATCGCGTTGTCGAACAGGATCGAGCCGAGGTCGCTTTTGCCCGAGCGCGGCAGCTCGATTGTCTTGGCGGCCGCATCCAGCGGCTGGGTCCAGAGCTGCTGGTAGGAATCGAGCAGGTTGGCGGCGATGTCGCGGGGCTCCTGCCCGACCTTTGCCTTGGTTGGCGGCGGCTCGACCTGTCGCGGAATCGGCGAGACGTCGTAGATCATGTTGGTGAGCGCAGCACCGGCTCCGCCATCGATGCAGGCGTGATGCATCTTGGAATAGAGGCCGATCTCGTTGTCCTGCATGCCCTCGAAGACGTAGAATTCCCAGAGCGGGCGGGCGCGGTTGAGCAGCTTGGCGTGCATCCAGCCGACGATGCGCTCGAGCGTGGCGCGGTCGCGCGGGGCCGGCAGGCTTGCGCGAAAGATGTGGCGGTCGATGTCGAACTGGTCGTCCTCGACCCAGGAGGGATGGTCGATGTCGAGCGGCGCCTTCTCCAGCCGCGCCTTGAGGATCGGCGCGATGTGCAGGCGCGAGGCGATCATCGCCTTGAACTCCTCGAAGAAGTCGCCCTGGTAACCGTCGGGCAGCC
This sequence comes from Bradyrhizobium sp., assembly GCA_035293585.1. GTDB lineage: Bacteria > Pseudomonadota > Alphaproteobacteria > Rhizobiales > Xanthobacteraceae > Bradyrhizobium. The sequence goes on along the minus strand of DATGMN010000075.1, from coordinate 29,273 downwards.
GGAAGATCGCCATGCTGCCGACATGCATCGGCATTTCCGGCGTCTCAAGGTACAGAAACGACGCGTCCAGTGAGGACAGTTTCTTGCCGTCACCCATAATGCGCTCCTCCCGGTCGTATCGCTGGCGCTCTTGACGGCGCGTCTCGCGAAGGAGGCGATTGTGCATGGTCCGCCCCCGCCTAGGCAATGGCAAATCGGCGCGTCGCGGCACACGGGCCTGGCCGCGCGCGGGGGCTGCGGAAGCGCCCTGGTTTCCGGAAATTACGAAGCCCGACGAGGTCGGGAGTCCGAGCCTACTTCTTCTTGTCGCCGGGGCGACTGCCGCCGAGACCGGCCATCGCCACGAACATATCCTGGAAGCGCTCGGCCAGCTTGGGATCGAAGGTCAGCCAGTTCTGCATCAACGCTTCGGGCGAGACCTTCTCGATATTCGACATCATCTGCTGCTGCAGCTTGTCCATCATCGCCGCCTGCATCGGCGAGACATCGGGAAGTCCGAAAAATTGCCGGGCCTCCAGAGGCGTGCAGTCTATCTCGATATTAACCTTCATGACCTGAACCCGCTGTGATGGCCCCCGACAGTATCGACACGATAGCCCGCCCGACGCAAGCAGACGGATGCTGCGTCGCACCTCGCTTCTCGCATAACCCGACGACCAGCCGAAAGTCGAATGTCGCAACAGCGCGGCTTACGCAAGGCTGAAACCCCCGCCGCGGCTCGCTTCGTCCACCCGGCCGCTTCGGTAGGGACATCCATCTTGCGTGACGTCAAAAGTCGATCCAACATGGCTTGATCCTTGCAAGGGCGCCGCCGCTGGGCTAGCAGCGCCGTCACACCAGCACCATCCGCGGAGAACGTTAACAAATGTCGGTACGCCAAAACCTGCTTGCAGCGGCTTGCGCCTCCATGGTCGCGGTTTCGGTCTCGCCGGCGTCGAGCCAGGTGCTGCGCTACGCCAACCAGGGCGAGCTCAAATCGCTCGATCCCTATACGCTGAAGGAAACCACGACCATTGCCCACCACGCCCATGTCTATGAGGGGCTGGTCGGCCGCGACAAGGATCTGAAGATCGTCCCCGCGCTCGCCGAAAGCTGGGAGACGCTGGATCCGCTCCATTGGCGCTTTCACCTCCGCAAGGGCGTCAAATTCCACAACGGCGATCCCTTTACCGCCGATGACGTGCTGTTCTCGGCCGATCGCGTCCGCGCCAACGGCTCCAACTTCCTATCCAACGTTCCGCCCGACGCGAAGTTCGTGAAGGTCGACGACGACACCGTCGACGTGATGCTGTCCTCGCCCAATCCCATTCTGATCTCGCAATGGGACGGCTGGTACATCATGGACAAGAAATGGTGCCAGGAGCACGACGCGGTCGCGCCGACGCCGGCTTCCGCGACCACGCCGAGCTACGCCGCGCTGCATGAGAACGGCACCGGCCCCTTCACCATCGAAAGCCACCAGCCGGGCGTGAAGACCGTGTTCAAGGCCTTTCCGGGCTGGTGGGGCAAGCCCGAGCACAATCTGAAGGAAATCGACTTCACGCCGATCGCCTCCGACGCCACCCGCGTCGCGGCGCTGCTGTCGGGAGAGGTCGATGTCGTAGAGCCGGTTCCGATCCAGGACATCCAGCGGGTGAATTCCTCCGGCGTCGCCACCGTGATGAACGCGCCGGAGTTGCGCACCATTTTCCTCGGCATGGACCAGTCCCGCGACGAGCTGCTCTACTCCAATGTCAAGGGCAAGAATCCGTTCAAGGACGTGCGCGTCCGCGAGGCCTTCTACAAGGCGATCGACGTCGACCTGATCAAGAGCCGCGTGATGCGCGGCTTGTCGACGCCTTCGGCATTGATGATCGCGCCGCAGTTCTATGCGCTGTCGAAGGATTTTACTCGGCCGAAAGCCGACGTCGACGGCGCCAAGAAGCTGCTGACCGAAGCTGGCTATCCCGATGGCTTCGAGGTGACGCTCGACTGCCCCAATGACCGCTATGTCAACGACGCAGCGATCTGCCAGGCCGTGGTCGGCATGCTGGCGCGGATCGGCATCAAGGTCGATCTGCTGGCGCAGCCGAAGGCGCAGTATTTCGCCAAGGTGCTCAAGCCCGGCGGCTACAAGACCTCGTTCTACCTGCTCGGCTGGACTCCGGCGACCGCTGACTCGCACAACGTGCTGCATGACATCCTGGGCTGCCGCGACGACCCCAAGGATGCCACCCGCGGCGAAGCCAATCTCGGCGGCTATTGCAACAAGGACCTCGACGCGCTGACCGACAAGATCCTGGTCGAGACCGACACGGCCAAGCGCGACCAGATGATCAAGCAGGCCTTCGACATCTCGATCAAGGACTGGGCCTATATCCCGCTGCACCAGCAGGCCCTGTCCTGGGGCGTGTCGAAGAAAGTGAAATTGACCCAGCGCGCGGACAATCAGGTCCTGCTCTACTGGGCGACCAAGCAGGAAGAGTAAGTGATCGCATGGTTGGACGTCCCGGAAGCATCGGCTTCCGGGACTTGTCGTTTCTGCCGCGGCGTCCGCGCCGTCCTTGAAGGGAAGTGAAAGGAACAATGCTCGCTTTCACTCTTCGCCGGGCCATCCAGGCCGTCGCCGTCATGATCGCGGTCGGGATCATCGCGTTCGCGATGTTCCGCTTCGCCGGCGATCCCGTGAACCAGATGGTGTCGATCGATACCTCCGCCGCGCAACGCGCCGCGATCCGGGAGGAGCTTGGGCTCAACGATCCCGTGCTGGTGCAGTTCGTGCGCTATTTCGTCAACGCTGTGCAGTTCAGGTTCGGCATCTCCTACCAGTTCCGCCTGCCGGTCGCAGACCTGTTGAAGGAGCGGATGCCGGCGACGCTCGAGCTTGCCACCTGCGCCACGATCCTGGCGATGGTGTCCGGCATCCTGATGGGCGTCTATTCGGCGCTGCGCCGCGACTCGTTGCTCGCCAAGGCCTTCCAGGCGATCTCGCTGATCGGTATCTCGCTGCCGACCTTCCTGATCGGCATCCTGCTGATCTACCTGTTCTCGGTGACGCTGGGCTGGCTGCCCTCGTTCGGCCGCGGCGAGGTCGTCAAGTTCGGCTGGTGGAGCACGGGGCTTCTGACGCTATCGGGACTGAAGGCATTGATCATGCCGTCGATCACGCTCGGGCTGTTCCAGATGACCCTGATCATGCGGCTGGTGCGCGCCGAGATGCTGGAGGTGCTGCGCACCGACTATATCCGCTTCGCGCGCGCCCGCGGGCTGACCACCCGTGCCATCCATTTCGGCCATGCCTTGAAGAACACGCTGGTGCCCGTGATCACCGTCACCGGCCTGCAATTTGGCTCGGTCATTGCATTCGCGATCATCACCGAAACCGTGTTCCAGTGGCCCGGGATGGGCCTTCTGTTCGTGCAAGCGGTGCAGAACGTCGACGTCCCGATCATGGCTGCGTATCTGCTGATGGTTTCGCTGATTTTCGTCACAATCAACCTGGTGGTTGATATCCTCTACACCATTGTCGACCCGCGCCTGCGCGCGACCATCAGCCGTCCGGCCTGACGCATGAGCGACGCCGTCGTCCCGCATAAACCCGAAACTGCCGCAGGGCCGGCGGCCGCCGGCCTGCTGGCGCGCATGGTCGAGAGCGACCTGTTCTATTCGTTCCGTCGCTCCAGGCTCACCATGCTCGCCGCCGCCGTGACGCTGCTGTTCTTCCTGGTCGCGATCTTCGCGCCGCTGATTGCGGTGCAGAACCCGTTCGACCCGGCGCAGCTGCAGTTGATGAACTCGCGCATCCCTCCGCTCTGGATTGCCGACGGCCAGAGCCCGTTCCTGCTCGGCACCGACGAGCAAGGCCGCGACGTGCTGTCGGCGATCCTCTACGGCCTGCGCATCTCGCTGATCGTGGGCGTGCTCGGGGTCGCTTTCTCCGGCGCGCTCGGCATTCTACTCGGGCTCGTCGCCGGCTATGTCGGCGGCGCGGTCGACGGTCTCATCATGCGCATTGCCGACGTGCAGCTCACCTTCCCCGCCATCCTGATCGCGCTGCTGGTCAACGGCATCGCCAAGTCGGTGCTCGGCAACAGGCTCGATGCGGCGAGCATGCTGGGCGTACTGGTGCTCGCGATCGGCTTGAGCTTCTGGGTGCAATATGCACGCACCGTGCGCGGCTCGGTGCTGGTGGAGAAGAGCAAGGACTATGTCGCAGCGGCGCGATTGATCGGGCTGCCGGCGCCGGTGATCATGCTGCGCCATGTGCTGCCCAACACCATGGGCCCGATCCTTGTGATCGCCACCATCAACCTGGCGCTTGCCATCATCACGGAAGCGACGCTGTCCTTTCTCGGCTCCGGCATGCCCGACACCATGCCCTCGCTCGGCACCCTGATCCGGATCGGCAACAATTATCTGTTCTCCGGCGAATGGTGGATCGTCGCCTTCCCCGGCATCGCGCTGGCGACGCTGATCCTGTCCATCAATCTGCTCGGCGACTGGCTGCGCGACGCGCTCAATCCAAGGCTCAGGTGATCCGATCGTCATGGCCGAACCCGTGCTGTCCGTGCGCAATCTTCAGGTGGAATTCAGAACCCGCCGCCATACGCTGCGCGCCATCGATGGCGTGTCCTTCGATATCGCCAAGGGCGAGGTGCTGGGCGTGGTCGGCGAATCCGGCGCCGGCAAATCGGTGACCGGTTCGGCGGTGATCGGCCTGATCGATCCGCCCGGGCGCATCGCCGGCGGCGAGATCCGCCTGTCGGGCCAGCGCATCGACAATCTGCCGCCGGAGGAGATGCGCAGGATCCGTGGCAAGCGGATCGGCATGATCTTCCAGGATCCGCTGACGAGCCTCAATCCGCTCTACCGGATCGGCGACCAGATCGTGGAGACGATCAGGACCCACATGTCGCTCTCCGTCGGGGCCGCGCGCAAGCGCGCCGTCGACCTGCTCACGGAAGTCGGCATCCCCGCAGCCGAAAAGCGCATCGACGGCTATCCGCACGAATTCTCCGGCGGCATGCGCCAGCGCGTCGTGATTGCGCTCGCAATCTGCGCCGAGCCGGAGCTGATCATCGCGGACGAGCCGACCACGGCGCTCGACGTTTCGGTGCAGGCCCAGATCATCGCGCTGATCAAGCGGCTCGGCCGCGACCACGGCACGGCCGTGATGCTGGTGACCCACGACATGGGCGTGATCGCGGAGACCTGCGACCGCGTCGCCGTGATGTATTCGGGCCGCATCGCCGAGATCGGCCCGGTGCAGGACGTCATCAGGAACCCGCTGCATCCCTATGCCAAGGGGCTGATGGGCGCGATCCCGACGCTGACAGGCGAGGACCATCGGCTGGTGCAGATTCCCGGCGCGATGCCGCGCCTGTCGGCTATCCCGCCGGGCTGCCCGTTCAACCCCCGCTGCGCCTCGGCCTTCGATCGCTGCCGCGTCGAGCGGCCGGAGCCGCTTGTGCGAGGCGCGCAGGCCGTTGCCTGCCATCTGTACGATACAGAAATCACGGACAGCGCAGCATGAGCTTTGTCGAGATCAAAAAGCTGCGCCAGGTGTTCGACGTCTCCAAGCCGTGGCTCAACCGCGTGATCGAGGGCGGCCATCTCGAATATCTGAAAGCCGTCGACGGCGTCTCCTTCGAGATCAGGAAGGGCGAGACCTTTGCGCTGGTCGGTGAATCCGGCTCCGGCAAGACGACGGTTGCGCGCATGGTCGTCGGCCTGCTGCCGCCGAGCTCCGGCGAGGTGATCATCGACGGCGTCTCGATGACCGATCCGCGCCAGGCGCAGGCGCGGAAGCTGTTGCGCCGTCGCATCCAGATGGTGTTCCAGGACCCCTATGCGAGCCTCAACCCGCGTTTCCGGGTCGATGCCATTATCGCCGAGCCGATCCGCGCCTTCGGCCTGATCCAGGGCGAGCGTGCAATCAAGCAGCGCGTCGGCGAGCTCTTGACCCTGGTCGGCCTGCATCCCGACGATGGGCTGAAATTCCCGCATGAATTCTCCGGCGGCCAGCGCCAGCGCATCGCGATCGCCCGCGCGCTGTCGTCGGAGGCCGAGTTCATCGTCTGCGACGAGCCGACCTCGGCGCTCGACGTGTCGGTGCAGGCGCAGATTCTCAACCTGATGCGCGACCTGCAGGACAGATTCGGCCTGACCTATCTCTTCATCAGCCATAACCTCGCGGTGGTCCGGCATATGGCAAGCCGCATCGGCGTGATGTATCTGGGCCGCATTGTCGAGATTGCCGACGGGCGCGAGCTGTTCAGCCGTCCGCGCATGCCCTACACCAGGATGCTGCTCGGCGCGGTGCCCGATCTTGCGATGTCCGGCCGCCAGCGCATTCCGGTCAAGGGCGAGATCCCCAATCCGATCGATCCGCCCAAGGGCTGCGCCTTCAACCCGCGCTGCCCGCTCGTCTTCGATCTTTGCCGGAAGGAGACGCCCGAATTGATCGACGGCGTCGCCTGCCACGCCGTCAACACGGTGCCGCTCCCTGCATGATCACGCGGTTGCGAGGGCGGCATGCGGCAGCGCCTGTTGGCAGCTGCCGAGAGCTGTGATCAAGTGCGCCCCGCTCACGTTGCATGCCAAATAATGGATACGCCATGGCCAGTAACATCAATCCCGATCCGTTCACGACCCGGCCCGAAATCGAGGGCACGTTCGGCGTCGTGACCTCGACCCACTGGATCGCAACCGCGGTCGGGATGGCGACGCTGGAAAAGGGCGGCAACGCCTTCGACGCCGGCGTCGCGACGGCCTTCACCCTGCAGGTGGTCGAGCCGCATCTCAACGGCCCCGGCGGCGACGTTCCGATCATCGTCCATGATGTCAAGCGTTGCCGTACCGAGGTGATCTGCGGCCAGGGCCCGGCCCCCGCGCGCGCCACCATCGCCCACTACAAGAGCGAGGGGCTGGAGATGGTGCCCGGCACCGGGCTGCTCGCGGCCTGCGTGCCCGGCACGTTCGAATCCTGGATGTTGCTCTTGCGCGACTATGGCACGTTGCGGCTGCGCGATGTGCTGGAGCCGGCGATCAGCTATGCCCGCGACGGCTATCCGCTGGTGGAGCGCGCCTGCGCCACCATCCAGACCGTCGAGAAACTATTCCGCACGCACTGGCCGACATCGGCCGCGGTCTACCTGCCCAACAACGAAGTTCCGAAACCCGGCACGATCTTCACCAACAAGCAGCTCGCCGAGACCTACACCCGCATCCTGAAAGAGGCGGAGAGCGCCGGCAGCGACCGTGTTGCCCAGATCGAACGGGCGCGCACGGCCTGGTCCAAGGGTTTTGTGGCGGAGGCGATCGACAAGTTCTGCCGGACCCAGGAGGTGATGGACGTGTCGGGCTCGCCGCACAAGGGCGTGCTCTCCGCCGACGACATGGCGCGCTGGCAGCCGACCATCGAGGCGCCGCTGACCTACGATTATGGCCGCTACACCGTCTGCAAGGCGGGCGTCTGGAGCCAGGGTCCGGTGATGCTGCAGCAGCTTGCGCTGCTCAAGGGCTTTGAACTCGACGGCCTCGACCCTGTTGGCCCCGATTTCATCCATCTGCAGATCGAATGCGCCAAGCTCGCTTACGCCGACCGCGAGACGTTCTACGGCGATCCCAAGTTCACGGACATTCCGATCTCGACGCTGTTGTCGGACGCCTATAATGACCAACGCCGCAAGCTCGTCTCGGACAAGGCCTCGCTCGAGTTCATTCCCGGCTCGGTCGAAGGCTTTGGCGCGGTGGTGAAGCTGCGCCGCGCCGAGGGGCATCGCGAGGCGGTCGGCGCGATGGGCGCCGGCGAACCCACCGTCGGACGTTTTGGCGAGGTGCGCGGCGACACCGTGCATTTCGACATCATCGACAGCGCAGGCAACATGATCTCGGCGACGCCGTCGGGCGGCTGGCTGCAGTCCTCGCCGGTCATTCCCGAGCTCGGCTTCTGCCTCGGCAGCCGCGCGCAGATGTTCTGGCTGGAGGAAAACCACCCCGCCGCGCTCGCGCCCGGCAAGCGGCCGCGCACCACGCTGTCGCCCTCCATGGCGTTGCGCGACGGCGAGCCTTATCTCGCCTGCGGCTCGCCCGGCGGCGACCAGCAGGATCAATGGATCACGCAATTCTTCCTGCGCCATGTGCATGCGAGGATGAACCTGCAGGAGGCGATCGACGCGCCGGCCTGGCACTCCGAGCATTTCCCGATCTCGTTCTGGCCGCGCACCGCGCGCCCCGGCGTGCTGGTGCTGGAGAACCGTGTGCCAAAGGCGACGATCGATGAGCTGAAGCGGCGGGGCCATATCGTGGAGGTGGGTCCCGACTGGTCGGAAGGGCGCCTCACGGCCGCCTCGCGCCTCGGCAAGCGGCGCCGTGCCGCCGCCAATCCGCGCGGCATGCAGGGCTATGCGGCAGGACGCTGATAAGCACGTTGATAAGCACGTTGATAGGCCCGCTGACGGATATCACGGGATGACCTGGTCGATCATTGCCAAGGACAGTGCCACCGGCCAGATCGGCATCGCGGTTGCGACAAAATTCTTCGCCGTCGGCGCACTGGTGCCGCACATCGCGCCGGGACTTGGCGGCATCGCGACGCAGGCGCTGGTCAATCCGTATTACGGCATCGACGGGTTGAAGCTGCTGCGCGAGGGCAGACGACCGCAGGACATTATCGATGCTCTGATCGGTGCCGACAGTGGTGCCGCGAGCCGGCAGCTCCACATCATGGACGCGGCGGGACGGATCGCCGCACATACCGGGAGCGAATGCATCGACTGGTGCGGGCATCTCGCAGGCGACGGCTATTCCATCGCCGGCAACATGCTCGCCGGCGCAGCTGTGCTGGATAACACGGCGAAAGCTTTCGTCGCCAATGCGAGCCTGCCGTTTGCGCAACGGCTGCTCGCAGCCCTGCGCGCAGGCGAAGCGGCCGGCGGCGACAAGCGCGGCAGGCAATCGGCGGCGCTCCTGATCCATGACACAGAGGACTGGCCGGCGCTCGACCTGCGCGTCGACGACCATCCCGATCCGCTTGCCGAGCTCGAACGGCTGGAGCGAGCGAGCCGCGAGCGCTGGGTGCATTTCCGCAAATTCCTGCCCTCCCGCGCCAATCCTGCAGGGGTTACCGACCGCGGCATCATCGATGCCGGCGTTCAAGCCGCAACCGCGAGGGAGCGATGACGACCAGCCCGCTGATCGAGATCGAGGGCCTGCGCGTGCTGTTTCACGGCGACAACGGCCGCACCACCCACGCGGTCGATACCGTCGAGCTGAAGCTCGCGCACGGTGCGACGCTCGGCATCGTCGGCGAATCCGGGTCGGGCAAGAGCGTCACCTCGCTTGCCATCATGGGATTGCTGCCCAAGCGATCGACCGAGATTTCCGGCACCATCCGTTTCGACGGCTTCGATCTCCTGCAGACGCCGGACAGCACTCTGCGCGACCTGCGCGGCAACCGGCTGGCGATGATCTTCCAGGAGCCGATGACCTCGCTCAATCCGAGCTTCACCATCGGCGACCAGATCATCGAGACGATCCTGCGCCACCGCGGCGGCTCGCGCCATCAGGCGCGCCAGCGCGCCATCGACCTGCTGCGCCGTGTCCACATCCCCTCGCCCGAGACGCGCATCGACGACTATCCGCACAAGCTCTCCGGCGGCATGCGCCAGCGGGTCATGATCGCGATGGCGCTCGCCTGCGATCCGCGCCTGCTGATCGCGGACGAGCCGACCACCGCGCTCGACGTCACGCTGCAGGCCCAGGTCCTCGACCTGATGCGCGAGCTGAAAGCGTCGAGCGGCGCGGCGATCATCCTGATCACCCACGACCTCGGCGTCGTCGCCGAGGTCTGCGACGAGGTTGCCGTGATGTATGCCGGAGAGATCGTCGAGCGCGCCGCGGTCGACGAGCTGTTCGCGTCGCCGCAGCATCCCTACACCGTCGGTCTGCTCGGCTCGATCCCGCGACTCGACCGCCGCACCGAGCATCTCGCCACCATCGAAGGCATGGTGCCGAACATGACGAGGCCGCCGCCAGGCTGCCGTTTTGCGGCACGCTGCCCATTCGTCGGCGACGCCTGCATCAAGGCGCCGCCGCCGCTGGTCGAGGTCAGCCCGGGCCACGCCTCGCGCTGCATCAGGGCGCCGCTGGAGAGGCTGGTGTCGTGACCGCGCTGCTCGAAGCCGAAGGCCTGGTCAAACATTTTCCGGCGGCGCGCTCGCTGTTCGGCCGGCCGACCGCCTTCGTGCGCGCGGTCGAGGGCGTGAGCTTCTCCGTTCGCGCAGGGGAGACGCTCGCCTTGGTCGGCGAGTCCGGCTGCGGCAAGTCGACCGTCAGCCGCCTGGTGCTGCGCCTGATCGAGCCGGATGCCGGCGCCATCCGCTTCGAGGGCCGCGACCTGCTCGCCCTCGATGCCGCCGAGTTGCGCGCGTTCCGCCGCAAGGCCCAGCTGATATTCCAGGACCCCTATGCGTCGCTCAATCCGCGCATGACGGTCGGGCAGATCCTGGCGGAGCCGCTGGCGCTGCATGACCTCGTGCCGTCCTCGGCGCGGCGCGGGCGGGTCGAGCAGATCCTGCACATGGTCGGGCTCGAGCCGCGGGTGGCGGGCCGCTATCCGCACGAGTTCTCCGGCGGACAACGCCAGCGCATCGCGATTGCGCGCGCGCTCGCGGTCGAGCCGAAGCTGATCGTCTGCGACGAGCCGGTGTCCGCGCTCGACGTCTCGATCCGTTCGCAGATCCTGAACCTGCTGCGCGACCTGCAGCAGCGGCTCGGGCTTGCCTATATTTTCGTGTCCCACGATCTCGCCGTGGTCAAGCACATCGCCGATCGCGTCGCGGTGATGAATCTCGGCCAGATCGTCGAGACGGCGGCAACCGACGCGCTGTTCGCGTCACCGCGTCATCCCTACACCAGGGCGCTGCTGTCGGCGATCCCCGTGCCCAAGCCGCGAGCAAAGCGCAGCCGCATTGTGCTGCAGGGCGAACTGCCCAGCGCGCTCGATCCGCCGGCCGGCTGCCGTTTTCACACCCGCTGCCCGTATGTCATCGAGCGCTGCAGGCTGGAACGGCCGCAATTGACGGCCGATGGCACGGGTCATGCAACAGCCTGTCATCGATCGGCGGATCTTCCGCCAGCGGAGACCATCCTTCCCTCCGACGGCGAGCTTTCACCCGTCCTGGAAAGGCTGGTTGCGGCTTTCGGCAGCGGCGGGGAAGCCGGGCCGCCGGCCGGGGTTGATACGGTCGGGATGCCACCACCGAAAGCTTAGGGGCGTGCGAGAGATGAGGATGCGTGGGATGAGGATTATGCGTTTGGCAGGGCTCGCGGCGGCGCTGTTGCTGGGCTCTGGAGCGGGCGCATTGGCGCAGACCACGTTGCGCATCGGCATTGCCCAGGACCCCGACATTCTCGATCCGTCGTTCAGCCGCACCTATGTCGGCCGCATCGTGTTCTCGGCCTTCTGCGACAAGCTGTTCGACATCGACGACAAGCTCAACATCGTCCCGCAGCTCGCGCTGTCCTACGAGACCTCCGCCGACGGCAAGGAGATGACGATCAGGCTGCGGCCCGGCGTGAAATTCCATGACGGCGAGCCGCTCGATGCGGAAGCGGCCAAGTTCTCGATCGAACGCCACATGAGCATACCGGGCTCGTTCCGCAAATCGGAGCTTGCCAGCGTCGACCATGTCGAGGTGGTCGATCCCCTCACCATCAAGCTCGCGCTGAAGACGCCGTTCTCGCCGCTGATCACCCAGCTCACCGACCGCGCGGGCATGATGGTCTCCCCGAAGGCCGCGAAGGCGGAAGGCGACAAGTTCGGCCTGCATCCGGTCTGCGCCGGCCCGTACAAATTCGTCGAGCGCGTGCCGCAGGACCGCATCGTGTTCGAGAAATTCGCCGACTACTGGAACAAGGACAACGTTTTCATCGACCGTATCGTCTATCAGCCGATCATCGATGCCACCGTTCGCCTCGCCAATCTGAAATCCGGCAGCCTCGACCTGATCGAGCGGATTCTCGCAACCGACATCAAGGACGTGCGCGCCGATCCGAACCTCGTGCTGTCGGCCGTTCCGTGGCTCGGCTATCTCGGGCTCACCCTCAACATCGCCAACGACAAGAGCAAGGGCGCGCTCAGCCAGTCGGCGAAGGTGCGTCAGGCGCTCGACCTGTCGATCGACCGCGACGCGCTCAACCAGGTCGTCTTCAACGGCGAGTTCATTCCCGGCAATCAGTGGGTCAGCCCGGAGCACCCCTATTACCAGAAGGCCTTTCCCGTCCCCCAGCGCGACGTGGAGAAGGCCAAGGCCCTGTTGAAGGAGGCGGGCGTCAGCCTGCCCGTCAAAGTCGACCTCATGATCCCCCAAGGCGCCGAGGAGCAGGCGGTCGCCCAGGTGCTGCAATCGATGGCGGCGGAAGCCGGCTTCGACCTCAGAATCCGGGTGATCGAATTCGCCACCACCTTCAAGGAGGCCCAGGCCGGCAATTTCCAGGCATTCCAGATCGACTGGAGCGGCCGCATCGATCCCGACGGCAACTCCTACGTCTTCCTGCACAGCGGCGCGCCGCAGAATGACGGCGGCTATTCCAGTCCCGAGGCCGACAAGCTCATGGAGGAGGCGCGCCTCGTCAGCGATCCGGCGCAGCGCAAGGCGCTCTACGAGAAGCTGACCAAGATCGTGCTCAATGACGAACCGATCATCTATCTCTTCCATCGCAAGGTTCTGATTGCGCATACCAAGAAGCTCGAGGGCTTTCGGCCGATCCCGGACGGACTCGTGCGCGTCGTCGGATTGAAGCTGAAATGAGCATGGCTGCACGACGTCACCGCGGGCGCCAGGGCGCGGCCGCTTCATGCTGAACTTCCTCGGCCACCGCATCGTGCAGCTGGTTCCGACACTGTTCTTCGTGTCGATCCTGATCTTCTCGCTGCAACATCTGTTGCCCGGCGATCCCGCGCTCGCGATGGCCGGCGAGGAGCGCGATCCCGCCGTGATCGAGCAGATCCGCAAGCAATATCGGCTCGATCGGCCGATGCCGGTGCAATATGCCTATTGGCTCAAGGGCGTGCTGTCGGGCGATTTCGGTGAATCGCTGCGCATCAAGGCGCCGGTGCGCGACCTGATCGTGCAGAAGCTGCCGGTGACCCTGCAGCTCGGCGCGATGGCGATCCTGATCGCCTTCCTGATCGGCATTCCCGCCGGGATCGTTTCGGCGGTGAAGCGGGGCACCGTCTGGGACTATGGCGCGAACCTGCTCGCGCTATGGGGCATCTCCATGCCGAACTTCTGGCTCGGCATCATGCTGATCTTCCTGTTCTCCATCAAGCTCGGCTGGCTGCCGGCCTCGGGCTATGTGCCGTTGTCGGAGAGCGTTCGCGGCAGCCTCGCCTCCACCATCATGCCGGCCTTCGTGCTCGGCAACGCGATCGCGGCGATCCTGATGCGACACACGCGCGCGGCGATGTTGCAGGTGCTGGACAGCGATTACGTACGGACCGCGCGGGCCAAGGGCCTGTCCGAGCGCTCGGTGATCCTCAAGCATGCGATGCGCAATGCGCTGACGCCGGTGATCACGCTCGGCGCGCTCGAACTGGGCACGCTGTTGTCGGGCGCGGTGCTGACCGAGCAGATCTTCTCCATTCCCGGCTTCGGCAAGCTGATCGTGGACGCCGTGTTCAACCGCGACTACGCCGTGGTGCAGGGAGTGGTGCTGGTGACCGCGACGATCTACATCACGCTGAACCTGATCGCCGACATCGCCTATATCCTGGTCAACCCGCGGCTGAGGGGCTAGATCGTATGAGCGATGCCGCCCTTCCCGCCATTGCAGCCGTCGGCGCCGAAGAGAGGCTGGAGAGTCCGGCGCGCCGCGCGCTGCGCCGGCTTTTCCGGCGCAAGGGCGCGGTCGTTGGCCTCGTCGTGCTCGCGACCTTCATCCTGCTCGCACTGCTGGCGCCGCTGATCTCGCCCTATGATGCGACGGCGACGAGCTGGACATTGGTACGCAAGCCGCCCTCCGCACTGCACTGGCTCGGCACCGACGAGCTCGGCCGCGACGTTCTCGCCCGCATCATCTACGGCGCGCGCGCCTCGCTGCTTGCCGGCCTGATCTCTGTCACCATCGCGATGTCGATCGGCTTGCCGCTCGGGCTGCTCGCCGGCTATCGCGGCGGCTTTGTCGATGCGCTGATCAGCCGGATCACCGATGCCATGCTAGCCTGCCCGTTCCTGATCCTGGCGATCGCGCTCGCCGCATTCCTCGGGCCGAGCCTCAGCAATGCCATGATCGCGATCGGCGTCTCGGCGACGCCCGTGTTCGTTCGTCTCACCCGCGCCCAGGTGATGGGGATCAAGGTCGAGGACTATGTCGAGGCCGCGCGCGCAATTGGCAATCCGCCGTGGCGGATCGCGCTGGTGCACATCCTGCCGAACATCCTGCCCGCGCTGTTGGTGCAGGCGACGCTGTCGATTGCGGCCGCGATCATCGCCGAAGCCGCGCTGTCGTTCCTGGGGCTAGGCCAGCAGCCGCCCGCTCCGTCCTGGGGCAGCATGCTCAATGCCGCGCAACGCTTCCTCACCAATGCACCATGGATGGCGATCTGGCCGGGATTAGCGATCTTCATGGTCGTGCTCTCACTCAACCTGGTCGGCGACGGCCTGCGCGACGCGCTCGACCCAAGGGAAAGGTGAGTTCACCGCAAAGGCTCCAACTCTCTCCCCGTCACCCTGAGGCGCTCGCGGAGCGAGCCTCGAAGGGCGACGGCCCGATTGTCGCAGCGGGGCCGCTCATCCTTCGAGGCTCGCTTTGCTCACGCCTCAGGATGGCGGATCAGGCCGCGCAAACCGCCGCATCAAATCACCACCTCCCGCAGCACGCGGCGGCAGTCCATCTCGTATTCCAGGTCGATCACCGGCGGGCGGGCGAAGTGCCAGGTCAGGCCTGAGCGCATGGCGCCGCGTCGGACGAGCTCGTCGGCGAGCACGGGATGGAAATCGCGGATGGAGTAGGCCTGCACGCCGGTCGTGTCCTTCCAGCTGAAGCCAAAGGCGGCGAGGCGCTGCTCCATTGCACCCCTCGTAAAGCGCAACTTCTCCCTGATGCCGTCGGGCGACAGATCACGGTAGCGCACGATGCGCTCGGCATAGGGGCCTGCACCCTCGCGGGCCTCCGCGCCGCCGGCAATGACAAAACTCGGCGACGTCGTTTGACTCGGGCGGGTGAACGAGAAGGCATAAAACGACGGCTCGGCGGGCGGATCGATCTCGGGGCAGACGTTGCTGCGTGCCACCGGATTGGTGCTGCCGTCATAGATGCCCCATTCCGCCAGCGTCATCACATAATGCAGGTTGAAGGCGCGAAAGCCTTCGTCGGTGAAGGCGGCCGGCGAGCGCAGCTCACAGGCGCAGAACGACGTCAGCGGGCGACCGGCCGACCTGATGTAGCTGGCGATTTGCGCGAATCCCTCGGCCAGCGGCACCAGGCGATCGAAGCGCACCCGCTCGATCTCGAAGCCGGCGTCCGCTGCCGCGCCGCTCGAATATTGGAACACGGCGGGAATGAAGCGGTAGTTGCCGGCAGTGAAGGCGCTGACCATTTCGTCCTCTTGTCTATTCCAGCTGCATGCGGACGCCCTTGGCGCCGTTCAACAGACGCCTGAGATGGAAGCCGGCGAGCGGATCGTGGGCATGCGATCCGACCAGCGCCGCGAAGGCCGGCATGGCGGTGGCATCGCCCGCCTCGAGCTTGGCGAACGCCTCCGAATAAAGCGCGATCACCGGCGCCTGGAAGTCGGCAGGCTGCAGCGGCTCGAAGGCGCGCAACGGCTCGCTGCGGCCACGCAGCATCAGGTCGCCGACCGGCCGGCCCTGGAAATCCGGGACGCCGGCGGCGATGGCCGCGCTGACGCAGATGCGCGTCCCCAGGAATTTGTTCGCAGCCTCGAGCCGGGCTGCGGTGTTGATGGTGTCGCCATAGGCCGTGTAGTCGAAGAACCGTCCGCCGCCGAAATTGCCGACCAGCGCGGGCCCGGCATGAACGCCGATGCGGGTGACGCCGAAGCTGACGCCTTTCGCCTGCCAGCGCTTGCGAAACTCCTGCGCCCAGGAATCGAGCTCATGTGCACAGGCGACCGCGCGCGCGGCAAAATCCGGCTGGTCGCCGGGCGCATTGAACAGCACCTGGATGGCATCGCCGATGATCTTGGCGACCGTGCCCTCATGCGCGAACACGACGTTGGTCATGCCGCCGACATATTCATTGAGGAGTTCGCCGAGCACTTCCGGCTTCGCGCTCTCGACCAGCGACGTGAAGCTCGTGATATCCGTGAAGATGGTCGCGACGTCGCGCCACTGCACCTCCAAGCCGTCGCCCTCGCCATTGGCGCCGGCCAGGCGGCTCGCGATCTGGGGCGAGAAATAGCGGGACAGCGAGGCATGCGCCCGCTCGGCTTCCGCCTGTCGCCGCCGCGCCTCGCGCAGCATCTCGACATGGCGAATGGTCTTGTCGATGGTGGTCTCGAGATCGGCGAAATCGATCGGCTTGGTGAGGAAGTCGAACGCGCCGCGATTCATCGCGGTGCGGATGTTGCTCATGTCGCCATAGGCGGAGACGATGACGGTCGACTTCTTGTCCTCGGCCTCCTGCAGCTTGGCGAGCAGCGACAGCCCGTCCATCCGCGGCATGTTGATGTCGGATACCACCATGTCGACATGCGGATGGGCTTCGAGCGATTGCAACGCCTCGAGTCCGTCATGGGCGAACATGAACGTGACGGCGCCCTCGCGGATACGCTTGCGGAATTTCTGCAGCACCAGCGCCTCGAGATCGGGCTCGTCGTCAACAAACAGAATGGTCGCCGTCATGCCGCCTGCCCGCCTCCGGCATTGGTCTGTGCCGCGAGCTTGCGCGGCAGGGTGATGATGAACTCGGTGAAGGCACCCGGCCGGGTCTCGAGGTCGATCGTGCCGCCGTGCTGCTTCACCACGATGTCGTGGCTCATCGACAGGCCAAGCCCGGTGCCTTCGCCGGCCGGCTTGGTGGTGAAGAAGGGATTAAAGATCTTTTCCTTCACCTCGGGGGGAATGCCGGTGCCGTTGTCGCGGATACGGATCTCCACCCTGGTGCCGAGGTTTTTGGTCGATGCGGCGAGCGTCGGCTCGAGGTCCGCTTCGCCCGCCTCCTTGCGCTTGGTCGCCGCATAGAAGCCGTTTGAGATCAGGTTCAGGAGCACCCGCGTGATCTCCTGCGGATAGAGGTCGACCATGCCCGCAGCGGGATCCAGATCGCGCTTGAGCGCGATGTTGAAGCCGGCCTTCTCTGCCCGTGCGCCGTGATAGGCAAGATTGAGGCTTTCCTCGACAAGGGCATTGATGTCGACCGGGCGATGCTCGCCGCTGCCCTCGCGCGAATGCAGCAGCATGTTCTTGACGATGGAATCGGCGCGCTTGCCGTGCTGCACGACCTTCTCGAGATTTCCCTTGAGCATGTGCGTGAGCTCGTCGATCTCCTCTCTCGTCTTGTCGTCGAGATCGGCCGATTTGAGCACCTCGTTCAATTCATCGATCAACTCCCCGGACAGCGCCGAGAAATTGTTGACGAAATTGAGCGGATTCTTGATCTCATGCGCGATGCCCGCCGTGAGCTGACCGAGCGAGGCGAGCTTCTCGGTCTGGATCAGGCGGTCCTGCGCAGTGCGCAAATCATTGAGCGACTGCGACAGCTCCGCGGTGCGGCTCTCCACCTTCTTTTCCAAATCCGCATAGGATTCCTGCAGCCGCGCGCCCATGTCGTTGAACTGGTCGGCGAGGCCTTCGAGCTCGTCGCCGGTCTTGATCGAGATGCGCTGGGAGAAATCGCCACCGCCCATCCGCGCAGCACCCGCACGCAGCGCCTGGATCGGGCCGACCATGCGGCGGGCCAGGAAGATTCCGGCGAGCACCGCGAAGATCGAGGCGGCGAGCAGCACGATGGCGAGCCGCTGCAGCGCCGCGTAGAGCGAGGCATAGGCCTCCTCCACCGGCAGCTCGACAAACATGGTCCAGCGCAGAGGAGGAATCGGAGCCGATGCCGTCAGCACCTTCTGACCCTGGATGTTGGGCGCGCCCTGCAGATCGTCGGACATCATCTCGCCCGCAAGCGCCGCCTTGACCTGGACGAGCTTGGACATGTCGGTGTTGCGCAACACCAGGCTGATATCGGGATGGGCGATCAGCTGTCCCCGCGCGTCGACCACATAGGCGCGGCCATGCTCGCCGACCCTGATCTGCGAGACCACGTCCCAGATCAGCTTGAGATTGACTTCCGCGATGCTGACGCCGGCGTCCTTGCGGGTGCCGGCGAGCGCCAGTGTCATATAGGGCTCGGACTCCCGCCGGAAATAGACCGGGCCGTAATAGACCTTGTGCGCGACGGCTTCGGTGAACTTCGGATCGTTCGACAGGTCAATGCCGCTGTCGATGACGTCCATGGCGAGCCGGGAGACCCGCAAGCGCTCCTTGCCGCCGGCATCGACCTGCGCGAGCTCGGTGATGGCAGGAACCTGGCGCAACAGCCTGAGCGCATCGAAGCGGCGCTGCTCGAGCGAGCCGGCCGACCAGGGCAGCTGGGTGGTCCAGCCGAGCTGGCTCTCGATCTCCTTGACGAACTGGCTGATCTTGGCGGCTGCCGCCACCGCCTGCTCGTGCTGGATGCGGATCAGGGCGGCCTTGTGCTCGCGGTAGTAGAAGATCACCTCGAAAATGCCGTTCGACAGCAGCGCCACGCCGACCACCGCGACGAACAGCGCGACATATTTGATGAACAGCCGGCTCCTGGCCTGCCCCGCCGGCACGGCCTTTGGCTCGGCCGCGCCTGCGACGGGCGATGGCGCCACATTGCGGGCCTGGCCGTGACCTTCGGGCATATCGGGGTGCAGGGATATGGTCATCGGGCAATGTCTAGCAAGAAGGCCCTGACTTGTCTCTTGCGGCGCTGCGGTAGGGTTTATTCAATGACCTCGTCCGCCAGGGCCAGCAAGGTCGGCGGGATTTCGAGACCCATGGCCTTTGCGGTCTTGAGGTTGAGAACCAGCGGATAGCGGGTCGGCTGCTCGAACGGCAGATCGGAGGGACGAGCCCCCTTGAATATCCGGTCGACCAGGTCGGCCGCCCGCTCCAAAGATTCCTTGATGTCGGGACCGTATGACATCAACCCGCCGTCGCGGGCCAGGAAGTCGAATTCATAGATGGCCGGGACCTTTTTCGCCGCCGCGAATTCGAACACGCGCTGGCGGTTGAGGTTGGTCAGGGAGTCCGCGACCATCAGAATGGCGTCGGGCCGCTCGCGTTCCATCAGAGCGAACGCCTCATTGAAATCGTCCGGCTCGGCGACGCCGACCGCGAGCACCGAAATTCCGACTGAGCGGGCGGCCTTGGCCGACGCCTCGTAGCGCAGCGTCATGCCGAGGTCGTCCTTGTTCCAGAGCATCGCCACTTTCGACAGCCTCGGCAACAATTCCTGCAGCAGCGACAGCCGCTTGGTCGACAGCTCGGCCGCGACGTCGGAAATGCCGGTGATGTTGCCGCCGGGATGGGCGAGCGACTGGATCAGACCGGTCGCGACGGGATCACCGAGGCCGAGTGCCGCAACCGTCGGAATGCCAAGCGGCTTGGCGGCCAGCGCGGTCGGGTAGCCGACGATGACGAGGGCGTCGACCTGTTGTGCCTTCAACTCCTGGAGCAGCGCCGGGATCTTGCTGACATCACCGGCCGCGCTGCGCGCCTCGATGACGAGGTTCTGGCCGATCGCATAGCCATGATCCGCCAATGCTGCGACCAGCGGCTTTGCGAATGGCGAGGTGTCGGTCATGGCAAAGATCGGATTGACCGTGCCGAGACGATAGGTTCTCGCCTGCGCCCGCATCACGTGCGGTGCGGCCAACACCGCCGTTGCGAGACCGGCCAGGAAATCACGTCGCCTCATTGCAGCATCCGATCTGGCGCGCCGGTCGGGCGGCGCCGTTCCCTGAAGATATCACGTTGCAGCGCCCAAAACGACAACGGGCGGCCCGATGGCCGCCCGCGCCTGAACCGGATTTGATCCGCTCACGTCGGCTTGAGCTGCTGCCGGCCGAGATCGAGCGCCTCGATCTCCTTGGCCCGTTCGGAGGTTGCGGCGGCGCGGTGATCGGTCGCGATCGCCACATAGACCGCCGGCAGCACGAACAGCGTGAACAGCGTGCCGATGGACATGCCGGCGACGACGACGAGCCCGATCGAGAAGCGGCTGGCGGCGCCGGCGCCGGAGGCGGTCAACAGCGGCAGAAGGCCGGTGACCATCGCCGCCGTGGTCATCAGGATCGGCCGGAGCCGGACCCGCGCGGCCATCTCGATGGCCGACCTGCGGTCAAGCCCTTCCTTGAGCTGCAGCTCGTTGGCGAATTCGACCATCAGGATGCCGTGCTTGGAGATCAGCCCGACCAGGGTCAACAGCCCGACCTGGGTGTAGATGTTCATCGTCGCCAGGCCGAAGAACAGCGGGATCAGCGCGCCGACGATCGCCATGGGCACGCTGATCATGATGACCAGCGGGTCGCGCAGGCTTTCGAACTGCGCCGCCAGCACCAGGAAGATGATGATCAGCGCGAACGCAAAGGTGATGGCGAGCTGATTGCCCTCCTGCACATATTGGCGGGAGTCGGCGAGATAATCGTGGCTGAAGCCCTGCGGCAGCTTCTTCGCCTCGCCTTCCAGGAAGTCCACCGCCTGGCCGACGGTGACGCCCGGCATCGGCACGGCGGAGAAGGTCGCCGAGTTGAGCTGGTTATAATGGGTCAGCGCGTTCGGATCGGTCCCGGTCTCGATCGAGACGACGGTCGACAGCGGCAGCTGCGACCCGGTCGCGGTGGTCACGTAATAGCTGCCAAGCGATTCCGGCGTCAGGCGGTCCTGGCGCGGCACCTGCGGGATCACCTGGTAGGAACGCCCTTCCAAGTTGAAGCGATTGACATAGTTGCCGCCGAGCAGGGTCGCGAGCGCAGCACCGATGTTCTGCATGTTGATGCCGAGGTCCTGCGCCTTGTTGCGATCCACCTTGATCCGCACCACCGGCTGGTTGAAGTCGAGGTCGGAGTCGGAGACGATGAACAGGCCGCTCTTCCGCGCGGCGTCCTTGAGCTTGTTCATCTGCTCATAGACGGACTGGAACCCCTGTGTCGAGTTGATCACCATCTGCACCGGAAGGCCGCCCGGTCCGCCCGGCAGCGGCGGCAGGTTGAAGGCAAACGCATTGATGCCCTCGATCTTGGACAGCTCGGCCTGCACCAGCGGCTTGAGCGCAATCGAGGAGCGCTTGCGCTCGTCCCACGGTTTGAGCAGCATGCCCGCGATGCCGCCCTGCGGACCGTTGATGCCGTTCAGCACGAAGCGCAGGTCGGTCTCGGGGAATTTCTGGAATGCCTTGTCGAGCTTGTCGCCATAGAAATCGAGATAGTCGATGTTGGCGTATTTCGGCGCCTTGGTCACCGCGAACACGATGCCCTGGTCCTCCTCGGGCGCGAGCTCCTTGGAGGTGTGCAGATAGAGGAAGCCGACCAGCCCCAGGATCGTCAGCGCGAACAGGCCGGTGATCGGACGATAGTCGAGCGAGCGGTCGAGCTTGCGGCCGTACCAGCGCGTCATCGCGCCGAACACGCGGTTGACGAGCTTCGCAAATCGTCCCTCCTCGGCGCTCTTGAGGAACACCGAGCACATCATCGGCGACAGCGTCAGTGCGATCACGCCCGACACGATCACCGAGCCTGCGAGCGTGAAGGCGAATTCGCGGAACAGCGAGCCGGTGAGGCCGCCAAGGAAACCGATCGGGGCGTACACCGCGGCGAGCGTGATGGTCATCGAGATCACGGGTCCGACGATCTCGCGCGCGCCCATCAGCGCCGCCTGCACCGGCGGCGCGCCCTCCTCGAGATGGCGGTGGATGTTCTCCATCACGACGATGGCGTCGTCGACCACGAGGCCGATCGCGAGCACCATCGCGAGCAGCGTCAGCAGGTTGAAGGAGAAGCCCATCGCCAGCATCATGCTGCAGACGCCGACCAGCGACAGCGGGATGGTGACGACGGGAATGACCACCGAGCGCAGCGAGGCCAGGAACAGGAAGATCACCACCACGACGATGATGACGGCCTCTCCAAGCGTCTTCTCGACCTCGTCGATCGAGGACTGGATGAACTTGGTGGAGTCGTAGGCCACCTTCATCTTGAGCGATGGCGGCAGATTGCGCTCGAGCTCGGGGAACAGCGCGCGCACGCCGCGGACGATGTTGAGCGGGTTGCCCTGCGGGGTCGCCTGCACGCCGATGAAGAT
Source organism: Bradyrhizobium sp. (assembly GCA_035293585.1). GTDB lineage: Bacteria > Pseudomonadota > Alphaproteobacteria > Rhizobiales > Xanthobacteraceae > Bradyrhizobium. The sequence continues at coordinate 6,945 of DATGMN010000075.1, read as the reverse complement.
CGCGTGCTCGCCGTTGAAGGCGACGCTGGCGTCGGTCGATTGCGCGGCCAGCTCGACGGTTGCGATATCCTCCATGCGCACGAAGCCGCCGTCCTTGGCCTTCACGATCATCCGCTTGAACTGGTCGACGTTCTGCAGATCGGTATTGGCCGTGACGTTGGAGACCATGAAATAGCCCTTGGCCTGCCCGGCCGCGGCCTGGAAGTTGTTGGCCGCGATCGCAGCCGACACGTCCGCCGGCGACACGCCGCGGCCGGCCATCTTTACCGGATCGAGCCACAGCCGCATCGCAAAGGTCTGGCCGCCGAGGATGTCGGCCGAGGACACGCCGTCGACGGTGGACAGCACCGGCTGCACCACGCGCGTCAGATAGTCGGAGATCGCGCTGCCGTTCAGCTCCTCGCTGGAGAAGCCGATATACATGACCGCGGTGGTCTGGCCGGTGGTCTTGGTGACCACCGGGTCGTTCGATTCCTTCGGGATCAGGTATTTGACCGAGTTGACCTTGGCGAGCACCTCGGTGAGCGCCTGGTTCGGGTCGAAATTGAGCTTGATATAGACCTGGATCGTCGAGGTGCCGAGCACCGAGGACGAGGTCATGTAGTCGACGCCCTCGGCGGAGGCGACCGCCTGCTCGATCGGCGTGGTGATGAAGCCCTGGATCAGGTCCGCCGACGCACCGGGATAGACGGTCGTGACGTTGACGACCGTGTTCGACAGCTTCGGATACTGCCGGATCGGCAGCACGGTGGCCGCACGAAGGCCGATCAGAAGGATCAGCAGGCTGACCACGACCGACAGCACCGGGCGCTTGATGAAGATATCGGTTAATGCCATCGCGGTGATCTCGTGTTCTCGAGTTCAGGCATGACCCGCGCGCGGATCATGCCGATTGTCCTGTCAAATTCAGCCTGCGCAGCGTCGCTGACGCGGCGCTCAATACCGAGGCGTCTGGGCCGGAATCGGCGGCGGAGCGTCGGCCGAGATGGCGACCGCCGCACCCGATTGCAGCTTGAGCTGACCGACCGCGACCACCCGGTCACCCGGCTTCAGGCCCTTCAGAATCTCGGCGCGGCCGTTCACCCGGCCACCGGTCTGCACAAAGGTGCGCACCGCGGTCAGGCTGGTCTTGCCGTCGTCCGACTTCTTCTCGGTGATCAGGAAAACGGAGTCGCCATAGAGCGTATAGTCGACCGCAGTCTCCGAAACCGTGACCACCGGCGGATTGTCGGGCAGCACCACGGTGGTGGAGACGAACATGCCGGGCTTGAGGAGTTCCTCGGGATTCGCGATGGTGGCCTGCACGCGGATGTTGCGGGTGTCGGTCGCAATCTGCGGCTCGATGGTCGTGACCTTGCCTTCGAACATCCGGCCCGGATAGGCGTCGACGCCGAGCCGCACCGTCTGGCCGACCTTGAGGTGGGCTGAGTCCTTCTCCGGCACCGTGAAGTTCGCATAGAGCTCGGACAGATCCGTCAGCGAGACGATCGCGGTGCCCGCCGTCAGATATTGCCCGACCTCGACATGGCGCACGCCGAGCTCGCCCGCGAAGGGCGCCCGTACGAGCTTCTGCGAAATGATGGCTTCGGTCTTGGCGATGCCGGCGAGCGCCTGATCATAGGTCGCCTGTGCCTGATCGACGGTCGATTGCGGACCGAACTGGCGTTCGGCAAGCTGCTTGGCGCGATCGAGCTGCAGCCGCCCGACCGTCGCCTGTGCCTTGAAGCTGGCGAGATCGCCCTGGTCCGGCGCATCGAACAGCTGCACCAGCGGCGTGCCCTGCGCGACATGCGCGCCGGGCGTGAACAGGATCTCGGTGACGCGGCCGGAGACGTCGCTCGTGACATTGACCTGGTGCACGGCGGCGAGCTCGCCGACCGCAGTCAAAAGATTGGGCACGACTTCGGACTTCGCCTCGACCACGCTGACGTTCAGGGGCGGCGGCTTATTGTTGGCGAAGAACTGCGCGATCATCTGGCCGCGGAAGTAGTTGAACCAGACGAGGCCGCCCACCAGCGCCGCCAGCAAGGCTCCGACGATGATGAACCACAGCACCGTGCGCACCGGACGCTTGCGCGAAGGCTCCTCGACGGGCTTGCCCAATATTCTGGGTTCGGTCGCGATATTCATGTCATGCACTTTCTGCAATCGCCGATTGCGCCGCATCCGGCATCAACTGGCGGTCCAAATGAGAAGCAATTGCGGCCTCTGTAAGTCCAATCCCCCGCAGCAGGAACTCGCACAGCTGCCGATCGAGGCGGCCGGCATCGCCATAAGAGAGGCAATGGGTCGTGGGAAGCCGCGTCATCGCCGAGGACATCAAGGTGTGATGGGCGAACCAGAACAGATTGAGCGGATCGCTGCCGACGCGGTTCGCCTCGCCTGCCGCGATCGCCCGCTCCAGCGAGCCTGCGAAGACATGCCCGACCAGCTTCTCGATCTTGGCATAGAGCAGGCGGGCGAACTCGCCGTCTTCGAGATGGCTTGTGACCATCAGCCGCATCCGCTGCGCCTCCTCCTCGTCCGGCCCGTCCGCGATCTCGAGGAAATGGCGGACCATGCCCCGGATCAGCTCGACCAATGTCGCCGTCGACGGCTCCCGGCCGAGCAGGGTGCTGAGCTCCGGATCGGCCTCGCACTCCTCGGCCAGGATCTCCGCAAACAGCGCAGCCTTGGACGGGAAGTGCTTGAACAGCAGCGCCTCCGAAATGGCCGCGGCCGCCGCCACGCTCTTGGTCGTGGTGCCGGCAAAGCCATGACGGGCAAAGCAGCGTTTGGCGGCGCCCAGGATCAACTGGCGCCTGAGATCGCTGGTCATGCGCAGGGTGCTCATGTTGTGAGTAAGCACTCACCAACGCAATAAGTCAAGGTTTCCGCCGCAGCGCAACTCGACCCCTGCGTGTCGACATATCGTGCATGACAACCTCGTGCAAAACAACGCGCGCCAGAAACAAGCCTTTGACCGTTCTGATCTTTTCAGAAGACTGCGACGGTCAGATCGGAGCCAGTCCGAGGTCGCCCCGCAGCCGGGCGAGTATGAAATTACCATCCCTAGTGGGCAACACGCGCTCAAGATTGGCCGCATCGATCTTCACGCTGGCGAAGCGCGGTCCGGTGGAGAGGTCCTGCATCGCAGTCGCAAATGCCTCCACCTCGGCCATGGTCGAGATGGCGCGGCTGTCGGCGATCCCGCACGCCTTGGCGACTCCGACCAGATCGGCGGTGGACGCGGTGTGGCTGGTCTGCCCCCCGGTCTCGCCATAGCATTCATTGTCGAGCACCACGATCGACAGATTGGCCGGCTTCTGCACGCCGATGGTTGCGAGGCTCCCCATGCCCATCAGCATCTCGCCGTCGCCGGTGATGACCAGGACCGGCAGCTTCGGCTGTGCCAGCGCAAGGCCGAGCCCCATCATCGCAGCCCCGCCCATGCCGCCCCAGAGATAGAAGTTGCGGGCGTGGTCGCCGCTCGCGGTCATGTCGTTGGTCGAGGCGCCGAGCCCGCCGATTGCGATTGCGTCCCGTCGGTTCGCGAGCAGCGTTTTGACGACGTCGCGGCGGTCGAGGAGATTGGGCCTGCTCATTTCACGAACACCTTGGCGCCGATCAGCCGCTGCGACAGCAACACCGCCGTCGGCGTCAGCGCGTTGTAGGCCTGGCTCGCGGCAGCCTCGACCACCTCGCGCACCTCCTGCGCATGCGAGGCGCGCAGCACCCTGATGCCGGACAGTTCGAGCACGCTCTGTGTGCTCGCCCCCATCGGCACCTGCCATGGATTGAACTCGCCCCATTCGCCGCGCATGGTCACGAGCGTCAGGAAAGGAAAGCGGAACACCTGGGTCAGCGACAACATGTTGATGCAATTGCCGACGCCGCTCGATTGCATCAACAGCGCGCAGCGCTCCCCGCCGGCCCAGGCACCGACCATCAGCGCCACGCCCTCCTCTTCCGTCGTCAGGGGAATGCCACGCATCGTGGACGAAGCGAGCACGCGCTGGATCAGCCGCGAATGGCCGGCATCCGGCACATAAGGCACCTGGCGGACGTCGAAGCGCTGCAGGATCGCGAAGATCTCGTCGGGCCAAGTCGACCCAGGCTCGGGACCGGTGTCGGGCGGAGTTTCGACGGGTGCATCAGTGCGGACGTGCATCTTGTCTCCCGTGAGCGACCAAAGCGGGCCGACTGTAGACGGTGCCGCGCCTGTCCTCAAAGCGCAAATAGGTCATGAGGCTCTGCGTCCAGGCCGCGCGCGCAGCGCAGCAGCAGGCGAGCCCGGCGATGCCGCTGTCGACACCATCCGATTGCTGTTGCGCAGCTTTGAGGCGCGGTCTAGGATCGTTGCAAATGAAACCAATTTGACCCTGTCCGGGTTTTGCGGGATGGATGGAAACGCACGCGAGCTGGCGGCGAGCTTCGATCTGGAGAAGCTGACGCCGGAATTCTACACGGACCCCTATCCGACCTATCGTGCATTGCGGGAGAACGAGCCGGTCAAGCGCCTGCCGAACGGCTCCTATTTCCTGACCCGCTATGACGACCTGGTCACGGCCTACAAGAACACCAAGGCGTTCTCCTCCGACAAGAAGAAGGAGTTTCTGCCGAAATACGGCAACTCCCTGCTCTACGAGCATCACACCACGAGCCTCGTCTTCAACGATCCGCCGTCGCACACCCGCGTGCGGCGGCTGATCATGGGCGCGCTGTCGCCGCGTGCGATCGCGGAAATGGAGCCGGCGCTGGTCGCGCTGGTCGACCGGCTGCTCGATGCCATCGCCGCCAAGGGCGATTTCGAGCTGATCGAGGACTTCGCCTCCGCCATTCCCGTCGAGGTGATCGGCAATCTGCTCGACGTTCCGCATGAGGAGCGCGAGCCGTTGCGCGGCTGGTCGCTGGCAATCCTGGGCGCGCTGGAGCCCGTGATCTCCGCGGAGGCCTTCGCGCGCGGCAACAGGGCGGTGGCGGATTTCCTGGTCTATCTGGAAAGGCTGGTTGAGCGCCGCCGCGCCAGGCCCGGCAATCCGGAACGCGACGTCCTGACCCGGCTGATCCAGGGCGAGGCAGGCGGCGAACGGCTCACCGAAAAGGAGCTGCTGCAGAATTGCATCTTCCTGCTCAATGCGGGGCATGAGACCACGACCAATCTGATCGGCAACGGCCTGGTCGCGCTGTTGCAGCATCCGGCGCAGAAGCAGCGGCTCATCGACGACCCCGGCATGATCAAGACCGCGGTCGAGGAAGTGCTGCGTTATGAAAGCTCCAACCAGCTCGGCAACCGCATGACCACCGAGCGCGTCGAGCTTGGCGGCGTGACGATGGACGCAGGCACATCGATCACGCTCTGCATCGGCGCCGCCAACCGCGATCCCGCGCAATTTCCCGACCCCGAAACCTTCGACGTCGCACGCAACCCCAACCGGCATCTCGCCTTCGCCACCGGCGCGCATCAATGCGCCGGCATGGCGCTGGCGCGGCTGGAGGGCGCGATCGCGATCGCGCGGTTCCTGGCGCGGTTTCCGAATTATGCGCTGAATGGCGAGCCGGTGCGCGGCGGACGGGTGCGGTTTCGGGGATATTTGCGCGTACCCTGCGTGACGGGATGATGTCTCCGTCGTCCCCGCCGGACGACGCGCGAGCCGGGCCCATAAGCCAATGGATGCGTCAGGCATCCCGGCGGTCGCCAGGCCTTCAGCCGGGACGCGCCCCGTCGAGGCGCATGAGCATCGAGAGAACATGGCGCATCGTCCTCGCGACCGAAATCGTCCGAGCTTTGCATCGTCCAATCACCCTCTGGAAATAGAGGGCGCAGGGAAGGCCGGGTGGCCGCTGCACCCGGGGCTCTCGCGCAAAGAATAATTGCGCAAGGCGCGAGTCCACAGGTACAGGCGGTGACAACCGGCCTTCCCTGCGCGATGGTTGACGGCTTATAGGCGCTCTCCCCGGTGAACCATCCCGTTTGCCACCGTCGCCCTTCGCGAAAGCTTTAGGCTTCGCCGGGACTTGACGCCAAGGATTTGGGGCGCCAGGACCACACCGCTTCGCCGTCCGTGTCGCGCCGCTCGTCGGACAGCGCCGCCACGTCCACCGCATCCCCGCTCCACGTGTCGTGACGACCGCGATACGCCCCTCCATTGAAGCGAGGCGGGATGGGCATCTTTTACGCCAAATCCGAATTTCGGTAAACAGGAATATTTTTGCGCGCCGGGCTTGACACGTATTTCCGGGCCGCAGCCGTCGGGCAAATCAGGCCGTGGGGCGGATTGGCGTGGACACGAAAAGCCGGGGGGGTGTCCGCCTTGCCACGAAAGCGATGGCGACGGGGCAACGGCGAAATGCTGCGATGGGCCAATTGAGAACTGCCTCGTTCGGTGCAACAGTAGAACAATCCTACATTGGAACGCACTCGTGTCCCGCAATTCGTCATCCGGCGCACATCAGCCGACTACCCACGAAGTCATACGCGAACTCGCCTTGCGAGAAGATGCGGCCTCATTAAAGGCGCTGGCCAACGCAGCCGGGTTCGAAGATCAATTTGAACGACGGGCGGCTATAGAGGCCATCGGACTTCACCGACAAGGGCGCGAGTTGCGCTCCATAATTTTCAGAGCTCTCTGTGATCCATCCGAATATGTTGTGCGCACAGCGTGTGAAGTCGTCGCACGATGGGAGTTGCAGGAGGCGCACGAGCATGTGGCAACTCTACTGGCAATTCCATCTAAAGCGACACGGCAAACTGCTATCCGCACACTGGGTACCATCTGGCTCGATGCAGATTTTCCGATGATGTTTCGCATCTACAACGACGCTTCGGAAAATGAGGTTCGGAGAGAAGCCGCTTGGGTCCTGCGGCAGCGAGCCACGTCGACCAACTGGCGAACGCTTTTCGATGCATTCCAAGTTGATGAACTTGCCCGACACCGGCAATGGGCTTGCGAGCTAGCCGAGACG
>DATGMN010000074.1:0-51197 GCA_035293585.1 Bradyrhizobium sp. | reverse complement strand
AGCGTCATCTCCGGATAGCCGGTGAGATAGAGCAGCGAATAGAGCAGCATCGAGCCATGGCCGGCCGAGAGCACGAAGCGGTCGCGGTCGGGCCAGGCCGGATTGGCGGCATCGAATTTCAGGAATTGCGAAAACAGCACGGTCGCCATGTCGGCCGCGCCCATGGGCAGGCCCGGGTGGCCCGACTTGGCCTTCTCAACCGCATCCATCGCGAGGCCGCGAATCGCATTGGCCATACGGGTGGGGTCGACCTGCGTCATGATCAAAATCCGTCTGAAATGAGGTGCCAGGTGGGCCGAAATTGAGGGCGGGAGGCTGTTACCCCAGTTGGATTACGGGCTGATAGCACCTGAGGTCGGGGAGTCCAACGTTTTGAGATGACGAAAAGTTGCTTTACGGTGCATAGCTTGCCCGCGGCGTTGCGCGGACCGCTCCGGCCACGTAAATTTCGCCCCATAAGCGCTTGCCCAAGCGCAGGTTTCTTGCCGCAGCGCGCGGCGTCTGGACGGGTCATGGCGTCGCTTCAATGAACGATCGTCCCGCGAGTTTTCCACCTCCTGCCGAGCCGATCGCGTCGGATATCGAGGCTGCCACCAGGCGGCTGATGCAGGCCCTGGACGCGCTGGAGAGCGCGGTGGAACGGCGGCGCGAGGCCGACCGCGACGAGGACGAGCTGGCGAGCCGGATCCAGGCGCTGGGCGCCGACCGCTCGCGGCTCGCCGACGAATTGGACGGCTCGCTGGTCAAGTCGCGCAAGCTCGAACGGGTCAACCGCGAGATTGCCGAGCGGCTGGACGGAGCGATCGAGACCATCCGCGAGGTTCTCGGCATTGGCGAGAACGGCGCAGGCGGCGAGGATGACGACGCCGGAGAGGACGAATGAACCATATCAACGTCACCATCAACGGCCGCCAATACCGCATGGCCTGCGAGGAGGGCCAGGAGATCCGGCTGCTGAAGCTCGCCGAGAACCTGGAGCAGCGCATCGAGACGCTGCGCGGAAAATTCGGCGAGATCGGCGATGCCAGGCTGACGGTGATGGCGGCGCTGACCGTCTGCGACGAATTGCTCGATGTCGGCGCCCGGCTGCGCGCGATGGAGGAAGAGCTCGCCGGCCTGCGCAACGTGCGCAGCGCCGCCGCCGACCGGGCCAAGGCGACGCAAGCCGCCGTCGCCAATGCGCTCAACGCCGCTGCCGAACGGATCGAGCGCACCACCCAGGTCTTGAACCGCACCATCGGCGGCGGGGTGGCGATCGGCTAGCTTGCTCGCTTACCCGCCCCCTTCAGGGGCCGGTGAAGTCGCGGTTATCGCGCTCAACAGGTCGCTGATCCTTGCCGCTGGCGAAACAGGCCCGGCGTTGCTACATTGACCCTGCGAAGCTGTGTCGCGCGTCAGAAGCCATAATATCCCCGGGGCCTTATCGATCCTTAAGGGAACTGTCCCTGGCCGGGTCCGTGGATCCGGACATATGGTGCCCACCTACTTTCGTAGGGAACTCCGGGATCGAGCGCTTCAACGGCGATTGCGGCCTCGCACTTTGTTTGACTGCTTTGCGTCAGTCACGGATTGGCGTCATGCTCCGTCAACCGGCCCGATTGGGCCGGCCGGATGAGAGGCTCGGGCGGGGCATCCAGTAGACCGGGATATCCCGGTTCATCACGACCGCTGCTGGAATGCTGGATCGCCTGCTTTCGCAAGCGATGACAAAGCGAGGTGAAGTTGCCATGGCCCAAACTGCCCGGCTGCCTTCCAAAGGTGATCTGCGTGCTGCGGCGCTGGCCAAGCGCGATGCGATGTCGCCGGAGCAGCGCGACGCCGCAGCCGAGACGATAGCCGCGCGCGGGCTGCCGTTCGAGATCGCGCAGGGCGCGGTGATCTCAGGCTATTCGCCGATCCGCAACGAGATCGATCCCGCACCGCTGATGCAAAAGCTCGCCGGCCTTGGCGCACGGCTGGCCTTGCCGAGCGTTACCGCGCGGGGACATGCGCTGATCTTTCGCGCCTGGTCGCCCGGCGAGCGGCTGACGCTGGGCGCGCTCGGCATTCCCGAGCCGTCGCCGGCCGCGGCCGAAGTGCTGCCCGACGTGATGCTGGTGCCGCTTGCCGCCTTCGACCGGCTCGGCCATCGCATCGGCTATGGTGCAGGGCATTATGATTTCACCTTCGCGCATTTGCGGAAGATCAAGCCCGTCGTCGGGGTCGGGCTCGCCTTCGCGGTGCAGGAAACCAGGGCCATTCCGGCATTGTCCCACGACGTGGCGCTGGATTATGTGCTAACGGAAACGCGCGTATTCGATTTCCGGAGCAGTTAGGTTGCGCATTCTGTTTGTGGGGGACGTCGTCGGCCGGGCCGGGCGTAACGCCATCGCCGAGCATCTGCCGCGGCTGGTCCGCGACTGGTCGCTCGACCTCGTCGTGGTCAACGGCGAGAACGCGGCCGGCGGGTTCGGCATCACCGAGGCGATCTACCAGGAATTGCTCGATGCGGGCGCCGATGCGATCACGCTCGGCAACCATGCCTGGGACCAGCGCGAGGCGCTGGTGTTCATCGATCGCGCGCCGAGATTGATCCGCCCGGTCAATTTTCCGCGCGGCACGCCCGGCCGCGGTGCCGCGCTGGTCGAGACCAGGACCGGCAAGCGCGCGCTGGTGGTCAACGCCATGGGCCGCGTGTTCATGACGCCGTTCGACGACCCGTTCGCGGCGCTGGAGCGCGAGCTCGGCGCCTGTCCCCTGCATGAGGCGGCGGACGCCGTCGTGGTCGATTTCCATTGCGAGGCGACCAGCGAGAAGCAGGGCATCGGCTTCTTCTGCGACGGCCGCGCCAGCCTCGTCGTCGGCACCCATACGCATGTGCCCACCGCCGACCACCAGATCCTGCCCGGCGGCACCGCCTACATGACCGATGCCGGCATGACCGGCGACTACGACTCCATCATCGGCATGCAAAAGGACGAGCCGCTGCGGCGGTTCACGACGGGAATTCCGTCGGGCCGTTTCGAGCCGGCCGCGGGCGCCGCGACATTGTCGGGCGTCGCGGTGGAGACGAATGATGCAACGGGGCTGGCAGCGAAGGTCGCCCCGGTGCGCATCGGCGGACGGCTGGAGCCGGCGCTGCCGGGCTTCTGGAAGGGATAGCGCCCATTTTGATCCGTCATCCTGAGGCGCGAGCGGAGCGAGCCTCGAAGGATGTACGGCCACGCTGCTGCCACTGGGGCCGTCGCCCTTCGAGGCTCGCTGGCGCGAGCACCTCAGGGTGACGGCGATAGCTGGGAGTTCTTTGCAACCTGAGGCTACGTTGCCTCAGTCCTCAAAACCCGAAGAACTTCGCCCTCAATGCGTCCTCGTATTTCGCCTTGGCGTCCTTCACGACGCTGCGCAGCTCGTCTTCCTCGAAATGCGCCTGCTCCCAATTGTCGACATCGGCGATTTCGTGAGCGACGGAGGCGAGCGCTTCCTCTTTCCGGATGGCGGCGATCCAGGCTTCGACCGCGCTCTTGTATTCGGCCTGCAACTGGTCCAGCTCTGGATGTTCGCTCATGAAAGACCCCCGGCGCGTCGATCGCGGACGGGGGTCTTATAGAGAGCGCCAATGAACAAACGACGACAGCTCTAGTCCGACACCTGCTCGCGCAGTGCAGCAATGTCCTTGGCCGTCAGCGAAGAGCCCTTGGCGCCGAAGCGCGCGGTGACGTAGTTCGCGACCGCAGCGATCTCGTCGTCGGAATAGGCCTGGCCGAACGCCGGCATCGAGAGTGCGCCGCTCGGCGTCAGGCGCCTGGTGCCGGACAGCACGATCTGTGCGACATTGGTCCCGCTGGGGTCGTTGACCGCAGCAGCACCGGTCAGCGTCGCCAGCGGCGAAACCGCGCTCTCGCCGGTCCAGCCGTGGCAGCTGACGCAGCCGCCTTCGAACACCAGCTTGCCGCGCGCATTGTCCTTGCCGCCGCCATCCTTGTGCGAAGCCGGTGCGGGCGGTGCCGGGCTTGCCGGCAGATCGGTCGAGGCGATCGGCGGCACCGACCGCACATAGGCGACCAGCGACTTGATGTCCTCAGCGGTCAGCTGGCTGAAGCTGCGGTCGACCGCTTCGCCCATGGGACCTGAGGCCGTGCCATGGCCGGCTGCATGTCCGCTCGCCAGATAGGAGGCGAGATCGGCATCGCTCCAGCCGCCGACGCCGGTTGCCTTGTCGGAGGTGATGTTGAAGGCGCGCCAGCCCGCGGTCATGGCGCCGGCGAACTTCTTGCGGTTGTCGAGGGCGAAGGCGAGGTTGCGCGGGGTGTGGCATTCGCCACAATGCGCGAGCGCCTCCGCCAGATAGGCGCCGCGATTCCACTCCGGAGATTTCGAGGCGTCAGGCGCAAAGCGCGTGTCGCGGTTGAACAGCACCGACCAGAATGTCATGGCCCAGCGCTGATCGAACGGAAATGCCAGCGTATTGGCGGGCGTTGCCGCATGCACCGGCGGCAGACTGAACAGATAGGCCTTGATGGCCAGCGCGTCGTCATCCGTCATGTAGCTGTAGGACACATAGGGCATCGCCGGATAGAGCCGTGCGCCGTCGCGGCGGACGCCGCGATGCACGGCATTGAGGAAATCGGCATCGCTGTAATTGCCGATGCCGGTCTCCTTGTCGGGCGTGATGTTGGTCGAATACAGCGTGCCGAACGGCAGCTTGAAGCCGAGCCCGCCCGCGAAGTCCTTTCCGCCCGGCTTGCTGTGGCAGGCCATGCAATCGGCGGCGCGCGCCAGATAGGCGCCGCGTTCGACGAGGCCCGCCTTGGCAAGCGAAGCCGGCACGCCGGTCGGGTTGGCGCCGTGATAGTCGGCGGCCGCGACCGTTTCGCCGCCGGCAAAGGCAAGCGGGCCGGGCCCGCGGATCACCCAGGCGGCGATGGCGGCCGCCGCCACGACAATCGCGACGAGGCTGAGCAGGATACGCGCGGCACTCATGCTTTCTTCCCCGCGATCAGCTTGCGGTCGATCGGCAGGCGCCGCAGGGCGACGCCGGTTGCGGCATAGATGGCGTTGCGGAGCGCCGGCGGGCCGGCGGTGGCCCCGGTCTCGCCGATGCCGCCGGGCGGCTCGCCGCTCTTGATGATATGGATGTCGATCTTCGGCGCCTGGTCGATGCGCAGCATGCGGTAGTCGTTGAAGTTGGATTGCTGCACGCGGCCCTTGTCGAGGGTGATCTCGCCATAGAGCGCGGCGGTGAGCCCGAAGATCAGGCCGCCCTCGAGCTGCGCCTTGACCGTATCCGGGTTGACCGCAATGCCGGTATCGACCGCAGAGGTGACGCGGCGCAGATGCACCTCGCCGAGCTCGTCCACCTCGGCTTCGACGACGGTCGCGATGAAGCTGCCGAACGAGGGCTGCAGGCAGACGCCGCGCCCGACCCGGGCCGGCAGCGCGCCGCCCCAGCCGGATTTTTCCGCGGCGAGATTGAGCGCGGCAAGCGCGCGCGGGTTCTTGCCCAGCATGCCGCGGCGGAAGTCGATCGGATCCTTGCCGGCCTTGCGCGCGAGCTCGTCCATGAAGGATTCGATCGCGAACACGTTGTTGTTGGGGCCGACGCCGCGCCAGAAGCCGGTGACCACGCCCTTCGGCTCGGCCTGCAGGAATTCGACCTGGAGGTTCGGGATGTCGTAGGGCATGTCGACCGCACTGTCGACGCCGTCGATATCGATTCCCTTCTGGAACGCCACCGGGAACCAGCGCGCCATCACCGAGGATCCCGCGACCTTGTATTTCCAGGCCACGATCTTGCCGTCCGAGAGCGTTGCCGCGATGCTGTCGCGATAGACCGGACGATAGACGTCGTGGCGGATGTCCTCCTCGCGGGTCCACACCACCTTGACCGGACCGTCGACCTGCTTGGCGATGTGCACTGCGGCGACCACCATGTCCGGCTCCAGCTTGCGGCCGAAGCCGCCGCCGAGCAGGTGATTGTTGACGGTGACCTTGTCGACGGGAAGGCCCGCGGCCTGCGCAGCTGCCGACTGCACCCGGGTCATGATCTGCGTGCCGGTCCAGACCTCGCAGGAATCGCCCTTGAAGTGCACCGTGGCGTTGATCGGCTCCATGGTCGCATGCGCCAGGAACGGCAGCTCAAAGGTCGCATCCATCCTGTCGCCGCTCGCAAGGCCCTTTGCGACGTCGCCGACCGATTTGGCCACCGCGCCATCCTTTTCGCTGGCGGCGCGCAGCTCCTGCCAGATGCTGTCCGTGCTGACGGAGGCGTTGGCGCCTTCGTCCCAGTCGATCTGCAGCGCCTCCAGGCCCTTCTTCGCCGCCCACATGTGATCACCGACCACCGCGACCATGTCGTCGAGCACGATCACCTTCTGCACGCCGGCGAGCTTGCTGGCGGCGCTGTCGTCCACCTTGCGGACCTTGCCGCCGAGCACCGGACAGGCCGCAACCGTCGCGAATTTCATGTTGGGCAGGAAGGCGTCGATGCCGTAGACGGCCTTGCCGTTGACCTTGTCGGGGGTGTCGAACCGCTTCAGCGGCTGGCCGATATAGACAAAGTCTTCCGTCTTCTTCAGCGGCACGTCCTTGGGCGGCGTTTCGCTGCCCGCGGCCAAAGCCAATTCGCCATAGGAGAGCTTGCGGCCGGAGTCCTTGTGGGTGACCTCGCTCCTGGAGGTCGTGCAGCTCGCAGGCTCGACCTGCCATTGCTTGGCCGCCGCCTGCACCAGCATGGCGCGCGCGCCGGCGCCGGCGGCGCGCAGGTGGGGCCACCAGGAGCGGATCGAATTGGAGTTGCCGGTGACCTGGATCCCGAACAGCGGGTTGCCGTAGAGCTTGTCGTTCGGCGGGGCGTGCTCGAGCGTGATCCGCGCGATGTCGGCGTCGAGCTCCTCGGCGAGTATCATGGCAATCGCGGTGTAGACGCCCTGGCCCATCTCGACCTGCGGCATCACCAGCGTGGTCTGGCCCGACCCGTCGATGCGGATCAGGGCGTTGGGCGCGAACTTGCCTTCGGTCGAGTCCGGCGGCTGCACCGGCTCGTTGAATGCGCGCGACGGCAGATGGAAGGCGAGCAGGAAGCCGCCGGCCGCGGCGCCCGTCAACAGGCTGCGGCGCGAAACTGCGGAAAGGCTGGCTGCAACGGTCTTTTCCGTGGAGATCATGGCGCGCGCTCCTTACGACTTCGGGCCGGAAGCCGCCTGCTTGATGGCGGCGCGGATGCGCACATAGGTGCCGCAGCGGCAGATGTTGCCGGCCATGGCGGCGTCGATGTCGGAATCGTCAGGGTTGGGCGTGGCGTTCAGCAGCGCGGTCGCCGACATGACCTGGCCGGACTGGCAATAGCCGCATTGCACCACTTCGAGATCGAGCCAGGCCTTCTGCACCTTGGCGCCGGCCGCGGTCGCGCCGATCCCTTCGATCGTGGTGACGGCGCGGTTCTGCAAGCTGCCGACCGGCAGAACGCAGGAACGCACCGGCTTGCCGTCGACATGCACCGTGCAGGCGCCGCATTGCGCGATGCCGCAGCCGAATTTGGTTCCGGTCATTCCGAGAATGTCGCGCAGCACCCACAGCAGCGGCATGTCGGCGGGCGCGTCGAACGACTTCTGCTCGCCATTGATGGTAAGCGCTATTGCCATATGCATTTCCCTTTTCTCGGCCGCGGGCAGCGGACGAGTCGGACATATAGTGCAATATCGCGGGAGTGTGACGAGATTTTTTTTGCAGTGCAGCTTTGCATGTCATTCGGCGCAATAGCCCAATGAGATGACGGCCGTCATGACATGGCGGCTTTTTGTGCAGAACTGCCACAATCGATCCTTATCGGGAGATCGTGCGGCCGGCGCCGGTCCCTAGAGCGTTTTCGAGCGAAGTGGATACCGGTTCGCGTGAAGAAAACGCGTCAAAACAAAAAGCTGGAGCCCGGTTCTGATTCAATCAGAACCGGAAATGCTCTAGGGTTGCCGGAAGCCCATGCGGAACGCGCCCCAGTGGCGGCCGCGAATGATGATGGGCGAGGAGACGTCCTTCATCAGCACGAACTTGCCGCCGCCCATGTCGCGCCGATAGGTCTGCAGCAGGAACGGCTTGGTGCTGCTTGCGACCTGCTTCACCGCACGGTCGTTGAACAGGCGGCGGTTGCGGCAATTGGCGTTGTTCCAGACCGGGTCCTTGCCCTGCGGCAGGCGATAGTTCGGGTTGTGCGTCGGCAGGTAGCCGCCCCTGGCCCAGGCGACGCAATAGACGATGCGCGGATCGGATTTCTGCACCGGGTCCTGGATCGCGGGCAGCACGCGGTCGGTGAATTCGACATAGTCGGTCAGGTATTGCTTGGGATCGGTGCCGGGAATCTCGCGGTAATTCTCGTCCATCAATTGCGCCAGCGTGATCTCGCCGCGTCCGATGGCCTGCTCGAACGTCTCGGTGATGCGCCGCGCGGTCTCGATCGCGAGGCGGATCAGCGGCGCGTCGGAGGTCTCGACGCCGGAATCGGCGATCATCGCGATCAGGTCCTCGGAGGCGCGGAGCAGTTTTGCGACGCGCTCGTCGGCATGCTTCAGATCGGTCGAGGACAGGTCGACGCCCCTGGCGAGGTTGGTCAGCTGCTCGATCACCGTGTCGCAATGGCCGAGATTGGAGGTCGCCGCCCTGGCGACGCTGTCGATCTCGCGCCCGACCCGGGTGAAGCCGTCCTGGACGCGGGCGATGATGGTCTCGATCGCCTGCGCGCCTTCGCCGGCGTTCTTGGCCCGCGCGGACGCCTCGCTGCTTTCGCCGATCAGATTGTGGAGCTCGCCGTCGAGCCCGCGCACGGTATCGCCGATCTGGTGCGTGGCCTGCCGCGTCGCTTCCGCAAGGCTCTTCACCTCGCTTGCGACCACCGCAAAGCCTCGACCTGCCGAGCCTGCGCGCGCGGCTTCGATGGTCGCGTTGAGCGCGAGCAGGTTGGTCTGCCGCGCGATCGCCTCGATCGAGGTCGAGACCTTCGCCACCTGCGCCAGCGCGGAGGACACCGCGGAGAGCCGGCCCTCGATGCGGCCGACCGCCTCGACGAGCTCGGCGATGTGGCGCACCGCGGTTTCCACCACGTTGCGCGACTGGGTGATCTCGTTCACCGCGTCCGCGCTTGCCGACTGCACGGTCTTCGAGGCATCGGCGATGTCATGGTTGGCGGTGACCATGGTCTGCGCGGTCTGCTGCAGCTGGCCGAACCGCTCGGACTGGTCGGCGACGCGGCTGGCCACCTCCTGGACATTGCCGGCGACGTCGGCCAGCTCCACGCCCAGGCCGCCGATGCGGTTGGCGAGCTGGTCGACCAGCCGTTCGCTGGCCGATTGGGGGCTGGGCGTTTCCACTTTCACGGTCGCAGCTATCGACATTGCCGCGTTATCTCCAGTTTTACGGGGCTGACGTTCTTCGCTCGCCGTTCGGCGCACCTCAAAGCTTGTAGGCGGTGCGGAAGCCGCCCCAGTGCCGTCCGCGGACTTTGATCGGCACGTCGATCTCGCGCATCATCACGGTATTGCCGCCGCCCATGTCGCGCGCATAGCTCTGGATCAGATAGGGCCGCTCGTTGCGGCCGGCGGCAAGCCCCGCCGCGTCGTTGAAGATGCGGCGGTTGCGGCTGTTGGCGGTGTTCCAGGCGACGTCGCCGGCGCGCTGCGGCTGGGAGTAGATCCTGTTGTGCACAGGCAGATAGCCGTTGCGGTCGACGCAGGCGCAGAAGGCGATGCGCGTATCCCTGGCGAGCACGTCCTCCTGGAAGGCCGGCAGCGCGCGCTCGGCCCAGTCGAGGAATTTGGTGCGGTGCTGCACCGGATTGGTGCCTGCGATCTCCACATAGTCGGCGTCGAACAGGTCGGGAAGCTTGATCGCGCCGGTCGCGACCGCGTCCTCGAAGATCCTGTTCAAGGTGGCGCCCGCTTCCATTGCGCGGGTGACGAACTCGATGTTCTCCTCGCGGATCGCCCACAGCTGGTCCTCGATCTTCTCGGCAGTCTCGGCGCTCAGGCCTTCGAAGCGGGCATGCGCCCCGCCCTTGGCCTGCTCGTCGATGCAGATGCGGATCGCGCCGATGTTCTCGAGGCGGGCCTGCAGGCTCTGATGCAGCGGCAGGCTCGCCGCGCTCGGACCCGAGATCAGCAGGCCTTGCCTGGCGATCTCGTAGACCGGAGCGCTGACCGGGCCGCGGGCGCTGTCGATCTCGATCGTGAGATGGCAGGGCAGCTTCTCGTTCCGGCGGCGCTCCTCGCTTTCCCTCTGCTTGAGCAGCACGGCGCTGCGCGCCTTGAGCTTTTCGGCGAAGGCCGTGACGGCCTTGCCGGCGGAAGCCATGCTCTCGCCGTGGGCCTCCGCCGCCTTCGCCGCGCTGTCGATCTCGGCGGCGCTGGTTCCGACCGAGGCGATGAAATGCGAGGCGGAGGCCGCATTGTCGGACATCTCGCCGGTGGTCCGGTTCTGCTCGGCGACGGCGCCGTTGACGGTCTCGAACACCGGGCGGATTGCATCGATGGCCTGGGAGATGCGGTGCACGGCATCCGCCGAGCCCGCGGCATCGCGCTGCAGCGCCTCGATCTTCCTGGTGATCTCCTCGGTCGCGTTCTGGGTCTGCACCGCGAGCGCCTTGACTTCGGTCGCGACCACCGCAAAGCCGCGGCCGGCTTCGCCCGCACGCGCCGCCTCGATGGTCGAGTTCAGCGCCAGCAGCGTGGTCTGGCGCGCGATCTGCGCGATCAGGTTGACGACATTGCCGATCGCGGCCGAGGAGTCCCGCAGGCGATCGACATCGGCGCGCGCTTCGTTCGCGGCCGCCGTGGCGAGATCGGCGAGGCGGCCGGCATCGCGCACTTGGGCACCGATTCCCTGCGCCGACTGGGTGAATTTCTCGGCCGTCAGCGCAAAGGTGGAGGCGGTCGCCTCCGCCGCCCCCGAGCGGCCGCTCAGCGCATCGGTGCGCTCGCGGATGGTGGCGAGCGTCGCCGCAGTGGCTTCGGCGCCGCCCGCGACCGATCGGGCCGCCCGTTCCAGCTTGCGGATGGTGCCGCCGAGCTCGAGCTCGAGAAGCTCGAGGATTTCGCTGACCGAATCATTATCAGGGACGGGGGCAGAAGCAGCGGCGGACGCCGGCTCAGCCGGCTGCTGGGCAGGCGTCTCCGGCTCCGGCACCCGTTTGAAAAAACCGAACGCCATTGGCTTTTCTGCAATTGTGAATTGAGGCCGCCAGTTTTGCACCGACGCATGAAGTCAGGGTTAACAATTGCCTGTTCCCTGGGCAGGAACCGCTATTCTGATACCGGAGGGCGGGCTAAATCTTTGATTTCGGCGTTGGCCGGGCCTATAACGCCGCGCTTCCCCGTCCTCATCGCCCAACACGAAGTCTTAACCGAGGCGAATCCTTAAGAGACACCGCATGGCCGGACATTCCCAATTCAAGAACATTATGCACCGCAAGGGCCGGCAGGATGCCCAGAAGTCGAAGCTGTTTGGCAAGCTCGCCCGCGAAATCACGGTCGCCGCCAAGCTCGGCACCCCCGACCCCGCGATGAACCCGCGGCTGCGCGCGGCGGTGGTCGCGGCGCGGCAGGAAAACATGCCCAAGGACAATATCGAGCGCGCCATCAAGAAGGCGCTGGGCGGCGAGGGCGAGAACTATGACGAGATCCGCTATGAGGGCTATGGGCCGGGCGGCGTCGCCGTCATCGTCGAGGCCCTGACCGACAACCGCAACCGCGCCGCCTCCGACATCCGCTCCTACTTCACCAAATCCGGCGGCAATCTCGGCGAAACCGGCTCGGTCGCCTTCATGTTCGATCGCACCGGCATCATCGAATATGACCAGAGCGTCGCCTCCGACGACGCCATGCTGGATGCGGCCATCGAAGCCGGCGCCGACGACGTGATCTCGGGCGAAAACGGCCACGAGGTCTACGCGTCGCAGGACAATTTCCGCGAGGTCGCCAAGGCGCTGGAAGCGAAATTCGGCGAGCCGCGCAAGGCGGCGCTGATCTGGAAGCCGCAGAACACGGTCGCGGTCGACGACGAGACCGGCGAAAAGCTTCTGAAGCTGATCGATCTGCTCAACGAGCACGACGACGTGCAGAACGTGTTCGCCAATTTCGAGATTTCGGACGCGCTGATGGCGAAGATGGGCGGGTAGTCGTTGTCAGCCGCCGTCATTCTCCCCGGTTGATACCGCCTCGCCCGCGCTAGGCGAGCCTTCCCGCCATGAGCTATAAAAACCCATGGCGCCCTTACCGATTCGCACCCCCCTTCGTATCGTCGGCATCGACCCGGGCCTGCGCCGCACCGGCTGGGGCGTGGTCGAGAGCGATGGCAACCGGCTTATCTTCGTCGCCTGCGGCTCGGTCGAACCGCCGGATACGCTGCCGCTCTCGAGCCGGCTGCTTGCCATCCATGACGGGCTGTCCGCCGTTCTGCGCGAGTTCGCGCCCGCGGAGGCCGCGGTCGAGCAGACCTTTGTCAACAAGGACGGCGTCGCCACGCTGAAGCTCGGCCAGGCCCGCGGTGTTGCCATGCTGGTGCCGGCAATGTTCGGCATTGCCGTTTCCGAATATGCCCCGAACCAGGTCAAGAAGACCGTGGTCGGCGCGGGCCATGCCGACAAGAACCAGATCGCCGTGATGCTGAAGATCCTGCTGCCCAAGGCCGAGCCGAAATCCGCCGATGCGGCGGACGCGCTCGCCATCGCGATCACACACGCCCATCACCGCGCAAGCCCCGCGCTGCGGTTGAAGGTGGCGAGCCTATGATCGGCAAGCTCAGGGGCCTGATCGATTCCTATGGCGAGGATTTCGTCATCCTCGACGTCGGCGGCGTCGGCTACCAGGTGCATTGCTCGGCGCGCACGCTGCAGCATCTGCCCGCGCCCGGCGAGGCCGCGGTGCTGTCGATCGAGACCTACGTCCGCGAGGACCAGATCAAGCTGTTTGGATTCAGGAGCGACGTCGAGCGCGAATGGTTTCGCCTGTTGCAGACCGTGCAGGGCGTCGGCGCCAAGGTCGCGCTTGCCGTGCTCGGCACGCTGCCGCCGTCGGAGCTTGCGAACGCCATTGCGCTGCGCGACAAGGCCGCCGTGGCGCGCACGCCCGGCGTCGGCCCGAAGGTCGCCGAGCGCATCGTCACCGAGCTGAAGGACAAGGCGCCCGGCTTTGCCGATGTCGACCCGGCGGTCGTTCATCTGGCCGGGGCGATCGACGACGCCCGCGCGCCGCGCCCGGTGGCCGATGCCATTTCGGCGCTGGTCAATCTCGGCTATGGCCAGCCGCAGGCGGCCGCGGCCATTGCATCGGCCGCCCGCAGCGCCGGCGAGAACGCCGAGACCGCGCAATTGATTCGCTTGGGCCTGAAGGAATTGGCGAAGTAGGCTATCGTCGACCGCACGACCGCCGCTTCATCTCAAGGACATAAATTACCGGCCATGCTGACCAAGAAGGACAAGGAACTGATCGCTGCCGCCACGGAGGCGATCAGCGAGCGCTATCGCAACGATTGGCAGGAGGTGGGGGCGGCCATGCGCACCCGCGACGGCCGCATCGTCACCGGCGTCAACATCGACGCCTATATCGGCCGCATCGCCGTCTGCGCCGAGGCGATCGCGATCGGCCGCGCCATCACCGAGAGCGGCGACCACGGCATCGAGACCATCGTCGCCGTGCGCCATCCCAAGCCCGACGAGCCCGGCAATATCGCCGTCGTCTCGCCCTGCGGCATCTGCCGCGAGCTGATCCACGACTATGATGCCAAGGCGCGCGTCATCGTGCCCAATAATGGCCGCACGCCGAAAGTCGTGACCATCGGCGAATTGCTGCCGAACAAATACAAGCGGGGCAACGAATGACAGGCCCGTCGCGCCTCGTCACGCCGGAGCGCCGCACCGAGGATGCGGACAGCGCGCTGCGCCCGCAAATCCTCTCGGAGTTCGTCGGCCAGCAGCAGGCGCGCGCCAATCTGCAGATATTCATCGACGCCGCGCGCAAGCGCGGCGAGGCGCTGGATCACGTGCTGTTCGTCGGCCCTCCCGGCCTCGGCAAGACCACGCTGGCGCAGATCGTGGCGCGCGAGCTCGGCGTCGGCTTTCGCGCCACCTCCGGGCCGGTGATAGCCAAGGCGGGCGATCTCGCCGCGCTTCTGACCAATCTCGAAGAGCGCGACGTGCTTTTCATCGACGAAATCCATCGCCTGAGCCCGGCGGTGGAAGAAGTGCTCTATCCCGCGATGGAGGATTTCCAGCTCGACCTCATCATCGGCGAGGGGCCCGCCGCGCGCTCGGTGAAGATCGAGCTGGCGAAATTCACTCTGGTCGGCGCCACCACGCGCGCAGGCCTCCTGACCAACCCGCTGCGCGACCGCTTCGGCATTCCGGTCCGGCTCAATTTCTATACGGTGGAGGAGCTGGAGAAGATCGTCACCCGCGGCGCGCGCGTGCTCAAGGTCGGCATGACGCCTGACGGCGCCAACGAGATCGCGCGCCGGGCCCGCGGCACCCCGCGCATCGCCGGCCGATTGCTGCGTCGGGTGCGCGATTTCGCCTCGGCTGCGAATGCCGAATCCATCGATCGTGCCATCGCCGACCATGCGCTGAGCGCACTCGAGGTCGATGCTGCGGGCCTCGATGCCATGGATCGCCGCTATCTCTCGACCATCGCGCTGAACTACGGCGGCGGCCCCGTCGGCGTGGAGACGATGGCGGCGGCGCTGTCGGAGCCGCGCGATGCGATCGAGGACATCATCGAGCCCTATCTGATCCAGTGCGGCTATCTGCAACGCACCCCGCGCGGCCGGCTTCTGACCTCCCACGCCTTCCGCCATCTCGGCCTCGCCGAGCCCTCGCGCGACCCGGCCCAATTCGGGCTGTTCGGCAATGAGGAGGAGTGAGGGAAGCGCCTGTGAATCTGGTTGTTGTCGTGCTATGGTTGGACCATGAGTTCAGCCATCGACAAGGCCGTTGCGGCACTGGCGTTGCTGCCGGAAGAAATGCAGGAGTCTGCTGCCGACTACCTGCTTTCGCAGGCGAAGAAATTCCGTGCCTTCAAGATGGCGATTGATGAGGGCATGGCTGACGTAGAGGCTGGGCGTGTCTTGCCTTGGGACCTGGAAGAGTTTCTTAGCCAAGCCCGCGAGCACGAAAAGCGTTAGGCATCTGCGTGAGGATTTTTGTCTCCTTACGTGCCCGCTCGGACCTCCTCGATATCTATGGCTATCTCGCGGAGCGCAGCCCTGCCGCCGCAGAACGAATAATGGCTCGTCTTTCGCAGCGGTTCGACGAGTTACGCGAATTTCCATTGTCGGGAAGAGATCGTAGCGAGTTTGGGCCGTCGCTCAGGAGCCTTTTGATTGACGGCTACGGTGCATTTTATCTTGTCGAAGCCGATCGGGTTGTGATCGTTCGTGCCCTCGATGGTCGCGGGGATATCGAGCGCGAGATGTCAAATCCTTCATCTTCATGAACGCTCGGTAACCATCGCCTCCGCTGTGACCGCGACGCGTCTTGCCAAATTCCGCTGCAATCTCGAAATAGCTGACAACGCGCATCACCGTTGGGCCTTCATGCTCTCACGTCGTCGTTTCCTGCAATTCCTGGCCGGTATCGGCGCCTTCGGCGCGTCGACCACGGCCTATGGCTTCGGCGAGCCGGTTTTCCGGCTCAATGTTGCGCGCTATCGGCTCTCGCCGCCGCGCTGGCCGGCCGGTTTTCCGCTCCGGATCGCCGTCGTCGCCGACCTGCACGCCTGCGATCCCTGGATGACGGTCGATCACATTGACGAGATCGTCAGGCGCACCAATGCGCTCGATGCCGACGTGATCGTGATGCTCGGCGACTATGTCGCAGGCCATCGCCATATCACGCGGAAGATTCCAGCCGAGGAATGGGCCGAGGTTCTGGCCGGCCTGAAGGCGCCGCTCGGCGTGCATGCGATCCTCGGTAACCATGATTACTGGGACGATGTCGTCGTGCAGCACAGCGGCGAGGGCCGGACCGCCGCGCGTCGTGCGCTGGAAGGCGTCGGCATTCCCGTCTACGAGAACGATGCCGTGCGGCTGACGGCGGCCGGCGGTCCGTTCTGGCTCGCAGGCCTTGGCGACCAACTCGCCTATTGGCCGGCGCGGCGCTTTCGGCCGGTGCCCCGCATCGGCGTCGACGATCTCGGGGCGACGCTTGCCAAGGTCACCGACGATGCGCCGGTGATCCTTCTGGCCCACGAGCCCGATGTCGCCGGGCGCGTGCCTGATCGGGTGGCGCTGCAGCTCTCAGGCCACACCCATGGCGGCCAGGTCCGGCTATTCGGCTGGTCGCCGGTGGTGCCGTCGCGCTATGGCAACCGGCTCGCCTATGGCCATGCCCGTTTCAAATGCGACGTCATCGTCTCCGGCGGGCTTGGCTGCAGCATCATGCCGTTCCGCCTCGGCGTGCCGCCGGAGATCGTGGAGGTGACGCTGGGCGGCGAGGGCGTCGCCTCGTCCTGATCGCAGCCCACATGCTTGCGCCTCACGCAGATTTGCGCAAAACGTTGGTGAGAGCGTGATGTAGCCCATCACGCTCTGTTTTTTCGTTTGAGCATGATCTTGTCGGAAAACCGGGCTCCACTTTTCCGGATCACGCTCCGGCCAACGGGTGCGCAAGTGACCTTTCCTCATCTCGACGGCGAGATCCGTAACAGCCGGCATCACATGCAGGTGCGCGTCTACTACGAGGACACGGACTTCTCCGGCATCGTCTATCATGCCAACTACCTGCGCTTCATGGAGCGCGGGCGCACCAATCATCTGCGGCTGATGGGCGCCGAGCAGCACGCGCTCTACGCCCAGGCCGAGAGCGAGGCGCCGGGTTTCGCCTTTGTGGTGCGCTCGATGCAGATCGATTACCTGCGCCCCGCGCGCATGGACGACGTGCTCGATATCGTGACCTGGCCGGTCGCGGTGAAGGGCGCCTCGATCACGCTGGCGCAGGAGGTGCGGCGCGCTGACGAGGTGCTGGTGAAAGCCGAGGTGCGCGTCGCCTTCATCAGCGAGGGCCGGGCGCATCCGATTCCGAAATCGCTGCGCACGCTTTTGAAGGCAGATTTGGTTTAGCTATCGGCCGATAGCAAACGCGCCATCGACTCGTCAGGTGGCGGCGCTAGAGTGGCAGGCAGCCGAGCCAAGTGCCCGATGGTCGTCAAGGGAGATCGCCGATGTCGCGTCCACCGTTACCCCCATTCACCAGAGAGACTGCCGCGCAGAAGGCGCGCATGGCGGAAGATGCCTGGAATTCCCGCGACCCCGAACGAGTCGCGCTGGCCTATACCGAGGACAGCCGCTGGCGCAACCGCGCGGAGTTCTTCGAGGGCCGCGCCGCGATCGTCGCGTTCCTCACGCGAAAATGGCAAAAGGAGTTGGACTATCGCCTGATCAAGGACCTCTGGGCCTTCGACGGCAACCGCATCGCCGTGCGCTTCCAGTACGAATGGCACGATGCGAACGGCCAGTGGCACCGCTCCTACGGCAACGAGCAGTGGGAATTCGACGAGCACGGCCTGATGCGGCGGCGCGAGGCGAGCATCAACGATACCGAGATCGCGGAGAAAGACCGGCGCTTCCATTGGCCGGCGCCGGGCCCGCGGCCTGCGGATGTGCCGGGGCTGGGTGAGAGCCCGTTCTGACGCTTCCGTCGTCCCGGCGAAAGCCCGGACCCAAAAATGCGGGGCGCGGCTGTCACGCGTCACTCTCCTCCGTCATGCCCGGGCCTTCGCCCCGCCGAAGCGGCTTCGGCCGCGCAGGCGGGACAAGCCCGGCCATGACCAGTGGATGCAGCCTTCCCTACACCGCTCCATGGGTTGTGTCCCGGCTTTCGCCGGACGACCACCAGCGTGCAGGGCTGCAGTTTCACACTACGCCGCTGCCTTGTGGCGCGCGAGCTCGGCCTTGTAGAGCTCGAACTCCTCCGCGATCGCTTTCGCCACCGACGGCCGCGCACGCAGACGGTCGTAATAGGCTTTCAGGACGGGCCATTTCGCAAGCTGCACCGGCGGCGTCGCCATGGTCCAGTTGATCACCGTGACCAGATAGGCATCCGCGACGCTGAAATGGTCGAGCAGATAGTCGCGGCCCTTCAGGTAGGTCTCGAGATAGTCGAGCCGCGACAGGTTCTTTTCCAGCACATAGGCTTTCACCTCAGGGCCGGCCTTGCGGTCGAGCAGCGGCACGAACAGGCTCTTGTGCAACTCGGTGCCGATGAAGCAGAGCCATTGCTGCAACCGGCTGCGCTCCAGGCCGTTGGCGGCGCCGAGGCCGGCCTGCGGCAGGATTTCTGCGACATATTGCAGGATCGCGGCGTTCTCGGTCAGCACCACGCCGTCATCGGTGCGCAGCGTCGGCACCAGACCGAGCGGGTTGACGCTGCGGAAATCGGAACCGTCCTTGAGCACGGTCTTTGTCCTGGGATCGACCTCGAGATAGGTGGCCGAGCCGTCGGCCTCGTAAAGGGCAATGCGCGTGGCCATCGAGCAGGCGAGCGGCGAAAAATACAGCTCCATCGGCGTCTTCCTTTGAGGTTGTATGGCCCGTATGCGGGGACCTTTGTTGATTTTTATACTGTTCCGCATAATATGTGGGCCGTCAAGGAATAAGTTGCGAAATGGTACAAAAGACAAGACGGCCGCCGCCAGCTCCCGCCAAACCCGATTCCGCTTCGGAACCGAAGCGGCGCGGGCGGCCGCGCGCCTATGAGCCGGACGTCGCGCTTGGCCGCGCGCTCGATCTGTTCCGCACCAGCGGATTTGCCGCGACGTCGCTGGATGATCTTTCGGCCGCGACCGGCATGAACCGGCCGAGCCTCTACGGCGCCTTCGGCGACAAGCGCGAGCTCTACATCAAGAGCTATGCGCGTTATCGCGAGACTGCGCGTGCCGCGATGGCCGACATATTTCGCGCCCAGCTGCCGCTCAAGAAACGGCTGGAGCGCATCTATCGGATTGCGCTGGACATCTATGGGGCGGGCGACGCGCAGCCGCAAGGCTGCTTCACCGTCCTGACCGCGGCGTCCGAGGCGGTGAGCGATCCGGTGATCCGCGCCATGGTGGTCGACTCGCTCGCCGAGCTCGACAAGGCGTTTGCGAGTTGTTTCCGCAGCGGCAAGGATCGGGGCGAACTGCCGGAGGATGCCGATCCGATCGTGCTGTCGCAGCTCGCCTCCGCCACTCTCCACACCATCGCGATCCGCGCCCGCGCCCAGGTGCCGCGCAAGGAACTCGAGGCGATCGTGAAGGGCGCCATCGGCTTGATGTGCGCCAAGGCGAAATAGCTCAAGGCGAAATAACTATTGCCACGCCGGGGCAGCGTGCCCCTTTGTTGCCGCCATTCTCCTTCAGGGAGATTGCAGGGCGGGTCCTATTGCAGGCTTTGTTCCTGAAGGTTCCGTGTGATCAACCCAAATCTGCTGCAACAAGACGTTCCTGTGTCTCGCCGCGCGCTGCTGCGCGGGCTGTCGTCCCTCACCGGCGTGCTCGCGCTCGGCGGCTGCACGGGCATGGCCGCGACCGGCGCGCGTTTCGACGCCTCGTCGTTGTCGGTCGATCCCACATTGCTGATTGCAACCACGCGCAAGCCGGTCAACGGCGGGCGCGCGAAACCGTGGTTCGGGCCGGAGCGCGCTTCGACGATGACCGTCGCCCGCGCGAGGCTGGCGCCGCCGGACGATGGCCGTCTTTCCCTTGCCGCAGTCGGACTTGGCGGCTGGACCGTCGAGCGGGTCGAGCCGGTGTCTGAGGACATCGGCGCTGTTCTCGCGGAGGCCGGCGGCGGACCGGACGTCCTGATCTATGTGCACGGCTTCAAGCAGACATTCGAGACGGCCGTGCTCGATGCCGCGCATCTGTCGGATGCAATCCGGTTCCACGGCCGTACGCTGGTGTTCTGCTGGCCTTCTAAAGCGGGCCTGTTCGATTATGCCTATGACCGCGACAGCGCGATGTTCTCACGCGACGACCTCGAACGCGTGCTGTCGTCGATCGTGTCGGCCCCCGGCGCCGGGCGTGTCCACATCGTCGCGCACAGCATGGGAACCATGCTGACGCTGGAAAGCCTGCGCCAGCTCTATGCGCGCTATGGCGACACGGTTACGGGCAAGATCGGCGCCGTGGTGTTTGCCGCGCCCGACATCGACATGGATGTGTTCTCGTCGGGCATCAAGGGCATCGGTCCGCTCACCGGCAAGATCACCGTCATCGCGGCGACGAATGATCGCGCGCTCGGGCTGTCGGCGCAGCTTGCAGGCGGAATGACACGCGTGGGCGCCGCCGAGAAGACCGTCATCGAGCATCTCGGCGTGCGCGTGGTCGACGCGTCGGACGCGGGCTGGGGCATCATCAACCACGATCTGTTCCTGTCGAATGCCGACGTGCTGCAGGTGATCCGCCGTTCGATCGATACCGCGGCCGCGTGATGCCGGGGCCGCTCAGCAGCCGCGGCATATGATGAGCTTGCGATCGACGGCGCGATCCTCGTCGTTGATGTGCTCGACCTCACCGGACTGCTCCGACGGCAAGTCGCGCGCTCGGGGCTGACGATGGCCGACCGGCGCATTCCATCGGCCGTCCTTCCCCAGCAATGCGACCTCGGGAGCGCGCGTCGATGTGGTCGAGGTCGCGGCGGCGCCGGTCGTCTCTCCGCTCGCAGTTCGGCAGCCGAGCGAGGCTGCCAGCAGCGCGATCCTGGCCAGTTTGCGGACGATCGAGGCGGGGGTCGGACTCATTGGCTGCTCTCCTGTACGACTGTGGAGCTGCCACTGTGTTCGAGGCAGGCTACCTCACCGTTTCATCGGCGGCCAAAAAGGGTTGCAGTTGTAGCGACTGGCGCAAGCCGAGGACTTCGGCGTCACTGGAGTGAAGAGCAGGGCGGTGAAACAATCACTGTCGCCGCGGCGAAGGCCAAGGCCCAAAATCGCAGGCCGCGGTTATTGCGCACGTCTCGGGGCGGGCGCGAGGCGTTCACCGCGCGTCGCACCTCGCCGGCCTACTCGTCGGTGGCAGGCAAGTCCGGAGCGTTGACTTGGTCGACGGTCGACACGATCGCTGCCGCGGAGGGCAGTTGAGCGGCCTGGGGCAGTTGCGTGACCCGCCGTCGCGCCGCCTGCTTGGCGAGCTGCAGCGCGGCCTGCTTGCTGATGGCGGAAATGGAATTGCCGGCCTTTTCGACGATGTTCGTCAGCTCGGCCTCGGACAATTTCAGCCGCTTTCTCACCAGGCGCGCCTGCCGGGGGTCGGCCAGATTCAACTTGTTGCGCGTTGGCGGCAGTTTGGTGCGCCGCATGGCGAGCACTCCTGATTTGCGTCAGCCGGTCAGCGGGGTTCCGGCGACATCGAGAATGGCGTGAAATCCGTGGCGCAGGCCGGTGCCGGCGGCCGCAGATGACAGGACGAGCATCTGAAACGATCTGCTCGTGACGGCGAGCGAATGTTCGAACGCATATTCCTGCGTCTCCTGCTCCGGCGCGCCGGTGTCGAGCAGGCCGATCCAGGATCGTCCTTCCGCCACTGCAGGCAGCACGAAGCCGACATCCTCATGGCTGGCGTTGTAGATCATGAGCAGGGTGGCGTCCGAGCCGCGCCGCTTGATCCCGGTCGCCTGCGCGCGTCCGTCGAGCAGCATGCCAAAGCAGCGTGAATCCGGGTCGTGCCACTGCTCGATTCCCATCTCCTGGCCCGACGGCGCAAGCCAGGCGACGTCCTTCACGTCCAGCTCCTCGTTGTAGGCGCCGACGAGAAAGCGGCTGCGGTGAAGCACCGGAAAGGCCTTGCGCAAGGCGATCAGCCGGCGGACGAATTCCCGCAAGGCGCGCCCCTGCGGGGATATGCGCGGCCATTCCATCCAGGTCGTCTCGTTGTCCTGCGCATAGGCGTTGTTGTTGCCGCCCTGGCTATGGCCGAACTCGTCGCCGGCGAGGATCATCGGCGTGCCCAGCGACAAAAGCGTCGTCGCCAGCAGGTTGCGCTTCTGCCGCTCCCTGAGCGCGGTGATCTCCGGATCGTCGCTCGGACCCTCGACGCCGCAATTCCAGGAGCGGTTGTCGGTGTGCCCGTCGCGATTGTCCTCGCCATTGGCCTCGTTGTGCTTGTCGTTGAAGGAGACGAGATCATTCAGCGTAAAGCCGTCATGGGCGGTGACGAAGTTGACGCTTGCCCAGGATTTGCGGCCGCGCTTGTTGAAGAGGTCGCCCGATCCCGTGATGCGCTTGGCAAGGTCCGCCAGCGCACCGGAATCTCCCTTCCAGAAGCTGCGGACCGTGTCCCTGAATTTGTCGTTCCACTCGGCCCAGCCCGGGGGGAATTGCCCGACCTGGTAGCCGCCCGGACCGACGTCCCAGGGCTCCGCGATCAACTTGACGCTGGACAGCACCGGATCCTGCCGGCAGGCATCGAGGAAGCTGCCGCCCTCGTCGAAGCCGTAGGGCTCGCGCGCCAGGATGGTGGCGAGGTCGAAGCGGAAGCCGTCGACCCGCATCTCGGTCGCCCAGTAGCGCAGGGAATCCGCGACAAGCTGCAGCACCCGCTGGTGCGACAGGTTGAGCGTGTTGCCGGTGCCGGTATCGTTGATGTAGTAGCGCTTCTGGTCCGGCAGCAATCGATAGTAGCTGAGGTTGTCGATGCCCTTGAACGACAGGGTGGGGCCGAGCTCGTTGCCTTCGGCGGTGTGGTTGTAGACCACGTCGAGGATGACCTCGATGCCGTGGGCATGGAACTGATTGACCATCTCCTTGAACTCGTTCGCGAACGGCGTCTTCAGGTAACGCGGCTCCGGCGCGAAGAAGGCGAGCGTGTTGTAGCCCCAATAATTGCGCAGATTCTTGTCGACGAGGTAGCTGTCATCGACGAAGGCGTGAATGGGAAGCAGCTCGGCGCTGGTGACGCCGAGCGAACGCAGATAGGTGGGCACGGCCGGATTGGAAAGGCCGGAGAACGTGCCCCGATCCTCCTCCGGCACCAGCGGATGCAGCCTGGTAAAGCCCTTCACATGCATCTCGTAGATGATGGTGCGCTCCCACGGCGTTTCCGGTTTTCGCGACGCGCCCCAGGTGAAGGCGGGATCGATCACGCGGCATTTCTGCATCAACGGCGCGCTGTCGCGCTCGTCATAGGATTTGTCCTTGTCCGCATGGTCGAGCCGATAGGCGAACAGCTCGGGACCCCAGCGCAGCGCGCCGACGAGCTGGCGCGCATAGGGGTCGATGACCAGCTTGTTAGGGTTGAAGCGATGGCCGGCGTCCGGCTCGTAGGGTCCGTGAACCCGATAGCCATAGACCGTGCCGGGGCGCGCGGCCGGCAGATAGCCGTGCCAGACCTCGTCGGTATATTCGGGCAGCTCGATGCGCTCGAGCTCGGTCTCGCCGGAGCTGTCGAACAGGCACAGCTCGACCTTGGTGGCATGCGCCGAGAACAGCGCGAAGTTCACCCCGAGCCCGTCCCAGGTCGCCCCGAGCGGAAACGGACGTCCTTCGGTGACGACCGAACGGCGGAGCGCGGCGGCAGCCTTTACCAGCGCGTTGTCTGCGGCAGACGTCTTGTCCATGTTGCGAGCCCCCAAAGGAACTGCAACGTTCCAGACGGGGCGTGTGTTCCCGCGTGCGCGGGTCAGAAAGTCCGATTGCGCAGGGTATTTTTCGGTTCTGACCGGATCAGAACCGACACGCTTGTTAACCGGAGTCTGCTTTGCAACTCCCCCTCAACCCTTCACCGTTGGACGCGAACGGATCGAGCAGATTGGTCATCTCGGCGACCATGACGTCGCTGGGCTGAATGCAGAATTTTGTAATTTGAGTGTGTGCGTTTGAGCGTTCCTTCTTCGGCCTACATCACCTTCTCCGGAATGGCAGGGCCATGTAGAGTCATTATAGCAACAGGAACGGAAAAATGGCGCAGCGGCTTCTCGGTTGGTGGCTTTTCGATGCGGATCAGGTCCAGATCATTCATGCGACCACCGGTCAGGTCCTCCGCTCCCTCGGTCATCCAAATTCCGGCCATGGCCTGACCGAATCCGGCAACCGAATCTGGATGTCGTTCGAGTATCGGGATCGCGATATCCGCGTCCCGCTTCTCATCGAGTGGCGCAACATTCCATCGGCGGTCGGCGGCCGCCCTCTCGTGTGGCGAGTGGATTACATCCGTTCGGCGATGCTTTGGCGCGCCGACACAAATTCTCAGCCGGCATTTCCTCCCTACGGCGTGTGGCGCCGGGTGGACGATTTTCTTACCGATGCGCTCGCTTGCTGGCCAGCGCACGCGCAGACCGGCGCCAAGCCGGGACGGATCGCGTTCAACGGCGGATGGCTGAATGGGAGCTGGACCAGCACCTTCTACCGATGCGTTTGGGCGTCCACGCCGCTTCGTGAATCGACCGACGCATTTCAAGGCGCCACCCTAGAGTTACTCACCACGGACCCGCCGGCGCCCTGGCGACCATTGCCACCGGGGCGTCCCGAAAATCCGCCGTGGCGAGCCGGCGAGACGGACCTGTGGTCGGAGGTGCAGACCGCCATTTCTTCACGGTCCTACCTGGGCGTCGCCAACGGAAGCCGGCTGCTCGTTGCGCTACCAAAGGCCCTAAGCGTGCGTTTGAACTTGAAAGGATTGTCCCGTCTCTTCTATGCCGACGAGACTATCCTCACGGACAATATTCACGTCGGCTTATGGGATTTCCGGCGGGATGAGCTGCCAGGCTGGTCGGTGAGTTTTGACACCGAATGCCGTGACGCACCGTGTGGGCTTTTCGATCGGACAAAAATGGAGAACATTGCGCCTCTCGCCTCGAACAGCGTCTTACCTGGGGGCAAGATTAGCAGTGCTCGCTACACGCCGTACGCTGTACAGCGACGGCTGGCTCAGGCCTGTGTGGATGCATGGCTTTCCCAGTCCGACCGATCCTGGTCATGTGCCGAAACGCCTGATCGGCCTGAAGTCATTTCGGTGCCGGCGGCGATGGCATCCATCTCCTGGACGCTCGCCGGCTCTGTTATGCCATCCAAACTCGAAGCGCTGGCGTCACTCGAGCCGAAGCTCGGTGGCAAGCCCAACCCGCTTTCGTTCATGTTTGATGAAGAGAATGACGGCATCGAACGTGGGTCTTCATCGTTCTTCACTGCGGGCTTTTGGCGTTTCGACCCACCCAGCCGTGGTCTTGTCAATGTTCTCTCAGGCCAGCGCCTCGTTTTACGGGAACGCATCAATCAGGTGGAAACGGGCAATCAACCGGCCGCGAAAGGCGGCAGGATCTGGCGCTTCCAGTACGAAGACAGCGAGTGTTCCTATCCGCTCGTCGTGATCTCCCGACTCGCCGCACAACACGTTCTGGGTGCTGGCGACCTGACGTTGGTTTGGGAGGTGGACCACGAGCGATCGAAGGCACTGTGGCAGAAAGAGAGCGGACGACAGCTTCCGCCCTTCGGTCTCTGGCAGCGGGTGAACGAATGCGCTACCGATGCACTGCTGTGCTGGCCAGAGTTGGAGGAGACGGGGCCACAGCCCAACCAGGTCATCAGCTCCGCCGGTTGGTTCAACGGGAATTGGTCGAGAGCGATCCGACGCCAGCGCGACCGCGGGCTGAACCACTGCTTCGCCGAACGTGAAGGCCCCGAGGAACCGTTCTTGCAAGACGTGAATGCGCCTGCGCAGGCTTGGCGTTTTGTCGATGCGCCGCGGGCTGTGGCCGCTGCATCGCTCTCACAAGTGCAACAATGTGAGCCTCATCGGCTCTACCTACCAGCTGACGCAGCGCTGGCTGGCTTCGAAGCGGATATACCGAATCTTCGCCGCGCGGATGGCCGCGCCGTTATGTTTCCGGCCGGTCTGCGCAGTAACCTCCATCGGGGTGAGGACTATGATCCCGGGGCTTTCTTTCTTTATGCAGATGAAGACGTGTTCTTTTGCGTGCGCGGAAGCGAGTTCGCGGGCTGGCGGGGATTGCGTTCCAACTGGAAGTTTGAGCTTTGGGAGCCCTTCCGCATCGGCTTGCGCCATCTCGATCGGTTCGATGCCTCCCAGCCCGACGGTGTTCCTGCCGCCTACTTCTGGCGGAAGAAAACGCCTAGAAATCTGATCAAATTTTTGCCGGAAGCGAGCGGCGCGATCCCGTCCCCTGCGGTAACGCAGCGGGTTACTGCGGCGCTCATCGATGGCTGGCTTGCCTGGCCGGGTACGTCTAAACGGCTCCTCGACGATCCCGAGCATTTGCAGAAGCTCGGCGAGCGCGCCCGGGTGCCGCCGTTGGAGCGCAGCGGCATCGACCTTGGGCAGAAGTCACAGGTCAGAGTAGAAGGTGCTTATATCGGCGGCCGCTTCAACACGCGCGCGGCTACGACTGCATGGATAGAAGGCGACTCTCCCGACCTCGGCTGAGACCTGCTGCGCCAAAGCCCGCCAAGGCTTTTCGAATCGCACTACCGCCATGGAAAAGCCCGAGGTTCCTGTCGCGGGTTACCTGAGCAGCGTTTTTACAAACCAGCCCATTAAGCAGATCTTTTACGTTCCAGATTGCAAAGGCCGTGCCCTAATATCCCCGCTTGCGATCGACCACGTTCTCCAGGGCGCTGCCTGCCTCGAACTGCGCGATCTGGTGCGCGACATATTTCGAGATCTCGTCCGGGTCGGTGTCGGCGGCGTTGTGCGGCGTCAGCACGACCTTGGGGTGGGTCCAGAACGGGCTCGACGCGGGCAACGGCTCCTGGGTGAAGACATCGAGCGAGACCGCGCCGAGCGTGCCGTCGTCGAGACAGGCGAGAATATCGGCCTCGTTCTGCAACGCCCCGCGGCCGGCATTGATCAGGAC
The DNA here is from genome assembly GCA_035293585.1 of Bradyrhizobium sp. GTDB lineage: Bacteria > Pseudomonadota > Alphaproteobacteria > Rhizobiales > Xanthobacteraceae > Bradyrhizobium. The sequence continues at coordinate 24,404 of DATGMN010000074.1, read as the reverse complement.
CGGCGCGCCGAGCGGGCTCGTGCGGTTGAGTCTTGCGAACAGGTCGCGGTTGAGGATGCCGCTTGTATCCGCCGTCAGCGGCAGCAGCGACACCAGGATGTCGGTCCGGCGCAGGAAAGGGTCGAGGCCGGCGCCCCCGGCAAAGCATTCGACGCCGGCAACCTGGCGCGCGCTGCGGCTCCAGCCGGCAACGCGAAAGCCGATCGCCGTCAGCACCTCGGCGGCACGGATGCCGAGCGTGCCGAGCCCCATGATGCCGACCGAGAGCGCGCCGGCCGGCCATTGATGCCTTGGGGACCAGCGCTTTTCGGCTTGCGACTCCCGCAGATACAGCTCCTGGCGGTGATGCATCAGGACATGCAGCACGACATATTCCATCATCCGGTTGGTGAGGTCGCTGACCGCGACGCGGACCAGGGGCACGTCGGGCAGCGATGTGTCGGCCATCAGCGCGTCGACGCCGGCGCCGAGGTTGAAGATCACCTTCAGGTTCGCAAAGCCGGCAAGCTCGCCCGGAACCGGCTTCCAGACCGCGGCATAGGTCACCTCCGCCGGATCGAAGCCGGTCGCCGGCATCCGGATGACGCGCCGGTCGCGGCAGACGTCCTCGAACCGGGCCTTCCAGCGCTCCGGCGACCAGTTATCCGTGCCGCCATGGATCAGAAGCGCGAGCGCGCCTTTCGTCATTGAATTTCGCCTTTGTTTTGGGGGATTCGGCGGCACATTATCCGCTCGGCCCGGCCGCGCAAATTATTTCGCCCATGCTGTCGGCTGCCGCCAAACCGAAACGTCCTTTCGAGGAAACGAGGGAATCGCGATGCTCTATGCCATCCTGTGCTACCACGACGAGGATTTTGTCGGCTCCTGGAGCAAGGAGCAGGACGCCGCCGTGATGAAGAAGCTGGCGGCGGTGCAGGAGAAGCTCGCCAGCCAGGGGCGCCTCGGCCCGGTCGCCCGGCTGTTGCCGACCACCGCTGCGACCACGCTCCGCAAGGAAAATCCGCCGCTGGTGCTCGACGGCCCCTATGCCGAGACCAAGGAGCAGCTGCTCGGCTTCTATCTGGTCGACTGCCAGAATCTCGACGAGGCCCTGGAGACGGCCAAGGAGCTCGGCGCGGCCAATCCCGGCGGCGCCTATGAGATCCGGCCGGTCGGCATGTTCGCGCCCGGAGGAGCGGTTAAGTGAGCGAGACCGACGCTGCCTGGATCGATGCCGCGCTGACCTCGGCGCGTCCCCAGGCGGTCGGTGCCTTGCTGCGCTATTTCCGCAATCTCGACACTGCGGAGGAGGCGTTCCAGAATGCGTCCCTGCGCGCGCTGAAGAGCTGGCCGCAGAACGGGCCGCCGCGCGACCCCGCCGCATGGCTGATCATGGTCGGGCGCAACGCGGGAATCGATGAGGCGCGGCGCACCCGCAGGCAGCAGCCGCTGCCGGAGGACGACCAGGCGATCTCCGATCTCGATGACGCCGAGAGCGAAATCGCCGAGCGGCTCGACGGCTCGCATTATCGCGACGACATCCTGCGGCTGATGTTCATCTGCTGCCATCCGGATCTGCCGCCGACACAGCAGATCGCACTCGCCCTGCGCATCGTCTCCGGGCTTTCGGTCAAGCAGATCGCGCGCGCCTTCCTGGTCAGCGAGGCCGCGATGGAGCAGCGCATCACGCGCGCCAAGGCGCGCGTTGCCGGCGCCAACGTGCCGTTCGAGACCCCGGGCGCGGTCGAGCGCAGCGAGCGGCTCGCTGCGGTCGCCGCCATGATCTATCTCATCTTTAACGAGGGCTATTCGGCGAGCGGCGACACCGCCGAGATCAGGACGCGGCTGTCGGAAGAGGCCATTCGCCTTGCGCGCCTGCTGCTGCGGCTGTTTCCGGGCGAGCCGGAGATCATGGGCCTGACGGCGCTGCTCCTGCTGCAGCATGCGCGCGCCGATGCCAGGTTCGATGCGCAAGGCGACCTGATCCTGCTCGACGACCAGGATCGCACGCTGTGGAATCAGAAGCTGATCGCCGAGGGCCTCGCGCTGATCGACAAGGCGATGCGCCACCGCCGCAGCGGGACCTATCAGATCCAGGCCGCCATCGCCGCGCTGCATGCGCGCGCGGCAAGGCCCGAGGACACCGACTGGCAGCAGATCGACCTGCTCTATGGCGCGCTGGAAGTCGTCCAGCCCTCGCCGGTGGTGACGCTCAACCGCGCCGTCGCGGTGTCCAAGGTGAGGGGGCCGCAGGCCGCGCTCGACATGATCGAGCCGCTGGCGCCGCGGCTGTCGAACTATTTCCATTTCTTCGGCGTCCGCGGCGCCTTCCTGATGCAGCTTGACCGCAACGAGGAAGCCCGCGTCGCCTTCGACCGCGCCATTGCCCTCGCCAACACCTCCGCCGAGGCCGCCCACATCCGCATGCATCTCGACCGCCTGATGCGCGACAGCAAGCCGCCGGGCAAGAAGGCGGGGACGTAAATCTCTCCATTCTCTCCGCTGTCATTCCGGGGCGGTCCGACGGACCGAACCCGGAATCTCGAGATTCCGGGCTCGGTGCTGCGCACCGCCCCGGAATGACGGTGCAAAAAAAAAGCACATCGTGTCCTGTCGTCCCGCCCTCTCCCCATTCGTCTATTGGCCGAAGACGCAGTTCGCCAATGGAGCAAGCCATGTTGTTCGACCGCGGGATCAAGCTGGTGCCGCTTTCCGTCGTCGCCGAAGCAATGGACCTTGTCGGCCATGCCGCGAGCGAGACGCTGGCGCGAGCCCCGGGAGCGGTCACCGTGCTGTGGACATTGCTCTACGCCGTGCCGCCGACGTCATTGGTCGGCGCGATCCTCGCGGCCGTCTATCTCGGTGGCACGATCGCGTCCCATGTGCGGATCGGCAGTCCCCATGTGCTGCTCGGCGTTTATCTGGGCCTGATCGTGTGGGGCGGCCTTTGGCTGCGCGACGCAAGGTTGCGCCAGCTGCTGCCATTCAACACTTCGACAAAATGATGGGCGATGATCGGGGTGCGCCGGCCAGAGGGAACTCGCTGACGAACGTCAATCAACCAAGGAGCAGACGATGCAGGTCGATCCCTACCTTCACTATGACGGCAATTGCGAAGCGGCGTTCAAGTTCTATGAAAAGGAGCTCGGCGCCAAGATCGAGATGATGATGCGTTATGCGGAGGCACCGCCGGACGTGCCGACGACGCCCGAGAGCAAGAACAAGATCATGCATGCGCGGATATCCATCGACGGTGCCGTGGTCATGGGCTCGGATTCGCCGCCGGGCCATTTCCACAAGCCGCAGGGCTTCTCGCTGAGCTTGACGGTGAACGATCCGGCCGAGGCCGAGCGCAAGTTCAACGCGCTCTGCAAGGGCGGCGCCGTCCACATGCCCTGGTCCGCGACCTTCTTCGCCAAGGGCTTCGGCACTTGTGCCGACCAGTTCGGCATCCCCTGGATGGTGATGGCGCCGATGGACCATTGAGCCTGTAGCCGCCCTCTCTCACCGTCATCCTGAGGTGCGAGCGTCAGCGAGCCTCGAAGGATGAACGGCCCCGCTGTTGCACCGGGGCCGTCGCCCTTCGAGGCCGCCGCTTCGCGACGGCGCCTCAGGGTGACGGGGAGAATTGGGAGCTCGCGTCCGTCGGGATACGATCGAACCTCACCTGCACGACCTGTACATCGTGGCAAGGTCCCGGCCGCGCAGCAGCAGCAGGCGCGACGTCAGCCCGCCGCGGCGGCTGATCCAGTCGCGCACCGGGGCGGGGTAGGCTTCGAGCACGGCCTCGGAGGCTTCCGGCTCGGCATAGAGCCGGCCGCGGCGGTCGACCGAGCGCGCGGCGTGGAAGCCGAGCACGGCGCGGCGGGTGACGCAGATGCGCTCGTTCGGTACGACGCTCAACACCAGCGTGCAGGCCGACAGGCACGGACCGTCGATGACGACCCGTTCGCCCGACCTGCGCACTTCCTCGAACAGGTCGAGAAACGGTCCGACCTCTCCGCCCGGGCTGGCGATGATGCGGACATCGGCATGCGCGGGAGTTCCGGCCAGCGTCAGCATGGCCAGCATGATCGCTCCGAAGCTCGGCAATGTCCGCATCTGCTTCACCCTTTGGTTGTCACAAGACCCGTCCGTTCATCCGTTCCTGCGCTGGCCGCGCAGCGTCGGCAATCCGATGCCGGCCGCATCGAAGCCGCCATCGACCGCGAGAATCTGCCCGGTGATGTAGCTCGATCGCTCGCTGCACAAAAAGAAGATGGCCTCGGCCAGCTCGTCTTCAAGACCGTAGCGGTTGAGCGGGATCGCGTCGTGATAATCGGCGCGGATTTCCGCCGTGTGCACGGCTTTGGCCATTGCAGTGTCGACGGGGCCCGGTGCGACGCCGTTGACGCGGATGCCGAGCGAGGCGAGTTCCACCGCGAGCTGTTTCGTGAGATGCGCAAGGCCCGCTTTGCTGGTGCCGTAGGCCGACCGCAGGGTGGAGGCGCGCACCGCCGAGATCGAGGTGATGTTGACGACGGCGCTGTTGCCGGCCTCGCGCAGCAGCGGCACGGCGGCCTTGGTGCAGATGAACGGGCCGGACAGGTTCACCGCGAGAATCCGGTTCCAGTCGGTGTCGGACGTCTCCAACAACGGTGCGAACACCGCAACGCCCGCATTGTTGACCAGCGCATCGAGCCGGCCGAAGCGGCTTGCCACCTGGTCCATGGCTTTCGCCACCTGCGCGGCGTCGGAGACGTCGCAATGGAGCGCCAGCGTGCTGCCGATGGCCCCGGATCCCATGGCCTCAAGTCCCGCCACGGCATTGCGCAACAGCTCGGCCTCGATATCCAATAGCGCGACGCGCCAGCCCTCGGCGAGGAAGCGTTTGGCGGTCGCAAGTCCGATGCCGCGCGCGGCTCCGGTGACCAGGGCCACTTTTTGCGGGGAAGGCGTCATCGATCATCATCCCTGACGTCGCCCGGATCGCGCGGAGGCTTCCGGGCATGCTAACGATATCGGCAGCTTTTAGAGCATGATCGGGAACGGCGTGCAGCGGTTTTTCCCGACATCATGCCCGGTCAAAATGGGCGCCCGTCGTCCGGCAGAAGGTTTTTTCGCCATGACGCTGATCGATCCTGCCACAACCGCCCTGGAACACTGGCGCGAAGGGGTTGCGACCCGCATGCGGGTCTCGGCCGCCACCGGCGCTACACAATTATGTGTGTTCGAGCAATGGATTGCGCCGGGCGCTGGCGCGCCGGCCCACTTTCATCCGGTGGAGGAGGTCCTGACGGTGCTATCAGGCGAAGCCGAGATCTGGATCGAGGATTGCCGGATGACCGTCAGGGCCGGCCAATCGGCCCTGGTGCCGGCCGGCAAGCGCCACGGCTTCCGCAATTCCGGCGCGACGGAGCTGCATATCCACGCCATCCTGGCCGCTGCCGTGTTCGAGGCGATGCCCGACGGCGCCACCGCCATGACGCGGCGGTGGGACGCGCGCTGACGCGAGGCGCGCCCGGGTCACGAAAAGATTCGTCTGCGCGATGTCTGCGGAGCGGAGCGCCGATCGTCTTCAGCTTGCGGGCCGGCGCTCGCCCACTTCCGGCGCTCGCCCCCTTGGAGACGTTCATGTCACTGACCCTGCATTACCATCCCCTGTCGTCCTTCTGCTGGAAGGTCCTGGTCGCGCTCTATGAGAACGACACGCCGTTTACGGCCAATTCCGTCGATCTCGGCAATCCCGATGAGCGCGCCGCGCTGCTGACACTGTGGCCGGTCGGCAAGTTCCCGGTGCTGCGCGACGAGGCCCGCAACGAGACGGTGCCGGAATCGAGCATCATCATCGACTATCTCGATCGCCATTATCCCGGGCGCAGCCGTTTCATTCCTGATGATCCGGAGCCTGCGCGGCAGATGCGGCTGTGCGACCGTTTCCTCGATCTCTATGTCCATCTGCCGATGCAGAAGATCGTGGGCAACCGGCTGCGCCCCGCCGATCGAAAGGATCCGCATGGTGTGGAGGAGGCGAGGGCGCGGCTGCGCACCTCCTACGACATGCTGGAGCAGCAGTTCGCGCAAGCGAGCGCTCACGGGCCCTGGGCGATGGGCGAGGCGTTTACGCTCGCCGACTGCTCGGCGTGGCCGGCGCTGTACTACGGCAACATGGCCGAGCCGTTTGGCGATCATCGCCAGCATCTCACCGCCTATGTCGGGCGGTTGAAGGCGCGGCCGTCCGTCGGGCGCGTCATGGAACAGGCGGAACCCTATTTCCACATGGTGCCGCAAGAGACCTGAGTTCGAACCAGCCGCGAGCCGATCCGACGCCATCATCTCGCAAATAATTTCGCACACAATGTCGATATGACGAGACCCCGTTCGTCTTGATGACGTGTGCCGGCGCTGCGGCCCCCACAAGAGATCACACGGAGAAGACCATGCGTTTCATGTTGCTGATGATCCCCGGAGGCTATGAGACGGCCGCGCCCGGCACCATGCCGCCGGTGGAGGCGGTCGAGAAGATGATGCGCTTCAACGAGCAGCTGAAGGAAGCCGGCGTGCTGGTCACGCTCGACGGCCTGCATCCGCCGTCGGCGGGCGCGCGCGTCTCGTTCAGGGACGGCCGGCCTGTCGTCACCGACGGGCCCTTCGCCGAGTCCAAGGAGGTGATCGGCGGCTATTGGATGATCGAGGTGAACTCGCGCGAGGAGGCGATTGCCTGGGCCATGCGCTGCCCGGCTTCCGCCAACGAGGTCATCGAGGTCCGCCAGGTGCAGGAGATGGCCGATTTTCCTGCCGACATCCAGGAGGCGGCGGCCGGCTTTGCCGAGATGCAGAAGCGCGCCGTGCACTGATCGGTCACGTCGTCCAACCACGGAAGGAGAGAACGTCCCATGAGCAGCAATACCGGCACGAACACTTACCTCGCCATCTTCCTCGGCTCCAAGACCAGCCCGCAAATGACGGCCTGGAATGCACTGCCCGAGGCCGAGCGCCAGTCCCGGATGCAAAAGGGCATGGCGGCGTGGCACGGCTGGGTCGACAAGCACAAGGCCGCGATCGTCGAGATGGGCGGTCCGCTCGGCAAGACCAAGAAGGTCGATGTCGGGGGCATTGCCGACATCAGCAACGATCTCGGCGGCTTCACGGTGGTTCGCGCCGACTCGCACGAGGCCGCCGCCAGGCTGTTCGAAGATCATCCGCATTTTTCGATCTTCCCCGGCCAGTCCGTGGAGATCATGCCGGTCCTGCCGATCCCCGGCGCTTCCTGAACGCTGACCTGACGGCATTGCCACTGGTGACTTGCGGCCGGCTCATGTAAAAGCCCTTTACATGAACTGGCGCAAGGACGAGCGCCGCGCCGAGCGCGGCTACCATCACGGCAACCTGAAGGAGGCGCTGCTGCAGGCCGCGCTCGACCTGATCGGGCAAAAGGGCGCGGCCGGCTTCACCTTTGCCGACGCCGCGCGCATGGCGGGCGTCAGCCCGGCCGCACCCTACCGGCATTTTCGCGACCGCGACGAGCTGCTGTCCTCGATCGCCCAGCGCGGCTTCGAGCAGTTCGAGGCTGCGCTCGGCAGCGCCTGGGACGACGGCCGCCCCGACACCATGACCGCCTTCGAGCGGCTCGGCAAAGCCTATCTTTCCTTCGCCCGCGAGGCGCCGGCCTATTACTCCGCGATGTTCGAATCGGGCATCGCGGGCGATGCGACGCCCGCGTTGCAGGCGGCATCCGAGCGCGCATTCGGCATCATCCGCGCCGCGGCCGAGCGTCTGGCCGCGCTCGCCCCGCAAGGCGCGCCGCGGCCGCCGGCGCTGATGATGGCGCTGCACATCTGGTCGATGTCGCACGGCATCGCCTCGCTGTTCGCGCGTGGCGATGCCGCACGCCGCGCGCTGCCGATGTCGCCGGAGGATCTGTTGGAAGCCGAGATGCTGATCTATCTGCGCGGCCTCGGCTTCCAGAGCCCCGCGACCAAGGGCGGGCAGGAAAGGCCTGACGAAAAGCCGGCCGCTCCTTCCGGCGGTCCCTGGGGCAAGCCGAAATAAAATTCCAAAAATAAATCGGCAGGCCTGTGCTGTGGCCGGCTTGACAGAAATCCGGGATCGGTTATCTATGTAAATGTTATTTACATTCACACCGGCGTGATGCCGGGGTGCCCAATGGAGAGCGCAATGGCCTACACCGCAGACGTCAATCGCTGGCGCGGTCCGGCGGAGCCGCCGCCCTATGAGCGGCCGCACATGCTCGATACGCCCTGGCATCCCGGCTGGATCGCCGTCACCATCCTCGGCTTCATCATCTGGTGGCCGATCGGACTTGCCCTTCTCTTTTTCACCCTAGGGAGCAGAAGAATGTCTTGCTGGAACGGCCACGGCCGCGATCGTTGGCAGAACAAGATGGAGCGGATGCAGTACAAGATGGAGCGCATGCGCGACCGCATGGAGCGCGGTGGCCGCGGCTTCGGCTTCGGCTTTGGCTTCGGCGCGCCCACCAGCGGCAACCGCGCCTTCGACGAATATCGCATGGAGACGCTGCGTCGCCTCGAGGAGGAGCAGCAGGAGTTCAAGGATTTCCTGAGCCGCCTGCGCCACGCCAAGGACAAGGAAGAGTTCGACGCCTTCATGGCCCAGCACCGCAACAAGCCGGCGCCCGGCCCGACCGACGAGCCGCCGCACCAGGGCTGAGGTCGCATCGAAAGCAAAACCCTTCAGGTGTCATGCCCCCAAAAGACCTGATGGGCTCCAGAGCCGCCCGTCTGCGAGAAGCAGGCGGGCGGTTTTGTTTTGTCACGCCACGTATGCGCCCGGTCCGATGGCAGGCCACAGGCCGGCTGGCTATAAGCTGACGAGCCATCGCCAGTCGTTCTGCAGGGCCGATCGCGGCGCGGCTGCTCAACTCGAACGAAATCGCTTTCAATGAACGAAATGAAATCCGTCCAGGCCGCCGCGTCATCGCCCGGCGGCCGATCCTTTGCCGCGCTCCGCCACCCGGGCTTTCGCGCGCAGTTTTCCACCTTCGTGCTCGCCATGATGGCCGACAACATCGAGCACGTGATCAGCTACTGGGTCGTGTTCCAGAAGTTTCACTCGCCGGCGCTGGGCGGCTTCGCCGTCGTCTCGCACTGGCTTCCCTACCTGTTGTTCTCGGTCGCCTCGGGTGCGCTCGCCGATCGCTTCGATCCACGCCGGGTGATCCAGTGCGGCATGGCGTTGTTCATCATCGCGTCCCTGAGTTGGAGCTATTTCTTCGTCACCGATTCCTTGCAGATGTGGCAGGCGATGGCGATCCTGGTCGTTCATGGCTGCGCCGGCGTGCTCTGGCAGACGCCCAACCAGATGCTGCTCTACGACATCGTCGGCCCCCAGGACCTGGAAAGCGCGGTGCGGCTGAACGCCATGGCGCGCTATCTCGCGGTGCTGGTCGGCCCCGCCGTCGGCGGCGCCATCCTGATTGCGCTCGGGCCGGCGCATGGCATCATGCTCAACACCATTTTCTATCTGCCGCTGGTGTTGTGGCTGATCAATGCGCCCTATGGTCCGCGCTATCGCGCCGGCACCCCGCCGCCGCGCCGCGCCGTGCGCGGGCTGAACGACATCATCGAGACCACGCGGGACATCAGGGGGCATTCGACCATCGTCTCGATGGTGCTGCTCGCGGGCGCCGCGTCGTTCTTTGTCGGCAATGCCTATTCCTCGCAGATGCCGGGCTTTGCGGCCGATCTGCATCATGGCGATCCCGGCCTGTCCTACAGTGTGCTGCTGGCTGCGGACGCCGCCGGCGGACTGCTCGCCGGCCTCGTGCTCGAGGGCGGCGGCTGGCTGGCGCCGCGGCCGCGCACCGCGATCGTCCTCGCGCTGCTGTGGTGCGCGGCGCTGACGGTGTTCTCGCTGGCCAACGCCTATTGGCTCGCCCTCGTCTTCCTGTTTGCCGCAGGCTTTCTCGAGCTGTCGTTCAACGCCATGGCCCAGAGCCTGGTCCAGCTCAATGCGCCGCCCGACAAGCGCGGCCGCATCATCGGCCTGTTCAACATGGCGAGCCTCGGCTTGCGCGCCTTCAGCGGCGTCTCGGTCGGCCTGATCGGAAGTGTCATCGGCGTGCACTGGTCGCTGGCGCTGTCGGCGATGGCCGCGATGCTGGTGGCGGCCGGGTTGCTGGTTCTGCCGTAGCCAGCGCGAACCTGCAGCGCGCCGGGGCCGACCAAGTGCAGGCGAGGTCGCTCGCCGTACGAGGTTTTCGATGGATGGCTGGACCAAATTTCTGCTCGGCATCACCGCATTTGCGGTGATCGGCTATGCCGCGCTGATCTATGGCGGCTGTGCGCTCGATGCTCAATGCCATCTCCGCAGCTGTCCGCACTCGAGATATGTTTGCGGCGTGGTGCATGACGCCGATGGCGCGAAGCCTGCGCGGTGAACACGCCGTGATCTGCGCCAGCGTCGTTGACTGCGCCGGGGCAATTTCGCAGATTGCATGAAGCGAACGCCAATACCGGACACGCGTCCTGCAATGACACGCGACGACGACTTTTCCTTCAGGGCCGCGCGCTGCGACGACGCCGAGGCGGTTTTCAGCCTCACCAAGGCTTCGATCGGCGGCCTTGCAGGGACGTCCTATTCGAAAGCTCAGCTCGCGACCTGGATGGGCAAGCGGACGCCGGCCTTTTACGAAGCGCTGATCGCGAAGGGATGAATGACCGTCTGCGAGCATGCCGGCGTCGTGCCTCTTCGTAATTTGTGCCCCTTGCTGGGCCGGTTTCCCTACCACCGCTCCGCCGGAAAATCCCGTGGCGTGACCCAGTAGCCGAAGCCGCAGAGATCGAACGGCCTGCGCCATTTGTCGATGTCGATCGGCGGCAGCTGGTAGCTCGCCTTGCCGGCCGAGATGGTGATCGGTCCGTTGAACGCGAGAATGTCGAGCAGCGAGGCTTCCAGCTTTTGCCATTTCGGACCGAAGACGGCATCGTCCCGCCGGCTGTAGCCGAGATAGAGCTGGCGGAAGTTCATCGCGCCTTCGAGCGGCTGCAGATACTCGCCGTCGAAGCTCATTTTGTTCTCGCCCGAGGCGATGGTGATGCGGGCCTTGCCGTCCGTTTTGGATTCGGCAGGGTGCTTTGCGAACAGCGCAAAGCCGCGGCCGCAGATCAGCTCGAACAGCGGCTGGCCGTTGTCCTGGTATTGCAGAATGTGGCCGTCGTTCGAATCCGTGCGGTAGCGCCAGCCGCCGGCTTGTGCGGCGGTGGTGACGACGCAGGCGATCGCGGCAAGCGCGCCGGCTGCAAGCCCGAGCTTTCGTCTCATTGTCGCTCTCGACTGCGATTGGACCCGTCTTGCCCGACGGTCTTGGGGACGAAGACAAGCCACACGCCATTGCTGACCTCGTCGGCCGCGAAGATCCCGATGTCATCGCCGCGCGCGAGGTACCAGACAGACAGGTGATGCAGCTTGCCATAGACGGGATCGATGCCTTCGATCTCGCGCTGGCTGTCGGTCTCGGGATCGATGACCTTGCGCCAATCATCTCTGCCGAGATCGAGCCCGGGCGAGATTTCCCGCCGCTCGCCGGCCCACGACGCCGCGAATTTCCAGTCGAGCGCCGGCCAGTCGATGCCGGCAAGGCGCGCCTCGGCCTGCGGCTTGCGCTCGTCCCGCGGCAAGCCGAGCAAGCGAAGCGTGTGCGCAATCAACATGGATTTTGCTCCCTCAAACGCCATGAGCCTTGGTGCGGCGGTGCGGCAGATTGGTTCAAGGCGGGAGCTGCCGCTGGCCGGCGAAATGGAAGCCGCCGCGTGCCGCGCAATCCTGCCGTGGCACCCGATGGCGGTTGCCTTCGCAAAACGGCGCCCCGGGGTCCGGGGGCCTTCGCCGGGAGACGGCGGTGCCCCTGACGCCGGCCTGCAAGTGATTTGCCCGTCGGGTGCGCCCGGCAAAGTTCTGTCAAGCCTCCTTCGCAGAAAGATTCTTATTTACAGAATTTCTGATTCGGCGTATATGGTGCCCATCCCGCCTCGTTGCTGAGGGACGTATCGCGGTCGTCACGACACGTGAGGCGGGGATGCGGTGGACGTGGAGACGCTGACTGACGAGCGGCGGCCTGCGCGTACGGCGAAGTCGTGTGGTCCTGGCGCCCCAAGGATCTGGCGCCAAGTTGCCGACGATGCGAAGCCGCATCGCGGCGATGACGGTGGCAAACAGGATGGTTCACCGAGGAGAGTACGTATAAGCCGTCAAACCATCGCGCAGGGAAGGCCGGAGTGATGCCGGCTGTACCTGTGGTCACGCGCCCTTTGCGCACATTTTCTGGCGCGAGGGCCCCGGGTGCAGCGGTCACCCGGCCTTCCCTGCGCCCTCTCCAATGAGGGCATGCGTTTTCTGCAAGAGCTCGGGCGTACCACGCCGCGGGAACGCCGTCCCGTGTCCGCCTTCCGCTGTTTGAAATGTCGATCGGCGCGCATACGCGCCCTGTGGTGCGCCAGATACCTGGAGACTTGCCGGGGGGCAGGGCGGCGGCCCGCCTCCGCCTTTGCTCGCAAAACGCGCCACGATAGCCTCTAACCGCTTGGTCTGCCTTGATTTTGCCCAACCAAATTCCTTTTTGGTAACCGCGTCTTAACTACGCTTGGCGTTTGGTTGGCGGCGGAAAGCCGGCGCAAATAGCCCTCGTTTTGACATGTTGGCAGGGGATTGAGGCTCAAGGCTTCGGCGGGCCTCCCATGCGATCAGATCAGAATGTGAGAAGCGCAGGCTTCGCCTCCGCGCGACACACGCGCGGCCACCGGAAGCCATTTTCTCCGGGGAGGATCAGGGAACACTTGCGTTGAGAGGATACCGACAATGAATCCGGCTGACGTCACTCAGGCAGCGCTGCCGCTGCAGTCCGCCGACGTATCGCTGATCGCACTGTTCTTTCAGGCGCATTGGATCGTCAAATGCGTGATGCTCGGGCTGCTGTCGTGCTCGGTCTGGGTCTGGGCCATCGCGATCGAGAAATTCATGATGTATTCCAGTGCCCGCCGCTCGATGGACCGCTTCGAGCAGGCGTTCTGGTCGGGTGAATCGATCGAGGAACTCTACCGCCAACTGTCCGCCAAGCCGACCCATTCCATGGCCGCCTGTTTCGTGGCCGCGATGCGCGAGTGGAAGCGCTCGTTCGAGAGCCATGCCCGCTCCTTTGCGGGGTTGCAGATGCGCATCGAGAAGGTCATGAACGTCTCGATCGCGCGCGAGATCGAGCGGCTGGAGCGGCGCCTCCTGGTGCTCGCAACCGTCGGCTCCGCCGGTCCCTTTGTCGGCCTGTTCGGAACCGTCTGGGGCATCATGTCGAGCTTCCAGTCGATTGCGGCGTCGAAAAATACCTCTCTGGCGGTGGTTGCACCGGGTATCGCGGAGGCGCTGTTTGCCACCGCCATCGGCCTGATCGCCGCAATTCCGGCGACTATTTTTTACAACAAGTTCACATCCGAGGTGAATCGGCAGGCCCAGCGCCTGGAGGGCTTTGCCGATGAATTTTCGGCCATCCTGTCCCGCCAGATCGACGAGCGGGCATGAGGCCGGTAGAATGGGCCAGCGGGAGTTGGGCTTTACATCATGGCGATGAACATCGCGAGTTCGTCCGGGGGCGGTCGGGGCCGTCGCGGTCGCAAGCCGGTCATGGCGGAGATCAACGTCACGCCCATGGTCGACGTCATGCTGGTGCTCCTGATCATCTTCATGGTCTCGGCGCCGCTGCTCACCGTCGGCGTGCCGCTCGACCTGCCGCAGACCCAGGCCAAGAGCCTGGACCAGGAAAAGAATCCGCTGACGCTCTCGGTCAACCTGAAGGGCGAGGTCTTTCTCAACGACACGGCGATTGCGCTGGACGATCTGGTTCCCAAATTGAAGGCGATCACCGATGCCCGCGGGGGGCTCGATGAGCGCATCTTCGTCCGCGGCGACAAGCATGTCGACTACGGCACGGTGATGAAGGTGATGGGACGGCTGTCCGCCGCCGGCTTCCGCCGCGTGGCGCTGGTGACCGAAGTGGATCAGGGGTAGGCGGGAAGCGGTGAAGGTCAAGATCGACAAGTCATTGGCTGCGTCGATTGCGCTCCACATCCTGGTGCTCGGATGGGGACTGATCTCCTTTTCCGCGCGCTCCTATGAAGTCCAGCCGGAATCGCTCGCGGTCGACATCATCTCCACCGACCAACTCGCCCAGATGAAGCAAGGCATCAAGAACGGCGAGAAGGACAAGCCGAAGCCGCTGGTCGAGAAGGTCGCCGATGCCAAGCCCGTCGACGAGGCGATCGGCAAGGTCACCGAGAAGGAGATCACCACCTCGGCGGCGCCCAAGCCCGTGGAAAAGCCGGTCGAGAAGAAGCCCGATCCGCCCAAGCAGGCGGAGGACAAGCCCAAGGAGGAGCCGAAGCAGGCCGAGAAGAAGCCCGATCCCGCCAAGGTCGATCCGATTGCGGAAGCTTTGAAGTCGGAGGAGGTCAAGAAGCCGAAGCCCAAGCCGCAGCCGAAGCAGGAAGCCAAGGCCGCCCCGACGCCGCCGCAGCCCAAGCAGGAGCGCGTGTTCGACCAGACCAAGATCGCGGCGCTGCTCGACAAGCGCGATCCGACCCGCGAGTCGATCACGGGCAGCGCGCTCAACGCGTCGGCTTCGCTTGGCACCCACAGCGGAAATTCGCAGCAGATCGTGGCGACCTGGAAGGGCGCCTTCGTCGCGGCGGTGAGACGCTGCTTCAGCTTCCCCTATAACGGCATGGATGCCGATCAATTCGAGGCCGATATCGACATCTATATGCGGCCTGATGGCACCTTGGCCTCCCTGCCCACCATTGTTGCCGTGCGCGGACCGAGCGCGTCGGTCAGCCGCGCCATGGGCGAGAGCGCCGCACGCGCCATCGCGCAATGCCAAGCCTATTCATTCCTGCCCAAGGAGCAGTACGAGACCTGGAAATACATTCCCATGACTTTCGGTCTGAAAGACATGATGTGACATTTGAAGTGAAAGCAAAGATCCAATGACTGATACCAATTCCTTTACCCGGCGCCGCTTCATGATGGCGACAGGATCAACTCTGGCAGTCATGGGCGCGCAATCCGCTCTCGCGCAGCGTCTGCGGCTCGATCCGAACTCGTTCCAGCCGATCCCGATCGCAATCCCGAATTTCGGCGCGGGCTCGCCGGCCGACGGCCAGGTCGGCGCCGATGTCGCCGGCGTCATCACCAACAATCTCAAGCGCAGCGGCCTGTTCGCGCCGATCGATCCGGCCGCCTTCATCCAGAAGACCATCAATATCGACGACGCCCCGCAATTCCAGAACTGGAAGACCGTCAACGCGCAGGCGCTGGTGGTCGGCCGCGTCACCAGGCAGTCCGATGGGCGGCTGCTGGCCGAATTCCGCCTGTGGGACGTGGTCTCGGGCCAGCAGCTGGCGGGCCAGAAATACCAGACCGCACCGGAATATTGGCGCCGGATCGCCCACATCATCTCCGACCAGATCTATTCGCAGCTGACCGGCGAGAAGGGCTATTTCGACAGCCGCGTGGTGTTCGTCGACGAGAGCGGCGCAGCCGAGCGGCGGGTCAAGAAGCTCGCGATCATGGACCAGGACGGCGCCAATGTGCGCTACCTCACCCGCGGCTCCGACCTCGTGCTCACCCCGCGCTTCTCGCCGTCGAGCCAGGAAATCACCTATATGGAGTTCGGGCAGGGCGACCCGAAGGTCTATCTCTTTAACATCGAGACCGGCCAGCGCGAGATCGTCGGCAATTTCCCGGGCATGTCGTTCTCGCCGCGCTTCTCGCCCGACGGCCAGCGCATCATCATGAGCCTGCAGCAGGGCGGCAACTCCAATCTGTTCGTGATGGACCTGCGCTCCAAGGCGACCACGCGGCTGACCGACACGCCCGCGATCGACACCTCGCCCTGCTATTCGCCTGACGGCAGCCAGATCTGCTTCGAATCCGACCGCGGCGGCAGGCCGCAGATCTATGTGATGCCGGCATCCGGCGGCGCCGCCCAGCGCATCTCCTTCGCCAAGGACGACGTCAACGCGAGCTACTCGACGCCGGTGTGGTCGCCGCGGGGCGACTACATCGCCTTCACCCGCCAGGGCGGCGGCCAGTTCTCGATCGGCATCATCAAGCCCGACGGCACCGGCGAGCGGCTGCTCACCTCCGGCTTCCACAATGAGGGGCCGACCTTCGCCCCGAACGGGCGGGTGCTGATGTTCTTCCGCGACCCCGGCGGCAATAGCGGGCCCTCGCTCTTCACCATCGACATCACCGGGCGCAACGAATTGAAGCAGCCGACCCCAGGCTATGCCTCCGACCCCGCCTGGTCGCCGCTTCTGTCCTGAGCGGCGGGGGAATGTGCAGACGACCGCTGGTTGCATCCGGCGGGACTTGTCTATCGCGCTGATTTTTCAGGACAATTTGTATATTCCGTGACGCGGATCAACCTCTCGCTAAGGATGTTCGCTCAGAAAGACTTCATCTGGGCAGGGTAAGGCTAGTCACTTCCGAAGCGGACGTGCGTCCCCAACAATGCAGCTGGCCCATCAGCGGGAAATACCTGACGAGCAGATCTCGCCGACCATTCGCGCGGCGTTGATCGATTCGCTGTTCGAAACGCCCCGCCCGGTGCAGGTGGGTATCATCATGCTGGCCGTCGCGGCGAGCATGACCGCGCTGAAAACCGGCGAAAACCTGATCTGGGGATGTGTCGTCCTGCTGATCCTGGCCGGCCTCGTCCGGGTGTTCGACTGGCGGCGCTATCAGGCGCGCAAATCGTCCCTGACCGTCGACGAGGCCACCCAGTGGCAGATGCGCTACCAGGTCGGGGCGATGCTTCAGGCCTCCGCAATCGGCATCTGGGGCGCCACCACGTTCCTGAGCAGCGACGACGCCGTGGCCCACATGATCGCGCTGTCCGTCATCACCGGCGTCGTGTCGGGCGGTGCCGGCAGGGCCTACGGGCGGCAGTGGATATTCCAGCTGCAGGCCGCGCTTGCCTTCGGTCCGATCGTGATCGCGCTCGCCCTGCGCGGCACGCCCTATTACATCGGGATGTCGATCGTGACGGCCATATTCCTTGCCGTCGTGATGCAGATGTCGGCCAATCTGCACATGATATTCATGCGTGCGCTGGTGGCGCGCGAGCGCGAGGCGGCGCTGGCGGGCCAGTTCGACACCGCGCTCAACAACATGCCACACGGCCTGTGCATGTTCCGCGCTGACGGGCGGCTTGCGGTCATGAACCACCGCTTCAGCGAAATGATGGAGCTGTCGGACCATCTGGTCCGGCGCGGCACCACTGCGGCCGACGTCGTCGAGGCCTGCGTGATATCGGGGGCGATCTCGGCCGCCAGCGGCAAGGTCATTCTCGCGGAAATCCAGAATTCGGAAGCGCGCGACATCGTCACCACAGATCCCGACATGCAGCGCGGCCGCTCGCTGTCATGGACCTTCCAGCCGATGGCCGATGGCGGGGCCGTCGTGCTGCTCGAGGACATCACCGAGCGGCGCAGCGCGGAGGCGCGCATCAGCCATCTGGCGCGCTACGACGAGCTCACCGACCTGCCCAACCGGGTGAATTTCCGCGACGAGATCGAGCGGCTCCTGAAAATGCCGCGGGAGGCCGGCCAGCTCTCGGCACTGTTGTTCATCGACCTCGACCAGTTCAAGCAGGTCAACGATACACTGGGTCACCCCTGCGGCGACCAGCTGCTCTGCGCGGTCGCCGATCGGTTGCGCGCGATGCTCAGGCCCGAGGATTTCGTGGCCCGCTTCGGCGGCGACGAGTTCGTGGTGTTCCAGCAGAACATCAATTCGAGCGAGGAGGCCGCCGCGCTGGCGCGTCGCATCGTCGATCATTTGAGCGAGCGCTACAAGATCGACAACCATCTGGTCGAGATCGGCGCCAGCGTCGGCATCGCGCTGACCTCGCCCGATGCCAGCGCCGACACCCTGCTCAAGAATGCCGACATGGCGCTGTATCGCGCCAAGGCCGACGGCCGCGGCACCTTCTGCTTTTTCCATGCGGAGATGGCGCAGATCGTGGAATCGCGCCGCATCCTCGAGCTCGACCTGCGCAAGGCGCTCGCCAACGAGGAGTTCGAGCTGTTCTTCCAGCCGCTGGTCAATCTGAAGTCCGGCAAGATCACCACCTGCGAGTCGCTGTTGCGCTGGAACCATCCGGTGCGCGGGACCGTCTCGCCCGTCGACATCATTCCGGTCGCCGAGGACATGGGACTGATCGTCGATCTCGGCCGCTGGATCCTGCGCAAGGCCTGCATGGAATGCATGAAATGGCCGGACGGCGTCAGCGTTGCCGTCAATTTCTCGCCGCAGCAGTTCCATCAGCGCGACGTGGTCAGCGAGATCCGTTATGCGCTGGAAGTCTCGGGCCTGCCGGCGCAACGGCTCGAGATCGAGATCACCGAATCCTCGCTGCTGCGCAATACGCAGCTGACCCACGACGTGCTGTCGCAGTTGCGCGCCATCGGCGTGCGCATCTCGCTGGATGATTTCGGCACCGGCTATTCGAGCTTGAGCTATCTGCACAACTTCCCCTTGCAGAAGGTCAAGATCGACCGCTCCTTCCTGGAAGGCATCGACGCCGACCGTCCGCTGACGCTGCTGCGTGGCGTGGCGCGGCTGTCGGCGGATCTCGGCATGCAAGTCGTGGTCGAGGGCATCGAGACCAACGAGCAGCTGGAGCTGATCAGCGCCGACGGCTCGGTGACCGAAGCGCAGGGTTATCTGTTCAGCCGGCCGGTGCCGGCGGTACGGATCCGCCAGCTGCTCAATGCCTCGCATGGCCGGCGCATGCCGGACGACCAGATCGTGCTGCTTCCTTCGCGCTCGATCGCCTGACCAGAGTCAATTCAACCCTGCCTTGTAATTGCTGCGTCGCTCCCGAAAATTTGCAAGCCTCCGAAGGTTAACCTTAATGGTTAGAAGGCTTTGCAATTGGGTTAAGGAACCATTAAGATTTTACTCTCGCGGAAGTTGTTTGCAAGCGTAAGGAGTAACCGATGAAGTCCGGAGCCGAGCCGCACACTCCGCTCAATGTGCGGGGCGCGGGGCTGTTCGATCGCATCGACTACCGCCGCATCGAAACCGCTGAGGACAGAGATCAGCTCTATGCGATGCGCTATCGGGCCTATCTGCAAGGCGGGCTGATCATGCCGTCGGACTCCGAGCGGGTCAGTGATCGTTACGACGACGCGCCCAATGCCTGGACTTTCGGAATCTATGTCGATGGCGAGCTCTGCAGCTCGCTCCGCGTCCATGTCCTGACCTCCGAGGCGCGGATGTCCTACGCCACCGAGTTGTTCGGCGATATTCTCAACCCCCGCCTTGATCGCGGCGAGGTGTTCGTCGATCCGGCACGTTTCGTCGCCGACCCCGAAAAGCACCAGCGATTCCCCGAACTCCCTTATTTGACGGTGCGGCTCGCCTATCTGGCCTGCGAGTATTTCAACGCCGATTCCGGACTTGCGCTGGTGCGCACCGAGCATCAGGCATTCTATCGCCGGGTGTTTCTGCAAGAGACCATCGCCGAACCGCGTTCGTTCCCGAATGTATTGCGGAAGGTCGCGTTGATGGCCTGCGATTACCGGGCCGTTCGGGAGCGGGTCGTGGCCCGGTTTCCGATCATGCGTTCGAATACGTTCGAGCGACGGATGCTGTTCGAGCGTCCTGCCGCCCGCAAGTCTCCGGCCGCCCTCGTCGAGCCGCCGTCATTGCAACTGATCGCTCCGGGGCTCTAACGCCGGGGGCGGTTGCCTCCTTGCAACTGGTTGGCGTTGCCTTCCGGTGGAAAAGCGGGAAAACTGCCCAAAATCCGTGCGATAACGGGACTCCGGTTCCGCTTGCCTTCACCCTCGCGCCACATTTACAACGCATTAACCATTGCGTTTGCTTTTCGCCGTCTGGGGGCATTTGATCGGGCTTGGCAACGACCCATCAAGGTTGACGGAACGTTCGCTTAACCAACCCCCTGTAGACCGGACAGCAGTAGATATGCGTGAGCGTGGAGGCTCCCGAATGAAACATCCTATGCGTATCCTCCAGGGATTGAAGTTGGCCGCAGTGCTTGCAGTGGCCCTGTCCATGGGCGCCTGCGCCAACAAGAACCTTGGTGCTGACGCGATGGCGAGCGCCGCAACTCCGGGCAGCCAGCAGGATTTCGTGGTCAATGTCGGCGACCGTGTGTTTTTCGAGAGCGACCAGACCGATCTGACCCCGCAGGCAATCGTGACCCTGGAAAAGCAGGCGCAGTGGCTGCAGACCTATCCGCGCTATTCCTTCACCATCGAAGGCCATGCCGACGAGCGCGGTACGCGCGAATACAACATCGCGCTCGGCGCCCGCCGCGCCCAGTCGGTCCGCAACTTCCTGGTCTCGCGCGGCATCGATGCGAGCCGGATGCGGACCATCTCCTACGGCAAGGAGCGTCCGGTGGCGGTCTGCAACGACATCTCCTGCTGGTCGCAGAACCGCCGCGCGGTGACGGTGCTCAACGCCAGTTCCTGACGGCCTTGGTCTGGATATTTCTGCAAGCCGGCGTCCCTGGGCGCCGGTTTTGCTTTGCGGCGGGACAGCCGCAGCCTGTTTGAATCAGTCACATTTTTGGCGTACTCCCTGCGCCAAGTGCGCGCCGTTCCCGGTCACGCGGATTTCGTCATCAGGGCCAAATGTCATTCAGATTCCAGAAGTTAAGCCGCATCGCGGCGCTCGTTGCGCTGACTGTGCTGTCATCCCGGGCGCTCGCCCAATCCGATGACGAGGATCCCTCGATCCGGATCGAGCGGCTGGAAAATCAGCTCCGGCAGCTGACCGGCCAGAACGAGGAGCTCCAGTATCGCAACCGCCAGCTCGAGGAGCAGCTCCGACAGCTGCAGAGCGGCGGCCAGCCTGCGCCAGGTCAGCCAGCGGCCCAGCCGGGCGTCGCCGCTGCGCCCGCGGCGCCGCCCCAGCGCGGCTATCAGGCCCAGGGCGGCTCTGCCCAGCCGGGCTATAACCAGCAAGGCGGCTATGGTCAGCAGGGGTATGGCCAGCCCCAGATCGCCGCGCCCGCACCGATCGTGCAGGAGCCGCCGGCGCCAGGTGGCGGCGGGTCGCGTCGCGGCGATGCCTTCGATCCGAGCCAGAACCCGAACGCGCCCGGTGCGCCGCGTGCATTGGGCGGCGGTCAGCTGCCGGTTCCGGCCGATGGATCGGTCGGCGCTCCCGGCGGCCGGGCTCCGGGCGAGCCGCTGAATCTCTCCAACAGCGCTGGCGCGCCGGCATATCAGCCTCCGGTCAACCCGGGCGCTCCCGCGGGGCTTGCAACCGCGCCGCCGTCGAATTCGCCGCGCGACGAATATGATCTCGGCATCGGCTACATGCAGCGCAGGGACTATGCGCTCGCCGAGCAGACCATGCGCGGTTTCGCCGAGCGCTTCCCCAACGATCCGATGGTCGGCGACTCCCAATACTGGGTTGGCGAAAGCTTGTTTCAGCGCCAGCAATATCGCGACGCTGCCGAAGCTTTCCTCGCGGTGACCACCAAATATGAAAAATCGTCCAAGGCGCCCGATGCGATGCTGAGGCTCGGACAGTCGCTTGCGGCGTTGAAGCAGAAGGAAGCCGCCTGCGCCTCCTTTGGCGAGGTGGCGCGGAAATATCCCCGTGCCTCCGCCGCGGTGAAGGCCGCCATCGACCGCGAGCAGAAAAAGGAAAAGTGCTGAGGCGCCGTGGCCCCTGTTGCCGCGGCAAGGGCGTGCCTGCAAGGACGTCTTGAACTGCGCCGCCATACGGGCAAAATGGCGCCGCGGCGAAAGGACAGGAAACTCCAGGGCCTGTGACGGCATGTCAGAGGACGACGATTCCCCGATCTCGGCGCAGGATGCCAGGCACCTGTTTGCCGACTGGAGAGAGGCCCCGGCGCTGGTGCTGGCGGTCTCCGGCGGCCCTGATTCGATCGCCCTGATGTGGCTGATGGCGCGCTGGCGGCGGGCTTTGTCGCGCGGCCCGCGGCTCGTTGCGGTCACGGTCGATCACGGCTTGCGGCCGGAGGCGGCGCGCGAGGCGCGAGAGGTCAAGCGGCTGGCACAAGCGCTCGAATTGCCGCATCGGACGCTGCATTGGCGCGGCGAGAAGCCGAAGAGCGGCCTGCCGGCAGCGGCGCGCGAGGCGCGCTATCGACTGCTGGCACGGGCCGCAAAAAGCGTGGGCGCAAGCCACATCCTCACCGCGCACACGCGCGACGATCAGGCCGAGACGCTGCTGATGCGGCTGTTGCGCGGCAGCGGCATCGCAGGGCTCGCGGCGATGAAGCGTGTGAGCGTGCGCGAAGGTGCGATGCTGGCGCGCCCGCTGCTGGACGTCCCCAAGGCGCGCCTGATTGCCACGCTGACCAAGGCCAAGATCGCCTACGCCGACGATCCGACCAACCGCGACATGGCGTTCACGCGCCCGCGGTTGCGTGCGCTCCTGCCGGCGCTTGCCGCCGAAGGCGGCGACGCGCGCGCTTTGGCAAGGCTTGCGACACGGCTCGCCAGAGCCAATGCCGCCGTGGAGGTGCTCACCGACGGCGCCGAGCGCTATCTCGCGGTGACAGGGCAGGGCGCGCTGGAGGCGGCGCGCAGCACGATGGTGTTCGACGCAGCGGCCTTCGCCGCTCTCCCCGAAGAGATCAGGCTGCGGCTCCTGACGCGTGCCGTCAACCGCTTCGGGCACGAGGGACCGCCCGAACTGGGCAAGCTGGAAACCCTGCTCGCGCAGCTGGACCGTAGCTTTACGGACTCCGCGGGAACGACGGGCCTGGCCGGAGCCCGTCTCAAGCAGACCCTTGCCGGTGCGCTGGTAAGCCTCAACAGGGGGCAGATCCGCATCGAGTCGGCGCCGGCGCGCCGCAAGCCGGCTCGCTGATGTTACCGAATGCCGAAGATGAGCGGGTTTTTCCGAATATTGCTGCCGGCCGACCTTAACCACTCACGAAAACGCCGACCAAAACGCCATTTTTTGAACGGCAATCGCGTTAGGATGCGCTAAATAGTCCTGCGTGGTTCCCTTGGCATCCGGGCCAGTGGTACCTAGATTGTGATACGGTCGACCGGGGGATTCCCTCGTGGCTTCCCAGGGATAGGTCCAAAGGACATCAAGGCCGCGATCCGCGCGACCACGAAGGAACGTCAATGAACGCCAATCTGCGCAATTTCGCCCTCTGGGTCATCATTGTCCTATTGCTGTTGGCGCTGTTCACGCTGTTTCAGAATCCCGGTCAACGCACCTCCTCGCAGGACATCTCGTTCTCGCAGCTTCTCACCGAGGTCGATCAGGGTCATGTGCGCGACGTCGTGATCCAGGGGCCGGAGATTCATGGCACCTTCACCAACGGCTCCTCCTTCCAGACCTATGCGCCGAACGACCCGACGCTGGTGAAGCGCCTCTATGACGGCAAGGTGCAGATCACGGCCAAGCCGCCCGGCGACAACGTGCCGTGGTTCGTATCGCTGCTCGTGTCCTGGCTGCCATTCATCGCGCTGATTGGCGTCTGGATCTTCCTGTCGCGCCAGATGCAGGGCGGCGCCGGCAAGGCGATGGGTTTTGGCAAGTCTCGCGCCAAGATGCTGACCGAAGCGCATGGCCGCGTCACCTTCGAGGACGTCGCGGGCGTCGACGAGGCCAAGCAGGACCTGCAGGAAATCGTCGAGTTCCTGCGCGACCCCGGCAAGTTCCAGCGGCTTGGCGGCCGGATTCCGCGCGGCGTGCTGCTGGTCGGGCCGCCCGGCACCGGCAAGACCTTGATCGCGCGCGCGGTCGCGGGCGAAGCCAATGTGCCGTTCTTCACCATCTCGGGCTCCGACTTCGTCGAGATGTTTGTCGGCGTCGGTGCGTCCCGCGTGCGCGACATGTTCGAACAGGCCAAGAAGAACGCGCCCTGCATCATCTTCATCGACGAAATCGACGCGGTCGGCCGTCATCGCGGTGCGGGCCTCGGCGGCGGCAATGACGAGCGCGAGCAGACCCTGAACCAGTTGCTGGTCGAGATGGATGGCTTCGAGGCCAATGAGGGCGTGATCCTGATCGCCGCCACCAATCGCCCCGACGTGCTCGATCCCGCGCTGCTGCGTCCCGGCCGTTTCGACCGTCAGGTCGTGGTGCCGAATCCGGACGTCGTCGGCCGCGAGCAGATCCTCAAGGTGCATGTGCGCAAGGTGCCGCTGGCGCCCGATATCAACCTCAAGACCATCGCGCGCGGCACGCCCGGCTTCTCCGGCGCCGACCTGATGAACCTCGTCAACGAGGCGGCGCTGACGGCCGCGCGTCGCAACAAGCGCATGGTGACCCAGCAGGAGTTCGAAGACGCCAAGGACAAGGTGATGATGGGCGCCGAGCGCAAGTCGTTGGTGATGACGGAGGAGGAGAAGCTCCTCACCGCCTATCACGAAGGCGGCCAC
>DATGMN010000073.1:0-4011 GCA_035293585.1 Bradyrhizobium sp. | reverse complement strand
GTGGGCGAGGGGCTCGATCTGTCGCTGCTTGCGCAGCTGCTCGGCGACAAACCGGCGGGGCTTGCGATCCAGCACGAGGTGCTGCTCACGCATCAATTGTTCCGCGTTCTCTGCTCATCGAAATCGCCGCATCTGCGCGTTCTGGCGCTCGCGGGTGCCACCGACATGGGCAGCAACACGCCGATCGAATTTCTGCTGGAGGATTTCGGCATCGAGCTGATGGTGCTCTATGTGATTCCGGAAGCCGAGCTGCCGGTGCCGTTGCCTGAGCATGACGTCGCGATCGTGATCGCCTCCGATTCCGAGGACTGCCGCGACGCGCTGCGCAAGATCGATGCGGTTGCGGCGCGCTGGCCACGGCCCCTGCTCAACCCGCCGGAGCGCGTCGGCAATCTGGACCGCGACAAGCTGCACCGGCTGCTGAGCGGGATCGAGGGCCTGGTCATTCCCGCAACCGTCGACGCCGACCGCGCGCAATTGCTCCACATCGCCCAGTCGCCAGCGGCGCTGTCGGACCTTGCGCCGGAGCTTGCCTTTCCCTTGATCATACGGCCGCGCGGATCGCATGCCGGCGTGGGTCTTGCCAAGGTCGACGACGGCGCAGCGCTGAAAATCTATATCGAGGGCCGCGACGAGCAGGCCTTCTTCCTTTCCCGCTTTGTCGACTATGCGAGCGAGGACGGGCAGTTTCGCAAGTATCGCGTCGTCTTTGTCGATGGACGTCCCTATGCCTGCCACATGGCGATCGCCGACCGCTGGGACATCTGGTACCTCAATGCGGGGATGTCGGCGAGCCTCGCCAAGCGCCTGGAGGAGGAGACCTTCATGCGCACCTTCGACATCGGCTTCGGCCGCCGCCATCAATCGTCGCTGTCGGAAGTCGCGAGGCGCGTCGGCCTCGACTACTTCATCATCGATTGCGCGGAGACCCGCGACGGATCGCTCCTGATCTTCGAGGCGGACAACACGGCCGTCGTGCACAACATGGATCCGCCGGCGATCTTCCCCTACAAGCCGCCGCAGATGCGCAAGATCTTCGAGGCCTTTGCGGCGATGCTGGCCCGTCGCGTCGCCGTCGCGCGGGAGCGCGCGGCATGACCAGGCTGCTCCGGGACACGCCGCTTCGCGCCGAGGCGAGCCAGACGCTCGATCCGCAGGACTGGGACGAGCTCCGCGCACAGGGTCATCGCATGCTCGATGACATGATCGACTACATCGCATCCGTCCGCGACCGCCCGGTATGGCAGCCGATACCGCAAGCCGTGCGCGCGCGGTTTCGCGAGCACCTGCCGCGCCAGGCATCCGAGCTCGGCGAGGTCTATCGCACCTTCGTCGATTTCGTCGCACCCTACGCGACCGGCAACGTGCATCCGGGCTTCATGGGCTGGGTCCATGGCGGCGGCTCCCCCGTCGGCATGCTGGCGGAGATGCTGGCGGCCGGCCTCAACGCCAATCTCGGCGGCCGCGATCATGTTCCGATCGAAGTCGAGCGGCAGGTCGTGCAATGGATGCGCGAAATGTTTGCGTTTCCGGACACTGCGAGCGGCATTTTCGTCACCGGCACGTCGATGGCCAATCTCATGGCGGTGCTGGTGGCGCGGACGGCGGCGCTCGGCAAGCCCGCGCGACAGCACGGCATCGGCCATGACGGCGCGCTTCTCACCGCCTACACCTCGAAGGCGGCGCATGGCTGCATCAGCAAGGCGATGGACATCGCAGGCTTCGGCACCGATGCACTCCGCTGCATCGGCATCGATCGATCGCACCGGATCGATGTGAGCGCCTTGCGTGCGCAGATCGGGCGCGACCGCGAGATCGGCCTCACACCCTTCCTCGTGGTCGGCTCGGCCGGCACCGTCGACATCGGGGCGATCGACGAGCTCGGCGAGCTTGCAGAGCTCTGTGCCGAGGAGAACATCTGGTTTCATGTCGACGGCGCCTTCGGTGCGCTCGGCATCCTGTCGCCGGCGCTGGCGCCGCTTCTCGCCGGTATCGAGCGCGCCGATTCCATCGCGCTCGATTTTCACAAATGGGGGCAGGTGCCCTACGACGCCGGATTCCTGCTCGTCCGCGACGGCGAGCGTCATCGCGACGCCTTCGCGGCGCCCGCGGCCTATCTGCGGCGGGAGACGAGGGGACTTGCGGCCGGATCACCCTGGCCTTGCGACCTGGGGCCGGATCTGTCGCGCGGCTTCCGCGCGCTCAAGACCTGGTTCACGCTGAAGACCTACGGCACCGAGAAATTGGGCGCGATCATCACACGGAGCTGCGCGCTTGCCGGATATCTGGAAGCCCGCATCCTGGCCGAACCGCGCCTGGAGCTGCTGGCGCCGGTCAATCTCAATATCGTCTGCTTTCGCTACGCTTGCGCGGACGCCGACAAGGTGAACGGCGAGATCGTCGCCGACATCCAGGAGTCGGGGATCGCGGCGCCCTCGACCACGGTTCTCGACGGCCGGCTCGCCATTCGCGCGGCCATCGTCAACCACCGCACCGACGTCTGCGATATCGACGCCCTCATCGCCGCGGTGCTCGAATTCGGCGCGCAGCGGACCAGCCGTTGCGGATCCCTGCCGGACATCGACGCGCCGCCGCTGGCGCTGTAGGGATCTCGGCAAACCCCGAAATGGTGCAGCCGCGGCGGTGATTTGCTGAGGCGTCGTCGCGAGCTGCAGCGCAAGGCGGGCTGATCGGTTGCGGGACGCTACCGAGCGGTGGGCCGATGGCCTAGAGCATTTCCGGTTCTGATTGAATCAGAACCGGGCTCCAGCTTTTTGTTTTGACGCGTTTTCTTCACGCGAACCGGTATCCACTTCGCTCGAAAACGCTCTAGGCGGCCGAGGAGACGTCCGGATTGGCGGCGTTCATTGCCTCGATCTGGTCGAGCAGCTCCCGCTCATAAGCGATCAGCTTCTTGGCCTGCTTCAGCGCCAGATAAAGCTCTCCGCTCAGGATGTGATTGTTGATGCCCTCGATGATCGGCCAGGCGTTCGGCACGGCGGTGACGAAATCGCGGAGCAGGTTGAAATAGGTGCCGTGGTTGTTCTGCTCCGGCGAAATGTACATCAGCTGCACCGCCAGATAGATCAGCTTGGCGGGCGTATCGGCGATCTCCGGAGTCAGGATGTCCTTCTCGCGCAGGATCGGCACGTTGTCGCCGTCGATCAGGAGCCGCGCGCGCTGGTCGGTATTGGTGATGACGCAGGAGCCGATGATGATTCGCTCATGCGGCTTGAGTTCGACCTTCAGGGCCATTCTGTCCTCCGTTGCCGCTTCTGATGCGGGCGATCGACTGCAGCGGCAGACTATGATGCGCCAACGCGCGGCGGTGTTCTGCCCCATGACCGTTATCCTTTACGATCATGGTTAACGAGCGGTAAACGCCGCGTCCGGCCCATCGATTATCCAGCAAAAGCAAGGGTATTTTGCCTGATCTCGCGGCACGGTGGCGTTGCCGGGGAGGTGGCCGTGCCGACGCAGGCAGCGGCCGGCGGGCTCCATTTCACCCTTTTTTAGCCACTTCGATTCACCTTCCGGGGGTGCCCGGTCAGGAAGATCGGGTCGCGTATCTCGTTCACACCAGAAAGGTATGAAACAATGTCGTCTATCGTTCTTTCCGCCTCGGTTCGCCAGAACCTGCTCTCGCTGCAGTCGACCGCTTCGCTGCTCGCCACCACCCAGAACGACCTCGCCACCGGCAACAAGGTCAACTCTGCTCTCGACAACCCCACCAACTACTTCACCGCCCAGTCGCTGAACAACCGCGCCAGCGACATCGGCAACCTGCTCGACAGCATCGGCAACGGCGTTCAGGTCCTCCAGGCCGCCAATACCGGCATCACCTCGCTGCAGAGCCTCGTCGACAGCGCCAAGTCGATCGCCAACCAGGTGCTGCAGAGCCCGGTCGGCTACTCCACCAAGTCCACCGTGACCTCCACCGTGGCCACCGGTGCGACCTCGACCAACCTGTTGAACTTCGCGACGGGCCCGACCACCGGCACCGCCGTCACC
>DATGMN010000072.1:0-122713 GCA_035293585.1 Bradyrhizobium sp. | reverse complement strand
GATGAGGTGACTTTCGAACCAGCGCGCGGCGTGGCCAATGACGGCGTCCATTGCGCCAGGCTCCGGAAAGAGGTGGGTTGCACCGGCGACGATCTCGATCGCCTTCGGTGCATGCAAGCGGGCAAAGGCCTCTTCGTTCAGATCGATGACGCCATAGTCAGCGCCGCCGACGATAAGCAATGTCGGGGCGCGAACCTTCGCAAGGGCTTCGCCCGCGAGGTCCGGACGGCCTCCGCGCGAGACCACTGCGCTGATCCGCTCGGGAAGCCGGGCTGCGGCCAGGAGGGCCGCGGCAGCGCCGGTGCTGGCTCCGAACAGGCCGACAGGAAGGCGAGCGATTGCCGGCGTCTGACCATCGAGCCATTGCACGGCTTCGACCAGCCGCTCCGCGAGCAGCTGGATGTCGAAGACGTTGGCTCGGTCGGCCTCTTCTTCCTGGGTCAGCAGATCGAACAGGAACGTCGCGAAGTTGCGGTCGTTCAGGGCTTTTGCCACGGCAAGATTCCGCGGGCTGAGATGGCTTGACCCGCTGCCGTGTGCGAAGACGATCAATCCGTTCGAGTTCTTGACGACGCTCAGGGTGCCCGCCAAACCATGCGGCGGGACGACGACATCGGACGATGTGACTGAGTGCGGGTGGATCATGGCACCGTGCGCCTTCGAGCAGACCAGCGAGTTCCAGGATTTGAGTTCGCGTAGAGGGGCTGGCAGATGCGCTGGCGGGCATGCAGCTTTCCGAGCCGCTGCTCCGCCGTGGAAAGGAGTTGATCTGGGATTTTGATGTCCATCAGGCCTTGCTCTCGGTTTGCGGACGCTGGGCAAATATGGGCGGACCAGCCTGCAGCCAGCGCCGGCCGATGACCAGATGAGCGGCCAGAGCCAGCGCGCCATTCAGCAATAGGGCGTACCGAACGCCGATCAGGTCAGCGCCTATCCCCGCCGTCAAACTGCCAATCGAAAGACCGCCGCGCATGGCAAGCATATAGAGGCTGATCGTCCTGCCGCGAAGTCGCGGCGGAGCCGCCGATTGCAGCAGCGAATTTGCCGACGTATTGCTGACGGACATCGCAAAGCCTGCGAGCATCAAAATGACGGGCAGGCCGGATATCCAGGGATTGATCGCAGCGAGCGCAGTTAGTCCGCCGTAGGCGGTAGCGAAACCGGTGCTCAGCTTCCGA
This sequence comes from Bradyrhizobium sp., assembly GCA_035293585.1. Classification (GTDB taxonomy): domain Bacteria; phylum Pseudomonadota; class Alphaproteobacteria; order Rhizobiales; family Xanthobacteraceae; genus Bradyrhizobium. The sequence goes on along the minus strand of DATGMN010000072.1, from coordinate 121,535 downwards.
CCATCGTATCCGGCCCCGAACCCAAGCAATGCCACGGCTCCCAGCAATCCGCCGAGCCCGAATGCGCCAATGGACAGGCTGAACTGAGTTGCGTCACCCTGAAGCACATCCTTCACCAGGACCGGGCAGAAGATGATGAGCGGCCCGCATAGGGTGCTCGTCGTGAGCACCGTGACGAGAGCGCCTCGCATGTGTTCGGACGCCACGATCCTGCGCAGGCCAAGGAACAGGCGATGGCGGTCCAGGCCCTGATCCGGATGAGCTGCAGCACTTCCAGGGGGCAGGATCCATAAGGCGACGGCGATGAAGGGCACATAGGATACCGCATTGGCCACGAAGCAACCGATCGCGCCGACGCTTGCCATCAGGATGCCGGCGAGCGCCGGGCCCAGAATGCGGGAGAGATTAAATTGGGTCGAATTGAGCGCGATGGCAGTGGCGATCTGGTCGTGCCTGACGATGGACGCGGCGATGGTCTGAAACGAGGGCATGGAGAGGGCATCGGTGACGCCGACGACCAACGACAATGCCACCACCATCCAGAGCTGGACCAGATTGGTTAGCAGGAGAAGCACAAGCGCCACCGGGCACATCATCTGTATGGCTTGAAATATGGTGATGATGCGCCGCCGGTCGGACTTGTCCGCCAGCATTCCGCCGGCCAGAATGAGAAGCCAGACGGGTACGGACTGCACGAAACTGTCAAGGCCGATCAGAAGGGACGAAGCGCCAAGACTGAGCAGGAGCCAGGGTTCGGCTACCTGCTGCGACCAGGAGCCGATATTCGAAAGCAGGGTGGCAGCATAATAGGTCCCGAACCGCGGCGTCCGTAGCAGGTGCAGCGACTGTTTGAAAGTGCCGATATGCGCCGGCAGATGGATCACAAGGGAGCGGCCGCTTTGCGGTCTTCCGGCGATGCTTCGTGAAGGCCGGTGATCGTGTCGAAGAAGCGCAGATGGTCGTGGACTTCCCTGACTCCGGCTGTGTTCTCCGCGACCACGATCGATGCCCGTCGCGCCTCCTCGTCGAGCACGACGCCGTGCAGGTGGACGCACCCGTTGTGCACGACAACCTGCAAGCAACCCGGCGACCAGCACGTGGCACTGATCGCTTCAGTGACACGGTCGCGAATAAGGTCATCGGCTGCGGCGGGCTCGGGTATCTCGCGAGCGATGCTGGCGATCGCTTGGAGCAGATTGGTTCGGGTGACGATGCCGACCAAGGTCTTGCCGCGCATGACAGGCAGCCGATGCACGTCGTGTTTTTCCATCAGATGAACGAGTTCGTCCAGCTGGGTATCTTCCTGCGCAACGACCGTGTCGCGCGTCATGACATCTTCTACTCTTCGCCCATGTTCATGGACAAAGTCCGCGGCCAGGCCGTCCGGCCCCATCAGGAATTGCAGCCAGCGTGGACGCCTGCGTCGCGTACCGATTTCGCTGCGGCGGAGGAAATCAGACTGCGAGACGATGCCGACGAGGACGCCGTCGTCTAGCACCGGCAGGCCGCTGATATGACAGCGCAACATCAATGTGGCGGCGTCCAGGATCGACGACGTTGGTGTTACGGTAATGACGTTCTTTGTCATGATCTGGCGAGCGCGCATCCTGGCCTCCGGTTAATGCGACATCAGGGTCGGCACGGTCATCGTTCGCAACATCTCGCGGGTGACGCCGCCGAGGAGACCTTCCTGCACGCGCGAATGTCCATAGGCGCCCATGACCAGCATATCGAGACTCTCATCGGCGGCGAGAGACAGGATGGTCGGTTGGACGTCGGCGCGAGTGACTGTCAGCTCAAGGAGATCGATAGGCAGTCCGGCGCGGCCGACGTGTTGGGCAAGCTTTTGTACGGAAGTTTCCGCTGGGGCGACTTGCGCTTCGTTGAGCGAAATCGCGACCAAGGCATCCGCCCGAGCGAGGAAAGGTCTGGCATCCCTCAGCGCCCGGGCGGCAACCCGGCTTCCGTCCCAACAGATGCCCACGCGCTTGGCCCTGAAGCTGCCGCGAAATATTGGGGGAATGAACAACACGGGACCGCCGGACTGAAAGAGGATTTCGGTCGGAATCTTATTGTCGAACGTGTCTCCCTCGGTCCCTGGCTGCAGGACAACCGAAAGGTCGTAAAGTCGCGCAGCATAGCCGATCGCCTTGGCTGCGACCGCCGGGATGTCTTCAATAGACTTTGTTTCGTAGGCGATCTTGGCGTTACGCGCTTCCGCCTGAAAGATCGCAAGAGCCGCTGCAGTGCGCTTGGCGGCTTCCCCTTGCTCTGCTTCGAAAAGCGCGGCAACGGCAGCAGCGTCGCCCCCATCTGCGACAAGGGCTGCACTGGTTGCGATGTAGCCGAGCGCGATGGCGTCGAGATGGGCCGCGAAGGTGGAGGCAAGCGACACGGAAGCATCGACCAAGGGCCGCTCCGGCCGCTCGGTCGGGATATGTACCAAAATGTCTTTGATCATCGGCGTTTCCTCCAGCATCGGAGCTAATGGTTCCAGCCGGCCGGGAAAGCAGGTTGATTTGGATCAAGCGCTCCGGCTTTCTCAATAGGCAAACCTCACATCACTAGGTCCGGCTCCGGCATCCGATCTCGTTTCGGCTCCGGGATTTCGGTCATTGTCCTCCGCAGAACGCTGGCCACGGAAACCGCGTTTTCGAGCGCTGTGCGGACGACTTTCGTGGGGTCGACGAGACCGGCTTCGCCGAGATCGACATATTTTCTTGCGCGCGGCGTCGAAGCCGAAATTGCCCCAGCTGCGCGCTATCGCGACGCCGCCATCGGTTGCTCAATTTTCCGCGATCTGACGGGCAGGGGCCTGCAGCGCGCATTTCAGGATCTCAACGCCGGTTCTCTCGTCCCCGTCGCAGGCCGCTTCCTCCTTGCCGACCGCCACGAGGCAGCGGAGCAGGCCAAGCCCGCCCTCCGGGTGCGATACCTCGGCGACCGCAGGGCGGCGTGGCCATCCGAGTCGGCGCGGGCATGCAATCTGCAGTCATTGATGTCCGAGGAGTTAGCGTCCTGCGCGATCGCCCCGTATTAGGCGAACAGTTCACGCAACGAAAGCTTAGATTTCTTTGATTCAGATCATAACGCGCGGCGCACAAGCGCTTAGCGTTTTCGATCTCCTGCCCCAGCTGCTCGCGGGAGGGAAGCAAGAGACGAAGACGCCATGTGGCCGCGAGAGATTTGGCATCGGACGTAGCATGCATTCGCACATCTTGATTCCTACTGACGGCTCTGCACTGTCGGTAGCTGCGGTCGAATACGGCATCGCTTTGGCCAAGTCGGTCGGTGCCAAGGTCACGGTATTGACGGTTTCCACTCCCTTTCACACCTTTGCCGTTGAGCCGGTCATGGTAACCGATACGCCGGAGCAGTACGCAAAGCAGGTTGGCGCCCTCGCCAAGAAACATCTCGATGCGGCGCGGGAGGTGGCGCTGGCCGCTGGTGTGAGCTGCGAGACGGCGCATGTCGAACATGATCATCCCTATCTGGCAATTATCGATATTGCGACAAAGAAGTCATGCGATCTGATCGTCATGGCATCACACGGCCGACACGGGATCTCGGCCATCGTGCTTGGGAGCGAAACGAACAAGGTGCTGACGCACAGCAGCATTCCGGTGCTCGTCGTTCGCCCACCTAGCCAGCCTCTCGTCTTCGTCCCATCTTAGTCTCAACCTTTTCGCGCTCGAAGCTCCGCACATGCGCCCGAAGTGCGTTAGGTAAGAAAGGTTGCCGGTTTGAAGCGGCGAAGCATCCAACAGCCAAAACTAGCGGCTACCCTCCTGCACACGCGCCGGAAGGCCACACCGTAATCCAGGCGAAATACCTCGCGGTGCCTCGTCAAACGTGTTCGGAAGGGGCTGCGTTAGGGGCAGTGGTGAGCGCCGAAATTGCAAGCCGGGATTCTGGCTGCAGCAATGCCCCGGGACTGAAGGAGAGAGCGTGTTGAACGCACATGTGCCAGGCGCGGAAATCAGGCGCGGAAAATAACAATCAACCGAACTAATCAACTATCGCCTGACTTAACGCAACAGGAGAGGAGGGTGATTGCTCCCGTTTGCAAAAGGTGCGCAAATCGCGAACTGCAGTTCGCCATAACTCTGATCCTCTTCCACCGAAGCGCAATACGAAGCCTGGATGATTGGTTGTCCGGACCGGAAATCCCGAAAGCAGAACACTTGCCTCCGAGCGCCATGAATGGCGGTCGGCGAGCCGAAGAGCGAGGCCGCGGACTTCCCCAGCGCAATGATGAGCTTCGGCCGAACAGCGCCGATATCAGCAAGGACCATCGGCCCATAGTTCCGAAGTTCCTTTCGGTTGGTCTCCGATTGCGCAAGCCGGCCTTTGCAGATCGTTCGATCGGACGAAACGGAAGCGCATTGGCAAGACGGATCTGCGCTTCATCAATTCCGGCCTCACGCATCATGTCGCGTAGGGCTGTTCCTGCCGGGCCCACGAACGGCCGACCTGTCTCGGCTTCTTGGCGTCCGGGAGCCTCGCCAACGAGATAGACGTGGGGCGCCAGACTGCCTTCTGGCATAACAGCCCTCGCGTCAAACCGTCGCCGGTGGGATCGGGTACGCCGGCGGTACTAGGCCCCGGCCTTTCACGGCGCTTTTCTCCACTACGGGTCGCGTGCGTGAACTCGACAGAATCCGATTCGCCTAAAAGCATGAACCACGGTTGTGCCAGGCAAGCCGGCCGTTGTCCGAGGCAACTCGCTGCCGGCAGCACACTTGACCCTGATCAACGGAAAAGCGCGGAAGGTCAGCGACAGTCCAGCGCGACGGCGACGCTGAGGAAGCAAACGGAACCAGGCGCCCAGCTCGCAACCATCGTCAGGAGCACGCTATGGAAAGCGCCACATTCCGGAAATGTTGGCTGAACAGGGATGCCGATTTGATCGGCATGAGCATCAGCACCGTCACGAAGGACATGTCATGGTGACGGTGCATCGAGACCATCGAAAGACGGAGCTTCCCCTTGGAGGCTCACGTGAAACTCTTGATCCTCGCGTCGTCCAACAAGCCTGTGAGGAGCTCGGACTGGATTGGTCCGAGCTCCCGGACCGAAAAGCCGCGTGTGAGGGGTGAACACGATTGCCGTCTGGAGCTTAGGCGATCACAAGGAATCGGCGTCGATCATATGAAGGCGGTTTTACGCCGCATTGCGGAATGCCCTTTCGTGCTTGCGCGCGGCGAGCGTCTCGCCTGGCGGCTAGTGACGGGGAAGGTGAAATGATCGTTGGCCCGAAGCACAAGGACAAGCAACACCATTCCTTTGATGAAGGCGCGGATGAGCCGCCCGGTCTGATCGATAAGGAATCAACCGATATTGAAACGGAAAATCCCAGCGACGATACCGAGCCAGTGGAACAGGTCGAAGAAGAGGACACCGAGCCACCGATATTTGAGGAATGACAGGCGCTGGTTCTCGCCTTAGCCGGTCGCGCGGCAACTGCGCCAGCGGACGTCGGCAGGATCGGGGAGGCCAACCACGCGATCCCGAGGCGGGACGAGGCGATGAGCTTTGTGGCATACCATCTGGTGACGAAGGCCGACCTTTCAGCAGTGACGTGAATGAGCCCAACCTTCTTGCCGTGCGATCGGTTGAAAGCCGTGATTGCCTCGGCCGTCGGTTTCAGCAAGACCTTGCAGCCGTGTTTTTCGAAATAGGCCTTGGCTTCCGGAGACAGGTGCACATTGCCCATTTGACCGGAGCCCATGATGATTTCGTCGCATCCCTTCTCAAAGACAAACCTTGCCTCGTCTTCCGAAAGCGTGTGCGAGGTGCCGTATAGCCCCTTGAGAGCTTCTTCTTTCGCTTGATGATTTCACCGGAAAGACGAATGACAACGTCATGGTCATACGTCTTGCCGTCAACGGCAATCGCGCCGAACGTGGTTCCCTCGATTTTCAGAGCAATCTCCTCCGCTCATTAGTCTGCCTCGCGCTCGAGTACGCAGCACTGGCGAGCGTCAACTCCGGCTTCCTCGCTCAACACTTGTGCTATCACGTATCAATCCGAGGGGCCGCAGGGTCGAAAAATCGACGCGGCTTCCTGCAGCGCGCGAAAAATCGCTGGAATGGAGTCTTCGACCGGACCCATGACCAAGCAATCGAACATCGCGAGCGCTCCTCCCAAGCTGACGCTAATGCTCCAGCCTCCCGGCTGGCGTGCGCTTCATGTTGATTTGCATCAAACTGCGACCAGCAAGAAGTGTTGGTCTATGTTTGAGGAGATGCCGAGGATGGCAATGGAACTACTGCCGAGTGCGCGGCTGACGGACGTGTCCGCTGCAGGTTTCAATGGCACGGGAGCAGGTGGCGTCGGCTGGAAAACGAGTCTGCGGGAGCTGCAGTCATGAAGGTTTCGGGAACCGACGTTCTGATCGTGATCGATCTGCAGAATGATTTCTGCACCGGCGGCATGCTCGCTGTGCCAGACTGCGAAAAGATCGTGCCGGCGATCAACCGCATCGTGGACAGGTTCGAGAACATCGTGCTGACGCAAGACTGCCATCCGGAAGACCATGTCTCTTTTGCATCCAACCACCCACATAAGCACCCCTATGATACGATCGAACTGAGCTACGGATCCCAGATACTCTGGCCCGATCACTCCATTTAGGGCAGCACCGGTGCGGAGTTTCACAGGGGCCTCGAGACCGGCCGTGCGAGCCTCGTGCTGCGCAAGGGCATACATCGCGACATCGATTCTTATTCGGCGTTTTACGAAAACGATCACAAGACGCCGACAGGGCTTTGCGGCTACCTGCGCGAGCGCGGCTGGAAGACGCTGTTCTTCGTCGGGCTGGCCTTCGATTTCTGCGTCCGCTATTCGGCCGAAGATGCGCGCCGGGCAGGCTTTGACGCCGTCGTGGTCGAAGAGGCCTGCCGCGGTATTGACATCGACGGCTCAGTCGCCGCGGCTCATCACAGCCTGAAATCGCACGACATTTCCACTGTTGGCATCGAGGCATTCTTCTGATCGGGGGCGGCCTCACACACGCGGGCTGATTTCACTTCTTCCTCTTCCCCTTGCGATGGATATGTCACGCATGATGTCTGATTTGGATCTAAGCTTGCATTTGAAGGCGACCGAGGGCTGGCTCGACGATCTGATGCGGAACCTTGCATGGCATGATCGACGACGAGCTTGGTCGGCGCTGCTCGCGGTCTTGCATGCACTGCGCGATTGTCTGGGACGCGATGAAGCGGTCTACCTCGGCGCGCAGCTGCCCCCGCTTCTGAGGGGTTTCTATTACAAGGCCTGGCATCCGCATGTCCGCAAGTCTACGAGCCGAGAGGCCTTTCTTGAACGCATCCGCGACGCGCTCAAACATGATGTTGCTGTCGACGCGGAGCAGGTCGCTCGCGCGGTCATGGCGCTGATGGCAAGGCGCATCGCCGCCTCAGAGCTGGAAGATGCCAAGGCGGCGACGCCGCCGGCGATTCACGGTCTTTGGCCTGTGTGAGCGCGAGCTCACGTGCCGGCAAAGCCGGGATCGCGATTTCTAAGTTCTGCCAGCTGCCGTCCCTAGCTGGGCGGATCCGAACCTAATGATGGCGCTGGAACGCGCTTGCCGTCTGTTCGAGCAGTTTTCGCTTGTCCCTGCGATAGTGGGGTGGCCGATCTTGCGCGGTTTTGCTCAGCCGCTTGAGGTCGCGGAGATCGCCCAGGGCACGGTGCGCCTCCCTCGCGGTATCCGCGAATGCCAGGTCTCGTCGTCCAATAGTGACGCCCAAGGTTTGCAGCGCGGCCAGTATGTAGCGGTAACGCTTGCATTCGATCCGAAGGCCATGCAACTGTTTGCGTCGCAGTGCCCGAAGACGTCGCCCCTTTCGTGAAATCCGCTTTCGCCAATCGCGCAAACGAGCTCGGCTATAGACGTCGATAGTCTCGGCTTGCATTGAGGGGCTGTTCAGTAGCCAAGGACCGCTCTCGATCCAGTGGTGAAGTGCCACCATCAAATGTTCATACCGCGCCGAGTCGAGCTTCTCGGTGAGGCTGCGATGGGCTTTGTGCTGCGCCCGGACGATCGCGTGCCGAGCGGGCCTGGCCCAGCAGCGAAAACGCCTTCGCTGTGTGTAATTTGCCGTGACATCGTGGTCGCGAGCCTTGCCAAGAACGGAGTTTAGCCAGCCTAATTCTTTGCGGATCGGCGACCATGCGGTGTCCTTGACCATGGGAGAGAAAAAAAGAACTGCGGCACGGAGCCGGGTAAGTTCTATTCTCATGACATGAATGGCTTCCGGATCACCTGCAATAGCCGGCCGGCGACTGCGCTGGATCAAATGAGCACAATGCTTCGCAATGCGTTGGAACGCGGCCTGGCAATCAGGCAATGGCGACGCTGTACTCCGTCTTCGGAACCGGACGCCGATGCGGCCTTGAACTGAAGTCGCTGCGCCTTTCATGGTGTAGCATTCCACAAAGACCGGTCCAGCGAGCGTGATCAGTGCACCGGTTCGCTTTCCGACTATGTTGCCAATGAGCGCAAAAAGAGCGGTTTGCGTTGACTTGAATCAAGTGTCAATTCCGCATTCTCCATAATTGTAGACAACGTGCTATCTGGAATTGTTATTCATGGATCACACAGTCAGGACTTTTGACGCTGATCTAAGCGAGCTCGCACGCAAAGTCGTGCAGATGGGCCGCTCGGTCAAACAGCAGATCGAGAACGCAACCGCAGCGGTGCGTCGGCATGATGCGGCCTTGGCAGAGCAGGTAGCCGCGGCTGATAGCGGGGTTGATGCGCAGCAGCGCGAGATAGAGGGGCTGGCCGTGACGATCATAGCACGGCGCCAGCCGGTGGCAGTCGACCTGCGCGAACTCGTCGGCGTGATGCGAATGGCCGGTGACCTCGAGCGGATCGGCGATTATGCAAAAAACGTCGCAAAGCGCGTCGCGGCCCTGAACAACAACTTCCGCATTGACGCAGTGATGCCGCAGCTCGAGCTCATGGTGCAGCAAGTGCTCCATCAACTGGATTCCGTGCTCGAAAGCTATGAGCGGCGCGACGTCAATAAGGCGCTGGAGGTGTGGCGAAGAGACCAGGATATCGACGCGTTGAACAGTTCCTTGTTCCGGACGCTGCTTACTCACATGATGGAGGACCCTCGCAGCATCTCCTCATGCACCCACCTTTTATTCTGCGCCAAGCATATCGAACGAATCGGCGATCACATCACCAATATCGCGGAAGCAATCTATTACATCGTCGAGGGGCATGAGGTCGAAGAGGAGCGCCCGAAAGCGGACACCATCAGCAAGGATATGGTGCGCTCTGCGTGATGGCTGGACGGGAAATTGCTTGCCGAGCGGCGACGAAATCGAAGGCGATGCAGATGACGAGCGAAGATAAGCTGCTACACGACATTCATAGGCTCAAGCGCAGGGTTGGCCACCTTGGTTCGAGCACGGCGCCGCCGACCTCGCGGCTGTTATCTGAGATTCTCGAGAAACATCGCCAGTGCACTTTCTGAGGCGCACAGTGAGATTGCCGCGCTCAAGGCGTCTTCGAGGTCGGCCTGAGCACAAAGAGACGATGCCGACGAGCGCATTTGCCGCTGCGGGCGCAAGACGGATTAGCCCCTGCTTTCGGCGGGGTACGGGAGGGGGCGATTTCTGTTATGCAGGGACGTCGGAACGTTTCGGCCTCGGATCGCGGCCTTGATTTGAATCAACATCTCACGGTTGAAATGATCTCTTACTTGTTTTCGAGGGTTCCATTCTCGCGCGCAATCGTTCGCTCATAAGAGGACAGGCCCAATGAGGAAGCATCGTATCGCGACGTTTATGTGTTCCGCACTCGGCCTGTTCGGTGCAAGCGGAATAGCGATTGCGGACCCCGTCGTGCGGTATGAATGCAACATTCTGGGAACACCAAGCCAAGACCCCGTAGGTGATCGGGAAGGGCACAACCTTGTCGGTTTCCAATACTCCTGCTTTGGTGTGGATGGCCTCATGAAAGGAGCCGTTGCTACATCAGTCTCGGTTACTGAATGGGATGGTCCCAAGGGAAAAAACTTGTCCAGCGTCGGCGTTCACCGGTTGCCCGGCGGGCTGGCATCGGCGCAGCTCATTGAGGGTACCTCATCCGTTGTCATGAGAGACGGTAAGCCAGCTGGCTCCGAATCTTCGGGGAAGATTGTTATCAAGCTTGCTTCGGGTACGCTTTCAGCAATTTCAGGTAAAACGCTCAATTACACTGTTAAGCCGCTAGGCCCAAACCGATTCGAGCTGGATTGGACAGAGTAGCTCATAGCGCTCAGGCGGTGCAGTGAGGACTGAAGATCAGTCTGCGGGCTGCGCTTCTAGGCGGAGCAGGAGCCGCGATCGCAGTCGATTTTCGTGCCGGTCAGACCGAGCGGCTCACGCAGAACATCGGCGAGGGGCATGTTGGGCGATGCAAGCAGCGTCCGAGCGATACCATTGATGTCAAGCGTGATCGATGTTGCGCCTGGGCCGGCGATAGGCAGCGTACTGTCGGCCTCCTGCCTGACCAGCGCGGAGGTTGCCTCGATCAGTGACGTGGCGGCCGTTGCAATTGCTGAGCCGTGCAGGAAGGTCCGTCGCGACAATCCACCACGTCGATGTGTGACCGTCATTGCTGGCTCTTTCGCTCTGAAACACTTTCGTCTTCGTGGGCGAATGGCCGTGGGACACAGAGATGTGCTCCTCAGCCTACCCAACGGATATGCGCTTCGTTGCGCGGAACGGGGTTCGCCTTAGCTTTAGGATAGCCCACGATGATAGGCGCCACCGGAACCCATGCGGAAGGAAGACCCAACACAGACTTTCCTTCGGGCGTGTTGAGAAACGCTTGTGCAAACCCAATCCAGCAGCTGCCAAGCGCGGCGGTATAGGCCGCGAGCATGAGATTCTCGGCGGCCAGCGCGCAATCTTCGACGATCCACGGGCCCTGTGCATTGGCTGAGATGAGGATCAACGCGGGGGCGTGGTAGAAGATATGAAACTCGGGATCGGTGAGATGCGGCCGCAGATGCCCCGCTTGTGCATTCGCAGCCATGGTCGCGAGCATATGAGATTTGGCCTCGCGCGAGATCCGTTCCAGCAGGCTTTGGTCGCGGACAACCGTGAAGGTCCATGGTTGTTGATTTACGGCGCTCGGTGCCTGAATTGCCGCATTGATCAGCTTATGGATCAATGTCTCGTCGACTGGCTGACTAAGATATTCCCGTACGGAGCGACGGCCTGTGATGGCTTCATTGAGATCCATGGAGCAGACTCCTATCGAACCTAATAAGTCTGCTCCGCAACGACGGCGCATTGTTGATCTCGATCAAGCCCTGAGCCGATCGGCATTCGTCGCTACCACCCGCGTTCGTTGTGGTTGCCGCCTTGCCGAGGAAACGCATTATGCGGTCTTGGCTGACTTCAGCCTGGCTTCGAGATAAGCCACCATACCGGACAAGGTAACAAGCTTGGGATAGTCGATCTCCGGAACTTCGATGCCGATCCGCCGGTGTAGGGCCGTGAGGAGATTAAGGAAATCGATCGAGTCGATATCGATCGCCTCGCGCAAATCCGCTGCCGGATCGATGGTTGCGAGGTCGACCTCAGGAGCGATATTGCCAAGCTCCTCCTGCACGATCTTCCTGATGTCGGTCTTGCTCATAACGTTTCTGGCTCCTGCAAGAGTTTGCCGATCTCGGCGAGGAACAACGCGCCTGCGTGCCCATCCGTCACGCGGTGGTCGCCTGCCAGCGTCATGGTCACCACCGAGCGCGGCCCGATCGCGCCGTCCACGACCCAGGGCCGCGTCACCACCTTGCCGAAACCGACGAGGGCGACCTGTGGCGGGTAGATGATGCCATAGAGGGCGTCGACGCCGCGCTCGCCAAGGCTGGATACCGTAATCGTCGGGTCGGACATTTCGGAGCTGCGAATGCGTCCAGCTCGCGTCCGTTGCACGAGGTCGCGCATGCCGCTCATCAACACGTCGAGCGACAGCCGATCGGTATCGTGCAGCGCCGGTGCGGCCAGGCCGCCGCCGCGGATCGCAATCGCCACCCCAATATGCACCGCTTGTGAGGCGTCGAACCTGTTGTCGCGATAGAAACCGTTGAAAGCCGGATGACGGCAGATGGCCAGAGCAACCGCTTTGAGCGCGAGCGCCCCGATCAGCAAGCGGCTGTCAGGCGGGAGCGTGGCATTTCTTTCGGCGAGCCAGCGCTCGCATGGCGTGACGTCGATTTGATGCTCGAGATAATAATGCGGGATTTCGCGCTTCGACCGGGCCATCGCGGCTGCGATCGCAGCGCGCATTGCTGCGGGATCGAGCCACAATGCGCGCCTTTTTTCGGTCGGCGGCGAGGCTGGGCCGAGCTGGCGCTCAACGTCGGCATAGGTGATGGCGCTGCACGGTCCGCTGCCAACGATCGCCGAAAGATCGATGCCGTGTTGTTCGGCCAGTCGTCGTGCAGCGGGCGATGCCATGATGTGCGTGGCAAGGCCTGGAGCGGCCTGCGGCGGCCTCGGCACAGCCAGCGGTGCCGGCGGAGGCATCGCCACGCCGACCGGCTGCTTCGCTCCCGGCGGCGGAGACATCGCCGGGGCAGATGGCGGAGCTACCGCAGCCGGGGCATTCGCTTCGGCTTCGGTGCTGATCAGGGCGAGTGGTGTTCCGACCGGCACTTCGCTATGGAGATCGACGAGGAATCTCGCGATTTGTCCGGTCTGGTAAACCTCAATCTCGATTGCGCCTTTCTGCGTCTCGACCACGGCGATGATGTCGCCACGCTTGACCCAATCGCCAGGCTTGACCAGCCATTCCACTAGCCTGCCGGCCTCCATATCGGCGCCGAGAGAGGGCATGCGGAATTCGGCCATGACGCTGCCTCATGCCCGGCCAAGCGCCGCCTTTGCGGCCGCGACGATCTTCGGCGCTTGCGGGAGCGCGGCGTTCTCGAGATGGCGAGGGTAGGGGATCGGCACTTCCTCACTGCAGACCCTGCCGATCGGCGCGTCAAGCGACCAGAAGGCCTGTTCGACGATGCGCACGCCGATTTCAGCCGCGAGGCTGCCGGAGCGCCAGCCTTCGTCGATTATGACGGCATGTCGCGTCTTGCCCACCGAGGCCATGATGGTGGCGTCATCGAGTGGGCGCAGGCTGCGCAAATCGATCACTTCGGCTTCGATACCCTCGGCAGCGAGTGCAGTGGCAGCCTCCAGCGTCTTCCAAAGCGAGCCGCCATAGGTGATCAGCGAGATGTCGTTGCCCTGGCGGCGGACGGCCGCCCTGTCGATGTTCACTGCCCCGGCATCGGCAGCGAGCTTACCTGACATGTTGTAGAGCATGACGTTCTCGAAAATCAGGACCGGGTCGGGCTCCTGAAGAGCGGTCCACAGCATTCCGCGCGCGTCTTCCAGTGTTGCCGGCGCAAGCACCTTGATGCCGGGAATATGCGCGTACCAGCCTTCGAGACTGTGCGAATGTTGGGCGGCGAGCTGGCGACCCGCGCCCGTAGCCATCCGGATCACCAGCGGCACGCCGAACTGATTGCCGGACATATGGCGCACGGTGGCTGCAGTGTTGAGGATCTGGTCGAGCGCGAGGAGGCTGAAATTCACCGTCATCAGTTCGACGACCGGTCGCATGCCGGCCATGGCTGCGCCAATGCCGGCGCCGGTGAAACCCGACTCGGACAACGGCGTATCGCGAATCCGCTCCGGTCCGAATTCGGCGAGCAGGCCATGGCTCACTGCATAGCAGCCGCCATAGCGGCCGATGTCCTCACCCATCAGAAAGACACGCTTGTCGCGGCGGAGCGCATCCGCAAGTGCTGCACGCACTGCTTCGCGGTAGGTGATCTCGATCGTGTCGGTCCGGGCCATCTGTTGCTGCATGCTACCTCACTGGCCGGTTGGCACCGCGTCGTCGGCATAAACGAAGTGGCACAGTTGCTCGACCGGCTCCCAGGTCCCTGCCTCGGCGAAGGCGACCGCCTGCTCGATTTCGGCATCGATCTCGGCCGTCATGCGGGAGAGCTCGTCCGAATGGATCATGTGATTGGCTTCCAGCCATCCTTGGAAGCGGACGATCGGCTCGCGTGGGCGCCACGATTCGACCTCGGCCTTGTCGCGGTAGAGCTGGGGGTCGAACATCGAGTGCGCGCGCAATCGATAGGTGCGGCATTCCAGAAAATAGGGCTTGCGGGTTTCGCGCACGGCCTGGATCCCCCGACGGGCTGCGGCCTCGACCGCCACCACATCCATACCGTCGATGGCCTCGGATGGAATGCGATAGCACGCGGCCTTGCGCTGAAGATCGGTTTCGGACTCCGAAAGCGCCAAGGCAGTTCCCATGGCATAGAGATTGTTTTCGCAGACGAACAACACCGGCAGCTGCCACAGCGCTGCCAGATTCATGCTCTCGTGGAATTCGCCTTCTGCGACGGCGCCGTCCCCAAAGAAGCAGGCGGTGATGACATCGTCGCCCAGCATGTGGGAGGCGAGCGCTAGACCGATTGCCAGCGGCAGTCCGCCACCGACGATGGCGTTGCCGCCATAGAAATTGGTCGCGGCATTGAACAGATGCATTGAACCGCCGCGTCCGCGGCTGCAGCCTTGCTGCTTGCCATACATCTCGGCCATGACCGTGGTCATCGGCACGCCGCGCACCAGTGCTTGCCCATGTTCGCGATAGGTCGCGACAATCCGGTCGCGCTTTTCCAGCGCGGCGATCACACCGACTGCGACGGCCTCCTCCCCGTCATAGAGGTGCATGAAGCCGCGGATCTTCTCTTGCGTGTACAATTCGGCACACTTGTCCTCGAAGCGGCGGATGCGGATCATCTGCTTCAACAGTTCGAGCAGGTGCTCGCGCGACAGATGCGGCTTTGCGGCTGCAATCGTCATCGTTCCTCGCTTTCCAAGGTCGAGATGTCGCCCTCGGGCAGACCGAGCTCCCGGGCCTTGAGCAGGCGGCGCATGATCTTGCCGCTGCGGGTCTTGGGCAGGTTCTGGCGAAACGCGATGTCCTTCGGCGCAACGGCCGGTCCGAGCCGCTGCCGTGCATGGCCAAGCAATTCCTTGCGCAACGCCTCGCTGGGCGCAAAGCCCGGATTGAGCGCCACATAGGCCTTGACCAATTCGCCGGCAGTC
Organism: Bradyrhizobium sp.; assembly: GCA_035293585.1. GTDB lineage: Bacteria > Pseudomonadota > Alphaproteobacteria > Rhizobiales > Xanthobacteraceae > Bradyrhizobium. Next base: position 106,397 of record DATGMN010000072.1, on the reverse strand, counting down.
GGTTCGGGGATGCCGATGACGCCGGCCTCGGCGACGGCCTTGTGCTCCATCAGCGCGCTCTCGACCTCGAATGGGCCGATCAGATGGCCAGAGCTCTTGATCACGTCGTCGGCGCGGCCGACGAACCAATAATATCCCTCGCCGTCGCGCATCGCGAGGTCGCCGGTCAGATACCAGCCGCCGGCGAAACATTTTTTGTAACGTGCGTCCTCGTTCAGGTAGCCGCGCATCATCGACGGCCAGCCGGGACGCAGCGCGAGCTCCCCCATGGCCATTGGCCTGGTGACTTCGCGCACTTCGCCGCCTTCCAGGTGCTCGACGATGCCGGCCTCGATGCCGGGCAGGGGCCGTCCCATCGACCCCGGCTTGACGTCCATGCACAGAAAATTCGTAACCATGATTCCGCCGGTCTCTGTCTGCCACCAGTTGTCGTGGAACGGTTTGCCAAATGCTTCTTGGCCCCACACCACGACTTCGGGATTCAGCGGCTCTCCGACGCTCGCCATGAGACGCAATCTTGAGAGATCGAACCGCCTGGCAAACTCGGCGCCGGCCTTCATCAGCATTCGGATCGCGGTCGGCGCCGTGTACCAGACGGTGATCGTTTGGTCCTGCAGGATTCGGTACCAGCGCTCCGCATCAAACTCCGCCTGATCGACAACCATCGTTACGCCGTTTGTCAGCGGCGAAATAATGCCGTAGGAGGTTCCGGTGACCCAGCCGGGATCGGCGGTGCACCAGAAAATATCATCGGGATGGAAGTCGAGCGCAAGCCTACCGGTCACGTTGTGGGCGACCACAGCTTCGTGGACATGTACCGCTCCCTTCGGCTTACCCGTCGTGCCGCTGGTGAAATGCAAGAGCGCCATGTCTTCGGGAAGGGTTGGCACGACCTCGAACTCGCCGGATGCCTGCGCCAGAATCGCTGCAAGATCGATCGTATCCGGCGGAAGCTTGGCCGAGCATTCCGTCAGGAAGACGTGCTTCAGGCTCGGGAGCTCGTTGCGCCAGGGCTCGATCTTGCGCCGATAGAAGACTTCGGTTGTGATCAGCACGCTGGCTTCGCCGATCGTCATACGAGCCTTGATCGGCTCGGGCCCGAAAGCCGAGAAAAGAGGCGAGAAGACACTGCCGTTCTTCAACGTGCCGAGCGCGGCAATGTAGAGTTCCGGGACTCGCCCGAGCAGCGAGAAGACGCGCTCGCTCTTCCTGATTCCATGCTCCGCCAGCGTGTTTGCAAAGCGGTTCACCTGGACGCCAAGCGCGGCATAGGTGAAATCGCGGATGGTGCCATCGCCAGCTATCCAGCGCAGCGCAAGCTTGTCGCCGCGCCCTGCCTTCACATGGCGATCGACCGCCTCGTAAGCAATGTTGAGGCGCCCGCCGGGCAGCCCGTCAAGCAGCGCTCGTGCCTGGTCCCATGAGAATGTGCGGACGGCTTCCTCGTAGTCGAGGAGGTTGGCTTGCCGATAGTCTTCCGGTCGCTTTCGGATGCGGTCCCACTGTTTCGGCCCGGACTCGTCCGATCTGCGCGAGTTTGCCGCAGCGTCCGTTGAGGTCATGGAGCCTCTCCAATTTGCTCGGACGGTCGACGCGCGCGACGTTATCGCTGCGTCCGCCCCGAACAGCGCTGCAACAACATACCGTGGCGCGCAAGATCGTGCCTCACCTACGCTAGTGTGTCGTCCCGGGCCGAATTGCTTGTTGATCTACGTCAAACGCGCAAGGCTCCTGCCGTATGGGCTAGTTCATCGTGCGTTGGCGAGCAGATCTCCGAGACCGGTGAACAGCGCGTCGAAATCGGCGTCTATACCGTCAAGCGCAAGCTTGGCGCAGGCGGCACTCTCTGCACTTCTTCCTTCCGGCACCTTGAGCAAGATCAATTTCTTGTTGGCAGCTCGGGCGCATCGTTTTCATTCAAGTTCAGGAGAGTGCCATGGGCATTGCAATTACTCTCGCGCAATATCTCGGCGCGCGAGGTGTCAAATACGATGTGGTGGGGCGCTGGAGACTAAGGCTGGTCATGTCATGCTCAGCCGCTTGGCCAAGGCGGTCGTGCTCAAGGGCGGCGATGGGTTCATGCTCTCGGTCTTGCCGGCGTCGAGCCACATCCAGTTCACTCAACTGCGCAAGCAAATTGGGGCGGAGGTGGATATGGCCAACGAAGAGCAGATCGAATGAATCTTCCATGATTGCGAGCCACGCGCAGTGCCTGCGCTCGCGGCTGCCTATGGGCTGAAAGTGATCCTCGACGACAGCTTGGCCAGTGAGGCGGACATATATCTTGAGGGCGGTGATCATGCCCGCCTGGTTCACGTCAGCGGCAGCGACTTTCAGAAGCTGATGGCAGATGCCCGGCATGCGCATTTTATTGAATCTCTCTAAAGCGTCCAAGGAGATCGGAAATGGCCAGACAGAAGCACACGAGGTCCTCAAGCAATACGAGGTCCGTAACCCGGGCGAAGCAGACGAGAATGCCGGTCGCCAATAACCGGACGGCGCCGGTCCGAAAGCCCATCAAACCGTCCCTCACAGAACAATTTCATGTCGCAGTCGACCGGCAATTGAAGTCCGGATACGATACGTACAACGAGGCCGAGCAGGCCGCGCTGAAAATCAAGAATCGATATCCGCAGCTCCATGTGACGGTGTTCGATGCCAAAGAGGGCCGGCACAGGCTCATTGAGAAGCCGGAGATGACGGGAACCATCACCAATAACAACAAGAAGCAACATTCCGGAAGGAACGCGATTGCGCCGCTCAAGGCTGTGGGCGCCAAGCATTGAGATTGATTGTCGCAAGCGCGCCCGGAATCAGACTTTCTCCGACTTGACCAAAATCAAGACGTTGGGGCCGACCAGTCTCTTGAGTGAAAGCCTCCAAGAGCGGGTTGCCAGTACAAAGCAGTGTGGCTGTCCCACGGGGTGATAGTCGAATGGCAATAGCCTCGATGGGATGCCGGTGCGGTGTCGCGGCAGCCGCAGGTCTTGTCATTCTGATTCTCGTCCTTCTCGGTCTGCCGCACGTCGCGATGACGAATTCTGACCTCGAATCCCGGGTGCGAGCTATCGTAGCAGACAACATTGCCCCCGTCGCGATAGAGAATGATGCTGGCGGGCTCGCATCCGTAGTCTATGTTGCAGGCCATACATGGTTCTTCAACTACGGCCTTGCCGATCGAGCGAAGAAACGCAAAATCACCTCGAATTCGCTGTTCAACCTAGCGTCTGTGCAGAAGGTATTCGATGCTACACTGATCGCGCTGGGAACGCTTCGTGGCGAATTGAGCTTAGATGACCCTATCATTAAATACGTCCCGGAATTGCACGGTGACTATATTCGCCGAGTCACGCTCGGGCAGCTTGCCAGCCATACGTCCGGTCTCTTGTTGGTGACGGATCACCCGCCATGGCCCAGCAAATCATACTCGTTCGCCGAGTTCATCGACGTCCTCAACGCCTGGACCCCGCATGCGGGCGAACAGCCAGGCAAGCAGCGCATCTATTCGCACGCAGGCTATGTGCTGCTGCAACTTGCGCTTGAGCGCCGGTATGGGCGTCCGATCAATGAACTCATCAAAAGCCGTATTCTGGAACCGCTTGGCATGAATTCGACGCTGTTTCCCGACCGCGGGTCCGACAACCGGTCCATCTTGAGTCCGCAACTCAGGCTGCGCGCCGTTCAGGGCTACTTATATAACGGCACGCCGATCGGGGTTCCGGGCAACCAGCACAGCTACTATGATTTCGCTGGGACAGAACAGATATTTTCTTCGGCGCGCGATCTCGCTATTTTCGTCCGTGCCTGCCTCGGTGCCGGAGTAGCCGATGCCCAACTGCGCGCAGCATTAGAGATGACCCAGCGTGAAATGATCGGTGTCAGCCGGGAACTCGGACAGGCGATGGCTTGGGAAACCGTCTATGTGGACGGCATAACCATCGTCGACAAACCTGGCGGCCTGAACAACGCGTCAGCCTATATAGGGCTGGTACCGCCGCGAAAGGTCGGCGTGGTTCTGCTCGCCAACCGCAGCGACTTCCCGTACGAGATCGCCCGCAACCGCCTGCTTTCGGAATTGTCGCGATTACAATGACCAAGGCTCGGAATGCTCATCAGCATCCTGACCTGCCGCCGCTATCGCGGATGGCGATTGTCCTGGATCGAATCGAGCAACTTATCCAAATCCTGCTCGGCTATCGCGTCCTGCGCAAATGCTGTCGCGGTCGCAATGCCGCGCCCGGGGCGGATGAATTGGTCATAGAAGGTGTTGAGGTCGATCCGCTGCTCAGGCTCAAGACTGGACTGGCTGCCGGATAGGCGCGGACCCGCCTCGTCCTCGACAGTAACCTTCAATATCCAGCTGTCTCTCGCATGAGCCGGCTTCACTTCCAGGGTCGCAATCATCTCGACCTCGGTGAGGTCTTCACGCTCCTCATCGCCGAGGTGATATTCCGCGCGGAGAGGGACATCGTGGGTCTCAACCGCACGCCGCGCATCGAATTGGAATAGCGATGGCGTCTCCTTTTGCTCGGTGAGAAACCACCTCACGATCTGTTCCGGTTCGATTTCGATCGGATAAGTTGGCATGGCTCCCCTCCAGGGTACGGCCGTCGCGGACAAAGCTGAGCCGCTGAAGCCGCGCGGGTTCGTTGATTTGAATCAACATGTTTCCACAGCCGGCGGCCCGCGTCGTGCAACTATGATGCTTGGCAAGCCAATTTAGACCGGTACGGATCCCGGATGCTCTTCCTCCGCCCGTGCCAGCTGGTGATGAGCGTATTCACATCGGGCGCAACCTGCAGGAGTTCGCCATTAACGGAAGATCTCGATCATCGTGTTCTGCCGTCCCTGTGCCTGAATCAATTCGAACAGGAAACGTGCGTGATCCGGGCTCAGCCTGATGCAGCCATGGGAGACAGGCCGGCCCAGATTGTGGATGTCGTAGCTTCCGTGAATGGCGTATCCGGTGTGAAAGAAGATTGAATAGGGCATCGGCGTATTGTCGTAGAGCCTGGAATAGTGCATGCGTTCGAGCGAATAGGGCACATAAGTGCCGACCGGGGTCCGGTACCCACGCCGGGCCGTCGATACTGGCCATCTGGCAAACGGGGTGCCGTCGACGGTGACGTCCATGGTCTGACTTGAAAGCTCAATGCGAACGGCGACTGCTGCGAGCACGCCGTCGATCGCCGAAGCTGAGAGCAGGGCGCAGATGATGATAGCTGCCGTTCTCGAGAATCTAACAAGCACTACTGTCTTCCAATCGGCGAGGGCTGCCAGAGGCGCTAGGGACCTTGCGACCCTCGCACACCGAAGATCTCAGACCAGATTTTGTTTCCGGACTTCTTGATGAGGATCAATTGGTAGCATGACCATTCGAAGTGTAGTCAATCATCTCCAAGGAGGCCGCATCTGAGGAGGACCTCGAATCGCGACTTCGATGGTTTTCGTTACCCGTTATTCCCGGACGGGCACAACACGCGAAGTGGCAAAATCCCTCGGTCGTCGCTTCCGCCTGCCCGTCAGGTGCGAGATATTGGCGCGGGCTTAACAAGCTCTTCGAGATCCGGTTCGCCGCAGCGCGCGAGCATCGACTGCCGGACCTGGTCGCGCAGCCGAACGATGGATTGGAAATCCGTGCCTGCAGGCAAGAGCGGATCGCCGATTTCGACGCCAATCGGGCAGCGGCGCGGAAACCATTGGTCACTGCGCAAGACGGTCCGCGTGCCCTTGATAATGCCAGGAATGACCGGAAGGTTGGTTTCGGCGGCAACCTTGAAGGCGCCGAGAAAGAAGCCGGACAGGCCGGCCCTGCGGGTAAACGTCCCCTCCGGGAAGAAGACGAGCAGGCGCCCCTCTCGCGCTATCGCTTCCAGTCGCGCGGCATCCGTCAGGCTGGTCGAAACGTCGTAGCGTTCGACAAAGGGAGTGCCGAGCCGGCGCAGGATGGGGCCCGCAACCATCTGCCGCGCCAGCTCGCGTTTCGCGACGATGGCCGGCTCACCGGGGAGTGTAGCCGCAAGCGCGAACGCGTCCATGTAACTTGAGTGATTGAAAACGAGTACCGCGCCTTGCCGCGGAATTTTTTCGATACCGCGGACGGCGAGCGGTATGCCCATGAGAGCCAGCGAGAGTCGCCCGATCCGCCTGAGTGCAGCCCAGCGCAATTGTTCCGTCGGCAGGGCGAGCACGGCGATGCAGCCCAGGACGAAGGTACTGCCGAGCGCCAACCACCACCACGCAGCGTAGAGGCTCTCACCGAGCAATCGGCCGAACCGTCTGAGCTGCGGGCCAGCGCCGGAGAGGGCAAGACGCACGAGTTGCCACAAAAGGGCGCGCTTCCGCGGACCGATATGGCCAGTTTGATAGAGCTCCTTCGCCGCGCTGCGGCGGATCTTGCCGCTTGATGTCTTCGGCACCGTACGCGGCGGCGCAAGCACGACTTCGTCGGGCGGCGTGCCTGCGACATCCGTCACCACTTCGTAAGCACGCGCCTGCAACGCGGCGCGCGCAGCTTCGTCACCCTCCCGGGTCTCGGCCAGGACCACGACCCGTTCCGTGCCGGAGGCGCGGTCGGGCACCCCGAACACGGCGACGCCGCCTTTGTGCACGCCGGGCACATTCGCGACCGCCTGCTCGATCTCCTGGGGGTAGAGATGCCTCCCGGCGCGGATGATGATGTCCTTGATCCGTCCGGTGACGAAGATATCGCCGCCGGCCATGTAGCCACGGTCGGCGGTGTCGAGCCAGTCCCCGCGGAACAGTTCGCGCGTTTTGGCCTCGTTGCGAAAATAGCCGCGCGTGGCTGACGGCCCGCGGAACTCGATACGTCCTTCCCTGCGCTCACCAAGCTCATGACCGGCTTCGTCGACGACCCTGATTTCGTGGCCGGGAAGCGGCTGGCCGCAAGCAGGAATCTCCAGGGCATGCGAATCATCCGGTCTTGCGGGTTTGGCGATGCCGTGGATGCTGAGCTGATCGCGGTCAACGCGATCGATGATGGGCGCGCGGCCGAAGGGCGGAAAGGCGAGCCCGACGGAGCATTCGGCAAGCCCATAGACTGGCGCCATCGCCTTTGCGGGAAAGCCGTAGCGGCCAAACCGCTCGGTAAAGCTGCGCAAGGTCTGCACGCTGACCGGCTCCGCACCGTTGGCGACCATGCGAAGTGAGGAGAGATCCAGCCCTTTGATGTCGTCGTCGGCAATCTTGGCAAGGCAGAGCTCAAAGCCGAAATTGGGCGATGCCGAATATGTCGCGCGATACCTGTGCATCGCCCAGAGCCAGCTTTGCGGGCGGACCAGAAAGCTCAACGGCGACATCACATAGAGCCGCGCGGCGTAATGAAGGCATCCGAGCCAGGCGCCGATCAGCCCCATGTCATGGTAGAGCGGCAGCCAGCTGACGAAGACATCCGCTGAACTCGCCTCCATCGTCGTTCCGAGCGCGCGGACATTGGCGAGCAGGTTCGCATGGGTAAGGACAACGCCCTTCGGGTCGCCGGTCGAACCAGACGTGTATTGGATCAGGGCCGTTGCGCTCGAATCCCTGAGCTGTGGCAGTGCTGTCGGCGTTGCGGATGCTTCGATGTCGGAAACACTGGCAACGGTTTTCAGGCTCTCGACAAGATTGCCCAGCAGGCCGGCCAACCGCCTTCCCTCAGGCATCGTGATGAGCAGGCAGGCGCCGGCATTGCGTAATATCCCGGTCTGGCGTCGCAAATGGTCCTCGAGCTGGGAAAGCCGCATCGGCGGATAGATTGGCACCGGGATTGCGCCGGCATAGAGGATGCCGAAGAAGGCCATGAAAAACTCGACGCTGGTCGGAAGCATCAGGCCGACCCGATCTCCGGGCAAGACATCATGCGCGATCAGGCCCTGTGCTATCCGCCGGGCCCTGGCGGCAAGCTCCCCGTAAGTGAGCGTGCCGAGGACCGTCGCCTCGTCCTGCAAGACGGTCACATGCAGGCGGTCGGCGTGCCGTACCGCATGCCAGTCCAGCATGTCGATCAAGGTGCTCGCTTCTGTCGCTGCCGGCACGGCCGCAAGTGCGAGAGGCGGCGGCCTGCCGAGGTCGACGTGCTGGAGCGCAGGGCCAGCCTGTTCGAGCGATCGGATCAGATCCTCGATCGTCTCGGCTTCCCCGATCGTCTGTGCTGGAAGGTGGACGTGAAAAGCCCGTTCGATGCGCAGGATCAATTCGGTACGGGCGAGGCTGTCGATCCCGAGATCGCGCTCGATGCGGCTGGACGGCTCGACCGCGATAAACCGGCCGCGCTGGGGATGGAGCTCCCGAACAAGATCGCGCACTAACGCGATCAGGCTGTGAACCTCTACGTTGTCAGACGCAGCACCCATGCGATCTCCTTAGATCGCGGAATTTGCAGGGCATTGAGCAAAATCAACGCGAAGCCAAAGAGCTATTGGCCGTATCAGGAAGTGTCAGCTTCCCCGTCATGCACCATCGTCGCGTCAGACGCTTTTGCGGTGCCTGCTGCCGCCACCGAAGAGATAAGCGGCCTGGCCGCTGGCGTTGATCCTGGTCAAACGGGAGCGGCGAAGGGCGGATAAGAAGAGTCATTTTCAGGGCTCGGGATTCTCCTTCTTTCGAAGCTGCGGCGCTTGGATGGCATCCAACAGGCAACCTGCACCAGTGACTGCTGTGGAGATGGCGCGCCGGCAGCGCGAAATCTCTGTATCGGAATTCTTTCTGAAAAACCGCCACCTGCTCGGGTTTGATACTCCTGTCAAGGCACTGGTCACCGCCGTCAGGGAGGCAGTCGATAATGCGCTCGACGCCTGCGAGGAGGCGGGGAGACTTCCCGACATCAAGGTGCAGGTCAGCGAGCACTCAAACAAAGCGCGAGTGGTTGTAGAGGATAACGGCCCGGGCATCGTGGAGAGCCAGATCGCGCGCATCTTCGGAAAGCTGCTCTACGGCTCGAAATTTCACAAGCTCAGCCAGTCGCGCGGCCAGCAGGGCATGGGAATTTCGGCCGCAGGGATGTACGGGCAGCTCACTGTCGGCAAGCCGCTGCACATCATCAGCCGCGTGAAGGGCGAGAGGCTCGCATCTGAAATGTACGTTTCTATCGACACTGCCAGGAACCAGCCGGACATCCACAGTAGAAGCCGGCGGGTGCGGCCGGGAACAATGCCACGCAATGATTTGGTGAAATCGTAGGCGTCCCTCATTTCGGGGGACATCTGATCCACAGCCGTTTCGATATAACGGCCGAAGGTACCGAAGTCGGATTGCTCCGACATGTGGCTGTTCTCCATCCGGCCATCGCTGCCCCACCAGGGAAATGGGTCGGCCTGGATGTTCGACAACTGGTTGCTTCATTCGTGTGCCGAATAAGCCCAATTCGTGCGTGCCGACTTCCGTGATGGCCGTCGACCGATTACCCGAAAAGGAACAAAACTGCCGGTAATTCCTCTACGTTCCCGCGAGGAGTGCTTCGGCGTCTGACAATCGCTGGAGGATCGCTGTGACAGTCCATCACGATCAAACCTTCGAGAACGTGCTCGTCGAGGTCGCAGCAAATGTCGCCTGGATCACGCTGAACAGGCCCACGAAACGAAATGCGATTAGCCCGGCGCTATCTTCCGAAATGTTACGGGTCTTTCGTGCACTGAACGGAAATCCGGACGTGCGAGTGATCGTGCTGACCGGCGCAGGAAAAAGCTTTTGTGCCGGGATGGATCTGAACTTCCTTGGTCAGCTTGCGGACAAGCCGGCCGAACTCGCGAATTTTTCTGCCGATGCGCGAGGCTGGATGTGGGAAGGCATTACCCGCTCGCCGAAGCCGGTCATCGCGATGGTGAATGGCTATTGTTTTGGCGGCGGTTTCGTGCCGCTGATTGCAAGCGACATCGCCGTCGCCGGGAGTGAGGCGATGTTCGGCCTTTCGGAGATCAACTGGGGACATTTCCTCGGTGGCGCGGTGAGCAAGTTGGTGGTCGAGACACTCGGTCGGCGCAAGTCGACCTACCTGGCGTTTACCGGCGAAACGGTCGGAGCCGAGCAGGCTTGCGAGCTGGGTCTGGTCACGCTTGCCGTTTCGCAGGAAGAACTTAGGGAGCGAGTCAGCCAGATCGCCCAGACGCTAGTGGGAAAGAGCGGAATTGCGCTGCAGGCAACGAAGGAAGCTCTGCGTGTCACCCCCAGCATGACGGTCGATCAATGTTACGAATACGCAGCGGCCAAAAACGATCAGCTCCGCATTCGCGATAAGGCTGGCATCCGCAATAGAGCGCGGGAGGAGTTCATCGAGAGCAAGACCTATCGGCCTGGTACCGGCTCGGTTCGTCTGTGAGATGCATGCGCGCCGGTCGCATTGATGGCGGCCGCGGTACGTCAGTTCATCGAAAGAGAGTGAATAGATCGTCTGATATGAGGCGATTGAGGAGGAATCTCGTGCTTAGTTCCGCAAAAATGTCGACGTCGATTCCTAGCGATGCTGTCGTGACTGAAACCGTAGAAGTCGGCCTGTTGAACAAGCCTCTGCGCTCCATCGCGGACGTCGAAGAGATCGAAAAGGTCCCCCTGAGCGAGCACGTGAGGATCGTCAACTTTTTGGAGCGAATCGATCTTGCGCTGGCGGCGCGTGATCGAGACGACATCGCCATCTCATATATTGAGGACGGAGACATCGCTCGCAGTCCGCTCCGGACGTCATTCCATGAGCTTCGGAGCAATATCCACAAGACGGCCAGCCTGCTGCGAGCTCACGGAATAAATCGTGGGGATGTCGTTGCCGTATTGCTGCCGGGGGTGCCGACAAGTTTTTGGGCGTATCTCGGGGCCATGTCAGCCGGAATCGTGTTCCCCATCAATTGGATGCTGGAAGCCTCCCAGATATCGAGGCTGATCCGCGAATCGAACGCGCAAGCCGTTATCGCTCTCGCTCCGACTCCCGGATTCAAAATCTGGGAATCTTTGGCTTCCATGATCGGCGAGCTCCCACGACACACCAAGATATGGTCTGTTGGAGGAGGTCCGAACGGCAGCGTGCAACCGGACACTGATCTTGACGTTGCGATCGGCCCCCAGCCGGAAGCCGGAACGTTTCTCGAAATCAAGGGAGACGACATTGCCGCCTACGTCCATTCAGGGGGCACGACCGGCGCGCCGAAGATCGTTAAGCTCTCGCACCGGGGTCTCTCATATCGTCACTGGACCAGCCAGCTCTTCCAACGCCATACGCTTCGCGACGTTTGCTTGAACGACACGCCGATGTTCCATGTCGGCGGCTTTATCGGACGCACCTTTTCGGCGCTGGCATCCGGCGCGAGCATGGTCATCCCTAGCGTTATGGGGGCGCGCGATAAAAGGTACGTCGCGGATTATTGGAAGTTCATCGAAAAGTATCGCATTACCAGAATCTCTGCGGTGCCTACGACATTGGCTGTCTTGGCCAAGAACCATCCGCGCGATCGCGACCTGTCGTCGCTGAAGCCTTATTTTGCGACCGGCTCCACCGCGCTTCCGATCGCGGTTCGGGAAGAGTTCGAGACCAATACTGGGATCCGTGTGCTCAACACTTACGGAATGACCGAGAACACGGCGAGCGTATCCTGCGATCCGCCGGATGGGCTCCGGAAAGAGGGCGGATCTGGCATCCGCTTCCCATTTACGCGCGTGCGCGCCGCTGTGATGGATGCGCAGGGCCGCACCGTGCGGGTCTGTGGCCCGGGAGAGATCGGCATGCTCCAAGTCAACGGGCCGGGTGTCACGCCAGGCTTCGTCAACCCTGCTCACGAACACGGTGCAAGGACAGAGGACGGGTGGATCATTTCAGGCGATCTAGGCCGCGTCGATGAGGACGGCTTCATCTTCGTTACTGGACGTGCAAAGGATGTCATCATTCGCGGTGGTCACAATATCGATCCCGCGCTGATCGAAGAGCCCCTGATGAAATGTCCCGATGTGCAGCTCGTGGCCGCGGTCGGGCGGCCGGACGCTTACGCCGGAGAGGTGCCGATCGCCTATGTGCAGCTGGTGCCGGGCTCGCAAGCATCATCCGCGGAGCTCGCCGAGTTTCTAAAGGACCGGATTTCGGAGCGGGCGGCCTTTCCGAAGGAGATCATCGTCGTTCCCGAGATTCCTCTCACCGCCGTCGGCAAGCCACTGAAAACCGAGTTACGAAAGGACGCAACACATCGCGCGCTCTCATTGGCTCTTTCGGAGGCAACAGGAATCGCGAGTGGGCAGTTGTTGCTATCGATCGATCCCCATCCATCCTCGGGGACAATGGTCAATATCAGGATTTCTTGCGCCGACAGCGAATGGAGCGGGATGGAGTCCCGCGTCAAGGCAACGATGAACCAATACTCGTTTGCCTATCACTTGGAGCGAGGTGACGCGTCTGGGACGCGGGACGAAATGGCCGGGCACTAGGACTGCTCTCATTGATCGAAGGGCTGCCGAGAGCCTTCGTCCAACTGAGCTCAATTTGATCCCCCTGACGCCTTCGTGCGGCGAGTAGGCGTCGACCTGTTCGAGTCAGTACTTGTTGCAGTTCGAAATAGGGCATTTGAATCCATGCCCACAAGCTCACGCCGCAAGTACTCGATGAAGAGCTTGACCCGGGCGGTTCTAAATCTGCTCTGAGGATAGGCGATGTAGAGCGAGATCGCGGGGGGATACCATCCCGGGCAGAGCTCGACGAGCGTGCCGGCGTCGAGATCCTCCTGAACCAGCCAGCGCGGCAGGATTCCGTAGCCGATGCCCGACCTTGTCCCCTTCAATGCCACGTAGATGTTGTCCGTCGCGAGAGCCGGCTTCAGGGTCAGCGTCGTTGTGCGTCCATCATCCGTCTCAAGCGGAATTTGCAGCGCCATATAGGTCAGGAGTTGCACAGCCGGACGACGATTCAACTCAGTGGGATGCTGCACGGGCTTCTCCGCCGCTTGACCCACAATGGTGCGGTGCGACCGCCGAAGCTCCTGCACGATCAGGGACTCATCGCGAATGGGACCGGCCCTGATCCACAGATCATAGCCGCCAGCGGCAAGGTCGCCTGGCTCGTCTATGAGGCGCCAGTCAAGCGCGATCGCGCGATGTTCCGCCAAAAAGCGCATGGCAATGTCGGCGAGAATCGTCTGCCCGATCGCAACAGGCACTGCGACACGGATGTTGCCGCGATATTTGTCGCGTCCAGCCCGTGCATTCTCGACGGCGGCATCCCAGACAGCCAGCATTTCCACGGCTGTCGGCAGGAACTGCTTGCCGGCCTCGGTCAGTACCAGGTCGTGGGTCGATCGCTGAAACAATTCAACGCCGAGCGTTGTCTCGAGTTGCTTGAGCTGTCGGCTGGTCGATGGTTGCGACAGACCGAGTAGCCTCCCCGCGCCTGACAGGGAGCGGACTTCTGCGATATGGACGAAGAGACGCATCAAGCTCAGACGATCGACCGGCGTGCTCATACGGCGACTGCTCATTTGCGGGTGTGTTTAGCGGCCTGTGTGAGAGAGTCTATAGTCCGCTCATTCGTTTGACAAATGACCCTTAGTTGCGCCGCTTCCCTACCGCTCAGGGCCTCGACTAGGTAGGAAACCAGTTGAACTTGACGGCTCGGCAGCCAAAGAACCAGCAAAAGAAGCTGTTGAACTTGGGAGGAATATGTGGACCCGCGGATGGTTTCGTTCCGATCGGCGCTTGATGAGCGTGAGCTGACAGGCTTCCAGATTCGGATGATCGTGGTTGCTCTCGGACTGGCGGTGATGGACGGCTTCGACGTCCAGATCATCGGATATGTCGCGCCAATCCTGAGCGGTCTGTGGCACATCGATCCCAAGTCGTTCGGTCTGATATTCGGTGCCGGGTTGCTGGGGCTGGCCCTCGGTCCGATAACGTTTTCGCCGCTGGCAGACAAGATCGGCTGCCGACCCGTTCTGATCGGCTGCACCGTACTCTATGCTCTCGGCACTTTGGTGACTACGACAGTGCATTCCTGGAGCATGCTGTTGGGCCTTCGATTTCTGACCGGGCTCGGGCTCGGCGGCGTGCTCCCGTGCACGGTTGCTGTCGTGTCGGACTACGCGCCTACGCGGGCGCGCAATCTCATGCTTGCGATTTCGTCGAGCGGGTTTGCGATTGGCGGCTCCCTAGGGGGCTTCGTGGCGGCCGCGACGATCGAGCGTTTCGGCTGGCAAACCGTGTTCTGGATCGGAGGAATCGTCCCGCTGTTGATATTACCGGCGTTGCTGATCTCGTTTCCGGAATCGTTCTCGCGACTGCTCTCGGAACCGCGCCAACGCAATCGCCTCGAAAACGTCGTCGCCCGGCTTGCCCCGGGGTGGACGGTGCCCGAAACGGAGCCGTCGAAGAACCGGCACAACGACCGCTTTCCGGTGGCGGTGCTCTTCTCCAAGGACTTCGCAGTGCCGACGCTGCTGATCTGGTCGATATTCCTCTGCAGCCTCTTGTTGCTGTACTTCTTTGTAAACTGGATTCCGACTGTGGTCCACGCGCTCGGACAGCCACTTCAGGCGAGCAACAACGCTGCGGCCGTTTTCCAACTGGCCGGTCTCCTTGGTGGATTCTTCTTCAATAATCTCGCTGATCGAACGGGGCGGCCCGAATGGGCGCTGGCTTCCTCCTTTGCCGGGGCGACGATCTGCTGCTTTTTTTTCGGTTCGGCGGCTCAGGCCTCGTTGCCCGTCATTGTCGCGAGCGTGGCCGTGACCGGGTTCTTCGTAGTGGGCGCCCTCGGCGTGAGCATCTCGTTCGCGGGCACCTATTATCCGTCCTCGATCCGCGCCACGGGCGTCGGCTGGGGCATCGGCATCGGCCGCCTAGGCTCTATCGCAGGACCAATACTCGGAGGCACCCTGCTGACATTAAATCTAAGCTCCGAAGCCTTGTTCAGGGTGTTTGCCATACCCGCAATATTGGCCGTGATCTGCTCCGTGTGCTTGCGACGGTCGCCGGAACAAGCGGGACCGAACAACAACCGCCCTCGCAACCCGACCATCGGCGCGCAGGCGATCAACGATGCCGGAGGTTGACGGCCGGACGAGGCCGACCCATCGCTCTATCTTGTTGAGAGCCTGACGCCCCCCTCAATCGATCGGAATCCGTCGATAGCCCGTGCCGTCCTTTTCGAGGTAGCTCCGTCCGGGAAAGGGATGGTGAAACGCCTGCAAGGGGGTCCGTGTCTCTGCAAGCAGATCGTAGAAGCGGCATCGGGTAGCTACGGTCTGCTCGGGAAACTGATCGAGTGTGGAAGACCAATGTGGATTGGCGATGAAAAGCGCCGCCTGGTTAGTCAGATCAGACTGAACGAAAACCTGCTCGTCGCCGGACCTCAGCCAGAATGCAGTATGGCCGATCGAATGACCCGGCGCGGCAACGGCCTCAAGGCCCGGCACCACCTCGGCGCCCCATCGAAAAATCGACAAGTTCTCGCCGACTTGCTCGAAAATGCGGCGGTTGTTTTGAAACATGTGCGACATTCGGCCTTCCGGGGCGCGCCTCATTTCTTCGAGGTTCATCCAGAATTGCCATTCCGGCTCCGGAACCATGATCGTCGCATTTGGAAATGTCAGCTTGCCCTGTGAAAGCAGTCCATTGACATGATCGGGATGGAAGTGCGAAATAACGACGGTATCTATGTCGGCCGGGTCAACACCGTTCGCCTTCATGTTGCCGACGAGCAAGCCTCTCGTGCTCCCCGCTTCGGCGGCGGCATCAGGACCAAAGCCCGTGTCGATCAAGGTTGTCTTCGGCCCGTTCGTGAAAAGCAGAGGCGCGAAGGTGGTCGTCACGGTTTCGGTAGGCAATCCAGCTTCGCGTAGAGAAGCCTGAACGTCTGATAATGGCACGCCCGGGATCAGACCCGCGGGGAGTGGGGCAGTGACGTATCCATCACTGACGACGCTGACCTCGATGGTGCCCACCCGGTAGCAAAAGAAGTTCTCGGACTGTTCTATCTTCGACATGAATCCTGCCTCTAGCAATGCCTGCGGGTTCCTCCTATGGACCGGGCGCCAACCGTCTATTTGCTACTTCGTTCACAGTGTCCATGGAAGCGAGTCGATGCGAATAAGCACCATTCAGGCCATGCATGTCCAAATGCCAGCGACATGGTCGGAACTAATGGTTTGAAGGAACCGGCGAAGATCGCTGACTGGTTTTGGGGCCGATGCACCTCGCGAATGAACCTAATTCAGGTCGCGAA
This sequence comes from Bradyrhizobium sp., assembly GCA_035293585.1. Taxonomy (GTDB): domain Bacteria; phylum Pseudomonadota; class Alphaproteobacteria; order Rhizobiales; family Xanthobacteraceae; genus Bradyrhizobium. Next base: position 90,214 of record DATGMN010000072.1, on the reverse strand, counting down.
CCTACCGTGCGAATCAGGGTGCGGCATTATTGACTACGACTCCTCGCGGCCGACGGCGAATCCAAAAGCAGGGACGACCTCAATGTTTGAGACGAATAATACTTTCCGTGTCGGTCGCTACCGGCTCGACGCGATCCCAGAATTCGAGGGCGCCCGCATGCCTCCGGCGGCCATGTTCACCAAGGCCGCGCCCGATCATCTGGACAGGCTTCTGGATAGGGGGCCGCCCGAGAGTTACGACCGCAGCCGTAAGGTTCTCTGCACGAGCGTTCATTCCTGGCTGGTCAGGGACGACAATGGCCTCGTGATGCTGATCGATACCTGCTTCGGCAATTTTAAGAACCGGATGCCCTCACATCCGATGTTCCACATGCAGAAAAACGACTGGCTTGCCAAGCTCACCGCGTTGGGCGTCGAGCCGCAGGACGTTACTCACGTGGTCAACACCCATTTACATTTAGACCATGTCGGGTGGAACACAAGGCTTGTGGATAGCGTCTGGACGCCAACGTTCTCGCGTGCCCGTCACATCATGCCGCGACTTGAGGCTGAACTGGCACTCTCCGGTGGGCTGATGCGCCACGAGGCCAACGAGCGTTCGATTGCGGACAGCGTGCGGCCCATAATCGACGCCGGCCTGACGGATTTCGCCGACCCTTACGCGACAATTGCCCCGGACATGAAACTCATTCCCTGTTACGGCCACTCCCAGGGCATGCTGCTTGTCGAAATCTCCGGCGAGCCCGGCGCGATTGTCGGCGGTGATCCGCTTCACCACCCACTCCAGATGCTCGATCCAGATGTGAACACCGGCTTCTGCGAGCAGCCGGAAAAGGCGGCAAGTTCGAGGCGCGACTTTCTTGCGCGATGTAGCGACGAGGGACTGATCATCGCGCCTACGCATTTCTTTGCGCCGCGGTTCTCGAAAGTGAAGCGAATCGAGGGCGGTTTCGACCTAGCTCCGATAAGCCAAGCGTCGATCCTGACGTGAATACGGGATTTTGCGAAGCCGAAGGGAAGCTCCGACGTCCCAGCGCGATTTTCGGCGCGATGGGCCGACGAAGGGAGCCAAGAACCAAGAACGTCTCCTTTCACGAAGTGATGCATGAACTGCGACACACGATGCTCCTGCCCAATATCCGTAGTGCAACTGCTGAATTCGCGCCTACTGGCGTTATGCGAGCCGCAATCAACCTTTCAAACTTTCTTCTTGTCCAAGGTCTCGACCGCGCCGGCCAACCGGTAGGAGTTGGACCTGAAGTTGCGGCAGAGATCGCGCGCCGAATCGGGGTGCCTGTCCGTTATGTTATGTACGACAAGCCTGATGTCCTGGCCGACGCCGCGACCTCCGGCGTTTGGGACATTTGCTTGATCGGGGCCGAACCCCAGAGAGCGCGCACCATTACCTTCACATCACCCTACGCCGAGATTCAGGCAACGTTTCTAGTTCGGACCGGAGGCGTTTTTCGTTCCGCATTAGACGTGGACAGACCAGGTGTTCGTATCGCTTCCGTGACGGGCGCGGCTTACGATCTTTGGCTGGAACGGAATATCCGTAATGCGGAAATTGTCCGCGCACGCAGTCTCGACGAGTGCCTGCGCGTGTTCGAGGAGCAAGAACTAGACGCGCTGGCGGGCCTTCGGCCTCGCTTGATGTCCGACGTACGACGTCTGCCAGGCGCGCGGATTCTCGATGGGGGCTTTGCGACCGTGGCTCAAGCAATCGGCACACCCAAGTCGAATCTTATCGGCGTGAAGGTTATGCAAGGCCTCATCGATGAAATCATACGCGAGAAGCTTATAGAAAGGCTGATCAACAAGTATGAGGTGCGTGGGTTGTCGGCAGTCGGACCGATCGCTCCAGGGCTATAGAGCAGCCGTTCATCTCGCAACCGCATCCATGCTTATAAAAACGATGCCGAGGTAGTACATGACACGAATGCAGGTCGAGCTGGAGGACAAATACCGTCTCGAATCGAAACTGATCTTCCTGTCCGGCACGCAGGCCATTGTCCGCTTGCCCATGTTGCAGCGCGAGCGCGACCGCCTAAAGAGACTCAAAACCGGCGGCTTCATCTCGGGCTACCGCGGCTCTCCGCTCGGCATGTATGATAACGTGCTGTGGCGCGCGAAGTCGCACTGCCAGCAGCACGACATCGCCTTCGTTCCCGGCCTGAACGAAGATCTCGCCGCGACTGCGGTCTGGGGCAGCCAGCAGATCGGTCTGTTTCCCGGCGCCAAGGTCGATGGGGTGTCTGGCATCTGGTACGGCAAGGGTCCCGGCGTTGACCGCTCGGTCGATGCACTCAAGCACGCCAACGCCGCCGGCACCTCGCTCAATGGCGGCGTGCTGGCACTGGCCGGCGACGATCATGGCTGCCAGTCCTCGACGCTGGCGCATCAGAGCGAGCAGGTGTTCGCCGCGGCGCTGATCCCGGTCATCAATCCGGCGACGCTGCAGGACTATCTCTACCTCGGACTCTACGGCTTCGCATTGTCGCGCTTCTCCGGTTGCTGGGTCGGCTTCAAGGCGATAAGCGAGACCGTGGAGAGCTAGGCCTCGAATTACAACGATCCCGAGCGCATTCAGATCAGGCTGCCAAACGATTTCGAGATGCCGCCTGGCGGCCTCAGCATCCGCTGGCCCGATCCGCCGCTGGAGGCTGAGAAGCGCCTGTCGGCCCGAAGATGGCCGCGGTGCAGGCCTTTGCCCGCGCCAACCAGCTCGACCGCATCGTGCTGGATTCTAGGCCGGCGCGGCTCGGCATCATCGCAACCGGCAAGGCCTATCTCGATTTGTGTCAGGCGCTTGCCGATCTGGGCATCACTGACAAGGACGCGCAGGGACTCGGGCTGCGGATCTACAAGGTCGCGATGACCTGGCCGCTGGAGGAAAGTGGCGCCAGGCGTTTCGCTGAAGGCCTGCAGGACGTGCTTGTGGTCGAGGAGAAGCGCGGCTTCATCGAAGACCAGCTGATGCGTATCCTATACAATATCGATGCGTTCAGCCGTCCGACGATTGCCGGCAAGCGCGACGAAACCGGCGCACCCCTGCTGCCGAGCGAAGGCGAGCTGACACCGACCATGGTGCCGCCGCGTTGGTGGCAAGACTGCGCCGGCTCGGCCATCAAAGCCCGGTGCTGGAGCAGCGGCTGGCGCGGCTGGAGGCTTTCGAACGTCCCGTCGCCGCGACCGCGCCCATCAAGCTGTCGCGCACGCCGTTCTTCTGCTCTGGTTGCCCGCACAACACCTCAACACGCGTGCCGGAAGGCAGCCGCGCCATGGCCGGCATCGCCTGCCACGGCATGGCCCTGAGCATGCCGACGCGCCGCACCGACCTGATCTCGCACATGGGCGCCGAGGGCGTGAACTGGATCGGTCAGTCGCCCTTTACCACCGAAAAGCATATCTTCCAGAATCTCGGCGACGGCACCTACACCCATTCCGGGCTGCTGGCGTTGCGCGCGGCCTCGGCCGCCGGCATCAACATCACCTACAAGATCCTCTACAACGAAGCCGTCGCGATGACCGGCGGCCAGCCCGCCGAAGGCGGCTTCACGGTGGCGCAGATCGCGCATCAGGTCTGGGCCGAGGGCGTTAAGCGACTAGCGATCGTCTCCGATGATCCCGGCAAATACCCGGTGGGAAATTTCTTCCCGCAAGGCGCGACAATCCATCACCGTCGCGAGCTCGAAGCTGTCCAGCGCGAGCTCCGCGACATCAAGGGTCTTACCGTCATTATCTACGACCAAACTTGTGCCGCGGAGAAGCGCCGTCGCCGCAAGCGCGGGCTCTATTCAGATCCGGCCAAGCGCGCCTTCATCAACGAACTGGTTTGCGAGGGCTGCGGCGACTGCTCGCAAACCTCCAACTGCATCTCGGTGCAGTCGCTGGAGACCGAGTTCGGCCGTAAGCGCCACATCGACCAGTCCAACTGCAACAAGGACTTCTCCTGCGTGGAAGGCTTCTGCCCGAGCTTCCGACGGTCACACTTTCTTCACTCTCTTGTTTGGTCGCGCAGATTTACACGACAGATTAAGCCCTCGTATGCTTTGTTGACTGCGGCCGGACGGGCTCGGAATTTATATAACGCTAACGCTGTAAGCGGAATGCTTGGATCCTAGGGCAAGTTGGCGTCGTACTTCCTTCAAGAGAGGATCTCGATGTTGCAATTTACTTGTCTACCCTCGGAACACGACTTGCGCTACTTGGCAATGGCGGCACTGGTGTGTGCTGCTGGGTCAGTTCTGGCGATGCGCCTTTTAGCAAGGGCGAGGCGCAATTGTGGATTTAGGTCACTAAATCTGCTCTTTCTTTCGGGATTGGTAGCGGGCGGGACGGTATGGACAACCCATTTTTCCAGCATTCTCGGTTATCAACATCACTTAGCGCGAGCATATGAGCCAGTTTTGACGTTCGCTTCTCTGGCGATCGCCGTCACCTTTGCTTGGGTCGGCTTCTTCATAACGACCAGAACCCGGCTTGGTCCTTTTATCGAAGGAGGTGGTGCTATATTTGGCCTCGGTATTGCGGCGATGCATTACACCGGGATGGCGGCTTTCGAGACCCAAGCGATGCTCGCTTGGGATCCGGCCTTAGTCGTGCTCTCGATTGTTTTGGCCGCCGGCTTCGGCGCACTCGCCGCCAACCGAATTGCTCGTCCCGTAACTCGCTTCTGCAAGTATGGCGGTGCGCTGGGCATGATGCTGGCCATCGTCAGCTTGCATTTCACTGGAATGGCGGCTGTTACCCTGGTTGTCCAACCGGAACTGACGGCCCCGACGCAAGCCCTCTCGGACGCCTTCATGTTAGCATGCGTGCTGGTCGGCATCGCCCTCATCATGGCCATGGCGGCTTCCGCGTACGCAATCGATCTACATGCCGCGCGAGAAGCTACTGAGAACTATAAGCATCTAGCGCTCCATGATCCGCTAACAGGGCTGCTCAACCGGCACGGTCTGGAGCAGCGGCTGACGGAGCTCCTGTCGGGTGCAGGAGACGACACCGCACGCGTCGTCGTTCTGGCCATCGATCTCGACCGCTTTAAGGATATCAACGACGTCCACGGCCATTCTGCTGGAGATGCCGTCCTACGGCAACTCGCACAGCGCGTATCAGATGCGTTGCAGCCTGGCGAATTCCTCGCCAGGAACGGGGGAGACGAGTTCGTCGCTCTCAAGAAAGACGTCTTCGCGCGAGGAGAAGCTCTGAAGTTCGCGGAACGTATACGAAGAGCGGTTCTAGATCCGGTAGCGTGGAATAATCAGCTCCTAAGCGTCGGCTGCAGTATCGGTGTCGCTCTTTTTCCGGAGCACGGCGTGACGGGCGACGTGTTAACCTCGCGTGCGGATTTGGCCATGTACCGCGCCAAGAATTTGGGACAGGGCAAGATCTGCACTTATGAAGCCTCAATGGACGAGGTTAGCAGGGCGCGTGCCGCGCTCGCCATCGATCTCAAGAAAGCCATTGCTGGAAATGAGTTAGAGCTTCACTACCAAGCCCAAAATGACGTTCAAACCGGCGAGATCATCGGCTTCGAGGCCCTCTTACGATGGAATCACCCAATTAAGGGGCGCGTTCCGCCCGACGCCTTCATTCCTATTGCTGAAGAGACTGGATTGATCGTCGAAATCGGAGACTGGGTACTGCGAACTGCATGTAACGCAGCCGCCGGATGGCCGCGCCCCTTTCCCGTTGCGGTCAACGTCGCTCCGATGCAGCTTAATCACGAACTGCCTCGCCAAGTGGCGAAAATACTGAAAGAGACCGGCCTCCCACCCTCACGCCTGGAGATCGAACTAACCGAGAGCGGCATCATTGCAGATCGTAACCACGCGCTTCAGGTCGTGCTTGCCCTGAAAGCGATAGGCGTCTCGGTTGCTATGGACGATTTTGGTACTGGTTACTCCTCGTTGTCGACCCTTCAGGCGTTTCCGTTCGACAAGATAAAGGTCGACAAAAGCTTTATCCAGGCGACTGGATCTAGTGTTCACGCCATAGCCATCGTAAAGGCAACTTTACTTCTGGGCCGAAGCTTGAACATTCCAGTTCTTGCAGAGGGAGTTGAGACCAAACAACATTTGAACTTCCTTCGCGAGGAAGGATGCGAAAGTGTTCAAGGCTATTTTTTCGGAAGGCCGATGCCGATCGATGCCGTCCTACGTCTGATAGAAGGCCATCAGCCAATTTCCCAAATCGAACCGACTGGCGTCGCGCAAAGGCGCATGGGCGCGGCATAGGTGCATCTCATTTGAATTATCGCCGCATCCTTCTTGATGGCTTTTGCTTAGCGCCGCCAAGTCGGTGACGCCGCTTCCACTTCATAAAGTAGACTAGGTGCAATAGTCACCCGAAGCTGGGGCGTCACGACGCGGCGAACCACTCATTGGGCCGATATCGGATCGCCGGACAGGTTCCAGCTTGCGCCGTCGAAAACTGCGATCCGTAGGGTCTTGAAAGCCGCGTAATCGTCCGGTTTCGTACTGATCGCGATACCGGGGAGCATCATCGGAAGGCGTTCTCCGCTCAGCGACGTCGCCTGGTGAATCAGATTTTCCCGGGTCAGTTGGTCGCCGCATTTTCTCAACACGAGCTCGACGGCATGGACGTTCATATAGGCCACCAGCACCGAATAGTCGTCTGCGTTGACGGATGGTGCATATTTCTTCAGGAACGCCTTGTACGCCTTGACCTCGTCGTCGTTGGCCCAGGCGGGATCGCCGGGCTGCTTAAGGAATTGCGTCGTCACCAGTCCTTTCGAGGCGCCAAGGCCCGCAGGCTTCAAGATAGTTTCGACCGAGGCGGTCGATCCGCCGATGATGTGCAACGGGGTCCAGTTGAGCTCATGGACCTTCCGGATCGACTGCGCCGCCGCTTTCGAGGATGACTGCTCGACCAACGTATCGACGCCAGCGGATTTGAGCTGGACGATCTGCGAGTCGATCGTCGGGTCGGCAAGCTCGTATGAGGCCTCCAGCATGATTTGCGACGCCTTGTCGCCGAGTCCCGCCCGCAACCCTTTGAGATAGTCCTTACCATAGTCGTCGTTCTGGTAGAGAACGCCGATCTTGGCCTCCGGCTTGTTCTTCAGGAGATACTTGGCAACGACACGCCCCTCGGTCTCGAAATCGGGGTAGAGCGGCACGGTCCACGGGAAGTTCTTGGGATCATTGAACCGACGTCCGCCCGCCGTAATGAAGAGCTGCGGGACCTGCTTCGAGTTGAGATATTTCTGGATCGCGACGTTCGGCACCGTCCCGATCGTGCCCACTTCGGCGAGCACGCCGACGTCCTCTACGAGCTTGCGCGACTGCTCCACCGCCTTCGGCGCGCTGTAGGCATTGTCGAGCTGGGTGAAGTTGATCTTGCGCCCGTTGATCCCGCCCTGCTCATTGAGCATTTCGAAATAGCCGACGACGGCGCGTCCTGCGCCGGCGCCGAACGCGGAGGCGGGGCCGCTGAGCGGCGTTGATTGCCCGAGCTTGATCTCGGTATCGCTGACTCCCGGTCCATAGGCCTTTTGCGCGTGGAGTGGCGTGGATGCCAGCATCGCGAATGCGGCCACGATGCCTAGAGCTCGCCCGAAGTCGCTGTTCAAGGTATTTCCTCCCAATTTTGATCGCTTTTAGGTCTTATCGTAGAAGCTCGCGGGCGATCACCATCCGTTGGATCTGGTTGGTGCCCTCGAAGATCTGCGTCAGCTTGGCGTCCCGCATCATGCGCTCGACGGGATAGTCCATCGTGTAGCCATACCCGCCGAAAATCTGCACCGCGTCGGTCGTGACTTTCATGGCCATGTCGCTGCCGACACATTTGGCCATGCTGGCAAGGACGTTCAGGCGCTTCCAGTCGCCCGCGTCGCCGGCACGGGCGCACTCATAGACGAGGGCGCGTGCCGCTTCGATCTGCATGGCCATGTCGGCGAGCATGAACTGCACGCCCTGAAATTCGGAGATCGACTTCTTGAACTGCTTGCGCTCCTTCGCGTAGGCGACGCAGACATCGAGCGCACCCTGGGCCAGTCCGACGGACTGGGCGCCGATGGTGGGGCGGTTGAGGTCAAGCGCGCGCATGGAGGCCCGGAAACCCTTGCCTTCCTCTCCGACGAGATTTTCAATCGGGACCCGGACGTTGTCGAAGAAAATGGGCGTGTTCGGTGCGCCACGAAAGCCCATCTTGCGCTCGTGCCGCCCAAAGGTGATTCCCGCCATGTTCTTCGGTTCGACGATGAAGGCGCTAATGCCGTCGGCGCCGGGACTATCGCTGGTCCGCGCCATCACGACGATGTAGTCGGCCGCCACTCCGTAGCTGCACCATTGCTTTCGGCCGTTGAGGACGTAGCAATCGCCGTCCTTCCTAGCGCGCGTGTTTATGGCCGTCACGTCGGAGCCCGCCTGCGGCTCGGAGATCGCGATCGCCGTCACGATGCCGCCTCGGGCAATGATCGGCAGGTATTTCTTCCGCTGTTCCTCGGAGCCGAAGTGGAGCAGCGGCATGATGAACATCGTGTTCAGCGCCGCGATCGACGCACAGGCGGGGGAGAACCTCGATATCTCCTCACGCGCGATGCAGGCCATGGTCAGATTGCCGTTCGGCCCGCCATATTGCTCGGGGACCCAGAGTTGCATCAGTCCCATCTCGCCGAAGAGCTTCACGAGCTCCAGGGGAAGACGATCGGTCTCGTCGATTTCGGCTGCGATCGGCGCCACGTGTTTGGTGGCCATCTTCCTGACGTTTTCACGAAAGGCGATCTGCTCCTCGGTGAAGCTCATGGACGTCTCCGGTGATTTTTTCGTTGGGAGGCCAAAAAGGGGCTTCCATTGAATGGGTGATCCATTTAATAATTCACCGCATGTCGACCAAGTCAAGCCCTCAAGCCCCCGCCAGCCCGCGCACGGCATCGCCTAAGCGGCGGAGCCGGACCTCGGATCACCGCGCGGCCGGATCACATGCGCCGCTGTCGTTTCGGCCCATTCACACGCGCCGCGCCTTCGAGGAGATCTGCGAGCGGATTCGCGAGCAGCTCGCGCTCGGCGTTCTTAAGCCGGGCGACAAGCTGCCGCCCGAACGCGATCTTGCACAGCAGCTCGGTGTCAGCCGCAACGTCCTGAGAGAGGCGCTTCGCAGCCTCGAGATGGCCGGCGTGCTCCGGCTGCAGAAGGGCGTCAAAGGTGGTGCCTTCGTCCAGCAGGGTGATACCAGCCGCATGAACGTGGTCATGCGCGACATGCTGAGCCTGGGAACGATCTCGATCCGCGAATTGTCGGAAGCGCGCGTGCACGTTCTCGACCTCGTCGTGCGTCTCGCCTGCGTGAACGCCCGCCAGTCGGATTTCGAGGCGTTGCAGGCAAATGTCGAACGAACGGAGCTGTTTACCCGCGAGGGACGGCTGCTCGAGCGGGTCGAATGCGCGCGAGAGTTCTACAAATTGCTCGCGGTGGCCTGCGGCAACAAGGTGATTGCGATGATCACCGATGCGGTGACCGAGATCCATATGCGGTTTGTCTATGCGAAGGTCGCATCGAGCGGGGTTGCGATGGCCCGATTGGGCGAGCGGCGCCGGCAATTCTTGGCTGCGCTGCGCGAACGAAATACCACCGCCGCGGCCAGATTGATGCGGAGTCACTTGGCGGCTGTTCAGAAGATGCTCGAGCAGGATCCCGGGGCCATGTCCCTTCAGGTCGCTTTGGCGGAAATGAAGCCTGGCATGAGACGATGAGTGCTCGTTCGGCAGGAAGCAGGGTGTGAATAAGAAGAACAGCGGAGGAAAATGTGTCCCGATATGCCAAATATGAATGCCTTACTGTCGATGTAACCGACAAGGTCGCGACTGTGACCTTGAATCGGCCGCAAGCGCGCAATGCGATCAATCAGAAGCTGATCCGTGAGCTCCGCACCATCTGGGACGATCTTGCCGACGATCATGCCGTCAACGTCGTGGTGCTGACCGGCGCCGGGGAGTTCTTCAGCGTCGGCGGTGATGTCAAGGCGATGTCCGAGCGGCCCGGCGGCGACGTGCTCGAGGAGGGCGAGGTCCACGACCCGATGATCAGCCGCCGCGGAGTGACCCGTCAGCTCGAGCTCGACAAACCGATCATCGCGGCCATCAACGGCGATGCCATCGGCCTTGCAGCGACCCATGCGCTGCTCTGCGACATCACCGTCATGGCAGAAGATGCGCGCATCGGCGATACGCATGTGTCGCGGGTCGGTCTGGTGGCCGGAGACGGCGGCACGGTGATCTGGCCGCTGCTGGTCGGCATTAACAAGGCGAAGGAATTCCTCATTCGCGGGACACTGTTGAAGGGCAAGGAAGCCGAGCGGATCGGCCTCGTCAATCATGTCGCGCCCCGGGCAGAGGTGCTGGCGAGGGCCCGCGAGATCGCAATCGAGCTCGCCAACGGTCCCACCTGGGCGATCCGCTGGACCAAGCTGTCGATCAACCAGATCGTCAAGGACCGGGTGAACATGTTGCTCGAGGCCTCGATGGCGCTCGAACAGGTGACGTTCGAGACCGCCGACCACAAGGAAGCGACGATGTCCTTCAAGGAGAAGCGCAGGCCCAGGTTTGGCCAAGGTTAGCCGCCGATGGATGCGGCGGAGCTTCCGGGCGACGACATCAGGACGATGCTCCGGGAATCCGTGCGCGGGTTTCTCGGCGAGCATTGGAGTGCCGATTGCGTCAGGCGTGGTCCGTCGTCGCAGGAGGTTGCGGCGATATGGACCAGGCTTATCGGGCAGGGCGTTGCCACTCTTGGCAGCAATCGTGACGAGGGCGGGCTCCGCGAGGTGGCAGTCGTGCTTGCGGAGCTCGGGCGGGCCGCGTGCCCGGCTCCGATGTGGTCCGCGGCGCTTGCCAATTTCGCGCTCTCGACTTCGACGTGCGAAAGCGCCGTTGATTGTTTGAGCAAGCTGCACGCAGGCTCCTTGCGGCTGGCCTTCTCATTCGGGACACTGGACCCCGATGCGGGTGCAGGCGCGATTCGGGTCAGGGGTGATCGTGCGGATGGGCTGCTTCGGTTTGTTGAAGCGGCGGGGAGTTGCACGCATCTTCTCGTCGCAATTGACCACGCGGTCGTCGGGCTCGTGGCATTGGATGCCGCGGGTGTGGAGATCGTCCCGACCCGTGCCATGGGCGCATGGGTCCTTCATGAGGTCCGGCTCGATGCGGTGCCCGTCACGATCATGTCGCTGGATGATGCGGTCCTCGATGATCTCCTCATCAAGGGAAAGCTGGCGCTGACGGCGCGGGCGCATGGCGCTGCCCGGCGTGCCTTCGAGCTGGTGACGGACTATGCCAGGGAACGGCATCAATTTGGCCAGCCGATCGGACGATTCCAGGCCATCCAGCATAAGCTCGCGAACGGGCTGATTGCCCTCGAAGGCGTGCGCCTGATCGTGGATCATGCGGCAAAATTGCACGACCTCGGTCATCGCGACTGGCGCTACTTCGCTAATTGCGCAGTCGCCTTCGCAAGCGACGCCTTGAGGCGGGTGTCGCTCGAGACCCATCATGCGTTCGGCGCCATCGGCTACGCCGACGAACATGAGGCGCCGTTGCACTTCAAGCGGGTGCACCTCGATACGATTGCGCTGGGCGGAGGGCCGCACGCGAAAGGGTCGTTGGCCTCCTCGTTGCTGGATGCCGGCAGCTCGGGCCTGCCCGAATACGATCTCGGCGACGCCGGTAACGGCCTGCGCCACGAGGTCAGGGCATGGCTGGCGCAAAACTGGTCGCGCGAGCGCAAGGCCGAATTCGATCGCAAGCCCTTCTCTAAGCGGGAGTTCGATGCCGATTTCGCGCGCGACATCGGCAAGACCGGCTGGATAGGCCTCGGCTGGCCCGAGGTGTTTGGCGGCCAGGCGCGTTCAGCGCTCGAGCAGATCGCGTTCATGGAGACGATGGAACGGGCCGAGGCGCCGCGTATTGGCGCCGCGATCCAGGCCAACGCGCTGATGATGTTCGGAACGCCGGAACAGCAGCGGCGATATCTGCCCGAAATTCTTCGCGGTGAAGCCATGCACGGCATGGGCTATAGCGAACCGCAAGCCGGCTCCGACCTCGCGGCGCTGCAGACCAGCGCGGTGCGCGACGGCGATCACTGGGTTATCAACGGCCAGAAGATCTGGACCACGACGTGGTGGGGCAAGTACATGTTCCTCGCGGCGCGGACGGACAAGGCCGCGAAGCCGCCGCACGCCGGCATCAGCATGTTCATCGTGCCCATGAACGCCGCGGGAGTGACGATCCGGCCGGCGACCACGATGTATGACGGCTCCTTCGCCAACATCTTCTACGACGACGTCCGCATTCCCCTGCAGAACCTCGTCGGTGAGGTCAACGGAGGCTGGAAGGTCCTGACCGGCGCGCTCGCATTCGAGCGGGGACTGGTCGGGGGGGGCATCGTCCTGAAGGTCGCTCATGCCTTCGAGCAGCTGCGGCGGCACGTCATGGAGAAGGACGCTGCGGGAACGGAGCTGAGCGACGATCCCATCGTGCGCGACAGGATGGCGACACTGGCCGCCGAGATCGAGATCGGGCGTCTATTGATGATGCAATGCGCCGAGCTCGCGGCAGGCGGCGTAACCCCGCCGGAATACGGCGCGATCAGCAAAGTATTCTCGGGGGAGTTGATGGAGCGCTTCGGCGAGGCGGCGCTCGATATCCTCGGCATGCGCGCGGCGCTATCGGAGCAGATGCCCGGAGCGATCGACAATGGCCGTTTCGAACAGAACCTGCGTCATTCGCTGATGTGGGTGATCAGCATCGGCACCAACGAGATCCAGCGGAGCCTCATCGCACAACGGGCGCTTGGGCTGCCCAGATAGGAGTGACCGCATGCAAGAGCAGGAGACTGCGACTCTGCCGCTCGATGGTGTACGCGTGCTCGACTTCTCGATCATGCTGGCCGGTCCCTATTGCGCGAGGCTGCTCGCGGACGCCGGCGCGGAGGTCATCAAGATCGAGCCGCCCGAGGGCGACGACATGCGTCTGCGGGCCCCGTTGCGGAACGGCCAGAGCGCCTATTTCGGCCAGCTCAATGCGGGCAAGCGCAGCCTTGCCCTTGACTTGAAAAGTGCAGAGGCGATCGAACTGGTCCGCCGGCTGGTCAAGGAAACCGATATCCTGGTCGAGAATTTCCGGCCGGGCGTGATGGATCGGCTTGGCCTCGGTTACGACGCGCTGCGGGCGATCAATCCGCGCCTGATCTACTGCTCGATCTCAGGCTACGGGCAAAGAGGTCCGGCCGCGGAGCGCGCTGCTTACGCCATGATCGTTCACGCTGAAAGCGGCTTTGATCGCTCGCTGATGCGGTATGCGGGCGATCGCGACCGGCCGGCGGCGGGTGCCGTTTTCGTCGCAGACGTGCTCGGCGGGATCTTCGGCTATTCGGCGATCCAGACCGCGATGGTCCAGCGCGCACGAACCGGGGCGGGCCAGCGGATCGATGTCGCCTTGATGGACTGCATGCTCAACCTGCTCGTCTACGAATTGCAGGAAGCGCAATTCCCGCCCCAGGCGCCGAGGGCCGCCTATGGTCCGGTCCGGGCTTCCGATGGCGACATCCTGATTGCGCCGATCACGCCGCGAAACTTCGCCGCTCTGTGCGAGGTGACGGGGCAGGGCGAGCTCGCGAACGACCCGCGTTTCAGGACCGTGCCCGACCGGGCCGCGAACTGGAGCGCGATGATGCAGGTCGTCGAGAAATGGACTGAGCAGCGTACAGTGCGCGAGTGTATGGCTGCACTTGATAAGGCTGGCGTTCCCAGTGCCGAATATCGCGATCCGGGAGCCGCCTTGACCGATCCGCACCTCCTTCAGCGAGGCGCATTCGCGACGATTGCCGATAGCGCCGGGGAATTCCTGGGCGTCAATGCGCCATGGAAAATGTCGGGGGGGCCGACGGCCATGCGGCGGGAGATCCCCGCGGTCGGAGCACACCGGGACGATGTGCTGTCCCGAGTCCTGGGGCTCTCCGATGAAGCCATCGCCGGCCTTGCAGAAACGGGGGTGTTCGGAAGCCCCAACGCCCGGTCGAAAGGTTAGTTCGCATGAGCGCGCCGGAGGCCATCCGTCCCATGAAAATCATTGCTGCGATTGCAAATCGGCCGCGCGATCCGTTCGAGATCGGGGCTTGCGAGCTCTCGGCGCCGCGAGCCGGGGAAGTCCTGGTCCGGGTGCACGCGTGCGGCATCTGTCACACCGATCTGGCGGTCAAGCTCGGACACATCCCCGTGCCGATGCCGAAGGTTCTGGGCCATGAAGGGGCGGGCGTGATCGAAGAAGTCGGCCCCGGCGTGACGTCCTTCCGACCCGGCGACCATGTGCTGATGAGCTTCGGCTCATGCGGTGAGTGTTCGAATTGTCGCGATGGCGCGCTCGGCTATTGTGATCAGTTTCGTGCCATCAACCTGTTCGGAAACAGGCCCGGCGGTTCGGCGCTGACGCGCGGCGGGAGCGAGCTTAGCGGGCATTTCTTCGCACAATCCGCCTTCGCGACGCACGCCATCGCCACCACCAGGAACATCGTAAAGGTCGATGCCGATCTGCCGCTCGAGCTTCTTGCGCCGCTCGGATGCGGCATCCAGACCGGGATGGGATCCGTCATAAACGTGCTTCGGCCGCAGGCCGGGACCTCGATTGCGGTCTTTGGCGTCGGCGCAGTTGGCCTCTCCGCCATCATCGCGGCGCGGATCGTCGGTTGCTCGACGATGATAGCCGTCGACATCGTACCGGAGCGGTTGCGCATGGCGCGAGAGCTGGGCGCGACGCATGCGGTGTCAGGCCGCGCCGATGATCCGGTGGCGAAGATCGTCGAACTGACGCGAGGCGGTGCAAATTTTTCGCTAGATACGACGGGTGTGCCAACGGCCGTGGCGAACTCCATCAATTGCCTGCGTGCGAGAGGAACCAGCGCGCAGGTTGCGGCGCCGCCCCGCGGGACCCTCTACGCGGCCGAAGCAAGCGTCGTGGTCAGCCGGGGAATTGGCATTCGCGGTGTCGTCGAGGGCGATGCCAACCCCGAGCTGTTCATCCCGCGGATGATCGGTTTCTCCCGAGACGGGCGGTTGCCGCTCGACAAATTCGTCAAGACTTATCCGCTCGCAAGGATCAACGAGGCCGTCGACGATCTCGAGAGCGGCCGTGTGGTCAAGCCTGTTCTGACCATGCGGGAAATCGGGAGCACGACATAAGACATAAAACAACCAGCGAAGGAGGAGAGATGCTCGATATTGCATTGGACAACGCAATCTCTGATCACCGGACCTATGGGAGTTTCGACATGCAGCACCGGCTGTTTGGCCGGTTGCGGCGCGAAGATCCCGTTCATTGGACGCAGCCCGACGGGTACCGTCCATTCTGGACGATCACCAAATATGCCGACATCATCGAAATCGAGCGCCAGCCTGATCGTTTCATCAACGCGCCCAGGACCAAGCTTCTCAGCGTCGAGTTCGAGAGCAAGGTGAAAGAGGCGATGAGCGGCAAGCCGATGCTGGTTCGGGCGCTGCCCCAGATGGATAATCCGGATCATGCCAAGTATCAGAAGCTGACCCACGCCTGGTTTAAGCCGCGCCACATTCGAACACTTTCTGAGCGCATGGCGGCGCTCGCAAAGGACAGCGTCGACCGACTTGTCGCGATGGGGAGCGCGTGCGACTTCTACAATGACATCGCGATCTACTATCCTTTGCGCGTCCTGATGACGATCCTTGGACTGCCGCGGAGCGATGAGGCGCGGCTACTGAAGATCACCCAGGCTTATTTCGGCGGTGGGGATCCGGAGATGCAGAAGGGCTCGGATCTGATCGACGCCACGCTCGCCTATGTCGACTATTTCAAGGATGTTGCGCAGGAGAGGCGGAAAAATCCGAAGGACGACGTGGCAACGGTTATCGCGACGTCCGAAATCGACGGGCGGCCGATCGAGGACTTCGAGGCCTATTCGTACTACATTGCTCTGGCGAGCGCAGGCCACGATACGACGAGCTCAACCATCGCCGGCGGTTTGCTCACATTGATCGAAAATCCGGATTGCATGGCCCGACTTCAGCGTCAGCCCGAGCTGTTGCCCGACGCGGCGGAGGAAATGGTGCGTTGGGTGTCGCCCGTCAAGCACTTCTTCCGTACGGCCGCGGCCGACTACGAACTTCGCGGCAAGACGATTAGGGGCGGGGAAAGCCTGCTCATCAGCTATCCCTCGGGCAATCGCGACGAGGAAGCTTTCGATCGCCCCTTCGAATTCATTCCCGACCGCTCGCCCAATCGTCATCTCGGTTATGGCTTTGGCATTCATGCCTGCATCGGCAGACACCTTGCCAAGGCAGAGGTCGTGGCCTTCTTCCGCGAACTGCTGAGCAGGGTCGAGCGGATCGAACTCGCTGGCGAACCGGCCTGGACCGAAACTTCCTTCCTCGGCGGAGTGAAGCGGCTGCCGGTGCGCTATTCGGCACGGTAGGAGGCTTCTGACGATCAGGACGCGTGCGCTCCCGACGGCAGGACCAAACGAGGTCAGGTTTCTGAGGAAGGGGGCGGCGTGGCCGCGGCTTTTGCGATCGCCAGCATGCACTTGAGAAAGTGCGCGCGATCCTCCTTGCTCAGGGGCGCGAGCAAGGTGTTCTGAAGCTCCGCCGCGGCGGGCACGACGCCCAGGAGGGCCTCTTCGCCTTTGGCGGTGATCTGGACCTGGATCGACCTGCGGTCTTCCGAGTTGTTTCTTTTCGAGATCAGCTTCCTTGCCGTCATTCTCTTGAGCATCTCGCTCAACGTATTGCGATCGCTACTGATGCGCTCCGCGAGGGCGGACGGCGTGAGGGGACCGTCCTGATAGAGTGCGATCAACACGCCGAACTGCCGCGGCGTGATATCGCTCTGGCCCGTCAGGTCCTGGTAGAGCACGTCATAGCGTGCCTCGAGCAATCGAAGCAGAAATCCGATTCCTCCTTCGAGGCGCCAGTTGCGCGCGGTGTCTGCCGCGCTCGCACTTGTTCCCTTGGGGGTTGACATGCCGTGGATGACCTGAATTGTCGAAAAACGCCTAGGCGTTAGCAGCTTGGCCGCCGGCCCTCAACCCCGCGCCCGACGTGGCCTCCTGTGCGCACCATCCAAGGTGACAGAGGTGCAAGATTCGCTATTGCAAATCGTTCGCCAATATAGTACGTATACGTATCAATAGAGACGCCAAAGACGTGACGTTGCCGGGGAGGACTGCTTGAATCTGCGCGAGCTGTTATCGATTCCCTATCTGCTCGAAGCCGAGGCGGTCGAAACCGAGCCCGGCAAATGGCTCGTGCGACTGTCCTACCCCGAACTGCCCGGCTGCACCGCGGAAGGCGCCGTCATCGAAGACGTGCTGAAGGCATTGGAGCGGTGCCGGATCGAAACGATCGTGGATCTCGCGGAGACGGGGCGGGAACCGCCGGTGCCGCGGAAGCCATTGGCTGCGGCCGATCCGCTTTGGACCGCAAATGATCTCGGACTGTCAGGCCGCGTTGCAGCGCTCTTGGGCGGTATGCCCAAGCAAGACGCCTGATGGCGCGCAATCCAAAGGAGGAACGTTATGCTCTCGCGCGAGGACAACGAACGGTTGGTGCGGGTCGGAGAGGGGACTCCTCTTGGGGATCTCTTTCGGCTGTACTGGATTCCCTTCCTGCCCTCGGCCGACCTGGTCAATGACGGGCAGCCGAAGCGCGTCCGGCTTCTGGGAGAGGACCTCGTCGCCTTCAGGAATTCCGAGGGGCGTGTCGGGCTGGTCGATCAGGCCTGTCCGCATCGCGGCGCACCGATGGTCTTCGCGAGGAACGAGGACTGTGGCCTGCGATGCGTCTACCACGGCTGGAAATTCGACGTCACGGGCGCAACGACGGATATGCCAGCCGAACCGGTCCGCAGTCGGCTCAAGGAGCGCGTGCGGATCAAGGCCTATCCGTGCCGCGAGCGCAACGGGATGATCTGGACCTACATGGGCCCCGATCAGGCTGATCTTCCTCCGTTGCCGAATGTCGAGTGGAATTTGGTCCCGCAGGAGCAGGTGCATATCTCCCTGCGCGTCCAGGAGTGCAATTGGCTTCAGGCAGTCGAAGGCGAAATTGATTCAGCCCACGCGCCGCTGCTCCACGGTCGATTGGATTCGCAGGGCTCGACGAGTGCATGGATCCAAAAGCGGGACCTTCGCCCAACGTTCGAATGCATCAAACAGGATTTCGGGATGAGCATCGCGGCGCGGCGCAACTATGACGCCAACACGCTGTACTGGCGCGTCAATCAGTTTCTGCTGCCCTTCTATACGCTCGTGCCGCCGTTGATGCCGTTTCCGGATCTCAGCGGGCATGCCTGGGTGCCGATTGACGACGAGAACACGCTTTGCATCATGTTCTCGTACCATCCATCGCAGCCGCTGATGACGAAAACCCGTCAGGTCTTCTCGGAAGGGCACAATGGGCGCGAGAGCGGGCACGCCAGCCGCCACGCACTCGTGCAGCATCCGGTGACGGTCCCATACGCGGGCTACTGGACGAAATACAATCCGCAGAACGGCTTCCAGTTCGACTACAGGGCGCAGCAGACGACCTGGTTCTCCGGCCTGCCGGGCTTGTGGGTCCAGGACGGCGCCTGCCAGAGCGGCGTGTCCCCAATATTCGATCGTACCAGGGAGAACCTCTGCTCGAGCGATACGGGAATCGCGATGACCCGGCGCTTCATCCTGGAAGCGCTCGGAGCCTATCGCGATCACGGCACGAAGCCGAAGGGCGTGACCGATCCCGACGTGTTCATGGTGCGCGCCGTGTCGATGCGGCTGCCGCCCGAGGAGTCATGGGCCGACGTCGGCGCACCCTTCATGCGGGCCAGACTGGGCGCGGATTTCGGGTACGAGATGTGAGTGCTTCCCAGGCCATTCACGCGGAGGCTCGCTCATGAGCGAGGGCTTGATCGACGTTCGCGTCAAGCGCATCAGTTATGAGGTGGACGGGATCAATTCCTACGAATTGGTCTCGGCGGCCGGCCGCGATCTCGATCCCTTCACGGCCGGAGGCCATATCGACCTCCATCTGCCGAACGGCATGATCCGCAGCTATTCGCTGGTCAACGATCAGCGTGAGCGCCACCGCTACGTCATCGCGATCAACAGGGAGCCGGCGGGGCGGGGTGGCTCGCGCTTCCTGCATGACAATCTCAGGGTGGGCGCCATCGTCAGCGTGTCGCGACCGCGCAACAACTTTGCGCTTTGCGAACAGGCTGAGCATTCGATCCTGATCGCGGGCGGGATCGGAATCACGCCGTTGCTGTCCATGGCCAGCCGCCTTGACGCGTTGGGGCGCTCTTGCGAGTTGTTCTATGCAGCCAGGGCGCGGCACGCCGCCGCGTTTCTCGACGAGATCGAGGTGCTCGGGTCTAAAGGGTTCCTGAAGGTGCATCTCGACTTTGACGACGAGCGATTGGGTCGAATGTTCGATCTGTCGGCTATCGTTAAGCGTGCGCCCGGGCGGGCTCACCTCTACTGCTGTGGCCCGCAGCCGATGCTTGAATCATTCGAGGCGGCGGCGAAGGATCGCCCGGCTGGTCAAGTGCACGTGGAATATTTCCAGGCCAGGGAGGCCCCCGCAATCGAAGGCGGTTTCGATGTGAGGCTCGCGCGCAGCAACCGGACCATCGCGGTCAAAGCCGGAAAAACCATCCTCGATGCGTTGCTTGATGCAGGGATCGCCGCAAACCACGCCTGTTCAGAGGGCGTCTGCGGCACGTGCGAGACGCGGGTGCTCGAGGGCATCCCCGACCATCGGGATCAGTTTCTCAGCAAGGACGAGCAGGCATCGAACAAGACGATGATGATCTGCTGCTCGGGTGCGAGGTCCGGCACGCTGGTGCTGGATCTCTGAAAACAAGAATGTCGTCAACAGGTGGAATGTCGTGAAAGTCGCTTTATGCATTCTGGAAATGTCTTTCCTCATCGCCAGCGCGTGCCCGCCAGCGTTGGCGGATGGAGCACGGACGATGAAGATCGGCATTCTCAATGATGCTTCCGGCCCATATTCGGACAACGCTGGTGAGGGCTCGGTCACGGCGGCAAGGATGGCGGCCGAGGACTTCATGCAGCAGCGTCCCGACTTCAAGGTCGAGATCATCTCGGCGGATCACCAGAACAAGGCGGATGTCGGGGCCGCCATCGCCCGCCGCTGGATCGAACGGGAGAAGGTCGATGCCATAGCCGACGTGCCGAACTCCGCGGTTGGTCTTGCCGTCAACGAAGTGGTTCGCGGCAGCAAGGCGGCGTTGATCGCCTCCAGCGCAGCTTCATCCGATCTGACGGGGAAGTACTGTTCGCCCAACACGATCCAGTGGACGTTCGACACCTGGGCTGCCTCGCACACCATCGGCAATTTCCTCGTGCATCATGGCGGCAGGAAATGGTACTTCATCGCAACCGACAATGCGCTCGGCAAGTCCATGGTGCGGGACGGCACCTCGGTCATCAGTGCGGGCGGCGGCACCGTGGTCGGGTCGGTCAATGTCCCTATAAACAATGCCGATTACGCCTCGTTCATACTTCAGGCGGACGCGTCCGGCGCTGACGTGATCGCGTTCGCGACCGCCGGCGGCGACACCGTCAGCCTGATTAAGCAGTCCGCGGAGTTCGGGTTGAAGCAGAACGGCAAAACCTTCGCCGCGCTGCTGACTACGACGAATGACGTCGAGGCGAGCGGGCTTGCCGTAGGACAGGGCCTCATCATCACCCAGCCGTTCTATTGGGACCTGAACGATGCCGGCCGTACCTGGTCGGCGAAGTTCAGCGCGCGCCAACATGATCAATCGCCAACGGCCTTCCATGCCGGGGTCTATTCCTCGGTGCTCGCTTATCTGAATGCGGCACTGGCCGCAGGGACCAACGATGGCCAGGCCGTCATTCGGAAGATGAAGGAACAACCGATCGATGACGCGCTCTTTGGTCCGGTCGTGGTGCGCGCGGATGGTCGTGCCATCCACAATATGTACATTCTGAAAGTGAAGGGGCCCAAAGCTTCGAAGGGCAAGTGGGATCTTCTCGAGAATGTCGGCGTGCTGAGCGGACCCGAGGCGTTTCGTCCGATCGACCAGGGCGGATGCCAGATGGTTGAGCAAGCGAAGGGCAATTGACGCTGGTCGCGGTCATGTCCCGAGAAGGCTGTCACGCAAACAATGGATGCACCATGCTGGACAACATCGAAGCCGACTTTCCCGAGCACGCGCCGCGCCCGTCAAACGCGCCGAAGGCGCTTGAGGGCATACGGGTCGTCGATTTCTCCCACTTCATCGCAGGGCCGTTTGCGACGATGATCATGGCTGATATGGGGGCCGAGGTCATCAAGATCGAGGCGCCCGGCCGCGGCGACGATCTCCGTCGCTATCCGCCGGTGCATCCCGAGCTCAAGCACGGCGCGCCCTTTGTCTGGACCAACCGCAACAAGCAGAGTGTGGCCCTTGACCTCAAATCGCCGGAGGGCGTTGCGGTCGTGCGGGAACTGATCGCGACTGCAGATGTCGTCGTCGAGAATTTCTCGACCGGCGTCATGGAGCGGTTCGGGCTCGACTATGAGGCCTGCCGCAAGATCAAGCCCGACATCATCTACTGCTCCGTGTCGGCTTATGGTCGCGAGGGAGCATTCGCGGACCGGCTCGGATTCGATCCGATCGCTCAGGTCGAAAGCGGCTTCGTGTCGATGAATGGCTATGCGGATCGCGAAGGCGTGCGAGCGCTGTCGCCAGTGATGGACATCAGCACGGCGATGATGGCCTGCAACGCGATTCTCGGCGCGCTCGTCGCCCGCGAGCGGGGCGGCCTGGGCCAGGCGATCGAGGTCTCGCTATTCGACAATGCCGTGCTCATGACCGGCTATGCCACGATGCAGCACCTGTTCACGGGCGCAAATCCGCAGCGGCACGGAAATACCAGTCCGGACACCTGCCCGTCGGGTGTTTTTCAGGCGCAGGACTGCGCCTTCTACATCAATTGCGGTAACGACAAGATCTTTCGGCGCCTGATGTCGCAGGTGATCGGTCGAGCCGATCTGGCGGCGGCTGAAACCTATGCGACCGGACCCGACCGCATCCGGCGGCGGGATGAGCTGTTTGCGGTCCTCGGCGATGCGTTTGCGCAGCAGCCTTGGGCCTACTGGCAAACGCGGATGCGGGCGGCCGGCGTCCCCTGCGGACAGGTGCGCACGGTCGGGGAGGCGATCCGGTCACCCGAAGCGCGGGAGCGCGGTCTGGTCACCCGCATCCCGGACGCGAAGTTGGGCTGGATCCCGAACGTCAGCCTGCCGATCCGCTATTCGCAAACACCCATCGTGGACCCCGTGGCGGCGCCTGCGGTTGGACAGCACACCGGAACTGTGCTGCGGGAGCTGCTCGGCTACGACGGTGCCCGTCTCGCGCGGCTGGCAGCGGCCGGCGCCTTCGGTGCCAGCGTTGCAAAACCGGCGGAAGAGGCAAAGACGTGAACGCGGCAGCGCGGGTCGAACGCACGCTCAGAGGCCGCGTCGCCGTTGTCGGGATCGGCGAGACGGATTACTACCGGCATGGCGCATCGCCCGACCCGGAGTTCAAGCTGGCGTTGAAGGCAATTCTGGCGGCGTGCGCCGATGCGGGAATCGATCCGCGCGACATCGATGGTTTCGCCTCCTATAGCGAGGAACGGAGCGAAGCGTCCCGGCTTGCCGCAGCGCTCGGCACGCGAAGGCTTCGTGCAGCCACAATGCAATGGGGCGGTGGCGGGGGTGGCTGTTGTGCAGCGGTCGCCAACGCAGCTGCGTCGATCGTTGCGGGGCTCGCGGACTGTGTCGTCGTGTTTCGATCGCTCGCGCAGGGCCAATATGGCCGCTTCGGGCAG
The DNA here is from genome assembly GCA_035293585.1 of Bradyrhizobium sp. Taxonomy (GTDB): domain Bacteria; phylum Pseudomonadota; class Alphaproteobacteria; order Rhizobiales; family Xanthobacteraceae; genus Bradyrhizobium. The sequence continues at coordinate 67,349 of DATGMN010000072.1, read as the reverse complement.
ACGACGAGCATCGACACGATTTCTGGCGAGAAGGCGTACCTGATGCCGTACGGCGTGCTGGCGCCGCCGCAACGCTTTGCGATGCGCGTGCGTCGCTACATGCACGAGCACGGCGTGAAGCAGGAGGCACTACGGGCGATCGCGCTCGCGTCCTATCATCATGCGCAATCGAATCCGCGTGCCGTCATGTACGGCAAACCACTGGACGAGTCCAAATACGATACGTCCCGATGGATCGCCGAGCCGTTTCATCTCTACGACTGCTGCATGGAGAACGACGGCGCCGCCGCGCTCGTGCTGGTGCCTGCCGAGCGTGCCAAGGCGTTTCGGAACAAGCCGGTCTACGTGCTTGGTGCAGCCGTCGGATCAGGATATCGGACTGGCGCTATTTCCCATAACTCGCCGCGCTATGCCAGCGCCAGCTTCGACACGGTGGCGCCCGATCTCTACGCGATGGCCGGTCTCGGCCCATCCGATGTCGGCGTCGTTCAATGTTATGAGAACTTCACGGGCGGCGTGGTGATGGCTCTGGCGGAGCACGGTTTCTTCAAGCCGGAAGAAGCTAACGATTTTCTCGCGTTCGAGAACCTCATTGCTCCCTCCGGGCGTCTTCCTCTCAACACCAGCGGCGGCAATTTGGCCGAATGCTACATGCACGGCTTCGAGCTCGTGCTGGAGGCCGTGCGCCAGGTGCGGGGCAACTCGACGAGCCAGGCCAAACGAAATGACGTGGCATTGGTCATCGGCGGCCCGATGGTCGCGCCCGTAAGCGATCTGCTTCTCGGCTCGGAGGCAACGCTATGAGCGGTGAGATGAGCCCGATTTATCTGCCGACCGGCCTGCCGATCCCGGTGGCGGAGGCGGATGGCTTGTCCGCGCCCTACTGGGAGGGGCTGCGCCAGAACCGTCTTCTGGTGCAGCGTTGCCGCCATTGCAGCACGTGGCAATTCGGACCAGAGTGGATCTGCCATCGCTGCCACGAGTTCGACCCTGAATGGACCGAGATAGAGTCGCGCGGGCTGATCTTCAGCTGGGAACGCGTCTGGCATCCCTCCCATACTGCGCTGAGGCAGCATCGTCCATACATAGCGGTGCTCGTCGAAATTCCGCACGCTGGCAACGTGAGGATAGTTGGTAATCTGCTCGGCGACCCTATGCAGGTAGTCTCCATCGGTGCGGCTGTGGAAGGTGTTTTCGAGCATCATCATGAGTCTGAGCGGCCATATTCGCTGCTCCAGTGGAGAATTCCATAGGGAGCAATGGACTTGTCTGGATCGCGCTGGGTTGAGCGTTGCCGGGCGGATGGCGGGGATCATGCCAACTAAGCAGTCTCGCTCGACCTGGACTGCGTTCTGACTTTGAATCCTCATACGTCGCCTTGGGCGCTCGACATGCGGACGAAGAACCGTCTCGCCGCGCTTGACGGTCAGGGCTGTGAATAAGCGCCGAACTTTGACCCCAGCGGCTTCCACATTGACCCCCATACGTAATGAACATTCCGTAGATGGTTCAACGAATTCGGCAGTGTCGGCCGGGGTCAACCTTCGGCGCCGATCGGAGGGCAAACCGTGCGCCGAACAACACGATTCACTCCGTACGCGGCAAACCAGGACCTAGCAGCGTTGCGGTTGGCCAGACCGCTGTGATTGAAAATCCCAAACTGGGGGCTCGAATCATGCGCCAGCTGATTATGAATGGGTTGCCATCAAGCTCATGCGGCTGACCTGCCATCAAACTGTCATCCAGCGGCGGTTAGACTAAATTGGTGAACGCTGTCAGCGGCTGGTTCAATTCATGTGCCAACGCACCCGGCCATCTGACCCGCTGCGCACAGCCGCGACGCATGATGGAGCTCCGCGTGCAGCTTCTGCGCGCGGACATCCGCGAGGCGATGGATCTTGAGTTCATTCCACGGAACGTCAAACGGTGCCGACGACAGGATCGGCTCCGCCCGCCAGTGAGCACCTGAATCGCCACCTTCTTGAAGGCGCGCTCCAGCAAATCGCGTCGGCAAACTAGGATGGGTTCATCGAAGCAGCGGTCGAGCGGCTCGCTGGGACCATCAACGGCAATTTACAGGTCGTTGTCGATCCGCCCCATCTACGAGATGCGCCGGGGAAAGCCCGCCTGCTCAAATTTCATGGGAGGCGCCGATCGGGCTTTGATTTCCGATCGCGTGAGGACGAGGCGTCCCGCAGACAGGCTCAGCGCAACAGAAGCTCCTTGATGCGCCCGGCCAGACCTTCCATCGCGAATGGTTTCGTGAGGATCGCCATCGTCGCGTCGAGTCCCGCAGACCCCATGGCGGCCTTTTCGGCATATCCCGTGATGAAAAGAATCTTCAGGGTTGGCCGCGCAATCCTGCCGAAATCCGCTAGCTGTCGTCCGTTCATCCCGCCCGGCAATCCGACATCGGTCACCAGGAGATCGATGCGCGTATCCGACCGGAGGACCTGCAAGGCGCTGGCCCCATCAGCGGCTTCGATCGCGGTGTAGCCGAGCTCGGCGAGCACCTCCGTCACCAGCATGCGGACCGACGGTTCGTCATCGACGATCAATACGGTTTCGCCGGCGCCGGCACGTGGAGCCGAGGAGAGGTCCTTGGCGTTTTCTGCGGCGGGTTCCTGCGCGGAGTGACGGGGCAAGAACAGATGAACCGTGGTGCCGTGGCCGAGCGCCGACGAGATCCTGACCTGTCCGCCGGACTGCTTGGTGAAACCGTAGATCATGGAGAGGCCGAGTCCCGTGCCCTGCCCGAGCGGCTTGGTCGTGTAGAATGGATCGAAGGCCCGCTGCACGACCTCATCGCTCATACCGGTTCCGGTATCGGTCACGCTCAGACAGACATAGTCGCCGGGCCGCATCTCGAACGAGAATGCCTCGACTCTGTCGAGTGTGCGGTTGCCGGTTTCGATCGTCAGCTTGCCCCCATCCGGCATCGCATCGCGGGCGTTGATACACAGATTCAAAAGCGCGTTTTCCAATTGGTTGGGATCGACCAGCGTGGTCCAGAGGTCCGGCGCGGCGATTGAGGTCATCTCGATTGCGGGCCCCAGGGTATTTTTGATGAGCTCGCTCATGCTGGCGACGAGACGGTTCACGTTGGTCGCCTTAGGGTCCAATGTCTGGCGACGGGAAAACGCCAGCAACCTGTGCGTCAGCGCCGCGGCGCGGTTTGCAGCGCCCTGCGCCGTTGAAATGTAGCGTTCGACATCCCTGTGGCGGCCTTGCGATATCCGGATCTGCAGCAGCTCGAGGGCTCCCAGAATGCCGGTCAGCAGATTGTTGAAATCATGCGCGAGCCCTCCGGTCAGCTGGCCAACGGCTTCCATCTTCTGCGCCTGCCTGAGGGCGTCCTCGGCCTTGGCCAGCGCGTCCTGCTGGCGGCGTTGCTCCGTGATGTCACGAGCCACGCAATAGAGCAGCCCGTCGACATTGACCGCCGTCCAGGACAGTACGCGATAGTCGCCGTCGCGGGTCCTGAAGCTGCTCTCGAACTGCGCGTTCTGTTCCGGGCGCGCGAGCGAGGCGACGGCGTCGCGCATCTTGCGCCGGTCATCCGGATGCTCGAGCCATTCCGACGACTTTCCGCGGATCTCTTCCGGCAACCATCCGAGCGTGGTCGTCCAGGCCGGATTGATGCTGATCCAGGTGCCGTCGGCCGCGGCGACGCCGAGCATGTCGCGGCTGACCTGCCAAATCCGGTCGCGCTCCTGGGTTCGCTCCTCGACCCGGCGCTCGAGACTCGTGTTCAGTTCGCGCAGCGCCTCTTCGGCCGCGCGCCGTTCGCTGATGTCGCGCAGAATGGCGGTCACGAACACGCGCCCGTCGCTCAGCCATCGCGACGCCGAGACGTCGAGAAAGGTCCGCGATCCATCCTTGCGCCGTGCTACGAACTCGACGGGACGCAGCGACGGTCCGCCGGACAAGACCTTGACCCAGAGCTCCCGCCATCGCTGCGGTTCTTCGAACAGATGTCCGAGCGTGCGCCCGATCAGTTCGCTCCGCTCGAAGCTCGTCTCGCGCAACGACGAGGAATTGGCGAACTGCACGACTCCGTCGGCGTCCAAGGTGAGGATGGCATCCGACGCGCTCTCGACCACGGCGTCGTAGCGCGCGTTTTGACGCTCGCGAAGCACCCGGTCGCGATGCGCGGAGCCGGTAACGTCGGAAATCTGAAGCAGGCAATGGGAGTAGGGGCGCTTCCCGAAAGGTCGCACCGAGACATTGTGGATCAGAGGCAGGCCCGCCCTTGTCCGCAGCGGCAGCAGGTCGGGGTTCAGCAAATAGGTCAGAAACGCTGAGGATCCGAGCTCGAGCGCCTCCGCAACCGATGTCAGCAGCCGGCCGAGCGGACGGTCCGGGAACAGCTCTGCCAGCGGCTTGCCCACCGCCTGGTCCATCGGAATATCGCTCGCCCTTGCAAACCAGTCATTCCATCCTACGATCCGCCGGTCACGATCCAGAACGACGACGCCCGAATCCAGAGCGTCGAAAATTGCACGAATGTCTTCAATCTCAAGTCCGATCATCGATCGAATGTGCGGTTTGGCCGGTCGCTCTTTCAATGAACTCATTCAGCAGGTGCTTCAAAGCCGTGAGCGACGGAAGGTCCATGATCATGGCGATGTAGCCGCTGATGTCGCGCTCGCGAACAGCGAAGTTGATGTACAGGAACATGACGACGTCGCCTCCTTTCGGAGGCGGCGCGAGGTTGAAGAAAGTGGCGGCGTCGCCGCGAAGCACTTCCGGCAGCGACATTTTCAAGCTGCGCTGGAGCATGTTCGCGATGGTGGCGAGACAGCTGTTGAGCAGGATGTTGCCGGTTTCGGCCAACGCCTCCTGCTCGAGCTCGATGATGTCCTCGAGCGGCAGGTCGCCGCCGGTGATCGCCCGCACCAGTTCTAGACTCTTGGTTTCCGGGAATATTAGGAGCGCGCGGCCGGTGACGTCGCCTTCGAAAACCTGATGCACGGCGACCAGATTCGACATCTCCCGTTCGGCCAGAATCGCGATCGCGCGCGACCGGGTTTCCAGCGACACATTCGGGACCGAGAGATGGACCTGCGAACCGACCATGTCCCGTAGGCTCGCGGCGGCGCGGCTGACGCCGATGTTGACGAGCTCGGTCAGGGCATCGAGCTGCAGCTCGTTGAGCAGTCCCGTCGGCGCGCCGGTCATGCGTCTGCCTGCCTGAGCCGGTGCAGGGCGTCGTCGAGGAAAGCACCCAAGGCCTGTTCATTGAGTGGCTTGGTCAGGAATGCGGCACCGATCTCGCCGGCGCGACGGACGATCTCCTGCTGATGGTTGGCGGAGACCACGGCCAGCGGCAGCGACGGACGCAGCGCCAGCAACGCGGCTGCGAGTTCCAGGCCGTCCTGACCGGGCATGTTGAAGTCGAGCAGGGCGACATCGAAGGCGGTCTGCCTGGCCAGCGCCAGCGCTTCCTCGGCATTCGACGCCTCAACGCGGCTCCAATCCGGGTGCAGCGCGTTCAAGGCCTTGGCCGCGGACATCCGCGCCAGCTTGCTGTCGTCGACGATCAGGAGCTTGTAGGACATAGCCTCTCCGGCAGTGGTTCCAAGGAGCCAGGTTCCTCAGCGTTTTCGCATCTTGCGTCCTGGGGGGGAAGGTGGAACTTCGCGACGCGAGCGCGCCAGAGCGGGCCCGATAAACCGTTCAAGGAAAGGCCCCGCGGCGGGCCCGCGGAGAGCGCGTCCCGACACGAGGAGAACCTGGATCACGGCCGTATGGGCGCTCTCGCAGCCCCGCCAATCGACTTCGGCCTTCGGGTTGGCCAGCAAATATTGCAGCAGCGTCTCGCCGTCCTCGGCGGGACATGCGCCGATCAGCCGTATCGTGTTGTCGTCGTGCAAGGCAATGGTCATCCGAACATCTCCTGCACGTCCAGGACAACCAGAATGCGGCCGTCGCCCAACAATGTGGTTCCGGCGACCGAGGTCATGCAGCCCAGCAGCCCCTCCATCGGCTTGAGCATCACGTCCAGCCGCTCGCCAAGGCGGTCGACCTCCAGCCCGCCGATCTGCCCGGCCGCCGATACGACGACGACCTTCGCCGCCTCCCGGCTGGATGCGTCACGTGCGAGGCCCAGCGTGTCGGCGAGATCGACCAGGGGAATCGTCCGGTCACGCAGCACGAACGCGCGGCCTGATCCGATCGGGACGATCATGTCGCGAGCGACGATCGTCGTCTCCAGGACAGTGTCGAGCGGCAGCCCGAAGGCCTGGCCGGCCACCTCCACGGTCATCACCCGGGTCATCATCAGGCTAAACGGCAGACTCAGGGTGACGGTCGTGCCCGTTCCAGCCCGGCTGCGCAGCGTGACCGTGCCGCCCAGACGTTCGACGGCCGCTCGGACCGAGTCCATCCCGACGCCACGGCCGGACAGGTCGCTGACGGTCGCGGCCGTTGAAAAGCCGGGCGCGAAGATCAGCTCGACCGCCTCCGCCTCGGTCATCGCAGCGAGGGCCTGCTCCGAGGCCAGTCCATGCGCGGCGGCGACTGCGCGGACCCGGTCGACGTCGATACCGCCGCCGTCGTCCTCGATCTCGATGCGGACGGTGTCGGCCTCGCGGCGGCCGTGCAGCACGATCGTCCCCATCGCCGGTTTGCCGGCCGATGCGCGCTGTTCCGGCGTTTCGATGCCGTGGTCCACCGCATTGCGCAGCACATGAAGCAAGGGCTCGAACAGCGCATCGACGATGGTGGCGTCGGCTTCCGTCGCCTCGCCTTCGGTGATCAGCCTGATGCTCTTGCCGACGTTGCCCGCAATTTCTCGCACCAGCCTCGGAAAGCGGCGAAACACCGTGCGCAGCGGCAGGACCCGGATCCGCAGCACCGCCCCTTGAAGCTCGTTCGCCAGCCGATCGAACAAGGCATGCTGATCGCGCAGGATCGACGCGATCGCGGCGGGGTCTTCATCGCCCGCAATCCGCTTTGCCGCGTGTCCGATCGCGTTCTTGACAACGATCAATTCGCCGGTGAGCTTCACCAGCGCATCGATCCGGTCCATGTCGACCCGCAACGCGCGCGACGCGACTGGAACAGCGGTGCCTGGCGCGGGCGGCGGCTCAGCCTCAGGCGTCAGGGCCTGCTCGATGGCGGCAATCAAGGACGCGGCGTTGCGCTGGGATCGCGAGGTCGTCATGGCCTGTTCGACTGCTGCGGCCAGCCCGCTCCTGCCGAGATAGAGCAGGGCATTCGCAGCCGTCCGCCCGGCGGATTCGAGGCGGCCCGATAGCCCGTCCGCGCCGTCCACTCGCAGAAGCGCAATTTGGGCTTCGAGCAGCGATGTCGCTTGCGCCAGATCGTCGTCGCTGTCGGGAGACGCGGCGGACGGTGCCAACGGGCGAATGTCCGTTCGTTCCGCAATCGAACGAAGCGCCGACTGAACCTCCGCCGTCGGTGCCTTCGTCAGCGCCAGGATTTCCAGGCTGCAATTGAAGGTGTCAATGGTTTCAGGCGTGAGGGTCTGGTCCGTCAACGCCAGCTCGACGGCCAGCAATTGCGGCAGTGACGCGATGATCGAAAGCGGATCTTCGCCGCGAAAGAAAGCGTCCGGGTCCGGAACGTAGCGGATGGCAGTGAGCGCTCCGGAAGACGGGCTTGCGGCGGCGGGGAGCCTGTCCAGCCAATCATCGCGCGCCGCCGCTGTTCGCGCAGGGCTCTTGTCGTCCTCGTCGGTCGTCATCGCGCCGACCAGCCGGGCGATCATGTCGTCCGCATCGCGGTCGGCAGCCGATGGCGTCTCGCCGCTCGCCTGCATGGCGTCCAGCCAGCGCGAGGTGAGATCGAGGCAGGCGAGACACTCGCCAAGGACGTTGGAACTGATCGGTTGTCGGGACGCACGAAGCGCCGACAGAATGTCCTCGGCAGCATGCAGCGTTCGCGACATCGCGGCGAACTCGACGATGCCGGCCGCTCCCTTCAAGGTATGAAAAGCCCTGAATACGCCGTCCAGCCTCTCCTTGTCGGCAGGCCTATCCTCCAGCGCCATCAGATCGTCGGTGGCCTGGGCAACCAATTCGCGTGACTCCAGCAGAAACTGCTCGACGAATTCGTTCATCGCGGCACTCCGCAGAAGATTGCCGCGTAGTCCGCGAGCGTCTCCTCGCTGACCGGCTTGACGAGATAGTAGTTCGCGCCGGCACGCCGTGCGGCTTCCACATCCTGTGCTCCGGCTTCCGTGCTGGTCACCAGAACCGGAATGCCCGAGATCGGAAGCTCTCCGGCGCGCAACGTTTGCAGGAACGTTATTCCATCCATCTGCGGCATGTTGACATCGACGATCGCCAAATCGAACGGCTGCAACAAGAGCTTCTCCAACCCCTCGAGCCCGTTCAGCGCCTCGTCAACTTGGAAGCCACGCCCCTCCAGGGCGGCGCGATAATACGTCCTGACGAGCGTGGCGTCGTCGATCACGAGGATCCGCTTCCGGGATATGTCGCTCACGCGCAAAACTCCTGCGGCCTTCGGTAGACGATCGCGCCAGAGTATCGGCAAACTTCGAACAGGGGCGAGATGCGGCTCATCGATTCGGTGTGTCCCAAGCAGATGAAGCCGCCGGGCAACAGGTTATCGTACAGATTTTCCGCAGCAATGCGCCGGGATTCGTCGTCGAAATAGATCAGCACGTTCCTGCAGAAGATCACGTCGAACCGGCCCTGCGCCCTGGTCTCCCTGGTCTGGATCAGATTCACGCGCGAGAATCGGACCGATTGTCGCAGGTCGTCCAAGATCTGCCATCGCTCGCCATCGATCCCCAGGAAGTAGCGATCGATCAATTCCGGCGACAATCGCATCAGCGCGCGCCTGCCGAAAATGCCTTCCGCCGCTGCCTCGAGGACGCGGGTATCGATGTCGGATCCGACGATCTCGATGTCGTAGGCGTCGACGTCCTTCCAGTTTTCCAGCAGCCAGATCGCGATCGAATAAGGTTCTTCGCCGGTCGAGCACGGGATCGACCAGATCCGGATGGTGTCGCCGGGACGTTTCGCAGCCACGCGGTCTTTCAGCAGGTCCTGACTGAGGCATGCGAGTTGATGATCTTCTCTATAGAAATAGGTTTCGTTGACGGTGAAGGTGTTGATGAGATGTTCGACCTCGTCGCCCGACCCGCTGCGCAGATACGCGAAATAGCTTGCAAATGAGAGACTGGACGTCGCGGTGATCCGATCAAGGATGCGGCGTTCGACGTAGTAGCGCTTGGCTCCGGTGAAAACCATGCCGGTCCGCCGGTAGAGGAAGTCGGCAAGCCTATGGAATTCATCCTCGGTGATCTGCGGCAGCGCGTCAGCCATTATTCAACGCGATCCGATCGCCCGCGGTCTTGATGGCGAAGGCGAGAAACGGATCGTCCGGAAAGCGGGCCCCGCAACGCGCCAGAGCCTCAAGGCTCGCGCTGCTGCCGACCTCGGCGAGCACCTCAATGGCTGCGGCGCAGACGTTGGGATTGCTGTCGCGTTCGAGGAGGTTTGCGAGCAGGCGGTTGGCATCGTCGCCCGGAAGCCCGCGGGCGATCTCGCATGCGAGCAGGCGGACGTCGGCATCACGGTCTTCCAGCAATCCCGGCAGGTGCACTGCGGCAGCCGCCGGCATGGCACGCAGGGCATCGAGTGCCGCGGTACGCTGCGACGCGTCGTCCGAGCGGATATAGGGCAGGGTGACCGCCGCGCTCTCCGGCGAGCCGATGCTGGCAAGAGCGGTGAAGATCGCCTCGCGCACCCGCGGCACACGCTCCTTCAGCAGGGCGTCGCTCAGCAATGGCACCGCGTCGGGAAGCATCGCCGCGCTACGCGCGGCATGCCATCGCTCCTCGTCGGCCCCTGTGGCCAGCATGTCGGATATTGCGCGTGCATCGGGCGTGGGAGCCTGCGTGGGAGATGGTGGTTTGCGGACCAGCGGCATCAACTCACCAGCTTCTTCAACTGCGCGGCAATCTCGTTGAGCGGGACCACGAAGTCCGCGCCGTCGGCCTTGACCAGTTCTCCCGGCATGCCCCAGACGACGGCCGTCTCCTCGGCCTCCGCTATCGTTCTGCCGCCGCCTGTATGGATCAGCGTCATCGCTTCGGCCCCGTCGTTTCCCATGCCCGTCATGAGTATGCCGATCAACCGGCTCGGCGCCAAATGGTTCAGCGCGCTGCGGACCAATCGGTCGGTGCTGGGATGCCACGGATATCCGGGCTGGGCCGGGGCGGCCATGGCGACGAGGCCTGTTGCGCGCTTCGAGACGATGATATCGGCATCGCCACGGCCGACATAGACGTGACCGGGTTTGAGGGCGATCGGTGCCCGCACTTCCTGCACCTCGACTTCGCATAGTTCATTGAGCCGCCGCGCCAACGGCCCAGTGAAGGTCGCCGGCATATGCTGGGCGACCAGGATCGGCCAGGGAAACGACGCGGGCAGAGCGGTCAGGAGCGCCTCCAAGGCGGGCGGGCCTCCGGTCGATGTTCCGACCAGCACCAGACCGTCGCCTTCTGCGCCCCGTTTGGCTTTCCTCACCGCGGACGGCTGAGTGGCCCGGTGGCCATCGCCGATCCGGAAGCGCACCTTCTGGCGCAGCCGCAAACTGGTTTTCAGGCGGGCTCCGGCCGCGGCCCGGACCTTCTCGATCAGCTGTCGGGCGACGTCATCGAATCGCAGCGACACCGCACCGGTCGGCTTTGCCACGAAGTCGACCGCTCCCAGGCGCAACGCCTCCAGGGTGGCGTCCGCACCCGCCTCCGTCATCGACGACACCATGACGACGGGGCAGGGCGTCTCGATCATGATCCGGTCCAGGCAGGCGAAGCCGTCCATTTCCGGCATGTGAACGTCGAGGGTGATGACGTCCGGCCGCGATTTCGCAATCGCAGCCAGTGCCTCGCGTCCGTTCCGGGCGAACTGGACCTCGAAATCGTCCTGTGTCGCAAAGGCCTGGCCGATCAATTTCCGGACCAGCGCGGAATCGTCGACCACGAGAAGCTTGATCACGGCTTCGGCTGCCGGAACGACTTGCCGCGCATTTCCTTGCTGGTTTCCTTGCGGAAAGAATCCAGCAGACCCTTTTCGGTCCGGGTCAGCAATTCGGAGGGGTCCAGCAACAGCACGATCCTGCCCGATTCCTCCAGATTGATCACCGAATGCACGATGCCGAGCGCCTCGCCGGTGAGGTCGGGAGAGGGCTTGATCTGGTGCGCGGCGCAGCGCAGCACCTGCGAAACGCTGTCGACGATCAGCCCGGCGCGATGTTGTTCGGTGCGGACCACCACGAGCCGCCTGTTCCGATCCGTTGTCGTGGGCGGCATGTCGAACCGGCGACGCTGATCGACCACAGGAAGAACTTCACCGCGGAGGTTGATGACACCTTCGAGGAATTTCGGCGTTCGCGGGAGACGGATCACCTGATCCGGCACGCGGGCGACTTCCTCGACCGCATTGATCGGCAGCGCGAACTCGTCATCGGCGAGCTTGAACACCAGGAATCGGAGTTCGTCAGCCCCGGAGCTACCATGCGTTTCCTGCACGTTGACCTTCATCGTTGCGTCGCCTTGCATGAGTCTGCGCATGATGTCGTCCCGGAACAGGCGTTCGGGCGCCAGAATGGAGACGAGCCTGCCGTGCCCGGCCCGGTAGATATCCTTGACCTGCGATTCCGCACCAACCCGCGCTGCAAGCACCGACGGCGCTGGCTCGACGCGGCCGGGATCGACCGAAAGCACGGCACGGGCGCGATCCGCCACGAAGCCGACGAGTACGTCTGCCATGGCAACGATCAGCACCTTCTCTTGCGCCAGGACCCCATGCGCCGGGATCGCCGGTGGCAGCCCGAGCAGCCGGCGCAATGACAGCAGCGGCAACAGCCCCTCCCGATAGGGCATGACGCCGCGGACGGCATCGTCGCTGCCGGGAACGAAGGTCAGATGTTCGGGCGCGGTCACGATTTCCCGCACCGCTTCGAGCGGAAGCGCGTAATCTTGGCCCGCGACCTCGAACGTCACCAGACGCTGTCGGCTGGTTTCGGCGGCGGCCTCCGCCTTTGTCGTCGTGCTTGCCGTGATGTCGCGTGCGGGCCGCTTTTTCCCGCTTTGCTCGAAGCCCCGGCGCAGCAACCCCGGCACGTCCAGGATCTTGGTGACATGCGCGCCGCTGTCGAACACCCCATGCAAATGTTCGCCGGCTTCCGAAGCGAGTTCGGCTTCGGCGGTCCTGACCTTGCCCGGCGCGACGCGCACCAGCGTCGCGACCTCGTCGACGGCCAATGCGACCGGCGAGGTGCCGTTCAGGACGATGAGACGGGAGGCATCGGTTGCAGCTGCGTGCTGTCGCCCCAAAAGGGCACGGACGCTAGCGACCGGCACGACGGACCCCCGCAGGTTCGCGAGACCGAGCAGGCTCGGCGGCGCATGCGGGACGCGCGCCAGCATCGGCATCCGTGCGACCTCCGATACGGACGCGGCCGGCAAGGCATAGAAACGTCCCGCGCTCTTGAATGTCAGAAAACGATCGTCGGACGGTTCTGCGATTTTGGCGATCTCAGCCATTCTGCTTTTTCAGCTCGTCCGATAGCGAGGCAATCTCTTCGATGGCGGCGGCCAGATCGTCCGCCCCCTGCGCCTGTTCGGCGGATGCGATCGCGGCCTGGCGCGAGGCGGCGCTGGCTTCTTCCGCGGCAGCCGCGATCTGCCGCGCCGCAGAGGCTGTCTCTGCCGCGGCGGCCAGGATCGCGCCCGCGCCTTGCTGAATGGCGCCGTTGGCGCTTTCGAGCGCGGCAAATTCGCCCGTCATCTCTTCGAGCGTCTTGATGACGGCTCGGTTGTTGTGAACCTCGCTCTCGCCGGCGGCGATGATCTGTTCGAGATCGCGGCGCAGCAACGCGATGTGGTCGAGAATGCCGCGCACCGTATCCTCGATGCGTTCGACGCTCTCGGACGCTTCGCGGGCGAGGGAGCGAATGTCATTCGAGACCAGGGCGAAGCCGCGGCCGGTGTCTCCGGCACGCGCCGCTTCGACCGCGCCGCTTACCGCGAGCATGTTGGTCTGGATGTTGACGAGGGTGATGGCGTCGACGATCTTCTCGATTTTGCGCCCAATTGCTTCCAGCGAGACGATCGTCTCGAGGCTTGCCCGGGTCGTCTCCAGGCCTTCGCCGACGCTTGCGATCAGACCTCCGACGGCCTCGCGTCCGTCGGCGAGCGACTTTGCCATGGTCGCGATGCGAACGGTCGCAAGCCGGCCCTTGTCCTGCGCGACGCGCGCGCTCCTCTCGATCTCGGTGAGCGCGGCCGACGTCTGTTGCGCCGCTGCGGCCTGCTGTTGTGATCCGCGGTTGATCTGTTCGACCGCTGTCGCGATCTGGCTGGCGGCGCTGGACAACTCCTGAATAGTCGCCGAAAGCTCCTCCGCGGTACTGGCGATCTGTTCGGCCGCGGAGCCGCCGGCCGCACCGGTGCGAAGATTCTCCGCGAGTGACGCCAGCGATTGCGCCGCGGCCTGGCCCTGATCCAAGGCTTGGGCCTGTTGCCGGATGGCCGATTGCGCCTCGCTGGCCGCAGCGGCCTGCTCCTCGGCTGCTCCCGCCACCAGTTCGGCGCCTTTTTGCGCTTCCTGAATAGCGCGCTCGGCCTCGATCGCTGCCGTGACCGTCTCCTGGCTGCCGATCGCGAGTTCGATCATGCTCTGCCGCAGACCGTTCAGCGTCTCGATGACCGAACGGCCGGCCTTGGCCTGTTCGATTGCCGCTCCGGCGGCCGCCTTGACCGTCGCGGCCGCCTGCCGGACGCTGCTCTGGATCTCGTCCGCCAGTCCCTGCACTTGAACCGCGCTCTTGTCCGAAACGTCAGCCAGCGCCCTGACTTCCTCCGCGACCACGGCAAACCCGCGCCCATGATCGCCTGCGCGCGCAGCCTCGATCGCAGCATTGAGCGCGAGAAGATTGGTTTGATCCGAAATCCGGCTCACCGCGCCGGTGATCTCGCTGACGTCTTTCGCCCGGCGTTCGAGCTCGCCGATGATAGCGCCCGACGCCACCTGCCGCTCGGAATTGCGTTCGATGGATTGAATCGAGGCGCCGATCTGAGCGGCGGTCTCGGCAAGCAGAACCTGGGCGGACTCGGTCCTGCGCCGCGAATTGTCGGCCTCCGCGCTGGCGGCGGTCAGGTTGGCCGTGACCTGTTTGATCGCGGTCAACTGCTCATGGGAGGCTCCTGCCGCCTCGTCGGCGCCTGCGGCAATTTGTTCCATGGAGCGACGAAGTTGTTCCGCGGCCGCCGACGCCTCCGCCAGCCCGCTGGCGAGCTCCTCGGTGGCAGCCGCCACCCTTTCGGACACCTTGTCCTTGCCGAAGGCCTTCCCGTTCCTGCGATTTCGCGGCATCACCGGCGCAGCCACCTTGGTGGCTCGAGCCGGTTCCGCCGGACGCCGCGATTTTGCTGCTGAGCCCGCGATTTTCGAGGTTTTTACAAGGGTCATATCAATCCCGATTATTAGGCCTGCCAAGATCCTCGGATCGGACCATAGGCCATTTTTGCGCCAGATTGGCTATCGCTGATGAACCGACAGTCTGTCTAGCATCGAACCATGTGGCGCGGCGGGGCGGGATAACCAGTGCCCAGTGCTGCGCCGGCCCGGGTAGGTGTCCGGCGCTTAGCCGCGGTCAGATTGCGCCGTTTTGGCGCCAAGGACGTACCCTCAGACTATTGCGCGTGCAACCCGCCGGCCGAGCAATGCGCGCAGCTTCAAAATGCGGGTCGTGTCCCCGGGGCGTGGCGCAACTCGGTAGAGCAAAGCCGTCCGCCTGTGCGCTCCCAATTGCGCCGTAGCGGGTGTACGGCTTTTCATCCCGATCCCGCCTTGTCGCTGAATGCTGCGGGAAGCTCGGCGAGGAAAGATATGACGCGCCGCGTGCGCAGGGGCGGGCGGCGGTTGGAGGTGCGCAGCATCCATAGGGGCTCCGCTGGCGCGCGCCAGGGCGCAAGCACTTCGACGAGCCGGCCGGTGCGCAGATCTTCATGGACCAGCCACGCCGGCCCCCAGCCGATGCCGAACCCATTCGCAATCAAAACGAGCGAAGCGTGCGCGTCGTCGCAAATATGCCTGGGCTTGGGCGCGACACGAACGGGTCCTTTGCCGCGCGGGTCGGCGAAGCGCCAGGTCAGGATCTGGCCGCTCGCGGGATTGCGGAAGCCGACGTGGTCATGCGCGGAAAGCTCGTATGGAGTCGCCGGCGCGCCGCGCGCGCTCAGATAGGCGGGCGAGGCGCAAGCGATCCAGGAAAACGTGCAAAGCCGCCGCGCCTGATGGCCGGGCACGCGGTCGAGAGGTCCTGAGCGGATCGCGACGTCGACACCTTCCGCCGCCAGATCGAGAATCTCGTTGCGAAATTTGATCTCGATCTCGATTTCCGGCCGCTTCCGCAGGAAGGTGGGCAGTCGCGGCAGGATACAGGCGCGCGCGAACGAGGCGGGGGCGGTCACGCGCACCCGTCCGCCATCGTCACGCACGGCTTCGCCGAGCGCGGATTGGACACGGGCGAGACTTTCGGCCAGCGCGCGTCCCGCCGCCATCAGCCGGTCGCCCTCTTCGGTCAGCGCCAGCGAGTGGGTGGAGCGATGCAAAAGCCTGATGCCGCGAGCCTGTTCGAGGCGGGCGACCGCCTTGGACATCGCCGAGGTGGTCATCCCTGCCCGGCGCGCGGCTTCGGCAAAGGAGCCAGCCTCGACGACGCGGACGAAGGCGAGGAGACGCGAGAGGTCAGGAGGTAGAGCCGTCGTGGACATTCAGTCAACATAGTCATGGCGGCGCGGTCGCTACAAGAGCCGTTCCCCACGGGCCACATGGGAAGCGTCAGCGCGCAATCTGCGCCCGCTAGAAACTGAGGGAAGTCCCATGAACCCCATCGAGATCACCCTGCAAGCCCTCGATGCCGCCGAGCGCGCGATTCCCTCCGGCCACCCGGTTTATATGCTCAATCTGCTGCGATACCGCGCGTATGCGCGTTACTCGGAAGGCTTCGACGCCGCGCCCTGCTCGGGCCGCGAAGCCTTTCATGAACGTTATAGACCGGCATTCCGGCGTCTCGCGGCCGGTAAGCCGCTCGAGCGGATGTTTTCCGGGCCGGTCCTGGCGAGCCTCGCCGGCCCGCTAGGCGAACGCTGGGATGAAGCGGCGATCAATGAATACGGCGATTTCGCCACCTTCCGCTCGATCGTCGACACCGAGGCCTACCGGCGCGAAGCCGCCCCGCATCGGCACGCGGCGCTCGAGGATTTCCGGTTGTTCGCGCTTGCCAAGGCGATGTGAACGCATTGAGGCGGCGGCCTCCGCATTCGCCTTAACGAAGCTTGACACCAAGCAGTTAGCCGGGGAATTGACCGTTCTACCGATCCAGGATTAGGTGTTGCAGGCCCCGGCATTGCAGGGCGTAGTTGGATTGCACGCAAATGGCGGTATTAGGCGGGCTATCAAACCGCCGAGAGGCTAGTTAGGCTGCCCGCCGATAAGAAAACAGGACTTCCGAAATAGTGGGTCTTGCGATGTAGCGGACCCCCGCTACCACATTCCGGATAAATCCCTGAAATTCCTCGTCTTGCCTGATCGCTGTTGCGCACGAGGGAATGTGTCAATGATACAGGCGCGCGAACCTCTCAGCAATGGCCACAAGGGGCCGATCGGGCTTCTAACGTAAGGTACGCTAGATGGTCACCGGGGCGATCGCGTTCGCATCCGCGTTGTCGTGGTTGGAAGCAACTCCGTTATTGCCCTTGGGGGGCCGGCCGCGCAGGGGCTGCTGGAGCCTCGCCTTGTCGGCGGAACCGTGGATCCTGGCAACGAAGTCGGCCTCCTTGGTAAGTTCGCCGATCGTGTCCATCAGCGCGCTCACATCGTACTTGTCCCGCAAAAAGTTAACCCACGGCGCGTTGGCAACGGCTTGGGCAACATCCCTCGGAAGTGCGGTGTCTGCGGCCTCGATCAGACGCTTCGCGGCCTCGCGCGAGGCCTCATAGCCCTGGATAATGGGGGCATCTCTTCTCCTTTCACTAGGTGATGCGGGCCTTATGGTCCGCGACCTAGATGTCTTCACCCTCGGCGATGGTTTCAAGAGACGAGACGAAAACGTTGTTGTCCCTTGCCGTCGCGACCGTTAGTGGACGTATCGACTAACACCAGGATAGCCAGATGCTTTCGGTCGTCCAACGCAGCCCGCAGACAGCCGATCACTACAGTCGTGAATCGATCAGGCTGATCGCGCAATTTCAGAATGAGCACCCGGATGCCGATCCGCGACGGCTTCCGATCGTCCTGACCCCGGAGTGGTACCTCGGCGCTCACGGCCGATGGTCTGGCAGCACCGTTAGAATCTATGGTTTGGCGCTTGAGCAGGGATGATGAGCCTCCTCGATTATGACACCTTCGATCCGGACAGCCGGGAGGGGCAGATCCTGCAGCGCCTGCGAAACAATAGGCCGGCTTCTATCAAAAAGGCTAAGCAATTGGAAAAAGAGGAAGCCGTCGCTCGCTACAGCGGTGAAGTGATCACGCTCATCGAGCAATTTCACCGCGAGCATCGGAAACCCCGGCCTCCTGGAGCTTGCGGGCGTAGGCCTCGCCTTCGTCGCGCAACGGATCGTTCTCCGCAGTGATGACCAGGGCCGGCGGAAGTCCCTGTAACTGCTGCAGGCTGGCGCGCAGCGGCGAGACATAGGGGTTATTGCGTGCCGCTGCATCCGCTGCGTACAGATCCCAGGCGTACTTCATGAAGGCGCGGGCCAGGAATCGTCCCGTGCCGTATTCATGGTAGGACGCGGTGTCCACGCTGGCGTCGGTCGCCGGGATCATCAATACCTGGTAGCTGATCTTGGGGCCGTCGCGATCTTTTGCCATGAGCGTCAGCGCCGCGGTCATATTGCCACCAACCGAATTGCCGGCCACTGCTATCCGGCTGCCGTCCGCGCCCAATCCCGCTAGAACGTCTCAGCAATGGTCCCGGCAACGTCAATTCCGACAAAGACGCCTTGATCTCGATTGCGAGTTCGTCGGTCCCGGGCGGCGCATGAACGATGACTTCTTGGACCAGCTGGCGCAGCGTTGCGACGAGCACGGGCTCATCGAGTTCCGCGGCCTCTGCAGCGACCTCGGCCAGGCGCTTGATGTCGGCGAGATAGCGCTCGATCGCCGCCGGGTGGACGGTGACGATCTCGGAAGCGGCCGCGATTTGTGCGAGCTCGGCCTTGACGCGCTTGCGTTCAGCCGCGAGCTCATTGACCTTCGGATTGTAGGTGTCGAAATCCGCCCCCTTCGCAATGTTCGTGATTAATCCAGCTGACCTTGGCGAGGCTCAGTCAAAAATCTCATACCAGAGGGCAATTGAAAAATTCGCCCAGAAACGTTCAATCAGTTTCTTCAACGAGTGCCTATCTTCCGTCTCATGAATCGTAGTCCGGCAATCCGCCTAAAGCAGAGTCAACGGAGACCACACGTGGACCGACTATCAGGGAAGATCGCGCTAATAACTGGGGGCACCAGCGGAATAGGATCGGCAACCGCACAGCTGTTTGCACAGGAGGGAGCGTTCGTTTTCATCACAGGAAGACGTCAGGCAGAACTTGAGACGGCCGTTACCGCAATCGGGCCGAATGCCAAGGGGATACAAGGCGACATCGCGAACCTTGGTGATCTGGATCGTCTTTTTGAGGAAATCGAGGAAACCAAAGGGCGCTTGGATATTCTCTTCGCAAATGCTGGCCTCGGCGAATTCGCTGCTCTGGGTTCGATAACGGAGGCCCACTTCGACAAAACCTTCGGCGTGAACGTTCGTGGAACGCTGTTCACGGTGCAGAAGGCACTACCGCTGATGGGAGAGGGGTCCTCAATCGTTATGAACGCCTCTATTGCCAGGATAAAGGGCATTCCGGCATTCAGCGTGTACGCAGCGACCAAGGCGGCGATCAGGTCGTTTGCTCGCGGCTGGAGCGTCGATCTGAAGGACAGGAAGATCCGCGTAAACGTCGTGAGCCCAGGCACGGTGCCGACGCCCGCCTACGACAAATTCGGCATGACGGACGACCAGATGCCCTCTTCCTCCCTCAGGCTACGTGTCGATGGCTCTGGGCGTTATCTTTTCGGCACGGTCTCGAGCTGTCGATCACCGCTGTCCTTCGGCAAACGCCGGCGCCGCGGCCGTGCCCGCAAGTCTTGCAGGCGCATCAGCCGTTCGATCTGGTGCAGGCCACAGTCCGCGCCTTCGGCGAGCAGATCACGCCACACCCGGCGTGCGCCAAAGGTGCGGTCGCTCGCCATGAAGCTGGCCTTGATCTTGCCGCCAAGTTCCTCGTCGCTGCGGGATCTCGCGCTGGGAGAGCGGTTCAGCCAGGCATGGAAGCCCGACCGCGATACCCCCAGCGCATCGCATAGCCATGCCACCGGCCAGATCGTCCGGTGCTTCGCGATGAAGACGAACTTCATATCGCTTCCTTCGCGAAGTAGGCTGCGGCCTTTTGAAGGATATCCCTCTCAGCCTTCAGCTTGGCAACCTCGCGGCGCAGCCGCTCGATCTCCTGCTGCTCCGGATTCATCTGGCCATGGCCGGGAAAGGCCTGCGCCGGATCGGTCCCGAACTCTTTGACCCACTTGCGCAGGACGTTCTCGTGCACGTCCAGGTCCCGGCTGGCTTGAGCCACCGACACCCCGCGTTCGCGCACCAGCTTGACCGACTCGATCTTGAACTCGTGGCTGAACTTCCGTCTCTTCATCGCCCACCTCCAGCTTCATGAAACACCTAATCTCGGTGTCCATCAAACCGGCAGCAGCTCAAGCGTCAATATCTGCTTCCTAACAGGCTCCGGTTACGCTTCAGTTCCTTGGGTGTCGTGAAACGTCGAAGAATCCGACAAAGCGTCGGAGATAAGTTCAAGCCTGCCTTTGTAATCCTAGCGAAGCTGCCTCTCACTAATGCAGTCGAGAGGACGAAAGTGATGGAGCGCTTTAAGCAAAGAGTGGCTGTTGTGACAGGTGGCAGCAGCGGTATCGGATTGGAAACCGCTAGGCTCTTCGCAAAAGAGGGCGCCTTCGTTTACTTGACCGGAAGACGCAGACAGGAGCTCGACGCCGCTGTTGCAAAGATCGGCGCCAACGCGAAATGCTTGGTTGGTGATATATCGAAAACTGCGGATCTGGATCGCCTTTTCAGAGAAGTAGAGTCAGGCCGTGGGCGGATCGACGTGCTTTTCGCAAACGCGGGTGTCGGTGAGTTCGCTCCGCTGGGTGCGATTACCGAAGATCAATTCGACAAAACATTCGGCATTAACGTGAGGGGAACGCTGTTTACAGTGCAGAAGGCCATCCCGCTCATGAATGCAGGTGCCTCTATCGTCCTGAATGCATCGGTTGCAGGAATAAAGGGCTTCCCCGCCTTCAGCGTCTACGCCGCGAGCAAGGCCGCAATTCGATCGTTTGCTCGGAGTTGGAGCGTCGACCTGAGAGAGCGAGGAATCCGCGTGAATGTCGTGAGTCCGGGGACCGTGCCAACGCCGGCCTATGATGGCCTCGGGCTGACCAAGGAGCAGATGGCCGGCTTTCTGCAGGCGCAGACGGCCGCGACGCCGGCCGGGCGTGTCGGACGTCCCGAGGAGATCGCGGAAGTAGTCGCGTTCTTAGCTTCCGACGCCAGCAGCTTCATGAACGGCGCAGAGGTATTCGTCGACGGCGGGTTTGCGCAGATTTGACCTGCGCGGTGCCGAAGTGAGCCTGACCGCAAGGATCCACAATGTCTGATCACAAAGATACTAGCACCGACTCCGGCCACCCATTCGACCGGAGGAGCTTTCTTTCCGTCGTGGGCACCCTCGCAAGCGCTGCGGTCGCCCGTAACGCGTCGGCGGAGTCTCTTGCGGATGTTCCGCCTCGCGAGCCGGGTGCGGACCTGAGCAGCCTCAGCGCCCGGTCGAAGTACGTGGAGATCGGCCGGATACCAGAGGCCGGCCCCGGACGCCGCAACATCGATCCTGCTGATGCGATCAACTCGAAATCGCCGTTGCAGAAGCTCGTCGGCAGCATCACTCCCTCGGATCTGCACTACGAGCGCAGCCACTCCGGCGTTCCCGACCTCGATCCCGCCAAACATCGGCTTCTGGTCCACGGCATGGTGCGCAAGGAGCTGGTGTTTGCGGTCGATGATCTCAGGGCGATGCCGTCCGTGTCGCGTATCGCCTTCCTGGAATGCACCGGCAACGGTTGGGAGAACTGGAAGAAAGCCGATCCCAACGTCACGGTGCAGAACACGCATGGACTGGTGAGCACGAACGAATGGACGGGGGTGCCGCTGAAGCGGATCCTCGAACTCGTCGGAAAGGATCCTGCATCGACATGGATGCTCGCCGAGGGCGGTGACGCCGCCGGCGTCGCTCGCAGTGTCCCCTTGACCCAGGAGATCGTCGATGAAGCCATCATCGCCTACGGGCAGAACGGCGAGCCCCTCAGGCCAGCGCATGGTTTCCCCATCCGGCTGATCCTGCCAGGTTTCGAGGGCAATCTGAACATCAAGTGGCTGCGCCGGCTCAAATTCGGCGACCAGCCGTGGATGACCAGATGGGAGACCGCCCGCTACACTCAACTGCTCGCCAACGGTAAAGCCAGGCAGTTCCAGCTCCGGATGGAGACGAACTCGGTGATCACCAATCCCTCCGGTACAATGAAGATTAGGCCAGGCTACAATCGCATTTCTGGAGTGGCGTGGAGCGGACACGGGAAAATCGCCAAGGTCGAAGTCAGTACGGACGGCGCTCGGAGCTGGAAGAATGCGGCTTTGAATGGGCCGGTGCTTTCGAAAGCTCAGACCCGTTTTCAGATGGACTGGGTCTGGGACGGCAAGCCGACGAAGATCGTCAGCAGGTCGACCGACGAGAAAGGCAATGTCCAGCCGGACCGCAACTCGTTCATCGCGTCGATGGGTACCAACGCTTTGTTTCACTACAACGCCCAGCAGACGTGGAGCATCGACGAGACGGGGAAGGTTCGCAATGTCCTGGCGTAGGCACGCGCTTCCCATCACGATCATCGCCTGTGCCGTGATCCGTTCCGCGGCGGCGAGCGATTTCGGAAGGCCGGCAAGTCCGGACGAGATAGCTCTCTGGGACATCGACGTCCGCCCAGACGGGCGAGGGCTGCCGGAGGGCAGCGGCACGGTCACGCAGGGAAGGCAGCTGTTCGCAGAGAACTGCGCGGCGTGCCACGGAGACGCCGGCATCGGCGGCATCAAGGACCGTCTGGTCGGTGGCCAAGGGTCTCTGGCGTCCGACATGCCCGTGAAGACCGTCGGCAGCTTCTGGCCTTACGCGACGACGCTTTTCGACTACGTCCGGAGGGCTATGCCGTATCAAGCGCCCGGGACAGTGAGCAATGACGATACCTATGCGCTCGCGGCGTACATCCTGAATCTGAACGGGATCGTTCCGGCCGATGCCAGGCTCGACAAGAACGCCCTGCCAAAGGTCAAGATGCCCAATCGCGACGGATTCTTGCCGGAACCGGAATTCAGCCATCCGCAAATACTGGGGTCGACCTCCCGGACAACCAGATGAGGCGGGAGGGCGGTGATGGTGCGACCGGGGGCTGCTTTCGCGGCGATAGCCGCGATCCTTTGTACGATATACACACACGGAGAGGCAGCGATGGCAGCGGAAGGACTCATTTCTGTGAAGAGCAACTTCGGATCGAAACAGACCATGGAGCGTCTCGAGGCGGCCGTGTCGGAGCGCGGTTTGACGGTCTTCGCCCGCATCGATCACGCGGCGGGCGCAGAGCAAGCGGGGATGCCGCTGCGCCCGACGGAGCTGTTGATCTTCGGCAGCCCGAAGGGCGGTACGCCCGTGATGCAGTCGGCCCAGACCGCCGGCATCGACCTGCCTCTCAAGGCTCTCGTCTGGCAGGATGACGGAGGCACTACTTGGCTATCCTACAACGACCCGAGGTGGATCGCCTCGCGGCATGCTGCAGGCCCCGACGCCGATGCGGCCGTCAGCGGGATGTTCGTGCTTCTTCAATCGGTCGCGTCCGCCGCGGCGACGCTCAAGTAGACCCTGGTGACTCAAGCTTCGGGCCGGCTGTGTTGCGATCAGACCGCCGCGATGACGCGCATCAGATAGACCAGTAGCCAGACCGCCATAATGCTCATGAGACCTGCCAGCGTGAAATCGAGACCTGAGTCTGCGGTCCTGCGATCGTCCTCGCTATCGATGCTCGCGGCGATACGTCTGAATCGTACCGCCGCCAGCGCAACGATGGCGGCCCCGAGCACGATCGCCAGCATCGCCGTGATGTTCGCTGAATCGTAGCCGTGCTGGTGCGCGGTCTTCACAACAGCGACTTCCGCGGGGCTGAGCAACAGATCGAAGCGTTCCACCAGAAATCCGAATCCGATCACCGTCACGGCGGTCCTGATCCAGGCAAGAAAAGTGCGTTCGTTGGCGGCATGATCGCGATAGTTTCTGATCATTCGCCGGGCCCCTCCGCCGGACGAGAGGCCTCTTCATCCCCGGCTTGAGGCGTGATCAGCGTGGGAGCCTCGTCGTAGCCGCTCCTGCTGCTGTAGAATACCAGGGCCATCAGGCCAACGCCCACCGCGAGCGAGAAGATGACTCCGAACGCCATGGCCAGATAGCCGGCAGGCGGCACGTCTATTCCGCTCGCAAGATTCCAGCCGAGGCAGGCCGCAAAACAGGTTGCCAGCAACAGAAGGCAAAGCATGGCGATCGTCGACCAGCCGCCGGCGCCGAGCCGTGAATGCGTGGACAGCTCAGGGCCGGCTCCCCTTTCGGTGAATATCTTCATTTCAATTTGCTCCGTCCGGCTTGAGCCGTTTCAGGCTCGCGAGTTCCTCTTCCAGCGCCCTGATCCTTTCGTCGCGCTGGGCGACCATGGAAGCGACCTGGTCCCCTTCGAACCGCTGTGGAATGTGCTGGGGGCAGTTCACGTCCCAAGCCTCGATCTCGAAGCGGATGACCTGCTCCGGACGGGCGCGATAGTGTTGCGGCATCAGCTCGGCAATGAGAGCGTCGTCTCTCACAGCGCTCGCGGTGCCCCAGATCTTGATGCGGGTGCGATGCTCGTAGTCAATCAGAAGCAGGCTGGCCTTGGGATTTTCGGACAGATTTCCGAGCGTGACGTATTGGCGGTTGCCGACGTAGTCGACGAAGGCGAGGGTGGTCGAGTCCATCACCCTCAGGAACCCTGGCGGGCCTCCGCGATGCTGCACCGTCGGTTGTCCATCTTTGCTGGCTGTCGCCAGGAAGACGCTGCGCTGCTCCTCGATGAAGGCCTTCAGTTCTGGAGTAACGGCGGTTTGCCAGCCGCCGCGCTTCTCGACCTTTTCGTAGATCCGACGCGATCCTTTGCTCGACTGAATCGACTTGACCGCCGGAGTGAAGGCAACGTCGCTCGGATAGGTTCGTGTGTCGGCCATGGCGCTTCTCCCGGCGAGCCTGGGCGACCCCTCTAGACGCCCTCGTAGACCAGCTTGGTGAAGAGGGCGGGCGTGATGACGAATTGGCCCCATTTGGCGTCGAAGGCGGCGGTTGGCTTTGCTGCCACGACTGCGTCGAGGGACCGTTCCTGCTTCTTCAGCTTGGAGACGTTCTCCCGGATCGCGACGAGCATGTCCCGGTATTCCTTGAGTTCCGTACGGTTGCTGACAGGACTGCCATGGCCGGCGATCACGATGGTGCGATCGGTCGCTTTGGCAAGGTTTGCTTCGGCGGCGCGGATCATCCCGTCGATGCTTCCTCCAGTGGAGTAGTCGATGAACGGGTAGATCCCGTTCCAGAACGTGTCCGCGACATGCAGGACGTCTGCTTCCACAAGATGGACGGATATGTCGCTGTCGGTATGGGCGGGACCGTAATATTCAAGCTCGAGGGTCGATCCGTTGACGGTCATCGTCTTGCGTTTTGAGAACACCTCCGAAGGAATCGCACCCGGCGCAAGAGGAGGAAAGTTGAAATCCCAGTCCTCCACGCGTTGCATCGTGAGCAGGTGCTTTCGCGTGTTTTCGTGCGCCGTTATGGTGGCTCCCTCCCCATGAACCCACTCGTTGCCGTCGGCATGGTCGAAGTGCCAATGGGTGTTGACGAGGTGCCGGATCGGCTCATTGCCGAGACTATTCAGTACGTCCATCATCCGGGGCTTCGAGGCCGTGATGCCGGCGTCGATCAGGAGCTTGCCGTCTCGCCCGGTCAGGACGCCCACGTTTCCGCCGGAGCCTTCAAGAACGCTCACGCCTCCGCGAAGCCGATGGACCTTGATGGCCGCTGTCGCCGCATCGGCACGGATCATGTCCACGATGTTCTTGGCCTCGGCGTAGGCCCTTCTCGGGGTCATCCAGCCTCCGCCGGCAGCGAAGGTCGCAGAGGCGACGCAGCAAAGGCAGAACCCACGACGGGTCAGTTCGACGCGATTGTTGGACATGGAGACCTCCCGAGCGGGCACGGGATGATCCGTGCCGCCTGCGATGGCAGTGCTCCACGGACTCTGAGGAACTTGCGCTCGGAAGGATTGAACGAAAGTCGGCTCCTTTGATCGTTCGGTCGACCCTGGAAAGGAAAGCGGAGCGGACTAACGCACGGGTTTCGAGGTCGCTTCGTAGAGCTTGGCCGGATCGCCGCCGGCGAGGCGGTCGCTTTGAAAGGGATCGGCCAGGAAATCCGCCGGAAATTCCGGCTGCAAAGCGCTGGCCTCGTCCAGCTTGCGGATCTGCTCGGCGCTCAGCCTGACGGAGCACGCTTCGATGTTGTCCATGAGCTGCTCTGCGGTGCGCGGACCGATGATCGGAACGATGCCTTGCGCCAGCAGCCAGGCAAGAGCGATCTGACTTGCGCTCTGCCCGGTCTCGCCGGCGACCTCCAAAACGACATCCATCACCAGCTTCTTTTGCGCGGTCGATTCGTGATGGATCACGCGGCCGAAAGTGGTTGCGCGACCGGATTCACCGCGGCGGTACTTTCCCGTCAGCAGCCCACCTCCGAGTGGCGACCATGCGGTGATGCCAATGTCGAATGCGCGTGCCATCGGCAGTATCTCACGGTCGGAGGCCCGCTCGACCAGGCTGTATTGGGTCTGGATGGCCGCGACGCGCGTCCAGCCGCGGATTTCCGCAATCGTCGCTGCCCGAGAAATGCGCCATGCGGGAAAGTCCGAGAAACCTACGTAGAGCACCTTGCCTGCCCGCACCGCGTCGTCCAATCCGCGCATGATCTCTTCCACGTCCGTCAGTCCATCTGACATGTGGACCCAAAGAAGATCGATATGACCCGTCCTTAGCCGGCGGAGGCTGGCTTCGACGGATTGTATGAGATTTTTTCGATTGTTGCCCGTGGTGGCGACAGTCGGAGAGGAGCTGGCGCCCAAGGTGTATTTACTTGCGAGCACGACTTGATTTCGCTGGCCATCCAGAAACTCTCCAATCAGCGTTTCAGCTTCACCGAATTGGTAGAAGTCCGCGGTGTCGATGAAATTGCCGCCCCGCTCGGCATAAGTGTGCAACATGCGGCGAACCTCGTCCGGCGGCGTGCCGTAACCCCACGTCGTTCCGAAGAGACCGCTGCCGAAGGCAAGTTCCGACACTCGCAGGCCGGTGCCCCGCCCGAATGATCGATACCGCATCGCTGCTCCTTCATCCATCGGTGGATTGTCATCGCCCGATGGCGACGATATTCGAGCGAGCCATCAGGGAGCAATGGTTTGGGTGTGCAATCGCGCAAAAGCACGCCGTCGGCTGCGATACCTCGACAAAGGTATAGGTTACTTCCACCAAAGAGTTATGGGGCCGACGAAAAGCGGGTTGTGCGCACCCATGCGGACGTCTTGCATCGGCAAGGGAGAAGGCTGACGTCGCGCCCCGCCGGCATCATTCAGAGTATGTCGCGAACTGCCGCCTTCGGCTGTACCCCAGCAAAGACTTCGGCGCGTTTATGCCGTTGGCTTGCGCTGGCGACGGGGCTACCTTGCTAGGCGGACGGAAGCTGACTTCTACTCGGTGTCTCGAAAAGGGCGCGGCGGATGGATCTCTCGGACTACGACCTTGAGACGCTGCACGAAGGATCGGCCACATCCTTCCATCGGGCTCGGCATAGGGGGAGTGAGCTGTCCCACCTGCTTGTAAGTCCTTGTGCGTGCAGCGACTCGTCGGACATCGCGGAAGGTTTCGATTACGAATATCGGCTTGCCGAGCGCCTTGACTCTAGATGGGCGGTACGACCGAAGGCGCTGTCCTCGCTCCAAGGCCGCGTAGTGCTCGTGCTCGATGATCCCGGTGGGGATCTTTTGAGCCGTTGTCTCAGGGCACCCCTCGATCTCGGCCGCGTGCTGCAGATTGCCATCGGATTATCCATGGCGGTCCGCCAGGCGCATACTTCCAGCCTCATCCATGGCGACATCAGGCCCGAAAACGTGATCGTGGACGGTTCGGGGCGCGTATGGCTGACCGGCTTTTCGAGAGCGATTCATGCAAGCCAGGTCAACTTGCGGCGACGGCCTCAAGAGCCCCTCATCGACAGCTACCCCTACATGGCGCCGGAGCAGAGTGGTCGAATGAACCGCCTAGCGGATGCGCGAAGTGATCTCTATTCGTGCGGCATCGTTTTCTACAGGATGCTGACGGGTACGCTGCCTTTCGAGGCCAACGACCCGATGGGGTGGATGCATTGTCATATGGCGCGACCGCCCGTACCGCTGCGCCAGCGCGTGCCGAGCCTGCCGCAGCAGATCGACGATCTCGTCCTGAAATTGCTCTCTAAGGCCGCTGAGGAGCGCTACCAGTCGGCCGCCGGTCTCGAAGCAGACCTTCGCAAGTGCCTTACAGGATGGATCGCGCAAGGCCGAATAGACCGTTTTCCGCTAGGTGGCAGCGATCGATTCGGCGCCCTGGCCATTCCTGGAAGGCTTTACGGACGCGATAAGGAGGTTCAGGCGATCGCCGAGGCTTTCAATCGCGTGACCACGACGGGAGCCACCGAGGTGGTTATCCTGAAGGGCGCGGCAGGAGCTGGCAAATCGGCGCTGGTGGCCAACTTGCAGGCTGCGACGTCCTCGGCACCGCGTGTTTTCGCGGCGGGGAAGTTCGACCAATACAAGCGCAATGTTCCATACGCGACGATTGCACAGGCATTCGCCGACCTGGTCCGTCAAATACTGACGTTGGATAGCGGCTCGTTCGACGATTGGCGGCGCAGATTGATAGATGCGCTCGGACCTAACGCTGGTCTCATGGTCAACCTAGTTCCGGAGTTGACCCACATTCTGGGCGATGTCGGGCCTCCATCTGAGCTTCCACCGCAAGAAACCAGAAGCCGATTCCATGTGGTGTTTCTGCGTCTCTTGCGACTTTTCGCCATGCCCGGTCGCCCTTTGGTCCTCTTCATCGACGATTTGCAGTGGCTGGACTCGGCGACGATCGAGCTCATCGACCGTCTTTCCGCAGACGAGGATGTCTCTGATCTCCTCCTGATCTGCGCATTCCGCGATGACGAAATCGGACAGGATCACGCATTCATTTCCGTATTGAGCGCGATGCGCTCCCGGAGCCGCCCGCCTTTGGAGTTGCCACTTCGACCGCTTGTGCCGGGTGACATCGAACAGCTTATCTCTGACGCTCTCCAGTCAAAGACCCGTGCTGTGGGTGAATTGGCCCGCCACGTCTGGGAGACGACAGCGGGAAATCCATTTTTTGCGGTTCAGTATCTATCGATACTGGAAGATCGGGCGTCCATTTCGTACGACGCTGACGCCGGTGTATGGCGTTGGAGCACCGATGGCGACGAAGGATCGGTGGTCGCGGATGACGTCACCGAACTGTTGGAGGCCCGGCTTGACCTTCTAACACCGGCCGCTCGAAGGGCGGTCGAGCACCTTGCATGCCTGGGGATCAGTGCCCCGGTCGCGACGCTCGCAATGGCCTTGGGTATCACTGAGGATGAAACATTTGAGGTGCTGCGGGAGTCCGTGCGGGAGCGGGTCGTCTTGCGGATTGGGGATATCGTTTCTTTCGCCCATGACCGCGTGAGGGAAGTCGTCTACTTGCTGATTCCAGATCTCGACAGACCGAAGATGCATCTCGCCATCGCCCGCAGGCTGGTCTCTGGCCTCCCTGCAGCCGCGCGTCAGCGCCATCTGTTCGATCTCGCTCACCAATTCTCTAAGGGTTCCGCGCTGCTCGGACCGGCAGACGAGATCGAAGACGTCGCGGAGATATTTCTCAACGCGGGGAGGCGGGCGAAGCTGGCTACGGCGTATGCCTCGTCTCAGGAGTTCGTTGGCCAGGGACTGATGCTGCTGGATGCAATCAGAGTCGAGAGGGCGGGTCGTATCCTGTTCGCTCTCGAACTCGAGAAAGCCGAGTGCGAATTCGTGATCGGCGCCTTTGACGAGGCCGAGAAGAGACTGCTCGAACTGGCCTCTCGGGCTCCAGGGCGTCCCGATCTGGCCCGAATAGTCCGTTTGCAATCTTCGCTCTATATCACGTTGGGAAGGTTGGATCGTGCCGTCGAGGTGGCACTCGCCTTCCTTGGGACCTTCGGTATCGAATGGCCGTCGAGGCCGAGCGAATCTTTCCTT
The DNA here is from genome assembly GCA_035293585.1 of Bradyrhizobium sp. Classification (GTDB taxonomy): domain Bacteria; phylum Pseudomonadota; class Alphaproteobacteria; order Rhizobiales; family Xanthobacteraceae; genus Bradyrhizobium. Next base: position 37,746 of record DATGMN010000072.1, on the reverse strand, counting down.
CTGAACGAGGCGGAGCGCATGCGTGCCCTGCTCGGAGATCAACAGATCGCGAGCCTGGCGGACTTGCCGGTGATGACTGACCCCGACTCGCTCGCGGCGATGGATGTGCTCGCTTCGCTGATACTGGCCGCACAACTGACCGACCACAACCTCGAGGATCTGGTTCTCCTGCGAATGGTCAACCTCAGTCTCGAGCGAGGCCACTGCGATGCCTCATGCTATGCCTATACCTCGCTAAATCTCGTGCTCGGTCTGCGGTTCGGCGACTACAAGGCGGGCCTCGAATTCGGCAAGCTCGGCTGTGGTCTGGTAGAAGCGCGGGGATTGGACCGGTTCAAGGCCCGCACATATTGTTGCTTTTGCTCGTCGGTCGCTCCCTGGAATATCGAACTGCGAAGCTGTCTGGATCTCAACCGGCGGACGATCGGAATAGCCAGCAGCGAAGGCGACCTCGTGTTCGTCGCCGCAACGTCGAAGGTTCTCGTGGTCAACCTTCTGTTCGTGGGTCAAGGCCTGGCGGAGGTGCAATCCGAGGCCGAAAAATTTCTCGTGCTTTCGCGAAAAATGGATTTCCCGTTCGCCGTCGCAGCGGCCATCGGCCAGCTTCTGCTGATCCGCGAGCTGCGCGGAGCCGACTTCGATGACGACCTTTCCGAATTGCCCCTTCCTGATTTGTCGGCGTTCGAGAAGGAACTCGAAATCAGCGGTCAGTCCATGGCCATACCCCGCTCGTGGCACTGGGTACGGCAAATGCAGGCCTGCTATCATGCCGGGCGGTTGCAGGAGGCGGTGGAGCTGGCGGATAGGATTCGTGCCCGACCCGCGGTCACTCGGTCGTTCATCGAGTTCAGCGAGTATCACTTCTATGCCGCACTATCTCACGCCGCGTTTTGGGATAGGGCGCCCGAGGATAGGCGGCCCCGCCATCGTGAAGCATTGGAAGAGCATCGCCGTCAGCTTGCGGCCTGGGCGGCCAGCTGTCCCGAGAACTACGACTGTCGGGCGTTCCTGATCGACGCCGAGGCCGCTCGCCTTGACGGTTGCGAAATCGGCGCGCTGCGCGGTTACGAAGACGCATGTCGCGCGGCTCGCGAGCGAGGCTTCCCTCAAGTGGAAGGGATCGCCGCCGAACGAGCTGCATCGCTTTCCCGGGCGCTCGGGCTTCGGTCAGCAGCCCGTCTGCATCTCTTGGACGCTCACGCCGCCTACCTGCGTTGGGGAGCCAAGGCCCTCGCGGACCGCATCGACCGGGATTATCCGGACCTGCTTGGGCGCGAGGGTGGCCCCCCGGGAGGCAAGGCGCCTTTGGCCCAGTTCGATCGGCTGGATGTCGCTGCCGTCGTTGAAATGGCCCAGGTCATATCCGGAGAGTTGCTGCTCGACCGACTGATCGAACGCCTCATGGTGACGGTGGTCGAGCATGCCGGCGCAGTGCGTGGATTGCTGCTGCTACCGCGGGAGGGTGAGATGACGATCGTCGCGGAGGCGTCCACCTGCGCATCCGGCGTCGTGGTTCACCGGGCCGTTCCGGAGGAAATACATGGGAGACTTCCCCAGTCCATCCTGAACCTCGTCGTGAGAACCCGCGAACACGTCATCTTGGACGACGTTTCGGTTCACAACGCACATTCGACGGACAGCTACCTGATCAGGGCACGCCCCCGTTCGGTGCTTTGTCTTCCGTTGATCAAGCAGGGCAATCTGTCGGGAGTGCTCTATCTGGAGAACGATCTGTCTCCCGGTACATTCAGAGGCAATCGGCTTTCGGTGCTGCAAATGCTCGCCTCGCAGGCCGCGATCTCGATAGAGAACGCTCAACTTTTCCAGGAGGTCCGAGAGGCACAGGAGGAGGCCCGGCGGGCAGGGCATGAGTTTCGGCTCGCGTTTGACATGATCCCGGCTCAAGCTTGGCGAGCATCTGCGGAAGGTGGAATCGAGTTCGCCAACAAGCGTTGGCACGACTATACCGGCATACCCCAGGATGGTTCTTCGCTGGAAGAAACTCGGCCACAGATCATGCATCCCGATGATCTTGAGAAGATTATGGCTACGTGGCGGTCCATGCTCGAAACCGGATTGCCGGGTGAAGTCGAGGCACGAATACGCCGTCACGACGGTGAATACCGACGTTTTCTTCTTCGGGCGTCTCCCATGCGCGATGACAGCGGTAGGATCATCAAGTGGCACGGGACCAACACCGATATTCAGGAAATGGTGCGTGCCGCCGAAGCCCAGGAGGCGTTGGCGCGCGCGAGTCGGCTGACCGCCATGGGCGAATTGACGGTCTCGATCGCGCACGAAATCAATCAGCCCTTGATGGCGATCGTGACGAATGCAGCGACATGCCTCCGATGGCTCGACGACGGCCATGTCGATGTCACAGAAGCCCGAAGGGCGGCCGAACGCATCATAGGGCTTGGACACCGCGCCGGCGACGTGATCTCGAGCATCCGCGCGATGGCGCGCAAGACGACGCCACGAACCGGCCCCGTAGATCTGAACGGTGCCGTCGTCGAAGTCCTCCAGCTCATGCGGGGCGTGCTGGAGCGCCACGGGGTCTTGGCGGTGACCGAGCTAAGTCCCGGTCTCCTTCCGGCCTCTGGAGATCGTGTGCAGCTTCAGCAGGTTCTGCTCAATCTGATCATGAACGGCATCGAAGCCATCAGTTTCGCTGCCGGGGCGCAGCGGCTCATAACCGTTCGTTCCGGTATGAACGACCGGGGCTTCATCGAGGTACGGGTCACCGACACCGGGGTCGGCATCGATCCGGTTGCAAAAGACAGGCTATTCGACGCCTTCTACACGACCAAGCCGGAAGGCGTAGGCATAGGTCTTTCGATCTGTCGGTCGATTATCGAACAGCACGGAGGAAGCCTTTCCGCGCACCCGGAGACGCCTAGCGGCGCTACGTTCCGGTTCTCTCTACCCCCGGCCCAAGAAGCTGCCTGAGCGGCGGCGAACATCGGCCAGCCTGAAGGGCAAGGAAGGTCCGGAATCGTGGTGTCCACCTTGCCTTGTTCGGGCCCAGCGTCAGATGGCCGGAGGCGGCCGACAGGTGCGCGCAACAGCCGCCTGGATCGCGGCAAGAAACTCCTCGGGCCGTACAGGTTTTGCGAAGAAATCGGCTGCTCCAGCCTTCATCGCTCGGACCGACATCGCCACGTCGGCATGGCCGCTGATGAGGATGAGCGGTACGTCGCAACCCGCCGCCTTCAGGCTCGCCTGCAGTTCCAAGCCGCTCTGTCCCGGTAGCCATACATCCGACACGATGCAATTGAGAGGGAGCGCCATCCCGCCGGCGTGGAATGCTTGAACCGAATCGAACGTCTCGACCTGAAGATCGACAGAGGAAAGCAGACCCTGCAGGGCTTCGCGCGTATCTCGGTCGTCATCAATGACCGCAACAAGCGGTCTCCTTTGGGAAAGATTGCCGACGCCTGTCTCCTGTCGCGCGGGCGCCGGTCTGGCGGCCTCGTCGCTGCTGGCCGTATCTTCCCGAGTGCTCGCTCCGAGAGCCTGTGTCTCTGCGACGAACAGATAGCCACGTCCGGGTATCGTCTTTATGAGATCGCGGTCCGGGCCCAACGCCTTTCGCAGCGATGCCATCTGTACTCGAAGGTTGCTCTCTTCCACGATCATCGATGGCCACACGTATTCCTGGATCTCCTGCCTGCTGACGACAGCGCCCCTCCGATCGAGCAGGATCATGAGGATGTCGAACGCTCGGCTGCCAAGATCGATGGCCCGACTGTCGCGGATCAACTGCCGGTCAGCCGGCAAGACATGGAACCGACGAAAGCGGATGCCGCCGTTTTCCGGATAGTTGATCCGATGGAAGACGCCCTCGGACAGAGGCGACACTTCGGGCTTCCATCCTTCCAAATTGGAGGCCGATGAGGGCGGGGACGTCGCGTTCATATCGAAGATCTCAGTACAAACGTTCAATCGTCGGTCATCGGAATGAAGATACCGCCGGCCCATTCGGGGCACAATTCATCTAGCGTGAAACTAACTACCGGGCAGGAGAGGCCGCGTAGACCTTTTGTCTAGGTATGGGGCTTCGGCCGGGGAAGGCCCAGAGCGTCGCCCATCCAGATCAAGTCAGCAAGAGACGGCGCGGCCATCTTCTGCATGACATGGGCGCGATGGAGCTTCACGGTGGCCTCGCTCAGCCTCATTTCGTCGGCGATCTGCTTGTTGCGCCGACCCAGCACAAGTTGGGCCATGATCTCTCGCTCCCGAGGCGTGAGGGTATCGAACTTGGCGCGGATTTTCGCAGAACTACGAACCTTTTCGCGCCGGTCCAGATCGCGCCTCACTGCCGACTGCACGGCGTCCAGAAGATCCTGATCTCGAACGGGTTTCGTGAGGAATTCGACGGCTCCGGCTTTCATCGCCCGCACCGACATCGGGACATCCGCATGCCCGCTGATGAAGACGACCGGAATGTGCGAACCCGAGCGAACGAGTTCTGCGTGGAAATCGAGGCCGTTCCTACCCGGGAGCCGAACATCCAGAACCATGCATCCGGGGCGATCCGGTTCGGCTCCCGCGAGATATTCTTGCACCGAAGCGAAGGCTTGGACACCCAGTCCCACGGACCGAAACAAGCCGCGCAGCGACTCGCGGACATCGTTGTCATCTTCGATGATGAACACCGTTCCCTGCTCAAGCTGGCTTGTCAAAATCAACCTCCGAGGTCGGCCCCGCCGCCGTCGGATGGAACTTACCAAGCTCGCGAGTTCCGGTCCATCGACGGCACGGCCAGAGCAGTTTGCAGCTCGATTACCGACTAGAAGTAGTGGATGGCTCAGACATCGCGCTCGCGCACAACGAATTTCGCGCATTTTCGCGACGTTTCCCTTCCCCTCGCAGGATCTCGCGGACATTCCCGCAGCCTCGAACCTAGAGTCACATTCAGGAGCGAGGCCGTTCGGGAGAGTAGCTATGATCGGGATCGACGAGTGTCGCCGCGCAACAGGGCATGCGACCGGCCTTTGCGTCGAACGAGAGCTTGGGGCACAAAAGCTAACTCCGCTCGATCTCGGCGCCGTGGTTGCTCAGACATCCCGGGACCGCGTCGACGAACGGCAGACCTACGTCGCAGCCGTCGCCGGAGAGCGCTTGGTGATCTCCCACGTTTCCAAGAAAGGCGCAGGACATGGGATGACCGAAGCGCAGCCCAAGAAGTCGGGCTTCGCGGTCTGCGTTCACCTCGCGGAGCTTCGATCCTACGAGGTTTGGCGTGACGGGAAGCATATCCCGAGTCAGCCGCTGGCGGCAGGCGCCATGCATATACACGACATGCGGGATTCCTGGTTGGTCGATCTCCAGAGCGCATTCGACGTCGTGAACTTCTACATACCCCAGGCTGCTTTCGATGAGCTCACGGACGAGCAGGACCTCCCCCGTGCCGGGGAGCTCCGCTGCGCGATGCAGGCCGGGAAGAAGGACCAGGTACTGAGCAGCATGGCGATGGCATTTCTTCCCGCGTTGGCCAGACCAGATCAGGCGAATGAGCTGTTCGTGGACTACGGCTGGCGCGCATTGGCGGCGCATGTTCTGAGGGCGCATAGCTCGTCTGAGCCGCCGCCGCATCGGCGCGGAGGACTTGCTCCTTGGCAGGAGCGAAGGGCGAAGGAGATGCTCCTGGAGCACTTGTGCGGGAACGTGACGCTGCGGGAATTGGCCGCCGCGTGTCGCCTGTCTTCCAGCCACTTCAGCCAGGCTTTCCGTCAGACGGTCGGCAGTCCCCCGCACCGGTGGCTCGTCGTGCAGCGGGTCGAGCGGTCGAAGGCCACGATGCTCAACACCGATCTGTCCTTGAGCGAAGTAGCGCTGGACGCGGGATTTGCGGACCAGAGCCATTTCACCCGCGTGTTCTCGCGGATCGTGGGGGCGAGCCCCGCCGCGTGGAGGAGGTCCCAGGAAAGATGAGCGTGGCGCGCGGCGGCGGCAATGCGTTCGTCAAAAGAACAGGAAGATCGAAAAAGACCGGCGGCCATGAGCGGACCATGATGTGACCGGCCGGCACGTCGGGGTACCGGCGGGACACGAGAAGGAACATCGAGATGAGCACGATCACGACCAAAGACGGGACGACGATTTATTACAACGATTGGGGCACGGGGCAGCCTGTCGTGTTCAGCCACGGATGGCCGCTCAGTGCGGACGCCTTCGAGGACCAGATGTTCTTCCTAGCATCGCGCGGTCATCGTTGCATTGCGCTCGACCGGCGCGGGCATGGCCGGTCCGGCCAAAGCTGGCAGGGAAACGATCTCGACACCTACGCCGACGACCTGGCGGCTCTGGTCGAGAAGCTGGATCTGAAGAGCGCGATCCATGTCGGCCATTCGACCGGCGGGGGCGAGGTGACCCGCTATATCGGGCGGCACGGCACGGGACGGGTCGCGAAGGCTGTTTTGATCGGAGCGATCCCGCCCCTGATGCTCAAGACAGAGGCGAATCCCGGCGGGCTGCCGATCTCGGTCTTCGACGAACTCCGTGCCGGCGTTGTGGCTGACCGTTCCCGCTTCTTCAAGGATCTCAGCATGCCCTTCTACGGCTACAACAGGCCGGGCGCCAAGATTTCGGAGGGAGTGCGGGAATCCTTCTGGCTCCAGGGCATGATGGCGGGATTTCCGGCATCGTACTTCTGCATCAAGGCTTTCTCCGAGACCGACCTGACGGAGGATCTGAAGCGTATCGACGTTCCGACGCTCATTCTCCACGGAGACGACGACCAGATCGTACCGATCGGAGCCTCGGCACTGCTCTCCTCGCGAATGGTCAAAGGGGCGAAGCTGGTCATCTACGAAGGAGCGCCGCATGGCATGTGTACGACGCTCAAGGACAGGGTGAATGCCGAGCTGCTTGCGTTCATCAAGGGCTGACCAGGCCGGCGGCGCTGCGCGTCAACGATGACAACAATACGGAGCTTACGATGATCGAAAAGTCGGCTTCATCGCCAACCAGGCGCGATGTTCTAGTCGCGGTCGCCGGCATCGGCTTGGCCTCGCTCACGACGTCTGCTTCAGGCGGCACCGAGCGCTTTGCTTCATCTGCTGCCTCAACCGGGGCGGAGGGCAAGCGGTCGGGCCGGCTCACGACCAAAGACGGCACGGAAATCTTCTTCAACGATTGGGGCAGCGGCCGGCCGATCATCTTCAGCCATGGCTGGCCGCTGACCGCCGATGCTTTCGAGGACCAGATGTTCTTTTTCGCCTCGCGCGGCTACCGTTGCGTCGCTCACGACCGCCGCGGGCATGGCAGGTCCAGCCAGCCGTGGCAAGGCAACGATATGGATACTTATGCCGCAGATCTGGCCGAGCTCATCGAAGCGCTGGACCTCAAGGATACCGTCATCGTGGGGCATTCGTCCGGAGGCGGCGAGGTTGCTCGGTATCTTGGACGGCACGGAACGCATCGGATCAGCAAAGCCTCGCTCATCAGCACGATTCCGCCGGTCATGCTCAAGTCCGAATCGAATACGGGTGGCACTCCGATCAGCGCATTCGACGACATACGTGCCAACGTTGTTGCCGACAGATCGCAGTTCTTCAAGGAGCTCGGCCTCCCCTTCTACGGCTACAACCGGCCTGGAGCGACGATCTCGGAAGGCGTAACGACGTCGTTCTGGCGCCAGGGAATGATGGCGGGATTTCCGGCGGCGTATTTTTCGGTCAAGGCGTTCTCCGAGACGAATTTTACGGAGGACCTGAAGAAGATCAACGTCCCGACGCTGGTCCTTCACGGCGAGGACGATCAGATGGTACCGATTTCCGATTCCGCCTTCCTTTCTCCGAAGATCCTTCCGGACGCAAGGCTGGTCGTATTGGCCGGTGCTCCACACGGGCTGTGCACGACCCACAAGGACAGGGTCAACGATGAACTCCTTGCCTTCATCACCGGATGATCGCAGGCGACGCTCTCGCAGCGGACAGGCAAGAGAACCCATGAACCGCAATTTGCCGACGCTCGTCGCCTCTGTGGGCGTCTGGTGCGTGCTCGCCGCCTTTCCCGGCCAGGGTCTGACGGAACACAGCGTGTCCCCAATTTTCGGAGTGAGGATTCCCAAAGACTATCGAACCTGGGAATTGGTCGGCGTCGCCCATGAGACGGGACTGGACGAATTGCGAGGCATCGTCGGGAATTCGGTCGCGATGGCCGCCTATCGGAGCGGAGAGCTTCCGTTTCCGGACGGAGCCATTCTGGTGAAGCGGGCATGGAAGCATGTGCGTTCCGCCGAGTTCGGGCCGGCGTTCGTTCCCGGCTCGCCCACCACGATTCAGGTGATGGTCAAGGACTCCCGCAGGTATGCGCAGACGGGCGGTTGGGGGTTCGGTCGCTTCGTTGACGGGCAGCCGGTCGACGAGGCCCAGCACCGGACCTGCTTCGGGTGCCACGCTGCGGGCGTCAAGGGACACGACTTCGTCTTCACGCGCCTCGCGCCATAGGACGACCCCACAAAGTCATTGCCCTTCTCCGTCGCCGGAGCTTCGCGCCGCGCGACCAAATTCTTCCTCGCGGTGCGATCTTTGGCGCCACCCTCGTCGGAGCTAAGGGGCTCATGGCTCTCCTAACGGCGCAGGTCGCAATTCGTTGGGCGATAATTTCGTCCAGAGTTTCGACGGCGCTTCTGCCGACCGATCAGATCCGTAAGAACGGACAAACGGTCGAAGCTCCATGCAAGAGCGGATCCCCGGGATCTCCTACTCTCCCATCATCGAGGGAGTGGCGGAAATGACGGCACGGACAGCAAGCGATGGCTACGCACACGTACTTGTGGTTCCGCGCAAAGCTCCTCCGCCTTCCTCCGAGACCATGCTTCTCGCACAGGAGCTCACGCACCGCTTCAACAACGACTTGGCTGCCATGGGCGGGTACATCGCGCTCACTGCCACCAGATCGTCCGACGTCGAAGTCAAGGCTGTCCTATCGAGGCTGCTCAAGCGGATCGAGGACATCGCGCTCCTGCAGCGCGCCCTGCAGGCACCCACGACGGACCGCGCGATCGACGCAGGTGAATATCTTCGCGGGCTATGCCGGTGCATCAGCCGGGCCAAACTGCAGCACAGGAATATCCGCCTGATCCTTCGGGCCGCCTCGCTCACGCTGAAGGAATCCGAAACTTGGCGCATGGGCATGATCGTATCCGAGTTGATCAACAACGCGGCACGGCATGCCTTCGCCGATCAAGGCGGGACCATCAGGGTCGAGTTGCGCAGCCGCGGTCACTCGATCGAATGCTCGATAGCGGACAACGGTTGCGGCCTCGCCGGCGTCAACGTGGGCGGTGGCATGAAGATCATCGGATCGCTCGCCGCCTTCCTGGATGGGGCGGTCGAGTATCAGCAAGGAGAGAGCGGAACCGTCGCTGTGCTGGCATTTCCCGGCACGCAGCGCGAGCTCCCGAGCACCGGCCGACGGATGGAAGCCGCGACCATGAATCATCAACCCAACGAAAGGAACTGACATGACCAGGATTCAAAAATACGTCGCCGTCGCGCTCCTAGCCACCTGCACCACGGCTATCACGCCGATTTCCGCGGCGATCTCGGGCCAGAAGCCCGCCGCCGAGAACAGCGCGATGCCTGTGACGCACTATCGCACTGTCAAAGTCGATGGGATCGACATCTTCTACCGCGAGGCCGGGCCAGCCGACGCTCCAGTCGTTCTGCTGCTGCATGGTTTCCCGACCTCTTCGCACATGTTCCGGAACCTGATTCCGGCGCTGGCATCGCGCTATCACTTGATTGCCCCGGATTATCCCGGCTTCGGACAGAGTGCAGCGCCGGATCATAAGAGCTTCGCCTACACATTCGGTCACTATGCCGATCTGATGGATGGCCTGCTGGCTCAGCTCGAGGTGAAGAAGTACGCCATGTACGTCATGGATTACGGAGCGCCGGTGGGCTACCGATTGGCCCTGAAGCATCCGGAGCGCGTCAGCGCGCTGATCGTGCAGAACGGGAATGCCTACGAAGAAGGCCTGAAGAAGTTCTGGGACCCGATCAAGGCGTATTGGGCGGACGGATCCCCGGACAAGCGAAAGGCTCTCGAATTCCTGGTCAAGCCTGAGACGACAAAGTTCCAGTACACCGACGGCATGAGCGACATCACTCGGATCGACCCGGACAACTGGCTGCAGGACCAAGTGCTGCTGGATCGGCCCGGCAACATGGATATTCAGCTCGACCTCTTTCACGATTACGGCTCCAACGTGCCGCTCTATCCAAAATTTCAAGCTTTCTTCCGCGAGCGGAAGCCGCCGACTCTCATCGTGTGGGGCAAGAACGATTACATCTTCCCCGCCGACGGAGCAGGGCCCTATCTGCGCGACATGCCGGACGCGGAGTTACATCTGATCGACACGGGTCACTTCGCCCTCGAGGACAAGGCGGACGAGATGGTGCCTTTGATCCGCAGCTTTCTCGATCGCAAACTGCAGGGCTCCTGACCAAGTGCCCCGGCCGGTGAGGGCGAGCTGACAGTTCGGCGCAGGCGCTCTCGTCGGTTCGCTGGCGACCTTCGAAGCATACGGGATGGAATCCATGGAAATTTCGGAAACCCGCGGCCGACGAGCCGCTCCGCTTCATACTCCGAGCAACCTGGGATCCAATGCAGTGCGAGACATATCCGCGGCCTTGACCGCCTTGCTCGCTGACATGCTGGCGCTGTATCTGAAGATGAAGAACTTTCACTGGCACGTCTCGGGCCCGCATTTCCGCGAGGACCACCTGATGATGGACGCGCAGGCCTCGGAGCTCCTCGCCACGACGGACGCTATCGCGGAGCGCGTCCGGAAGATTGGCGGGACCACCGTAAGGTCCATCGGACATGTCTCCCGCTTGCAGCGGGTGCTCGACAACGACGCCGACTACGTGACGCCGGAGGATATGTTGGCCGAGTTGCGCGACGACAACATGCAGTTGATCGCCCGCATGCGCGAGTGCCATCAGCTCTGCGACGAAAGTCGAGACGTTGCCACGGCGAGCCTGATCGAACCATGGATCGATGAGGCAGAAGGGCGGGTCTGGTTCCTGTTCGAGAGCGGCCGACGCGGGGAGTAGCCAGGCTATCGAAAGCGATGATCGACCAACCGACCAATTCGACGCTTCGAGGGCATCTCCTGCATTCTGCGGAGGGGGGCCGGGGAAACTGTCATGCTGCACGCGAGGGGCGGACATTACGCCCGTCAAATTGAAATCAGTGACCGTAGCTGCGGCTGTAGGCCAGGCGGCTGCTGCAGAAGTCATCTTGCTGTATTGATAAGCTTTAGCTTTAAACGGGGCTCAATCGGCCGACTAATAAGGTAGTCGGTGAAAGCTTATCAGTACTGGGCCGGATTACATGAAGATGGGGCAAATGTGTTCAGGCTGACTGGCGGGTCACCGCTCCTCCGCATCAAACCAGGCAGGTTATTGGGAATTTTGAGTGTTTCGGCTTACGATCGGCCCCGGCGCTGGAAAGCTACGGTGACCAGCTGCGATTTGGTCGCTTGAAAAAGCCGTGCATGCGAGCATCTCTAAAGTAGCATTCGTTCGGCTAATCATAGGGATCTGCCTGGAACCATTTTATAAAAAGTTATAGGGCCAATGTCGTTCGGACGAGCCAATCTCGCGAAAACGTCTGGTCTACGTGAAATAACGCATAGACAACACTGCGGGGTTTGACTTCGCATATACGCATGAACACGATCACTCATCTCTATCGCTACCCGCTCAAAGGTCTTTCAGCGGAGGCTCTCGGTAGCGCAAGGCTGACGCGGGCCGAGGGTCTTCCATTCGATCGCGAATATGCCCTGGCTCTCGGCACGACGGAGTTCGACGAGAACAACCCCGTCCCACTGGACAAGGGCTATTTTCTAATGCTCCGCAGCAACGAGCAACTTGCATCACTCTCGACGCGTTTTGATACGTCGACTCAAGAACTCCTGATCGAGGATCAAACCGGCCAAGCCGCCCGTGGTCACCTGACGCAGCCGGAGGGGCGTAGCAGGATTGAGCAGTTCTTCGTAGATTATCTTGGCGAAGCGACCAAAGGGACACCTAGGGTGGTGCGAGCCACGGGCCACAAATTTACCGATGCTAGCGTCATGTCGCCTGCGCTGATGCGTGCGGTGTCGGTGATCAATCTGGCGCCCGTGGAGGCGCTTTCGACAGCTCTGGGGACACATATCAACCCGTTGCGCTTTCGCGGGAATATCTATGTGTCCGGTCTCGAGCCGTGGGAAGAGCTATCCTGGGTGAACCAGACGGTTACGATGGGTGGCGTTCCCCTTCGGGGGCTCGCCAAGACGCCGCGCTGCGGCGCCGTGAACGTGAATCCAGTCACAGCACAACGTGATTTGAACCTTCCCAAGGCCATCATGCAGCACTTCGGTCATACGGATCTCGGCGCCTACCTCGAAGTGCTGAACGACGGCACAATTTCGATCGGTGACGCGGTCAAGAACTAGGCAGCGAGACGGCAAGGCTCAGGCTCCGGAGCAATCATCACGCGTGCGTGGGATGAAAGGGACAAGCGCTTCGCGAAACGCAGCTAGCCGTTGCAGGCCCTGGCTGATTTCATTCGAATTGAAAGCCGAGAAGCCGAACAGCAATCCTTTTCGCCGCTGTCGCCCGAAATAATAGGGCGACAGTGGTCTCAGCACCAGTTTTTGCTTGGAACACCGGTCCGATAGTTCCTGATCGTCAGCATCGCCCTTCAGGGGCAAGACGAGGTGCATGCCTGTCTCCAGCGATTCAAATGGAATGGGCAGATCGAAGAGCTCGCAAAGGCCGTCTGTAAGCTGTTTCTGCCGCGTTCTGTAAAGAGTTCGCATCCGCCGAACATGCGAGACGAGCAAGCCGCGATGAAGGAACTCGGACAAGACCATTTGCTCTATCAGCGAAGCATGACGATCGACGATGGTTCGCGCCTTGGCAAAAGACTCTGCAAGGTCGATTGGAACGACGACATAGCCGAGCCGCAACGACGGAAGCAGAATTTTCGAGAATGTTCCGAGGTGGATCGTACGTTTGCCTCGATCCATGCCGTGAATCGAAGGGAGAGCGTTTCCGCTGTATCGGAACTCATGGTCATAGTCGTCTTCGACGATCCAGGATCCGCTATGCGCAGCAAATTCCAGCAGCGCTTTGCGTCGGTCGAGTGATAAGGTGGCACCGAGCGGATACTGGCGGGATGTCGAGGCAAATACGACACGCGGTGAGGGAAGGCTACGAATAGCGGAATCTATGCATATCTCTTGCTCATCGACGGCAGCTGGATAGAGAGCCGCACCATTCGCGCTGAAGGCAGCGCGCGCGCCGATGTAGCCCGGCTCCTCGAGCCAAACCGGATCGCCCGGGTCCAACAGCATGCGGCTTACCAGGTCGAGACTCTGCTGCGTGCCGGTCGTGATGATGATTTGACTGAATTCGCAAGACATCCCGCGTGAAGCATTCAAATATTGCGCAATTGCGCGCCGTAAAGGTTCGTATCCGGCATTGGATGTCTCCGCGAGAATCTCTTTGCGCAGACGCCCCGATGTCTCATTGAGCAGCCTAAGCCAGGTACGGATCGGGAATTCACGCAAGTCCGGAAGATCGGGCATGAAGGGCGTCGGGCTTTCGGAAAAAGCGTCAGAAGCGGAAGCGACGAGGTTGCGGCCGCGACGCGAGATCGATCGGAACGGGTACGGGGGTTCGGTTGCGGTCGGCGCCAGTGGCGACAACGGAGCCTGTTCATGGTCCCGCGTTTCGGTTGCGACGTACGTGCCGTCACCAACGCGGCTCGTGAGGAGACCTTCGTTGATCAGTGTATCGAATACTTGAAGGACGGTGTTGCGCGAAACGCCGAGCTCTTCGGCAAATATCCGCGTGCCTGCCAGCATTCTCATCAGCTTCCGGACGAATGCTGCTTGCTCACAAGCCACGCATCGAGGTCGAACGCCTGCTGGCGCGAACCAGGATCACCCGATACACGCGACACACGATCATGCAGAAGCGTGAGATCCTGGCGCTGATCGCGGATGCCGGCGTGAAGGGCTACCACATCAATTACGAGGAACTCGAGGACGGCTTGGTGAGCGTCTCCGTTCCAGTCTTCAATCGGGCCGGCCTTGTCGTGGCAGCGCTCAATGCGAGCACCAGCAGTGCACGCGCAAGCAGAGAAAGATTAGCAGGAGAATTCGTCTTTAAACTGAAGGCCCTGGCCGCTGAGCTTTCGTCCATGCTCCCGTAACGATACATGTTGCCCAGCATCGCCAGACCTGCTCGATCGGAGGATCCCGACCATACGGCGGGAGAGACCGAGTGGCCAGTCCCAGGGGCGTCAGAAGCAATGACGGAGGTCTCGAAGCTGGCGCGGTGTGGCACCGACGAGGTTATAGTATCCGCCACTCGCGTCGTGACCAACGGTTCTTTGAACCAGGCACCACCAACGTTGGGGCCCACGGGCGCCAGTTGTGGTCAAAGCGCGGGTCAAACCGAAACTCCGTTAACTATCGTCTTATGCGCGACGAAATAACGCGGCAAAACGGCCAGATTCGTGGACGCACGCCCCCCTGCCAATATTGCAGCGCTACTGCTCACCGTCAGGACACGGGAGTGTCGCGTTTCGGCGGTTGCAATCCGGGCGAACTCAGCCATTCATCAAGGTGTGCGGCTTTTCGTGATGCGGGGAAGACCATCCGCTGCCATAGCAAATGACGCCGCACAGGCGACTGGAAGAGAGAAAGCGTTATCGCAACTTACGAGGCATGCACGGGGACGCTGCGCGCCGCTTCGCGGTTCCGAATGGTAGGACCGTGCACTGGATCAAGTGGTTATGGGCAGAGGCCTTCCCATGACCCACACCGTTGTCGTTGTCGATGATAAGGCGCGGGCAAGGTCCCCTTCAGAAATTTCATCACAATCGGCCACAAGCAGCGTCGGCAACACCATCATTCATTAGAGTTTCAACTGTATCGACTTTATCAGTGGTGAAAGGCGCTCGACTTCCTGGTGAACTATCTGCTGAGCTTTCTCCGGGTCGGAATCGCTATCAGGTTCCAGGACTTCAGCCCGATATTTTTCGAGCAACGACGCGTCTGACATGATCTTGCGTGTCGCTTGCGCTAATTGGCTGATGATCGGCTCGGGTGTTGCCCTCGGAGCAAACAAACTGAACCACCCATCGAATTTGAGATTAGGCATTCCGCTCTCGATGGCGGTCGGAATATTGGGTGCGCCGGCCATGCGCCGTTCATTGGTCACCGCCAGTATCCTGAGCCTGCCGCTTTCATGATGTTGAAGCAATTGGCCGGTCATGACCGCAACGACCATCGGCAGCTGACCGCCGAGCAAGTCGTTAATGGCGGGCGACGCACCTCGGTAAGGCACGTGAACAATGTCGGGCAATTCAGCTTGCGTTTTAAACATCTCGCCAGCAAGTTGATTGGTCGTGCCAATCCCGGCGGAGCCGTATGAGAGTTTACCCGGATTAGCCTTGCCATAAGCGACCAGCTGCGACAGATCTTCGACAGGAAGCGAAGGGTGGACTACGAAGGCGAGGCCACTAGAGACGAGCCTGTAAATTGCTCGGAAGTCTCGCGCACTCTCGTAGCTCGGTCGCTGCGAAGCGAGCGGTATGACGACTTGATTTCCTGCATTGCCCAGCAGAAGTGTGTAGCCATCAGCAGGCGCATGAGCAACCGAGGCACAGCCGACAGCCCCTCCCGCGCCGGCGATGTTCTCTATGACGACTGGTCCAACAGAGGAACCCATCCTGTCTGCCCAAGGTCTGGCGATGACGTCGTTTGAACCTCCAGCGGCGAACGGCACCACCAAGCGGATGGGCCTGGTCGGGAACGCGTCGGCTTTCACGCCTGAAGAAATTAGCGTGAGTGTGCTCAAGCTGCTGGCGCCAAATAAAATCTCACGACGAGATGGCAACATCATCGCTACCCTCGGTGCGTTCGAGAAAAACAGAATAGTTTAACTATCTTCAGTTGTCATTTGCGAAGCTTGACTTTACGCCGTCGGATATTTCGGACACCAGCAGCGCTTGTCTAACCCGGAATTCCTGGCGACCCTCACCTCACGCTGGTCACGCAGGCCGCGGATGCCGCAGCGGCCGCTAACGCACCGGCACTGAAGTGCGCGGATCATAACACAGTAGTCGTGACCACAAGATCACCCGTTGGGGTGATGCATCTCGCAAACTTTCGCGTAGTCTTGGGCACGCGTCTGGGAATGCCTGGGCTTTCCGAAGCGCCGGCGGTGCTGACTTTCCGTCCCGCCCAAGCCGATGGCGGCGCCCGCAACGCCAAACGAGAAGCTCGAATGAAGTGGATCGATTTAGATGGATATATTGCCGCGTCGCTTGTCTTCATGACATTTTACATGAAGGAATATGGTTCCGCTGCGGGTGGCGGCTCTCTGCAGTAACGTCGCATTCCTGATTTACTCGGGCGTATTGCACCTGACCCCGATATTCATCCTCCACAGCGCATTGATTCCGATTAACGCGCGCAGACTGCTCTGCGCTTGGCGTGAACAACGGGCTCGACAACTATGAACTCGTGGTCCAGCCAGCTCTGACCGAGCCCCGGCAGATTTGCACTCGACGGCTTCTGCGACAAGCGGCAAGATCAACTCCCGGATCTTCTGGAGGTTGTCCTGCGAATGTCCGCTGTCGGCTTGTCAAAATCTCCACCGCATATTGTCGTCTGCATATATCCAGACGTCATGGCGATGGATGTTTGTGGACCAATGGAGGCCTTTGCGATGGCAAATTCTCTTGCCGGCCGTGTCCTGTATCGTCTTTCAACCGCTGCAGTGACGAAGGATCCAATTGAGACTTCCGCTGGATTTTGTATCCTGCCAAACCACCTTTTAGCGGAGCTTAAGGATCATCCGATCGACACTCTGCTGGTCGCAGGCGGATATGGTCACATTACTGCGTCGCGTGACAAGATGATGACAAACTGGTTGCGCGAAGCGGCTCCTCGCGCACGCCGGCATGGTTCGATTTGCACTGGTGCTTTTCTGCTCGCGGCTTCAAACTTGCTTGACGGCAAGCGCGCAACTACCCATTGGGCGCTGGCGTCGGCATTCTCGCGGGAGTACCCGTCGACGACACTCGACATCGACAGCATCTTTGTACGCGACGGTCAGACCTACACGTCGGCCGGGATCTCGGCCGGAATCGATCTTGCCTTGGCGCTGATCGAAGAGGATCATGGACGCACCTTCGCTCTACGCGTAGCTCGCAGCCTCGTCGTGTTTCTTAAGCGCCCTGGAGGACAATCGCAATTCAGCGCGCATCTCCAGGCGCAGTTCAGCTCAATTCCTGCGATTCGGATGGCTCAAGAATGGGCCTTGGCTCATCTTTCTGAAGATCTCAGCGCAAGAAATCTCGCCGCTAGAGTCAACATGAGCGAACGCAACTTTAGACGACTGTTTGTCGCTGAACTTCAAGAGACCCCACGTGAATACGTGGAACGAATTCGTCTTGACGAAGCGAGACGTCAAATCGAGGATCTTAGTATTTCCGCCCAAACGGTCGCTAAGCGTTGCGGCTTCGGCACGATGAATAATCTGCGACGAGCATTCATTCGCAGATTTGGCGTGACACCTCAGTGGTATCGGATGCACTTTCAAGCATGACACGCATCAGGCGCCCCGTTGAGCGATTTTTGTGCAAGCTCTGGCCGAGATTTTTCGGACTTTGGCCGGAAATGCACCCATGATACCCTCGTCAGCCGTCGGGTTTTGTTATTTAGTATCTCTACCGTAGGTCGATTTTGGCCGGAGCGAAGGTCAAATACTCAGTTATATGCCGAGGCGCGAAATGGTCGATTGGCAAACGACTTGTGCCCGTAGTGGCAAGATAGGCGTAACGCTCAGTCAGTTCGATTGGTCGGCCACACCGCTTGGCCGACCCGCAGACTGGGCCGAGTCCTTTCGCGACACACTTAGACTCATCCTGAAGATCGATCACCCAATGCTGGTCTGGTGGGGCGCCGACTTCATCCAATTCTACAACAATGCGTTCGACCGAATGGCCGAGCCTTTCCTTCGCGACTTCGGGTTCGGAGTGCCGGTCGGTAGTCTTTGGCGCGGATTTTGCGAAGCGATCGATGCTGACATGCGCTGGGTCATGTCCGGGAAGGGGAGCGTTCAAAGAGACCGCCAGCTCGTGCGGACCACGATTGACGAGCGGGAAGTGGAGCGTTGCTGGAGCTACAGCTTGAGTCCGGTCGAGGATCAGAACGGAATCTGCGGTGTTCTGTTCGTCTGCCAGGATGAAACGAGCGATTACGTCGCGACCCAGGCACTTAAATCCCGGGATATGGAGTTGGCAAGAATCCAATATGTCGGGAAGTATGGAAGCTTGGAGGTTGATCTGACGTCCGGCTTTCGAAATGAGCGTTCTCCGGAATATCTCGCGATCCATGGCTTGCCGCCCGCAGAGAGATACGAGACGCACGAGAACTGGGTGCGCCGCATCCACGAAAGTGACCGCCATAGGACCGAGCTTACGTTCATCAAAGCCGTCCAGGGTGACAGTAAGGGTTATTCGATTCAGTATCGCATCGTGCGCCCTTCGGACGGAAAGATCAGGTGGATTTTTGCGAATACTCAGATTGAGCGGGACAATTCGGGACGAGCAATGCGGCTGATCGGCGTGCACTCGGACATCACCGATCACATCAATATACAAGCAGTCGAACAGGCCAGGCTCGCCGAAACACTCGATCTATTGCGATGTGCGGTGATTTTGACTGACGCGCGCGGCCATCTTATCCGCTTGAACCGGGCTGCCGAGGATTTGCTCGAGAGGAAATCCGCAGTTCGTGTCCGTCATAACATCGTTAGAGCAAGTTGTTCGGCGGCGGATCGTGCACTTGGTGCCGCGCTGAGGTTGGCAGCGGACGCGTCTGATCAAAGAGACGGCTTAGTCGTAAAGTTGTCCGATGACGAAGATTTGCCAGTGTTTGCTCACGTATTGCCGATTGGAAGAGTTCGCACTGAGAGTTTGCCGGAGGCACCCGCGGTCCTCGCGATCTTCATACAGGACTCGGACCATATTCGCGACGCTGTCGGCCCGCTGGCCAACGCATATCGATTGAGTCCCGCGGAAACGCGGCTGCTCTCGAACATCCTCGGCGGCCGCAACCTGCCCGAGGCAGCAACAGAACTAGGAGTATCTGCGGACACTGTTAAGACGCAGTTGAGGGCCATTTTTCGGAAGACGGGCGTAAATCGACAATCGGAGCTAATAATGCTCGCCTCGCGACTCTCAGCTCCGGTTTTGGGAGAGCGAATATTGTCGGGAACATTTGTGAAACCTCTATCTAATCAACCGAGACTGCGTTTTCAAAGCTCGGCAAGCAAATGAGCAGCATGCTGCCGACATTCTGGCTTTCCTATGCACTACGAATTTCGTCATGCTGAATATCGGAATTTTGCTCTCGCAGCTTTCATAGTTGTCCGGCAGCAGGGTTTTGGCCACATCCTCCCGCGAAGGCAGCGCAGCTTTCGCTTCGCTCTCGCCTCATGGGTCTGATCGCTCATCAGTGGCAAGCACCGAAGGCTACAGTTCTTGCTCGCCCGTCGCGTCAAGATCATAGATCAGTTCGAGGATCCGATTTTCCATTTTCGCATTTCAGCAATAGTTCTACTTGCGAGACGCTACAACCGAATTCGGGCTTGCGACATTAACACCTGCATGAGTTGCAAGCGCAACCGCCACGATCAATGCGAGCAGCGATCCGTAGAATCCGACGACCGCAAGCCGCCATTTTCTCAATACGCGGCGTTCGGAGGCCGAGGGCTCGTAGGAGAATTTCTGCATTGGGAGCTCTCCAACTGCAAAGTTGACACGAAATAGTCTCCGAGGCGAAAAAGAATCGTGACGCAGCGGTGTAAGCTCGCAGGCTAAACTTTGCGGCTCTACCAGTGGAACGTGTGTAAACCAGTTCACCGGTGCGGAGGCGTACGACATATTCGCACAATTACCTGCGAAGCTATCGTCGGGCATCACCCGACAGGGTGAGACAATGAAACATCGGTGCAAGCGTCGATAATTTCACTGGTCGCCTAGCTGATGAAATTCGTAGCAGTGAGAACCTTTAATTCGCGATTTCTTGCGCGATGTTAGCAATCAGCAATCAACCCCTCCCACTCGCGATAGCAGGACAAGTTGACGTCTGTCGTCGGGAGCGGAGCAAACATGCTCTGCACTGCCCTCACAGACGGCTCCGGGCCGATTCTGTTGAAAAAGGCCGCAGTTGCCACTCAGAGATACCGGTGATTCAGTCTGTCTAATTGGCAGGACTGTGAATGCTGACCGAAAAATGACCCCCATCGGCGTCTTCGTGTCCCCTTTGAGTCACTGATTATATTGAATCTGATTGATCGGACCCCGCGGCGATCAAGGTCGAGACTCCACGCCGAAACACATGGACGGGGCTGTGAAGGCCGTTGGTCAGGTCGCGGATCCTCAGACTGATGCGCAGCGAAACTCGTTGCTTGGGTCACTCTCAGTGCTCTGCGACCGGCGCCCGAGGACTTCGTCATGCTTCGGCTCGTCCTGCTTGCCTTGCTGCCGCAGGTTGGCTGCCTGTTGATGTTGGTCGCGACGCGTAGGGAGGACCCGTGGCACCTTTCAGAGATGTCGCGGGATGAGCTTGCCGCCTTCATCGAGGGTGACAGCGGACCTCCGGGCTTCCTGTCCGCCATTTGGGCTCTGGGAGTGACTAATCTAGGCCCGCCGCTTCGCGCCGGCGGGCCATCGGTCCGAAGGCGCGCTTGGACCGTGACGATCGATCACACTGATGCAGACGATCCAGAAATTTCTAGGGCTGCGCCGCATTGGCAGGAACTGCGCCTGCAGCGATGGGTTCCTTACCTGCGACCGGACTATCAGCCGCACTGCCAGGAGGAGTTCATGAGCGAAGAGAAGTCGATACTGAGAGAGTTCGTGGAGGGAATTGAGGGTGTCTCTCGGACGCATTATGAGATCGAGATCAAAGGTTCGAGCCGACGAAAAACGCTGGTTGTCGAAGTGGACTTCGATCTGGACCCTGGCAGCCCCAGCTATTCGCGAATGAAGGTGGATGCAATCGCAGACGGGTTTGCGATGATCCTGCGCGAAGAGAATGGTGACCTCGTTTCCAAATTGAAGATCATTGGACGATCACATCAGCACGCCGATAAATCGCCGGAGCTCGGATCATCGAAGGTCGGGGGCTCCTCGCAGAAAGCCGCGCCGGCAAATCTCCAATCGTCGTCGCACTAATTCGAATAAGATGCGCGGGCAAGCGGACTAGTTTGCCGCTTGCCCAAGAAACCGATCTGGAATGTCATTCGGTTTCCAGCACTTGAGCTGCGGTAGGGCTTACCCATGAGTAATGTTGATCTGCGTCGTAAGTTAGAAATGCTTTCCCCCGCGATTGTCGCCTGCATGATCGATCAGGGAACGGCTCACGACGATGGCGGCATTCTTGAGTTTTCGTATGACGGCTATTGCCACCCCACCAAATCGATCAGAGAAGCGACCCGCCTCGTTGAGCGCCAGCGGCGGCAAAGTGTCTGAATGACGAGTCGCCTGAAGGCTGTCGATTGATTGTCGCGTGACTGCGATCCGCGCTGGCATCATCGGCTGCATAGGAACAAACTGGGGCAGCCATTCTTTGGTAAAGCGCTATTTTCCCCTTACCAAGAGGTTTCCGATGAATGGCGACGCCCCCCTCAGTGGCTTGATGTTCTTCACGCTCATTGCCGGCGTCGTTGTTGGCGGCGGAATGCTCTTGTGGTTCCTGCGCTCGCGGCAAAATCGAGAGATTGCGGCCGTTGCGCTTGAGGGCGACGGCCGGTCCCGGCATGGTGAGCCATCCGGCGCCGGTGCCGAGCTCGGCGGGTTATTCGGAATGGCGCTGGTGGCAATGGCGTTGCTCACCGTTGGCTACCGGTCGCATATGGGCGGTAGCGTCGTCACGCCGACCGCAGTTAATCAGCCCAATAATCAGCTCGCGACTGATCGTGTGAATCCTGACACGCCCAAGCCCTATCAGCCCGCAAACCCCGCACCGGATACGCGCGCGGCACCCACCAGTTCATCGACAGGGCGCTAATAGCGGTGGTAGGCTTGAAGAGTCTAAGAAATTGTCAGCTCGTCTCGGCGGTTAGGTTTGTTTAATGTCTCGCAGGGGAGCAGCGCGGCGTTCCGTTCCAAAATTGCCATCTCAACCTGATCGGCAAGGAGCGATAGGTGGTTGGCGACCCGGTCGAACAGTTGTCGCTTTTGTGGGTCAGTAGCCAAGTCTCTGATCAAAGCGGCGTCGGCGGCGTCCGTCCGCAGTTTTTCGACTTGTGCCAAGTAATCCTTCATTGCCGCACCCCATCCAACGCGGGTGCGAAGGCGCCTTTGGCTTCGCAGGCACCACGGTAAATCAGGCCACTGCCAAATTCAACCTAGGCGACTATGGGTTGCCGGCCTTACAAGAAAGAGGCCGCTAACTGAGGCGGTCGTACTCATTTCCATCGGGGTGTAGCTCGGCCTTCTTGGCGAGCAGTTCTGCGATCAGTTCGGATATGCCTTCCTGCGCGAACTTGTCAGTGACGCGGGAGACTATCGTCCGGTAATGCGCAATCTTCTTGTCGATTTCGTCACACTGACCGCACATGGCATTCGCGCCTCTATGCGGACGACATCATTGCCGCCCGCGTCCTGTTAAGACTCCCTGACAGACTTTTTGTTCAATGGGTTGGACGTAATTCGAGGCCGGACATCCAAGATGCGCGGATGTGGCAACCCGGAATCAAGAGGCCGCCAACTGGGGCGGCCTCTTCCGAACAATTATCCTCTACCGTCTCTGCATCTGCGATAGGGCTCGGCCTTTGATGCCGGAACCGTGTATGCGCGCCACTCCGCGTAGGTGAAACCGTACTTCTTCATGCAAGCCAAGGCATGTGGAGAGCTGTTGCTCGGTTCGATGCCACTGTCCCGCCGCTTGGCTTCCTCCACCGAGGTGCCATCACGCTTCGCCTGACAGACTGGATCATGGTGGCAAGCATGCGGCGGCGCGGCCAAAGCCGGTGACGCACTTAAGAGTATAGCTAAAGTAAGAACGTGCTTCATGATTCCCCCAGAGGTTGAGTGGGAACCAATATCGAAGCGCCATTGGCCGGTAAATAGGTGCTGATGAATTATGACACTCCAAAATTCAGCTTAGGATACCACGGGTTAAATACGGACAGCACCCGCTGGCGGGCCTTTTCCTTGAGGCCAACGTAAGATCAAGCCACGCATAATGCGCGCGAACATCGTCGCCCAATCTAGGACGTGGACTCATTAGCATGCAGCCATAGCCGGATCGATGCGAGCTGTACGAAGGCAAGGTAATTAGCGGCGAGCCTGTCGCAACGCGTCGCAATCCGGCGGCAGTGCTTGATCTTGTTGAAGAACCGCTCGACTTGATTCCGGGCTCGATAGAGATAACGGCTGAAGCAGATCGGGTCGTTGCGATTGCTTTTCGGCGGAATGTTGGCCCACGCGCCCTTCTTCATGGCAAGCTCTCTGATCCAGTCGGCGTCGTAGCCACGGTCGGCAAGCAGCATCGACCCGGATTTCAGACGGGACAGCAGTTTTCCGGCAAGTCGAACGTCATGAGCCTCTCCGGGGCTCAGCGCCAGCCGTATCGGCAGACCATTGCTATCGACCACTGCATGGATTTTGCTCGTCAAACCGCCGCGTGACCTTCCCATCAATTGGCGCTGGTTCTTTGTGATGCAGGCTCCATGCTGATGCACGCGGACAATAGAGGTGTCGATCATCTGGACAGCGGCATCGTGTGCAACAGCAAGTGCGTCTATGATGCGACCCCAAACACCGGCCCGCCGCCACCTGACGAAGCGGTTGTAGCAAGTGGTGTATGGGCCAAAGGCCGTCGGCAGATCACGCCAGGGTGCTCCTTATCGGAGGACCCAGAAGATGCCATTCAGGACCCGTCTGTCATTCACTCGAGGAACGCCACGCGGCTTGTTTGGCAGCAACGGCTTGATTGTGAATGCTGATCGAAAAATGACCCCCATCGGCGTCTTCGTGACCCCTTTAAGTCACTGATCGTATTGAATCTGATTGTTCGGACCCCATGCCGATCAAGGTCGAGACCCCACGCCGAAACACATTCCGTATATTCAATCGTCGAGCGTCAGAGGTTGGCCACCGATTGACCACCGAAACGCCGTGAACAAACGGCGATAAAGGTGGTCAATCAAGAACGAACTTCATTGTTTTTGTTGGTTTTTTCGATTGCTACTTACGTTCGGGACGCAGGGGTCGCAGGTGCTGAAGGCGCGACCGAGCAATTTACATTTCGCATGCAACCTATTGATTTCGCTGGTGCTATTTCGGTGGCGTTTTACACCTAAGTACCTGTAATTGCTTCTGAAAGATGAGACTCTTAATCAGCGGGTCCCAGGTTCGAGCCCTGGTGCGCCCACCAAGTCGAATCAAGCACTTACAATGATCAAGAATCAGAACGGACCTTCTAGTTGGAAGACCGACTTGATCTGTTCTGAAGTTCGGTCGAGAAGTGAGCGCTAATCCGCTCCCTCCTTTCTTCCTCGCGCTTCATGCGAACGAGATACAGCGCGCGGATCAGTACGTGTAGGTCAGTTGCATCCCCATCGTAGGATAGGATAGTGCAGCGAAGAAATCGGATAGAAGTGGTGGCATATTGGGCTGAAGATGTTCTTCTGGCGAAGAGTGCCCGCTAAGCTGTGAACGTCGGCTATCGTATCCGCCGCGTGCGACGTTGACGCATTTCTTGCTCCGATAACTCCTGTTGTGCCTGCAGGCGCTGGACGAAGATTTTTGCCGCTCTGGAAATGTGCTCTCGGCTGAGCGTCTCCGCTCGCTCGCCGTCACCGGCTATGATGGCGTCAAGTATTGCGACGTGCTCTCTCAGGATGGTCGCCGGCATCTGCGAGTCATCTCGCAGCACTTCTCCCATAACTCGGCGCAGATAGGGCCAATGGGGCGCGGTCGTCTCACCGATCAGGGGGTTGCCCGCAAGGTCGTTGATGAAAGCGTGAAAGCGCATGTCCGCTTCGATCTGCTCGTTCAGCGAACCGCTTTCGACAGCCACTCGTCCTGCTTCCAGATAAGTGGGGCCCTCGTTCTTGGCGCGCTCCGGAGCGCGCTCGGCGGCCAGACGAGCGGCAAGGCCATCCAGCACGGCGCGAATCTCATAAAGATTTCGGACAAATTCGACGTCGAGCGGGGAGACGATAAGGCCGCGCCCAGGGGCCTCTCGGACCAACCCCCGGTCTCGCAACAGCAGCAGCGCCTGCTGGACGGGCTGTCGCGAGACACCATAGGCGCGCGCCAGGTCATCCTGAATCAGGCGGGAGTTCGCCGGTAGCTCGCCCTCGACGATCTCAGAAACAATAGCATTTACAACCTGTTCCACGAGGGTCGGCTGCGGTTGGATGGGCGGCATGCGAACTCCGACGGGCTGATCTGCGAGACTCTTAGCAGTGCGGGATGAAAAAAGCCATTGCGCTGTATTCGAATTCAGAATATGAATTCCGTATTCGAATTCAAGCCGCGAGAATGCGGTTCTTCATGGGAGGATGCAATGCTCGCGGTGAGCCGTCGCTCGCTTTTGGAATCCGCACTTGGCCTTGCTGCAGCAGGGGCCGTTTTGAAGAGCCCCGCGGTGCTGGCCCAGGCCGCGCCGGTCAAGCTCAAATTCGGCAACGATCTGCCGGATACGCATTCGGTGAACGTCAGGCTCAAGGAAGCCATTGAGGCGATCGGCGCCGAGACCAAGGGGCAGGTCGCGATCAGCCTGTTTCCCAACAATCAGCTTGGCAGCGATACCGACATGATGACCCAGTTGCGCTCGGGCGCGCTCGAGCTCGCGACCATGCCGGGCACCGTTCTCTCAACGCTCATCCCGACCGCCTCGCTGACCGGCGTCGGCTTCGCCTTTACTGACTACGACAAAGTCTGGGCCGCCATGGATGGCGAAGTCGGCAAATTCATCCGCGGCAACATTGAGAAGGTCGGGCTCGTTCCGTTTGAGGCCGTGTGGGATAACGGTTTCCGCCAGATCACCAGCAGCACCCATCCGATCAAGACGCCGGAGGATCTCGCCAACTTCAAGATCCGAGTGCCTGTCGTGCCGCTGTGGGTAGCGATGTTCTCGGCCCTCGGCGCGGCTCCGGTCAGCATTCCGCTCAATGAAGCCTACTCCGCCTTGCAGACCAAGATCGCCGATGGTCAGGAGAATCCGCTGGCGCTGATCGAGTCCGCGAAATTCTATGAGGTGCAGAAATACTGCTCCCTCACCAATCACGCCTGGGACGGCTTCTGGCTACTGTCGAGTGCGCGGATCTGGAAGACGATTCCGCAGGACGCGCGCGAGGTCATGCAAAAGCACTTCAACACCGCGGCCAAGAAGCAGCGCGACGATATCGTCAAAGCTAACGCGGATTATCAGAAAGCTCTTGAATCGAAGGGGCTCACCTTCAATGCGACGCGAGCAGAAGCCTTCCAGGCGGCACTTGCAAAGACGTCGTTCTACAGGGACGCAAAAGCCAAGTTCGGCGACCAGGCCTGGTCGCTGCTGCAGAAATACGCCGGCAACATCGGGTGATCGTCATGCATCTCGTGGAGGAATTGATCATCGCGCCGCCCCGGATGACCGGGGTGGCGGGGACCTTGCAAAAAGCAGAACACCTGCTCGGCTCAGCCGTCGCGGCCGTAGCCGCGCTACTCGTTGTCGCGGAAATCATCGTGCTGTTCACCAGTGTTTCCGCGCGCTACTTCTTCCAGCGGCCGCTGATCTGGTCAGACGAACTCGCCGGAATATTGTTCCTGTGGCTTGCAATGTTCGGCGCCGTTGTCGCGTTCCAGCGCGGCGAGCATATGCGGATGACCGCAATCGTGGGGCAGGTCAGCGCGCGCACGCGGGCCTTCTTCGACGTGCTTGCGATCGCGGCCCCGTTGGCTTTCCTGGTCCTCGTGATTCAACCCGCTTGCGATTTCGCTTCGGATGAATCGTTCGTGTCGACGCCGGCACTTGACATTTCAAGCCTTTGGCGGGCCGCGGCGCTGCCGATCGGTCTGGGCCTCATGCTTGCCATTGCCGTTTTGCGGCTGTTGTCCTTCGGCAACTTGCAGCTTGCGGCAAGCGCGGTCGGGGTCGTTGCCGTAGTCGGCGCCGCTCTTTACGCCCTTAGCCCAATGCTTGTACCGCTGGGCAACCTCAACCTTCTGATCTTCTTTGTCGGGCTCGTGGCGATCATGGTCTTCGCAGCGGTCCCGATCGCCTTTGCTTTCGGCCTCTCGACCTTCGCCTACATTACGCTGACAACCAGCACGCCAGCGACAGTCGTCATCGGTCGCATGGACGAGGGCATGAGCCATCTCATTCTGCTGTCGGTACCATTGTTCGTGTTCCTCGGCCTGTTGATCGAGATGACGGGGATGGCACGCGCGATGGTCGCGTTCCTCGCGAGCCTGCTCGGCCATGTGCGCGGCGGTCTGCAATACGTGCTGGTCGCGGCAATGTACCTGGTCTCCGGGATCTCCGGAGCGAAAGCGGCAGATATGGCGGCTGTAGCACCTGTGCTCTTCCCCGAAATGGTCAAGCGTGGCGCCAAACCCGGCGATCTGGTCGCACTATTGTCGGCAACGGGCGCCCAGACAGAAACCATTCCGCCGAGCCTCGTTCTGATCACGATCGGTTCGGTCACGGGAGTTTCGATCGCAGCACTGTTTACCGGCGGTTTGCTGCCGGCCGTGGTCCTCGCCGTGATGTTATGTACCGTGGTCTGGTTTCGCTATCGCAAAGACGACCTTTCTCATGTCAAGCGCGCCAGCTGGGGTGAAGTCGGTTCCGCCTTCCTAGTCGCATTGCCCGCCGTCGCGCTTCCCTTTGTGATCCGCGCGGCTGTCGTCGGCGGCGTCGCGACCGCCACGGAGGTCTCGACAATTGGCATCGTCTATTCCGCAATCGCAGGCCTCCTGATCTACCGAAGGTTCGACTGGCGCCGCCTCTACCCGATGCTGACCGAAACAGCAGCCCTGTCGGGCGCGATCCTCCTGATCATCGGGGCCGCGACGGGCATGGCCTGGGCGCTGACCCAGTCGGGGTTCTCGACCGCGCTCGCCGGTTTTATGACGGCTTTGCCGGGTGGTGCGCCGATCTTTTTGGTCGTGACGATCATTGCATTCATCGTCCTCGGCAGCGTGCTTGAGGGCATTCCGGCAATCGTGCTGTTCGGGCCGCTGTTGTTCCCGATCGCCAAGCAGGTCGGCGTACATGAGGTGCACTATGCCATGGTGGTTATTCTGGCAATGGGCATCGGCCTGTTCGCTCCGCCCTTCGGCGTTGGGTACTACGCCGCCTGTGCGATCAGCCGCATTCATCCCGACGAAGGTATCAAGCCGATGCTCGGGTACATACTAGCGCTTTTGATCGGGACCATCGTGATTGCGGCTGTGCCGTGGTTCTCGATCGGACTGCTGCACTAATCTAACCGCAAATCGCATTCAAATTCGAGGAGTGGAACGTGAAGGACCTCTTGAATTTCGGTCAAATGCTCTCGGTGCATGCGCGCCTTTCGCCCAATCGGCTCGCGGCGCGCGACCTGGACCGCGCAATGACGTTTGCGCAATGGAATGATCGCTCGTGCCGGCTGGCCAATGCCCTGCTTGGCCTTGGACTCGCCAAGGGTGATCGGGTTGCGATCCTTGCCTACAACTGCGTCGAGTGGTGCGAGATTTTTGCGGCCACCGCCAAGGCCGGCCTGGTCGCTCTGCCCATCAACTTTCGCCTCGTGGGCAAGGAAGTGAAGTTCATCATCGACAACGCGGAAGCGTCTGCCGTCATCGTCCAGGACGAGCTCGTCGGTCTTGTTGAGGAAATCCGCAACGAGATCGCGATCAAGCCGGATCGTTTTGTCCATTTTGGACCAAACCGCTGTCCGGCGGGCTATCGTGCTTACGAGGATTTCGTTGCGGCGGGCAGCGCCGGCGAGCCCAGCCAGGCTGTTGCTTTGTCCGATCCCTGGACGCTGATGTACACTTCCGGAACGACCGGTAACCCAAAGGGGGTCGTGAGAAGTCATCGCAGCGCAGTGCTGCTGTCGATGGTCACGGAGATTGAACTCGGCCTTCATCGCAATGATGGCGCGCTGCTGGTGATGCCAATGTGCCACGCCAATTCGCTGAACTTCTTTGGCGCGTTCGGCTATTGCGGCGGCGTCAATTCGATCTACTCGCGCAAGAGCTTTGACCCCGAACATTATGTGAAGACGCTTGCGGAAGGCGGCTCCACGTTCACTTCGCTGGTGCCGACCCATTACATCATGATGCTCGGCCTGCCCAAAGCCGTCCGCGGAAAATACAATTTCGATTCCGTCACCAAGCTGATGATCTCGTCGGCGCCGGCGCGCCCCGAAACCAAGCGCGAAGTCATGGAAATGTTGCCGAATTCCGGTCTGTTCGAGCTCTATGGCGCAACCGAGACCGGCTGGGTGACCATGCTCCATCCCCACGAGCAATTCACCAAGCTTGGCTCTGTCGGCCGTGAATGCGTCGGTGCTGCGCCAATCAAGATTCTCGATGAAGCCGGCAACGAAGTACCGGACGGCGAGGCTGGCGAGCTCTATTCCTGTAACGCGCACACATTCGATTGCTATTGGCGTTTGCCGGAGAAGACCAAGGAGGCATTCCGCGGAGATTATTGCTCGGTCGGCGACATGGCCCGGCGCGATGCCGATGGCTACATCCATCTGTCCGACCGCAAGAGCAATATGATCATCTCCGGCGGAGAGAACATCTATCCCTCGGAAGTGGAATCTTCGGTCGGCGCGCATCCGATGGTCAAGGACGTGGCGGTTATCGGACTGCCCGACGGAAAGTGGGGCGAACGCGTTCATGCCGTCATCGTTCTGCACGACGGTGCGACGTTGAGCGAAAGTGAATTGGTCGCGTGGTCCAAGGATCGCCTGGCCGGCTACAAGCGTCCGCGGTCCTATTCGTTCATTGCCGAGAGCGAGATGCCGCGCAATGCCACCGGAAAGGTGCTGCATCGTGAATTGAAAAAAAAGTTCACAACCTGAGCACCTCAGCCCGGTCGAAACGCTTTGAGTTCCGGATATGCACGCCGTACTAAACTCCGCGCTGCCAATCTTCGCATTGATCCTGACAGGGTTTGTTTGCGGCGTCTTCGGCGTATTTGACCGAACTGCAACCGACAATCTCAATCGGTTCGCCGTTTACCTGGCTCTTCCCTCACTGATGTTTGTCGCGATGTCCAAGATCTCGCCGGATCAGGTTCGTCAGTTCGGTTTCGTCGCCGCGTTTTGCGGCGGGTTTTCGATTTGCTTCGCCGTTGGCTTTCTCATTAGTCGCCTCCGAGGGAAACGCATTGCAAATGCAAGTTTTGAGGGACTTGACGCGGGCTACAGCAATGTCGGCTTCATGGGGATTCCCATGTGGCTTCTGGTGTTTGGGCCGGAAAGCGCCCCTGCGTCGATCATTGCCACCTTGTTCACCGCCTGTGTGTTGTTCCGGTTTGCAATCGTCGTGGTCGAGATCGACCTGCAGAAGAAAGACAGATTCTGGCAGATGGGGGCGAAGATAGCGCGCACGCTGTTCACGAGCCCGCTGTTCATCGCACCGGTCGCGGGCCTCTCTGTCGGTCTGAGCGGCTTGGCACCGCCGGCGCCGGTAATCAACTTCACGAGCCTACTTGGCGGCGCCGCGTCGCCGGCCGCGCTGATTTGCATTGGGTTGTTTTTGGCACAGGAACGGGTGGTGACCCACGATATCGCCTCGATCGGCACACTGGTCTCATTGAAGCTGGTTCTGCAGCCCCTGGTTACGGCGTTGCTCGCGTTCTACGTTTTCTCAATGCCGCCGCTTTGGTCTCACTCGGCGGTGATCCTGAGTGCGCTGCCGATCGGATCGGGACCGTTCACTATCGCGAAACTGTACGGGCTTGACGCGGGAGTGACCTCCGGCTCGATTCTCGCATCGCACATAGTTGCTGTCCTGACCGTCTCGCTGTTGGTCGGATGGCTCGCTCAAGCTTAAGTAAGTGGAAATTTTCAACATCATGGGAGTTATCAGATGAACGTTCTGCCGGATAGCGCCGCCGATCTGATCGCACGGCTTCTGAAGCGACGCGGGGTCAAGCGCGTGTTCGCCCTTTGCGGCGGTCACATCATGCCGATCTGGATGCGCTTGGACGCCCAGGGAATTCAAATCGTCGATGTTCGCGACGAGCGCGCCGCCGTTCATATGGCGCAGGCTCACGCCGAACTCACCGGTGACCTCGGGGTGGCGCTTGTTACGGCCGGCCCTGGAATGACGAACTCTATCACTGGCATCGCCAACGCGCATGTCTCGCGCGCTCCTGTGCTCGTCATCTCGGGTGGCAATCCTCGCCCGCAGGAAAACCGCGGCGGGCTCCAGGATATGGACCACACTGAGCTCGTACGATCGATCACTCGTTACGCGCGAACCGTGCGCGAACCATCGCTGGTACTGCAGGAACTGGATGAGGCTATCTCGCGCGCCTTCGGGGAGGGCGGAGAGCCAGGTCCCGTTTTCATCGACTTCCCGGTCGACACTTTGCGCAGTATGGTGCCCAAAGCATTGCAGCTCGAGGAGCATCTCGGCGCAAAACCCCGCACCGTTACGCGTCCGGATCCGGTGCAGGTCGAGAAGGCCGTCGACTTGCTGTGGTCGGCGCGGCGGGTGCTCGTTATCTCCGGTCGGGGAGCTCGTGGTGCGGGCGCCGAATTGATCGCGTTGCTGAATCGGCTGGGCGCCGTCTATCTCGATACCGGCGAAAGCCGTGGGATCGTGCCGGACAGCCATCCGTCGGTCGTCGGTGCGATGCGGGGCGCGGTGATGGGAGACGCGGACGTTGTTCTCACCGTCGGCCGACGGCTCGACTTCCAGCTCGCGTATGGCTCGCCAGCCGTGTTCCAGTCCGCCAAATTCGTGCGCATCAGCGATACGCCCGCCGAGATGCGAGATAATCGGCGCGGTGCCGTGGAGATCCTGGCGTCTCCCGCCGAGACGCTACGCGCCATGGTCGAGCACGCCGGTAACCGGGTTTCCGAGGTGGACCGGCAATGGGGCGCCAAGTTGCGAGCGGGCCACGAAGACCGCGCCAGGAAATTGCAGCAGAGCATGGCATCGGCACCCAACGGCTCCGATGGCAGGCTGCATCCGAACAAGGTGTTATCGGCCCTGCAGCGAGCCATCGGCGATGACTCCGTTGTCATCACCGATGGCGGCGATTTCCTCTCCTTCGCGCGTGTTGGGTTGAATGCTCCGATGATGCTGGATCCCGGACCATTCGGCTGCATCGGAGTTGGCGTCCCCTATGGGATCTCGGCGAGCCTGGCGTTTCCGGATAAGCCCGTGGTGGTCGCGACTGGCGACGGCGCTTTTGGCTTCAATGCCATTGAAGTGGACACGGCCGTGCGTCACAAGGCGCCGGTTCTGATCGTTGTCGCCAACAATGGCGCCTGGCAGATAGAGGTGCATGACCAGACCGTCACGCACGGTAAGGTCGTCGGCACCAGATTGCAGTTCGCCGACTATGCGGGAATGGCGCGATCGTTCGGCATGCATGCCGAGCGCGTGGAGAGTGAGGAGCAACTCAAGCCCGCGATCGAAAGGGCGCTCGCCAACCGTCCGGCGCTGCTCGACATGGTCGTCACGCCGGAAGCGATCTCGTCGGACGGCAAGACCGGTCTTGCATGGGTGCCCGACCTGCAGCCATTGGCGGCCTGGGATGACGCCGAACGGAAGTGGCGGGCTTCCTGAGCAATCTGTCTCTGCTGAAGCCGAGTTCTGGGAGGTGCCCGTGTTCGAAATCAAAGATCAGCATATTCTGGTAACTGGAGGCTCAAGTGGCTTTGGGCGTCATTTCGCGCGATTTCTCGCAAGCAATGGTGCCAACGTGACGCTCGCGGCTCGCCGCGCCGAGGCACTGGCGTCGGCGGTTGCGGACATCAGCGCAGCCGGCGGTAAGGCCCAGAGTGTCATTCTTGACGTCACATCGGCCGACAATATCGAACGCGCTATGGAAGAGGCCGAATCCGGATTCGGCCCGATCCATGCCGTCGTCAACAACGCGGGTGTCACTGCGACGAAGCCCGCGTTGGATCAGGATGAGCGCGCCTGGGATATTTTGATGGACACCAATCTAAAGGGCGTTTGGCTGGTGGCGCAGGCGGCTGCGAGACAAATGGTCAAGAACGAGGTGAACGGCTCCATCGTTAACATTGCGTCGATTCTCGGTCTGCGGGTCGCGGGTGCCGTCGCACCCTATGCGATTTCGAAGGCTGGCGTGATCCAGATGACCAAGGCGCTCGCGCTGGAGTGGGCGCGTTACGGCATACGCGTCAATGCGTTGGCACCAGGCTATTTCGCAACAGAGCTGAATGACGACTTCTTCGAGAGCGAGCATGGCAAAGCGCTTGTCAAGCGCGTGCCGCAACGGCGTCTTGGGCAGCTCGGTGAACTAGACGGACCGCTGCTGCTCCTGGTTTCGAATGCCGGATCGTTCATGACCGGCAGTGTGGTGGCGGTCGATGGCGGGCATCTGGTGTCAGGACTCTGAGGACAGAAACGAGATGGGCGCCAGATTCGTTGAGATGCGCGGTGTGAAAATCGCTTACCATGTCTGGGGCGAGGGGCAGCCACTTGTGCTGGTGATGGGCTATCGGCTCAGCTCAATGGCATGGCCGCCGGCTCTTATCGAGCAACTGGCCCGCCGCTTCATGGTGATTGCGCTTGACAATCGAGGCACCGGACTGAGCGATAAGCCCGTCAAGGGCTATGCGATCGCCAACA
This sequence comes from Bradyrhizobium sp., assembly GCA_035293585.1. Classification (GTDB taxonomy): domain Bacteria; phylum Pseudomonadota; class Alphaproteobacteria; order Rhizobiales; family Xanthobacteraceae; genus Bradyrhizobium. The sequence goes on along the minus strand of DATGMN010000072.1, from coordinate 3,876 downwards.
TCGCGCGGGATGTTTGCGGAGTGCTTGACGAGCTCAAGCTGACGCAAGTCCACATGCTGGGCTATTCGATGGGGGGTGCGATCGCGCAAGAGTTCGTACGCCAATTCCCGGAGCGGGTGTCAAGACTAATTCTGTGCGCAACAATGGCCGGCGGGCCCCGCGCAAAGTACGCTACGGCCTCCGTCGTTGCCGTCATGCGCGACCTGGACGGCCTCTCGGCTGAACAGGCCGCACGACGCATCTGGAAGGTCACCTACTCGTCCAGTTACCTTGAACGGCATCGGGATCTTGCGGAAGAACAGATGCGACGTGAGGTGGTGCTCCCGACGCCTCTGCACGCAGCCGACCTGCAGTTTCAGGCGTTCGCCGAATTCGACGGCTCGAAAGCACTCACCGACGTGCGTTGTCCTTCGCTTCTCTTGACGGGTGATCTCGACGAGCTGATTCCACCAGAAAACGCTGTGATGATGGCAAAGATCATTCCAGCTGCAAGGCTGGTCGTACTTCACGGCTGCGGGCACCGCGTTCTATGGGAAGACACCCGGAGGTGCGTCGAACTGATTACTGAGTTCCTTGACTCGGCTCGCGGCGCGAAGACACCTGATGATCCTAAGGGCAATCAAAGGCACATGCCGACAGCATCGGATACTCTGACATCTGCGATGGAATTGCTGGCGACGTGGCCGTTGACTCTGATTAAAGCCGGTTTCGAATCGATAGCCGTCGCGCGACAATCGTTGCTTGTGGGAAGCGCGTCCCGTTTCGGAGATGGAAAGCCCATCATCCTCGTGCAGCAACTTTTCGGTGCCAATCTCGTACTCTTACCGATCGCGGTTTGGCTCAAGACACTCGGCTATCGGCCGGTAATTGTGGGACCTTCGCCCGATCAGGAGGGATCGCCGAGTGACGGCGCGCTGTCTCAGGTGATCCATGAGGTAACGCGGCGCGTCGGGCGAAAAGGAATTTTGATTACGCATTCCTTCGACATGTCGAGAGTACTAGTCACTGCCGCAACGCACAAAGAACTGGTATCCGACGTCGTCGTCATCGGGGTTCCCGACAATAGCGGCATCGACGGCGTTCGCATCCATTTTATCTCCGCTTGGTCTGCCCTACAGCTAATCATGGAGCTGCCGCAGCTTTTGCGAAGCATTGGCCTGGAATTAATTGAGATGGCTGACTCGAGCAGCCGTGAAGGCGGCTTTGCCGCGAGCTGGCCCCAAAGAAAAGGTGCCGAAAGGCTCGGGCAATCGGAGGATGCTGATGACTGAGAAGGCTAACGACCCGTTGGCGCTGTGGCAAAGAGCGATCGGCGAGATGGAAAAGCGGTTTAACGCCTTCGCCAATCAGGCGATGGTCTCGCCGGAATTCTCCAAGCTTGTGAACCAGACCGGTGGGACAGCAGCAGACGCGCAGAAGCGGTTTGGCGACCTCATGGAGAAATATCTCCTGACGGTGAATTTGCCGAGCCGGGAGCAAATGGTCGGCGTTGCTGAACGGCTGCAGACGATCGAAAATCAGCTCAATGACGTGAAGGCACTGCTGCGGCAGATGCAGATCAATTCAGGTGTCCAGCAAGCAAGTCAACCTGGTGTTCCGCGACCGCCACGCACCAAGCGTCCGCCAGGGCCATCGTCCGGAGAACGCCTATGAGCGAGTCAGCGGCATTCGACTTTGAATCGATGCCGGTGCGGGTACAATCCGAGATCCAGCGAGCGATTCAACGGAGCATAAAAGGTGTCGAATATTTCTCGACCTCGGGGCCAGCGCTCGGCTTAACCCCGAGGGATCTGCTGCATGGTCGCGGTACCATGAACCTCTATCATTATCGGCCGCTGGCGGAAGAACTTTATCGGGTGCCGGTGCTAATCGTGATGGCGACCACTAACCGAGGCTACATCCTGGACTTGGTTCCGGGCCAAAGCTTTATCGAGTTTCTCCTGAAGTGCGGCTACGATGTTTATATGCTCGAGTGGAATCCTCCGAAGCCGGAGGAGAAGTCCTTGCGGATGGAGGATTATGTTCTCGATTTCATCCCGGATTGTATACGTCGGGTTCAACAGGATAGCGGCCTGCAGGAGGTGTCGTTGATCGGCTACTGCTTTGGCGGTGTGCTCTCCGTGCTTTATGGTTCGATCTTCAATGATGGACCGATGAAGAATCTGGTCTGCTTCACCACCCCGGTGAATTTTCGTGAATTAAAGCTTTTTTCGAACTTTGCTGATCGCCGCTATTTCGACGTGGATCGCTTGCTCGATAGTGTCGGTAATATGCCGCCAGAAATGATCCTGTCGTCGTTCGAGATGCTGCGGCCCGCATCCCGCGTGGTTGGCCAGCTACAGCTTTGGGAGAACATCTGGAACGACGAATATGTGAAGTCCTGTCGGATGTTCGACCGCTGGGCGACCGACACACTGCCTCTGGCCGGCGAATATTTCCGCGGCATTACCAAGGATCTGATGTGGGACAACAAGCTATTCCGCGGTACCATGTCGGTGGGTGGACGCAAAGCCGACATCGCCGATATCAGGGTGCCGATCCTGCATGCGGTGGCCGAGCATGACCACATTGTTCCGTATGAGTCTGCGAGACATCTGATCCCCAGGGTCGGCTCGACCGACAAGGAAGAGGTGATCCTCAAGGGCGGTCATGTTTCTCTGGTCGCTGGCGCGAATGCCATCAAGAGACTGTGGCCGAAAGTGGATTCCTGGTTAGCTGGAAGGTCTATATGAGCGAACGGCGTTCTTACCCGCGTCACGTCGAGACAGAGGCCGGCGCTATCGAGTTTCGCCCGATGTCGCGCCCGGACGAGGTCGCCGTGCTAGAGTTCGCGCAAGGGCTGCCGACGCATGATCTGCTGTTTCTGCCGCGCAATATCAGCCAGCCGAAGGTGCTATCGGCCTGGATCAACGAAATCGAGCGGGGCGTAATCGTTAGCCTGCTGGCGATCAGGGACGGGAAGGTCGTCGGCTGCGGCACGGTGGTGCGTGATCCATACTCGTGGTCGCCGCACGTCGGAGAAATCCGCATGGTGATTTCGCGCGACGTGCGCGGGCAGGGGGTGGGTCGCGCGCTATCGCAGGAGACGTTTGCGCTGGCCCTGGGCAGGGCTGGCCTAGACAAGCTGGTGGCGCAGATGACAGTCGATCAGCAGGCTGCGATCGCGCTCTTTGAAAGTCTCGGTTTCAAGGCCGAGGCGCTGCTGCGCGACCATGTCCAGGATGTCGACGGCAAGAAGCACGACATCGTCTTGCTCGGGCACAATATCGCGCAATTTGGCGCGCAGCTGGAGGCTTACGGCCTGTCTGAGGCGGTCGAGGCAGGATGATTGTCAATACCGACCAGGAGTGGGGGGCGGGCTGGTGGTGCTTCAACCAACACCGAACTGTCGTTCGGTGCCGGTTGTACGGCTTGTTTGGGAAACGCTCTCTTGCGGGGGGCGCTCGTGGCGATGCGCTGGCAGGATCCGGATCCTGGCAATGATCATTTAGAGCGTTTCACGTTTTGATGGAAGCGTATCCGGCGTTTTTGAAGTAGTTGCCGCATTCGCTTGGCTGGATGGTTGTGACGAGGCCGCCGATGTGGCGGCAAACGTCGTCGATGGTGCGCTTTTGGGCGGAGCGCATCCAGTGCTTGATCTTGGCGAAGGTCTGTTCAATCGGATTGAGGTCGGGAGAGTATGGCGGCAGATACCAGAGCCGAGCGCCGGCCGCTTTGATCAAGCTGCGCAGGGCAGCCGACTTGTGGCTGCCGAGATTGTCCATGATGACGATGTCGCCCGGCTGAAGCTGCGGAACGAGAACCTGCTGAACATAGGCGCGGAAGCATTCTCCGTTGATGGGACCGTCGAACAGGCAAGGCGCGGTGAGACGGTCG
>DATGMN010000071.1:0-63951 GCA_035293585.1 Bradyrhizobium sp. | reverse complement strand
GCATCTGTTCTGGTTCTTCGGCCATCCCGAGGTGTACATCCTGATCCTGCCGGGCTTCGGCATGATCAGCCAGATCGTGTCGACCTTCTCGCGCAAGCCGGTGTTCGGCTATCTCGGCATGGCCTACGCCATGGTCGCGATCGGCGGCATCGGCTTCGTGGTGTGGGCGCACCACATGTACACGGTCGGCATGTCCTCGGCGACGCAGGCCTATTTCGTCGCCGCGACCATGGTGATCGCGGTGCCGACGGGCGTGAAGATCTTCTCCTGGATCGCCACCATGTGGGGCGGCTCGATCGAGTTCCGCACGCCGATGCTGTGGGCGATCGGCTTCATCTTCCTGTTCACGGTCGGCGGCGTCACCGGCGTCGTGCTGGCCAATGCCGGCGTCGACCGCGTGCTGCAGGACACCTATTACGTCGTCGCGCACTTCCACTACGTGCTGTCGCTCGGCGCCGTGTTCGCCATCTTCGCCGGCTGGTACTACTGGTTCCCGAAGATGTCGGGCTACATGTACAGCGAAACCATCGGGAAGGCGCACTTCTGGGTCACCTTCATCGGCGTCAATCTGGTGTTCTTCCCGCAGCACTTCCTCGGCCTCTCCGGCATGCCGCGCCGCTATGTCGACTATCCGGACGCCTTTGCGGGCTGGAACCTGGTCTCCTCGATCGGCTCCTACATCTCCGGCTTCGGCGTCCTGATCTTCATCTACGGCGTGATCGATGCCTTCGTCCGCAAGGAGCAGGCCGCCGACAATCCGTGGGGCGCGGGCGCCACGACGCTGGAATGGACGCTGTCGTCGCCGCCGCCGTTCCATCAGTTCGAAACGCTGCCGCGCGTGCAGTAAAACAAGACCTGGCACGGCGCCGGAGATCGGCGCCGCTCCACTTTTCGGAAAGCGAGTCTCTCTCAAGTGTCCGTCGTCGATCACACCCCGATTGCCTTCGCGCCCCGGATTTCCGAGGCCGAGGTCTCCGATTACATCGCCCTCCTCAAACCGCGGGTGATGTCGCTCGTGATCTTCACGGCGCTGGTGGGGCTCGCGCTCGCGCCCGGCCATGTCCATCCCGTGCTGGCCTTCACCTCGCTGCTCTGCATCGCCGTCGGGGCAGGGGCGTCCGGCGCGCTGAACATGGCGCTGGAAGGCGACATCGATGGGTTGATGACCCGCACCGCCAACCGCCCGATCCCGCGCGGCCGCATCACCCGGGGCGAGGCGATGGCCTTCGGCATGACGCTGTCCTTCTTTGCGGTGATGACGCTGGGCATCCTGGTCAACTGGTATGCCGGCGCGCTGCTCGCCTTCACCATCTTCTTCTATGTCGTCATCTACACCCTTGGCCTGAAGCGCCGCACCGCCCAGAACATCGTGATCGGCGGCGCCGCCGGCTCGCTGCCGCCGGTGGTGGCTTGGGTCGCGGCGACCGGCTCGCTCTCGGTCGAGCCGCTGCTTCTGTTCCTGATCATCTTCTTCTGGACGCCGCCGCATTTCTGGGCGCTGGCGCTGTTCCGCTCCGACGACTATGCCCGCGCCGGCGTGCCGATGCTGCCCGTGGTCGCCGGTCCCGACGCGACCCGGCTGCAGATTCTGCTCTACACCATCGTGCTGGTGGCGGTCGCCGCGAGCCCGTGGCCGCTCGGCTATTTCGACGCAATCTACGGCGTGGCCGCGCTGGTGCTCGGTGCCGGCATGCTGGCGCTCGCAATCAACGTCTATCGCCGCCGCGAGCGTGCGGCGTCGCTGCGCGCGACGCGGAAGCTGTTCGCCTTCTCGATCTTCTACCTGTTCGCACTGTTCGCGACGCTTCTGCTCGAAGTGGTCGTGCGCGGGCTGTTGTCTTCTCTGGGCTAGGGAGCGCATGGCCGTCGCAATGAGTGAGCAGCCGCCGCCGGATGGGATCGTGCTGACCGAGGCGCAGAAGCGAAGCCGGCGGAATCGTTCGATCGCAACGGCGCTCGCGCTCGGCGTGCTGGTCTTGTTGTTTTTTGCCGTCACCCTGGTCAAGGGACCGGCCGTCCTGAACCGGCCGTTGTAGCTGCCATGACACGAGACCTGCCCCAACAGCCGACCATCCTGCCGACCAAGCCTGCCCCGCGGCTGAGCCGCGATGCGCTGGTGGCTGCGATCTGCGGCTTCGTTGTCGTTCTCATGCTCGGCGCCGCCTATGCGGCCGTGCCGTTCTACAACTGGTTCTGCCGCGCCACCGGCTTCAATGGCACCACGCAAGTCGCGACATCGGGACCGACGGGCAAGCCGCTCGCGCGCACCGTCGCCGTGCGTTTCGATTCCAACGTGTCGGGCGGGCTGCCCTGGAAATTCGAGCCGGAAAAGACCGAGATCCAGGTCCATATCGGCGAGGTCACCACCGTCTACTACACCGTGACCAACGAGTCCGCGCGGACCACGACCGGGCAGGCGGCCTACAACGTTGCCCCGCTCACGGTCGGGGCCTATTTCGAGAAGATCAACTGCTTCTGCTTCACCGAGCAGAGCTTTGCGCCCGGCGAGAAGCGCGAGCTCGCGGTGGTGTTCTACGTCGACCCCTCGATCGTCGAGGATCACGACAATGACAGCTTGAGCGCCATCACGTTGTCCTACACCTTCTATCCCGTTCGCGAGGAGGCCAAGCCCGTTGCCGCGAGCGAGGCGGACAAGCGGGCGCGACCGCCGGGGTAGGAGATGTCTGGGTTTGATTTTTTGGGGAATATGTGCCGAATCAACCGGCACGGTTTAGGGAGAAGTGGGCAAAATGGCTACGGCGCACGCTAAGCATCACGATTACCACCTGGTGGACCCGAGCCCGTGGCCGGTCGTCGGTTCGGTCTCGGCCTTCATCATGGCCGTCGGCGCGATCACGTGGATGCACCACATGTTCTCCGCCGCGCCCATCGTCTTCGGCATCGGCACCATCGGCGTGCTCTACACCATGGCGAGCTGGTGGGGCGACGTCATCAATGAGGCCGAGCACAAGGGCGACCACACCCGCGTGGTGCAGATCAGCCACCGCTACGGCATGATCCTATTCATCGCCTCCGAGGTGATGTTCTTCGTCGCCTGGTTCTGGGCCTTCTTCAACTCGGCGCTGTTCCCGGCCGATGCGGTGCATGCCACGCGCGACGCCGTGTTCGGCTGCGGCGCCGGCACTGCGATGGGCGCCTGCGCGGTGCCCGGCACCTGGCCGCCGAAGGGAATCGAAGCCTTCGATCCCTGGCATCTGCCGCTGCTCAACACGCTGATCCTTCTGACCTCGGGCACCACCGTCACCTGGGCGCACCACGCGCTGCTCGAGAACGACCGCCAGGGCCTGAAATACGGCCTGATCCTCACCATCCTGCTCGGCGCCAGCTTTACCTGCGTGCAGGCCTGGGAATACGCCCACGCTCTGTTCGGCTTCTCCGGCAACGTCTACGGCGCGACCTTCTTCATGGCGACCGGCTTCCACGGCTTCCATGTGCTGGTCGGCACCATCTTCCTGATCGTCTGCCTGATCCGCGCCTATCGCGGCCACTTCACGCCGACCCAGCATCTCGGCTTCGAATTCGCGGCCTGGTACTGGCACTTCGTCGACGTGGTCTGGCTGTTCCTGTTCATCTGCATCTATGTCTGGGGCACCGGCGGCGGCCGCGTCGGCGTCGCGGGCGAGTAGCCGAGCGCAGATTGACGTGTTCGGAAAGGGCGGCCGCAGGGCCGCCCTTTTGCTTCATTCGGTACGGCCGCGGGTGCGCGGTTCACCTCTCCCCGGCGGGGAGAGGTCGGATTGCGGAGCAATCCGGGTGAGGGGCCGTACTCCAACGAGAGACTTTAACCCCTCACCCGATTTGCTGCGCAAATCGACCTCGCCCTCCGGGAGAGGTGAACGGAGTTCGCGGATAGACGACACTCTCAGTATCTCATTTGTGCTAGGCTGCTCGGGCATGACCGAACCCGCCACCCATCAACCCACCGTCCTGCAGAGCGCGTTGCGCGGCATTGCCTGCCGCTGTCCGCGCTGCGGCCGTGGCAAGCTGTTCGCCGGCTTCCTCACGCTGCGTCCGGCTTGCGAGGCTTGCGGGCTCGACTACGCCTTCATCGACTCGGGCGACGGTCCCGCCATCTTCGTCATCATGCTCGCCGGCGCCGTGGTCGTGACCTGCGCGCTGGTCGTGGAGGTGAAATACCAGCCGCCGTTCTGGGTTCATGCGGTGCTGTGGCTGCCGCTGATCCTGGCGACCACGCTGTTGCCGCTGCGCTCGATGAAATCGCTGCTGATCGCGCTGCAATTCCATCACAAGGCCGCCGAAGGCCGGCTGATCGAACGCGCGCCGAAATGACCTCGCCTCTCGCGCGGCGGGGCGGCATCGGCTTCGCGCTCTTCACGCTCGTCATGGTGGCCATCTTCATCGGCCTCGGCGTCTGGCAATTGCAGCGCCGAGTGGAAAAGCATGCGCTGATCGCCGCGCTGACCGAGCGTGTTGCCGCAGCGCCGGCGCCATTGCCCGATGCCGCGCAATGGCCCAGGCTCGATCCCGCGCGCGATGAATTCCGGCGCGTCACCTTTACTGCAACCTATATCCGAGCCCCCGACGCCATGGTCTATTCCGCCGGATCCGCAGTGCGCGAGGACATTTCCGGCCCCGGCACCTGGGCCTTCCTGCCCGCGCGGCTCTCGAGCGGCGAGACGGTGGTGATCAATACCGGCTTTGTCGAGAACACGATGCAGGGGCGCGAGGTCGAGGATCGCGCGGTGGCAAAGCTTGTCACCGGCCAGCCGGTCACGCTGTCGGGTTATCTGCGCTTCCCCGAGCATGCCGGCCTGCTCACGCCGGCCGACAACCGCGAGAAGCGCCTCTGGTTCGTGAGGGATCACGAGGCGATGGCCAGCCGGCTCGGCTGGGGCAACGTCGCACCGTTCTACATCGATCTCGAAACACCCGTGCCGGCCAATGGCGTGCCGAAGCCGGGCCCGCTCACCGTGCATCTGCGCGACGAGCACATGCAATACGCCATCACCTGGTTCTCGCTCGCGGTCCTGGTGCTGATAGCGTTTGCGGTGTGGGCAAGGGGCCGCCGTCGCGCGCAGGATGGGTAGAGCGGAGCGAAATCCATCCTGCAAACTCACGTCCGGAAACGAGGGAGAAACGGCCTTCCCGTTGCCCTGACTGCATCGCATATTCGCAGCGCTCACCCGGAAACGTCATTCATGCCTGCCCCACACGCCCACACCGCCCTCATCGTCGTCGACGTCCAGCGGGCGTTCGACGAATGGGAGGCGGCCGGCAAGCGCCGCAACAACCCGCATGCGGTGGCGCGGATCGCCGATCTCTTGCACGCGTTCCGCGATCGCGGCGCGCCGATCTTCCACATTCGCCATGAAGGCACCCGGCCGAACTCGTCATTCCGGCCGGAGAGCCCCGGCTATGCCGTCAAGGACGAAGCGCGCGAGCGTGCGGGTGAGCCCGTGATCGTCAAGCGCGTCAACTCCGCGTTCATCGGCACCGATCTGGAGGCGCGTCTGCGTACAGCCGGCATCACCACGCTCGTCATCTGCGGCGCCACCACCAATCACTGCGTCGAGACCACGACGCGGATGGCTGGCAATCTCGGTTTCGATGCGCGTCTGGTCCGCGACGCGACCTGGACATTCGACCGCATCGGGCCCGATGGTGACGCGCATTCCGCCGAGGCGATTCACGCGATGACGCTCGCCAATCTCAACGGCGAGTTTGCAAAGATCGTGACCACCGCGGAGGCCGTCGCGGCATTGCAAGGAACGCCCCGCTAGCTCGCTCCGTCATGCCGGGGCTTGGCCGCCTGCGGGGCCGAAGCCCGCCTCGGCGAGGCGAAGGTCCGGGCCTCCACGCCGGTCTTGCCATGTCTCCGAATGGATGACCGGGACAGGCCCGGCCGCCCGTTCCATGAAGCGCTCCAGCGCTGCCGGACGCCAGGACGAGGCGGCGGAGGGCCAGCTCAGACCAGGAGCCATGCCAACTACCCCTTTCCCCTTCCTTGCAAAACGCATTATGGTGCCACCCCTGTCTGCTGAATGGCAATTTTCTTCTGCAATAGAATCAATGACTTAAGGCCGCGGCCGAAGGTCGGGAGACGAGTTTGGCGCGCTATGTTTCGACCCGGGGGGAGGCGCCCCCGCTTGGTTTTTGCGATGTGATGCTGACCGGGCTTGCTCGCGACGGCGGGCTTTACGTGCCCGAAACCTGGCCGCAATTGTCGTCCGAGACGATCGCCTCCTTTTTCGGCAAGTCCTATTGGGAGGTCGCGGTCGAGGTGATCCGCCCGTTCACGGACGGTGAGATTTCCGATGCCGATCTCGGCCGTATGGCGAACGAGGCCTACGCCACGTTCCGGCATCCCGCGGTGGTGCCCTTGAAGCAAATGGCGCCGCATCTGTTCATGCTCGAGCTGTTCCACGGGCCGACGCTCGCCTTCAAGGACGTCGCCATGCAGCTGATCTCGCGGCTGATGGATCACGTGCTCGACAAGCGCGGCGAGCGCACCACCATCGTGGTTGCGACCTCCGGCGATACCGGCGGCGCCGCCGTCGAAGCCTTCGCCAATCTCGAGAATGTCGACCTCGTCGTGCTGTTCCCGCATGGCCGCATCTCCGAGGTGCAGCGGCGGATGATGACCACGACCGGCGCGGCCAATGTGCATGCGCTCGCGATCGAAGGCAATTTCGACGACTGCCAGGCCATCGTGAAGGCGATGTTCAACCATCACCGCTTCCGCGATCGCGTTGCGTTGTCCGGCGTCAACTCCATCAACTGGGCCCGCATCGTCGCCCAGGTGGTGTATTACTTCACCTCGGCGGTTGCGCTCGGCGCGCCGGCGCGGCCGGTCACCTTCACGGTGCCGACCGGCAATTTCGGCGACATCTTTGCCGGCTATGTCGCCAAGCGCATGGGCCTGCCGGTGCGTTGGCTGCGCATCGCCACCAACGTCAACGACATCCTCGCGCGCACGCTCAAGACCGGCATCTATGAGGTGCGCGAGGTGCATGCGACCGACTCGCCCTCGATGGACATCCAGGTGTCCTCGAATTTCGAGCGGCTGCTGTTCGAGGCAGGGGGGCGCGATGCGGCGGCTGTCCGGCGCCTGATGGAGCAGCTCAAGCAATCCGGCCGCTTCGTGCTACCCGATGCGATGCTCGCCACCATCCGCGAGGCGTTCGATGCGGGGCGCGCCGACGAGACGGAGACCGCGGCCGAGATCCGCGCCGCCTGGCGCGAGGCCGGCGAACTGGTCGATCCTCACACCGCGGTGGCGCTTTCCGTCGCCGAACGCGACTCGTCCGACACGGGCGTTCCCAACATCGTCCTGTCGACCGCGCATCCGGCGAAGTTCCCGGATGCGGTCGAAGCCGCCTGCGGCGTCCGGCCGCAATTGCCGACCTGGCTCGATGGGCTGATGACAAAGGTTGAACAGGTCAAGATCATGAACAATGACCAGGCCGAGGTCGAGCGGTTCGTGCTGTCGGTCAGCCGCGCCGCAAAACAAGGAGTTGCCGGATGAGCGTTGAAGTCACCAAGCTTCCATCCGGACTTACCGTCGTCACCGATACCATGCCGCATCTGGAGACGGCGGCGCTCGGCGTCTGGGCCGGCGTCGGCGGGCGCGACGAGAAGCCGAACGAACATGGCATCTCGCACCTGCTGGAGCACATGGCGTTCAAGGGCACGACCCGGCGCAACTCGCGCGAGATCGTGGAGGAGATCGAGGCGGTCGGCGGCGATCTCAATGCCGGCACCTCGACCGAGACCACGGCCTATTATGCGCGGGTGATGAAGGCCGATGTGCCGCTTGCGCTCGACGTGCTCTCCGACATTCTGGCCAATCCCGCCTTCGTTCCGGATGAGCTGGAGCGCGAGAAGAACGTCATCGTACAGGAGATCGGCGCTGCGCAGGATACGCCCGACGACGTCGTGTTCGAGCATCTCAACGAGCTCTGCTACCCCGACCAGCCGATGGGCCGCTCGCTGCTCGGCACCGCGAAGACATTGAAGCGGTTCGATCGCGACATGCTGCGCAACTATCTCTCGACGCACTATCGTGCGCCCGACATGGTGGTCGCGGCCGCCGGCGCCGTCGACCACGCGCAGGTGGTGAAGGAGGTCGAGGCCCGTTTCGGCAGCTTCGACCCCGCGCCGGCGCCGAAGCCGGAGCCGGCGATGTTCGGCAAGGGCGGCTCGCGCGTGGTGCATCGCGACCTCGAGCAGGCGCATTTGACGCTGGCGCTGGAGGGCGTGCCGCAGACCGACGTCTCGCTGTTCTCGCTTCAGGTCTTCACCAATACGCTTGGCGGCGGCATGTCGTCGCGGCTGTTCCAGGAGGTGCGCGAGAAGCGTGGCCTGTGCTACTCGATCTACACATTCCACGCGCCCTATACCGACACCGGCTTTTTCGGTCTCTATACCGGCACCGATCCGGCCGACGCGCCGGAGATGATGGAAGTGGTGGTCGACGTCATCAACGACGCCGTGGAGACGCTGACGGACGCCGAAGTGGCCCGTGCCAAGGCGCAGATGAAGGCGGGCCTCCTGATGGCGCTGGAAAGCTGCTCCTCGCGCGCCGAGCAGCTGGCGCGACATATTTTGGCCTATGGCCGGCCGCAGACTCTGGAAGAGCTGATCGGGCGTATCGAGGAGGTCAGCGTCGAATCGACGCGGAACGCCGCGCGTGCGCTGCTCGCCCGCAGCCGGCCCGCCGTCGTTGCGCTCGGCAGCGGCAGGGGACTGGACACGGCAGTGAGTTTTGCGGAAGGATTGACGAGGTCGAAGGAGCGGGCGCGGTTGCACTGATGCGGATCGCGCACCTCCGTGGGAGCATCACGGATGGCCCTGTTTCGATTGCCAACGGGAGGACCGCCTGCGCTGGCGCCGCGCGGCAACGGTCTGCTTTTGCGTGCGCCGCAGATGTCCGACTTCGGGCAATGGGCGCATTTGCGCGAGTACAGCCGCGAATACCTGACGCCCTGGGAGCCGATCTGGCCGTCCGACGATCTCACCCGCTCCGGGTTCCGCAGGCGGCTGCGCCGCTATGCCGAGGATATCGCCGGCGACCGCTCCTATCCTTTCATCGTATTCCGCGAGGCGGATGGCGAGATGATCGGCGGGATCACGGTCGCCAATGTCAGGCGGGGGATCGTGCAGGCCGGCACCATCGGCTACTGGGTCGGCCAGCCGCATGCGCATCGCGGCTACATGACCGCGGCGCTGCGGGTGCTGCTGCCGACGCTGTTCGGCGAGCTCAACCTGCACCGGGTCGAGGCGGCCTGCATTCCCTCCAACTTCGCCTCCATCCGTGTGCTGGAGAAGTGCGGCTTCACCCGCGAGGGTCTGGCGCGGCGCTATTTGTGCATCAATGGCGTCTGGCAGGATCACCTGCTGTTCGGCCTGTTGAGCGACGATTTTCGCGGGTAACCAAGCCGTCTTTGTGTGCTGGCCGAGCAGCTCCCGGGCGGGTATTGAGTGCCAATATCCGGCGCCTTGGGTTCGCCCTGATCGTTTTGATATAAAGTTTCGCGGGGAATGACCGCCTGACGCACTCAGGACTATCGGACAATGGGTAAGAGAGCCTTCGACATCGCAACCTCCGGCCTGCTCGCGCTCATGATTGGCGCCGCGGCCTTCACGACGCCGGCCGCGTCGCAATCGCTGACCGACCGCTTCAAGAGCCTGTTCGGTGGCAAGTCCGACCAGCCGCCGCCGATCGTGGACAACAAGGGACCGGCACCCGAGATCAACTGCCCGCCGGTCGGGATCCGCGCCGGCGCTTCGACCTATGCCGTTGCGGCTCCCGGCAAGGAGGCCGTCGGCAACGACGTGCGCTTCCAGGCCACCATCAGCAAGACCGCGCGCGAATGCATCAGGAACGGCAGCGACATCACCGCGCATATCGGCATCCAGGGCCGCGTCATAGTCGGTCCCGCCGGCGCACCGGCGAGCGTGGACGTGCCGCTGCGCGTCGCCGTCGTGCAGGGCGGGGTTGCCGAGAAAGTGATTGCGACCAAGGCCTACCGCACCAATGTCGAGGTGGGCGAGCAGGATTCCGTCCCGTTCTCGCTCGTGATCGACGACCTCGTCTTTCCGGAGCCTCCGGGGGCGGACATCGATAAATATATCTTCTATATCGGCTTCGATCCGCAGGCGTTGGCGCCCGAGCCGAAGCCGAAGGCGGTGAAGAAGAAGAAGTGAGATTGTTTGCACACTGTCATCGCCCGCGAAAGCGGGCGATCCAGTACGCCGCGGCTCCTTGAGGAACGACTCTCGTCTCTGGAATACTGGATCACCCGCTTTCGCGGGTGATGACAGCGGAGAAGGTGGTGACAGCACGGCCGCGCGAGACAGCCAACGGAGAGAGACAGCCAACGGCAAACAAAAAACCGGCGCGAGCTCGTCGCGCCGGCTTTGGAAACTTGAGCGGTTTGACGGCTGTCAGTTCAGCTTCTGCCGAACGTCCGCAATTCCCTTGGTGAGCAGGTCGTCGGCGACCTGGCCTTTGACCGTCTGCGACAGGATGGTCGAGGCGGCGGCGACTGCGGCGTCCGCTGCAGCGGCGCGGACATCGGCCAGCGCCTGGGCTTCGGCGAGCGCGATCTTGCTTTCGGCCGTCTTGGTGCGGCGGGCGACGAAGTCTTCCATCTTGGCCTTGGCTTCCGTCGCGATCCGCTCGGCTTCGGCCTTGGCGCCGGCGACGATCTCCTGGGCCTCGGCCTCGGCGGAGGCGCGGCGGGCCTTGTAGTCCGCAAGCACCTTGGCCGCTTCGTCCTTCAGGCGCCGCGCATCATCGAGCTCGGCCTTGATGCGCTCGGCACGGTGGTCGAGCGCCTTCAGGACGGTCTTGTGCACGCCGGCATAGGCGAACACGCCCATCAGGATGACGAAGGCGACCGCAACCCAAAATTCCGGTTCGGCAAACATCTTCCCTTATCCCTTCAAGCTCGCGTCGACCGCCGAGGCGACCGACTTGCCGTCGGGATTGATCCCGGTCAGCCGCTGCACGATGCCGGCGGCCGCGTCGGCCGCGATGGAGCGGACATTGCTCATGGCCGAAGCGCGGGTTGCCGCAATGGTCTTCTCCGCCTGGCTGAGCTTCTGCGCCAGCTTTTCTTCCAGCGACTTGCGCTCGGCCTCGGACTGCGCGTTCAGCTTCTCGCGGGTCTCGTTGCTGATCGCCTGCGCACGCGAACGGGCGGCGGCGAGCTCGGCCTCATAGGCCTTCAGCGCCGCATCCGAATCGTCCTTGAACTTCTGCGCGGCGGCCAGATCGCCGTCGATCGCGTTCTGCCGTGCATCGATCACGCCGCCGACGCGCGGCAATGCGATGCGCGACACGATCAGATAGAGCGCGACAAAGGCAATGGCCAGGGACACCAGTTGCGAGGCAAAGGTGTCCTTCTGGAACGGCGGAAACGCATGCGCTCCGCCTTCGGCCTCCGTATGGGCCGCAGTGCCCTTCGCCGGCTCTTTGGCCCCGCCATGACTTTCAGCCATGGGCACCTCCTTCAAGGCTGGCGGCCGGACCTTACAGCGCGAACAGCAAGAGCAGCGCGATCAGCAGCGAGAAGATGCCGAGCGCTTCGGTCACGGCGAAGCCGAAGATCAGGTTGCCGAACTGGCCCTGGGCAGCCGACGGGTTACGGACGGCAGCGGCGAGATAGTTGCCGAAGATGATGCCCACGCCGGCGCCTGCGCCACCCATGCCCATGCAGGCGAGACCAGCGCCAATGTACTTCGCGGCAATCGGATCCATGAAACGAACTCCTTCCAGAGGTTTGGTGAGACGGGCCGGATCAGTGGCCCGGATGGATAGCATCGTTGATATAGATGCAGGTGAGAATGGCGAAGACGTAGGCCTGCAGGAACGCCACCAAGAGCTCGAGCGCGGTGAGCGCAACCACCAGCGCGAGCGGCAGCAGGGCGCCGAGCCAGCCGACGAAGCCGAAGGCGCCGAGCATGGTGATGAAGCTCGCGAACACCTTCAGGGTGATGTGGCCGGCCAGCATGTTGGCGAACAGACGCACGCTGTGCGAGACCGGGCGCGACAGGAAGGAGATGATCTCGATCGCCACCACCAGCGGCAGGATCACGATCGGAACGCCCGAAGGCACGAACAGTTTGAAGAATCTCAGGCCGTTCTTGTAGAAGCCGTAGACCAGCACCGTCACGAATACCATCAGCGCGAGCGCCGCGGTCACGATGATGTGGCTCGAGATCGTGAAGGTGTAGGGAATGATGCCGATGATGTTCGACACCGCGATCAGCATGAAGATCGAGAACACGAAGGGGAAGAACTTCATGCCCTCGCGGCCGGCGGTCGAGCGGATCGTGTTGGCGACGAACTCGTAGGAGAGCTCGGCCATGGACTGGAAGCGGCCGGGGACCAGCTGCTTGCCGGCAACGCCGCCGATCATCAACAGCGAGATCAGCGCCACCGAGCCGAACATGTAGGCCGAGGAATTGGTGAAGGCGATCTCCTGATTGCCGATATGGCCGATCGTGAAGATCTTTTCGATGTTGAACTGTTCGATCGGATCGATCATCCGCGGGGAGTCTCATGCTTTGCCGGAGGGCCCGGCGCATTGAAAATTCAGTCCTCAGGCATCCGACGCTATTCGAGCGGCCGGTTCTGTCCGGGGCCCACGCCTGCCGATCTCACCACGTTGACGATGCCGGCCACGAAGCCGAGCAGGAAAAACACGATGAGTCCGAAAGGCGACGTCGACAGCAGACGGTCGATGCCCCAGCCAATCACCGCCCCAACAAGGACGCCGGCAACCAATTCCGATGAAAGCCGGAGAGCGCGCGCCATGGCTGACGCCCTGGCCGCTCCGTCCCCGTTTCCACTTGCGGGTTGGTCAGTCCTGGATTTGCGGCTGTCGCGGAGTGCGGACAAACGCTGGTCAAGACTTCCGAGCCTTGCGGAAAGCGCAGCTTCGTCAGGCGATTTTTCGCCATTTCCGTTTCCGCCGTCCGTGCGTTCCGCCATGTTTGGAGACCCGACACGATGTCGCTGGAAACCGAAATTACGCCCCGTCACCCTTTAAAGCCGCGCGGACCATACTGACCGCACCCCCCCGAGTCAAGATTCCGTGTTCAACACTTATCTATCTGATTTGATTTGCTTTTGCCGTCTTTGCGGCAGTGCTTCCACCGCTGCCGGCAGCGCTTGCAAAAGAGTGGGGCGATTTTGCAACGCCTTTGCCACAAACAGCTGGGGGTCGGCGGCCTTTCAAACGGCCAATTCGGCTGCCCTGGCGGCCCGGTCTGTTAGGATGGGGCCAAGAGGCGAAGGTTTGCGAAACAGAGAGTCCGTGAAAGAGAGTCCTTGAAGATGCCGCGCCAGGACATACCGCGCCAGGTCGACTATTATTTCTCGCTGTCCTCGCCCTGGGCCTATATCGGCCACAAGGTGTTTCGCGACCTGGTCGCGACCTACAGGCTGGCGGTCAATCACAAGCCGGTGGTGCTGGTGGACCTGTTTTCCGAGACCGGCGGGCTGCCGCTGGTCAAGCGGCATCCGGTGCGGCAGCGCTATCGGATGGTCGAGCTGCAGCGCTGGCGCGACAAGCGCGCGCTCTCGTTCCATCTGCAGCCGAAATTCTCGCCGTTCAACGCGCGGCTTGCCGACGGCGTCGTCATCGCGGCGATGGAGGCGGGCTTCGATCCCGATCCGTTCCTGCGCCGTGCCTTCGCCGCGGTGTGGGAGGACGAGCTCAACCTCGCCGATCCGGATACGATCGCCGAGATCGCCGATCGCGTCGGCCTGCCGGGCCGGACGCTGGTCGAGCGCTCGCCATCCGAGGCGATCAGCGCGGTGTATGAGCAGAACCGGCAGGATGCGATCGCGGCCGACGTGTTCGGCTCGCCGGCCTATGTGCTGGACGGTGAAGTGTTCTGGGGCCAGGACCGCCTCGAATTGCTCGCCGACGCGTTGAAATCCGGCCGCGCGCCCTATAGGTCTCAGGCGCAGGGGCAAGCATGAGCGGAGCAACCGCATGAGCCCGATTACATTGCCTTCCGGTCTTGTCGCGAGCCTGGTCGTCGCCTTCTCATTCGCGGCCGCTGGAGCCGCGGACGCCGATTCCGCTCCCGATACGGAGAACGGCCGCTACACGCTGTCGCAGAGCGGCGACGGCTTCGTACGCCTCGATACCCGCACCGGCGCGGTGTCGACCTGCAGCAACAACGGCAATGGCTGGGCCTGCTACGCCGTGCCGGACGAGCGCAAGGCGATGGATGACGAGATCGGCCGCCTCCAGGCCGAGAATGAGAAACTGAAGGCGCAGCTCGCGGCGCGCGACAGCTTGCCGAACAAGTCCGATGAGGCCCTGCCCAAATCGGACAAGCAGGTCACGCCGAAGGCGGATAGCGGGCGCAAAATCGAAATTCCGCTGCCGAGCGATGCGGACATGGATCGGGTGATGTCGTTCCTGGAGCGCGCCTGGCAGCGCCTGGTCGATATTGCCAACCGGATGCAGAAGGATGCCGCGGGGAAGATTTGACCGCGGCCTAGCATGTCGCCCTGGCGAATGTCGGGACCGATAACCACAGGCCCGCGTTTTTTGACGGCGGCCTGCGGCCGCAAACCCCGGATGGATCCCGCGGTATGGATCCTGGCTTTCGCCAGGACGGCATCGAGAGAGCGAGGGCTTATCATGACGTCACCCAGATCAGTCTCCCGCGCGCCGCTGTCGACCGTGACCGCGGGCACCATCGTCACCTCGCAGCTTGATGTGGAGACGACGGGCATGGGATTCTTCGACGTCACGTCGGAGGTCGAGGCCTTCCTGCATGAGGCCGGCGGACAGGAAGGCGCGGTCACCGCCTTCATCCGTCACACCTCGGCATCGCTGACCATCCAGGAAAATGCCGATCCGTCCGTGCTCGAGGATCTCTCGACCGCACTGGACCGGCTGGCGCCGCAAAAAGCGGGATGGGTCCACGACCTCGAGGGCCCCGACGACATGCCCGCTCATATCAAGACCATGCTGACGTCAGTTTCGCTGACCGTGCCCGTGCGTGCCGGCAAGCTCGCGCTCGGCACCTGGCAGGGCATCTATCTGGCCGAGCACCGCAAGGCTCCGCACCGCCGTCAGATCGTGCTGCAGTTCTGCGGCCGCGTGGCCTGAAAATAGACCGGCCGCGGGAGGCGTGTCCCGCGGCCGGCCTTTGTATCGAAACCTGTGCTTTTCAGCTCAGGTCTTGGTGATGTCGACGTCCTTGGTCTCCGGCAGGAACAGGAAGCCGACCACCAGGCTCATCGTCGCAATCACGATCGGGTACCACAGGCCGGAATAGATGTTGCCGGTCGCAGCCACGATGGCGAACACGGTCGCCGGCAGGAAGCCGCCGAACCAGCCGTTGCCGATATGGTAGGGCAGCGACATGCCGCTGTAGCGGATACGGCTCGGGAACAACTCAACCAGCCAGGCTGCGATCGGCGCGTAGACCAGCGTCACGTAGATCACGAGGATCCAGAGCAGTACCACCGTCATCGGGTAGTTGATGTCGTTCGGATCGGCGGTGGGCGGATAGCCGTGGTTCTTGATCGCCGCCGGCAGCGCCTTGGCGAAGTCGGGCGAGGTCGCCGTCAGCGTGCTGTCGCCGATCTTGACCTGGGCGGGCGTACCCTTCGGCGCTTCCTGGTTGGTGTAGTTCACCGACAGGTTGACCAGCGCCGACTTGGCGATGTCGCAGCCCGTCGTGAATTTCTCGGTGCCGGTTGCCTTGAACTGGAACGAGCACTCGCTGGGATCGGCGATAACGGTCACGGGGGCCGAGGCCAGCGCGGCTTCGAGCTTGGGATTGGCGAAGTGGGTGATGCCCTTGAACAGCGGGAAATAGGTCACCGCGGCCAACAGGAAGCCGGCCAGGATGATCGGCTTCCGCCCGATCTTGTCGGAGAGCCAGCCGAACAGCACGAAGAACGGCGTGCCGAGCGCCAGCGAGACCACGATCAGGATCCATGCGGTAGAGCTTGGCACCTTCAGCGTCTGGGTCAGGAAGAAAAGTGCATAGAACTGTCCGCCGTACCAAACCACCGCTTCGCCGGCCGTTGCGCCGAGCAGCGCCAGGATCGCGATCTTGGCGTTGGCCCATTCGCCGAAGGCTTCGCCGAGCGGGCGCTTCGAGGTCTTGCCTTCGTCCTTCATGCGCTGGAACACCGGCGACTCGCTCAAGCTCAGCCGGATCCAGATCGAGACGATGAGAAGGACGCCGGAGGCCAGGAACGGAATGCGCCAGCCCCACTCGCCGAACGTCGCGTCGCCCATCGCCCTCTGGACCCCCAGAATGAGCAACAGCGCCAGGAACAGGCCGAGCGTCGCGGTGGTCTGGATCCACGAGGTGTAATAGCCGCGCTTGCCCTGAGGCGCATGCTCGGCAACGTAGGTCGCAGCACCGCCGTACTCGCCGCCGAGCGCGAGGCCCTGGATGAGGCGCAGGCCGATCAGCACGATCGGCGCGGCCAGGCCCCAGCTCGCGTAGCCCGGCAGCAGGCCGATGAAGAAGGTGCCGATGCCCATCAGGGTCATGGTGATCAGGAAGGTATATTTGCGGCCGATCATGTCGCCGAGGCGGCCGAAGATCAGCGCGCCGAACGGACGCACCGCAAAACCTGCGGCGAAGGCGAGCAGCGCAAAGATGAAGCCGACGGCCGGCGGCACGTTGGAGAAGAAGTATTTGGCCAGGAACGCGCCGAGCGTGCCGTAGATATAGAAGTCGTACCACTCGAACACGGTGCCGAGCGACGAGGCGAAAATGACCTTTCGCTCCTCCGCCGTCATTCCTCTTGAGCGGACAGTTCCGCCCGCCGCTGCAGCTATCGTCATTGCTTCGCTCCCCGAAAAACTGATGCGTCCCCTCCCCGATGCGCCGGACTTCGAGCCTGCGCTTACCCTGGGGCTTACCCGCACGGTAACATCGCGGTGAAGGCCGGCACATAAGACTTTCGGCCGTTTATTTGGTTGCGGCTGGAAGGGAAATGCGCTGGATCAAAGGTAGCGCTTTATTGCGTTGCACAAGGCGGCAATTAACCGCCTTTCCTCAGCCGCTTATTGTGTGCTTGCATGCGAAATACCAAGCGAGGAATAATCAAAAAATATCGACGCCAGTAGATCCGGGATGGGGCGTCGAACCGCGCTTGCGTCCGCGTCCCGCAACCAGTGTGCTAGAACGCAAAAATGGCAGCTTCCTCCCATCTCGTCATCGCCGACGACCATCCGCTGTTCCGCGCCGCACTGCGGCAGGCGGTCGGTGGCGTGCTGAGCGGTGCAAGGATCGATGAAACAGGCTCGTTTGAGGAACTGACGGCGCTGCTGGAGAAGGATGCCGACGTCGACCTGATCCTGCTCGATCTCTCCATGCCCGGGATTTCCGGATTCTCGGGCCTGATCTATTTGCGCGCGCAATATCCGGCGATCCCGGTGGTCATCGTGTCCGCAAGCGACGACGGCGCCACCATCCGCCGCTCGCTGGATTTCGGCGCCTCCGGCTTCATCCCCAAGCGCTTCGGCGTGGAGACCCTGCGCGACGCCATCGTCAAGGTGATGGAGGGCGACGTCTGGGTTCCCCCCGATACCGACCTGTCGTCGCCGGCCGACCCCGAAATGACGCGGCTGCGCGACCGGCTGGTGACGCTGACCCCGCAGCAGGTGCGCGTCCTGATGATGCTGTCGGAGGGGTTGCTCAACAAGCAGATCGCCTATGAGCTCGGCGTCTCCGAGGCGACCATCAAGGCCCATGTCTCGGCCATCCTGCAGAAGCTCGGCGTCGAGAGCCGCACCCAGGCCGTGATCGCCGCCGCCAAGATCGCCGGCAGCCAGTGGCGGCAGGGCACGCCGACCGAGCCGTAGCCGCTCGCCGACCGAACCGGTCGACTGCACGAATTCGGCGCCGGCCATGCCGCGAGGGGCTTGACCGGCGCCGGACTTTTTTGCGTCGCGTGCCGAAGACGTCTGTCGCGACGTGGTTATTGCGGCAGGTAGTTCGGCGTCACCGGGTGGGTGAAATCGAACGCGTCGAACAGGTCGTCGATCGCCGGCATGTTGGTCGGAACATAGGGGTTCGACGGATTGCTGACGGGGTTCGGCAGGTTGTCGCGGCTGCGCTGGGTCAGCGGCTTCAAGTTCCAATTGCGCTCGATGAACTTGAGCAGCGAGACGTGGTCACCGTAAGCATGGTGGATATGGCCGCCGGTCGAATAGGGCGACAGCACCAGCAAGGGAATGCGGGGCCCGTCGCCGAAGAAGTCGAGCGGCTGCACAAAACCGGAGTCGTATTCGCCGCCGGCTTCGTCGAAGGTGACGAACACGACCGTGTTCGCGAGCTGGTTCGGGTGGTTCTGCAGGACAGCGAGGATGTTCTGAACGTAGGTTTCGAACAGATCGACCTTCGACGACTGCGGATGACCGTCCATGTAGCCGTCGGGCTTGCCGAACGACACCGCGGGCAGCGTATTGGTCTGGATGGCCTTGATCAGATCGTCGGAGTCACCGAGATGAGCCGCGATCTGGGCGGGGTTGCCCATGACCGACTTCATGTACTGGAACGGGTTGCAGATCGCGCAGTAGTAATACTGGGTCTTGAAGTCGGCGCCGAAGAACTTCCAGCCGATATTATGCTCGCTCAGCGCGTCGCCGATGGTGCGCAGCGTCGAGGGCGGAACGCCGCCATTGTTCAGGCTGCCGTCGTTGTTGTAACCCGGGCCGGAGTTGTTGATCAGATAGTAGTGGCCGGGTGCGCAGTTCGATTTGGGGTGATAGGGCAGGTGCGACAGGTAGTCGACGATCGGCGCCACGCCCGGTTGGGTATAGTCCGAGCAGTTCACCCAGTTCGCGTCGTTGGTGAAGTTGTTGATCGCTTGCGGATTGTCGCTCGGAGGCGCGGTCGGGTTCGGGTTGGCGATCAGCGACGTGTTCGACGGCTTGGTCGCATTGCCGTTGCCGTCAGACCAATACAGCACGTCGCCAGTGACGAGCGCCATGTGGTTCGGATAGGTGCCGCCGAGGATCGCCTGGTGGAAGTTGTCGCTCAACGTGAAGCGATCGGCGAGCTGCTTGAAGTACGACACCTGGCCAGCGGCCATGTTGTAGAAGCCCATCGGGTTGCCCAGCGCCCAGGTCTGGTTGGTCGCAAGCATCGTGAACGGGAACAGGTCGTTGAGACAGCCGGTCGGATTGGCGGCCGTGGCGTTCTCCACGCTGCAATCCTGCTGCTGCCACGCCTGGAAGAAGCGGTGGGTCTGGTCACCGGTGTAGTCGTTGTCGCCGATGTTCGCGCCCTGCCACGGGAAGGGCCCGGTCAGCGAGCCCTGACCCGGAACGCGGGTGTCGGGTACGCCGTTCGGCAGGTCGGTCCAGCCGGAGCTCAGCTTCCAGAACTGCTTGGCCTTGATATCCGGAATCTGGCTGGCGAAGAGATTCGCTTGCGCAACCCAATTCTGATCGCAGCCCTGGGTTTGATCCGAGGCACCCGGATCCGTCGGATTGCAGGAGGGTTGGAACGGCGGGGCATAGCCCGCGGCGTAGGGATACCAGGCCTGCGGACCGGTGGGCGCACCGCCCGTGGTCGGCTGCGGCATCGGGTTCGTGGTGTTGTTGTACGGCGTCTTCGCCGAGTCGGGCGCGCCGATATAGTAGAGCGGCTGCGACGTGACCGAATATTGCTGCGCCAGCGCGTAGTGCGGGCCCGGGCTTCCGTCGGCCTTGACGATGCCTTTCGACAGCAGGTTGCTGATCGTCTCGCCCTGGCCCTTCGGCCTGTAGGTGGCGAACATATGGTCGAAGCCGCGATTTTCGCCGATCAGGATGATGACGTGCTTGATCGGGCTGCTGGTAAGGCCAGTTACGGCCGCGGTCTCCTGACCGCTGACGGCGGCGGGTCCGAAGCAGAGTGCAGATGTCGTCAGGATCGACGCCAATAGCGTCGCGTTCGGTCGCCAGTCGTTGTGGCGACCGCGATTGGTCGAATGGCTCATGTTGAAGATTTCCCCAGTAAGAACGAATAGTGGTGCTATATTACCGGGAAATATGACGGGCTGTTGCCGGATTCGTTAAATGTCAGATACAGTTTCTTGATATTGGAACATGCACCGACACGCTTCGTAACGTGCATGTCGGAACACGCGTCGGGTGCGGCCGTCGCAACCATCCCTCGCTCAGCGGCTCTCCTGGATCGCTTTCGCTGTGCCCACGCCGTCGGCGGTCGCGGGGCGCGCCTGCGCCATCGTCTGCGTTTGCAGGAGCGTCCGACGCAGCGCCGCGTAGTGCGCGTCGTGGACCGCGGGATTGAACAGCGACCATTGCTGCGCCATGCCGAGCGACAGCGGCAACACGCTGACCGACAATTTGCGATACTCCTTGAACTCCGCGGCCGCTTCGTCGAAACGTCCCGCCGCCGCGTCGCTGCCGATGCGCCGGAAGCGGATCACCGAATCCTTCAACACGGCTCGCGCGGCGAGGCGTTGCTCCAACCCGCCGGTCACGGTGGCATCGCGGCGATCCGGGAACATCTCCGTGAGGTCGCGCAATTCCTGGCCCACGGTGCTGACCGCGAGCTCGATCACCGCGAGGTCGTGATTGGGAATGGCGATCTCGAACACGCTGGCGAAGTCGTTGATCTCCTTGAGCCGGCCCGTCACCCCCTCGCGATCGAGGGGAAGCGCGCCGTCGCCGACCGCGGTGAGATAGGCGGTCAGGTCCGAACGCTCCTGCGGCGTCAGGCCAAGCTCGAACACCTGGTCGAAATGCGACACGACCTGGTCCAGCCGGTCGTAACGGCCATCGTGGAAATACGGCGCGTTGAAATCGGCATTGACGAGGGTGGGCGTCTTGAACAGTCCGCCCGAGCCGACATCGTGCTGCTTGTGGTCCACGAATGCGCTCGAAGGAATGTGGCAGGTGGCGCAGCTCATGGTCGGGTCGTGCGGGAACGGCCGAATGAAGATCGCCTCGCCGCGCCGCTCGGCCGGGCTCGTCTGCGCCGTCAGCCTGCCGTGCGAATCGAGGCTGGTGTTCCGCAGGAAATCGATGTCCTCGATGTAGGCGACCAGGGCGTCGAGAACCGTCGGCGAGGGCTCCGGACCCGAGAACTCGTTGACGATGACGTTGCGCACGAAATCGCGCAAGGATGCGATCCGTCCGTCATTGCCATAGGGAGCAAGGAAGCGCGCGCCGCGCAGGCTCGGAATCCGGACCGGATCGAGCACGCCGTTATGCGCCTTGGGATTGAACAGCGGGCCGGTGGTGTCGAAATTGCCCGGCCGGGTCGACATGCCCGGGACATAAAGTCTCGAATTGCCGGCGCCGTTGACATGGCAGGTGCCGCAGCTCATGCCGGCCTGGCGCGCAGCGCCGCCCAGCACGTCCGGTGAATTGAACGCGAGATCGCCGAGATCGATCATGTAGGATTTGAAGCCGCCATGCGCCTCGGAGTGGAAAACCTCGGTCGGCCGATAGAGCGCATCCTCATTGAGCTCGGTGCCCGGTGGCAGCACCGTCTGATCCCCGCTGAGCGGAAAGGCGCGCAGGCCGGCGACCGGTGCCACTGCCAGGAAACATATCGCGATCGCCCAAATCCCTCGTCGTGCCGTCACCGAGCTTGTCCTTGGATGCTGTCGTTCTACGTGTTGGGTGGTGTCCGCGAGATCGCGGCGCGGTCCATTGGTCGCGTTGCGCATGGCCTGTTTCACTGAAGCTCGAGCGCCGGCCGCGCCAGCGCGAGTTTGGGCGCGGCGTTCTGCAGCGTCAGCACGAGGTCCTCGCTGACGACGCGAAGCCGTTCCTGGTCGAGCTGCCGCAGATCGCGTTGTGCGAGCATGCTCTTCAGCTCATCGATCAGGTGCCGGGCCGCAGTGTCGATCGTGCGGTCGCTGCCGTCGATCGCGGCGGCGAAGATCGTGCCGTAGGCCATGTCGATGCCGTCGACATTGTTGCGCATATCGTCGATCGAGGTTCCGCTGACGCGTGATTCTCCGCCATCGACCTTGCTTTCGCCGACCTCGTAAGCCAACCGGGTCAGTCCGTCGAGCAGGCCTTGAGGCGTCAAGGCGATGTTGCGGGCGGTTTTCGCCATGTCCGACAGGCTGTGCAGCAACGCGTCGACCTCGTCTGCGACGTCGGTGCGGCCCGCGCCGAACAGCTTGGCCTCGATGGCGTGAAATCCGGTGGCGCCATTGGGCCAGGCATCGATCTCGCGGTCGAGATCGGGTGCAAAGCCGCTGGTGAAAACCTCGGAACGTTCCCAGCCGACCCGGGCCTCGATCCAGGCCCGCTTGGCTGCGGCAAGGTCGCCGCTTGCAACGCTGGCGCGCAACGCCTGCACCTCGGCAACGGATCGGTCGATATCCTCGACGAGCTGCGAACGATAGCGCGCGATCCCGGCCTCGATCGATGGCGTCGGCCCGGCGTCGGCCGCGGCGCTGGCGGGCTCGATGCCGACGATGGCTGCACGCAGGGATATCGTCAGCAGGATGGCAGATACCAGCAGTGGTCGAATGGATCCCGATCGTGTGGATATCGACCATCCGGATGTCCGGTGATGGCCGCGCGTCGTCAACGTCATGAGGTCGCCCCGAATGGTGCCGGCCGGCGCGCGCGGCGCCTCGCAACGGCACGAATGTTCGCGGACATCTACTGCGCTGATCCTAACGCTATTATGTCAGCGCCGCGATTCATGGCGGCATCCACGGCAGCATCGCGATCACGATCGCTTTGGATTGCGGCCGATGCGCGCCGGCCTGCGCGGGTTGTGACGCTGCGATTTTACAGCATCGCTGCGGGGGCAGACAAAGCGGCCGCCTACTCCGCCGCCACCATCTGCTGGATGCGCCATTGTCCCAACAGGGCGCGCAGCGAGGCCGGCTTGAGCGGCTTGTTGAGCACCGCGATGTTTTCCTCGCGGGCAGCGGCGCGGACGCGGGGGCTGCGGTCGGCAGTGATCAGGATGGCGGGCAGCGCTTCGCCGAAGCGGCGGCGGATGTCGCGGATGGCGGCGAGGCCATTGCCGCGGTCGAGATGATAGTCGACCAGAAGCCCCGTGACCGGGCCGCCCGAATGCTCGATCGCCTCGATCGCGGCCTCCGGATCGGCGACTGCGATCACCTCGGCGTCCCAGGCGGTCAGCAGCGTCTTCATGCCGTCGAGGATCGCGGGATCGTTCTCGATGCAGACGATCCTGGCGCCCGCGATCGGCGTCTTCGCAACCGGCGTGGCCGCAGTGACGGCCGCCGTGTAGTTGACCGCCTTCGCAACCGGCGTGGTCACCGAGAACACCGAGCCGCCGCTCGCATTGGAATCCAGCGCGACGGGATGCCTGAGCACGCGCGACAGCCGCTCCACGATCGAGAGCCCGAGCCCGAGACCGCGCGCGATCCGCGCGCCCTGCTCGAGCCGGTGAAACTCCTTGAAGATCTCGCCGCGCTTGAGCGGCGGAATGCCGAGCCCGGTGTCGTAGACGCAGATCCTGAGGGCATCGCCGAAGCGGCGGCAGCCGACCAGCACGCGGCCGTGCGGAGTATATTTGATCGCGTTCGAGATCAGGTTCTGCAGCAGGCGCCGCAGCAGCAGGCGGTCCGATTCCACCGGCAGCGAGCAGGGCACGAAGGTCAGTTCGAGCCCCTTGGCGCGCGCCACCGGGGCAAATTCGATCTCCAGCGAGCGCATCAGGTCGCCGATCTTGAAGCTCGAGATCGAGGGCGTCATGGCGCCGGCATCGAGCCTGGAAATGTCGAGCAGCGCGCTCAGGATTTCCTCGATCGCCTCCAGCGAGTCGTCGATGTTCTCGACCAGCCGCGCCGTCTCGCCGCCGCTCTGGCGCTCGACCAGGCTCGTCACATAGAGCCGCGCCGCGTTGAGCGGCTGCAGGATGTCGTGGCTCGCCGCCGCCAGGAACCTCGTCTTGGAGATGTTGGCGTCCTCGGCCGCGCTCTTGGCGAGCGCAAGCTCGGAATTGAGCCGGGTCAGTTCCTCGGTGCGCTCGCGCACGCGCTTCTCCAGCGTGGCGTTGGCGCGTTCCAGCGCTTCCGCCGCCTCGAACGAGGGAGTGACGTCCGTGAAGGTAATGACCAGGCCGCCGCCGGGCATGCGGTTGGACCGCACCTCGAGCACCATATGGCGGTCGGGCAGGCGCTCCAGATAGGACGCGCCCTCGCTGGTGTAGGCGGCGAGCCGGCGCGTGACGAAGGCCTCGGCATCGTCGAAGTCGGAGAGGTTGATCTCCGCCATGAAGCCGAGGATCTCGCTCAGGGGAATGCCGATCTGCACCAGATGCGGCGGCAGGCCGAGAATTTCGCCGAACTGCTGGTTGGAGCAGATCAGATGCAGGTCGGCATCGAACACCGCGATGCCCTGCCGCACATGGTCGAGCGCGGCCTGCATGATCTCGCGGTTGAAGTGAAACGCGGCATGGGAATCGTCGAGCAGCTTCAGCGCGGCCTTGGCCGAGACCGTGCGCTTCTTCAACAGCAGCGACATCACGAGCCGCGAGGATGCCGCGCCGATCGAGGAGGCGATCAGATGCTCGGCATGCTGCAGCAGCTCGAAGTCGGCGGGCGCGTCGGGATCGAGCCTCGCATGGCGGGTCAGCGCGAAGGCCTCGAAGGATTGCCGCGCGCGCTCGGCGCCGAGATATTGCGCGACCGTGGACTGGATGTCCTGCACGGTGACCGTGGTGCGCCAGCGGCGGAAGCTCGGCGCGGTCGGCGCCAGCTCGCTCGGCACGAACAGGTCGGCTTGCAGCCGCTCGATCGAGGAGGGCTGGCGCCAGAGCGACAGCAGCACGAAGGTCGCGACGTTGAGCGACAGGCTCCAGAGCACCCCGTGCAACAGCGGCGGCAGGTCGGTGCCGAACAGCGCCTGCGGGCGCAGCGCCTCGATGCCGAACGGCCCGTGCTGCAACAAGAGGATTCCGCTGGTGTTGGTGTCGAGGAAGCTCGGCAGGAACAGCGTGTACATCCACACCAGGCAGCCGACCAGCATGCCGCCGATGGCGCCGCGCGCGGTGCCGCGGCGCCAGATCAGCCCGCCGAAAAAGGCCGGCGCGAGCTGGGCGATGGCGGCAAAGGACAACAGCCCGATCGCGGCGAGCTGGGTATGGCCGAGCGCGCGGTAATACAGATAGGCCATCGCCATGATGGCGAAGATCGCGAAGCGCCGCACCTTCAACAGGAAGTCGCCGAACGCCGCGGCGGCGCTGGAGCGCGGCGCGCGCTGCAGCACCAGCGGGACCACCATGTCGTTCGACACCATGACCGAGAGCGCCACGCACTCCACGATCACCATCGCGGTGCCGGCCGAGAGCCCGCCCACGAACACGCTCATGGAGAGGGCCGGCGCATTGCCCGCGATCGGCAGCGCCAGCACGAAGACGTCGCTGTCGATCCGGCCGAACGGGAAGGTGATGAGGCCGGCGAGCGCGATCGGGATCACGAACAGATTGATGCCGACAAGATAGAGCGGAAACAGCCAGCGCGCGCGGCGCACCTCGGCATCGGAGGCGTTCTCCACCACGCTGACATGGAACTGGCGGGGCAACAGCATGATGGCGCAGAACGACAACAGCGTGGTGATCAGGAAATTGCCGACCGAAGGCACGTAGTTGATCGCGCGCACCGCCTCCGGCGTCGTCATCGCGCGCACGGCCAGGTCGTGCGGGGTGAACATCCAGAAGGTGACGAAGGCGCCGGCGGCGAGGAAGGCGACCAGCTTGACGATGGATTCGGTCGCGACCGCCAGCATCAGCCCGTGCTGGTGCTCGGTGGCGTCGGTCTGCCGCGTGCCGAACAGCACGGCAAATGCCGCCATCGCCAGCGTCACCAGCAGCGGAATGTCGCCGATGATCGGGATGCGGGAAATCGCATGGTCCTCGCTCAGGATGATCTCGAGCGAGGAAGCCACCGCCTTGAGCTGCAGCGCGATGTAGGGCACCGAGCCGACGATGGCGATCACCGCGACGGTGACGGCGACGGCCTGGCTCTTGCCGTAGCGCGCGCCGATGAAGTCGGCGATGGAGGTGATGTTCTGGGTCTTGGCGAGATGGATGATGCGGCGCAACAGCGGCGTGCACAGCCCGATCATCAGCACCGGGCCGACATAGATCGCCAGGAAATCGACGCTGGTGCGGGTCGCCGACCCGACCGAGCCGAAATAGGTCCAGGACGTGCAATAGATGGCAAGCGACAGCGGGTAGATCAGCCCGCTGGCGCGCCCGCGCTGGTCGGGCGACAGCCGGTCGCCATAGCTCGCCACCAGGAACAGGAACCCGATGTAGCCGAAGGCGGCCCCTACGACGCCCCAGTCATGCAGCATCCCTGCTGTTCTCCCTGCAACGCCCGCCCAATTTCCGGCAGCAAATTAGCGCCTTAGCGCGACGCAAGCGACAGGGAAATTCCGGTCTGGCGGGATATGGGGGATCGTCGTTAAAGCGCGGCCTGACCCGTCATCCTGAGGCGCTCGCGCCAGCGAGCCTCGAAGGATAGACGGCCCCGCTTCAGCAGCTCGGCCTTCATCCTTCGAGGCTTGCTTCGCAAGCGCCTCAGGATGACGGGTTGAAAGCATCAAAACTTTGCGGCCAAGGCGAGCCGCGCTACTCCGCCGCGAGCGACTTCTGCTGCAGCGGCAGGCCGAGGCGTTCCCACACCTGCAGCAGGCTTTCGGCGAGCTGATCGATCAGGCCGTCGTCGTGATAGGGCGAGGGCGTGATGCGCAGCCGCTCGGTGCCCTTGGCGACCGTCGGGTAGTTGATCGGCTGGATGTAGATGCTGTGCTCCTCGAGCAGGATGTCGGACGCCTGCTTGCAGCGTTCGGCGTCGCCGACGAACAGCGGCACGATATGGGTCTCGCTCGACATCACCGGCAGGCCCGCAGCCGAGAGGATCGCCTTGACCCGCGCGGCGCGGTCCTGGTGGCGCTCGCGCTCCCAGCTGGAGGTCTTCAGGTGCCGGATCGCGGCCGTCGCAGCCGAGCAGATCGCCGGCGGCAAGGCGGTCGTGAAGATGAAGCCCGGCGCATAGGAGCGCACGGCGTCGATGATCTCGCCCTTGCCGGCGATATAGCCGCCGAGGCAGCCGAAGGCCTTTGCGAGCGTGCCCTCGAGAATGTCGATCCGGTGCATGACGCCGTCGCGCTCGGCAATGCCGCCGCCGCGCGGGCCGTACATGCCGACCGCGTGGACTTCATCGACATAGGTCATGGCGCCATAGCGCTCGGCGAGATCGCAGATTTTCGCCAGCGGCGCGATGTCGCCGTCCATCGAATACAGGCTCTCGCAGGCGATCAGCTTGGGCCGCTTCTCGCCGGCCGCACGCAGCAGCTCCTCGAGATGGGCGACATCGTTATGACGGAAGACCACCCGTTCGCAGCCGGACTGGCGGATGCCCTCGATCATGGAATTGTGGTTGAGGGCGTCGGACAGAATGAGGCAGTTCGGGATCAGCTTGCCGATGGTGGCGATGCCGGTCTGGTTGGAGACATAGCCCGAGGTGAACAGCAGCGCGGCTTCCTTGCCATGCAGGTCGGCGAGCTCGGTCTCGAGCTGCACCAGCGGATGATGCGTGCCGGCGATATTGCGGGTGCCGCCGGCGCCGGTGCCGAAGCGCGTCGCGGTCTCGACCATGGCGCCGATCACCTTCGGATGCTGGCCCATGCCGAGGTAATCGTTGGAGCACCAGATCACGACGTTGCGTGCCCCCTTCGGCGAATGCCAGATGGCATGCGGGAAGCGGCCGGCGATGCGCTCGAGGTCGGCGAAGACACGGTAGCGCCGTTCATCATGAAGACGGTTGAGGGCGGCGCTGAAAAACTGGCTGTAGTCCATCGCAAGACCTGGATCTGAGCTTGAAGGAACCGGACGGCTGGGAGCGCCTTTTTAGAGCGTTTCCAACCGGGCTGTCGAGAACGGAATTGGCCGCTGCCGGCCGCCCATGTCTGGGTTGCACGAATATAAGATCGGGCGGGAGCCAGATTGATCCGGATCAAGTCGGCGTGAAGGCGCCGCTCAGGTGGTCCTGAAGCGCAGCACGCCGTCCACTTCCTGCGCGGTGAGCCGACCCTCGACCAGCATGTAATTGACATGGGCGATCAGCTCGCCGGCGGCGAAGCCCATCTGGTGCGCGTCCAGCACATGCTTGTGGAACACGACCGGCACCAGCTGCGCCGAGGTCTGCGGCTCGTCGCGGCAGGCCTCTGCAATCATCCGGCAGCGCTCCTCGTGATGATCGGCGAGCTGCTTGATGCGGGTCTTCAGGCCGTAGAACGGCACGCCGTGGCCGGGCAGCACCATCACGTCGTAGGGCAACGTGGTGGTGAGGCTCGCCAGCGAGGCCAGATATTCGCCGAGCGAGTTCTGGTCCGGCTCGACTGCCCAGACGCTGACATTGGGCGAGATCTTGCTCAGCACCTGGTCGGCGGAGAGGAACAGCTTGTCGGCCGCGCAATAGAGCATCACCTGGTCGAGCGCGTGCCCGCCGCCGGTGATCACCTTGAAGCGGCGGCTGCCGATCGTGACCTCGTCGCCGTGCGAGATGCGGCGGTAGGAGGGCGGCAGCACCGAGACGCGCTTGAGATAATCCGAGCCGCGGCCGAGCAATTGCTCGGTCAGGCTCTCGTCCATGCCATGGCGGCGGAAGAACAGGCGCTGCGCGTTGCGCCGCTCCTCGGTGCCGCGGTTCTGGTGATAGACCGACTGCAGATATTCGACCTGCGACATCTCGAGCGGGCAGCCGAAGCGCTCGACGATCCAGCCGGCGAGACCGACATGATCGGGGTGCGAATGGGTGACGATGAGGCGGCTCACCTTGACATGAGCCAGCGGCCCTTCGAACAGCGCCGTCCAGGCCGCGATGGTCTCTTCATTGCCGAAGCCGGAATCGACCATGGCATAGCTGTCGCCGTCGGCGATCAGGTAGATGTTCACATGGTTGAGGCGGAACGGCAGTTTCAGCCGCACCCAGAGCACGCCGGGCATCACCTCGACGACCTGATCCGGCCCCGGGTGGGCCTCCCAGGGGTATCGCAGTGCCTCGGCCGAGGACTGGATCTTGTCGGTCTTCGAATGCATGATCTAACGATTAGCCGCACATTCGGCGCAGCGCCAGCTGAAAAGCATCATGTCAGCCTGTCATTCCGTGGCACGACGGGGGATTCCGGGTTCGACGCTTCGCATCGCCCCGCAATGACGGGCGCACGTCGCGCTACGCCGCCCTGATATTGCTCAGGAACGCGTCGATTTCGGCACGCAGCCTGTCGGCCTCGCCGCGGAGCGCGGCTGACGCATCCAGCACCTGGGTCGCCGCGCTGCCGGCTTCGGCCGATGCCGTCGACACGCCGATGATGTTGGAGGACACCTCGCTTGTGCCGCCCGCCGCGTGCTGGATGTTGCGGGCGATCTCGCGGGTCGCCGCGCCCTGTTCCTCGACCGCGGCGGCAATCGCCGTGCTGACGTCGTTGATCTCGCCGATGGTCTGGCCGATCTTGCGGATCGCGCCGACGGCCGAGGTCGTGACCTCCTGCATGCTGGCGATCTGGCCGCGAATCTCGTCGGTCGCCTTCGCGGTCTGGCTGGCGAGATTCTTCACTTCCGATGCGACCACCGCAAAGCCCCGGCCGGCCTCGCCGGCACGCGCGGCCTCGATGGTGGCGTTGAGCGCGAGCAGATTGGTCTGCGATGCGATCACCTGGATCAGGTCGACCACGACGTTGATGCGGCTGGCGTTCTCGGCCAGGCCTTGCACCGTGGAGTCGGTCGCGCTGGCCTCCTCGACGGCTTTGCGGGCGATCTCGGCCGAAGACATCACCTGGCGGCTGATCTCGGCAATCGATGACGACAGCTGCTCGGTGCCGGCCGAGACGGTCTGCACATTGACCGAGGTCTCCTCGGCGGCGGAAGCCACCGCATTGACCAGCGCGTTGGACTGGTCGGCCGTATTGGCCATGCTCTGCGCCGTGGTCTGCATGGAGTTGGCCGCACCCTGCAGGTTGTCGAGCGCCGCGCGCACCGTGGCCTCGAACTCGGCGATGCGGACCTCCATGCGCGAGGCGCGCTCCGCCTTGGCGATGCGGTCCTTGTCCTGGTCGGCCGACAGCGAGCGTGCCGCGATCATGCTTTCGCGGAACACCGTGAGCGAGCTTGCCATCGAGGCGATCTCGTCGTCCTGGTGGCTCTGGTAGATCTCGCTTTCGAGGTCGCCGGCGGACAGCAGCTGCATCGACCGCTGCAGGCTGGAGATGCGGCGCAGGATGTTGCGGCCGACATAGAGCCAGACGAACAGCACCGATCCGATCAGGGTGGCGATGCCGAGCCCGATCATGACGGTGGTGGCGAGCGAGATATCCTGGCGCGCCTGGAAGGTCGCGGCATTGGTTTCCTTCTGCACGCCGTCGACCAGCTGCTGCACGCTGATGCCTAAGCCCACATTGAGCTTGCGGGTCTCCTCCAGCACGGTCTGGCCGTAATCCTCGGCGTCGAGCTCCTTCTGCCGCACCTTGAACACGCCGGTTTTGCCCTCGCCGAGCGCAAGCAGCTTCTGCGCCGCATCGCGCAGGGCCTTGGTGCCGGAATTGTCGGGCAGCAGCTCGAGGTTGGATTTGACCCTGGCTTGCGTCTCCCTGAAATCCTTCTGGACCGCGTCGAGCGCATCGCTGTCACTGGCGGTCAGCGCTGCCGCGAGGTCGGAGCCGGCGAGATTGCCACTCGCCACCACATTGCCGAGCTGCTCGACGGTGCGCGAGGCCGCGGTCGCGTCGTCGACGGAAATCTCGGCGGCGCTCAGGATGGCATTGACCTGGGTCTGGGCGTCCAGCATCACCGGGCCCGCCGCGGCAACGAAAGCGGTCTGCGCGGCGCGAAGTGCGGCGTAGGCCTTGTTGTGCTGGGCGGCGGCATCGAGCCGTTCGCGCGCGGCCGAGCCCAGGCTGGTGGTGGCGTCGTTGATGTTCTTGACCGTCTCGCGCAGCGCGTCGACGATCTGTTTGTCGGCGCCGAGCTCGATGATCTCGCCGAGCTTGTCCGCGGTCTGCTTCTGGATCTCCGCGACCTTGGCGGTGCGCTCGGTCAGTGCCTCCTCGCTTTGCGAGGCGAGCACCGCAGGTCCCTGGGCCGCGAGCGTTGAGCTCTGCGCCTGCAGCTGCAGGCTGGCGGCGAGCCGCGGAATGTCGCGGCCGGAGAAATCGATCATGACGCTGCCGAGATGGCGAAACACGAAGCCGGCGCCGGCCGAGATGACGATCGCCATCGCGGCGATCACGGCGAAGGCCGCAAACAGGCTGCCCCTCACGCCGAAACGCGGCCGCATCAGTCCAAGAAAACTGCCAATTCCCAACCGTAACGCCATGCCCAATGCCCCGAGCCGCTACCAGAAGACGAAAGCGGGCGCAGTATCGCGTTGCCCGGTTAAGAAGTCGGGAATTTTAGAACGTTCCGCAGGGCCTCTGAGCAACAATGCGAAAGAGGCCGGCGATGAAGCCGGCCTCTTTGTCGAATGCGTTAATGCCTGGTTGCCTTCGCGGCTGTGGGACGTCGTTACGTCTCAGTACCGGCCGGCGATCGCGCCCCAGTTGAAGCGGTAGTTCACGCCGGCCGTGATGGTGTGGTCGTCGGTGGTGAAGCTGCCGGTGGGCACCAGGCCCGCGGGCGCGGTGAAGGTCGCGCTGCCGAAATTGTAGTACTGGTACTCGGCCTTGGCCGACCAGTTCGGAGCGAACATGTATTCGACGCCGACGCCGACGGTCCAGCCATTGCTGTGGTCGCCATTGGTTCCGAATCCGACCGGCACGCCGCCGAGCGTCACGCTCTCGTTGTTGTCGGAATAGGCGTAGCCGCCCTTCACATAGAGCAGGCCAGGGCCCCAGGTATAGCCGATGCGGCCGGTGATGGAGCCAAGCCCGCGCTGATTGTTGGTGTAGGCAAAGCCGCCGGGGAACACCGCGCCGACATTGCCCGACAGCCAGGAGTACTGGCCTTCGATGCCGGCCACGAAGTTCGGCGAGAACTGGTAGTCGTAACCGCCCTGCAGGCCGCCCATGAAGCGGCCGTTGGAGTTGTTGCCGGTGGACAGTCCGGAGAAATTGTTGTCGCTGGAGAAGGCGCCGCCGAGATGGCCGCCGATATAGAAGCCCGTCCAGTTGTAGATCGGCGCCGCATAGGCGGGCGCCTTCTGATAATAGGGCGCGCGGTAGCCGAGGTCGGCGGCGAGTGCTGGCGCCGCTGCGGCCATCGAGGCAAGCGCCACAGTTGCGAGGAGGAATTTCTTCATTGTTGGTCTCCGGACAAATCACTGCGGGAGACGCCACGTCGGGCGCCATCTCTAGGAGCGCCAGATAGACGGGATTTGAATAAAATCCTGTCACTTCGCGAGCACAGCAGCCTCCAATGTAACCCTCTGCAAATTAAACAGTTTCTTGTGACTAACGGAGCCTTAAGAGGGGGTGAAGAAAGCCTTAAGCGCGACCGCCCAATGTCGCGCTTTGGCACAGCCGGGTTAAGGCTTGGTGAGCGCCTTGCCGAGCTCGGCCACGGCCGATTCGAGCTCGGCGCGGTGGGAGACGTCGTCGCGGGGAATGGCCTCGACGCTTGCGGCGAGCTCGCGCAAGATGGCGGCCACCAGGCCGAAGCTGAAGTGCATGTGGACCGATTTGCGCACGTCGTCTGCGCCCGGCCGCTCCAGCACCAGCGTCACGCCGGCAGCATCGAGATGGGCTTCGAAACGCGAGGAGTGCTCGAAGGTGCCGACATAGAATTTGTCGGGATATTCGAGCGCAACCTCCGCCTTGTCGGGAACGGGTTTTGACATGATGGCCTCGCCTGGAAAACGCGTCAAAACGGCAACGCAAGCGACGCAATAGAACCCCAGTCGGGAGCGACAGGCTTTGCGCCAGGTCAGAAGCGGCAAAACGCCTCAGGCCGCGTTGGCGGGGCGTTCGAGGTCGGCCCAGATCCTGGCAAAATAATCCTGAAACAGTGCATCGGTCCGCAACGCCGCCGGGTCGCGGCCGGCGCGCGGCATGTCGATCACATGCAGCGCGCGGACGGTCGCCGGACGAGCGCTCAGGACCAGCACGCGGTCGGCCATCGCGATCGCTTCGCCGATGTCGTGGGTGACGAGAATGGCGCTCTTGCCGCGCTCGGCGATGATGCGGGAGACGTCGGCCTGCATCAGAAGGCGGGTCTGGAAGTCGAGCGCCGAGAACGGCTCGTCGAGCAGGATCACCTCGGGATCGAACGCAAGCGTGCGCATGATGGCGACGCGCTGGCGCATACCGCCGGACAGCGCCGCAGGCTTTGCATCCTCGAAACCGGCCAGGCTGTAAGCCTTGATCAGCTCCAGCGCGATTTCGCGGGCGCGGCCGCGCGGCACCTTCCGCACCTCGAGCCCCAGCATGACGTTGTCGAGCACGCTGCGCCAGGGCAGCAGCAGGTCCTTCTGCAGCATGTAGCCGACATGGCCCGCGGCGTCGTCGACCCGCCGTCCGCCGACCTCGACAAAGCCGCGGGTCGGCCGCAACAGTCCCGCGATGGCATTGAACAGGGTGGATTTGCCGCAGCCCGAGGGGCCGACGATCGCCAGCGTCTCGCTGCGGCGGAGCTCGAAATCGACCTTGCGGATGGCTTCCACCGGCTTGCCGCCGCCGGTGAAGGTGACGCCGACATTCTCGGCCCGAAGCACCACGGCAGCGGTGTCGGCCGCGTTCTGCACCGTCGCCCTCATCGGTCCACCTCCTTGCAGAAATCGAGCAGCGCCTCGTTGAAGACCTCGGGGGTGACGACCGTGAAGGCATGGGCGCCCCAGCCGACCTCGTGCACGCGCGCCTGCGGGATTGCGGCTGCGAGCTGCCTCGTGAGATAGGCCGGCACCAGCGCGTCGTCCTTTGCGGAAGCAAGCAGGGTCGGGACGCGGATCGACGACAGCCGTGTGCCGGCGTCGAACGCCAGGAACATGTCGATGCGCTGGTTCATTGTCGCCACCGGCGGGAAATGCGCGAGGATCCGCTGCTCCTCGGCTTCGAGATGCGCGATGTTCTCGGAGATCCATTGCGGCGGATACAGGAACAGCGGCTGGGCGCGGACATAGGCCTTCGGCCCCGCCTGGTTGAGCAGCTGCTTGCGCACCTCGAAGCAGCGCCGCAGGAACGGGTCGGCGCGGCCCCAGCCGTTGACGACCGCAAGGCTGCGCAACCGCCCGGGATGCCGGATCGCAAGCTCGAGACCGACAATGCCGCCGATGGCGTGGCCGACGAGATGGGCGGCGTCCACGCCGGCAGCGTCGAGCACCGAAACGACGTCGTCCGCCATGCCGGCAATGCTGCGCTCGCCCCGTGCGCTGCGGCCGGTGCCGACATGGTCGTAGAGGATCACCTGGTGATGCCTGGCCAGCGCGGCGAGCTGCGGTTGCCAGAACGAGCCGCTGCCGCCCATGCCCGCCGACAGCAGGATCGGCGTGCCGCGTCCGTGAACCTCGTAATAGATGTCGGCACTGTCGCCGCGCGCGAAAGCCATGAGTTGAAGGTCTCGATCCCGGTGTTGAAGCGTTCGTCGATCAGGAGAGCAGGCGGCGCTCGATCAGGTCGATCGCGCCGTACATCAGGAGCGCCACCGCCATCAGCGTGGCGATGCCGACCCAGACCGAATTGAGGTCGTAGAGCACGCCGGCGTAATAGATCATGTAGCCGAGCCCTTCCTTGGAGGCGATGTATTCGCCGACCACGGCGCCGATCAGGGCGAAGCCGACATTGAGCCGAAAGGCCGCGACGATCCACGGCATCGCGCCCGGCACGATGACGGTGCGCCAGGTCTTGAAGCGGCTGGCGCCGAGCGAGCGCAATAGCTTCACCAG
This sequence comes from Bradyrhizobium sp., assembly GCA_035293585.1. GTDB lineage: Bacteria > Pseudomonadota > Alphaproteobacteria > Rhizobiales > Xanthobacteraceae > Bradyrhizobium. The sequence continues at coordinate 29,132 of DATGMN010000071.1, read as the reverse complement.
GTCGGCGTCGACTTCCTTGGCGCCCTGCAGCGCCGTGATGATCGCGACGATGAAGGTGATGATGGCGGCGATCGCGATCTTGGAGGAGATGCCGATGCCGAACCAGACGATGATCAGCGGCGCCAGCGCGATCTTGGGCAGTCCATTGAGCGCGACCAGATAGGGCCGCAGCACCGCCGCGCCGGTCGGAACCAGCCACAACAGCAGGCCGACGGTGCTGCCGAGAACCGTCCCGAGCAGGAAGCCCGCGACCGCCTCCCACGCGGTCAGCGCCGCGTCGCGCAGCAACTCCCCGCTCGCGATCAGCTTGCCGGCCTTGGCGAAAATGCCGCTCGGCTGCCCGTAGACATAGACCGCGATCAGGCCGAAGCGGATCGCAAGCTCCCAGACGCCCAACAGCGCAATCAGCAGCGCGACCTGCAGCAGCGCGATCCGCAGCGCAGGCGGGACGCCGAAGCACCGGTGCGCTGCCAGCGCGGTCTGTCCGGCGTCGAGCGCGGCCATCTCAGCCTCTCTTGTGCGCGATCGAGGCGATCTCGACCAGGCAGGCCGGCTTCACCAGCCCGCACTGGATGCAATAGCGCGCCGGCTTCTCGCCCGGGAAATATTCGGCATAGACCTTGTTGACCGCGGCATAGTTCGCCCAGTCGGTGACGAAGATCATGTTGAAGGTGACGTCGGCGAGGCTCGAGCCCGCCGTCTCCAGCACGCGCTTGATGGTTTCGAGAATGTGCCGTGTCTGGCCGGCGGCATCGCCCTCATGGACGACGTCGTTGTTGGCGTCGAACGCCAGCGTGCCCGAGACGTAGATCACGTTGTCGGCCATCATGCCCGGCGAGAACGGGGCGATGGGGGCGTGGGTGCCGGGCGGAATGATCGCACGGTCGCTCATGGTGTTTTCTCCTTGGCTGCGACGGCTTCGGTCTGGGCGAAGGCGCGGCGGAAATCGCCTGACGTCGACACCCAGCCGAAGAAGGTCTCGATGTTGAAGACGGACGCCTTCTGCAAATAGTCGGGCCCGGCCTGGTGGGTCGCGTCCTCCAGCATCACGCCGAAATATTCCAGGTGGAAGCCGTCGCGCAGCGTCGATTCCACGCAGACATTGGTGGCGATGCCGCAGAACACGAGATTGCGGATGCCGCGGGCGCGCAGGATGCTGTCGAACTGGGAGTTGAAGAAGCCGCTGTAGCGGCTCTTCGGCACCACGACGTCGCCCGGCCCCGGCTTGAGCTCGTCGACCAGCGCATAGTCCCAGCCGCCCTTGGCGAGCAGCTTGCCCTGCAGCTCCGGCCGCTTGCGCATCGTCTTCAGCGCATTCGACTTGTGCCAGTTGGGCGAGCCGGGCCCGCCCGCCTCGACATAGCCCGGGTCCCAGCCGTTCTGGAAATAGATGACGGGTACGCCCGCACTGCGCGCGACATCGAGCACGCCCTTGATGGCGACGATCGCGGACTTGGCGCCCGAGATGTCGAAGCCGGCGAGATCGAGATAGCCGTTGGGAGAGGCGTAGGCGTTCTGCATGTCGACCACGACCACCGCGGTCTCGTCGACCGCAAGCCGCAGCGGCTCGGGCCGCGCCGGCAGCGTGACATAGCGCGCCTCGCGCGAGGGATTCGTCGTCACCACCATCACGACAGCCCGAACTGCTTGGTCGCCTGCTCGGCGAAGCGGTTGTCGACCATCTGGGTGTAGGGAAGGGTGGACTGCACCGCGCCGCCGCCCTGCTCGAGCTGCATCGCGCGATCCCATTCGTCCGCCGAGATGGTGGGGTTGCGCGGGATCGCGGTCTTGGAGCCGAAGAAGTTCCTGGTGGCGCTTTCGACCACCGTCGTCGGCACCTTCGGGAAATATTTCTCCGCCACCTCCGTGAAGACCGCATTGTCCTCATGCATCAGCTTCTGCGCTTCCGCAATCGCGTTGCAGAAGCCCTGCACGCCTTGCGGATTGCCCGCGATCACCTCTTCCGTCGCCATCGCGGTGGTGAAGCACACCGGGCCGAGCACATCGGCAAACGACAGCACGGGCTTGAGGCCGAACTGCTCGGTGCCGATGCTGACGTCCCATTCGAACGCGGTCGCGATGTCGGCGCGGCCGTCCTTCACGGCCGCGGCCTGCGCGCCGGGCGGCAGTTCGAGGAAGGTGACGCCGGCTTCCTTGGGATCGAACTTGCCGACCGTCTTCATCGCGAAGGTCGGCACCTGAATCGTGGAGGAGGGGAATTTCAGCGTGGCGATGGTCTTGCCGCGCAGATCGTCGATGGTCTTGATGGTGCTGTCGGGCCGCGCAATGCCCCACATCGAGACGCCGCCGACGATCTTGGCGATGTTCTTGATCTTGCCGCCCTCGCGCACCGCGTTGACCGACATGCCCGGGCTGGTCACGCCGATCTGACCGCGGCCGGAGAGCAGGATCGGCACCGGCAGCGCGATGCCGCCGGCGGTGGTCAGGTCGGCATCGCAGCCGTGCTTGGCGAACAGGCCTTTGTCGGCCGCCACGTAAAGCGAGGCGTACATGCCGAGCCGCAGCGCTTCGGCGATTTCGATTTTTGCTGCGGCCGCGAAGGCCGGGGTTCGCAGACCTGCCAGCGGCGCTGCCGCGCCCAGCAGCGAATATTTGATGAGATCGCGCCTGTTGATCACGTCCCTGTCCTCTCGGTCGGCCGGCGGCATTGCCGGCTGCCTGTTTGATGGTCATCCCCGGTCTTCGCCCAAAATCTTTGCATCGCAGCTTTTGATTAGCAATTCAGGACAGCCAGATATATTTATAAGCTATTATGATAGATCAGCTCGATCTGAAGCAGTTGCGTGCCTTCGTCCGGGTCGTAGAGACCGGCAGTTTCTCCGGCGCCGCGCGCTCGCTTGGCCTGTCGCAATCCGCGGTCAGCCAGGCGGTGCGCCAGCTCGAGGACGGTTTGCGCGTGCGTCTGCTCGACCGCACCACGCGCAAGCTGCAGCTCTCGCGGGTCGGCGCCGAGTTCATGCCGGGAATCCAGCGGCTGCTCGCCGATCTCGACCGACAGCTGCAGGATCTGCGTGACCTGCGCGAGCATCGCCGCGGGCACGTGACCGTCGCCTGCGTGCCGTCGGTGGCGCTGCGCCTGATGCCGCTGGTGCTCGCGTCGTTCCAGCGCGAGCATCCGTTCGTGACCGTCGCGCTGCGGGAGATCTCCCGCCACCAGATCATCGCGGCACTGCGCGGCGGCGATGTCGAACTCGGCATCGCCAACGTTCCGGACGACGACCCCGATCTCGATGCGACGCGGCTGCTCACCGACAATTTTGCGCTGGTGATGCGGCGCGATCACCCGCTCGCGTCACGCGAATTGGTGAGCTGGGCGGATGCAGCCAAGGCGGGCCTTGTGCTGATGGCGACCGGCACCGGGATCCGGCTCGAAATGGAGCGCGGCCTCGCCGAGGTCCGGCAGTCGACGCCCGCGCATGAGGCGGAGCATCCGGCGACGTTGCTCGCACTGGTCGAGGCCGGCGTCGGCGTTGCGCCGCTGCCGAGCCTTGCCTGGCCCGAGGCCAGCCATCCCGTGCTGACCTATCGCAAGCTGATCGAGCCCATGATCGAGCGCGAGCTCTATCTGATCAGGCGGATCGGCCGCGACCTGTCGCCGGCCGCCCGCGCGCTCCAGCGCGGGATTCTCGCGGGCGCGCAGGAGATCCGCAATCGCGCGCGGCCGGCCTGACGGCGCTTACTGTGATTTGGCGATGTAGGGGCAGCCGCCTTCATTGAGCGGCCGGAATGCCTGGTCGCCCGGGACGGTGGCGAGATACTCGTACAAGTCCCATTTGCTCTTGGATTCCTCCGGCTTCTTGATCCGCATCAGGTACATGTCGTGCACCATGCGGCCGTCCTCGCGCACCACGCCGCCCTGGGCGAAGAAGTCGTTGACCGGCGTCTTGCGCATCTGCGCGATGACGACTTCCGAATCGACCGAGTTGGTCGCGGCGACCGCCTTGAAATAATGCCGCAGCGCCGAGTTGACGCCGGCCTGGTAGGCGGTCGGCATGGCGCCATGCCGCTTGAAGAACGCTTCCGCGAAGGCCCGGGTCTCCGGCGTGCGGTCCCAATAGAATGAGTCGGTGAACAGCAGGTCGTGGGCGTGCTGCAGGCCGAGCGCCGGCACGTCGGTGAGCGTGACCTGAAGTGCGACGATCTGCATGCTCTGGCGGATATTGAACTCGTCGGCCTGCGCCACCGCGTTGCGGAAGTCGGAGCCGGCATTGGCCAGCGCCAGGATTTTCGCCCCGGAGGACTGCGCCTGCAGCAGGAATGAGGAGAAATCCGCGGTGTCGAACGGGTGCCGCACCGCGCCCAGCACCTTGCCGCCGGCGGCGGTCACCGCCCGGCTCGCGTCGCGCTCCAGCGCCTGGCCGAAGGCGTAATCGGCGGTGAGAAAGAACCAGGGCGTGCCGCCGCGCGCGACCACGGCCTTGGCGGTCGCGTTCGAGGACGCATAGGTGTCGTAGGTCCATTGCACGCTGGTCGGCGAGCATTGCTTGCCGGTCAGGTCCGAGGAGCCGGAGCCCGAGATCAGGAACAGCTTCTTCTTCTCCCGCGTCACGGTCTGGATGGCGAGCGCCACCGCAGAATTGACGCCCTCGGCGATAACGTCGACGCCCTTGTTGTCGATCCAGTTGCGCACGATGCCGGTCGCGACGTCCGGCTTGTTCTGGTGATCGGCCGAGATGATCTCGATCTTGCGGCCCGCCACCGTGCCGCCGATCTCCTCCGCCGCCATCTGGGCTGCGACCACCGAGCCGGTGCCGTTGCCGTCGGAATACTGCCCGCTCATGTCGGTGATGATGCCGACGCGCAGCACGCCATCCTCGGCGCGGGCGCTGCCTGCGGCAAGCATGAGAGACGCGCCGAGCGCGATCAGCAGTCTGGATGGCGAGGTCTTGGCCTTGGTCATTTCCGTTCCCGAATTCTTGAGCATGGCAGCTCAAGTGCAGGAAATGCCTGCGTCGGGCAAGTGCCCCAGCCGCATGGACCCCTGCAACGCTGCGGCGGGCTTCCGTGGCAAGGAATTATGACCGAGCGGCGTGATTTACCTCCGCCGCTTGTCGATCCATTCGCGCGCGGTCATGCATGACGGCAGTCCCTGAGCGGGCGCGCAGGCGCTTGCGACGGCGGAGGCGCGCATTAGATGTGTGGTCATGAACGGCAGCGCTCTCCAGGACTTCATCGACCGGCATCCGCGTCTGTTCGTGCTGACCGGCGCCGGCTGCAGCACGAATTCCGGCATTCCCGACTATCGCGACAGCCACGGCAACTGGAAGCGGACGCCGCCCGTCACCTACCAGGCCTTCATGGGCGATGAGGCGACCCGCCAGCGTTATTGGGCGCGCAGCCTGGTCGGCTGGCGACGGTTCGGCCGGGCGCAGCCCAACGATGCCCATCGCGCGCTGGCGCGGCTCGAGGCGCGCGGCCAATGCGAGCTGCTGCTGACGCAGAATGTCGACCGCCTGCATCAGGCCGCCGGCAGCCGCGAGGTGGTCGACCTGCACGGCCGGCTCGATCTCGTCCGCTGCATGGGCTGCGGCGCGAAAATCCCGCGGCAGGAATTCCAGCAGGCACTGGAATCCGCCAATGACGCCTGGCTCGCGCTCGACGCGGCCGATGCGCCCGATGGCGATGCGGATCTGGAGGCCGAGGATTTCTCGTCCTTCAACGTGCCCTGCTGCGCTGCCTGCGGCGGCATCCAGAAGCCCGACGTGGTCTTCTTCGGCGAGAACGTTGCGCGCGATGTCGTCGTGGCCGCGCATGACCGCTTGCAGCAGGCCGATGCGATGCTGATCGTCGGCTCCTCGCTGATGGTCTATTCCGGCTTTCGCTTCGTCCGCTCCGCCGCGCAACGACGGATCCCGATCGCCGCCGTCAATCTCGGCCGCACCCGCGCCGACGATCTCCTCACCCTGAAGGTCGAGGATCGCTGCGAGGCCGCGCTGGCCTTCCTGCTTTGAGGCGCGTCAACAGCCCGTCGTCTCGAAGGACCCGAGCCGATCGGGTCGCGCGGCGCAGGCCCGTCAAAGGCCCCATCTCCGCATGAACCAGACTTTCACAAAGTGCGTCAGCGTTGCGTATGTGAGGAGCATGGCGGTGACCAGCGGCCAGTAGAGCCACGGCAATGGCACGAAACCCAGGGCAGCGCCCGCCCAGGTGAAGGGCAGCGTGATGCCGATCGTGCAGATGATGATTGTCGTTGCGATGAGCGCAGGACTTGCGTGGCTCTCGATGAACGGGATCTTCGCGGTTCTGATGATGTGAATGATCAGCGTCTGTGTCAGGAGCGATTCGACAAACCATCCGGTTTGAAACAGAGCCGGATTGTTCCAGGCATCGAAGATGAAAAGCATCATGCCGTAGGTCGCATAGTCGAAGATCGAGCTGATCGGTCCGATGAAGATCATGAACTTGAATATGTTGCCGATGTCCCACTTGCGCGGTGAAGCCACATATTCCTCGTCGACATTGTCGGTCGGGATCGCCGTCTGCGAGAAATCATAAAGCAGGTTGTTGGTCAGGACCTGGATCGGCGCCATCGGCAGGAATGGCAGGAAGATGCTGGCCCCGAGCACGCTGAACATGTTGCCGAAGTTCGAGCTCGCGCCCATCTTGATATACTTCGTGATGTTCGCGAAAACCTTGCGACCTTCCGTTACGCCCTCCTGAAGAACGAGGAGGCTCTTTTCAAGCAGTATGATGTCTGCGGACTCTTTCGCGATATCGACCGCGGTGTCCACCGAGATGCCGACGTCCGCGGCCTTCAGGGCCGGACTGTCGTTGATGCCGTCACCGAGGAACCCAACCACGCGTCCCTTCGCGTGAAGGGCCCGTACCACCCTTTCCTTCTGCTCGGGGTTCAGTTTTGCGAAAACCGTCGTGCGGTCGGCGACCTCGGCCAGTTCGGCATCGCTCATCTGGCCGATCCGGCTGCCCAGCACAATTTCGCCCGTATCGAGCTGGACCTCGTGACAAATCTTGCGCGTGATGATTTCGTTGTCGCCGGTGAGGACCTTGATGCGAACGCCTTTTTGCGCAAGCGCCGCGATCGCCTCCCTCGCGCTTTCTTTCGGAGGATCCAGGAAGGCGATGTATCCAAGAAGCGTCAGGCCCGCCTCGTCCTCGACCGAGTATACGGTCCGCGACGGGTCCATCTCCTTGTAGGCCACTGCGACGACACGAAATCCGTCGGAGTTCAGGACGCGCGTCTGCTCCTTGGCTGCCTCGAAATGAGTTTCGTCGAGCCGACCCGCCTCACCGTTCAGGGAATAGTTCGAGCAAACGGCGAAAATCTCCTCGACGGCGCCCTTGCAGATGAGCAGATGTTTCGAGCCGTCGCGCCTGACCACCACGGAGAGGCGCCGGCGGGTGAAGTCAAAGGGGATTTCGTCGACTTTCGAATAGCCTCCATCAGCCCGCAAGCGTTCATCGAGGTCAGCGTGTGCAAGCACGGCCTTGTCGAGGAGGTTCTTCAACCCGGATTGGAAATGGCTGTTCAGGAACGCGTACAGGAGGACTTCATCGGAGTCGTTTCCCTCGATATCGATATGCCGTTTGAGGATAATTCGATCCTGCGTGAGGGTGCCCGTCTTGTCGGTGCACAACACGTCCATCGCCCCGAAATTCTGAATGGCATTCAGCCGCTTGACGATCACCTTCTTGCGCGACATTGCGATCGCGCCTTTGGCGAGATTGACGGTGACGATCATCGGCAGCATTTCGGGCGTGAGGCCGACAGCCACCGCCACCGCGAAAAGCAGGGCCTCCAGCCAATCGTGCTTCGTCAGGCCGTTGATCACGAACACGGCGGGAACCATCACGAGTATGAAGCGGATCATCAGCCACGTGAACCGGTTGATGCCCTGGTCGAAAGCAGTCGGAACCCGCCGGCCCGCAATCTCGTGGGCAAGCTGGCCGAAGAAGGTGCTGCGGCCGGTTCGCAAAATCACGCCCGTCCCGTAACCGGAAACGACGTTCGCTCCCATGAAGCAGACGTTCGGCAGGTCGAGGGGGGCCTCGCACTCCGACGTGCTGGCCTGGCCGTGCTTTTCGGAAGGCATGGATTCGCCCGTCAGGACGGCTTGATTGACGAACAGATCCCGCGCCTCGAGCAGGCGCAGGTCGGCCGGAATCATGTCTCCGGCCGAAAGCCGCACCACATCGCCCGGCACGAGCTGATCGATGGGAATCTCTGTGAACGGATCATCCGCCTGGCTCGGCCTGCGCCGGACGCTGGCGGTCGTATGAACCATGGCGCGCAGCTGGGCCGCAGCCTCGTTGGAGCGGTGCTCCTGAATGAACGCTGTCGTGATGGCCAGCACCACCATCGCAGCGATCACAATTGCCGCGCGGATGTCTCCGAGGAAATAAGAGACCGCCGCCAGCGTCAAGAGCAAGGCGTTCAGGGGATTGCGCGCGCGATTCCAGATCTCCTCGGGAATGGTCGGCTTGCGCTCCCGCGCAACGAGGTTGGGTCCGAGCTTCTTCAGCCGCGCCGCCGCTTCGGCAGCGAACATTCCCTCCGGCGCCGACCCCATCTTCAAGCAAGCTTCGCCTGGTTCAAGGCGACTCATTGCGGCAAGCCAGCCATCGTTCGCCGCCGCGCTGGGACGATCAATCTTCTTCATCGGCTTCGACAGGAGGTGCATGGCTTCGTATCTGGCTGGTGGATAACGAAAACCATACAATCATCGTTGCGTCGCCCAATCTTGCGGGAGATCAAGGGGCTGCAAACGACCGGGCGTCGCCGCGGCGTCACGGGAACGTCACGAACTCCGCCAAACCTTCGCGAACCGCAAATGACGGGGGGCGTCAGCGCCAGCCGAGCGCAGGAGCGACGTGCGTCAGGATCGATTCGATCGCATGCACGTTGTAGGCGACGCCCAACTGGTTGGGCACGGTGAGCAGCAGCGTGTCGGCCTCGGCGATGGCTTCGTCGGCCTTGAGCTGCTCGATCAGCACATCCGGCTCGGCGGCATAGCTGCGGCCGAAGATTGCCCGGGTCTGCGGATCGATGAAGCCGATCTGGTCCTCGTCACCGCCGCCGCGGCCGAAATAGGCGCGGTCGCGATCGTCCATCAGCGCGAAGATGCTGCGGCTGACCGAGATGCGCGGCTCGCGCGTATGCCCGGCCTCTGTCCAGGCTGCGCGATAGGTGCGGATCTGGGCGGCCTGCTGCACATGGAAGGGTTCGCCTGTCTCGTCGTTCTTGAGCGTCGAGCTCTGCAGGTTCATGCCGAGCTTGGCGGCCCACACCGCCGTCGCGTTGGAGCCGGCGCCCCACCAGATGCGTTCGCGCAGGCCGTCCGCATGGGGCTCGAGCCGCAACAGGCCGGGCGGATTTGGAAACATCGGTCGTGGATTGGGCTTGGCAAAACCCTCGCCGCGCAAGAGGTCGAGGAAAACCAGCGCATGACGCCGCCCCATGTCGGCGTCGCTCTCGCCTTCCGCCGGCTGATAGCCGAAATAGCGCCAGCCATCGATCACCTGCTCGGGCGAGCCCCGGCTGATGCCGAGCTGCAACCGCCCGCCGGCGATGAGATCGGCGGCGCCGGCGTCCTCGACCATGTAGAGCGGGTTCTCGTAGCGCATGTCGATCACGGCCGTGCCGATCTCGATGCGGCTGGTCCTGGCGCCGACCGCGGCCAGCAGGGGAAAGGGCGAAGCGAGCTGGCGCGCGAAGTGGTGCACGCGAAAATAAGCCCCGTCCGCGCCGAGCTGTTCAGCCGCAACGGCAAGCTCGATGGATTGCGTGAGCGTATCCGCAGCCGAGCGGGTCTGCGATTGCGAGGAGGGCGTCCAGTGCCCGAACGAGAGAAAGCCGATCTTTTTCATGCCCGCAGTCTAGCGATATTTAGGATGGTTTGCGAACGGCATGATCGGTCTCCTTCATGACGTCGATGAATGCGCGCAATGCCGACGGCACATGGCGGTTGCTGGGATAATAGAGCGCGAGCCCCGGTATCGGCGGACACCAATCTGCAAGGACCAGGACGAGCTGTCCGGTTTCGAGCCAGTTGCGTGCAGACGATTCCGGCACATAGGCAATGCCCAATCCATCTGCCGCCGCTCCGGCCATGAGATCATTGTCGTCGAGGGTCAGCACCCCCGGCACGTCGATGATCATCTCCTCGCCGTGCTTGCTGAATTCCCAGCGGTAGAGCCTGCCGCTCGGCAGCCGGTGCCGAATGCAGCGATGTCGGTGGAGCTCCTCGGGCGTGATCGGAACGGGCCGGCCGGCCAGGTAGGCGGGCGATGCCACCGCAACGAAGCGGACGTCGCCGCCGAGCCTCACGGCGATCATGTCGCGAGGAACGTCTTCGGCCAGTCGGACACCTGCATCGAAGCCGGTCTCGACGATGTCGACGAGGCGCCCGTCGGACACGAGGTCGAGTTCGACATCGGGATATTTCGATAGGAACCTCGGGACCACGTCGCGCAACAAGAGCCGAGCCGCGCTCTTGTTCGCGTTGATGCGCAGTTTTCCTGCCGGGGTGCCGCGCGCCTCGGCAAGTTTGTCGAGAGCTGCGTCGATATCCTGCAACACCGGGCGGATGCTGGCCAGCAATTGCGCGCCGGCTTCCGTGAGTGAAACGCTGCGCGTCGTCCGGTTCAGAAGCCGAACGCCGACACCCTGCTCCAGCCCCTGGAGCGTATGGCTCAGGGCCGACCGCGACACGCCAATGGCCTCGGCGGCTTTGCGGAAGCTGCGATGCTCGGCCAGGGCGGCGAAGGCAGCAAGTTCGTTGAGCGTCGGCTTGGCCACTGGTGAAATTTCCTCACGGCCCCATCCAACCGCGGATGGCTTATATCGCCAGTTGGTCCTCGCTATCTCGCTCATGTCAACCTTGTGGAGTGATCGACATGGGCACGAGCAAGACCCCAGCTATCAAGACCTCAGTTATCAAGAGCTCAGCTATCAAGACCTGGCTCATCACCGGGACATCATCCGGCCTCGGTCGAACCATGGTGGAGCGCCTGCTCGACCGCGGCGATCGCGTCGTGGCGACAATCCGGCGTGAGGGTGCACTGAGCGAGCTGCAGCGAAAGCATCCTGACAACCTTCATGTGGTGCGGCTCGACCTTGTGGACACAGCCAGCATCCGCGCGGCCGTCGATGAGGCGTTCCGGCGCATGGGGCGGATCGATGTCGTCGTGAGCAATGCGGCCTATGGCTTGGTCGGTGCCGCCGAGGAATTGACCGACGGGCAGATCGATCGCCAGATCGCGACCAATCTCACCGGCTGCATTCAGTTCATTCGAGCGTTGCTGCCGCAGTTGCGCCGCCAGGGCGGCGGCCGGATCGTTCAGGTGTCCTCGGAGGGCGGTCAGGTCGCCTATCCCAGCTTCAGCCTTTACCACGCCACCAAATGGGGCATCGAGGGCTTTATCGAGAGCGTGGCGCAGGAGGTCGCTCCGTTGGGAATCGACTTCATCATCGCCGAACCGGGACCGACTGCGACGAATTTTGGCACGAGCATCGACATGGCCCCGCCGCTCGCCGCCTATGAAGCAACCCCGGCCGGCGCCGTGCGGCGCGCGGTCAGCGACCGCAGCTTCGAGATCAAAGGTGATGCAGGCCGCACGGTCGACGCGATCATCGCGGCCGCCGACAGCAGCCAGCCGCCGTTTCGGCTCGCGCTCGGCAGCACGGCCTACCTGAATCTCATGCGAGAGCTGGCGCGTCGTCTCGCCGAGATCGACGCCCAACGGGACGTCGCGTTCTCGGCTGATCGCGATGCGGCCGTGACCGTCGCCGCGGACGCGACCTGAGCAGACGAACCCAATCCAATCGACCAGCGCACGCGCAAGGAACTGCGGCTCGTGGTCGATGGCGATCTCATGCGGGAGACCTTCCAGCGGCCGGAGGGCACCAGGATCGTCATTACCTGGCAACGCGTGCGCTGAGGTCGATCAGCCCTTTGCGCGATATGCGTCGGGGATCACGAATACCTCGTCGGCGCGGGCATAGCCGCCGTCCTTGACCTCCTCGATCAGCACCATGGTGTGCGGCCGCGCGGCTTCCGAAAAATACTCGACCAGCATCGCAGTGGTGCGATGGACGATCTCTTCCTTCTGGGCCCGGCTGAGTGCTGCTTCGGGCACCTTGAAATTGACGAAGGGCATTTGGATGTCTCCTGCTGTGGGTTGACTTGATGGATCAGGGCGGCGGCGGTTGGTTCAGATCGCGCCGCCATTGGCTCGGATCACCTGGCCGTTGATCCAGCCGCCGTCGGGTCCGGCGAGGAAGGCGACGACGCGGGCGATATCGTCAGGCGTCCCGAGACGGCCGAACGGATTCATGCGGGCGATCGCCGAGACCTGCTCCTGCGACTTGCCGGTCAGGAACAGGTCGGTGCCGACCGGGCCGGGCGCGACGGCATTGACCGTGATGCCGCGGCTGCCGAGCTCCTTGGCCAGGACGTGGGTCATCGCCTCGACGGCCGCCTTGGTCGCGGCGTAGACGCCGTAACCCGGCTGGTAGAGGCCGACGACGCTGGACGAGAAGCTGATGATGCGGCCGCCATCGCGCAGGCGTCGGCCGGCCTCGCGCATGGCGCGGAAGACGCCCGCAAGGTTCGCCGACAGCTGCCGCTCGAACGATGCGTCGGTGACATCAGCGATCGGCGACAACTCCATGACGCCGGCGTTGTTGACGAGGATGTCGGCGCCGCCGAATGCCTGTGTGGCCGCATCGAACAGCCGCGACGCCGATGTGGGCTCGCCGATATCGGCCTGCACGGCGATGGCCCGTCCGCCGATGCCCCCGATTTCGGAGACGACCTCGCTCGCGGCGGCGGCATTGCTTGCGTAATTGACGACGACGGCGATCCCATCCCAGGCAAGACGCTTGGCGATGGCCGCGCCGATGCCTTTGGAGGCTCCTGTCACAATGGCAACCCGATCTGACTTGTTCATGGCTGGGCTCCTTTCCAGCCGAAACATAGCCATCGACTTGGATCGGATAATTGCCCTAGAACTGCCAACACTGTTCGACAGGAGCGAACAAAAGCATGGATCGTTTCGACAGCTTCCGCCTGTTCGTGAGGGTGGTCGAACGCGGCAGCTTCACCGCCGCGGCCGCCGATATCGGGATTCCGCGGTCGACGGCCACCGACACCATCCGGCGGCTGGAAGAGCGGCTGCAGGCGCGGCTGCTCGATCGGACGACGCGGCAGGTGGTGCCGACGCCTGACGGCCAGGAATTCTACCAGCGTTGCGTCACCATCCTCGCCGATATCGAGGACGCGGAGAGCGCGCTGCGCGATGCCGAGCCGCATGGTCTGCTGCGGATCGACGCGCCCGGCCTGTTGACGCGGACCTTCCTGCTGCCGAACCTTCCCGCCTTCCTGGAGCGCCATCCCAGGATCGATCTGCAATTCGGGCAAGGCGACCGGCTGGTCGACCTCGTCCGCGAAGGCGTCGATTGCGCGATCCGGGTCGGCGACCTCGTCGACAGCGGGCTGGTGCAGCGACGGCTGGGCACGCTGCAGGAGGTCACCGTGGCGAGCCCCGCCTATCTCGCGCGCAGAGGGACGCCGCAAACGCTGGACGAGCTCGACGGCCATCTCATGGTCGGCTTCGTTTCGTCGCGGACGGGCGAGGTGATGCCGCTCGAATTCACGGCAGACGGGGGCATCCATACGATGGTGCTGCCGGCCCGCGTCTCGGCCAATCATTCCGACACCACCGCCGACCTGGCGCGGCTGGGCTTCGGTCTGGTTCAGGCGCCCCGCTACCGCTTCGCTGCGGAGTTGGCGTCGGGCGCGCTGGTCGAGGTGCTGCCCAACAATCCGCCATCGCCGACCGCAGTGTCAGCGGTGTTCGCACAGAACCGTCAGCTCTCGCCGCGTCTTCGGGTGTTCCTCGATTGGGTCGTGAGGCTTTTCCGTGATTAGGACTGCGTTCGTGCTCAGGCCGCCGCGGTCAACGGGCCCTCGGCATCCGGATTGGCGCCGAGCAGACGCTTGCGAATCGCCTCCTCGACCAGCGATAGCGCTTCCTTGGCCTGTCGTGCCTCGGCCTCGGCAACTTCGGCGCGGAGCTCGGCAGCCAGCAGCTTGTCCTTTTGCGCTTCGATGCACGACTGCGCCTGCTGCAAGGCTTTGCACGCATCCTGCAGCTTCCGTTCGGTGGTGGTTATGAAGTCCCGCTGCGCCCGCTCGGCGGCGTCGGCGCGGATTTCTGCAAGCCGCAATCTTTCCAGGGCATTGGTGCAAAGCGACTGCGCGCGAGCCTCGGTCTCGCGGGCATGCTCCTCCATGGTGCGGAAGACATCGGCCGCCTGATACACCAGGTCCAGCGCCGTCGCGCCCCTGTCGGGTGCCGATGCCGGGGACAGGCCAAGGACGTTGTCGTCCCTGCCGGCTGACGCTCTGAAATGACGCTGCGCCATGAACTCACACCCGTCGCGACCACAAACACACGGGCAGCATCATGGGAAGCTATGGTTAACGAAGGGTTAAGAAGTTCTACGCCCGGGGGTGCCGAGGGCGCGGGCGATAGACTGCTCCGCGCCTTCGGCAATGACTTTTCCCCTCGGTTTCCTCAGTAGGGGTCGGCCCCGATGCCCACGCTCACGCCGGGAGCGCGGAAACCCACACCACCGCGATCATCATAGCCCCGGTGCTCGATATAACGCTCGCGAGGAGCGTATCCGTATGAATCGCGCGGCTCCCCGATGATGACGCGGCGTTCACCGCGTTCGCGCCAGCAACGGCCGCTGTCATTGCAGACCATGCGAACGTTTTGAATGTTGCTGTCTTGCGTGATCGATACATCGCCGGCAAGCGGTGCAGCGAACGCAGCAGTCGTGAAAAGCGCACTTGCACCGACTGCTAGAGAGATCGCGAGATTCTTCATGGCATTTCTCCAAAAGTGATTGTGTCAGAAGGCCAATAGACTCACGAGCCAATGGTTCCGGGAAACGACCGGTGAATGTCATTGATCCCGATCGAGCGAGGTTCGATCCGTTATTCGGAAACTGAAAAGGCCCGGAATGAACCGGGCCTTTCGCGTCTCGCTATTTCTGCTGCTGACCCTTCGAATGAGCCTGCCCGCTGTGCTGGTTTGCGGTCTGCGATTGCCGTTTGGCGCAGCTTAAAGGCAGCCCGGATCGCCTCGTCGCCGGCGTCGAGAAGAATCGGAAAGAAAGCGCCTGGAAAGAAGCTGCGCGGTCCAGGAAAGACATCCAGGCTGGTCGAGGTTGGTGACTGAAGACAAAGCGGGATATGACCGAGAATTTTGTCGGGGTGAGCGCTATTGACCAGCAAGCCCGAGGCTTGAGGTCCATGTTGTTTTCATCACCGCCACCTCAAAGGCATCTATAGGCATCTATCGGTGACTGAGAGCGCTGTAATGCTCCCGCCTCATTTGCAGGAGTGCATCGCATGCAACGGCAATATTCCCGAGCGGCTGGCCCGTCGGTCACATCAATCCTGTGGCCGCACTGCCCCAACTGCGACGAGCGCATGAGGCCGGGAAGCATAGCGCCCGGCGCGTCCGCGTTTGACATCAGAACGTTCGAATGTGCTGGCTGCCATCCCATCCGCACCGCGATGGCCGAAATCGATCCGATGAAATCGCACGCGATTCTCTGGCTCGCGAGCCACGACCTGAGGTCACCAAGCTGAGCGAGCGACTCCCGGAAGGAGGACACCATGGAAGAATTCATACATCGCGAAAACCTGAAACTCTTCAAAGAGCATCTCGCTCAGGCCAAAGACGAAGCCCAACGACAGTTGCTCTTGAGGCTGCTGGCCGAGGAAGAGGCGAGAGTCCCGGTTCGAACCAGATAGGCCGCTCGCCGCCGCACGAATCCGACGGCTGACGCCCCGTGACCGCGGCGACATCGGTTCCAAGCAACGTCCTGATTTTCTGCCGCGCTTTGTCTGGCTATCGCCGCCCAACACACGCAACCTTGCTATGGGGCGGTCAATCGGAGGTGTCTCGTGAGCGGGTACATATTCAATAGCAAGGGAATCCGCGCTGGAGTGGAGAACGGCGCATCGATCTTCGACCTCAGCGGCAAGAAAGTCTACGATCTCAAGGGGGTCAATATCTATCGTCTCTCCGGCGAATTGGTCGGCCATCTGATCGACGCGCGAGGCACTGACAAGCGCCTGGATCGCGACAGCGGCGCGTTGCTCCCAATGCAGGGACGGCCGGGAATTGGCAAGCCCGAGAATCGTCCCGGGTTGCAAAGGCCGCTATCGGCCAGTTTTGCGGAAGCAATACGTGTTCGCCAGATAATCCGCAACACCCGGTCTGATCTCCCCAAGAGACGATGATTGTGCAGGTCCCAGGACTTCGCAAATATTTGGATCTCGCAAATATTTTCCGGAAGCCTGCGACAACCCTTCGGCGCGCGCCGCCTGTCGCGTAATGCCCATCCGGACAATCGGAAGAGGATCTATCGCAGCGGAGACCGCGTCTTGGTCGCAGCATCGTAGATCAGGACCTGCAACCTTGGAAACCTGCTCAGCAGCTCGGCGCCGGCTTCTTGAGCGGCCTTTTCGCTATCGTAATGAGTCTTGAAGTGGCCGTCGACAACAAGCGAGAAGCCGTCGGCCGGCGGCACATCCGCTCTTCGGATGGTTCTCGGCTGAACTTCGTCGGCTAGCGTGATGGTGTTCTTCATGGGGTGCCTTCATATCGTCACGGAATAGATGGCCCCGTTTCCGAGGCCATTATCCCTACATCGCGTCGTGATGATGGTGGCGATGACGTCGGTGATCAACGATCACGACTTGTTCCGCGTGCGCGCGATGCCAGCGGGGCTCGCCTTTGCGCGTCTCTACCTGCGAGCCGACTCGGGCGCCGCTGCCGCGGATCTCTCCCCCTGCTTGGCCACCCGTCGCGTCGGACTTGACCTCGCCGCCAGGACGCAAGGTCTGTTCGGTCTTCGCATTCGGCCCGGCTTTCGAAATATCTTCGGCAAGTGACGGTGACGCGAAGGCGACAACCGCCAAGGCGGCAATAACGTAATTGGATCGATTCATTTGAATTCCTCTCGGAGGCTGATTGCCCCCTTATTGGCAACAGAACGGTGCGCTCAATGTTCCGCAACGAGGCAGCTCGAAGCCAGTCGATCCTTCCGACCGGCCGCCTCAGTCGTCCCGCATTATCTCAGGCTTGTCGTACAAGACCGCGTTCAGGAGCGAACTGTGAACCTCGATCTTGCCGTTATAGCTAATGAAGCCAAGCTTGCGAAACTTGTTCATGAAAAAGCTGACACGGGACCGGGTGGTGCCGATCATTTCCGCCAGCGTCTCCTGGCTGACATGGGTCGCGATCGGCTGTGGGGTGCCTTCCTTTCCGAAATTTGCAAGAAGCAGGAGAAGGCGCGCGAGCCGCTTCTCGCTGGAATTGAATAGCTGATCGATGAGATCTTCTTCGATGCGGCTGTTCCTACTCAGGAGATAAGCCATGAACAACTCGGAAAACTTTGGCTCGCCGTGAAGCGCCGTCAGCATTGCGCTTTTCGTAATCGACGTGATCAGGCAGTCTTCCATCGCCATTGTCGTCGAAATCCGCATCGGATGGCCGTTGAGGCATCCTTCGCCGAAAAACTGTCCGGGTTCCAGGATTCCGACCACCGCTTCCTTGCCCTGTTCGGAGACAACGAGAACCTTGATCCTTCCCTTTTGAATATAGAAAACCGTATCTGCGGCGTCCCCTTGCGAAAACACGACCTTGTTCTTGGTCAATTTCAATATGGCTTTGCCCTCGCCGACCTTGGCGAGAAAGAGTTTTGGATCAAACGAGCTTTTCGCCGCTTTGGGCATGAATTGGTCGGGGCCTGATGGGGAGCTCTTAGCCTAGCAGGTCCGGCAGGCGGCGTGTTAGGCAAATTTGCTCTGCTATCTGGAAGCCACCTCCGCCGACTGGTAGCGGCTCTTTCGATCCCGCGATTGCACCTCCGCGGCCGTCCGGCAAATTGGATCGCGACGTGGGTCGAACGTACCGGAAAAGACCTCTTTACGGCTCACGGCAGCACGATCGTCCAATGCCCGTCCCTCATCAGCGCGGCGTCCAGCTCGGTTATTCGCCGGCGGGCTGAACACCCTCCAGGCTCTGAAGGATGAACGGACTACTGAACGAAACGGTGCTGCGCGTTGTCCTGATGGTCAAGGTGATATCTCCTGGACGTACCTGCATTGCCCGCACCCCGGCCAATTGCCGCCCCGGCTCGTCCCACCTGTCTGGGGGCGGCCTGTCAATAAACTCTATCGGCGATCTTCCGTCGCCGCTGGCAAAATTGCTCAGGCTCGCCGCCGGCGTGGTCCACATTGGTCGTGAAGGGGCACGCCGCTCGAACGACCGGCAGCCGATCAGTTTTGCACAGTATCCGCTCTCGCCGAGGTCTACTATGAACATCACCGCCACCTGGCGGTCGGTTGGCGGTCGGATCGTGAGGACGCGAAAATGAACATATCGGGTGAAAGTCTTCTCGTCATATTGGCTGTCGGCATCGCGGCCGGGTGGCTGGCGGGTCAGATAGTGCAGGGCACGGGCTTGGGCATCGTCGGCGATCTCGTTGTGGGAATAGCGGGGGCCTTCATTGCGAGCTTGGTATTTCCGCAACTTGGCATCCATTTCGGCTCGGGCATCGTCTCGGAGATCGTTGAAGCCGCGATCGGCGCAATACTGCTGCTGTTGATCATCAGGCTCGTCCGCGGACAGAGCGGATGGGGAGGAAGCTGGGGCGGAATGTGGCGGAAACACTGGTAGCCGTGGTCGGAAAGCACGGAGATCAGAACTTGGAGAATATGACAGTCTGCCCGGAACCAATATTGCTGGGGTCACTTGGTAGTGCGCGACCGGATGTGATGTGCCCCCATCGCATCCGATGAAAAGGCGGCCCCAGTTCACACCCCGTGCTGGGGTCGTTTTCTTTTGGCGATCCGGATCGAGCACCAGTAGCGGCCGCCTCGACCACAAACACACGGGCAGCATCATGGGAAGCTATGGTTAACGAAGGGTTAAGAAAGCCATCATCAACATCAACGCGCTGACGCAGCGGGAGCCGCGTCGGGGAGGCCCGCGCTGCTCCCGACGTCGTCAATTCGGCCCGTGCTCAACCGAGCTCGGCGCAGGCCGAGCTCCGGGAGCTGCCTCGAATCAGCGAGGTGCAAGTCAGGATGCGTAGCGCATCCGTACCGGCAGCCTAGTGGGTCAGCTTGTAGCAGTGCCCGCCGCCGAGATGCCTGACGCGTGCGCGACAGGCATCGAGGGTCGAGAACGAGCAGTCAGGTTGTCCCTGGGCTGTCGATCCTCTCAGCTGTGCACAGAATTTCGCGGCAGCGGCGGAGTCGAGGGGAAAGGCAGCGAAGCCGATCGAGACGAGCATCATCATGGCGGCAAGCGCCAGCTTTGAACGCAACATGGCAGGCCTCCCTATGAGGTTTTGCCCCCCCGTAGCAGAGGATCGCTGCGGATTACGCAGTGTTGCGTCGGACGATCTTGAGCGCGAGCAGTCCCATGCCACAGGCAAGGGCGACGATCCCGGCGACAATCAGTCCGACGGAAAGCCCGGTTACACGATATTCCAAACCGATGGCAAGGACGAGGATGCCGAAAAAGATCAGGACCGTCCCGCCAAACTTCTTCACCAACAGCATGGTGCCGTCAGCAGTGTATGCGGCCATGACAAACCTCCTTCGCTGTGAGTGCGGTGACCTCCACGGCGAGCGCACATGACGTCGGGCGCATCGCCTTCGCGCTGGACGGGATCGTGCCAAACTCCTCAACTTGTACGGCACGCAAATGGTTCCGTAAACTTGTAGGCCGATCGGCAGGCGCGTGCGAATGGGAGCCGGCCGCCTGCGAGGCGCTTCGCTAACCGATTGATTTTCTTGATGTGCTGGTGCTGCCGGACAGGATTGAACTGTCGACCTCTCCCTTACCAAGGGAGTGCTCTACCACTGAGCTACGGCAGCATGCCCGGGGTTTGCTCTGATCAAAGAATCGGCCCGGAGGCCCCCCGTCGGGCGCGGCGATGTGTGCCACAATGACTTCATGGGCGCAAGCTCGGGAGAGCCCCGTTCCGGCTGCAAACGGGAGGAATTCGCCGGCCCTCCCGTGCGCCGGCTGGCCCGGTTCCCGAGTTTCGTGGAAAGGCCTTGCGCCGTCGCGTCCCGATCGGGATTGCGGGGGCAACGGGCGCGACACAATATGATCGGTGCCGGCGCACCAAGGGTGCGATCTCCAAGAACAGCCAGACCGAATTCCGCGATGACCGACGACAGCCCCAACAACCGGCGCCCGCACAGCTTGCGCGGCGATGAGGCGCGGCAGGACCGGCTGAAAGCCAAGCTGCGCGAGAACCTCAAGCGGCGGAAATCGCAATTGAAGGCGCGCGACCGCCTGTCATCGGACCGCCATCAAGACTGCCCAGATGGGGAGGTTGGCAGCACTGAGAGCTAGGCTCTATCTGGGCGAGCGATTTCAAGGGGAATTCAGATGGCGGACGAGAGCGCGGCGGCAGAGGCCGATGGCAATGGCGGGGGCGCCGCAAGGGGATTTCAGCGCTTCGAGCAGACTTTTCCGGCGCTGACCGCGGCGGAGATCGCACGGATGCGCCGCTTCGGCGAGGTCCGCACCTTCAAGGACGGTGAGACGCTGTTCGAGACCGGCAAGCCCGGTCCCGGCATGTTCGTGGTGCTGTCCGGCCATGTCATCATCACCCAGCGCGACGGGCTCGGCCACGTCACGCCCGTGATCGAGCAGGGGCCCGGGCAGTTTCTTGCCGAGATCGGTCAATTGTCGGGACGCGTCGCGCTGGTCGACGGCCATGCCGAGGGCGATGTCGAGACGCTGCTGATTGCGCCGGAGCGGCTGCGGGCGCTGCTGGTCGCGGAAGCCGATCTCGGCGAGCGCATCATGCGCGCGCTGATCCTGCGCCGGGTCAATCTGATCCAGGGCGGCGTCGGCGGGCCGGTGCTGATCGGGCCGCAGAACTCGCCGGCCGTGGCGGGCTTGCAGAACTTTCTCACCCGCAACGGCTTCCCGCATCATCTGCTCGATCCGGAGAAGGATCGCGACGCCGCCGAGATGATCGGGCGCTATTCGCCCTCGCCCTCGGACTGGCCGCTGGTGGTCACCGCCGACGGCACCGTGCTGCGCAACCCGAGCGAAAACACGCTGGCGCGCGCCATCGGCATGATCGGCGGTCCGCGCGGGGCAAAGATCTACGACGTCGCCATCGTCGGCTGTGGTCCGGCCGGACTTGCGACCGCGGTCTATGCGGCCTCCGAAGGCCTCTCGGTGGCGGTGCTGGATTCGCGCGCCTTCGGCGGCCAGGCCGGCGCCAGCGCCCGCATCGAGAACTATCTCGGCTTTCCCACCGGCATCTCGGGGCAGGCGCTGGCCGGGCGGGCCTTCACCCAGGCGCAGAAATTCGGCGCCGACATCATGATCCCGATGAGCGCGAAAGCACTGGATTGCTCGCGCAAAGACGGTTCCTTCGCGCTCAGCCTCGAATGCGGCGACAGCTTGCGTTCGCGGGCCATCGTGGTCGCGAGCGGTGCGCGCTACCGGCGGCCTGCAATCGAGAATCTCGAGAAATTCGAGGGCCGCGGCGTCTGGTACTGGGCGTCACCGGTCGAGGCGCGGCTGTGCGCCGAGCAGGAGGTGATCCTGGTCGGCGCCGGCAATTCGGCCGGACAGGCCGCGGTGTTCCTCTCAGGCCATGCCAAAAAGGTGACCATGATCATTCGCGGCGGAGGCCTCGGCGCCAGCATGTCGCGCTATCTGATCGAGCGCATCGAGGCCACGCCGAACATCGAGTTGATCTTCAATGCCGAGGTGGTCGGGCTCGAGGGCGATAGCGATGCCTCGCTGACGCGCGTGCGCTGGAAGAGCCGGCTGGCGAGCGAGATCATGACCGAAGAGATCCGCAACCTCTTCCTGTTCGTCGGCGCCGATCCCGCCACGTCCTGGCTGCAGGGCTGTGGCGTCACGCTCGACCGCGGCGGCTTTGTCGTCACCGGCGCGCAGTCCGAGCTCAACCAGGGCCGGCTGGTGCCGCAGCTCGAGACCTCGGTACCCGGGGTGTTTGCCGTCGGCGACGTGCGCTCGGGTTCCGTCAAGCGCGTCGGCGGCGCCATCGGCGAGGGCGCGCAGGTCGTGGCAGCGCTGCACGGCTTTTTGGGCGACAGCGCCAAGCCCGCACTGTAGCATCGCCTTCCACCGTCCCGCATGATCCCGAAGAAGGATCATGCTTTTGCAAAAGAACCGGAGGAAGCCGCCAATGGCCCAAGTTGTCGTGACCTACAAGACGCCGAAAGATCCCGCCGCCTTCGACCGTTACTATGCCGAGACGCACATTCCGCTGGCCAAGAAGCTGCCGGGCCTGCGCAAATACGAGGTCAGCCGCGGCCCTGTCGTGAGCGCGGCCGGCGCCTCGGGCATCCATCTGATGGCCATCCTGACTTTCGACGACATGGCGGCGGTGCAGGCCGCCTTCGGCAGCGAAGAAGGCAAGGCGACCGCGGCGGACGTGCCGAAATTCGCGACCGGTGGCGCCGACATCATCTTCTTCGACACCAAGGACGCGTGAGCGCCCAATGGCCCGGCTTCGCGAGTCCTGCAGCCATATCGCCGGCATAAAGACCGTGACGCCGAGCGCCCTGGGCTGTGAGGAATGCCTGAAGACCGGCAGCCCGTGGCTGCATCTGCGGCTCTGCCGCAGCTGCGGCCACGTCGGCTGTTGCGATGATTCCCCCAACAAGCACGCGACCAAGCATTTTCATGCCACCGGCCATCCCATCATCGAGGGCTACGATCCGCCGGAAGGCTGGGGCTGGTGCTATGTCGACAAGGTGCTGTTCGACCTGTCGGACCGCAAGACGCCGCACAACGGCCCGATCCCGCGCTACGATTGAGCCAGAGCTTGATCCGCACTCTCGCGGCTGCCCCTGTCGCCGCCGCGACATAGTATTTTACCGCAATCCGGCGTAGCATGCTCCAATAAAAGGGGAGCATGTCATGATGCTGGGTCTAAGCCTTGCCAATTTTACTCTGCTGCACGTCGTCATCAGCCTTGTCGCCATCGTCGCCGGGCTGATCGTGATGTTCGGCATGCTCGGCTCCCGGCCGCTGCCCGGCCTGACCGCGATCTTTCTCATCCTCACCATCCTGACCAATGTCACCGGTTTCGGCTTTCCGTTCGGGACGCTGCTGCCTTCGCACATGATCGCCATTCTCTCGCTGGTGCTGCTCGCGATCGCCTGCTTCGCGCTTTACGCCATGGGCCTGAAGGGCGCGTGGCGCCCGATCTACATCGTGACGGCCTTGATCTCGCTCTATCTCAATGTGTTCGTGCTGGTGATCCAGAGCTTCCTCAAGATCCCCAGCCTCACGGCGCTCGCGCCCGGCAATCCGCCGAGCGGGCCGGCATTCGCGGTGGTGCAGGGCCTGGTGCTGCTGTTCTTTGCGGTGGTGATCATCGGCGTCTGGCGACGCTACAGGCCGGTCAGCTTCGCCTGACATGTCACCCCAGCTCAAGCTGATCGCGCTGGACGAGGACGACCTCGCGGTGATCTCCACCCATGTGCAGGATGCACGGGTGTCCATCCCCGACATCATCTGGCGCCAGGCCGAGAAGCGACTGGTGATCGGCATGAGCCGGCTGGACTGGGAGCAGACGCTGGCGGGCGAGACCGCGCCGCAGCGGCTGGTGTCCGCGCTGCGCTTCGACCGCGTGCTGGCCTGCAAGTCGCGCAACATCGACCTTGCCGCCCGCGACCTGAGTCTCGAGCTGATCGGCATCGAGTTTCACCCGGGCGATGATCCCGCCGGCACCGCGCTCTTGCTGTTTTCCGGCGGCAAGGCGCTGCGGCTGGATGTCGAATGCCTGGAATGCGAGCTCACCGACCTCGGTGCCGACGATATCGGCACGGCCGAGGAGGGAGACGAGCCCGCGGGAGTGTGATCCGGGCAGCGTCATTCCGGGGCGGCTCGACAGCGCCGAGCCCGGAATCGCGAGATTCCGGGTTCGATGCTTCGCCTCGCCCCGGAATGACGGCATCCCGAGGGTTGACGCCAGTGCCCTGCCGCGCCATTGAGCAGAGGGGTGTCCGAACCGAATCCCGCGCCCGGAAAGCCTTCAAAATGCCCATTCGACTGGACCGCAGCAGCGCCGATTTCGACGAGCGTTTCAAGGACTTCCTCGCCGCCAAGCGCGAGGTGTCGGCGGACGTCGAAGCATCCGTGCGCGCCATCGTCTCCGACGTCGCCGCCCGCGGGGACGCCGCGCTGCTCGAAGCCACGAAAAAGTTCGACCGGCTCGATCTCGCGGCCTCCGGCTTGGCCGTCACGGCCGCCGAGATCGATGCGGCGGTTGGGAGTTGCGATACCGCGACGGTGGACGCGCTGAAATTCGCCCGCGACCGCATCGAGGCCTTCCACTTGCGGCAGGTCCCGAAGGATGAGCGCTTTGTCGATGCCACAGGCGTCGAGCTCGGCTGGCGCTGGAGCGCGATCGAGTCCGCGGGGCTCTATGTGCCCGGCGGCACCGCCGCCTATCCGTCCTCGGTGCTGATGAATGCCGTGCCGGCCAAGGTCGCCGGCGTTTCGCGTCTCGTCATGGTGGTGCCCGCGCCTGACGGCCGGCTCAACCCGCTGGTGCTGGCGGCCGCCCATCTCGGCGGCGTCAGCGAGATCTACCGGGTCGGCGGCGCGCAGGCGGTTGCCGCGCTCGCCTACGGTACCGCCACCATCGCGCCGGTCGCAAAGATCGTCGGCCCCGGCAATGCCTATGTCGCCGCCGCCAAACGGCTGGTGTTCGGCAAGGTCGGCATCGACATGATCGCCGGCCCATCCGAGGTGCTGGTGGTCGCCGACGACACCGGCAATGCCGACTGGATCGCCGCCGATCTCCTGGCCCAGGCCGAGCATGACGAGAGCGCGCAATCCATCCTGATCACCAACTCTCCCCGCCTGGCGGATGACGTCGCCCGCGCCGTGCAGTCGCAGCTCGCGACCCTGCCGCGGGCCCGGATCGCCGGCCGCTCCTGGGAGGATTTCGGCGCCATCATCCTGGTCAGGCATCTCGACGAGGCCGTGCCGCTGGCGGACGCCATTGCCGCCGAGCATCTGGAGGTCATGACCGCCGATCCCGATGGGTTCGCGAACAAGATCCGCAACGCCGGCGCGATCTTCTTAGGAAGCCATACGCCCGAGGCGATCGGAGACTATGTCGGCGGCTCCAATCACGTGCTGCCGACCGCGCGCTCGGCGCGGTTCTCCTCGGGGCTCGGCGTGCTCGATTTCATGAAGCGCACCTCGCTTCTGAAATGCGGGCCCGATCAGCTCCGCGCGCTGGGCCCGGCCGCGATGCGGCTGGGCAAGGCCGAGGGCCTGGACGCCCATTCCCGCTCGGTTGGATTGCGCCTCAACCTGTCATGACCAAGCCGCCAGACAGCGACGATTCCAGGAGCCGCGTGATCGCGGTGACGCTCGACGAGGAGTCGATCGGGCGCTCCGGGCCCGATATCGAGCATGAGCGTGCGATCGCGATCTACGACCTGATCGAGCAGAACCTGTTCGCGCCGGAGGGCGCGGAAGCCCAAGGGCCCTTCAAGCTGCATATCGGCATCACCGGCAACCGCCTGATGTTCGACATCCGCCGCGAGGATGATACGCCCGTGGTTGCGCATCTGCTGTCGCTGGGGCCGTTCCGCCGGATCGTCAAAGATTACTTCATGATCTGCGACAGCTACTATCAGGCGATCCGCACCGCGACCCCCGACAAGATCGAGGCCATCGACATGGGCCGGCGCGGCATCCATGACGAGGGCTCGCGCACGCTGCAGGAGCGACTGAAGGGCAAGGTGCGGGTCGATTTCGAAACCGCGCGGCGGCTGTTCACGCTGATCACCGTGCTGCATTGGAAGGGCTAACCCTTAATGGCGCCCGGCGCGCGCAATCCGCAGTCGGTGTTGTTCGCATGCGGCATGAACAGCGTGCGTTCGCCGATGGCGGAGAGCCTGTTGCAGCACATGTTTCCGCAGCGGCTCTACGTCCGCTCCGCCGGCGCCAAGAAGGGCGAGCTCGATCCGTTCGCGGTCGCGGTGATGGCCGAGCTCGGCCAGGACATCTCCGCCCACAAGCCGATGACCTTCGAGGAGCTGGACGACTGGGAGGGGCTCAATTTCGACCTCATCATCACGCTGTCGCCGGAGGCGCATCACAAGGCCCTGGAGCTGACCCGCACCATGGCGGCCGATGTCGAATACTGGCCGACCCATGATCCGACCGGCGAGGAGGGCAGTCGCGAGCAGAAGCTGGCCGCCTATCGCGAGGTGCTGGACACGCTGCTGATGCGGATCCGCAAGCGCTTTGCCAATGTGGGCGCCGCCAGCGGCTGATTCGACAACGACGTCCGCTCCGCAGATTTCGGTTTGATGACACCACAGGGCGGTGCGGACTTTCGGCTTTGGCCGGGATCACAATGGGTTGTGAAAGCAGGGGCCTTCCGATACGTTCCGCGCGCGTTTCCGCCCGAATTCCTGCCGACCAGCCCCCAAAACAATCGCAATGCTTGGCCGTCCCAAATTCGTTCTTGCTTCCGGTTCGCCGCGGCGCCTGTCGCTGCTCAATCAGGCCGGCATCGAGCCCGACGCGCTGCGTCCCGCCGACGTCGACGAGACGCCGCGGCGGGGCGAATTGCCGCGCGCCTGCGCCAACCGGCTGGCGCGGGCCAAGGCCGATGCCGCACTGAAATCGGTGCAGCTTGACGACGAGCTGCGCGGCTCGTTCATCCTGGCCGCCGACACCGTCGTCGCGGTCGGCCGCCGCATCCTGCCCAAGGCCAATCTGGTGGACGAGGCCTCGCAATGCCTGCGGCTGTTGTCGGGCCGCAACCACCGGGTCTACACCGCGGTCTGCGTGGTGACGCCGCGGGAGGCCTTCCGCCAGCGGCTGGTGGAAACCAGGGTCCGCTTCAAGCGGTTGAGCGAGGAGGACATCCAGGCCTATATCGGCAGCGGCGAATGGCGCGGCAAAGCCGGCGGCTATGCCGTGCAGGGGATCGCCGGTTCCTTTGTGGTCAAGATGGTCGGTTCCTATACCAATGTGGTCGGACTGCCGCTCTATGAATCCGTCACGCTGCTCGCCGGTGAAGGCTTCCCGATCCGCTTCGGCTGGCTCAATGCGGCGGGCGTCTGAGCCGGCTGGCGCCGCCGCCAAGGGTGGCGGCGGTGAGGGTGGCGCTGACGGCCGCAACCACGGCGGTCAGACCGGAGCCGCCCCCGATCCCGGCGGCAGGGGCGCTGGCGCGAGCCGGCCCTGCCCGATCTGCGGCAAGCCCTCGCAGTCCGCCACCAGACCGTTCTGCTCCAGACGCTGCCGCGACGTCGACCTCAACCGCTGGCTTTCGGGCTCCTATGTCGTCCCCGGCGCCGAAAGCGAGGACGAGGGCTCCGAATAGGCTTTTGCCGAATTCGTCGGCCCCGGTCTGAGCCGTTGCGGCGACTGCCCTGAGGCAATGATCGCCGGCAAACGAGCGCGACCATCTGCGTTCTCACCAGCGCTTCGCCAAATCGATTTTCGTGGCGAATCGATTTTCGCGGAATGACTGCGGGCTCGCCTCGCCAGCGCCTCGCAAAGCGTGCGCGTGCGCATCCTGGTCGATCGCCCATGCTCGACAGGCGCGCACTGTATTAAATCATTCACGACGCCGTTACCCGCGCTCGCTATCAGCCGCCGGCCAATTGAGGCGCAGCAAACCATTTCAATTCAGCGGAGCTAGAATGCGAATTTTCCCAACCCTGCGCGGTGCTTTGCCGTTCCTGTCGCTTGCAGCGATGCTGCACGTCCCGGTGCATGCAGCGCCCGAACGTCTGCAGATGCATCGCGACGGCAGTCCCGAGTGTCATCCACCGGCCTCAGCCGCGACTTGGAAACTCGCGGACGAAAATGATTTCTTCCTGCAAAGTCCGCCAAATTCCTTCACCGGGCTGTTCCGCTCGCAGGGTCTCGCCACCGATGGCAGGAAGTGGTTCTTCTCGTGGCAGTACGGTCTGGAAATCGCCAACAACCATTTCGTGTCGGAGCTGCGGAATTCCTCGTTCACGCCGCCGGCGACGATCGTGCCTGGAATCCCTGCGAACCTTCTGGCCCAGGGGCTCGATCATATCGGCGACATCGACTACCATGACGGCATCATTTACGCGTCGTTGGACAGCACGGCCGGCTACACCAAGCCCCATGTGGCCTTGTACCGCGCGACCGATCTCACCTACACGGGCGTCAGCTACGAGCTGACCGGCGCCGCCAGCAATCCGAAGAAGGACATTGCGAGCTGGGTCGCCGTCGACGCCTGGCACAACCGCGGCTACGGCAAGGAATGGCAGAGCGGCAACACCATCAACGTCTATAACCTCAACGACTGGAGCTTCGCAGGCACCATCACCCTCGACATGTCGCTGGAGCGCATCCAGGGCGCCAAGGTGCATGGCGAATATCTCTACATGTCCTCCGACAACAGCACGCGGTCGGTCTATCGTGCCAACCTGCGCACCGGTCATGTCGAGGAGCTGTTTCAGCTGCCTCAGCCGTCCGGCAACCTCGAGGTCGAGGGCATCGCGGTGCGCGAGGCGCAGGACGGCCGCGGCGAGGAGCGAGGCGGCGACGGCGAACCGGACATCTATGTCGAGATGGTGGTCGATCCGGACAAGGTGGGCGACGACTTCACCAACACCCATCTGCACGTTGCGCTCTACCACTACAGGGCGGTCCGCGAGCGGAGATAGAGCCCGCTGTCGCCGGCGCGGCTTTGACGGGATCTGTTCCCCAAGGATCTGTTCCCCAGGGATGACGTCCGAGGCCTCGGAGCCCGATTGGGCTCCGGGGTCGCCGGGCGAAGCGCGGCCGACATGCCCGATCTGCGGCAGGCCCGCGCAAGCCGCTCCCCGCCCGTTCTGCTCCAAACGCGGCCGCGACCTTGATTCCGACCGGTGGCTTTCCGGCTCCTGTGGGCGTCCCGGGTCGCGAAGGCGCGGATGAGGGAGACGAATAGCCCCGACTCTTCAATATTTTAGGGAAAAAGCCAAAAAACGCCGTACCTCGCGCCACGAGCGGCGAAGCAAGGTTTACAGACCGGTCCGACCCCACTA